>NZ_MDGR01000007.1:3274689-4630784 GCF_002742335.1 Reichenbachiella sp. 5M10 | reverse complement strand
CTTATCACTCAACCTTATCATCAAAATTTTCCAGCAACCTATTGTCGCTTTCCCCTTAACGGGACGCAAAGATAAGCGAATGCTTTCTCCAAATCCCAACCAATTCAGAAGTTTATTTTTAATTACTTTTAGCCCCCTAGCATACAGCTGAAAACCAAAACATTAAACCCATTCTTCATCGGCATATCACTAAATAATCCGGAAACCTTTCGTCCCCTTATCCCTTAACGGGACGCAAAGATAGAACACCCGACGCCACTTTTCCTAACACCACAAACAAATAATTGCATAAAAACAAACAACCATCACGCAACTGCATGACTCGCAATTACTTACATATGAAAGTAATTTTGAGGAGGCATAAAAGCTCGACTCGTGTGATTCCTATCACGATATCTATACTCTTCTAAAGTCATGAATCACCTATAGTTTCTTATATTAGTAGAGTAGCAAGAGAGAAGGTGTAATCTGTACAATCTCATATTAGATTTGCCATATGAACAAACAATGGGTCATTCAAGAGACTCCCGATCCGTCTCTTGTCACTACGCTACAAGAATCTCTGCATATTGGTCAGCACCTTGCTGGTCTATTGGTACAACGAGGGATTTCAAACTATGATGAAGCCAAAGCATTCTTTCGGCCTGAACTAACAGATAGTCATGATCCCTTTGATATGAAGAATATGTCTATCGCTGTAGAGCGTCTGACCCAGGCCATCTTCAACAATGAAAAAATCCTCATCTACGGCGACTATGATGTCGATGGGACGACATCCGTCGCTCTCGTCTATAGTTTTTTGAAAACATTCAGTTCAAACCTTTTCACCTATATACCCGACCGGTACACCGAAGGCTACGGCGTCTCTATGAAGGCCATGGACTGGGCTATCGAACATCGAATGGACCTAATCATCACCTTGGATTGTGGAATACGTGCTGTCCAAACCATCAGTCATGCTGCAGCCAATCATATCGATACAATCATCTGTGATCATCACTTGCCTGGCCCTGTACTCCCTCCAGCAGTCGCTATCTTAGACCCCAAACAACCTGACTGTGATTATCCTTATGAAGAACTGTCTGGGTGTGGGATTGGTTATAAGCTAATGGAGGCCTTTAGTATTCAAAATGGGATTGATGAAAATCAACTGTTACAATTTTTGGATCTAGTGGCTGTAAGTATCGCATCAGACATCGTCCCTATCACTGGGGAAAACCGAACCTTGGCTTTCTTTGGTTTGAAAAAATTAAATTCCCACCCTGTCCCTGGACTCAGCGCTCTCATCACCAAAGCAGGGTTAAAAACTCCACTGACCATATCCAATGTGGTATTTGGAATCGGGCCTCGGATCAATGCCGCTGGCCGTATCAGTCATGCTGATGCTGCTCTCGATCTTCTCACACAAAACTCCCTCGAGGCGGCCAAGGTTTTTGCTGAAAAACTCAATCTAGAAAACGAAGAAAGAAAGTCTTACGATGAATCCATAACAAAGGAGGCGCTGGATCTCATCGCTAAAGGGGACCCAAACAACAATACAACAGTACTATTCAAAAAAGACTGGCACAAAGGCATCATCGGTATCGTCGCTTCCCGCTGTATCGAGCATTACTATCGTCCCACTATCATCCTCACTGAATCTAATAACCTGATCACTGGATCTGCTAGATCGATCGAAGGCTTCAATGTCTATGCAGCCATCGAAGCATGTAGCGAACATCTGGAACAATTTGGTGGACACAAATATGCTGCTGGCCTCACCATGAAGAAATCTCAATTGAAAAAATTCAAAGAAACGTTTGAGCAAAAAGTAAGTGAAGTAATCAAGCCTGAAGACAAAATCGAAAAAGTCCTCATTGACATGGAGCTATCGTTAGATGAGATTTCACCAAAATTCAATAGTATCTTGAAACAGATGGGGCCATTTGGACCAGGGAATATGCAGCCAGTATTTGTCAGCCGAGGAGTAACACTACATACAGCACCTCGAGTCCTCAAGGAAAAACATCTCAAATTGGCGATCAAACAAAACGGGAGTATGGTCTTTGATGCTATTGGTTTTGGCATGAGCTCCTACGAAGAGCTAGTTAGTGCCCCCTTTGATATCATCTATACTATCGAAGAGAATCACTTCAGAGGGGAGACGACCTTGCAACTAATGATCAAAGACCTTAGAGTTTGTGAGAAGACAAACCTCAATTGAAATATTATCATTAAAATTGCCAAAATACATCCTGTAGCAATATTCTATCTATGCAATTAAGGGCAGAGAATCTGATCAAAAAATACAAGAAACGCACAGTCGTCAAGGGAATCTCCGTGACTGTAAATCAAGGTGAAATCGTAGGGTTGCTTGGCCCGAATGGGGCTGGAAAAACCACGTCCTTTTATATGATCACAGGGTTGGTCAAGCCCAACGAAGGCCATATCTATTTGGACGATGAGGATATCACCGAACTCCCTATGTATAAACGCGCAAAAAAAGGAGTGGGCTACCTCGCACAAGAAGCTTCCATTTTTCGCAAACTCAGTGTAGAAGAAAACATTCTCTCCGTACTAGAGATGAGAAACATTTCCAAAGCTGAACAAAAAGAAAAGGTAGAGTATCTACTAGAAGAGTTTAGCCTAACTCACGTCCGCAAAAACCTCGGAGGAGTATTGTCTGGAGGGGAACGTAGAAGAACTGAGATCGCTCGAGCTCTGGCCATCGATCCACACTTTGTCCTATTGGATGAGCCTTTTGCTGGGGTCGACCCCATCGCAGTGGAAGAGATTCAGAGTATCGTCGCTCAACTCAAAAACAAAAACATCGGCATACTCATCACGGACCACAACGTAAATGAAACACTATCGATCACCGATAGGGCCTATCTGATGTTTGAAGGCAGTCTACTCAAGTCTGGTACTGCGGAAGATCTCGCAGCTGACGAACAAGTCCGCCGGGTCTATTTGGGTCGACATTTCGAACTGAAGCGAAAAATCTAAGCGAGCTTGGAAATCATCAATTCAATACTCACCTGGGTAATGAAGAAGCGCATACACCAAATTGAGCTTTTTCAGAAATATCCCCTTGACGTGCAAGAAGAAATTCGGTGCAGGCTAATTCAAACAGCAAAGAAAACAGAATTTGGCAAAAAGTATGATTTTGCCAACATCCAGAACATCGAACAATACCGGAACAACGTCCCTGTACACAACTACGAAAAACTCTACCCTTACATCGAGCGAAGAATGAAAGGAGAAGAGAAGCTGCTTTGGCCGACGGATGTCAAATGGTTTGCCAAGTCGTCTGGAACAACCAATGCCCGCAGTAAATTCATTCCTGTTTCTGCCGAAGCACTCGATGAGTGCCACTTTAAAGGTGGTAAAGACTTGATCTCTATCTACGCCAACAACTACCCAGACACCAAAATGTTTTCTGGGAAAGGACTAGCGCTCGGAGGAAGCCATCAAATCAACGAACTCGACCCAAAAGCCAACTCCTACTATGGAGATGTCTCAGCAGTCATTATGAAAAACCTCCCGATGTGGGCCCAGATCATTCGTACTCCTTCGTTAGAGATTGCTCTGATGGACAACTGGGAAGAGAAAATCGAGAAACTCGCAGAAACAACCATAGACGAAAACGTAACAAGCATCTCAGGCGTACCTACTTGGACCATCCTGCTACTGCAACGCCTAATGGAAATGAAAGGTGCCAAGGACATCACTGAGATCTGGCCGAACCTAGAGGTGTTCTTTCATGGAGCAGTATCGTTTACCCCTTATCGTAACCTCTTCAAACAACTCATCCCCTCTCAGGGCATGCGCTATGTCGAAACATACAATGCATCAGAGGGTTTTTTCGGTATACAAGACCAAAAAGATTCGGAAGAACTCCTACTCATGCTCGACTATGGGATATACTACGAGTTTATCCCCTATGGGGAAATACACAACGAAAACCCAAAAGCCATAGGGCTCGAAGATGTAGAGCTAGGACAAATCTACGCACTCTTGATCACCACCAATGCGGGACTTTGGAGATACAGCATAGGGGACACGATCAAATTCACTTCACTGTCTCCCTACCGCATCAAAATCGCCGGACGAACCAAGCATTTCATCAATGCCTTTGGAGAAGAGCTTGTCGTAGAAAATGCCGAAACGGCTATATCAGAGGCTTGTGAAAAAACAGGTGCTATGATTGACAACTTCACCGCTGCTCCGATGTACTTCACTGACAAAAGCGAAGGCAGCCACGAATGGGTGATTGAATTCAATAAAAAACCAGAGAGTCTCGAGCGCTTCACTACGATACTAGATGAGACACTACGACAAGTCAACTCCGACTATGACGCCAAGCGCTACAAAGATCTTGCCTTGAAAATGCCCGTCGTGCATATCGCAGAGCCGGGGTCCTTTTATCAGTGGATGAAAAAGCGCGGCAAACTTGGTGGACAGAACAAAGTACCTCGCCTGGCGAACAATCGTGAATACATCGACGATCTACTCGCCATGCTCAAGGCTCAAGACTAAAACTTGCCCAACTGTATAGACAGCATCCCGTAAAAATCTGACAAATCACCGTCGGTCAAGTTGTCCATATCTAGCCCGTGAGCGAAACGATAGCCAGCTCCTACAGCCAAGCGAAAGTGATGCGAAATATTCATTTCTATCTCAGCGGCAGAATCAACCACAAAGAAACTTGAACTCTCCACCGTAAGGGATCGGTCGTCATAATAACTCGCAAAATGATAAGGATCAAGTGCCTGAATGTTGCCCGCACCAACCAAAACGGGTAAACTAATGTGTATAATCTCCTTGGGGAACAGCTTACACCCGAGCAAAAGCCCCGCATAGCCTCCATTCATCTCAAGTTTGGTGGATGTGCCTCCGTTGGTTTCGCCTACAAAATCCGGTCGAATAGCCCAGCCATACATACCCAAACCAAGCATTACATTTTTGTTGATCAGCATCCCGCCATGTACGCCTACCAGAAGCGACTGCTTCTCTTTTACCGAACCTATTTTGAAATCGGCACTTCCAAACCCCGTGATGTCATTATCCTTATGAATCAAGGACTTAATCTCCTTCTTTTCTTCATCGTCCATGTAGTTTTGGGCGAAAGCCAAATGTCCCCAAATCATCATGCTCACTAGCAAGTATATGTTCTTTCTCATACTTTAGAATATGTATTTCAAGCCAATAGCCCCGTCCCAAAAATCTCCATCTAGCTTCCTAAATCCGATGTAATTCAAATATGGTTTGAGGTCAACGTTCACCGACATAGGTATCCGCAACAAGCGATACTCCACTCCGATCATTGCATCTATCCCCATCTCTACAAACTCATCCTTGAAATAGTAGTAATCATCCGGAGAATATTGATCTATTCTTTTGCTGATTTTCTTGTTCTTTTGGTAGCCCAAATGCCCCCCGACCCCCACATAAAAATAAAAATTGTCTGTAGAGGCTACTGACATAGGTATATGATGAAGGTACAATGTAGTAAGCTGTACACCTTCGTCGCGTCCACTTACCCATGCTTCGATGGCATGCTCACCTTTGAGAAATTTCTTATACGTCAACGCAGAGGTCTTGCTACCATAGCGAACCCCTGCAGATTGATGGTATTGCTGTGCCTCGGTACACAGCGGACTCAATACGAATAGCAGCACTACCACTAGTGCGTAGGTTAGTTTAGTTATGCTCATTTCTTCCTTGACATTCCTGACTCTTCCAAAAACAAATAGATGTCTCCACCCGTGCCTTCGATATTTACTTTACTCTTTTTGCCTTTGTATATACCAATATCCCCAGTCAAAATGATAACTTCTTTGGTTTCTATGTCATATGCCTTGTCCATTCCTCTAAACGAATTGGTCAAATAGATCTGGTCTTCTTTTCCTTTGATCTCGGCTTGAAAATATGAACCTACACCAAAGGTAAAATTGATATCCGCGTGCTTGGACTGTACAGCCACCGACCCAAAGTTAGGGTTGATGTGGTTGATCGTACATGCTCCGTAGTTAAGGGTCAAATCCACTCGATCACTCATGCTATCGATCTTGATATCGGTAAAAGTCGCCGTACCACGCAATGCCATAACCTGACCAATCTGCAGATTGTCGTTCTTGGAATTGAGCTTCACACTCTTGGCTCGATCCAAATTGATTTCGGAGGTATAGCTTTCAATGCTGAGAATACTCCCCTCTTCAACATACGCTTCTGCCACTTTCAACTCCAGATAAGCATCAGACAGCTTATTGAACCGCCCTTTTCCATAACTCAAATACACTTTGGACTTGCCCCGCAGCTCGTGGATTTGCAAGTCACCATGAGACACATCAATTCGAGCGTCTCCCCAAAACTGATCTACAAACAGATCACCGTAGCGATTGGTCACATCCAATTTGCACTTTCGTGGGATGAATACTTCATAGTCAACACTAATCTTGTTTTTACTCACAAGATTTTTGGAATAATCACTGATGCTGTTCCACATTTGGCTCACTACACTCGAGTTGCGATCAAATATCGTCTCGGCAGAGAGCACACTACCAAAATGATCGAAATCCACATCTACTCGATTGATCAGTTTGTCCATCGAATCACCTGACTTACCATAGCCTGATATCTCGACCCGTATCACAGCCGAATCCGCATCCCAAGTATTGACGATCACCTGACCATATTTATTGGACAGCTCCACAGCCGAATGCTCCTTCAGAACAAAAGCCCGATGGATCGTCTTGGTAATCTTGCTATCACTCTGAGCCCATACTTGTGGAATCGCAAGACCTCCTAGCACAAGCCAAATCCCTATCCATCTACAATTTCTTCGCATCACTTTGATCCAATCTTTCTAAGATCCTCTCGAGTATCTCAAGCTTAATTTTATAATTTTCGATCATCTCGTTGATGACTTCTTGATTGTCTACATTATCATTGAGATCTCTCTTCATTTGGACGAAAGCCTCGTCCAATGTTTCCATATCTCGAGATATATCGGCAAAATTCTCCAAATGTGACACCTGTTGCATCTTGAGCGCAATTTCACCTTGATAATAGTTTTGCACCTCTACCAACTCCGGCGATATGGCCGTCGCTTGATACTTCTCCACTAGCAAAGAAGTCAACCCAAGCCCCAAAGCAAGCAACAAAGCTGCTGCCCCAACCAGGCCTCTCCACAGGTATCTACGTGGGAGGCGAATGTGCCTATTGTCCTCATCCAACCACCCCTCGACCTGATCCCAAGTACCTTTGGGCACATCATACATTTCAAAAGACTCACGCTTAGACTCCACATGGTTTTTCCACTCATCCATTCCCATAACTTGTCGTGTTTTGAAGGTTAATAATATGACGAATTTTCTGCTTTGCTTTGCTGTATTGAGACTTAGATGCTCCTTCGGTAATATTGAGAATCTGAGCAATTTCCTTGTGATCATATCCCTCGAACAAAAACAAGTTCAATACCGCACGGCTACCAGGGGCTAAGTGTTCTATCGCCTGCATAATTTTGGCAGCCTCCGTTTGTACCAAATCCTGATCTGACACAGCATCCACATACTCTTGTACTTCTTCTCCCTCGTCTAGAGAAAGCGCAAAAATTTTGCGCTTTCTCATCGCATTTAGACACTTGTTGATGGTGATTCTTTTGATCCAAGCGCTAAAAAAATTGATATCCTTGAGTTTTTTAATTTGTATGAAGGCATCTACAAACGCATCTTGTAAAATGTCCTTGGCTTCATCGTCATCTGCCACCATTCTGCGACAGATGTTGTACATCGCTTTGGCATACAGATGGTACAATTCCGATTGAGCCTTGCGATCCCCCTCTTGACACCTCAAGATGATCTCTTTATGAATATCTCTCTGCACGAATTGGTCAGTTTTAATTACCCTATAGACACCGCCTATTACCCAAGGTTTCCATTTCCTCCTACAAATTACCTGTATACTGATAAACCGCCGCAAAAATGAATTTGCCATAGAAACACCGCTGCTTCTTTGGGGCAAAACCAGCAGAGATGATCTCTGTATCCAAATCCCTCAGCTTCTCGCTTTGCAGCTTTGCCACACAGCGAAAAAAACCATGCATACTCCATGACAACCACCTGTGCCACCCCCTCTTCTCTTCCATTCGAAAATCCGAGACCAGCAGCAGGCCCGAGTGTTTGAGTACGTACCGCACCGTCTCCAAAATCAACAACAAAGACCCCGCATCAAAAAGATCAAAAAAGAAAGGTCCCATAACCACGTCAAACTCTTGTGGCTGGATAGTCACTTGTGGAAAAGAAGCATGAACAAAAGTGATTTGATTTACACCTGATTTTCTCTGTTTCGCACGATCAATCATCCCCTTGGAACTTTCCACATAGACAATCTGCAAATCATCATACAATTCGGCGAGGTCCTCTAGTATTTTTCCAGACCCTCCTCCTACAATCAACATGCGACTACCAGAAGGAATCTCTGAGAGAAAAAACCGGTTAGCCCTCTCTATGCCTCCCCAAAAGACGACCTTGGCCAACGCGTCATACACTGGAGCTATCGAATCAAAATTGTTCAAAACAAAAAGACAAGAACAGGTACAAAGAAAACAGCATCCCCTATCACCCTATAGGATTCATTTTGGTAGAAGAACTCTCTTCTAAAAAACAAAACAGCCAAAAAACCTCCCATCACGGTGATCAAAAGTTGAAAAATAAACCAAAATCGTCCCGTCTCATACCAAAAACCATACAGTAGCACAAAAAACAAAACAATGAAAGCACCCTTTAACATCTTGACCAACTGCTTTTGACCAAAGATGGTAGCCCAAGAGCTAAATCCATCTTGTTGATCCTTGGCCTGCTCATACATCGAAAACAACATCAAATTGATCAAAGCTAACAACCACAGTTCTACAAAGACCACCACCACAGAGTAATCCCACACTAAGCCAGATGACAAAGGCCCCAAAAACACCCCTACTGTATAGAGCGTAGCAATGAGAACCTCTTTGGCGATAAACACCCTCAACCACCATGTCAGCAAGATATAGATACCTACGAGCCCTGCCACTACCGTTCCATAAAGCAGGGTAGCGACAGGCAAATAAAATACAAGGATCAAACTCAGTGCAGCCACGACAATTAGAGCACCAAAAATAGGGGTAGCAAAACGATAGTGAAAGGTATGACGAGGCATGCTGGGTTCTTTCTTGAGCTTTTTGGCATCAAGTAGATGATCCAGGGTATAAATCATCCATACACAAAGAAACAATGCCCAGGAAACAGAAGGCTCCATCGACACCCCAAAGAGGTAAGCAATACTCTGTGTCAACACCACTGCTCCTAACGCTATGTCTAGTGACAACCATGTCATCAGACGAAAAACCATGATGGGAATATGAGTAGTGTTCAAACCAAAGCAGAGTTACAAAAAAAGCCCTAACAGAAACTGTCAGGGCTTTCAATTTATCAAATATTATTCGAATTAAGAATCGCTTGCCAATGCTTCTGCACCTCCAACAATCTCTAAGATCTCCTTGGTGATCGCCGCTTGACGCGTTCTGTTGTATGTCAATTTCAATTGCTTCAACAATTCTCCTGCATTGTCAGTAGCTTGGCCCATGGCAGTCATACGTGCACCATGCTCCGAAGCATTCGACTCCAATACTGCTTTATAGAATTGAATCTTTAGCGACTTTGGGATCAGCTCATTGACCACATACTCTGCTGATGGTTCAAAGATGTAATCTACGTTGCTTTTCGACGGGCGCTCTTCTGATACGCTTTCGGACTGTAGAGGCAAGAATTCCTCCGTACGCACAATCTGGGTCGCGACGTTCTTGGATTCATTGTAGATCAAATCGACCTTGTCATATGCACTAGACTCAAAGGACTCCATCACATACTCTGCCGCTTCTCTCACTTTATCGAAAGTCAAATCCTGAAACATATCCTGATAGCCCTTTATGACTTGGTAGTTTCTTTTAGAAAAGTACTCAAAAGCCTTTTTGCCTATTGGAAGAATATGCACGCCATCGTGCTTGTTCTCGTAAGAATACTTCTTTTCGACCGCAGAGATGGCAGCTTTAAACACGTTGTTGTTGAAAGCACCACATAGCCCTCTATCAGAAGACACGACCACCAGCAGGACGTTCTCTACTTCTCTTGTTACTCCAAAGGCATTTTCGATTTCACCATCGAGTGCCGAAGATACATTCTGTAGAATACCCGTTAGCTTTTGAGAATAGGGTCTCATCTGCGTGATACGATCTTGCGCACGTTTCAACTTGGCAGCCGCGACCATTTTCATGGCGCTGGTGATCTGCTGTGTCGAGGTGACAGACTGGATCCTATTCTTTACTTCCTTCAAATTAGCCATTTCAGCTTATTTTTTTACTTCAAATGTTTTTGCTACTTCTTGAGCGACTGCTCCAACTTTTCCAGTCAGTTCGTCATCAAACTTACCAGCCGCCAACTGACTCAACAGATCAGCATGCTGAGACCTCATCAAGGTAATCAAATCTGTCTGATATTGTCTAGCCTTGTCTACTGGCACCTTGTCCATGAAACCTTTCGTAGAAGCATAGATAATTGCAACCTGCTCGCCCACTGGGATCGGAGAATATTGCGCTTGCTTCAAGATCTCTTGGTTTTTCTGGCCTCTTTCGATCGTCAGTTTGGTTGCAGCGTCTAGGTCAGACCCAAACTTGGCAAATGCCTCTAGCTCTCTAAACTGTGCTTGATCCAATTTCAAGGTACCTGCTACCTTCTTCATCGATTTGATCTGAGCAGATCCTCCCACACGAGATACAGAAATACCCACGTTGATCGCAGGTCTGATACCTGAGTTGAAGAGATTCGTTTCCAAAAAGATCTGACCATCAGTAATAGAAATCACATTGGTCGGGATATAAGCCGATACGTCACCTGCAGCCGTCTCAATAATCGGAAGTGCGGTCAATGACCCCCCTCCTTTCACTTTACCTTTGAGAGACTCTGGCAAGTCATTCATATCCTGAGCGATGTTGTCATTTTCATTCAACTTCGCAGCTCTCTCGAGCAATCTTGAGTGAAGGTAAAACACATCACCAGGGTATGCCTCACGCCCTGGAGGTCTTCTCAACAGAAGAGAAACCTCACGGTAAGCCACTGCTTGTTTGGACAAATCATCATAAACTACCAATGCTGGACGTCCCGTATCTCGGAAATACTCACCGATCGCAGCACCTGTAAATGGCGCAAAGAACTGCATCGGAGCTGGGTCAGCTGCAGAAGCAGACACGACAACCGTATAAGCCATCGCTCCAGCTTTGTCCAGTGCACTCACAATACCTGCTACTGTAGATGCCTTCTGTCCGATGGCAACATAGATACAAAACACCGGCTCGCCTTTTTCATAAAATTCCTTTTGGTTGATGATTGTATCAATCGCCACAGCAGTCTTACCTGTCTGACGGTCACCGATGATCAACTCTCTTTGTCCTCTACCGATCGGAATCATGGAGTCAATAGAAGTAATACCCGTCTGAAGTGGCTCATCGACAGGCTGTCTGTAAATCACGCCTGGTGCCTTTCTTTCGAGAGGCATCTCAAATAATTCCCCAGAGATTGGGCCTTTGCCATCGATAGGATTACCGAGTGTATCTACAACTCTACCACATAGACCGTCACCTGCTTTGATAGAGGCGATTTGCTTGGTTCTTTTTACAGTATCACCTTCTCTTACTCTTGATGAATCTCCTAAAAGTACCGCTCCTACGTTGTCCTCTTCCAAGTTCAAAACCATCGCCTTTAGGCCGTCTTCAAACTCCAAAAGCTCACCTGATTGTGCTTGGGTCAAGCCGTAGATACGAGCTACACCGTCACCGATCTGGAGTACAGTTCCAATTTCTTCGAGTTCAGCTTCTGTTCTGAAGTCTGAGAGTTGCTCTCTCAATATTGCTGATACTTCGTCTGGTCTTACATCTGCCATTGTATAATACGTTTACTTATTCTTCTATTATGGGCCCTTATTAGGCTTGACTTACAAAATTTCTTTGGCCGAATTTCAATTTCAGCTCTCTTAGTTTACTACTCACACTGTCATCGATCTGTCTGTCACCAATTCGGAGGACAAATCCTCCAATCAGACCTTCATCAATTTGCTCTGTCAAAATCACTTCTTTGCCTGTGATTTTATTGACAAGTGCTTTGACTTCCTTTCTGATCTCCTCAGTGAGGGCAGTCACTGTAGTGACCGTAGATTCCACGATTCCTTTGTGCTCGTTGTATTCTTCAACGAACGCCTTGGCGATTTCGGGAAGGTGATTTTCTCTTTTCTTTTTGGTCAATAACTTGAAGAAAGCAAGTGTCAAAACGTTGACCTTTCCTTCAAATACTTGATCCAATATCGCGAGCTTCTTGCCATGAGATACGATAGGGTTTTTGACCATCATGACAAGATCACGATTGGTCTTGCATAGTGCTACAAAACCTTGCATGTCCTTTGCTACGTCCTCCATCGCACCTTTCTCAATCGAGAGATCCAACAGTGACTTGGCATATCTAGAGGCAATCCTGTGTTCTGACATATTAGCTTACTTTGATGTCTTTGATCAATTCTTTCACCAATGACTCTTGTGCCTTTTTGTCTTCAAGACTCTTTCTTAACACCTTTTCGGCAATATCGAGAGACAGAGACGAAACCAAATCCTTTACTTCAGTCAACGCTGCGTTTTTCTCCGATGCGATGATTGCTCTCGCATCCTCAGTCATCTTCGCAGTGATCTTAGCTGTTTCTTCTTTTGCAGACTCTTTGATTTGCTTGGCTGCCTCATTGGCTTGCGCCAAAATCTTGTCACGCTCGATGCGCGCCTCTTGCAGCAAGTACTCATTGTCTGCCTTGAGTTGCTCAATTTCTTTCTTTGCATTCTCCGCTGCATCCAACGAATCCGCAATGAAGCCTTCGCGTGCTCTTAGTGCATCCGTGATCGGTCTCCATACAAATGCAGCCAACAGACCCAATACGATCAAGAAGGTTACCGTCTGCCAAAAAATCAACCCTATACCTGGAGTAACTAATTCCATTTCTTATATATCTAATTTGATGAATTTAAAATTTAAAGTCTCCCCGACTATTTCGAGGAGACTTAATGCTTTTACTTAAACGAGATAAGTAGACAAACTACTACACCGAAAAGAGCAACACCTTCAATAAGAGCAGCTGCAATAATCATTGCAGTTTGGATCTTACCTCCAGCTTCTGGCTGTCTAGCGATTGATTCCATAGCAGAACCACCGATTTTACCAATTCCTAATCCTGCGCCAATTGCAACAAGACCAGCACCGATACCAGCACCCATTATTGCTAAGCTCATGTCCATTAACAAACTTGCTAACATAGTATTTATATTTATAAATTAAACATTCAAATTCTAGTGATGAGCCTCCTCTACGGCCGATCCGAAATACATTGCGCTAAGCAAGGTAAACACATAGGCCTGAAGTAGGGCGACAAACAGCTCCAAGAAGTTCATAAAGATAGCAAATGCCACACTCACTGGTGCTACGGCCATGCTTTCAAAAATGAAGATCAGACTGAACAAACTCAAAATGATGATGTGACCTGCCGTAATGTTGGCAAAAAGTCTGACCATCAATGAGAAAGGCTTGGTCAAAATCCCTACCAATTCGATAGGAATCAAGATGATCATTACTGGCCAAGGCACTCCAGGCGTTGCAAAGATGTGCTGCCAGTAATATTTTTTGGTACTAAACAAAGTGATGATCAGCACGATACATGCCAATACAAAGGTCACCGAGATGTTTCCTGTTAGGTTAGCCCCTCCTGGCATCAACCCAAGCAGGTTGTTGAACCAAATGAAGAAGAACAAAGTCAATAGAAAGGGCAAAAATCTTTTGTGCTGCTTCTCACCAATGTTGGGAATAGCAATCTCATCTCTGATAAATATGATGATCGGTTCGAAAAAAGACTGAATCCCTTTAGGAGCTCGCTTTGGGTTTTTGTACCCCTTTGCTACTATGAAGAACACCAACAAAAGCAAGAATGCGCTCACAAACAATGAAGCTACGTTTTTGGTAATCGAAAAATCAAGAGGGTGGCTCCCATCGAGAGCAGTAATATGACCATGCTCCAATTTGTACCCGTTGTACTCAACCAAATGGTGGGACTCATCGTAAAAGTTGGAGGAAGAAAAAATCTCCAATCCTTGGTCGGTATAGAGGATGACGGGTAGATACAAAGTACCATAGTGCCCATCAAAAAAGTGCCAAATGTAATCGTCACCAATGTGATGCGTGATCATCGCACCTGGATCAAATGCTGCGCCCTCCTCACTATCCGAGGCAAAAACGCTTACACTTGTAGTCGCTAAAAACAATAAGGCTAATACACTGACCTTAAACTGCTTACAAACGGTTTTTATTTTCTTCATTTACCCTTACTTCAAATTCGAGCGCAAGTTAGACAATACACTACTGATTTCAAACACTAAATAACACAAATAGACCACTGCAAAATTGATAATAAACAAGCTACGATCAGCGACTCCCAAGACTGCCACAGTCACCATCGCAGCAATCGCAATCAGCAAGCGCCCTGTAACTCCTGCCAGCAAAACCAACGTCATATCCATCTCCAATTGCTCATGTGCTAAATGGGACAATATATGAATGACCATGTTGGTCACCCAAAAGAAAACCAATATCCAGACGATACTCTGATGTACGATACCTGGAGAGACTACCTGAGCGAGTGCGTATTGGAGCAGCCACAAAAACACAGAAAATACGGTGATCCGTATGAGACCTTTTGACATATCAACCTTTGGGTAACTTTCTAATTAGATTTACAAGAGAGCCAACAACTCCAAACAAAGAGAGAATGATGGTAAATATTGGATTCTTCATGTCCAAATATTCGTCAAGCTTGTAGCCCCCCATTACTCCCAATAATATAAAGGCTAGCATTTCAAATGCTAGCCCTGTATATTTCACATATCCAAAATCCGATTGGTTATTCGGCTTTTCTGATGTGGGTTTGCTCTTCGGCTTGTTCTCCAATTTTGATTTCTTTTATGGTGACGCCCATCTTGCAGCCTCCGTTGAAAGTAGCTCCTGACTCTACAATTAGCTTGTTGGTGATGATGTCACCGTTGATGACAGCAGAAGGCTTGAGTATGAGCAGTTCGGACACCTCCAGCTTCCCTGTCACTGTGCCAGCGATCTCTGCGTTTTGCGCGAGGATATTGCCCTCGATGTGTGACGAATGTCCGCAGGCTGCCTTAGACTTGGTTTTCATATTGCCGACGATTTTGCCCTCTATCCGGATATTTCCAAAAGTCTCAATATCACCTGTTAGGACTGTCCCTTTGCCGATGATATTACTCGAATTACTCAATTCTTCTACTTCTTTCATTTCTTGCTTTTTAGTGAACATAATCGCTGCTGTTAAAATCTAATGAACTCCTCTGGGTCGATAGGATTACCATCGTACCATAATTCAAAATGCAGATGAGGTCCTGAGGTCAATTCGCCAGTATTCCCCATGATGGATATCACCTCGCCTGCTGTCACAAAATTACCAACCTTTTTGAATAATTCCGAATTGTGCTTATACATAGAGATCAAGTTGCCCCGATGCTGAATCGCAATCACATATCCAGAGTCCTGTGTCCATGAGGCAAACACCACTGTACCATCTGCTACGGCCTTGATGGGTTCATCCTGCTTGGCGACTATGTCGATGGCCAAGTGATCATTTTGAGGATCAAACCCGTCAGAGACGATACCTTCGACCGGTTTGAACAAATAAAACTCTTGCAATTCCTGAGACAATGACGATTCTAGAGAGGGCAGGTCCACCACTCCCTTGCTTTCAAATTCCTTTCTAAACTCCGAGTCTACCGCATTGACGGCTTCCTCGGACTGCACGATGGCTTTGATTTCGTTGGAGCCTATATTTTCAGAGCCCTCCACTTCGTTGAATTTATCTTCTTCCCCCGAAACAATCATCTTAAAATTATTGATAAACTGCTCCTTTTTAAGGACCTCGGACTCCAGAGAGTCTACCGTCAACGATAGTTCGATCACATCACGTGTCGCTTTGAGCTGTGCATAGCGAGGGTCAAACATTTCCTCCAACAGGGTCGTAGTGAGAGAAAAGCTAATCGCCGACAAAACAATGAATATCAATACCAAAAAAAGAATAATTTTGGCGTAAGTAAACGAATACGTTGTCTTTTCCGCAAAATTCTCCTCATTACGGATAATCAGTAGATACTTTGTCGTAAGGCGATTTGATAAGGTTTTCTTGTTTTCCAATTAGTGGTACTTATTATTTGCGGTAAAATTATATATTAATAGATATTTACTATTGCAATATTGTATTAATTGCAAACTATCCGAAATCTCCAAGTTGTCGAAGCGTTGAACAAAGCAAGCCTCTTATTTCTCATCATTTGTGCCTTGGCATGCTCTCGCTGCGCACCCGAAAGAAACAATGCTTTTAGCAATGTCTATCACAACACTTCTTCTCATTACAATGCGTACTTCATCGCCAACGAGGACATCAAGCAGATCGAAGAGATCATCGAAGAGAGCTACGAGTGGAACTACAACCTAATTTTGCCAGTTTTTGCTCCTTTTGACAGCATTTTAGCTCAGTCTTACAACGAGCAAATCGAACACTGCATCACCAAAGCATCACTCGCCATCCAACTCCATCGCGGTTCTAATTGGGAGGACAATTCCTACTTGCTCATTGGCAAAGCGCGATTTTATAGCTTGGATTTTGTCAATGCCATAGAGACCTTCAAATATGTCAATACCAAAGGACTCGGAGATAACGAAAAGCATGAAGCCTTGGTAGCTCTCATGCGTACATTCATCGAGTATGAAGAAATCAACAATGCCATCGCAGTCTCTGACTACCTCAAAAGAGAGAACCTAAACAAAAAAAACCTCAAAAACCTCTATTTGACTAGAGGCTATCTGTATCAAAAAACGGACGATCTCAACAACATGGTAAAAAACCTGACACAAGCTGTACCTCTCATCACACATGGCAAGGAACGTGCACGCATCAACTTCATCATCGGACAGGTATATCAATCCTTAGGATTTGAGTCAGAGGCATACTCCTATTACAAGGAAACCTTGAAAAGCAACCCAGAGTACGAGCTCGCTTTCTACACCAAACTCAACATGGCACAAGTGAGTCGATTGACCAAAAACAACGACATCAAGAAAGTCCGCAAATACTTTAGAAAACTACTCAAGGATCGAAAAAACGAGGAATATAAAGACAAAATCTACTACGAAATGGCTCAGTTCGAAGTGCGTCATTACCACCTCGAACTCGGCATGTCATACTACAACTCATCGATTCGAACCAGTGTCAACAACAACCGTCAAAAGGCTCACTCATACTGGGAACTTGGTAAAATCTACTACGACAGTCTTGCAGAATACGAAATCGCTAAGCTCTATTATGACAGTACAATGAGCGTCTTGCCACAAGACGAAGTAGAATATGCTGCAATTGCACAACGCTCCGAAGTACTAACCAACTTCGTGAAACAACTCGATATCATCCACACCAATGACAGCTTGCTGCATCTCGCTTCTTTGTCAACGGAAGCACTCAATCTATACCTAGATGAATACATCGCCCAAGAAGAGCAAGCTGCTATCCTGCGTCAAAAGGCAGAAGAGAAACGCAAAAAACAACAAGCCTCTGCAAAGCAGTTTACTGGCTCATTTGGAAACACTGAGGACCACACCTTCGGGAGCAACAACTACGATGGTTCGGTATGGTACTTTTACAATCCCAGCTCAGTATCACGGGGCAAGTCAGAGTTTGTAAGCGTCTGGGGGGATCGTCCCCTTGAGGACAACTGGCGCAGATCTCTCAAACCCTCCAACCTGACCGAAGAAGCCAAGGAGGGCGAAGCAGCACTCAGTGATGGGCGCAACACCACTCCCAAACCTAAAGAAAAACCAACAACAAAGGATGAGGAACACTCCGAAGGGGGCACGGTATCAGGGCTTGACAAAAGCACCTTGATGGCGACTGTCCCCGCTACTGCCGAACAACAAGCTGCTCTACTTGTAGAGATTGAACAAGCACTGTATGAGCTCGGTAATATTTACAATTTTGACCTCAATGAGAAAAACAACTCCGTAGAAACTTTCGAAATACTCTTGGAGAGATTTCCAGATACCGAACACAAATACGAAGTATGGTACCTTCTCTACCTCATCCTAGAAGACCTACAAAATATGCCCCAGTCCGAATACTACAAAAACCTACTACTCAATCAAGCCCCCGAAAGCATCTATGCCAAGCTGATCCTCAACCCAAACTACCGTGCAGAATCGAGCATGGCGAGTGAAAAACTCAAAAAAGTCTATGCTCAAGCGTATCAGCTCTACCAAGACGAAAATTACCCCGAAGCACTCACACTTCTCAATGACGGCCTAGCTGAGTACCCGGACAACGATTTCGTGGACAATGTACAACTACTCAAAATCCTCATCCATGCTGAGACTGAGTCTGCCTACACCTACGAAGCAGCTCTCAAAAACTTCCTAAAGGAATACGAAGACAGTGAGCTTGTGCCGCACGTAGAAATGCTCATTAAATCTTCCGAACAATATCAAATCAATCTAGTCAACAGTAGCAGAGCCCAGTTCATCAAGAAGTTCAACCAGCCGCACTTTTTCGTATTCGTGTACGAAACAGACACCGAGCTCGCTCACACCTTACCAGACTATTTCAAACCTCTCATCCCAAAGAATCAACCCAACATGACCATCGGCAACCTCCTTCTTGACGAAAAATACTCCATGATTCTCATCTCTGAATTCTCAGACAAGCAATCTGCTCTGGCATTTGACGACATAGTTTCGGAGCAAAAGCCAAGCAAAAAAATAAATAAGAGTGGCAAATTCTATAATTTCGTCATCACAAAAGAGAACTTCAACATCTTCTATCAGACGAAAGAGCTGGACACTTACCTTACATTTTATCGTAAAAATTACCCTGTAAAATGAACATCTACAAAATCCTAATATACCTGGTTTGGGCCGTCGTTCTCTCTGTATTGATCGGAGGGTGTACTGTCATCACAGCGATCAAAAACGATGCCTTCGGTTTGTTTGGCGGACTACCAAGTCTCCAAAGTCTAGAAAGACCCGAGGCAGACTTATCCTCTGAGCTCATGTCGTCGGATGGCGTTTCTTTGGGGAAGTATTTTCGCCACAATCGCACGGCAATCAGCTACAATGAACTCTCTCAAGAACTCATCACCACATTGCTCGTCACCGAAGACATCCGTTTTACCAAACACCCTGGCATTGATTTGAGAGGATTGATGAGAGCTGCTTCAGGAATATTGACATTTCAGTTCAAAGGAGGAGGAAGCACACTCACAATGCAACTTGCCGAAAATCTGTACGGCACCTCGACTGACAATCAAGGCAGTCTCTACTCCAACCGAAAGATCGGGCAAATCATCACCAAGATCAAAGAGTGGATCATTGCTCTCCAACTAGAGACCTCTTATACCAAAGAAGAAATCTTAGCCATGTATCTCAACACCATAGAGTATGGATCAAACTCTTATGGTATACAGGTCGCAGCACAAACCTATTTCAACAAGCTCCCTTCTGAGCTCAACTACAAAGAATCCGCCATCTTGGTTGCACTCATCAACAAACCGACAAAGTACAACCCAGTGACCAACCCTGAGTTTGCTCGTGCCAAACGTACAGAGGTCCTCTACAACCTACATAAGTACGGCAAAATAGACAAGGCCTCTTACGACACCTTGATCGTATCAGATTTTGGTCTACAGTACAAAGTCGCTAACCAAAACCAAGGACTCGCGACCTACTTTAGAACTGTCATACGAAGAGACCTCATGGCTTGGTGTAAAAAAAACGATTTCGACCTCTTCTCTGACGGTCTTAAAATCTATACGACGATTGATAGCCGTATGCAGGCTTACGCCGAAACAGCCGTCAATGAACACATGGATACGCTACAATACATCTTCAACAAGCACTTGCAAGGACATGCGCCTTGGATAGACAAGGATGGCAATGAAATCCTAAATTTCATCGACATGACCATCAAGCGTACTCCAAATTACCGTCAACTGGCACAGAAGTATGGGGAGAAATCTGACTCACTCGAGTACTACCTCAACCTTCCCAAAAAAATGACCGTCTTTTCTTACAATGGCGACATAGATACGACCTTTAGCTTGGTCGACTCACTCAAATACTACAAGCAGTTTCTCCAAGCGGGCTTCATGTCTATGGAACCACAAACAGGACATATCAAAGCTTGGGTAGGAGGAATCGATCACAAATACTTCAAATATGATCACGTCAAACAAGGCAAACGTCAACCGGGATCTACTTTCAAACCCTTTGTCTATGCCGCAGCAATTGACCTTGGTTATTCTCCATGCTTTCCTGTCGTAGATGCCCCAGTGACTTGGGTACTAGATGACCCTGCCAACCCTACATGGACCCCTCAAAATGCAGACGGTAAATATTCGGGCGAAACGATGACGATACGTAAAGCCATGGCGAGCTCTGTCAACTCCATCACGGCCAACATCATGCAAAAAATCAGTCCACGAGCAGCCGTCGACATGGCACATGCCTGTGGGATCGAGAGTCCATTAGCCGCAGTGCCTTCTCTCTGCCTCGGTGCTGGAGGAGATGTATCTCTCTACGAGTTGGTCGGAGCATATTCGACATTTGTCAATCAAGGTACATGGACAGAGCCTTACTACATCACTCGCATCGAAGACAAAAATGGTGTCGTATTGGAAGATTTCATCCCCAAAAGAAGAGAAGCCATCAGCGAAAAAACTGCCTACCTCATGTTGCACATGCTCAAAGGAGCTGTGGAAGAAGAAGGGGGTACAGGGCGGGGATTG
Source organism: Reichenbachiella sp. 5M10 (assembly GCF_002742335.1). NCBI lineage: Bacteria > Pseudomonadati > Bacteroidota > Cytophagia > Cytophagales > Reichenbachiellaceae > Reichenbachiella > Reichenbachiella sp. 5M10. Next base: position 4,609,849 of record NZ_MDGR01000007.1, on the reverse strand, counting down.
GCATGGTCTCTCAAGCAAAACAACGACATAGGTGCCAAGACAGGGACTACACAAAATGCTTCTGACGGTTGGTTTATGGGAGTAACGCACAACCTCGTAGGAGGTGCTTGGGTAGGAGGAGATGATCGCTACGTTCATTTCCGAAACTGGTCCATGGGACAAGGCGCCAGAACCGCCAGACCGATTTGGGAAAAATTCATGCTCAAAGTATACGCTGACCCTCTGATCGGTGTAGAAAAGGGTTTCTTCCGCAAGCCTGCGCAACCTCTCGGTGTAGAACTCGACTGTGACCGATACAACGGTGTCACTGCAGAGAGTGATTCGCTAGATACAGGGGTAGATGACTATGGTGATTTAGACATATACTAAGGGAGTAGATTTTGAATGATTCGGTATCCATCAAGGAAAGTATACGGCAGTTGCCCTCAGATCCTGGGGTTTACAAATACTACAACCAAAAAGATACACTCATCTATGTAGGAAAAGCCAAGAATCTAAAGAAACGAGTCTCTAGCTACTTCAACAAACAAACAGGACTGAGCCTCAAAACTCGCAAGCTTGTCCAGGACATCCACCGTATCGAATTTGTAGTAGTCAACTCTGAATTCGATGCCTTGCTCTTGGAAAACAACCTCATCAAGGAGAACCAACCACGCTTCAACATTCTACTCAAGGACGACAAGACCTTCCCTTATGTTTGTATCTCTAAGGATCGCTTCCCCAAAGTATACTCGACACGACGACTTGACAAAACAGAAGGTGAGCACTTCGGTCCATACACCAATGTAAAAGCGCTCAACAGCGTTCTCGAGCTGATACAGAAACTGTACAAAATCCGTACGTGCAATTATTCCTTGACAGAAGAAAACATACAGTCAGGAAAATTCAAAGTATGCCTAGAGTACCACATAGCCAACTGCCTAGGTCCCTGTGAGGGACTACAAAGTGAGGCAGATTACATGGATGAAATTTCACAAGTTCGTCATATACTCAAGGGCAACCTGAAAAGTGTCAAAGATGTGTTTGCCGAAGAAATGAACCTTGCCGCACAGGCACTCAAGTTTGAAGATGCCCTTATCTACAAAAACAAGATCGACTTGTTGGATAAATTTCAAAACAAGACAGTCATCGTCAGTACCAGTCTGCGCAACATCGACATCATTACCCTGACCAGCGCAGATCAAAAAGCCTACCTCAACTACATGCGGGTAGACCAAGGTATGATTAACATCTCACACTCGATCGAGATCAAGAAGAAGCTCGATGAACCCGAAGCAGAAATCTTGCAATTGGTATGCATCCAAATGCGAGAGCAATTTGAAAGCAAGTCCCGTGTGATTCTCTCTAATATAGCATTCGAAAGTTGGACAGAAGAAATAGAAATCGTCGTACCTAAGATAGGAGACAAAAAAACGCTCGTCAACCTGTCTTACAAAAATGCACTCGCGCAAAAAAAGAACGCTATCAACAAAGCAGAAGCAGCACTAGACAAAGGCAACAGAGTAGTCAAGCAGCTACAAACCGACCTCAAACTCAAAGAGCTCCCCAATCACATCGAGTGCTTCGACAATTCCAACATCCAAGGCACCAACCCTGTCGCCTCGATGGTGTGCTTCAAAAAAGGAAAACCTTCCAAAAAAGACTACAGGCACTTCAAAATCAAAACCATCGTAGGCCCGGATGATTTTGGCTCGATGAATGAAATCGTAACACGCCGGTACAAGCGCCTCCAAGAAGAAAAACTACCCTACCCTCAGCTGATTATAGTTGATGGAGGCAAAGGCCAGCTCAGCGCCGCCTGCGAAGCATTGAAAAGCCTCGGCCTGTATCATCAGATCCCTATCATTGGAATCGCCAAGCGACTAGAGGAGATCTATTATCCCGAAGACTCTATTCCAGTACATATCAGCAAAAAATCTGAATCGCTCAAACTCATTCAGCAGTTGCGAGACGAGGCACACCGCTTTGCCATCACTTTTCACAGAGACTTGCGTAGCAAGGGACAAACAGAATCAGAACTCGATAGCATTCGAGGTATCGGGAAAAAAACCCGAACGATACTCCTACAGGAGTACAAGTCCTTCAAAAAAATATCAAAAGCAAGCGAAGAAGAATTGGCAGGCTTGATTGGACCTGCCAAGGCAAAGGTTGTCCTAGCATACATCCATAACAATATGTAAACTAGAGGTTCCAACCACACCCTTTGAAAAACAAAAAGACCGCCATGGAAAGCGGTCTTTTACTTCTTTTAAACATTTATTGTCTAGTATGGAGAACTATTCGCCATGACACTGATGTCTGCAAATTTGCTCTCACTATACCCCACTGGCTCCCAATAAATGGCCTCTGTATGTAGGTCTATTCTCAGTTTCCCTCTTGAATCCTCCAAATACACCGACCACTGTCCACGGTTGGTCATAGTAAAGGAATTTTTAACATTCCCATTGCTATCTCTTTCGTACCATGTACCATACACCTCTTGAGAAAAAGATCCCCCACCAAAATCAGAGTACTCGACATGGTTCACGGTCTGAGCATTCACCTTGGCATGTTCTATATAATGAGAATCTGATGACACATGTGAAACCTCGAGTTTATTCGTGTTTCCAACATCTCTCAAATAAAAAACCTTGGAGACAGAGCCAAACTCCGTATCAACTTGATACTTACGGTTTTCGAATTGATCTTCTAGCTTTGTTACATTCTTGCTATCAAAGCGATACGCCGCACCATCCACAAAAATGGTGCTTTCTGTCGCTCCAAGGTCAATTTGAAAGGCCAGTTTACCCGCACTATCGTACCAAAGACCTTCGTACCACTCAGGCAAATCAACTGGAGTTTTAGCGGTTTTAAACCTAATCCTAATCATAGCATACAGAGTATTCCCACTTAAATCAGCCAACCCTTGAGGAATGACGAGAAAATAATTGGTATTTTCCTTCATACCTGATGGGGACAACGTCACCTTTCTCCCTTCTTGGGAGACCTCCATCTCTACCTCTGTATTGTCATCCGTATTTGTCAATGTAATACCACTCAAAGATCCCGAATCAATCGTTTCACTAAATGTAAGTACGATAGAAGTATTTGCTTCTACATCCGCATCAACACCCCCTAACCCTATAGACGAACTCTCCAATGTCGGACGATCATTGTCTCCACTGATGGTAAAAGTGGAAGAAAACGTTTCGGACAACGCATTGCCTTCCTTGTCCTTTACCCCAGTGGTAATCCTCAAAAAATAGGTATAGCCTTCATCCAAACCTGGGTTATCAAACTTGAAAATGACAGTACTTCCAGACTGAGTGATGGTAGCATATTCAGTCGTATTACTTCCCTCACGAGCCAAAGAGAAGGTGCTATTCTCAACCGTACCTAAGTCAATCGGTTTAGAAAACTCAATCAAAATCTCCGCAAGGTTTGGATCTACGTCTGTACTACCATCTGCTGGTGTCACACCCAATACAGCCAAGTCAACAGTCTCATCGTTTTCTTCATCTATGACTTCTTCATCATTGTCATCGTCATCATTTTCCGGCTTCACATCCTCACTCGTGATGCAAGCATTCATCATAAAAATTAGTAGCAAACCATAGAGTACTCTCCATTTTGTTTTTTCAACCTTTTTCATATCTCTTTTTTTATTTGATCAACTGGCTAAACATGCTCTCACCAGTACTTCAAAAATGAATCAAAAAGCCTATTGCCTGTTTTCACTGAGGTTTCAATCCTTTCAATGACGTGTCATATAGCCTATACAGCGTATCACAAGGTCCACCATTGTCTGCTTTTATTTATTTTGCATCAATGAAGTACTCTCTTCCAACCTTGACTCTCCTGTTCTTGTCCTTTCGAGTATTGGGAAATATCGCACCGATGATCTTGTCCGCCGACAAGTCCTATTATGGGCTAGAAAAACACATAGCAGTGCTCCCGCTGCATCGACAAGAGGGGTTTGACATCCGTGAATTGATTGATTATTCAGACAGTAACTTTCAAACAGGAATAGATTTTAACGAATCGCAAACCGTACAATGGGGCAAAGGCTACATTATCAATCCAGACACCGTAAATCAAGAGTACTACTTTAACCTCTTTCACTATACAGACTACGCACAACTCTACCTCGTGGATAGTCAAGACAGCATCATTTGGAAAAGTCACACAGGAGAAATGGTAGCCCTCGATCAACGACCCTTTCATGAGTTCATGAGCACCTCTCTTATCGTACCTGTCTCCGTTCCTCCTGGGCATCACAGCCTATACCTGCGTACCGACTGCCAAAGAAAAGTATCCAAGGAATACCGAAGTTTAAGCACCATGTATATGGAGGCCAGTGAACCTTTCAAAACAAACAATCTCCCTACTCCTACCAAAAACGGTGTCTTCTTTGGTGCCACCCTCCTTCTCCTCTTCTTTGCCTTGGCTTTATATTCAATCAGCCTCGACAAGCTCTATTTACTTACAGCTATCCTCATTGGCATATCAGGACTATTCACCTTTACCTTCGAGGGCTACACACTTTATCTATTCCTAAACCGCGCTCCATACATCAATGGCTACATTGATGATGGGCTTGCTGCCATGACCATCCTAGCTCATATGTACGTGCCGATATATTACCTTCGAATGCCCGAATACACCCCCACCACTGCCAACGTATTAAAAGGCTTGTTCGTCATTCAGGTTGGTCTAACCTCTTTCAGCTTTTTCTATAGTGTATTTTACGACCTTCTCTACCTCAATGCGCTAGTGGCTTGTTTCGTCACGATACCAGGGTACTATCACGCCATTAGAAATCGATATCGACCGAGTTACTTTTACCTCATGGCCATGAGTGCATTGGTTTTTTTATTGGTTTGGTACATCCTAGGGTACTTTGGCCTTATTGAAAACGACCTCTTTCTTCAACTGTATGACGTGCTTGCCGTCATTACTGTACAATCCTTTTTCCTTTTCGCTGGACTACTTCTTAGGTTCTTTGAGGTGAATAAACAGAACCAGGAAAAACAACTAGCCACAGAACGAGCCATACAACAAAGTGAGATGAAGAGACGTGAGTTGGTAGAGTCACAAAACCAGATACTAGAGCAAAAAATTGTCGAACGTACCGCTGAGATCCATGAAAAAAGCAAACAACTAGAGAAAATGGACCAGATAAAATCTCGATTCTTTGCCAACATTTCTCATGAATTTCGAACTCCGCTCACCCTAATTATTGGCCCCACACAATTACTATTTGAAAAAGCAGGCAACGCATTGGAGCGCAAAACTCTACAAAACATACTCAACAACGCCAACATCCTCCTGGATCTCATCAACCAACTCTTGGATCTAGCCAAATCAGAAACTAGTCAATTGGGCCTAAACTCCAACTACTACGAAAGCGCCCCCTTTTTTCAAACACACATCGGTCGTTTCCACCCGATGGCACAGCGGAAAGGAATCCAATTGCTTCAGGCAATTGACAATTTCATGATTCACATAGATGAAAGGAAAGTACAAAGAGCCTTCAGCAACCTACTCAGCAACGCCCTTAAATTTAGCCCAGACCAGAGTGTCATCACTATCAAGTGCTTTCGAGAAAACAACCACGGCATCATACAAATCATAGACGAGGGATCCGGCATCCCCATCACTGAACATCAAAACATATTTGAAAGGTTCTATCAAATCAATCCAAAGGACACCACACAAGGAAGTGGAATTGGTCTATCCATTGCCAAAGAATATATCGAACTCCATGGCGGGACGTTGAGGGTAGAAAACAACATTCCTACGGGATCCAAATTCATCATGCGCCTACCAGGAGCGTTTCCCTTGGGCACCAAACAATCGTTGGCAATACTTACCCCCCGACCCACCTCCTCTACAGGTAAGACACTGCTAGACTCCTCCCCGTTACTAGAAGAAAAGAAACTCACCTTACTACTGGTAGAAGACAATGAGCTAATGCTGGAATATGTAAAGAATTGCCTCCCCATACACAACTACAACATACTAGAGGCGTCCAATGGTCAGCAAGGCATACAGCTTGCCAACAAACATTTGCCTGACCTCATTGTATCGGATCTGATGATGCCCGTAGTAGACGGCATTACACTCACAGACACCCTAAAAAATCAAATGAGCACATCTCATATCCCCATCCTTTTGCTCACCGCCAAGGCAGCTCTTTCGGACAAAGTAGAAGGGCTAAAAAGCGGAGCAGATGACTACCTTACAAAACCTTTCGAGAAAGAAGAACTACTTGCAAGAATAGAAACCCTCATACAAAACAGAAAGAAACTACAGACCTTCTATCAAACTCCTCCCAACGAAATAGGGGTACAAAAAGAGCCAACTCTTCAGAGCATGGATCAACGCTTCCTAACATTACTCCAACAACATATCGGCGACAATATAAGCAATGAAGACTATGCGCTGGAAAGTCTCTGCGAGTCGATAAAAATGAGCCGTTCCACATTGTATCGCAAACTAAAAGCACTTACAGGACTCACTCCTCAGTTATACATCAAGCGATACCGGCTACAACAAGCCAAAGAGCTACTCAAAACCACAAACCTCAACGTCAGTGAGATATGTTTCAAAGTAGGGTTTAGCAGCACGTCCTATTTCTCTACTGCTTTCAAACAGACCTATAAACAGACCCCATCACAATATCAGCAGAACAACACCCCCGGCAGCCCTGCCTAATCTTACTTCAAGTCACAGCTATGACTCCTCTCGCTCTTTCAAAAGGGGCAGTCTTGGCCATCGGTTTCGATCCAAGTGCGCCACAGCCAACGCTTCAGGGAACAAAACATTACACAAAAAAAGCTCTACTGGGTACCAGTAGAGCTTCGCATATTTTAGACAAACACAGGGGATTAAAACTCCCAAAGTTCATTTTCAAAATCAACCAATTCGTATTCTATCTGCTGAGAAGCAATGATACCATCTCTTCTCGTTTTGTTGTAGATGTCTACGATTCTATCGTCACCTGGATTAGAGAATTTGGTCAAGTTCGAGCTAAACAACCTCAAGTCAAAAGCATCCGCCATATTCTTGTGTTCTGCTGTATTTTGAACATTGTACCATATGGCCTCATCCGGCATACTTCTAAACAACGCAGTAAGATCCTTGTATTTGAATGATGCCAACGGCTTCTCAAACATAGCAGGATTCTTATCTGCCGGAAGGAAAATAGTCACAGCCAACATATCGAAGTACATTCTAGAGCGCATTCTATCAAAGTACATCTCCTCCTTGATCTCAACTATCGAGAAATCTCTCGGCGAAAACTCATTGGCCGCCATGATTTCTTCTTCTTCCTCACCACCTTCCTCGTCGAATCCTCCACCGAAGAAATCATCATCACTATCGGCACCAAAGCCCATAGCAATTTCTTCTTCCGTCAGTCCTCCACCTTCTTCTTCTAACTTCAAGTTCTCAAGAAATGTCTCTTTTGACATTCTTGTGTTTACAGAATCATTGGTATAGGGAAAAAGCAAACCCGCTTTAACCGCCTCAATCACTATTGTAGACAACTCTCCATTTCTAGAAAAGAAAGGTGCATTTTGCTTTTCCTTCATGTCCATTCTTCTCCAAATTGTCTTTTTAAACATTTTGTAAGACTCATGAACAGGACGAACCGCATCTGGGTTATATCCCATTGCTTCGTTTTCTTGTGCCTTTACTGACTCAACATTTGAAGCTAAAATGAAGACAAAAAGGCTTAACACATAACATAACTTTTTCATAACCTAATTGTTTAATTTATTCTCACCGTTAGAATTCTAGGGCCAAAGTTAGGAAAATCCTCAATCTCACCCTTGAAATTTCTTCTTTGTACTTTTTTCACCTCGATCACAATCGCATCTCCTGCTCTCGCCTGACCTGCAATTTGTGACAAGTTTACGTCTGGTCCTTTTGGTTTGATATTCACTACTGCACGTCCTGAGCGTACCAAAGTAATCTCCGATTGAGCAACTCTAAACTTCGCATCTTTTGGCAAAAACTGCGCAAAACTTTCATCAGGTACTGCTTGAATCTTCAACGAGCGAGGAGCTCCTTTTGTCCCTCTTTTAAGATCCACTTCTTTTCCTCCACTATAGACCGTGATCTCAGGCTTTGGAATTCTCTTCACTTGGAAAGTCTCTGTGCCAATCAAATTGCCGCCACTAGATACACTCAAAGAAACCTTGGCAGACTTCGGAACAATCGTCACGTCACCTCTATTGGCACCTTTGATAGCCTGACCACCTTTGGCACTGAAAGCAGGATTGTAAGCCGTTCCCAATGCAGGGACATTTACAGTCAGCTCATTACCACAATTGAGGTACAACGCCTGAACAGAAGCTGATTGAATCTGAATAACTGGCTTAGAAACGATATACTGAATCGTATCTGTAAATACCGTATCACGACCACCAGGTAGTTTCACCTTGATTGCTCCAATAAAACTCTGCACAGACAGGCCTTCTTTATCGTAGTTACTAGCCTTAGCCGTAAATCTAACCTTGCCCATACCATCAACCACTTCCATCTCATTGCCGTTCCAAGTCATTTCTGGCTTGATCCCCGACGAAGAGGCAGCAATGAACATATCTGCAACATATTCAGAGCCTGCAGCCACTATTCTTGATTCTGGTCGAACCATAGGTACAATTTGATCAAATTTCAAATCTTCTGCCCCTACTGCTTTTCCTAAAATAGCCAACGCCTTAGTCTCCTCAGTAATGACATCAGATTGCAATTGGCTAAGTGAAGCCAAAGCACCCGCCATCGGCGTGTTGTGTCCAAAGTTCAGCTCAGCAAACCCCTTTCTTTGTTGATTGGGATCATCTTTAAACTCCTTTATTTCGCTTGCATCCTTGGCAATATTCTTGATCGATTCATCTTTGGTCGTCTCTCTTAGGTATGCCGAGTATGAATTCAATTTCTCTTTCAATTCATCTCCTTTCCCTTCGTTGACAAACATTGCAGATGATGTATCGTAATCCTTCATTCCCAGAAATACGCCATTCTCATCTTTCCCACCTGTTCTCTCAATGAGTTCTCCTTTGTAGGTTTCCAACTCAGCCAAAATTTTCTTGGTGTTTTCACGCACCTCTTTTGCCTTGTCTAAGACTGCTACATCCGCTTCACGGTTACCCGCATCGCCTACAGCCTTCTGAATAGACTCTACTTTTTTGGTGTTTTCTGCACCATTTTCAGCGTTAGTCGTTTCAAATGCTTGATTTATGAAGACAAACTTATCCAGTACACTACTACTGACTTGCAATGCGAGCAATGCAGTCAGAACCAGGTACATCATACCGATCATCTTCTGTCTTGGTGTTTCCTTACCTCCAGCCATAATTCTTGCTTATTAGGTTATAATGATCGATTTACTTTGCAGAGCTATCTCCGCCACCTCTCATAGCTGAAAGCATGTTTCCATAGATACTGTTCAATGACGTGATGTTCGTGTTCAATTTAGTCATTCCAGATCTGAAGTTTTCAGTGTCCTTAGCTGCTTCTGCCATTCCTTCCATTGCAGAAGTAACGTTCGCATAGAATTTATTCATCGCTTTCACGTGACTGTTAGCATCTTTCAATTCCATCTCATAGACGGCATTCAATGCTCCTAAATTCTTTGTTACATTTTGTACTTGAGCGTGGAATGCAGAAGCATCCTTAGATGCATCAGCCATAGCTGCCATAGAGGTCGCTGTACTAGCATACGCTTTGTTCATATTGATCAACGAAGTGGAAGCAGACTTTACATTTTGCGCATATTCGTTGGTAGCCCCTGCAGCATCACCGATCGTAGACAATTTTTTTGCGGATTCAGACATACTCTTCATTCCGTCACCTAAACTCTTAATCAATTCTGGACCTACTTTGGCATCTGCCAACATTTTATCCATTTGTTGAGCGACTCCTGTACCACCTGCTGAAACAGCTGCTCGAGGTTGAGCTCTTGGTCCGTCATAATCATCAGACAATTCTGGATAGACCTTTGACCAATCAATTTCATTGTGCTTTGGCTCAAATGCACTGAGGAAGAAGATAATTGCTTCTGTAGTCAGTCCAATCCCCAACATCTCACCCGCTCCAGGTAAGTGAAGAATTTTAAACATTGCACCGACAATTACAACTGCCGCACCAATACCATATACTTTGGGCATTATTGTGGTAAATAATAGCTCTTTTAGTCCACCTTTTTTTGCGCTCATTTTATTAAAGATTTTAGGTTATTAAATTCCTTTGTTTGATTAAAACTCTGATCCACTTGATCTTCCTAGATGTGTCATGGCACATCTAAAACCGATGGAAGCTCTAGTAGAGTCTTTGTATTCGTACGTTCTTGTTCCAGTTTCTAAGTAATAAGCAATGTCCTTCCACGAACCTCCTCTGATCACTTTTTTCGGCTGATCTTCGTCGAAGAATGTTGGGTTCAAATCCCACACAAGTGGCATTGAAGCAGGGTCAAATGCGTCCTCGCACCATTCCGCTACGTTACCTGACATTTCATATAGTCCATAGTCGTTGGCAAAGAATGTTGCCACGGGAGAAGTATAGGCAAAGCCATCATCAAAATAGTTTCCTCTTCCAGGCTTGAAATTAGCCAAAAGACACCCTTTTTGGTTTCTGATGTATGGGCCTCCCCAAGGATATTTGTTCATGTCTCTACCTCCTCTAGCAGCATACTCCCACTCTGCTTCAGATGGAAGTCTGAAGTTCGGCATTGGAAACAAACCTCTATCCGCTCTGTATTCATTGAGGTGCTCCGTTCTCCATTTACAGAAGTACTTTGCCGCTTCCCAATCGACTCCCACTACTGGGTAGTTGTCAAATGCAGGGTGTGACCAATAATACACCATCAACGGATCTCCCATGTGGTGTGTAAAATCACGTACCCATACCGTAGAATCGGGAACCAAATCAGCTGTCACAAAGCCCTCTGGCAATTCTGATTCTGATCCTTCTACGATCTCATCCACAAACTGTCTGTATTCGTTGTTGGTGATCTCAGTGTCGTCCATGTAGAATGGACCGATCGTCACTTGTTTGTTGAAGTTGATCTGCGTAGCAGCCACATCTTGATCCGCTTGTCCCATATGGAACGTCCCTGGAGGGATCGAAACCATACCAAACGGCCTGACCATTTCCCAACCTTCACGGCCCATAGAGCCTACCAGTTCTCCTCGATCATCATAACCGTCACCTCCGCCTCCAAACATGTTGGCCAGACTACACCCTTGGCCTGTAATCAACACACTCAGTAAAAGCAGACATGACACAATTTTACTTGTACCTATTTTATTCATAACACGAAAATATTATATCCACACTTTTAACATAACAAGTATACACAAAATATATTGCATAGTTCAAACCATAAATATAATGTTTCCAAAAATGGAAACACGATTTACAGCCTTTAAAATTATACTTTTATTTAGAAAATAAAAATCAATACTTGCGATCACAATGTTAAGCCGAAAAAAGCTCTTTTAAAACCTAAACCTTGGGGTTCTGATGATTTTTTTTGTTCGAGAATTGAGAGTTGGCAAATTGTATCGCACAAAAAGCTCGTGCGAAGTGGCCTGCTTGTACTCTTGGTTAAGCACCGTATAATCAAACGCATAGCCTACACTTAGGCTTTTGTCTTGAAGAAAAGAGCAACCTAGCATAAAAGTAACCGCCTCGAAATCACGATAGGACAAACCTACCCAAAGCTTCTCTTGATAGACCGCACGAGCACTCACATCATAACTATGCCCGTCTATGTTGGTTTTCACAAGCAACGCTGGCACTAACATCACGTCTTGAGAAAAACGGTAATTCAAACTAGCGTACAAGCTATAAACCATTCGCTGCGGATCCTCTGCAGCCAAGCCATCTACTCCATAATCAAACGCAGGGGTAATCAAATGATCTACGCCCAATGCAACGACATAATCATTGGTGGAATAAGCTATCCCCCCGGCTAAGTCAGGCTTGAACTGAGACTCCGTCCCGAGTTGGTTGAAATTTGTCGGGTCATCGGGATCTACCGCGACCAACGCTGTAAAGTCCAATCTCCGATTAACCAAAGTCGGTCTCAGCCCAAAACTCACCCGTCCTCTCGGCATATCATAGTGATAGGCTAGAGACAGCTGCACATAGACGTCCTGGCGTGGGCCCAACTCATCATAGATGAAGGTCCCTCCTATTCCTAATGCTGTATCTTTGATACGCAGGAGGGATGAATAATTGAGAAACTGTGTCGTAGGAGCTCCTCCTTCATTCTCAAAAGAGGTCTCATAACCTGTCCATTGGTTTCGACTGATGAGCGAAACACTAGAGACCCCATCCATAGTCGTCAAAGCTGGACTAGCATAGTAAGGGTTGAACATGAAATGGCTGAAAACCGGATCTTGCTGTCCAGATGCGGAATGGACGCAGAAACATATTGACAGAAGCAATAAAATCCGATTTGGCATGACAAAAAGTTAAAACAAAGAATGAAAAGTAATTATAAGAAAAAACAGCTACAATTTCTTCTTTGTTTTAGCTTTTGCGAATGAATGTCTTAGGCCTTCTTCACCGCCTTGATATAGAGCTCTATTGCTCCTGTCATAGAAGGTGCATTCGGCAAAGGCGCTTCAATATCCAAAATCAAATCTGCGTCATGCACGGCCTTTGCAGTCGTGGGACCAAATGCCGCGATACGTGTATCCTCTTGTTTGAAGTCAGGGAAATTGACCAATAGTGAATTAATTCCAGAAGGACTAAAGAAAGCAATGATATCATACTTGACATCATCTAGATCTGATAGATCACTAGCAACAGTTTTGTAGATGATCGCTTCAGAATACGTATAACCTCCTTCTTCGAGAAAACTTGGAATGTCGTCTTTTCTAATATTGGAGCATGGGAAGATAAACTTCTCATTCTTGTGCTTTTTCAAAATCTCAATCAAGTCACCTGCTGTACGCTCTCCAGTAAAAATCTTTCTCTTACGAATCACGATATACTTTTGGAGATAGTTGGCCGTCTGCTCAGAAATACAGAAGTACTTCATGTCAGAAGGAATCTCAACTTTGCTCTCTGTGGCCAACCTAAAGAAATGATCTACGGCATTTCTACTCGTGAAAATCACCGCCGTATGGCCTAGGATGTCAATTTTTTGTTTTCTAAACTCCTTGATGTCGACTGGGTCGATCTGGATAAAGGGCCTAAAATCAATTTTCAAGTTGTACTTTTCTGCCAGCGCGACATAAGGGGACTTGTCGTCCGAAGGCTTAGGTTGCGACACCAGTATACTTTCTACTTTCTTTAATCTAGCCTTGTTTTCTGTCAATAATTCTTCACTCATTCCTATGACCTTTTGTGAACTATTTATTTACCTAAAAGAGTTTTTACGAAAATAATCAGTGGGATAATTTCTGAGCTGCAAAGGTAGGAAATTAAATGTAGTTTTCGAAAACTATAGTGGTTATTTAAAACCAAATACATCAATACCAGCCTCGTAACCAACAGGCTCAACACCCCCCACTGAAACACCTCAAACAGATACAGCGAAACTGAGTACGAAGAAACAAACAAAAGAATACTCCCTAAAAAACTAAAAAAAGCAATCAAGAGAGACAGTCGGAAATAAGCAAAGAAGTGAACCTCACTGTACTTTTGAAAATTGAACACCCGGGTCAAAACTTCGATCAATGGAGCCTTGAGCAAAATCGCTACAAATGCTCCCCCAGACGCATATACCCCGGCCATGACCGCTGACGCACTGGACAGTTCTATCCCCCATACGGTCGAAGTGGCATATGCCGGAAATTTCAACAAAACATTGATCATCGTACCTCCCACAAACAGCGCATAAAGCAACATAAATCCAATGTTGACCAAAGAGAATGGCGACTGAGAAGCGATCAGTTCAAACCTCTGCCGTACCGCAAATGCTCGACCAATAGAAAAGTACTCTCGAAAAGATCGATACAAAGACGTCCTAAAAATGACCATCATCGCAAAAATCAAAAGCGAACTTAGGATCATCACGTCTCCGTTTTTTCTCGTACCACGTGTCCAATAGTGCATCAAGCCCTCCCCTTCAAAAAGCAAGTGCTCCGCCCTACGCACCACTTGTGTCTGAACCTGTGCCGCTTGCCACTGCTGGCTAAACAGTCCTACACGTATACGAGGCGAACGGTAGGCCTCCTTCAAACTATCTATGGACCAAAACAAAGAATCAGAATCAGCAGTCACATGAACCAATTGCCCCTGTATGAATAGAGAGTATCCCTCAGGGCAAACCAACAATAGTTCGCTACCTTGGTAGTCATTCAAATCCAAGACTACTGCTACAGCATGACTCTCCGAAGTACTCAAATAGGGTATCCATTGCTCCAACTTTTCGTCGTAGCTCTTCCAAGAATACTTCAGGTCTTCTACAACGTGCAGGGTCTTTTGCGCCCAAGCCGCTTGCCCTATTAGCAGCAGTAATCCCACAAAAAAGAAGGAAACTAAATTACGCATGGTTATGCTTCTTGCGTCTGCGAACCAAAAACTCCAGCACCACGCTGAAAATCACAGCAAAAACTCCTAAGCATACGAGCAATACGGAGTTGCCAAGGAAAGAATAATACCTCAACATAAGTATCACTACGAGGTTGAGAATGCCCAAAAACACCACAGTCTGCGTGTGAGAAAGCCCCAAGTCACCCAAGTAATGGTGGATATGGTTGCGATCAGGCATGAAAGGAGAAACACCGTTGTACACACGAATTAGAAACACCCGGACCGTATCGAATATCGGCACAAAAAGTATCCCAATGGTCAATGCCGGTGCAGCTTGTACAGTATTCATCTCGATAAAATGAATCGCCAGTATCGATATAATAAACCCACTGACCAATGCCCCCGTGTCACCCATAAAAACCTTGGCCTCTCCCAGATTGTACCGTAGAAACCCCACCATACCTCCTGCCAAAGCAAACGCGACAAAGGCATATCCCCTGACTCCATACAGGAAGAAATACACGCCAAAAGTTAAGCAAATAATTACAACGATTGTTCCTGCCAAACCATTGACACCATCGATAAGATTGACTGCATTGGTCACGCAGAGGATGACCAAAAAAGTAAAGGCGTAACTGATCCCTACATCCAAATCATACACCCCGAAAAGGCCTTGAAAACTCGTGATACGGATATCGGCATAAAACAGCACGATGCCTGCGGCCAGTACTTGTACAAAAAATTTCTTGAATACCGACACCCCATTGATGTCATCCTTGACCCCTACAAAAAATATGATCAAACTCCCTGCGAGCAATTGTTGCACACCCATCGTCATCTCTCCAAAAATAGCTACTCCAGTCATGAAGCCCGCAAAAACACCTAACCCTCCCAATCGCGGCGTGTTGATATCATGGTGCTTTCTAAAATCAGGTTCATCCAAGATCCGTTTGCTATGTGCTACGCTGATGATGGTCGGGATCGAAAACATGGACAATAGAAGTGCCCAAAAGAAAATAAGTAGTGATTCAATCATATACTGGATTTGGCTGTCAAAGTAAGTGAATTAAAACATGGTTTTCAAAATAAAGCGGTATATCCAAAATGGATTTTGGAGGAATCAAATGAAAAGCTTTGGTTTTGACGCTTACCCAAGCCATACAATATCAAAAAATCACCCCCTGCCGTATTGAACTGCATCCCTACACCGACCCCTGAGGGACGATCCGAATAGGACCCGTTGACGATATCATAGCCCAAAAAACCCTGATCATAAAATGCAACGAGATACGACTGGTCCTCCAAATAAAAACGCCATTCCAAATTCGTATAAGCATAGTGAGACGCATAAAAGTCATTCTCATTGAAACCACGAATGGATCGCAAACCTCCAAGGCGGTAGAGGTCGTTGAGGTAGAGCCAGTCACTCTCCAACCAGCCTGCACTCAGCCCTGCATACAACACGGAGCGCTTCCTTACTTTTTGATACAGTGCCAGCTTGCTCGTCAGACTGTACTGTGTAGCCTCTGCCTGTGAGACGCTGTCCTGATCGATGCGTTTGTAGCCTACCTGGCTCGTGACAGACAGTGCCACCCCTTGCTTCGGTCTGCGACGATTATCCAGTTTCCAAAATTGCCCCGCCAATCCGTAGTAATCAATTCTGAAATCACCGCTCTGTCCACTCTCATCATTCAGTTCATTGCCCAGTTCGTTTTCATAACTCACACGAAGCTTGCTATGCCCTGTCGGGTAGTAATCAAAGGCAACTTGCAAACTTCGATTCGAAAACAAAGTATCCTGCTTGATTTGGTCATAAGCCAAATACAAGTCCAATGGAGAACCAAACAGCGCTGGGCTCAGATAATTGGCCGTCAAGAACTGCGAGTTTTGTGTATACTTTTCCCAATGAAACTCGAATTGCTTGGCAGACTGAAACAGGTTTTTTATACTCAAGTTGATTTCTCCCGTCACCTCTATCTTGTTGGTCTCATCATTGGCAGGCACAAAACCAATGATGCCATCAAAATGATTCACTTTCTCTGGCTTGAGCTCCAATTCTATTTTGGAGCGGCGCAACTGAAACGTGCTGCGAACATCAACCAGCGTCACGGCGGGCAAATTCTCGATACGTGCCGCGATGCTCTGCACCTGCTGCTCGCTGTAGTAGCGGTCGTATGCCAAGCCTAGGTACCTACTCAAAAAGCGTGCTTTGAGCACTCCTCCTGGAGTCACAGTCAACGAATCAAACCGAATCAACATCCCTGGATCCACCCGCAACCTCACATACAACTCATCTCCATCTAGCCCTGCAGAATCCACCGCCACAGAAGCAAAGGGATATCCGTTGTTTTCGTAGTGCTCCAATACAGCCTCCATACGATCCTGCACCTGATCTATACTGCGCTCATGGCGAAAAAACCGCTTCTGTTCTTCGATAGCCACTTCGGTACCTTGCTCCACAAAATCAAAACAAATCTTGTCATACACTCCTCCAGTGTAATAATACAACGCGACCGTGTCCTTACCATAGCTGAGACTATCCAACCCCGACAACCAAAACCCCTCTCCTCTCAATCGATCCACAATCTCCCGAGACAGCGGTACTACCTCAGCAGAATCAACCGACAGCTCATGCACAGCAAAACGCTCCGGCAATCCATGCGTTTCCACGGTGTAGCGCTGGGCCAACCCCAACTTTGGGACGAAAAGCAACACCAAGGCGATTCTATAATAGATTTGTCTATACTTTAGCATTCTGGTTCCAAACTGCACGTCTTTGAGTGGCATTTATATTCATATCCCGTATTGCAAACAAGCCTGCTACTATTGCGACTTCCACTTCTCTACGCGACTGCAAAATACGCAGCAAATGGTAGATGCCTTGGTCTCAGAGCTAAAACTGCGCAAAGATTATCTCACCGACCCCCTCATCCACACTTTGTATTTTGGGGGAGGAACCCCCTCGATACTTGACACTTCTCAGCTCAAGACCATCGTCGATGCGGTGCGGACACACTTTGTCCTCGACCCAGAAGCTGAACTGACCCTAGAGGCCAACCCGGACGATCTCACGCCCGACAAACTGCGGGCACTCCAAGGGATCGGCATCAACCGACTAAGCATAGGCATCCAGTCATTTGATGATCAAATACTCCGCTCCTTCAACCGGTCTCACGACCGAAACCAAGCCCTAGAGGCTGTCCGTCACGCACAGGAGATCGGCTTGACCAACTTGAGTATTGACCTGATTTTCGGCGTGCCTGATCAAAGCTTGGCCATGCTGTCCCATGATCTAGATACCGCCCTATCGTTGGGCACTCCTCATGTCTCCATCTATGGCCTCACGATCGAAGAAGACACGGTATTTGGACGGTGGCACAAACAAAACAAACTGACCCCCATCGACGAAGAATTGGCCAGACAGCACCTCATCCACATCATGGATCGTCTCCAATCGGCAGGCTACCAACAATACGAAATCTCCAATTTTGCGAAGGCCAATCATCAATCCAAGCACAACTCCTCGTATTGGTTTGGCACGCACTATCTAGGCATAGGGCCTGCTGCACATTCGTACAATGGCCACAGCCGACAGTACAACATCGCCCACAACATCAAATACATCCAAGGCGTAGAGGAGCAGTCTCTGAACTATGAGCTCGAGCAACTCAGTCCGACAGACAAAATCACCGAAACCATCCTGACCCAACTCCGAACCGCTCAGGGAGTAAACCTCGCTCAACTCAGAGCCGAGCACGACTATGATGTGACTCAAGTCAAAAACAAGCTCCTCACCCAATTGGTAGAGGAAAAACTCGTCCTCCTCCAAAACGACCGACTCCTACTCACCCACCAGGGCAAATTGCTGTGTGATTCGATCACAGAAGGGTTGATTCCCTAGTGATTTCTGATTTGACTTCTCGTAATTCGATAAATTCAGATTTAAATCATTAAAATTGTGTCAGCCTAAACCTGTACAGCGCTATGAATCAAGACGAGAAAAAAGCATTCATGCTCTTAAAATCCCTCATCTTCCACTACCATGGATTGGATGAGGACGAAGAGAAGCTTCTCCATGAGGCAGCAGATGAGCTGTCAGCGCATGATGAGCTGCTATGGGCCAATGCCTTCATTGCCGAGGATTTCATGTCTGCCTTCGAACGCTCACGAGAGCTGCTGGGCAAGACCATCGGCAAACTTCCCTCCGAACAAAAAGTTTCGTATTTGTTTTCTGTCTGGGAAGACAACAACAAAAAAGGCTACCTCACGGAAATGGAAGCCACCGCTATGCTCAACCTCGCCAATGACTGGGGCATCCGCGCAGAACTCATGGACAAGGTGCGAGAGGCATAGGTCTCCCTACCCATTCACTTGGCCTAGACACACTGACATTTAGAAAAGTTGGATCACAGATCCTATGATAGTGCTTCGACTTTACAAAAGTCGAACAGCAGGGACTACAAGTGATCGTCAAATCAAACACGTGTGATCGGCGGTCCAAACACGTGTGTTTGAAGCTCGAAACACGTGTATTTAATCGATCAAACACACGTGTTTAAAAAGGGAGTACTAAAAACTGCCTCCAGGCTTTGCAAACGGCACTTTCAACAGAGGCTCTGTGCGGCATACAGCAAGCCCTCAGGTGCTCACATTTTGTCCTTGACCTACCAACTGAAGCATCAAAAAAGGCAGACATTTTGTCTGCGTGTAGTACGCCCCAGGTGCCAGCATATAGCTCATGTCTTAGCAATCCCACAGTTGGATATACTCTATCTCCAATAGTCCTTTCCTGCTGTATAATCTATTGTACTGCTGTTTAGATATTCCTGTCACTAACGAAAGAAGTCTCGACACGTGGTGCCGAGACTTCTTTACAAAACTCATACATAGGTGCTCTTGCTATTGCTTGATCACACGATGTGTCGAGAATGACTTTCCTTCGTAGACTTTGAGCAAATACACTCCTACTGGCATGTGACTAAAGTCGATCGTTGCCTGCGTACCGTTGATTGTCTGCTCTAGCAGACGTACTCCCGTCAAACTATACACTTCCACACGATCAGCTTGGAGTGATTCAACCATCAAGTTGCTAGATACAGGATTTGGATACATCTCGAAACTTATCGCAGGATCTTCGGTTTTCAACACCAATTCTCCACGACTAATCATGAAAAACTGACTCATAGAAGCGCCTCCTAGATCTGTAGCCGTGGCGGTAAACTCTAAGTTAGCAATCCCACTAAAATCCATATCTTCCAGTGCTGTCACTTGTCCTTGGTCATCCACACTCAGTTCAAACCATGCATTGGTAATCACTATCGTGTGTGCATCATCTATATCCTCATCTTCTACCTCAATCTGTCCTATGACCGTATTGGCCTTGATAATTGACGCAGTAGGCTCTACACTTGACGTAAACGTGATACTGGTTGGCGCCTCATTGACATCTAATATATCCAATGAAACAGCCGTTTCGAGTATGTTGCCGTCTTCGTCTGTCAATCGCACAAAAGCGAATGCTACATTCTGTGTTTCGTAACTGAAAGGCGTCACCAAGTATAAATCATTGCCCTCGATCCTAAACGCGGAATTGTTGCTGCCAAACTGATCACTCTCTATGAACTCGTAGCTGTACTGGTCTCCTACATCAGGGTCCGTCACCACAAAGCTCCCTATCCAATCGCCTGCCTCTAAGTCTTCGTCAAAACTATCCGTGTCAAAAGACAAGGCGGTAGGCGCTTCGTTGACATTGAGCACATCAATGTAGATATATTCAGTATTAAAGCTTCCGTCCTGGTCCGTCACGCGAACTGATATGCCATAACTATCCTGCGTTTCATAATCTGGAGCGACAATCTTCAATTCATTCCCTTCTATCACAAATGGGCTATCCACCGTTCGTATTTCGAAAGTGTGCGTATCTCCTAGATCATCATCCAAAGCAGTCAAAGTACCTACACTTACCGTTTCGCCCGTCAGTGACTCATACACCTCCGTACTAGAAAGTATGATTCCTGATGGGATATCATTGGCATCTTCGACACTCAACACAAACGCCTTTTCTATGGAGAGCCCATCAGCATCCGTTGCTTTCAAATACACATTGGCCGTGGTCTCTGTCTCAAAGTCAAAATAACTCTGAGTATACAAGTAACCATTGGCGATAGTGAAGCGGCTATTGCTCGCATCGTTGACTCCATCACCAGCCACCAATTCAAAAGTATGTGCACGTCCATCCATAGGGTCTTCTGCATACAAACTTCCTACTCGCTGAGAGTAATCATTTTCCACAAGGGTCGTATTGGATAGCAGAATATCTATAGGCTCGATTTTCAATCCTTGGACAGCCACTACTTCATTGCTATACACGACATCAAAAACTCCTGAATATCCTAAACCAACATAAGCTTGATCTCCTACGCTAAAGGCGATGGGTCTATTTCTCACTCCTCCCATTTCCAATAGATCACCGAGGTTCTCTACTTCGTTGGTCACTGGGTCATAGGACACCAAATTCGATTTGCTACCGTAGGCGATGTACCCTTTGCCAAAGCTTGTAAATGTAGCCGCATAATTGGCGCTGAGGTTGAGGCCATCCGCAAAGATCTTCTCTGTCCATAGTTCCGTCGTAGGGTCAAATTCTTGGATATCGCTCAACTGGAAGCTAAAGCTATCGAAGTACGACCCTCCTCCTACGTATGCCTTGTCATCGATGACAAAAGCAAAGGCTCCTCGGCGTTTGTCAGCTCCCCAATCGGTCAACTGTGTCCAGCTATCTGTCGAGGGCGTATACTTCCAAAAATCCGACTGTTCGTCGGTCTCACTCATGCCTGTACCTATGTATCCACTGCTACCAATAGAGAAGGCTACCGCATCGGTCCGAGCTCCACCATCAAAATCACCCAGCTGTGTCCAAGTATCAGTGGTAGGGTCATAGACATAGAAATCAGCCAAGTAGGTCCCCGACTCGTCACGGCCTGTACCTACATACACCTTGTCATCAATCACGAACGATACCGCTGCACTACGAGCTGCTCCAGGGAAATCCGCCAATGGCACAGTGATTTCTCCCAATTGGTCTGTCTTCCAAAAATCCTGGAAATAAGAGTCCTCGTTGTACCCTAGCCCAAAGTAAGCCACGTCTCCTGCCGATGCAGCCACTGCACCTGCCCTACCTTCGCTCAGCGGGGACTCATAAACCTTGACATTGTCAATGGCCATTCCTTCATTGGAATAGTAGTTATAGACATAAAAACGAACTTGGAAAGTCGAAGAATACTCTTGTCCATTGGACTGCAAAAAGTCAGAGAGTGTAAGTCCACTCACATCTACCCATTCTTCACTTCCTAGACGATAGTCGTACCAATCATATATTTCGATCCAATCCTCAGACTCACTTCCTCTCACATAGACACTACTCCCTGAATACAGATAAGAATCAAGATCTGAGAACCTAAAGTCCAACAACAAGTCATCAGTAGTCACCGAACGGTCGCTCAAGTCCAATGTCAAAATAGCGTCTTTTCCATTTCCCTGATACTGTGTCTGATTGACCCATAGTGATTGAGAACTGTTTTCTCCATATACCCCTATGGACAAGCGGGTATTAGGCGAAGAGCTAAGGAAACTCCAGCCCTCTAAGCCTGCAAGACTACCCCACTGCGCGCCCACATAATCCACAGGCTCCACTTCTTCGAAATCCGCAACATAGGGCAATCCTTGCGTATATACCGATTGCCTTAGCGTTTCGTTGCGTACGGTATCATTGAGAAAGTTGGTATCCTCATCCACCGCACTAAACACCGTCAATACATAGGAGCCCTCCGTAGAAAAATCAAACCCAGCAGTGAAGGTATACTCTCCTGTCTCCCCCGTAGCGACCGCTGCGGTCGCTGTCTCCGTCACAACTTGTCGTCCCTCAGGACCATCCAGCCAAGCCGTCAATGGAACACTAGTCTCCGTCTCTACTCCTACATTGATATACTCAATAGTTATGGTTTCGCTATCGGTCAACGAAGCAGAATACGAAGGAATAGTCACGGCCACAGTACGAACATCATGAGTAGGCCGGAGATAGACCTTGACATCATCCAAACGGAAATTATCACTCGCGTAATCTTCCCTTTCACCGAAGCGAATTTGGAAGGTCGATGTGAAATCCTGTCCATGTGCTTGCAAACTATCACTTATCGCCAAGTTTAAAACCTCAGACCATACATTGTTTGAAGGATGATATGTATACCAGTTGTACATCGCGATCCACTCGCTGCTGGCATCTCCTCTGACAAACACTCTGTTGTTCTCATAGTTGGCCGGAGAATAGACCGAGTAACTAAAATCCAACAATATCTCATCTGTAGCTACTGAGTAGCTGCTCAAATCCATGGTGAGAAAAGCATCGTTCGTCACAAAATCCCCCTCGAGACTACGGGACAGCTCCAGTGCTTGCCCTTCGCTGTTGGTAAACGATCCAATTTCCAAAAGACCTCCTTCTATATCCGAGACATAACTCCATCCTTCAAGCCCCTCCAGCATGCCTTGCTGATCATAGTAAGAGACAGGTGTCACATCCTCAAAATCCATCGAATATGGCAAGCCACTGCTATAAGTGGATTGCTGAATCGTAGCAGCACGAACCGTATCGTTGATAGCCAATAGGTCACCCGTCAATGTACCAAATGCCGTACCTTCATAGCGTCCTGCTTCCGAAAAGTCAAACCCTGTGACAAAACTGTAGGTCAAAGTGTCTCCCGTCACCAACGAGACGGTAGCTGTCGCGCTCACCTCCTGTCGACCAGACGGTCCATCCACCCATGCGGTCAAAGGAATACTCGTTTCCGTATTCGTTCCAAAGTTTACAAATTTGACACTCACTGTCTCTTGATCTGTCAACACAGGAGACGCTTGAGGCAAAATCATCTCCACCGCTACCAACTCATGGGCAGGTCGCTCATAGACACGTATATCGTCTATGAATAAGGATCGTGAATTATAAGTGTCCCTCTCTCCAAAACGGAGCTGAAAAGTAGAAGAAAAATCTTGCCCATGAACCTCTAAAGAATCGGTAATCAGCAAGGTACTCACATCTATCCATTCATAATTGCTAGCACTATTTTCAAACCAATTATAAAACTCAATCCATTCATCCGATTCTGATCCACGTATGTAAACTCTATTTGCAAAATAGTTGTCCGAATAAAGTTTAGAGAATCTAAAATCAAGAAAAATATCATCGGAAGCCACCGCATATGCACTCATATCCATCGTGATGTCCGCAAAATTAGATGTCACCAATGAGGTTTCTCGAAACAGTTTCAAAGATTGGGTCGCGTTGCCTCCATACTGACCAATAGACAACCTGCCTGCCTCAGTTTGTGGTTCATAGCTCCAGCCATCCAAACCAACAAGCTCTCCTTGCTTACCCATGTAAACCGTGTCTTGTATTGCCTCAAAATCCACAACATAAGGCAATCCTCCTGTATACTGAGAACGCTTCATTGTTTCGCTTCTCAAAGTATCATTGGATGGAATCAAATCTGTGGTCAAACCACTGAACACTGTCACTTCATATACCCCCAGAGCATCCAGGTCTATGGCAGTATTGAACGTATAACTCAAAGTGTCATTCGTTGCCCAAGACCCTGTAGCCGTCTCGCTCACAGTCTGACGACCATCCGGACCATCTATCCAAGCCACCAACGGAATACTTGTTTCGGTGGTCGATCCTTGATTGATGATGTGCGCCGTGATACTCTCTGTCTTCGTCAACAAAGCGGAAGCCTCTGGTATATCTAACTGCACCGTGCGCAAATCGTGTGCTTCACGCAAGTAGACTCTCAAATCATCCAAACGGAAGGCGTCTGTATTGAAATATCCTCTCTCTCCAAACCGAAGTTGGAAGCTCGCCGAGAAGTCCTGACCATGAGCTACCAAACTATCTGATATCGCCTGTCCACTGACATTCACCCACTCGTTATCTGCTCCCCCATTGGCGTACCAGTCATAGAGTACAACCCACTCACTTGACTCATCCCCTCGAACAAATATCTGATTCTCGTCATAGTCCGAAGCATTTCGCTGAGAATACCTAAAATCCATCAAGACATCATCTGTCGTAGCGGATAACGTACTCAAATCCATCGTCAAGACCGCATTGTTGGAGGCAATAGGATAACTGGAACTTCTAGAGAGTCCCAGTACTCGACCATCGTTGTTAATCGTTGGCCCCAATACCACGCGACCATTGGCCCCATCGTTGGTATAACTCCATCCTTCCAAACCATAGAGTTCTCCTTGATTGACAAAATAAGCAGTGTCTACCAAACTCTCAAAGTCCACCGCATAAGGCAGTTGTCCCCTATACACCGATGGCTTCATCATTGTACTTCGAAGCGTATCATTCTCTTGCATCGGATCTCCCGTCAATACACTAAATACAGCCACTTCATAGTTGCCCCCTACGGAAAAATCTAATGCCGTTGCAAACGCATAAGTCACGGTATCTCCAGTCGCCCAAGATCCAGTAGCTGATTCGCTCACCTCTTGTCGGCCATTCGGCCCGTCTACCCAAACCGTCAAGGGAATACTCGTTTCGGTGGTCGCTCCTCGATTGACATACTCGACAGTCACTGTCTCACTAGCGGTCAACTGAGAAGAGCTCGCGGGCAACGCTATCGATACAGCATCCACTTCATGGGCAGGGCGCTCGTAGACCCTCAAATCATCCAAACGAAAAGCATCACTCGCATAATACTCTCTCTCTCCAAATCTAATTTGAAAACTAGAAGAAAAATCTTGACCATTGGACACCAAACTGTCGGCTATAGCGAGACCTTCTACATTCACCCAAACCGAAGTGTTCGCTCTATTTGCATACCAATCATATAATAACACCCAGTCATCTGACTCACTCCCTCGAATGTACACTCTATTCTCATCATAGTTCGATGGGTTATATTGTGAAAACTGAAAATCAAGGAGAATATCATCCACAGAGGCACTGTGCCCACTCAAATCCATCGTCAACACGGCATAGTTTGTAGTATAATCCCCATTAACAGAACGAGCTAGCTCCATAGCTCTGGTGCTATTATTCGTAAATGTCCCCAGCTTCAATTGACCATTGGGCGCACTGGTTTCAAAACTCCAACCTTGCAAACCAACCAACTCGCCTTGGTCTCTAGTATATACAGCATCGGATACGTCTTCAAAATCCGCCACATAGGGCAGCCCTCCACTGTATACCGATTTTTTGGTCGTTTTACTGCGTAGCGTATCGTTGCTTTGAATCAAATCACCTGTCAACGTACTGAATACCGTCACCTCATAGTTACCCACTGCCGAAAAATCTAATGCCGTTGCAAACGCATAGGTCAAAGTCTCTTCAGTCGCCCAAGATCCAACAGCTGATTCGCTCACCTCTTGCCGGCCATTGGGCCCGTCTACCCAAACCGTCAAGGGAATACTCGTTTCGGTGGTTGCTCCTCGATTGACATACTCGACAGTCACTGTCTCGCTACTGGTCAACTGAGAAGATGATGCTGGTATCGTCAAACTGACAGAAGACACCTCATGTGCCGAACGCTCGTAGACTCTGACATCATCCAAACGAAAAGCATCACTCGCATAGTCCTCCTTTTCTCCAAAACGAATTTGAAAAGAAGACGAAAACTCTTGACCATTGGCTACCAAAGCACCTGTGATGGACAGTACTTCTGCCTGTATCCATTCGTTTTCTGCCCCTTGATTAGCATACCAGTTGTACAGCTCAATCCACTCGCTAGACTCATCCCCACGTACATGTATTCTATTTTCAGCATAGTTTGAAGAACTGTACTTTGAAAATCGAAAATCTAATAATACATCATCCGTTGCTACGGCTTTGTCACTCATGTCCAAGGTCAACACCGCAGAATTACTTACAAACTCTCCGTCAATATGTCTAGAAAGCTCCAAAGCACGGTCAGTATTGTTTGCAAATACACCAATACCCAAACTTCCATTTTCATGAGTCGAGTTAAAACTCCATCCTGGCAATCCATCAATCTCTCCTTGATCACTTGTATATGTGACGGTCAATAAATCATTGAAATCTGTAGAATACGGCAGCCCTCCACTGTATACCGATTTTTTGGTCGTTTTACTGCGTAGCGTATCGTTGCTTTGAATCAAATCACCTGTCAACGTACTGAATACCGTCACCTCATAGTTGCCCACTGCCGAAAAATCTAATGCCGTTGCAAACGCATAGGTCATAGTCTCTTCAGTCGCCCAAGATCCAACAGCTGATTCGCTCACCTCTTGCCGGCCATTCGGCCCGTCTACCCAAACCGTCAAGGGAATACTCGTTTCGGTGGTTGCTCCCAAATTGATATAGTTGACCGTGACACTCTCGCTACTGGTCAACTGAGAAGATGATGCTGGTATCGTCAAACTGACAGAAGACACCTCATGTGCCGAACGCTCGTAGACTCTGACATCATCCAAACGAAATGCATCACTCGCATAGTCCTCCCTTTCTCCAAAACGAATTTGAACAGAAGACGAAAACTCTTGACCATTGGCTACCAAAGCACCTGTGATGGACAGTGCTTCTGCCTGTATCCATTCGTTATCTGCCCCTTGATTAGCATACCAGTTGTACAGCTCAATCCATTCGCTAGACTCATCCCCACGTACATGTATTCTATTTTCAGCATAGTTTGAAGAACTGTACTTTGAAAATCGAAAATCTAATAATACATCATCCGTTGCTACGGCTTTGTCACTCATGTCCAAGGTCAACACCGCAGAATTACTTACAAACTCTCCGTCAATATGTCTAGAAAGCTCCAAAGCACGGTCAGTATTGTTTGCAAATACACCAATACCCAAACTTCCATTTTCATGAGTCGAGTTAAAACTCCATCCTGGCAATCCATCAATCTCTCCTTGATCACTTGTATATGTGACGGTCAATAAATCATTGAAATCTGTAGAATACGGCAGCCCACTCGTATAGACGGCCCTTTTGATTACGCGAATGCTCGCGGTATCATTGTCAAGGCGAAGATCTCCCTCTAGGGTGGAAAAAACAGTGATGTCATAATTCCCCACTTCTGAAAATCCCATCTCAGAAGTAAAAGTATGAGCCAATATCCCTTCATTTACCAACGAAGTGCTCACCGTTTCACTGAATTCCTCACGACCACTTGGGCCATCAACCCATACTGTCAATGGGATACTGGTTTCAGTTGTACTACCTCGGTTTCTAAGATTGACCGTGATACTCTCATCTTGCAACACGGCAGACGGGTCAATTGCGTCAATCGAGTAGACTTCCAATTCGTGCTCTTCGGGTCCTACCACTTCGAAATAATCCAACTCTCCACCTACTCTAGTGACGCTCACATCCGAGTCCAGTACAAATCGAAATCTCACGTCAGCCTCACCAGCCAATGCTGAAATTGCATAGGTGACAGCCGTCACGTTCACCCCACTGCCTGTCCAGGAGCTAGAAGAAACGTATTCTAAATCTTCCTCTACTATTCTAGTATACGTGGTCCCCCCGTCAATACTGCTTTCCAACCAGCTTCTATCCCAACCACTCTCAAGGTCAAACGTCAACCCAAATTTTAATATCATATTGGTCATCACCCCAGACAAGTCTAAACTTGGAGATTCCAAATAAGATAACTCATCGTTGTTGTAATTGCCAGACAAGTTTGTCGCCCAGCCTGTCTTCCCTGAAGCCATAACCCCCCACTCCCAACTACTGGCAGTTCCTGAGGCGACCCATCCTCCATCGTCGGTATTGAAATCCTCCGAATAAGGAAAAGTCTGGCTATATGCCGACCATGAAGTAGAAAGGAAGAAAAGAAAACAGAATAAGTACCTCACTCCGCTAGTGACGGTACCCTCGGTGGTTAGTGTAAAACTACGTGACATAAACTCGAATTTATATGCTTAGATAAAATTGATATTCTTGAATAAAAAGGATGGGTCGTGACAAACGATCTCCCCATGACTATTCCTGGGGTTCGATGAGATACGTACGACCAAGAGACTACTTGGCGTTTTCTTTGAGACAAACCTCTCGCCATACCCCCGAATACAAGCATAGAGAAGGCATGCAGATAATCGGTGTGTCTTTCTATGACTGTGGATAGTACCACGGTCATACCGTAATTGCGGATTTGACCCAACGCGCAAAACAATGATGGACTTGATGAAATTTGACTGAATACCTCAGCACTTGGCCCTATGACTCGGGAACACGCCAAAAGTATTCTTGACTGAAAGTCAACGCCTAGTACGAGGCAAAACGTACATACAATTACAAATACATCCTTTAATAGGATCTTCATAGCCATTGAGAGGTTGGTTATACAAGCATCACATGTACAGGTGGACACTCATATCTTGCTCCCCTTGGTAGGAGAGTCGTAAATAGAACGGCAAATAAATACATTCCAAAATAAATATCACATACCTGGAACTCCTTTTATTTCGAAATAACAAAAAGGTAATCTACTGAATACGAAAGGACTCCGTCTACAAACTCATCCTCTCTTTAAACTTCGAGGCTTGTCGGCGGCTCACTTCTACTTTGTCTCCGCCACGAAGCTCGACCATGAGCCCTCCGTTGAACCAGGGTTCGATCTTCTCTACCCAACTAAGGTTGATGATGTGTTTGCGGCTGGCCCGAAAGAAAGCCTTGTCGTCCAATTTCTCATCGAGAGCATTGAGAGATTTGTGAATCATGGGACGCACAGTATCGAAATACACTTTGATGTAGTTGCCATCCGACTCGAAGTAGCGGATTGTCTCCAATTTGACAAACCAGCACTTCTCTCCGTCCTTGACGAACACCTGATCAGCATAGGACAGTTGCCCTCCTGTTGGAGCCAATGCTCGAGCTTCTTTGTGTTTTTGATCGAGGAGCTTTTGCACCACACGTGCGAGTCGTTCGGGATCGATGGGTTTGAGCAGGTAGTCAAAAGCGTTGACTTCAAATGCCTTGATGGCGTACTGATCATATGCCGTCGTAAAAACAACCAACGGTGCCCGATCTAGCTCAGCCAACAGATCAAACCCAGTCTTTTCAGGCATCTGAATATCCAAGAAGATCAACTCAGGGTTTTCCCGGTCGATCACTTCAAGTGCTTCGTCCACATTGGCCGCTTCTCCTACGATCTCTATCTCACTGTGTGCTTGCAAGAGAGAGTTCAGTTCCTTCCTCGCCAATCTCTCATCATCTATCACGACTGCTTTCATGGTCAATATTCTTTTGGTATTATAATTTCTGTCAATACAACCTGTTTGTCTTCATTCTCAATCCGAAACTGTGCCCGGTCTCCATAGATCAATTTCAGTCTTTCTCTCGAGTTTTGCAAACCGCGCCCATGGCCCTCTGCGGGGGATTCATCGATACGGTAGACACCGTCGTTGCGAATTTGCAAAATTAATCGCTCTCCCTCATAGTAGGATTTCAATCCTATCTTTCCTCCATTTTTCAGCTTGGACACCCCATGTTTGACCCCATTTTCCACCAAGGTCTGCACAAGCATCGGGGGGATTTTATTCGCGAGCGTTTCATCAGCCATCTCGAGGACAATCTCCAACCGCTCCTCAAAACGGATGCTCTCTAATCCGAGATAGGCCCGTACGGTTTCCATCTCGTCTTCCAGTGTGACCAGCTTGAGCTTCTCAGCAGTGAGTGTGTTTCGAAAAATGCTCGACAATTGGGTGATCGCCATTTTGGACTTGATTGGATCTTCGTCTACCAAGGCCTTGATGCTATTGAGCGCATTGAATATAAAATGTGGGTTGAGCTGAGAACGCAAGTGCTGCAACTCTGCCTCTCTAATCACCGCTTCATATTGCAAAGACTTGTTGTACTGTTCGAAATATTGATAGGTAAAGTAAATCAAGGCCCACAAAAAATACATAGCCGCTGGACCCAGCACACCAAAAAGGACATTGACTGTACGCATCTCGACCGACCATACCACTGTACCCATCAGGTAGGAGACAAACAAAAGCAACAAATGATTGACAAGCCCTAGGAGCAAGTTGCTCAGCAAGACAATAGGGACCAGCTTGACAATCGAATACTGCATCCAGCCTCGACGCTTGATCACCGTACGAAGAAGGTGCGACGACAAGATGTAGAAGAAGATTTGCCAAAATTCTATCAGAAACTCAGCCAGCGTAAAGCGCCCACGCTGAATGAAGTATATGGCGTAATTGAATAAACCATAAAACGACCAACCCAGAATTTGGCACAACCAATATATCGTCCGCTTAGTCATGCCGCCAAGGTAAGTCAATTCGGAGAAATGCTGTAGAGATTGTTTTTACTTTTTGACCAACGGTCACACCATACCTCTCCTCGCTCTTCCTTTCAATGAATATGAATTTTTTGTCCTAAGACTCCTTCTGTAAACAAATGTATCCGAAAGGTGTCTTCCACACTCATTTTTTGCCCAGCTTGAGAGGCAAAATACAATACGCTCCCTGAAATGCCCAAACCCAATACACTCCACAGCGCCCATGGGTTGACATCAAGCATCAGTTGTACACAACCATAAATCAATGCAAAAAGGAACAACATACCTATTGCCGAATAGGCAAAAGCAAAGATCGTCCAGACGGAAGGTTTGGGACCGTAGTGCCCACGAATTGTAGTCTGACCGTATTCCTCTTCGAAAGTCAGCCCCAAGTGTGGAGACCAAAAATGCTGCTCCGCTGCAGGCATCATCACGCTGATGGTATGATGAGCAAATACGACTTGACAAGGGCTAGTGACTGCTTGCTTGGCTTCCTCAAAACGCGTACGAATCTCGGCGATACTCAAATCACTCTTGACATGAAACCTCGGACGTATACGGATACTGGTCATCGTGTGTATTTGCCTTGACAAGATGAAGATAAAGCATTTTTGACTACAGCCAAAAACTAAAGGCCGAGCGCATCCGGCTTGGACTTGAGACCATAGATATCCCCAACCCAACTGTACACCCAACCAAATGTCGCACAAGAAATGTGAATAAAAGAGATATGTGCATTGTTGCCCAATACGGACATGTTGAAGATCTCAAAAACAAAAACCAGAGACCACAAAAACCACTTTTTACTGCTATGATAGGAGAGCCCCCCGATGATTGCGAAGATACCAACCGATCCTCCCATCCAGGTTCTCGAAAATCCACTCGTCACAAACTCTGCCTCTGGGAAATAATACAAAAGTATGTTGAAAAGTGACCCCGTATACAACCCAATAAAAAGGTAGGAGGCAAAATAAATTTTGATGGTATTCCAAGTCCCATGCTGTGCCTCATAAGACTGTACGGGAAAGAAAAAACCAAAAATCATCACAAACAAGATGTGCTGAATATCGTTGTGAAACCATGCTGTGGTAAAACAGGTCATCATAAAATGTCCAAACCGCTCTGTGAAATGCCCCATCCACATCGTCATCTCACACATGAACTGTATCTCCCATGGCCCATCACAATGTCTCCGTGCCGCGAAACCAAAGACTCCAAGTAGTATCCAGACTATGATCAAATAAACAATGCTGAATTTGCGAGACCACAACCACTCCTTCATAGAAGTCATCTTGTTGCCGTACTTATCCGTCCACGGCCACTGATAGGGCACCCAATGCTTGTTGTATTTTTCTTCCCTCTTTTCTTGTACTTCCACTACACGTTATTTGTCCCAAAGCGCTGACTTCAGGGTTGATTGATAAAACGACGAAACGGTCACATGCCAATTCATCTAATTATTTTCAGACTACCGTCAACCAACGCCTTCCGAGAATCCACAAGCTTTGATTGACTGATGCGCTGCAAAACAAGTCAATTTGTTAAGAATCAGATAGCTCGATCTTCAAAAACTTAGAGGTATAACAATTATTTAACGCGACAACTTCCTCAGGTGTACCGCTTGCTACAATCTGTCCTCCACCGACTCCTCCTTCTGGGCCCAAGTCAATCAGATGATCGGATACTTTGATCACATCGAGGTTGTGCTCGATGATCATCACCGTATTCCCTTTGTCTACTAGGATATTCAAAACGTCGAGTAGCAGTTTGATGTCCTGAAAATGAAGCCCTGTCGTCGGTTCATCCAACACATAAAAAGTCTTCCCAGTATCCTTTTTGGACAATTCGGTCGCAAGTTTCACACGCTGGGCCTCTCCTCCCGAGAGCGTGGTGGCATGCTGCCCCAACGTCAAATAGCCGAGACCTACATCCTTGAGTGTCTTGATTTTTCGCACGACTTTGGGTTGAAACTCGAAAAAATCCACTGCCTGCTCTACGGTCATATCCAGCACATCGGCGATCGACTTGCCTTTGAATCGCACTTCCAAAGTCTCCCGATTGTAGCGCTTGCCTTTGCAGGTCTCACAGGGAACATGTACATCTGGCAGAAAATCCATCTCTACCACTTTCATCCCAGCTCCTTCGCAAGTTTCGCATCGTCCTCCTTTGACATTGAACGAAAACCGACC
Organism: Reichenbachiella sp. 5M10; assembly: GCF_002742335.1. NCBI lineage: Bacteria > Pseudomonadati > Bacteroidota > Cytophagia > Cytophagales > Reichenbachiellaceae > Reichenbachiella > Reichenbachiella sp. 5M10. The sequence continues at coordinate 4,576,875 of NZ_MDGR01000007.1, read as the reverse complement.
CGGCTTGTACCCACGTATCTTCGCTTCAGGCAACTGTGTATACAAGCTGCGGATGTCCGAAAAAACGCCCGTATAGGTCGCTGGATTAGAACGAGGTGTCCGCCCGATAGGCGACTGATCTACCTCGATGATTTTGTCAATGTGCTCGATTCCTTCGATGGATTCATAGGGTAGCGGTTCTTTCTTGGATCGATAAAACTTGTGATTGAGAATCGGTACGAAAGTCTCATGAATCAACGACGATTTACCGCTCCCCGACACCCCTGTCACGGCGATCATTTTGCCTAGAGGCAATTCAACGGTTACGTTTTTGAGGTTGTGACCGGTCGCACCTGTCAGGCGAATGGCTTGTCCGTTACCTTCTCGTCGCTGTGCAGGCACTTCGATCTTCAACTGGCCATTGAGGTAGCCTGCAGTCATCGTATTGTTTTTGACAAACTCCTCCGGTGTACCTTGTGCCACGATCTGCCCACCATGCCTCCCTGCACCTGGTCCGATATCGATGATGTAATCGGCATCTAGCATCATGTCTTTGTCATGCTCCACGACGATCACGGTGTTGCCCAGATCTCGCAAGTCTTGTAGTGCCTTGATGAGTTTGACATTGTCCCGCTGATGCAGTCCGATACTCGGTTCGTCGAGGATGTACAATACCCCTACGAGCTGCGTCCCAATTTGAGTCGCCAAACGAATACGTTGAGCTTCTCCTCCAGACAAGGTTCGCAGCGGTCGATTCAGTTCTAGGTAACTGAGCCCTACATCAAGCAAAAAGCCCAAACGCTTGCGAATCTCCTTGAGTATCTCTGCAGCGATGATATTTTGACGATCCGTCAAGCGATCCTCTATCCCTACAAACCATTCTTGGAGGCTTTCGATATTCATGGAAGCGAGCTCCGAGATGTTCCTTTCGTCAATTTTAAAATGCAGCGATTCCTTCTTGAGCCGTGCCCCCTTGCACGACGGACATTCACTCGTAGAGGTGAAATCCTTGATCCATTTCTGGATTTTGTCCGTACCACTCTCCTTTTGCTTTTCGAGAAAATGTATGATCCCTTCAAACTTGGTATTCCAGTCTGTCCCTGGGTATTTTTTGGAACTCACGGCTACAGGTTCGTCCGCGCCATACAGCAACACCTCGATCGCCTCTCGCTTCATGTCCTTGATCGGGGTGGTGAGCTTGTATTTGTACTCTTTGAGAATGGCTTCTATTTTCTTGAAAATCCAGATGTCGCGAAAATCCCCCAAAGGAGCCAACCCTCCTCGACTGATGCTCAACGTGGGATCGGGGATGATGTTGACCTCTTCGATCTTGTCGATGTGCCCCAAGCCGTTGCATTCTGGACAGGCTCCATACGGCGAATTGAACGAAAACATATTCGGAGCAGGGTCATCATAGGCCAACCCTGATTTGGCATCCATCAGATGTTTAGAAAAATGGTGATCTTGCATCTGTTCGTCGAGGACCATCATGATCCCCTTGCCGTGATGGATGGCTGACTTGATGGAGGCCTGGATGCGTGGACGATCCTTGTCACGGACCATGAGACGATCTATGACGATCTCGATATCGTGGGTCTTGTAGCGATCAACCTGCATCTTGGGAGTCAGGTCGATGATTTCCCCGTCTATCCGTACTTTGGCAAACCCCATCTTGGCAATCTGCACAAACAGTTCTCGGTAGTGCCCTTTACGCCCTTTGACAACTGGTGCCAAAAGCATGATTTTTTGCCCGTCAAAGTTCGACAGTACATGATGGAGAATTTGCTCTTCGGTTTGCTTCTCCATCTTCTCCCCCGTAAGGTAAGAATAGGCAATCCCCGCTCGAGCGTAGAGCAATCGCATGAAATCATAGACCTCTGTCACCGTACCCACGGTAGATCGTGGATTCTTAGAAGTGGTCTTTTGCTCTATAGATATCACTGGGGATAGCCCGTTGATTTTGTCTACATCAGGACGCTCCATATCCCCAAGAAAACTCCTCGCATAGGCCGAAAAGCTCTCCATGTACCGCCGCTGTCCCTCAGCGTAGATCGTGTCGAAAGCCAAAGACGACTTCCCACTTCCGCTGATTCCTGTGATCACCACCAGTTGATCCCTTTTGAACCGTACGTCTATGTTTTTGAGGTTGTGCTCTCGCGCACCATAGACCTCCAGATACTCCGTATGCTCTATCGCCTCTATGCCTTCTTTCTTTGTGCTTTCGTTTACCTGCATGTTTACTCGCTTAGTACCTTGACGGTAAATTCTTGTCCTTGTTTGATGGTCAGTTTGTAATCTCGAATCCAAGGGTTCAACTTTTTAAGTTGGTAGTAGGTCATGTCTTGCCCTTGGGCAAAATCATTCCAATCTGCCACGGATGTAGTCAGTACCGTATCTTTCGACTTAGGGAGACGATATCCATCCTTTACGTTGAAGCGAAACACCTCTGGATTTTCCAATAAATTCTTGAGCGCAATGATGCGAAACACATAACGCGCTGGCTCCTCACTCACAATCATGTCGTAGTAGCTTTCCGCTTTCTGCTTGCTCAAAACCTGAGAAGTAGCCCGCATACCCATGTTGTATGATGCAGCCACAATCGTCCAATCTCCGAATCGCTCGTATGATTTTTTCAGATATTTAGTCGCCGCAACAGTTGATTTGACCGGGTCATAGCGTTCGTCTACTTCGCTACTGACAATCAACCCAAAGTCCTTAGCCGTCCCCGATAGAAACTGCCAAAACCCCACTGCATTGGACGGAGAGACGACATTTTTCAACCCACTCTCTGCCACCGCAAGGTATTTGAAGTCGGTGGGCACCTCGTGTACCGCGAGGATAGAATCCAACACAGGCAACCACTTTTCTGCACGCTTCATCAGGATGATAGCATTGGAGTGCCAGAAGGCATTGACCTGTACCTCTCGATCCAACCGCTCGGCCACATCCTCACGATCCATTGGTACAACCTCTCCTGCAAACGTGATGGCCTCTGGCAAATCATAGCCTGTGATGGTTCCATTGCCGTTGTTGAATGAAGCCTCCACTTCAGTCGGTGCTACTACAGCAGCTTCTGTCTCGACTACAGCGCGAGCTGGTTTCAATAGATATATAAGCCCTCCTCCTATCACCAATCCCAGCAACAAATACCTGATTTCTTTGGGCATAGGTTAAAACAAAAAATTGGGTGATAAGTTGTACTTATTGTAAAACTCATCGATCACATCTACGGCTTGCGTAGCATCATCTACTAGGTGAAACAAATCCAAATCCTCTGCGCTGATGTTGCCAAACTTTTCCAACATCACAGATTTGATCCAATCGATCAACCCAGACCAAAACTCCGTCCCTACTAGCACGATCGGAAACTTACCGATCTTCTCAGTCTGGATCAATGTCAATGCCTCAAAAAGCTCGTCCAATGTCCCAAAACCTCCAGGCATCACGATGAAACCCTGCGAGTAGCGTACAAACATGACCTTGCGGACAAAGAAGTAGTCGAAATTGATAAATTTATCCTGGTCGATATATATGTTGCCATTCTGCTCAAAAGGAAGGTCAATATTGAGACCTACAGATTTGCCAGATTCACTCTTGGCTCCTTTGTTTCCAGCCTCCATGATCCCTGGGCCTCCACCTGTGATCACACCATAGCCATGCCGGACGAGCTTCGCTCCGATTTCTTCGGCGATCTTGTAGTACTTGTTTTCAGGTGAGGTACGTGCAGATCCAAACACCGAGACACAGGGCCCGATACGCGCAAGTTTCTCAAAGCCCTCGACCATCTCAGACATCACCTTGAAGATGACCCAAGAGTCAATACTTTTTATTTCATTCCAATCTTTCTTTTTGAAGGCTCTACGGATTTTTTTTTCCGTGTCTTCACTTATGGGTTCTTCTGTCATATGAATAGACTTTTTAGGTTATTACTTTCGGTAATGGCGCGCAAATTTACACATTAAAGCGATCAAGGTAGTGGCTCAGCCTAGAATATCCATGACCGCCGCTTGGGCTCGGTCATATTTGAATTGGAATCCACTCCCTATGACCTTTTGATTGTCTATGCGATGTCCTGACAATACGATTTCGGCCATTTCCCCGAGTAGGAGCTTCAATACAAAAGCGGGAACATTGGGCAACCAAAGAGGTCGACGGATCGCTTGAGCAATAAGCTGAGTCAGCTCGGCATTGGTCACGGGGTTGGGTCCGACGGCATTGTATGCCCCATGAGTCTGATCATCCAGCATGAAGTGCTCAATCATCGCCGACAGATCCTCTATATGAATCCAATTGCAAACCTGCTGACCGCTACCGAGTGGCGCACCGACAAGCCACCAAACAGGCTGTGCCATCTTTTCTAGTGCTCCTCCACGCTCTGCCAGGACCATTCCGATTCGTGGCTTGACCACTCGTACTCCGAGCTTCACTATTTTATCGGCTTCTTTTTCCCAATCGACTGTGACCTTCGCCAAAAAATCAGAACCCGAAGCATCCCCCTCTTTGGACCAGTGCTCAAAGGACTCATAGCCATAATACCCAATCGCAGAAGCAGAAATAAAGACCTTGGGCCTATTAGCCAACTGCGCCAATTGATCATGAAGGAAACGCGTCGAATCGATACGACTGTTGTAAATCACCTCCTTGCGTTTGGCCGTCCACTTGCTGTCAGCTACTCCTGCACCAGCCAAATGAATGACTGCCTCAACCCCCTCCAAAGCGCCCGCTTCGAGATAGCCATTTTGAATATCCCACTCGTAAACTACTGCCGTTAGACTCTTGAATTTTTTTCGACTCAACAGCCTGACTTCATGCCCTTTAGACACCAGCAAAGCCGTTAGATGAGATGCAACCAAACCATTGCCACCCGTAATGAGTATTATCATAGGAAAATCTGTTTTATCGACTTAATACAATATTAAATCTCTAACGAGATACATTATTAAAGTTATTCACTATTTTAGGAATTAGTCCAAATCAAAATCTAGTTAATGAATTTTTCTTTAGAGTCATATCAGCAGCTAGTCATCCTTAGTTTAGGATTTGCAGTGATTTGTATCGCCGCTACGCGCATTGCCCCGATCTTTCAGAAGATCAACCTACCGGTCATCACTGGCTTTTTAGCTACTGGAGTATTGGCTGGTCCCTACATATTGAACTTGGTCCCCAAAGAGTCAGCACATCAGCTCAACTTCATCAACGAAATCGCTTTAGCTTTCATTGCTTTCGCGGCTGGATCCGAACTGTATCTCCGCGAACTCCGCTCCCGCATTCGCAGCATCAAATGGAACACCTTCAGCCAATTGGCATTCACCTTTGTATTTGGCGGTCTTTCGGTCTTCTTTTTGTCCGACCTCATTCCATTCGTCAAAGACGTGGATTTCAACACCAAACTAAGCATCTCTCTACTGTGCGGAGCGATCTTCGTGGCTAGGTCTCCCACAAGCGCCATTGCAATCATCAACGAATTGCGCGCCAAAGGCCCTTTGACTCAAACCGTCCTAGGGGTCACTGTCCTGACTGACTTCTTCGTCATCATACTGTTCGCCGTGTGTATGTCATTTGCCGTGAGTCTCTCGGGTGGAGATCGATTCAACTATCTCAGTATCATTCTACTGCTCATCGAGATTGCAGCATCTTTGGGGATTGGTCTGCTGCTCGGCAAGCTGCTCAATATCATCATTTCTATTCGGATCAGACGCTATGCCAAATCAGTCATCGTGGTGGCTCTCGGCTATTCGGTCTACATCCTCAAAGCCTACCTTGCCGAATGGTCAGAGCCATTTTTGGCACATGGCTTCACGATTGAGCCTCTGATCATTTGCATCATTGCGAGTTTTTATGTGGCCAACTATACCAAGAACCGCCCCGAATTCCTCTCGCTACTGGACAAGACTTTCCCTCTCATCTATGCGGCATTTTTCACACTCACAGGTGCTTCTCTCTCACTCTATGCCCTGCTAGACGCCTCGCTCGTTGCCTTACTCTTCTTCTTTGTACGCGTCCTATCAATCATCGCCGGCAACTACTTCGGAGGGATCATGTCAGAGGACCCTTGGCCTCAAATCCACGTGGGTTGGATGCCCTACATCACTCAGGCGGGAGTCGCCCTAGGCTTGACTGCAGTCGTCTCCTCAGCCTTTCCTTCGTTTGGGCCAGATTTTGCCGCATTCGTCATAGCCATCGTCGTGATCAATGAGATCGTAGGACCTCCGCTCTTCAAATACGCCATCACCAAAGCGGGTGAAAACCGAAACAAAGGCTCCTTCAAATTTGACGGAGTGCGAGATGCCATCATTTTTGGATTCGAATCCCAAAGTGTGTCTCTAGCCCTACAACTCATCAACAACGGGTGGAAAGTACAAATCGCTACACGCAAAAAACCAGGCAGTATCGAAGAACCTGATGGCATCACCATGCGCTACATCAATCAACTCGACCTGGAGACACTCAAACTCATGCATGCCGACAAAACAGAAGCCATCGTCTGCCTGATGTCGGATCGACGTAACCTGGAAGCCTGCGAACTCGCCTACAAACATTTTGGCACACCAGATATGATTGTCCGCTTAGGAGAGCGCTCTTACTATGACAAGTTCCTCGCGTTGGGTGCACGAGTAGTCGACCCTTCTACGGCCATTGTCAGCCTATTGGATCATTTCGTCCGCTCTCCTCAGGCTACTTCTCTCTTGCTCGGGATGCAGCCAGGACAGGACACCCGAGACATGGAGTTGCTCGATCCAAGCCTGCATGGGATTACGCTACGCGACTTGAGATTGCCGTCTGATGTACTGATCCTATCGATTCATCGTGGAGGGCAGATGATCATCTCTCATGGTTTTACTCGGTTGCGAGTCGGTGATGTGGTGACCTTCGTCGGGTCTACCGAAAGCCTGAATGCCATGCAGCTCAAATTTGATCACTACTAACCCATGTGAGGGAATAGAGTGAAAAAGAATCAGCTAAAGTCTTCATCTCTTGAAATCAGAAAAGCCAAGAATCAAACGGAATGCACTTAATCCTTGGCTTTGTAATGTTGCTACTCAGAAGAATGTGCTTACTCCTCGTAAGCCCAATCAATACCTGTTTTCATGTCTTTGAGCACGATGCCTTGGGTTTTGAGACTACTACGTAAAGCATCCACTTTGTCGTAGTTCTTTTCCTCTTTGGCTACCGCATACTCTTGGATCAAAATATCCATCAACCCCTCTATGTCTACATTGGACTCCTCTTTGAGACCGAGGACTTCGAGGACAAACGTCTCATAGGTCATCTTCATCCTTTCGTAGGTTTCCTCGCCGATTTCCTCTATGGTCAGGTTTTGTGTCTGTAGATTGTTGATTTTCTTGAGCAGGTTGAACAAGTGCCCAATCGTCAGTGCCGTATTGAAGTCATCATTCATCGCACGATAGCAATTGTCACAAATCTGGTTGATCTGCTGAATCGCCTTTTCGTTTGGTTCCGCCTCTACACCTGTGCCCTTTAGTTTTCTCAAAGTCTTGAGCCCATTGATCAATTTTCGATACCCCTTGTGAGCCGCGAGCAAGGCATCATTGGAGAAGTCCAATGTACTCGCATAGTGCGACTGCAACATGAAGAAGCGCACCGTCATAGGGCTGTAAGGTCGCTCCAAGAGCTCATGGTCACCACTAAACAGCTCGTGAGGAAGGAAGGAATTGTTGAGGGACTTGCTCATCTTCTGTCCATTGACTGTCAGCATGTTGGTATGCAGCCAATATTTCACAGGGTCTTGCTCATGTGCGCCGATGGACTGTGCCATTTCGCACTCGTGATGTGGAAATTTCAAATCCATTCCTCCTCCATGAATATCAAAGGATTTTCCGAGGTATTTGGTCCCCATCACGGTACACTCTAGGTGCCACCCAGGGAAGCCTTCACCCCATGGCGAATTCCAGCGCATGATGTGATCCGTTCCTTCGGCGGACTTCCATAGCGCAAAATCTACGGAATTCCTTTTCTCATCCTGCCCATCGAGGGCACGAGTATTGGAGAGTAGCTCCTCGATCTTTCTACCAGATAGTTTGCCATAGTCATGGTCTACTTGATAGGCATTGACATCAAAGTAGACCGAGCCATTGACCTCATAAGCGAGGCCTTTTTCTAGCAGTACCTGGATCAACTCGATTTGCTCCAAGATATGACCTGTCGCGCTCGGCTCGATACTCGGAGCGAGTGCATTGAACTGCTCCATGACCAAATGAAAATCCTGTGTGTAGCGCTGTACGACCTCCATCGGCTCGATATTTTCCAGTTTGGCCTTTTTTCCAATCTTGTCCTCCCCTGAGTCTGCGTCATTGACCAAGTGCCCCACATCGGTGATGTTGCGCACATAGCGCACCTTGTAGCCCAAGTGCATCAAATAGCGATAGATCACATCAAAACTGACGAAGGTACGAACATTGCCCAAGTGTACATCGCTGTACACGGTCGGCCCACACACATACATCCCTACAAAAGGGGCATGCAACGGTTCGAATAATTCTTTTTTTCCAGAAAGGGAATTGTTGATTCTTAGGTCCTTGAGCATTGAAAAGGTTTTACGAAAAAATTGAATGTGCAAAATTGCTTATACGAAAGCAATGAAAAAAGTTATCGGTCATCAAATTCTTACATTCACTGCTTTCTGCCACAAGCGAGCGGATCACTGCTTCTGCCACATGATCAAATGTCTTGAGCCAACATCTATTTTTCAATTGGCCTTGAATTCGAATTAACTCTCCTCTATATGTAGCAATTCGACTGCTTTCTATTTATAATTGGATTTCGAAATGCATCAAGCCTTCATGAAGAAACTAGTTGTCCTAATGGTATTTGCCTCTCTATCGCTGAGCGTATGTGCTCAGACCGATGGCAACTATGAGTACAGCAAAGAATTCATCTGGGGGATCAACAAAAACACCAACGGCGGTCTCATCGGAGGGTTCATCATGCGCTGGTCCAGTGCACGAGGAGAAAAGAAATTTCGAAGCATCGGTTTTGAAGCGATGAATGTCAAAAACCCCAGAGAAACACGCATCTCCAACGGACAAAGCCAATTCATCTACGGCAAGTCCCACTATCTCTATGCCATCCGAGCCCAGTATGGATTTGATCACTTACTGTTCAAAAAAGCACCTCATCAAGGGGTGCAAATCAACTTCAACTATTCGATAGGACCTACCCTCGGTGTGATCGCCCCCTACTACCTCGAAAGCACGGACGGCAACAGCTACCCTTTTAGCTACCAAAAATTCCCGACCTGGAACACTGTCGCTCGAACAGGATATCTCTTTGAGGGACTGAGTGAGTCTTCATTGACCTTTGGGATCAATGCCCGCGCAGGGCTCAAGTTTGAAATGGGCGCCTTCAAAAGCAACGTGACTGGATTTGAAATCGGCGCATTGGTGGAGGGCTTTACCCAAAAAATAGAACTCATGCCCAATGAAAAGGACCAGGCGTTGTTCCTTTCAGCCTACTTGACGATTTTCTACGGAAGAAGAAAGTAAAGTCCAATCCAGACAAGCATGTATTATGAAAATATACGTTTAGTGTGTTTCTTTGCACAAAGGAACCATTATGATTGAATTACCGGTAGTCGAAGTAGAGAAGGCAAAAAAAAGACAGAAACCTGATTGGTTGAGGGTCAAATTGCCTGTAGGTCAAGCGTACGCCAATGTGCGCAAGATTGTAGACGAAAACAAACTCCACACCATTTGCGAAAGCGGTAATTGTCCCAACATGGGCGAGTGCTGGGGAGAAGGTACTGCGACCTTTATGATCCTTGGCAATGTTTGTACCCGTAGCTGTACCTTCTGTGCAGTCGCTACTGGCCGACCCCCAGAGTACGACGAAAAAGAACCCCTCCGTGTCGCAGAAGCCATCCATACGATGGGTGTCAAACATGCCGTATTGACCTCCGTCAACCGGGACGAACTCAAAGACCGTGGGGCCGAAATCTGGTACCAAACCGTCGTAGAAACCAAAAGACTCTCCCCCAACACCACCATCGAGACTCTCATCCCTGACACCAAAGGCAAATGGGATGCTCTCTACCGAATGATCGATGGAGGACAAGAGGTCGTCTCTCACAACATGGAAACTGTCGAAAGACTCTACCGAAGAGTGAGACCACAAGCGAAATACCAACGCAGTTTGGATCAAATCAAATTGACCAACGAGTACGGCAAGCGTACCAAAAGTGGCATCATGCTCGGACTCGGTGAAACCGAAGACGAAGTATACAAAGCCATGGATGACTTGGTCGCTCACGGACTACATATCTTGACTCTAGGTCAATACCTACAGCCTACCAAGATGCATATCGAAGTGGCCGAGTTTATACACCCCGATCAGTTTGACAAATACAGAGAAGAAGGATTGAAACGTGGGTTGAAATATGTGGAATCTGGACCACTCGTCCGATCATCCTACCATGCCGAACGTCACGTCAACGTGCCTATCTGATCACTCGAATGTTTTCTTTGGCGATGAACGAAAGCCTCTCCAGATGACCTGTTTCGTACAGTTCATCTAGGTTTTCGACGGCCACTGTACTGTCTGAGGTCTGGTAGTTGATATAATCTTGAAAAAGGATACCGAGGATTTTTTGTCGATGAACAGCTTGCCTAAAGCGCGTCCCTGTCCCGTTTTCTCCCTGATAAGAATACCCCAAAAAATCCACTGTATGCTTGTCCTCATGCACCCAAAACACGAAAGTGTCATGGTGATGATCCACCCCTCTCTTTTCGTATAGCACCTTGACTTTGTAGTACATCTGCCCATTCACAATGTTCTTGCCCACATACTCTTTGCTTAGACTTGGAGCATTGATCCCATAGGGGAGTTGAAAAAACGACACGACTGATTCGATCTCATGCTCAACCTCTCGTTCCTCTTCTTGAGTCACCGTGACAATCTCCCCATTGAGCTCTCGCCTAAACACACTGTCCCTGCTCACGTGATCTGTCACCATACCTAGGGAGTCGTCTACATACGTTCGAGCATACTCGTTGAGCCCCTTGCGGTGATCGATCGTGAAATGTTTTTTTCGAAAATCAAACTCCACCAGGTACTTGTCAAACCCAGAAGCTCCATGTGCTTTGATCGCAGCATCCAAAATCTCCTGCGGAGATTGGTGATCGATACAAGATGTACAAAGGAGCAAGGCTAAAATAACGGTCAATGATTTCATGTGTGGCATACGATTGTCTGGTCAAACGAACGAATGCAAAATAAGTTTATCCGATGACCTCTCCACATACCTGCGCGAAAATTACAGCATCAATTTGTGAGCCAACTCTCGGTAAGATGCTCCCACTGGGATCATCTCTTCGCCTACTTTCACTCGATTGCCTTCGAGGTGCTGTACATGATGTTTGTTGACAATGAATGACTTATGTACCCGAATGAATCCTTGCTTTTGCAACAAGCTCTCGATGGACTTGAGAGATTCGAGTGCGATGATCTTCCGCTTGCCTTCGAGGTGGTAGGTCACGTACTCCCTCAACCCCTCGATATATAGAATAGAACCGATCTTTACCTTGTGCAGCTTATGGTCTGCTTTGATGACCATATACTCCTCCGTGATCGATGCTGGAGTATACACTGTCCCTGCTTGACGCAACCGGATGAGGTCTATGGCCTTGTTGATCGCTGACAAAAACCGATCCAGTGGGAAGGGCTTCAAAAGGTAATCCACCACATCCAACTCGTACCCCACCAGCGCATACTCTTGATAGGCCGTCGTAAAAATCGTCACAGGCTTTTTGCTCAAGCTCTTGAGCAAATCCACTCCTGTCAAATCCGGCATCTGTATGTCCAACAACAACACATCCACATCGGTCTCATTCATTTTGGACATGGCTTCCATGGAATTTTTGCACGTGCCGACCAACTCTAGGTGCGGCACTTTCTCGACATAGCTCGCCAACAAAGCACGAGCAGGCTGCTCGTCATCGACGATGAGACATTTATACTTTTGATCAGACATTGAGTTCCAATTTGATTTCGAATATCCCCTTGGAGTCATTGACATACAAGTCATAGTGCACACCATAGACCAACTGCAAACGGCGCTCGACATTCTTCATCCCGATACCGGGGGTCTTATCCTTGGCACCTTCTCGATCCGACAGGCTATTCTTACAATGAAATGTAATTTTGCTGCCCCGGGTTGCTAGGTTCACCTCGATAAATGCCTCTTTGGACTCTGCCAAGTTGCCATGCTTGAAGCTGTTTTCAACAAATGGCAGCAGCAGCATCGGAGCTATCATCAACTGCCCATCGACCCCCTCTGCTTTGAAACTTACCTGATTGATATGGCCCTCTTCCTTGAGGCACTGTAATCTGATGTAATGCTCGATATAGGCCACCTCCTTGTCCAGCGGCACCATCGCATGATCAGAATCGTAAATCGTATAGCGGAGGATCTCCGAGAGCTGCTGGATCGCTTGTGGAGCCAAATCCGACTTGACCGATGCGAGATAGTAGAGGTTGTTGAGAGTATTGAACAAAAAATGCGGATTGATCTGCGACTTGAGCAGTTTGGACTCAGCCTCTAAAGATTCATTGCGCAACTTGAGCATCTCTTCATCTTTCTTTTTCTTGCTCCGCACGTTGAAATAAATCGCGGAGATAAACAACGCCAAAAAAGAGGATATCGTCAACCCAATCACCCTCGGGTGCAGTACAGGTTTGTTTTTTCGGTCAAAACGCTGCAACGGTGGCGGTTTCCTATCCATCTCTCGGCCCATAGGGGTGTCAAACCTCTTCTCACTGAATTTGTCAAAAGACGGATGAGGGCCAAAATCCCCCATCACGCTGGTCCTCTGGACTCCATACATGAGCAGTGCCAGAACGAACACCAACTGCATCACATACAATACCACACGCTTCTGCTCCAGAAACTTGGGCATCAAGTAGTCTGCATTCAAGTAAAAAATAAAAGCATGAACCGCCGCTATCAATGACGCACGCTCTACCGCTACAGTCAACTCTTCAAAGGAGTAAATGGTCAACACGAGGATGTTGACATAAGCAACCCACACTAAAATGTGCAGAAATATGGAGCGGTCTATTTTCATGTTTACTTCTATCAACTACAATTTTAACCCCTTAGATACGACTTTCGTCCGTTTTTCAACCAACAAAACATCACCCTCTACATACACTTCTTTTTTTTCAACCTACCCCGTCGCAGCACACTGATTGAACGAGTCCGCACACTGATTGAAATATCACTGCGGTTGGTTGAATATCTTTTCTAAAACAAAAGATATTCATTTCTATTGAGCATGGATAGAGTCAGCAGCAGTTTTTGAGGATGTCCTGTACAAAACACCAAGTATACGGGGGCACTTGTATGGCGCCTCAAAACGCTTCGTGATAAAACTCTAATTGGTTAGTCAGTTTAAGTACGTCTCTTGGAGGAGATTACTTAAAATCTAATTGGGTGAGTTCAGACGGATCTCACCCAATTTTCATTTCTGGCTTAGCATTCCCATCATTCTCCCCTAATATTGTGCTCAGATCACAGTGCACATGAAAGAAGAAACACCCCTCGTCAGCATCATCATGGCGGTCAAAGACACCGCTCCCTACCTCCACGCCTGCATCGACTCGATCATCGCCCAGACCTACCCCCACTGGGAACTCATAGCCGTCAACGACCACAGCACAGACGATACCCCCGCGATACTACAAGCCTACGCAGCACAAGACAGCCGCATCCGTGTATTCGATAGCGACAGACCCAAGCTGATCCCCACCCTCCAAGTCGCATACGCTCAGGCCAAAGGCTCGCTGATCAACCGCATGGACTCGGACGACAAGATGCCCGACTACAAACTGGACGTACTCGTCCAAGAATGGAACAAATACGGCAAGGGGCACGTCATCGGCGGGGGCACGGAGCACTTCGTAGACGAGGGAGAAGTCGGAGATGGTTTTCGTCGCTACGAAATCTGGCTCAACGATATCGCCCGTCGCTCTGCGCACTACGAAGAGATCTACAAAGAATGTGTGATCCCCTCCCACTCCTGGATCATCCACCGCGACGACTTTGATCACGTGGGGGCATTTGACCCGATCGTCTACCCAGAGGACTATGACCTGTGTTTTCGCTTCTACCGTGCCAAACTCAAAGTCATCGGGATCGATGTGGTACTCCACCACTGGCGAGACCGCTCCAACCGCATCTCACGGACATGGGACGAGTACAAAGACAACCGCTACTTCGACCTCAAGACCCGCTACTTCTACGAACTAGACAGAGACACGTCACGTCCACTCGTGCTCTGGGGGGCAGGACGCAACGGCAAGGACATGGCCAAGATATTGATCCAAAATCAGGACACTTTTCACTGGGTGTGTGACAATGAACGCAAGATCGGCAAGGACGTCTACGAGGTGCGCATGGAGCACTACGACGTGATCCCCTCCCTCGACAATCCCCAAATTATGATCGTCGTATCTTCGCCTGACGGCAAAAAAGAAATCAAGGAGACATTGAACGCTTGGGGCAAAAAACCAGTGAAGGACTATTGGTTTTTTGCTTGACCGGTCTGGTCACGTAGACAAAGCATAGTTGCTCTATCAGCAAGACTCGATCGAGAATCCCAGCTCAGCAAAAACCCTCCTTACAAGGCTTGAAGGCGGTTTTCATCCCTCCTTTTTCGATCACGTGTGTTTGCTCGATCAAACACACGTGTTCCGAGCCCCAAACACACGTGATTGGAAGGTCGAACACACGTGATTGGAAGACCGAACACACGTGTTTGTTTTGAGGGCTATTTGATGTCGCTTTATGAGGTGCTTTGAGATCGTAAATCTAGAGAGGAAATTCACTTCCTATCCCCTTCAGCAATCCAATCTACTAATCACACAATCTCTAGAATCAAGGCTAGCCTATCATGACATCTCGACGGTAGGAGAGGTACCATGATAGATGTCGAGAATGGCAGATCGAACAAAGTGCCCTCGTCATTTCGACAGAGCATGATTGTCCCATGGGCAAGCACGCGACGAGAAATCTCGCTCGGCTAGCACTGCACTTTCCAATCCACTCTGCCACCAGAGCATGAGACTCCTCGTCGTAGCGCAGGACTCACGTCCCATCTACTCTCTCGGAGTGACGGTGGTATTTTCGGACTGTGATGAAAAGATTATTCTAACGCATCGAACAAATCCTTCCACTCAGGGTTCATTTCGTTGACTAAAGCATCCTTCTTTTCTCTGCGGTATTTCTTGATTTGTTTTTCGCGAGCGATGGCCTCCTCTATGCTATGAAAGCCCTCGAAATAGACCAGTTTAAAGGCATTGTACCGAGCGGTAAAGCTCTTGGGATAAAGCTTGCCTTTGTGCTTCTGTACCCGAGCAATCAGATTTGATGTCACACCTATGTACAGTACAGTGTGGCGCGAATTGGTCATAAAATAAACTGCCCCTCCATGAATCATCCATGAAAGATATCGAGAATGGCAGATCGAACAAAGTACCCTCGTCATTTCGACAGAGCATGATTGTCCCATGGGCAAGCACGCGACGATAAATCTCGCTCGGATAGCACTGCACTTTCCAATCCACTCTGCCAACAGAGCATGAGACTCCTCGTCGTAGCGCAGGACTCACGCCCTCTCTACTCTGTCAGAGTGACGGTGATTTTTGGGGGCTTACTAGGATATTGAGGAAGGGAATTACTTATCCCGAAACTCCTAGCCCCTTCAACAATCCAATCTACTAATCATACAATCTCTAGAATCAAGGCTAGCCTATCATGTCATCTCGACGGCAGGAGAGATTTATGTGCGTTACCCCCAAATTACTTATGCATTAACATGCGTTAAAAGCATATTATACAGGAGCCAAATTTCTAGAAGAAACCCTATATTTGTCCTCCCGTATTCGAATGATTGATTAAGATGCTTCCCCTTCCACAGTTGCATTCAATCATTGTTTTTATTAGAAAATTTTACTGGATTTGAAGACTAGCCAATGTCCCTCAGTAAGGGACGTAAAGTATCTACTATTGCCCATACATTGGTGGATGGTTGATCTATTGTGCTAAACAAATTTATACTCAACATAACTATGAGAATTTCATTCTTTTCTTTCTTCAGGCATACAATCAGCCTGATTTGTTTTATCTGCTTGACATCAAGCGCTCTGTTTGCTCAGTGTCCCACTAAAAACGATTTGGCCAATGGGGGTGTTTTTAGTGGGGACTGCACGGTAAACGTCGGTGATGAAATAGAGATTACCGGTGCGGTAATTTGGACGAGCGGAAGGCTGACCATCAATGGAGGTGACGGAGATGTGATTATTGAGAATAATGGCAGCATCACCATCCAAGACGGGGCAACACTGGATCTGGATGACGGAGATCTTTATATAGAAGATGGAGGCACGCTCACCGTAGAGTCCGGCGGTGCGGTAGAGGTTCTTGACAATGGTCGCGACATTTTTGTGTCTGGTGATTTAGAATTGGAAGCTGGCTCTTCTATGGAGGTAGCCGACTTTGCCTACATAGAAGATACTGGCGATGTATCGATATCTGGGGACTTTGTGACAGGTGATGATATAGAAATAGACGGAGGGAGAGTCGTAGTAAAGAATGGCGGCAGCCTAGAATCTGGAGACAACATCGATGTATATGGCGATGGTGTACTCAGGATTGACGAGGGAGGCAGTGCCGATGCAAATAGAGATTTGAGCAATAATGATGGAAACGATAACGAGGACAATGATGACGGGGCACAGGCCACCATCATTGTCAATGGTACACTGACAGTAGCTGACGATGTAGTCATAGAGGATACTGACCCCTCAAGCATTTTGACAGGTTCGGGGACCATCACCGTGGAGAATGATTTTACAGATGAGGAAAATGGGGAATTCTCAAATTGTGACGGAAGTGGGGGGGCCTGCGAAGCAGAAGAGCCAGCCTATACCTGTGGCGAAGGCACAGCATGTACGCCGAGTGGATGCCCTACAGCGGCTGAATTGGAGGCCGGTGGCGTATTTTGCGGCAATTGTACGATAGACGATGATATTTCTATAGAAAACGATGTCTGCTGGGTCAGTGGCAATCTAGTGATAGAAGACGGAGATCTCAATATAGTCGATGAAGCCACGTTGACCGTCGTAGGAGGCTCTATCGCCATAGAGGACGGAGATGTGGAAGTGCAGGAGGGCACGCTACTGGTACTGTCAGGGGCGATCTTCGAAGTAGACGAAGAATTGGTAGTAGATGCAGATGGCAAGGTAGACATCAGCGGGACTGTAACTACCGGCAGCAACGGTGGCACAGGGGTAGAAATAGATGAAGGAACAGTCGTCGTGAGGGATGGCGGCACGCTTACATCTGGGCAAGACATAGACATGTCAGATGGAGCCGTATTGGTCGTACAAGAGGGCGGCACTGTCAACATCATCAACGGAGGAGACCTAGAAAATGACGGGCCTGCCACGGTGATAGTAGACGGTACCCTCAATGTAGATGATGATGTCGACTTTGAGAGTTCTGATCCTGGCAGCACCATCACTGGTACAGGTACCATCAACGTAGATGGCGATTTTGATGACGGAGATGGAGGGACATTTTCAGGTTGTGCTGGAGGGGACACTTGCGAGGCGGTAGCAGACGATAGTTGTGACGAGTCCACCGTATGCACCGAAAATAGCTGTCCTATCAACGAAAACGACCTGAGTAATGGAGGCACCTTTTGTGGAGATTGCTATCTCGACATAGGCAATACAGTCAGAATAGAAGCAGATGTCTGCTGGGTGAGTGGCACCCTTACGCTGGATGGAGATGGACAAGATGGAGAGTTTGATCTAGAGACGGGAGTGACGTTTACAGTAGTGGGCGGCACAGTCATAGTAGAAGATGGCGGTGCAGATGTGATGACGGGATCTACCCTTACTATCCTGGATGGAGGCACATTTGTCATAGATGATGAGCTCAGAATAGATGAGGCTGGTACTGTCATAGTAAATGGAGTGCTCGAAGTGGGCAACAACATTGATATCGGAGAGACTTCCTCTGGTTCTCTGATCGTAGACGGTGGACAAATAGACACGGAATCTATTGACAATGACACCCCAGGAAACCTGGATGATTTGCCTGACAATGTGGTCATCGAAAATGGAGGAGCTATCAATACGACCGAGGGGTCACTTCCAGTAGATTGGGTTTCTTTTACCGCATCACTTGATAATGATGAAAAAGATGTGCTACTCAAGTGGCGTACGGGCTCTGAGATTTCAAACGATGGTTTCTATGTTGAAAAGAGCATAGACGGACAAAATTTTGAGGAGATCGGATTTGTAAAAGGCAATGGAAATATCAATATCGCCAGCAGCTATCAATTTGTCGACTCTGATTTTGGGAATTCTGCCTACTATAGGTTGAAACAAGTAGACTTTGATGGGAAGTATGATTTTAGTCCGACTGTCCACGTGACCAAATCCAAAACAACAACCCTTCTAAAGCGCCTAAATTTTTATCCCAACCCATCCAGTCAGGAAATTGCAATCGATGGTTTGCCAGAAGGGCTGTATAGTGTTTTGCTTGTTGATATCACAGGCAGCCTTTTGCTTCAGCTATCAGGTGTATCACCCCAGCAAGCCCTGATGCAAATCAATGACGTTTTGAGCAATCACCACTCGGGTACGTTTGTGGTAAAATTCGTGAACCCTGGCTATTCTAGTTTTGGTACGATTATAAGACATTAAGAAATCTCTCTCCCTGTATCATGTGTCCCTGTGGACATTTGATACAGGGACTTACCTTTTGAGGTGACGATAGTTTACCCTTGCCCCATCAGGTACCACCCCCAAAAGAACAGATTGAGAAAAAGCGCCGAGATCAGGTTCAGATGCATCGTGCGTTGGTAGTTGGCCTGGGAGGGGTCTTTTCTGACCTTGAGGTACCAGCTGAAAAAATAAGCCATGACAGGGAGTAGACTCACCTGAAAGGCTACCGCGATCCTCCAATCGAAGTAGAGATAGAAGTAGGCCAGAAAGCCCATATTCGAAAAGAAGAAAAACACGCCAGTGAAGTGGAAGGTACCTCGCCTGCCTAACATGAGGCTAATCGTACGGTCTCCACGCTTCGCATCCTCCTCGTGCTGATAGACCTGCGTCATGGGGTAGCTGCCCATCAGTAGCAGTGAACTCAGTACCGCAGGCACTTGCCACTCCCAGCGTCCCAATGCTACCAAATCCACCTGACAAAGCCCCACCACGACCATCATAAATGTGAAGTATCCCTGAAAAATACCTGTTGCCAACCAGCCAACGATCGGCATAGCTTTGAGACGAATAGACGGATGACTGTAGGCTTTGGACACCAGCCCATACATCAGGAGCATCACCACAAACCTCCACGACAACAAAGCCCCAAGTATCATCGCCAGCCCATCCATAGCTACCGCCCACCAATACAACTCCAGACTGGTTTTGGGAGGGGTCTTGAGTCCACCAATACTCCCTTCGTCCTTGTCAAAATAAGAATTGTAACCATTGCTAGCAGGATAAAGCAACAGGTGCAACACCACAAAAACAAGTACCACCGGCTGCCATGCATTCACTCCCGTCACTGCCAACGCAAAAGCGAAAACCGGCATCAAAAAGAATGAAAAGGGGAAACGAAGATGTAAAAATGTAGATTTGGTCATTTTTGGAAATTACACACTTATATGTCAAGTGAAAATAGTGAAAGGCATAAATAATAATTATTTTCCATCCCCTAACTGTATTGGCAATGCAGTTCACAGTTTTTCACAAACCCCAACAAATGAGCGCATACATCACCTCCATAGGCACAGCCAACCCAGACAACAAATACAAACAAGAAGACATTGCCAACTTCATGTGTGCCAATCTACCCCTCAGTGAGGATGAGCAACGCAAACTCCGAATGCTCTACCGTGCCACAGGGATCTCCGAACGCTATTCTGTCCTCGATGACTACAAGCATCACAACGGAAATTTCAAGTTTTTTGAAAACACGCCAGACCTCCAACCCTTCCCGAGCACGAGTACCCGCATGAAGCTCTACCGTCAACAAGCCGTCCCGCTCTCCATCTCAGCCATCACCAATTGCCTCAACGGGCACAAGCTCTCTTCCTTCACACACTTGATCACTGTCAGCTGCACAGGGATGTATGCCCCTGGGCTCGATGTAGACCTCATCAAAACACTCAACCTCAGCCCAAACATCAACCGCACCAGCATCAACTTCATGGGTTGCTATGCCGCCATGAATGCCCTCGGTCTAGCCAAACTCATCTGTGGTAGCCAAGAAGCCAAAGTCCTCATCGTCTGTGTAGAACTCTGTACCATCCATCTCCAGTCCAACCACAACGAAGACAATCTACTGGCTCATAGCTTGTTTTCGGATGGTGCAGCAGCAGTCGTCGTACAATCCGAGCCTCAAAAGCATGCACTACAGATCGTCTCCAACTCTAGCCAGCTCGCCATCAGCGGCAAAAACGACATGGCTTGGCATATTGGAGATTTTGGATTCGAAATGGCACTCACCTCCTATGTACCCGATATCATCAAAAGCGGCATCCACGAGCTCACTACTCAGCTCCTCGCACAAACCAACCTCGACCTCTCACAGATCGACACCTACGCCATCCACCCTGGTGGCAAAAAAATACTAGAAGCCATCGAGCATGAGCTCGGACTGAGCAAAACAGACAATAGACACGCCTACGATGTGCTCAGGTACTATGGCAACATGTCTTCACCGACCATTCTATTTGTCCTGCAGCGCGTACTCCAAGAACAGCAAACCGGTCAAAACATACTCTCTTTCGCCTTTGGCCCTGGACTCACCATGGAAAGCATCTTATTCAAGTCGCATTGATATGTTCAGATTTCTCAAGCAGCGATCACAACAAGAAGAATTGATGGACGATTTTGCCTGTCAAGGAGAGGTCGTACACCAAACGCTACGCGAGCTCCACAGTATCAACACCTACCTCGGAGGCACGGCACTTTCTCTTCGCGGTATCCATACACTCACACAGCTCAAACCCAAGCTAGCCTATAGTCTCGTCGATCTAGGCTGTGGTGGAGGAGATACGCTCAAAGTCATCGAAGGATGGTCCCACAAAAAAAAGCTCCCCATGACCTTGACAGGTATAGATGCCAACCCACACATCATCACCTACGCCAAACAAAATACGGTGAACCATTCAGACATCCATTTCGAGGCATTGGATGTCTTTGGCGAAGAGTTCCAGTCACAGAGTTATGATATCGCACATTGCAGCTTGTTTTTGCACCACTTCCGTGAAAAGGAACTTGTCAACCTCCTGCGCCGACTCTACGAGCAAGTCTCCACTGGCATAGTCATCAACGACCTTCACCGTCACCCTATCTCCTACTACTTCACCAAATGGCTACTCACCGCATGGTCTCGCTCCGAAATGGTACGCTACGACAGTGTGCTCTCAGTCGCCCGATCGTTCACTCGCCGAGAGCTCAAAAACTGCCTTCAGCAAGCCGAGATCAGCAATTACACATTAAAATGGAAATGGGCATTTCGATGGGAAGTGATCATTTGGAAGGAGTAATAGCTTACTTTACAAACTCATCGTGAGTCGTCACAGTATTCTCAATCGCAGAACTACCCTTTGTTTCTTGCTAGGACAAAGTGTTTAGCAAAACAGCTTGGTTTGAAATAGCTTGGGCGACTCCCTTTAGTTCCACTAGCGGTCGATGAGCCTTCGGCAAAGCTTTTAAAACACGCTTAGTTTCTACATCAGAATATGAAGGAAACGCATCTATAGAGCACTTCATAGGTGAAGATTTCTCGATTTTCTTTACATAGCTACCTTCCTCAGGCAAAAGGGTTTGCGTTTTTACCTAAGGGTTACTCCCTGATCCAGTCTACTTTTTTGTCGATAGGTTTGCGCTTGCTGGTTGGCCATTTGTCTTTGGCGGGCATGCCGATGTATAAGAACCCTAAAAGCAGATCCTTTTTTCCTAGGCCAAAGAAAGGCTTGGCCTCTTCGAGGAATGTCACACCGCCTGTCGACCAATAGCAACCTATCCCATGTGCAGTCGCAGTGAGATGCATATTTTGTACCGCGGCAGCTACCGCACAAATTTCCTCCACCTTACGGATGGACTTGTTGCGTTTCATACCGATCGCGATGACATGCGAACACTCCAAAGGTTTGTTTCGGAGCTTCTTGATTTTGTCCTTGTCTACTTTCTTTCCCTCGGCTTTTTCGACCGCTGCTACCTGTAGATCCCCTAGTGTTTTCAACCCCTCGTCACAAAACACCTTGAATCGCCAAGGCTCTGTCTTTTTATAGGTCGGTGCCCAATTCGCATTTTCGAGCATCTCGGCGATGACCTCATCAGACACACGCTCACCCGAGTACTGCTTGGGGAATATGGACCTCCTGTTTTGAAGCAATTTGCTTACCTCCACTGCATCGAATTTCATAAGACTCCTTTTTAATGTTGAACCAGTTCGGCCGTCAGTTCTTCGTGTACGCTATCCACGGGAATAGCCATACGATCCAGCCTAGCCACATAGACCTGCGAGAGCGAGTCAAACTCCGCTCTGTGCAGAGAATCGATTGGCTCAGATGGCGGCAAATCCACTTTGAGAGCGTCTACCTGTACGCCGTTCTTCCAAAAACGATAGCACAAATGTGGGCCAGTCGCTAGACCCGTAGACCCTACAAAACCGATGGTTTCCCCACGCTTGACTTTCTTGCCAGGTCTCATTCCTGTGGCGATTTTAGACATATGGAGGTACTGCGTCGAGATATTGCCATTGTGCTTGATCTTGACGTAGTTTCCGTTGTTGGACTTGTATCTCGCTTCGGTCACTGTCCCGTCTGCCGCCGCAAAGATCGGCGTACCGCGTGGAGCAGCATAGTCCGTACCGAGATGTGCTTTGAAGCGCTTCTGCACCGGATGATACCTACGCCCCGAGTAGCGCGAACTAATCCGCGTGAAAGTCAAAGGAGCCTTGAGAAACTCTCGACGTAGACTTTCCCCTTTCGGGTCAAAATAATCCTGCCCATCACCTTGATCAAAATAAATACCATAGTAGGGCTCATTGATGTGATTGAAATACGCAGCTTTGATTTTGCCAGATCCGATGTATTCGTCATCCACATAGCGCTCATCATAGATGATTTTGTAGTGATCTCCTTTTTGCACCCCAAAGAAATCCACTTGCCAACCAAACACTTCTGCCAAGTTGTTGACCAAGTCCACGTCCCCTCCTTGATTGAGCATATCGATATAGAGAGAGGTCTGAATATCCCCTGCGAGTTCTTTCTCAACATAGCGAATCTCACGCGAACTCTGATAGATCCCTACGGAATCTCTCAGTTCAAATACAACAAAATCTATTGCATTGGGCTTGTAGATAAAATGTGTCGCTTGCTTGATACTGTCTCCGGAGTACAATACGGTATAGGGCTTGCGCACCCCGAACTTCCGTACATCAAATACTGATTTGGAGTTTTTGGCTGCTTCATTGATCTTCTCATAGGGCACGTTGTATGCCGTGAGGATATCTGCCAGCGTCTCATTGCGCTGGATCTGCCCCTCAAAGACATGCAAAGAATCAATCACAATCCCATAATAGTAGTTGGGCACATAGACGGGAGCCGCTACCGTCACGGTATCCTCCACGATCACTTGCTCCACCTGATCTTGGTCTTGCTCTAGTATAAAAAAATGTACTCCTATCAATGCTACCGCCAGTACGCCGACCGACAGTATTCTTTTTCGTCCCTTCTTTTTCGCCATCTAATGTTGTGCTGCTACTTGGTCACTTGCCCAAAGGCCAGCTTCCCTCGATCTAAAAACTCTACAAAACTAGCAACATTTAAGTCATAGGCTTTGGCAGGAATCAATAATTCACCATTTGTATCCAAGATAACATAATATGGCTGAGCGTTGTTATTGAATCTACTGATCTGAAAATCAGCATTTTTCTTACCTATCGTCTTCTTCATCTTGCCATCGTAGCTCGACTTGACCCATTCGGACTCAGGCAGATCTGTCTTGTCATCGACATACAACGCCAACATTACAAAATCCTCATTGAGACGCTGGAGCACTTGTGGGTCGGACCACACACGGGCTTCCATTTCACGACAGTTGACACAGCCATGCCCAGTAAAATCAATAAATACTGGCTTGTTTTGCTGTTTGGCGCATGCCAATGCTTGGTCGTAATCAAAGTAACCTTGTATCCCGTGTGGGAAATGCAAATCATCTGCATACTTGGGCACTTCACAAATCGTACTTTCGACGGGCCCACTCGCGACCGCACTCAAGTTGAAATCCTGCGAACTCTGTGGTGGCAAATACCCCGCCAAGGCCTTGAGTGGAGCACCAAACATCCCCGGAATCAGATAGACAACAAAGGAAAAGGTAGCGATAGCCAATACTAAACCACCGATAGACGTCTTATCTGACGGTGAGTCGTGGGGAAAACGAATCTTGCCTAATAAATAAAACCCGAGTATCGCGAAAATCACAATCCAGATGGCCAAGTAGACTTCTCTATCTAGAATATGCCAGTGATACGCCTGGTCGGCAATACTGAGAAATTTGAAGGCAAACGCCAGCTCTAGCAAACCAAGAACGACCTTGACACTATTCAACCAACCTCCAGACTTAGGCAGGTTGTTGAGCAAACTCGGAAACAAAGCAAAAACAGTGAATGGCAAAGCGAAAGCAAGAGAAAAAGCGAACATTCCCAAGATAGGTTTGAGAATCTGCCCCCCCGCTGACTCGACCAATATCGTACCGACGAGTGGTCCAGTACAAGAAAAAGACACCACTACTAGGGTAAAGGCCATGAAGAAAATGCCGATCAAACCGCCTTTGTCAGATTGCTTGTCGATGTTGTTCACAAATTTGTTGGGCAAGGTAATCTCAAATAGTCCCAAAAAGGAAAGAGCAAACAAAACAAAGACTGCAAAAAAGATCACATTGGGAATCCAGTTGGTGGCAAGTTCATTGGCCGTCTCGGCTCCCATAAATGGCGCAATCACCGAACCGATGACAGTATAGATCAAGATGATCGATAGTCCATAAAACACGCCCTTCCACTTGGCACCAGAGCCCCCTGTAAAAAAAGACACTGTCATCGGGATCATCGGAAACACACACGGCGTAAAAATAGCAGCCAATCCAGCCAAAAATGCGGCAATCATAAAACCCCAGAGACTATAAGGATCATTGCTACTGCGCTGCGAAAGCAAGCCCTCCTTAACCTCTGAGTCTGGAGATTTTGATTCAGTAGTTGTAGCTACCTCGACTATGGTTTTCGACCCGAGCAGAGGGGCAAAATCAAAATCATCTTCAAAGGGAATGCATTTTCCGTCCACATCCGTACAGACCTGATACGAATAACTACCCGTCACTACTGGATTCTCCTCCACCACTTTGATGGTCTGTTTAAACTGTGCCGTTTTCTTAAAATAAGTATACTCCCCTTCCCAAAGGGAGTCGTATTTCTTTTGGGGATTTACTGGAACGAGCTCTCCGACCAGCTCATAACTCATGTCTGGCTCAAACTCGAAAGTTGTCACCATCGGGCCCAAATCAGGATCAAAATCGGAGGAATAGAGATACCATTGATCGTCGATTTTCACCTCGAAAATCAAATCCACTTCTTGGCCTATGGCAGGCTCAGAAACAGAAATGTCCAAAGACCACTTGGCAGGCTTGAGTATCTGCGCGAGTCCTTGGACACTTTGTAATAATAATATTGTAAATGTAAATGCGATTAATTTCTTCATAATTAGTGATTGCTAACTCAGCCTACTAATCGCAAATTAGGAGAAAAAGTTTCCCCAATGGAAATTATATTCCGAAAGCTGCTTTCACTTGGTCTACATAATCCAGCTTCTCCCAAGTGAAAGTTTCTACTTCTTGCTCAATCGCTCCTGCTGGGCTATTGAACGCGACTGTTTTCACCTCTGGGGTTCTACCCATATGACCATAGGCTGCCGTCTCCGAATAGATCGGGTTCATCAGCTTAAGACGCTTGATCAGAGCTGCAGGCTTCATGTCAAATATCTCTGAAATCTTCGCTGCGATCTGGCCATCATTGAGGTCTACTTTCGCACTACCATAGGTATTGACAAAAATACCCATCGGCTCAGCCACACCGATCGCATACGATACCTGTACCAGTATCTCATCCGCTACACCAGCAGCTACGAGGTTTTTGGCAATGTGACGAGTCGCGTAGGCCGCTGATCGATCCACTTTCGAGGGATCCTTTCCTGAGAAAGCTCCTCCACCATGTGCACCTTTTCCTCCGTAGGTATCGACGATGATTTTTCGTCCTGTCAATCCTGTGTCACCATGAGGTCCACCGATCACAAATTTTCCTGTCGGGTTGATGTGGTATTTGATATCATCGTTGAACAACGCTGCGATCTCAGGCTTCAACCTCGCAATCACACGTGGTATCAAGATTCCAACGATATCCTTTTTGATTTTGTCCAACATCTCAGCCTCTCCCGCAAAATCATCGTGCTGTGTAGACACTACGATCGCATCGATTCGCACGGGCTTATTGTCATCACTGTATTCGATGGTCACTTGAGATTTAGCATCTGGTCTGAGGTAACCTATTTCTTTGTTTTCTCTTCTTAGCAAGGCCAACTCTTGCAACAGCATGTGCGAAAGATCCAAGGCCAACGGCATGTAGTTTTCCGTTTCACTCGTCGCATACCCAAACATCATACCTTGATCTCCTGCTCCTTGCTCCTCTTCGCTTGCTCGCTCTACTCCTTGATTGATATCTGGAGACTGCTCATGAATCGCAGAAATCACCCCACAACTATTGCCGTCAAACTGGTACTCGCCCTTAGTGTATCCGATTTTGTTGATGACGTCTCTGGCCACTTGCTGTACATCGACGTACGAGTTGGTCTTCACTTCGCCACTCAACACCGTCAAGCCAGTAGTTACTAAAGTTTCACATGCTACTTTTGACTGATTGTCAAAAGCCAAAAAATGATCTAAAAGAGAGTCCGAAATCTGATCGGCTACTTTATCTGGGTGTCCTTCAGACACTGACTCAGATGTAAATAAATATGGCATACTAAAATAATTTTCTTGATTAGGTTCGCAAATTAAGTCAATTGATGAGAATAAAAGTCAGGAGTAAATCGAAAAAATAGTTGGAACCTTATGAAGGTCAATCTTTTCTCTTTTCCACTCCTTGATTTTGAGGGTTCGAATATATTGTTCTGGCCCTGTGATTCCTTTGGCGACACATAGTAGTGTCTCTCCACTACATGCCTGTAGCAGTTCTCCAAACAGTTTCTGATTCCGGTACGGTGTATCCATGAATATCTGTGTCTGCCGCTGCTGTATGGCCGCACGCTCCATTTCCTGAATTTTCATTCTCAAATCCTTCTTGTCTATGGGGATATATCCGTGAAACACAAAAGACTGGCCACTAAACCCAGACGCCATCAAAGCCAACAAAATAGAAGACGGACCCGTCAGCGGTACTACTTCGATACCCATCAGGTGCGCCACTGCCACAGCCTCTGCTCCAGGGTCTGCCACTCCCGGACAGCCGGATTCGGACATCACCCCCACATCCTTGCCCTGAGCTACAGCTTCTAGATACTTCTGAATGATCGGTCGTTTGGTCTTTTTATCAAGCACCTCAAACTGCAATTCCTCGATTACCAACCCCAATTTTAATTTACTAATGTACCTACGTGCAGTCCGTACATTTTCTACTAAAAAATAGTCCAACCTCTGAATTACCTCTTTGATCTGTGGGGAAAGCACCTTATCCTCAGTATCATCAGCGATGACTGTCGGAATCAAATATAATTTCCCTCTCATCCTATAAAGTTCATCACCTTGTTGTAAAAATCGTCTGGTTGCTCGGCATGTAGCCAGTGACCCGCGTTCGCCACGGTCTCCAACTCCGCATGAGGAAAAATCTCCTCAATTTCACTCCAATCCTCGTCCAAAATATAATTCGAATTGCCTCCTCGCACAAACAAAGTCTCTGTCTCGATTGGCAAATGGTGACTTAGCGCCTCACCTACCTTCTCAATCTGCTCACTGAGTACAGGTAGGTTCATTTTCCAAGAAAACCCTTCTCCCGACCGCTGTATATTCTTCATCAGAAACGTTCGTGTACCCAAATCGGGGACATACTGCTGGAGCACCTCTTCGGCCTGCTGTCTGGATTCTAAGGCAGAAATCGGCACGGCAGATAGTCCTTCCAGTATCTTCTGATGGTGAGGTGGATATGATTTGGGACCAATGTCCGCCACGATCAACTTGTCCACCTTGTCGGGATAAAATGCCGTGTACTGCATCACGGTCTTGCCTCCCATCGAATGCCCAAGTAGAATCGGATTCTCGATCTCAAGCTCCTCGATAAAATACTCTAAGTCCTCCACCATTTTCTCATAGCCCCATTCCTCCGAATGAAACGATTTACCATGGTTACGCTGATCAATCAGATATACCTGAAAATTCTCCGCAAACCGCTTTCCCAAAGTCAACCAATTGTCCAAAGAACCCAAAAACCCATGTATAATGATCAAGGGCTGTCCCTCTCCAAGCACCTTATAATTCAACAAATCCATTATTTCAACTGTTTTAGGTACATCTGAATTGTATTTTCCAAGCCCAAATATAAGGCATCACACACGAGTGCATGCCCAATCGACACTTCGTCCAAGTATGGCAACTGTTCTTTCAAAAACCGAAGATTATCCAAATCTAGGTCATGGCCTGCATTGACCCCTAAGCCCAGTTGATTGGCCAATTGCCCCGCCTGTGCATAAGCCGCTACTGCGGCTACTTTGTCTTGATGATAGCCAGACGCATAAGGCTCCGTGTACAGTTCCACTCGGTCTGTCCCTACCTTGGCCGCTCCTTCGATTATCTGTTCCGATGGATCTACAAAGATCGATACCCTGACCCCATAAGATTTGATTTGTGCGACGACTTCCTTCAAAAAAGACTCCCGAGCCACCGTGTCCCAGCCTGCATTGGAGGTAATAGCCTCCGGGGGATCGGGCACTAGAGTCGCCTGCGCTGGACGTACCTCCTCAATGAATCGCAAATAGCGAGCATCAGGGTACCCTTCGATATTGAATTCAGTCGTACAGACTTGACTGATCTGATAGACATCATCTGTAGAGATATGTCTCTCATCCGGCCTAGGGTGTACCGTGATCCCTTGTGCACCGAAGCGCTCACAGTCCTTGACAACTTGCACCAAATTGGGGTTATTCGCCCCACGTGCATTTCTAATTGTCGCAATTTTATTTACGTTAACACTGAGTTTTGTCATAAGAATCTAATGAGCTAAAGTATATTGAGCCGCGAATTGGCTTAGAACTGTTTCTAATTAATTTTGCCACAAAATTACACATTTTAAGAGATTAAAAACCATAAATCATGAGCCTCAAGGATCAAATCAATGCCGACATCAAAGCAGCCATGTTGGCCAAAGAAAAGGAAAAACTAACCGCCCTCAGAGCGATCAAATCAATGATCCTTTTGGCAGAAACCGAAAAAGGTGCTCAAGAAGAAATAAACGAAGATGCTGAGATGAAGCTTTTGATGAAAGCTGCCAAACAAAGAAAGGACTCTATAGATCTATTTAGAGAGCAAGGAAGAGATGATCTAGCAGACAAGGAGCAAGGCGAGCTGGATGTCATCAGCCAATACCTCCCTCAGCAATTGTCAGAAGACGAGCTTAAGATTGAACTACAAAAAGTCATCGAGCAAGTCGGAGCTGCAGGCCCTCAAGACATGGGCAAAGTGATGGGAGCAGCGTCCAAAGCACTCGCTGGTCGAGCAGACGGCAAAACGATTTCTACAGTTGTCAAGTCACTATTGAGTTAATACATTGAACGTCATCGATATAGTCATACTGGTCTTTTTATTGGTCGGCGCAGTGACCGGTTTTCGCAAAGGCCTACTGATGGAGATCATATCCATTGCGGCATTTTTCGTAGCGATATTCTTAGGTATCAAATTACTCGACTGGGGCATTATGGTCCTTGCTGACCATATTCATGGCTATGACAACTTATTGCCGATTATTTCATTCACCATCATCTTTGTGGTGATCATGATTGGCCTGCACCTGATTGGCAAAACAGTCAAAAAACTGCTAGATCTAACGCTATTGGGTAGCCTAGACGATATCGCTGGCAGCCTATTGGGGATTGTCAAATGGGCCTTGTTCATCAGTATAGTTTTCTGGATCTACCATTCTTTTGGCGGAACCCTAGATTCAGACCTGACAAAAACCAGTTTTTTGTTTGAACCAATATCATCCTTCGCTCCAGGATTATTTAGTTTATTTTCGGGGCTGTTTCCGTATTTTTTGGAGTTCTTTGAGCACTCCGAAGAATTCATAAATCAACAAGATGTTAATGTGTGATTCATCGGAAATTAATATATTATAGATATAATTATAGAAATTTTGTATTTGCGATATGCTTGAGGTATCAAATTTAAAAGAAGAAGGAGAGTTTCGGTTTATTGAAGAGGGAGAAGGCAAGGTTATGCTACTACTCCATGGATTGTTTGGTGCATTGAGCAACTGGGAATCGGTCGTAGACAAGTTTTCCAAAGACTATAAAATCATCATTCCGATGCTCCCAATCTATGAATTGCCCGTGAGAGAGGCGGGGTTAGGAAAACTCATCGAATACCTTGAAGGTTTCATCGCCTACAAAGGTCTAGACAATTTTGATCTGATGGGCAACTCACTTGGAGGACATATGGCACTCATGTATGTCCTCAAGCACCCTGACAAAGTAGATCGATTGATTTTGACGGGAAGCTCTGGGTTATTCGAGAACGCCATGGGAAGCTCCTTCCCCAAACGAGGCAATTACGATTTCATCAAGCAAAAGGTTGAATACACCTTTTATGACCCGAAAACTGCCACTAAAGAATATGTGGATGAAATCTTCAACACCATGCAAAGCATGCCTATGTGCCTTAGGATCGTAGGGATTGCAAAATCCGCACAAAGAAATAATTTGGCCCATGAACTGCACAAAATCAAAAATGATACGTTATTGATTTGGGGATTGAACGATACGATCACTCCTCCACGTGTCGGACATGAGTTCAATAGGCTGCTCACAAACTCTACATTACGGTTCATTGACAAGTGTTGTCATGCACCAATGATGGAGCGACCAGATGCTTACAACGACATCCTTGAAGACTTTTTGAATCAACGAAAGAGCGCATGATAGCACGAGATTTGATAAACTACACCATACCACCTCTAAAGCCTACAGATAAAATAAAGAAGGCCAGAAACTGGATGAATGAATTTCACATTCATGAGTTGCCAGTCGTGGATCAGGGTGAGTTTATTGGAATCTTCAATGAAGACTTACTCTTCGATCATGTAGAAGGAGCACAGCGTATCGAAGAATTCCATATGCTCAGTGCCCACCTTTATGTAGACCAAAATGAGCACTACTATGAAGTACTCAAAAAGGCTTACGAATCCAGTTCCAACTTAGTGGCCGTACTCAATGAAGAAAAGAAATACATCGGGTGCATTACAGTTCAAGATGTAGTCGAAGCATTCTCCAAAATGTCTGCCATCAATAGCCCTGGTACTATTCTCGTCATCTCCATGAACATGATCGATTACTCCATGTCAGAGATTGGTAGAATCGTAGAATCTGAAGGTGGGAAAATCCTCAGTAGCTTCATCGAAAACACGGACGAAAGCGGAGCGATTCGCCTGACACTCAAACTAAACCTACAAAACGGGTCTCACATCATCTCTGCCCTCCAGCGATTTGGCTATCAAATCAGTTCTATCTACGGCAAAGGAGAAGAAGATAAATTCGAAAAAGAACGGCTCGACACCTTATTGAGATACCTCAAAGTCTAAGGCCAAACCCCATCTAACTCATGCGCATCGCCCTACACGGTAGAATAAACAGAGAGGACTCTCTCGCATACCTCGATCAAATCATCGAAGAAATCGAAGCAAATCACTCCGAGGTAGTCATCACACCAGAGCTATTGCACTCAGCCCACAAGCACTTTACTTGCAAAAAACCCGAGGTTATAGAATCGAAAGCAGATTTGTCGAGTGTCGATTACTTTTTCAGTTTAGGAGGTGACGGGACCCTCCTCGAGACGGTCTCGAAAGTCGGCAGTCTCGAAACCCCTATCCTTGGCATCAACTTGGGCAAACTTGGGTTTCTTGCAACTATCAACAAGAAAGATATCAAACCTGCTTTAGGGCGTTTTTTTGCCAAAGAATTTTCATTTGACGAACGGATGTTGATCCACCTCGATAGCAACCATTCTATATTCAACGGGCAGAATTTTGCACTCAACGAAGTAGCTATACTCAAGCGAGACACTTCGTCGATGATCATCGTCCATTGCTATATCGATGGCGAATTCGTCAATACCTACTGGGCAGATGGACTGATGGTATCCACTCCCACTGGCTCCACGGGCTACTCCCTGAGTGCAGGCGGACCATTGGTTCTGCCTCAATCAGATAGTTTTATCATCACACCTGTAAGTCCACACAATCTCAACGTCCGCCCTTTGATCGTATCAGGGTCGAGCATTATTTCCTTCGAAATCGAAGGAAAAGGAAGATCATTCCTGACTTCACTCGACTCTAGATCATACAAAGTGGACAACTCCATTAGTCTCTCCGTACGGAAAGAATCCTTCTGTGCCAAGCTCATCAAACTGAAAGGGTATAACTTTTTCGACACCTTGAGACAGAAACTTAATTGGGGTCTAGATATTAGGAATTAGAATAAATATGAAATATATATGTGTTTAATTTACAGCGCATTTATATAGTTTTGTGGTTACGGGTCGTTTGAATAAATAATGAGAAATAGCATAACACTTACAATTTTGTTTGCTCTGGTTGCTCTATGTGCAACAGATAGTATCGCACAGAGGCGAAACCAATACGGATACAAGAGGTCTACAAGCAAAAAATACTCAAAATACAAAGGAGGAAAAGTCGGATACTCAGGTGTCGGCAATCCAAAGTACTATACCATTGGTGCAAGCATCAATATGAACAACTACTTTGGAGACATTTCTAAATCGAGCTCTAAGCTCAGCTCCAATTACAAGTTCATCCCTGACGGGTTTGGCATCACTGCCTCCAAGGTTCTTTATCCTGGCATATATGCTAGAGCAGGCTTCAACTATGGCAACATCAAAGCCTCAGACTATTCTACAGGCAACAGCAATCCTGGAAACAGTGATGAAGAAAGAAGTGACTATGGCCGTTGGCAAAGAAACTATCACTTCAAAAACACTATCACAGAACTTTCGGCAGGCTTTGAGGTGGACTTGATTCCAAGCAATGGTGGGGCACGAAACCGATTTCCTATCAACCCCTATTTGTTTGTTGGGGCGGCAGTATTTCATCACGCACCCAAAGCAAAAGCGCCAGGTGCCACCTACGATTCTGATGGAGATGGCGTAGCAGACGCAGCAGTAGATCAAGCAGGCAATGTACTGGACGTCAAACCAGGTGAATGGATAGATCTACAAAAACTAGGAACAGAAGGACAGTACTCTGACTCTCTCGATTTGAAACCCTACAGCAAATTTCAATTTGCAATCCCACTTGGGCTTGGAGTCAAAGTCAAACTGGCAAGAAGTTGGGATTTACAGTTTGAAGTTGGGTTTAGATACTTATTTACAGATTATCTAGATGACATAGGTGGTGATTATGCTGATCTCGATGATTTTGGAGACGATTATTTGGCTAGAGCCATGTCCGAAAGAGGAGCAGAAACCAAAGCCATGATGGAAGGCAAAGACCGAAATATCTCAGGCATCACAGGTCAACAAAACGTACAGCTCAATACTGCAGACCTAAGTGGATGGACTGGTGGCAACTCATATACCCACGGCTACAACTATGTGGCTGGACAGGATCGTGCCAGCTCCAAATACAAAGACTTTTTGGTGACCACCCAAATTAGATTGGTGTACATTCTAGACAAAAAAGGTGCTTCGAGAGGTAAATTCAGATAATAAACCTGAACTCATTTTAGCTTCGCTATATGAAACATAAAATATTGCCGATTCTGTCGGCATTTCTTTTTTTAGGCCATTTGGCAACTGCACAACGCTCCGAAATCGGATTAGGAGTCGGAGCGATGAGCTATGCTGGTGACCTATACCGAGGCTACAACATCCTACAGCAAAATGCAGGAGTAGAGGCACACTACCGAATCAACTATGACAAAGACGTCAGTTTTCGATTCTCTCTACTATATGGTCAAATCAGCGGCAATGACGACCGCCCGTTTGATGCACTAGGAGAAGCTAGGCAAGCTAGCTTTAGTAGACAGATCCTGGAAGGAAGCGCAGTGATGGAGTTTCATTTCTTAGACTACAAAAACCCTAAATCAATGATCAAATGGTCTCCATATCTCTTTGGCGGAGTTGGGGTGATCAAACTATTCAACATCAATGGAGAAGACATCAGTGGGATACAACCTGTCATCCCCTTCGGTGCAGGTGTCAAGCATCTCCTCGGTAGAAAATTCAGCATTGGTCTTGAGTTCGGTGCACGAAAAACCTTCACAGACCTTCTGGACGGCATCTCTGACAATGAACCCTATGAAAAACTCACCTTTCAATTTGGGAACCCCGAAGACAAAGATTGGTATTATTTTGTTGGACTCTCCTTTTCATATGTCATCTTCAAGACTCAATGCACCTACAAGTACACGCCTAATAAAACACTATACCGCTAAGGAAAACTGATCGTAGTGTTCGTTTTCCGCAAAAAAAAGAACAACTTTGCGGGTTATAAATAGAGATTAGGCCACAAGATTTGGCATGAAAGAGAAGATCAATTCAACGAATATACCTCAGCACGTAGCAGTAATCATGGACGGCAATGGTCGATGGGCCAAGCAACGTGGCGCAGCACGCCTCTTTGGTCACAAAAATGCGATCAAAGCTGTTCGAGAGACTGTAGAAGGATGTGCAGAAATAGGCGTAGGACGACTCACTTTATATGCCTTTTCAACCGAAAACTGGAACCGACCAAAAATCGAAGTAGATGGACTCATGAACCTTCTGGTATCGACCATCAAAAAGGAAATCCCTACTTTGATGAAAAACAATATCCGATTGCAACCTCTAGGAGACATTTCGCATTTACCGAAAGAAGCTCAAGAAAATCTCCAGTACGGCATAGAGCAAACTGGCAAGAATGAGGGCATGGTTCTCTCACTCGCCTTGAACTATAGTGGGCGATGGGAAATCGGAGAGAGTGTAAAACAATTGGTCAAAGATTTAGAAGAGAAGAAATTAGCCTACGATGATGTCAATAATGCATTCATCGGCGATTATATCAGTAAACATACTGTACCTGACGTGGAACTAATGATCAGAACAAGCGGAGAGCATAGGATAAGCAACTTTTTGCTTTGGCAAATGGCCTACGCTGAACTGTACTTTACTGACAAACTTTGGCCTGACTTTAGAAAAAACGATCTTTTTGAAGCCGTCATTGATTTTCAAAACAGGGAGAGGAGATACGGTAAAATCAGTGAGCAACTAACGAATTAATAAACGGCAGGAGAGTCGGCGATATACAATGAGATTAAGTTTATTATTAGTATTTCTTATCACATACACCTGTGCTTTGGGGCAGATTAGATATGGGAGCCAAGGCAGATTAAACAATTCTTCTAGCAATACCCCTCGCATCAACTACTCCAACCCTCAGGAGTACACCATCGCCGAAATCAAGGTAGAAGGGGCTGAGTACCTCGACCACATTGCCCTTACATCGATCTCCGGCCTCAAAGTAGGTGACAAAGTCAAAATACCTGGTGACGACATCACTCAAGCGATCAAAAAACTCTGGAAGCAAGGACTCATCGGCAATGTCGAAATCTATGCCAGCAAAATTGAAGGCAGCAACATCTACCTCACCATCGAATTGACCGAAAGGCCCAGACTCAGTCGATTCAACTTTCATGGCGTAACCAAAAGCCAAGAGTCAGATCTGAAAGAAAAAATCAACCTCATCAGAGGCCGTGTGATGACCGATGCAATCATCAAAAACAGTGAACTATCCGTCAAGAAATACTTCTACGAAAAAGGCTATCTCAACACGGAAGTAGACATTCGCTACAGCCAAGACACCATCATCAACAACAGTGTTCAGCTCGATCTATACATCACCAAAAACCGTAAGGTAAAAATCAGAAACGTTAATTTTGTAGGCAATGAGACCTTCACAGACATGAAGCTCAAAAGTAAAATGAAAGGCACAGGTGAACGTCCAAGATTCAAAATTGTTGGAGCAACGGTCGCAGTAGCTCTCAATGCACTCAAGCCTAAGAGCAAGAAAAAAGTCATCAAAAGTCCTCAGGACAGCGCCATACAAAACATTTCACGTCCCGCCATGGAAATCATCATGGAAAATGTGAAACTCAATGTCTTCAAATCTTCAAAATACGTGAAAGAAAAGTACGAAGAAGACAAAGAAGCATTGATCGCCTTTTACAACTCCAAAGGGTTTAGAGACGCCTACATCGAAGAGGACTCTATCGTCACAATCGACGAAAACTCCGTAGACATAGACATTAGAATCAACCCTGGCCAGAGGTACTATTTCAGAGAGATTACCTGGACAGGGAATTTCATCCACGACGATCAGACCTTGAACCAAATACTCGGAGTAGAACGAGGAGACATATACAACATGGAGTCTCTTGACAAACGGCTCAACTACAACCCGAACGGGCCTGACATTAGCTCTCTGTATATGGACAATGGCTACCTGTTTTTCAGTGTCAACCCTGTAGAAATCAAAATAGAAGGCGATTCCATCGATGTGGAAATGCGCATATACGAAGGAGCGCAAGCTACTATTCGCAAAGTTTATGTCACTGGAAACGACCGTACCAATGATCACGTCATCATGCGTGAACTACGAACACTCCCAGGCCAGAAGTTTAGCCGCGCTGAACTGATCAGAACGCAACGTGAATTGTCGCAGCTCGGATACTTTAACCCTGAAACTGTCACTCCAAACCCAATACCAAACCCTGCTGATGAGACAGTCGATATCGAATGGTCACTCGAAGAGCGACCAAGTGATCAGATAGAACTATCAGGTGGATGGGGAGGCTCTTTTGGGTTCGTTGGTACACTTGGCTTGACTTTCAACAACTTTTCGTTGAGAAACTTGACGCACTTAGACAAATGGAGACCCCTACCCGTCGGTGATGGTCAAAAACTATCACTAAGACTACAAGCAAATGGTCGCCAATTCCAAAGTTATTCTGTGAGTTTCTCAGAACCATGGCTAGGAGGCAAGAAACCCATGTCGTTTGGCGTGAGCTACAACTACTCTGTACAGAGAAGTTTGGCACTCAATAGAAAAGACATCATAGGTTCTATGCAGGTGACAGGAGTCACGGTCAGCCTAGGTCAAAGACTAAAATGGCCTGATGATTACTTCACACTCAGCAATGCTGTATCTTTTACCAACTATAACCTATACCGATTTGGAGGTAGTCTAGGGTTTGACAACAGTACAGGGGTAGCAAATAGCTTTACATTCAAAACAACCATCTCTCGAAATAGCATTGACAACCCTATGTATCCTCGTACCGGTTCGTCCATTACGTTGAGTTTGGCCCTCACGCCTCCATACTCCCTGTTCAATGACTTAGATTATGAAACAGCATCCAACAACGACCGCTACAAGTGGGTAGAGTACCACAAATGGATGTTTGATGCCAAGTACTACCTACAGATTGCTGGAGATTTGGTACTTGAAGCAAGAGCTCACCTCGGGTACTTGGGCGCTTATCAAAGCGATGTAGGAGTAGGGCCATTTGAACGATTCCAACTTGGAGGAGATGGGTTGACAGGATCTAACTTCCTACTAGGCAATGATGTCATCGGACTCAGAGGGTACGACAACAACTCCATCACGCCGACAGAAGTCGTCAATGGCAACCAAATCACTGGTGGTACTCTATTCAACAAATATGTGTTTGAGCTCCGCTACCCTGTATCACTAAACCCATCCGCTACCATCTATGTACTTGGGTTTGCCGAAGCTGGAAACAACTGGCTCAACTTCAATGAATACAACCCCAACAACCTATACAAATCGGCTGGAGCAGGTGTAAGAATATTTATGCCGGCCTTTGGGCTACTTGGTATCGATTGGGGGTATGGATTTGATCCAGATCCAGGTGCACCAAACGCAGGACCGAGTGGTGGACAAATTCACTTCTCAATCGGTCAAACGTTGAGATAGAATAAAAACCAAGAATGGACAAATCATTAGCAAACAATGGACTAATTTTAGCACCTATTATGCGCGAAATGAAGAACGTAGTTAGTTTCGGTTCGATTCTTGTTATCATTCTACTGCTTCAGGCAAATAGTCTGAGTGCTCAGAAATTTGGATATGTAGATACTAACTATATCTTGGGTCAAATGCCTGAGTACAAAGAGGCCAACAGCGAGATTGACAAATTGTCAAAATCGTGGGAAGCTGAGATACAAGAGATGTACAAGGAAATTCAAACCTTGGAAGTTGAACTGAAAGCGGAAGAAGTCCTGCTGACCAAAGAAATGAAAGACGATCGATACAAAGAAATTGATCGAAAATGGAATGAAGTAAAAGAGTATCAAAATAAGATTTTTGGTTTTGAAGGACTATTTTTCTTGAAGAAAAAAGAACTCATCAAGCCCGTACAAGATCAACTCTTTGATGCGGTAGACAAAGTAGCAAAACAACAACGCCTGCAGATTGTCTTTGACAAATCAGGTGACTTGGTAATGATATACACAGACCCCGTGCACGACTATACAGACTATGTATTGGAAGAGCTCGGACTGGGAGATAAAAACGATGTAATAAGTAATAACTAATTAGGATAGAAATATGAAAATCAAATCATTAATCGTAGTATTGGTAATGGTGGCTGGTGCTCTTAGCGTACAAGCTCAGGGAACGTTTAAGTTTGGGTATACGAATGTAGAGTACATATTGAGCCAAATGCCAGAAGCAAAGCAAGTGGATTCGGAATACAAAACATACGAAGCTCAGTTGCAAAATCAGTTGCAATCAAAAGGCCAGGAATTCCAAACCAAATTGCAAGAGTATCAGCAAGGAGCTGCTACAATGACTGATATCATGAGAGCAGACAAAGAGTCTGAACTACAAAATCTACAAGCTCGATTGGAAAACTTTCAAAAAGACGCTCAGGTTTCTCTACAGAAAAAACAAAGTGACCTATACGCGCCATTGTTTGAAAAAATAGGCAACGCAATCAAAGCGGTCAGAACTGAAGGCGGATATGACGCAATCTTCAGTACGGGCGTACCAGGTGTAGACATCTTGCTCGATGCAGACGAAAAATTCGACGTCTCTAATCTTGTATTCAAGAAATTGGGTATCACTCCTCCAGCAGGAAACTAAGAAAATACTCTAGGAGAGTTCAAGCCTTGTTCATTGATTTGAGCAAGGCTTTTTTTATAAAATAATACCAAGGAGCAACCCGACAATAATCAACACAGGGGTAGGGATTTTGGTAAATAGCAGGATCAAGAATGTAGAAACCATGATACCTACATTAAGATAGCTCTCCGAGACAGGCAAAGAAGCATCATACAGTGGTAATGACAGCAACAAAGCTGCTGCTAAAATCATCCCCGCACTGACAGCATTGATTCCGTTGAGTGAGGCCTTGACAATTCTAAACTTCTTGAGCT
Organism: Reichenbachiella sp. 5M10; assembly: GCF_002742335.1. Classification (NCBI taxonomy): domain Bacteria; kingdom Pseudomonadati; phylum Bacteroidota; class Cytophagia; order Cytophagales; family Reichenbachiellaceae; genus Reichenbachiella; species Reichenbachiella sp. 5M10. Next base: position 4,537,095 of record NZ_MDGR01000007.1, on the reverse strand, counting down.
CATCCCAAAAACGAATCACAAAGAAAATCAAAAAAGCCCCTGGTAAAAAGACTCCAACCGCCGAAAGAAATCCCCCCAAATACTGTCCAAACGTACCGTATTCACGCATAGATACAGACCCCACAAACCCAGCAAAAGAAAAAACTGGCCCGGGAACAGCTTGCACCAATGCATAACCAGACAAAAACTCCTCTGAAGTCAAATACTCCTTGAATTCAACAAATTCAGTATAAAGGAAAGGGACCAACACTTGCCCTCCACCAAAGATCAAACTCCCTATTCGGTAAAAATTCTCGAACAAATCTATCCCTCGCCAATGCGTAACAGCCCCAATACTTGCCGCAGCGATCAGCACTCCTCCCCAAAGAAAAAAGTTAGCCCACTGAATCTTAATTCTATTTTTCTCTTCTCTTTCATGTCTCTTGTAATCAAAAGCGGTAATCGCCCCTCCTATCAAAATCAACACAGGGAACACATAGGGAGTACGAAACAAGAAACTGGCAATCGCCGACATCACCATAAGCACCACTGCAAGTCTAGTTTGGATTACTTTTCGGATGATGATATAGGCCGAAAATGAAACTATCCCTACCGCCATTGGCTGGATGTATCGTGTAAAGTCCAATGAGATGTTATATTCTTCCAACGAAGTAATCATAACTCCTGCAGTAGACATCACCAAAAAGGCTGGAATAATCCATACTAAAAGAGTCAAATAGGCGAGATTGGGACCTCCAACCTTGAAGCCTATGGCTGTCAAAGTCTGTGTAGATGTAGGTCCTGGCAAAAACTGACACAACGCGTGCAATTCCAAGAACTCCTTTTCACTTAAGTATCCTCGCTTATTGACGAGCATATCTAGCATCATGGCAAAGTGTGCTTGGGGGCCTCCAAAAGCTGTCACAGCCAATATGATGACATCTCGGAGAAAGATGTAATACCTGACCTTCTTGAATGTCATTTTTTCAAACCAATCTCAGCCAAACGCTGGTGTAAAAACTCTCCAGCGGTCATGTCATCGTAGTGTTTGGGGTTCTGCTCATTGACACAACTCTCCAAACAAGTCAAATCCATCTCCGCACGAGGATGCATAAAAAAAGGAATAGAATACCGTGACGTCTTCATAAGTTCACGAGGTGGGTTGACCACTCGATGAATCGTAGACTTCAACTTATCATTGGTCAATCTCGCCAACATATCTCCTACGTTCACGACGATCTGATCTGGCAATGCAGTGATCGGAATCCAAGCACCATCTCGCCTCTTGACCTGCAAACCATCTGCACTCGCTCCCATCAATAGTGTAATGAGGTTGATATCTCCATGCTCTGCCGCACGAACCGCATCCGCTGGAATATCGTCCGGATTCTCTATTGGAAAATAATGTATCGGTCTCAAGATACTGTTGCCATTGTGGACTCGACTCTCAAAATACTTCTCTTCCAATCCAAGGTACAAGGCAATCGCTTGCAACATCTTTTTACCTGTCGCCTCCAAGGTCTTATACGCCTCCGAAGCAACCGCTTCAAACCCATCTATTTCACTTGGCCAGATATTGTCTGGGTATAGTTCCTTGATTGGATCTTCATCTTCGACGATCTGCCCTACATGATAAAATTCTTTCAAATCGCCTGTCTTACGGCCTTTGGCATGCTCTTTTCCTTTACCTACATACCCTCGCTGACCAAACAGCTCTGGGATTTCGTATTTCTCTTTGACGGATACAGGAAGACTATAAAACTCTTCGATCGTTGAGTAAAGATTCTTTACCAAGGCGTCCGAAAGTCCATGGTTTTTGATTGCCACAAATCCAATGTGATTGTAGGCATGTCCCAACTCTTCCACAAATTTTTGCTTACTCTCCGGATTGCCGGACACAAAATCTGCCAAATCCAAGGATGGCACTTCATCATATAGGTATTCGCTCATATCAATTGGGTTGTATTTGTACCAACAGCCTATTCCGAAGAGTCTCCTCTCCAAACGAACTATTGAGGGGTCAAATTAATATATCTCCGTCAAAGTAGAAAGACTACCGAAACAATTGACTCAGGATAGCCAAGGATTTCAATTCATTGAATCCTTCGATATGGTGTGTATAATAGTTGATCATATAGCTCAAGCAATCCTTGCGCAATTTATTTTCTATGGTTTTGTGCTCGTCAAGATTGCAGGCGTTCATTGTCAAAATAGTCTCGTAAATCAAATCAAAATTTGTATTGACCTTTTGCAAAATATTGTCCTGCTGCAATTCCTTTTTTTGATGAATACCAAAACCAATAAAATGGGTCAAATGCACCAACAAATAAACATGAAGACTCTCATAACCTTCCTTTCTCTGATCCAGCTCCAAGACGAAGTGACACAAAAACTCAAAAACGACACCTCTCTCATCTTCTTCCTTGAGAACCTTGGACAGAAGCTCCGTAACGAACAATGCCATCGCTGACTTTTTCACCTCAAAAGGGATGCTGGTGAACGTAGCAGCACATTTATACTCCGAAATTCGCTGCAATTGATCTGACTTATTCTCCTTGTGGTAGACGACCATGTCCAAGAGAGTCAAAGGTTGCAACAGGGCCAAGCCCTTTTTGGAACGCTGGCTTCTAACACCGTTGATGATGTAAGATTGCAGACCAAACTCCGAGGTATATACACGTGCAATGATCGAACTCTCCTTGTACTTGATATAATTGAGAACAATCCCTTTGGTCTTGTGCAACATTATTTGATCACAGCTACTTTTCCTACAAAAGTTTCTTCACCTTGTGCTGCTGTACTAAACACCAAGTACACCCCTGAATCCACGCGTCTCCCTGTATAATCCCGTATGTCCCAAGATGCAGCCCCTCCATAACCTTGAATCTCCCTCACCAATCGACCTGACACTGTAGTGATTTTGAGCAATGCATCAGAAGCCAAACCGCGAAAACCTACCATCCCTACAAAGTCCGGTAGTACGGGATTGGGATATATATCGACAGACTCATGGCTATATCCTGCCACAGTAGCATCCGAGCGAAAAGACACCATGCCCCGCTCCGTCGCAAAAAACACCTCTCCGGTCTCATCATGGATGGCTATATCCAAAACCACATTAGATGGTAAAGGGCTATTTTCTTGTGTATAGTTTACCACGACATCATTGGTATTGGCATCCATCAGCCAAGCTCCATTGGCAGTACCTACCCATTTGCGATTGCCTCCATCTATCGCTATGCTGTATACCACTTTGTCTTCAAACAATGCCGCTCCATCCAAAGTAGGCAGTACAACCTCTACCTGCGAACTCATCGTGACATCGTAAATGTATGGGAAATAGGCCAGCCCATTGTCTGTTGCTACCCACATTTCCTGACTTGCCGTTAGCGCCAAGTCATGGATGACATTGCTCGGTAAAGACGAATTGCTTCGAGAAAAATATCTGCTACCCACCGTCTCAGTATCTACCACCAGCAATCCACTCTCCAGTGGCATCCACAGTTGATCATACGCATCCACCATTAAGTCCGTCGGATAATCTGTTGCTACTATACCAAAATTGTACGAGTCAAAACTGCCATCCACAGCTCTCTTCAGCAAAGGGTATGCGCTCTGGTTCGCTATCCAGAGGTTATCCTCAGCATCCCATGCCAATCCCGTCACCAAGACATTGCCTGCAGCATCGGCAGACAGGGGGCTATTGGTCTCGTCGTAGCGCACCCCAGTGGACCAGTCCAACAAGCCTCCTCCGAAAGAAGCAACATACGTTTCCTCTCCTTGACTCGTGACATCTGTGATATTCGTCATGTCCATGATCTCACCTGGCTCCACATCACCCCAATACCCATCAAGAAATTCACTGTATCCTTCAGCGTTGTTGTACGGTGAATGGCTCACGTCCAAATTCGGGAAGGCCAGCACTGCGTCCTCGCTATAAGTCAGCGCATAGGTATCGTTGGTACAAGGCCCACTTGGCACAAAACGCTTGGTTATATCTCCAGAATACTCACTCAACCCGAGCAACCCATCTGCAGTCCATACTGCTCCAGATTTTGCCAACAGCCCATCCCGAGGTTGATCCTTTGCATCCATCACCCCAACCCATTCTTGCTGAGCATTGACTCGGTATATGCCTTGATCGCTCACTACCACCAGCCCCTCCTCAAAACCCCGAATTTTCGAGAATGTCAAGCCAGATACTGCCTGAGGTACTACTCCCCAATGGTCCCCCAATACATAAAGCGTATTTTCCGTCGCAGCGTAAACATGATCGTTGTACAGAGTAATCGACAATACATCCTTTCCATGTACCGCTTCGTCCTCATTTCTGTCCCAATTGTTGAAATCCTGCAAATTATCTCCATTTGTGAGGCTACCCGTCAATATCCCCTCTGGAGTAGCGAGGTACATCTGTCCGTCAAAAACTACAGACCCATACACAGCCAATACCCCTCCCATCTGTCCAAGGTTACGATACGAACTACGAATCAACCCTGACTCAGGCTCCAACACCAAAAGGCCCAAACTTGTAGCCAAGTTTATCTCCCCTTCGTAAAAAGAAATATCATTGATTCGCTTCTCTTCTACCAAGTCGCTTTCCAAAAGCAGACGATTGTTTGTAATCCCAGAATCATCAATCCAATCGACATTGCCATTGTCATAACCCAGCACGAGGCGTTCTGTTGCCGAGTCAAACCGCATCGCAGTGACACTCACATCACTGAGACCATCCACTTTGCTCAATTTATTGAGGCTACCGTCTTCTAAGTCATAGTATATCAACCCATTGAGGTATGAAGCGAAAATCTTGTCCCCAACCTGCTCTACCAAACGGGCCTCGGTATAGCTATAATGTGTGCGCCAGGTTCCCATCTGGATGAGTGACTGAGCCGACACGTCCAAGCCCCACAGCAAACCAACTATCAAAATGGCTCTTCTCATGTTTGATTACTCTTTTTCATAGGGTCAAAATCCTCATAAAAGCACTTGCGACACCTCGCCTCATAGGCATCTTGCTCTCCAAGCATGACCTTTTGTTTGGCATCTGACAGGCGAAACGAAAAGGAGGCCACCCCCCCACACTTCATACATACAGCACGTACTTTCGTCACATACTCCGCGACTCCCATCAATCTCGGTATGGGACCGAAGGGCTCTCCTTCGAAATCCATGTCCAAACCTGCGATGACGACACGCTTGCCTGCATTGGCAAGTTTGCGTACTACAGCCACCAAATCCATATCGAAAAACTGTGCCTCGTCAATACCAATCACGTCGCTGTTGCCTGCGAGGAGCAGGATATCATGTGCAAACTGCACCGGAGTAGAACGTATGGAGTTTTCATTGTGAGAGACTACATCCGTAGCATGATAGCGCGTATCGACTGCCGGTTTGAAAATCTCTACTTTTTGCTTTGCGATCAACGCTCGGTTGAGCCGTCGGATGAGCTCCTCCGTCTTGCCCGAAAACATCGATCCACAGATCACTTCTACCCAGCCTAGGGGTTTACTTTTATGATCAATGCCTGGTTCTATAAACATATCGCTCAATCCGAATAGTGAAGATGCATAAACTTATTTTGATCGGCAACTCTCAATTCCACATCTCCGTGTACAGTACATTGACAGGCCAATCGTTCATTTTCTTCCAATCGATTCGAATGTAGGAATTTGATCTCAGCAGCGGATCGCTCGGACAGATACTCTCCTCCTGCCACTACAATCGCCTTACAAGTCGTGCATCGCCCCTTTCCCCCACATGCAAACATCCAATCCACTTGGTTTTTGTGTATGATTTCCAAAAGGTTTTGACGCGCATCACTTGTGAAAATTTCCTTGTTGTGGAGGTTTTGTATAACGATTTTCGGCATATTCTATAACTTTACAAAAGAAGCAATTATTATGCACGGTAGCAAATTAAATCAACAAGCCAAACAGAAGTACATCACCACGTATAGCCAGATTATTCTCGATGAGTTTTTTGACAAAAACGAAGGGATATCGGGTCAACAAATCATATCGTTGACTCCAATCAAACAGGTGAATTTTTTCGTCCTAAAAGTACTCTTTGAAGAATGGCAAGAAGAAACCAAGAAGTTCAAAAGCCCATATTTTGACTACAAGAATGAGGAAGTCAATACCGCCCTCAAAACCTTGGTCAATACCCTTTCTAAAAACATCTTTATCCAAAAGGAGGATTTCAAATCCCTCTTGGAACGAGCTGTCAGTGAAACGCTAGAGTTTCTCTATACTCCTGATCAATACCTCCTCCAAGAAACCCAAAAAGCCACGAGCAGTGAGCTCATCAAAGAGCTAAAGACCACTGGGAAATACATCAAACTGCACAAAGGTCTCTTTGACTCTATCTTGATCAACCTAGAAAACGGTATGTCTACGGATAAACCTGTCGTAGAGAGTGTGATCAAAAACGCAACGGAAAGTTACAACGAAGACACGGCAGAAAAAGAAGAAATTGAAAACCTCTTCAACTTGACCTCCCTGCTCGACATAGTAGAAAAAGAAAGCCCGGCAATCGTAGAAACTGCCCAAACCGAAGAGCCAGAAATAAACTTCTTTGACACTCTCGAAGCATTGCCTGAAGAAAAAACTGAGGATACACTCTCTGTACCCGAACCCATGACTCCTCCGTCATCGAGTGCATTCGCGGAAGAAGATGACGAGCCACAAAAACCTGTAGAAGAATCGTTTGAGCAAGAATTTGAACCCGAATCACCCCCCACTCCAACTCCTCTCTCTTCAGAGCCAGAACCTAAGAACCCAAAGAAGGAGACTACTGTATCCAATCTCAATCAAAAGTTTGCAGGGGAAGACATCCTAACCCTCAACCAACGCTATGAAGCGTCTGAAAAAGAAACAATTGCGTCCTCTCACGAGTCAAAACCCACCTCAGAATTAGCAAGTTCGATCAGCATCAATCAACGATACCTTTTCGTCAAAGACCTCTTCGAGGGGAATGAAAAGGATTTTGAGAAAGCACTCTATCAAATGGAAGCGAGCAAATCGTTTGATGCTTCCGTAGAACTCCTCGTGCAAAGCTATGCCAAAAAGTACGCTTGGGACATGAACTCGGAAGAGGTCAAAGAATTGCTCAAAGTCATTTTCAAGAGGTTTAGATGATCAGCGCGTCAGTACTTGCATGCGCTTGGAATCCAAAGCCAATAAGATAAATAGCAAGGTCGTGAATGACCATAGGGACGAGCCTCCATAGCTGAAAAAAGGCAATGGAATACCAATCACTGGAAAAAGACCAATTGTCATGGCAATGTTGACCGAAAAGTGAAAGAATATCACAGACAATACTCCATACCCGTAGATTCTTGCAAATCGTGTTTTTTGGCGCTCGGCAATGATGGATATACGTATTAGCAAAAACACAAACAGCCCAATCATCACCAAACTCCCCAGCCACCCATGCTCTTCCCCCAAAGTACAGAATATAAAATCCGTGCTTTGCTCTGGGACAAAATCAAACTTGGTTTGGGTCCCTTCTAGAAATCCTTTGCCAAAAAATCCCCCCGAACCAATCGCTATTTTAGACTGGGTCACATTCCATCCTGCACCCAATGGGTCAGCATCAGGGTTGATCAACGAAATCACTCGACTCCTTTGATGCGGCTTCAAGACGTTTTTCATAAGAAAATCCACACTAGTCACTGTCGAAAAAATAGCAAAAGCAACCAGTACAACCACCAATATACGTCTAGGGTGCTTGACAGATGCTCCGATGACTACCAAACAAACCACTCCCGAAAATATAAAAATGGCCGTCTTGCTCACCAACAGTGTCAAAACAAACAAAACCACCAACCCGATCCCTACGATAAAATAAATCGGCGAAATCCCCTCTCGAAAAAGCACAATAGCAAATGCGGCAAAAACCATGGCAGACCCAGTATCCCCTTGCAAAACAATCAATGCCATGGGAACAAACATAATGGCTACAGCAATCAACTGCGTCTTTACGTTTTCCATCTTGGTATGGATATCCCCCAGGTACTTAGCCAATGCCAATGCGGTCGCAAACTTGGTGAATTCGGAAGGTTGAAAACGAAAACTACCCAACTGAAACCACGAAGTAGATCCAGCAACCTCTCTCCCAAACAGCAAGACCGCTATCAGCAAGAAAATCATCGCACCATAAATGATATAAGCAAACGAATCAAAAAATTTGTAATCCAAACTCATCACACCGATGATCAGTACGATAGAAGTGGCAATCCAAATCAACTGCTTACCAGGGTTGTAAGCAAGTGAAAACATATCGGAGGCCAATTCTTCATCATACACTGCTGCATAGATATTGATCCAGCCCATGAAGATCATAGCAAAATACGTCAGGACCACTGTCCAATCGATTCGATCTAATATACTATCTCCTCTCACCCTGCAAAATCTCCTTTCAGTACGTAATCTTCTAACCATTGACGCGTCACCTCACCTCTGAGGTAAGACTCTATCAGCAAACTCGAAATGGACGCTGCTGCACGCCCTCCCCAGCCTGCATTTTCTACATAAACTGAGATGGCAATTTTCGGTTGTTCGCGAGGCGCAAATGCCATAAATGTCGAGTGATCTTCACCATGCGGATTTTGAACCGTACCTGTCTTACCACAAATTTCGATGTCTCGAATAATCGCTCGGCCTGCTGTACCACTTAGCGCGTCTTGCATTCCTTGGATTACCACCGGAAAATGCTCCGCACTGATTCCCGTATCAATTTTTTTCTTGTATTTAGGGTCCAAGTAGCCAGTACTCCCCACTTCTTTGACAATATGCGGTATATAGTAATGTCCCTTATTGGCCATGATGGCTGCCAAATTGGCCATCTGTATCGGGTTGAGCAAAGTCTCCCCTTGACCGATACTGAGTGAACTGAGATTGGATACCTTCCATCTCCCTGTTCCATAGATTCTGTTGTATAGTTTGGGGTCTGGCACTTGCCCAGACTTCTCACTAGGCAGGTCGATCCCTAGAGGTTGACCGAGACCAAAACGATGCATTCTTTCACTCCAATTTTGGAGGCCAATAGGAGCTTGTTCAAACTGGCTCAACTCAGGGTTTTGATTGATGATCCGCCGAAATAGCTTCAAGAAATAGTTGTTGGACGAAAACATGATCGCTTTCCTTACATCGTAATACCCAGGAGGAGCATGATCTCCTATCAAGCTATTGTCACAATACACTTGTTCTTTGGCGGTAATGACTCCCTCCTCCAGTCCAATCAGTGCTTGGACAATTTTAAAAATAGACCCAGGAGGATACATCGCCATTAGAGGTCTATTAAACAAGGGCTTCAAACTATCCTGAGTCAGTGCTCTGTAGTTCACACTAAACTCTCGACCACTCAGCACACTCGGCTGATAAGAAGGTGCTGAGACAAAGGCCAATATTTCACCTGTAGAGGGTTCGATCGCCACTACACTGCCAATTTTTCCCTCCATCAAACGTTCGGCATATCGCTGCAATTCCAAATCAATCGACAACACCAGATCCTCCCCTGGAACAGAAAGCGTATCCAACTTTCCATCCTTGAAGGAACCCTGATCTACCCCTCTAACGTTGACCATTTTGTACCGTACTCCACGCTTGCCTCGCAAAGTCTTCTCATAGGATGATTCCAGACCAGTAATCCCAAGATAGTCGCCCGATCGATAATAATTTGTCGTATCTGCATTGAGCTGACGCTGATTGATTTCTCCGATGTAGCCCAATACATTCCCCAAGTTTTCGTAATCATAGCCCCGTATAGTCCTCGCCTTGGGATAAAATCCTCTGACATCCACCAACTGATCCTCGATGGAGGCAAACCACTCGTTGGAAATCTGCTTGACAAACTGGGAAGGCTGTATATAAGAATAGCGTTTCGCTTTATTGAGCTGAGCCTCTAGCTCCTCTCGGGTCAAATCAAAAAGTTGGCAAAAAGCCAAGGTATCTGGAATCCTCACTTCTTTTGGGATGACCATCAAATCAAAAATCGGTTCATTGTGAACGATCAACTTTTTGTTTCTATCATAGACCAACCCTCGGTAGGGATAATCCACCTCCTTGTGAATGATGTTATTTTCCGCAGCTGCTTTATAGTTTTCGTCTATAATTTGAATAAAAAACAACTTGACAAGAAATACCAATCCCATCAATATTACGATCAATCTGATGATATGTCTACGCTCATCATTCATGCCTATTTTACCTTTTTGTAAAACAAGAACTGTATGATCAACACCATCGCAAGTGTAAACAGTGAACTATAAAATGCTGTACTGAGCGTATGCCAAAACAAGGTGAACCCAGCCGCTTCCACAAAAAACACCACTAGGCTATGGAGCAATATCAACGGGTAAGCATACATCAAAAACCACCTCAAACCAAGTAGCCTCAAGTTGATCTTAGCACCGACATCATAGCCCCCACTAGGAGTCATCACGTAGGCCCAGTGCATCTTGGCATATACAAATGCCACACATGCTGCAGCGTGCATACCCATGGTGTTGTAAAACATGTCCACGACCATACCCACAACAAAAGCCAACACCAACTGCAAAATAGCTGCTGTCTCAATAGGAATCAATAGCAAAATCATCACATAGGCGAAACAAAAAGCGGTATCAAACAGCACCATGTTTTGAAACAAGACAACCTGCCCTAACAAAAGCAGCACCACTCCCAATATCCCCTCGAAAATTTTAAATCTGCCCATCTTCTTGATTGGTAACGAAGGTTAGTGAATCTATTTCTAATTTGTCAGGCAAGCTCATAAGGTACACATGCTTGAGCCTATAAAAGTCCGTCGACAATTTGAGCTGAGCTTCATAAAAAGTGCCTGCATCATCCAAGTGCACTTCACTGACGACCCCCACCAATTCTCCTTCAGGGAAAATCGAATTGTAGCCAGACGTCTTGATCGAATCCCCGATAGATAAGTGTATGTGTCTAGGGAAATACTCAATATCTGCATACAAAGGGTCCTCTCCCCGCCACATCACTGTACAAAGCCCTCCTGACTTGGCATGCTTGGACGACACAAGTGATCGACTGTGCAAAAGGGAAACGATCGTGGCATAGTGATCCGATACATATTTGACTTGCCCCACAACTCCATCCGGTCCCAGTACGCCCATTTTTTCTGTGACACCATCTGTCCTACCCTTGTTGATGGTAAGGTAGTTGTTTCTCAAAAAAACCGAATTGTCAATCACTCGTGCAGACAATCCTGTCGCAACCATACTGGTATCCACCACAGTCATAATGACTGAGTCTGGCACATCCATATCCAGCACCAATTGTCTGAGACGTGCATTCTCTTGTGCAAGCAAGTCGTTTTTTTCTGCCAACGAAAAATAATCCTTGACCTCACTTGACCTGTTCAATACAGCCCCAGCGACCTGATTGGATGTGGTGAAATACTTGGCATTGTGGTAGCTGTTGCTCCTGACAATCACCCAAAAGCAGATTCCTTCCAAGAAAATGAACACCAAAAGTGTCCTGTACTTGAACAGAAACTGAAGCAGACGATTCATGTACTATTGCATTAAAACTGCCTTGAATGCTTCGATGTTCTTCAAAGCCTCACCTGTACCGCGTACCACGGCCTTGAGCGGGTCCTCTGCGATATGAATGGGGAGTTTGGTCTTCAATCCGAGGCGTTTGTCCAGACCTCTGAGCAAGGCTCCTCCACCTGTGAGGTAGATGCCATTGTCATAGATATCTGCGGACAATTCTGGTGGAGCTATCTCCAACGCCTTGAGTACAGCTTCTTCGATTTTGGAAACGGACTTGTCGATAGCAAACGCTACTTCTGAATAGGATAATTTGATGACTTTTGGAATTCCTGTCATCAAATCTCTACCTCGAATATCAAAATCTTCTGGTCCCTCGTCGAGCTCTGTCAATGCAGAGCCAACATTGATTTTTACTTTTTCCGCTGTGCGTTCTCCGATGAGGAGATTGTGTTGACGTCTCATGTAGTCCAAGATGTCTTTATTGAAAGCATCTCCTGCTACACGGATAGATTGATCACAAACGATCCCCGACAAAGCAATCACTGCAATCTCAGTCGTCCCTCCTCCAATATCAACGATCATACTGCCAATAGGCCTCTCAATATCGATACCAATACCTATCGCCGCAGCGATTGGCTCATGGATCATATACACCTCTTTGGCTCCAGCATGCTCGCAAGAGTCTCTGACGGCTCTTTTCTCTACTTCGGTGATACCCGATGGGATACATACAATCATCCGATGTGAGACAGGAAAGAGTCTTCTCTTTTCCTTATCTATCATCTTGATCATCCCGCGTATCATGGATTCAGCAGCTTGAAAATCCGCAATTACTCCGTCCTTGAGTGGACGAATGGTGCGTATACTTTCGTGGGTCTTTTCGTGCATCTGCATCGCCTCTCTACCTATGGCGAGCACTTTGTTTTTGGCTTTGTCAATCGCAATGATAGACGGTTCATCTACGACTACTTTGTCCTTGCATATAATCAAAGTGTTAGCGGTACCAAGGTCAATGGCAATGTCGCTAGAAAACATATCAAAAAGTCCCATACTGTTGTTTACTCAATTTTTCTAGTTGAATGGAAGTTCACAAATTACGCACAAATAAACTTCCAATCAACATTATTCTAATACGAATATTTTTTTAGCGGATATTAATGCTTAAAGTGCCTTGTACCTGTCATCACCATCGCCATGTCGTGCTCATCACAGTAATCAATCGAGAGTTGGTCTTTGATCGATCCTCCTGGCTGAATCACCGCAGTGATTCCTGCTTTGTCTGCAAATTCGACACAGTCAGGAAAAGGGAAGAATGCATCTGAAGCCATCACTGCCCCCTTTAGATCCATCCCAAAACTTTCTGCCTTTTCTACAGCTTGATTGAGTGCATCAACCCGTGAAGTCTGACCTGTGCCACTAGAAAGCATCATGTCCTTGTTGGCAAATACGACCGTATTGGACTTGGTATGTTTACACACTTTCGATGCAAACAACATCGCTTCTATTTCCTCGAACGTTGGAGCCTTTTTGGTCACGGTCTTGAGATCCTCTGCGACATCAGTTTTGAGGTCAGCGTCTTGCATGATCACCCCATTGAGCAATGTTTTGAATTGCTTCTTGACGATAGTCACCGGCTTGATTTTCAAGATGACTCTGTTCTTTTTGGACTGCAGTAGCGCCAAAGCTTCCGTATCGTATGCTGGCGCGATCAACACTTCGCAAAAGAGTTTGTTGATTTCTTCAGCAGCCTCTAGGTCTATTTTTTCGTTGGTCACGAGCACACCACCAAACGCAGAGACATTGTCCGAAGACAAAGCTCTCAAATACGCTTCTTTGACACTGCCTCCTTTGGCCACTCCGCACGCATTGGTATGCTTGATGATAGCGAATGCGGTCTCGCCTTCAAATTCTCGGATCAGACTTACCGCAGCATCTACATCCACTAGATTATTGTACGACAACTCCTTTCCATTGAGTTTGTCAAACAGTGCGTCAAGATCACCAAAGAAAGCACCCTCTTGATGAGGATTCTCTCCGTATCTCAATGGTGTCGCACTACGGATACTTTGCTTGAACACATTCTCTTGACCACCTTGGTTGAAGTAATTGAAAATCGCACTATCATAATGCGAAGAGATGTCAAATGCTTTGGTAGCAAATCTCTTGCGCTGCTCGAGTGTAGTCTCGCCCTTTTGCTCCGAGAGCATCTCTACAGTCTCGCCGTATTGCTCCATAGATGAGACGATCAACACGTCGTTGAAGTTTTTGGCCGCTCCACGAATCAAAGAGATGCCTCCAATGTCTATTTTTTCGATGATGTCTGCTTCGGGTGCTCCACTAGCTACGGTCGCTTCGAACGGGTACAGATCTACGACTACCAAATCAATATCAGGAATACTATGTTGGGCTTTTTCCTGTTGGTCACTTTCATTGTCTCTGCGATTGAGGATGCCGCCAAAGATCTTGGGATGCAGGGTCTTTACTCTACCTGAGAAAATGGATGGGTAATCCGTAATCTCCTCAACTGGTGTCACTGGGATACCTAAATCCTCGATGAATTTTTGTGTGCCCCCAGTGGAATAAAGTTGAACATCATTGTCTGCCAGTACTTTTACTAGCTGATCCAAGTTGTCTTTGTGAAAGACTGAAATAAGTGCTGATTTAATTTTCTTAGAACCCATATTCTCCTCTTAAAAATAAGCTGCAAAGCTACTTATTTAATTGAGAGAAAACAGGATTAGAAAGTAAAGATTGGTTCGCTCAATACCCCAAAACAAAACCCTCTATGGTTTGAGGAAAATACTGGTATTCTAAGCGATGAATCTTTTGAGCGAGGCTTTCTGGGCTTTCGCCTGCTTCCAGCGCAACTTTTTCTTGTCGAAGTACCCGACCATTGTCATAGACCTCATCCACAAGGTGGATCGTGATTCCACTCTCGGCCTCTTGATTTGCAACTACCGCTTGATGGACTTTGTCTCCGTACATCCCTTTACCTCCGTAGCTAGGCAAAAGTGCTGGGTGAATGTTGATGATTTTTTCGCGATACGCGTCAATCAAATAGCTAGGTACAAGCCATAGAAAGCCTGCCAGTACGATAAAATCCACCTCTCTCGCTCGAAGCAACTCCAATACGCCCTCACTCTGGTAAAATGCCTCTCGGCTGAAAACATGTGTGGGAATGTCAAACTTTTTGGCACGTTCCAGCACATAAGCCTGGGGCTTATTGGACAAAATCATATCCACCTCGACCTGATCACTATCGGCAAAATGCGTGGCAATCTGTTCTGCATTGGTGCCACTGCCTGATGCGAAAATGGCTATCTTCACTTTACTCATCTCAAATATTTAGGATTACCATACTGAATATGCCTGCAACAATAAGCCACTTACAATAATTACTCAAACGGCTGTAAGCAATTTTTGTATCTGCCCGTACCAAAAGAAGCAGAAAGTGCAAATAAGGCAAGGCCAGTATAAGGAAATACCCCGTCATTTTCAGACTATCTAAACGATACAAGAAATAGTTGAGTGCTACAAAAAAACCAACCATCAACACATATAATACATATTTGGTGCGGCGCACACCTATGGCTATAGGCAAAGTCACCCCGCCAAAACTGGCATCTCCATCCTTGTCCTCTATGTCTTTGATGATCTCACGTATCAGTGTGATACCAAAAGCAAAAAAAGCATAGACAACCAATAGCAAGTCGTAATGCCCATAATACACCCCTAGAATCAACAGTGTCGACCCTGTCAGCAATGCCACGACGAGATTGCCTACAAACGGCAACCTCTTCAATTGATTGGAATACCACCAGAGCAAAAACGCACAGATCAGATTGACCACCCCAACTTGCCACGACACCATGAGTCCAAGTCCTATCCCTAGAGCATTGAGAGTTTGGTGTGCCAGCATGACCGGTCGACGTTTGATATTTCTACCCACGATGACTTTCGAAGGTTTGTTGATCAAGTCGATCTTGATGTCATAATAATCGTTGATATAATATCCGCTTGCCGCTATGACTACTGTAGAAAGCACCAAAGCAAAGAGCTTGCCATCTAGGGCAATCGAGACATACTCCGAAGGATGTCCCACAATGAACAGGGCCGACAAATATTGGGTGCTAGCAATGATGACGAGGTTGTTGACCCTGCTAAGTTTGAGCGCATCGACAAACAACCTAAGATAAGCTCTCAGCTGCATAGTCATTCGTTACATTTTGCCCCAATCTTCTCTCAAATCACTCAGCGTGATTGATCTCTGCTCGACGATGGTAGTATCCGTACCTACCTCTATCGAATTGGACTTCCACCCAGCATGCTCCCTAGAGAAGACGACTGATTTGAGGTCAACCCCATCCTTGATCAATGAATAAGCTACTAACAACACGTCTGCATTGGTCACCGAATCACCCACATAAATAGCATTGGTCCCATGTGAACTCCTCAGTGGAGATGGTCGCTCGTGAATGTAAAATCCAAACTTGGCCAAATCGTATACGCTATTGCCGTCCTTGTTTTTGACGTAATACCGAATGATCGTTTTCTTACTTGGCGTGTCGTAGTGAGGTGCTCGTGCGACGATTTTGGCAAGAAACAGAGAGTCCTCTTTCACCGAACGGCGTATACCAATCTCTGGTACTTCCTCCATCTCCCTGTCAAACGTCACATCAGGGTCTTCGATTTCTTCACCAATGATCACAATCCGGCGCGGTTCTTCTCCTACCCCTGACTCACTCTCTATGATGACTTTGTCCAAACCGCCAGAGCCACCACTCCCCAAATGACTAGACAATAGATGCATCACTACAATAACCAAGGCAACCATAGCGACTGCCACTAGGGGGTTCAATGGACTCTGAGATTCTTCTGACATCTGTTTCAATGGTTACGGTTGTTTACTGATTATTTAAAACCCTTTACCGCAAATCATGCTTGGATTCTAAGCGCTTTTGTACTCCATAAAATTAACGGTTCGCCTAAGATTGTGCAAAAGCAACTACGATTGCTAGAATTTTTTATATTTTTGGGCACGCCAAACTTTTTTGAGCGAGGCTAAATTAAAAAGAACTGGTTGATTACAATTATAGAACTTAACAAAATCCAAATGAAACAACTCTTACTCTTACTTATAATTTGCGCAAGCACCTTGACTACCTACGGACAAGAGATGTCAAGTTTTACAGATGAAAGAGACGGCAAGGTCTACAAATCTGTCACGGTACAGATAGAATTGGAAGGCGGGATATTCATCGAAAGGGAGTGGATGGCTGAGAACCTCAACTTTGAGATGGAAAATTCGGTATGCTACAAAGACTACCCTGCCTACTGCGGAAAATACGGTAGGCTCTACAACTGGGTAGATGCCAAGACAGCCTGCCCTAATGGATGGCACCTCTCTACCCAACTCGAATGGCAAGAGCTCATGATCGGTTTTGGTGGGTACAAAAAAGCTGGAAAAGAACTCAAAGAAGGAGGCAGTAGCAACCTCAACATCATGATGGCCGGTTTCTCCAACGTCGCAGGGCAATTTAGCGACATAGGAAAAACAGCGCACCTATGGGATGCAGAATTAGGAGACAAAAGAACTGCTGGACTGATCTCTCTTTACGGAGATTACGACGAAGTCTCTCATGACGTGATCAGCGCTCAAAACATGAACAGCTGCCGCTGCGTCAAAGATTACTAAAAAAACTCTGGCGCCAAGTAGTTAGGATATATTTTCATGTGGTGCTTTTTGACTTTCTCAAAGAGCACCCTTCTAAATTCCATCACGTTCTGCTTTTCTACAGCAGAGATAAACAGATTCGTCGTACTCTTAGATGTCGTATCAATCCCGGAAGTAAAGTCAAATGCTTCTTCTCCTTCTGGCGCAGACAAACGATCAATCTTGTTGTACACGACGATCATCTCTTTGTCTGCCACTCCTAGTTCTGCCAAGGTGTCGTTGACCACAGTCATCTGTTCCTCAAAAGAAGGGTGAGAAATATCCACCACGTGCAACAAAATATCGGCTTCTCTCACTTCGTCTAGAGTAGACTTGAAGGACTCGATCAAATTGTGGGGCAACTTGCGAATAAACCCAACCGTATCGGACAACAAAAAAGGGACCGTATTGAGTACGACCTTGCGCACAGTAGAATCTACCGTAGCAAAAAGCTCATCCTTGGCATAAATATCCTCCTTGGAAAGGAGTTTCATAATCGTAGATTTGCCCACGTTGGTATATCCTACCAATGCCACTCTCACAACATTGCTTCTAGACTTTCTTCTGGTGGCCCCTTGCAAATCGATCTTGGCCAGTTTCTTTTTGAGTACGGCGATTTGATCACGAATCATACGTCTATCCGTCTCGATCTCCTTTTCTCCAGCGCCACCACGCGTCCCAGTCCCACCACGCTGACGCTCCAGGTGAGTCCACATTCTCGTCAATCGCGGCATCAAGTACTGGTAGCGTGCCAATTCCACCTGGGTCTTGGCCTGTGCGGTTTGTGCTCGCTTGAGAAATATGTCTAAGATCAGTAAACTGCGGTCATAAATCTTGACATTGAGATCACGCTCTAAGTTGCGCAACTGAGAAGGAGACAAGTCATCATCAAAAATCACTGTATCGATCTCCTTATCTATGACATAGGCCTGAATCTCTTCTAGCTTTCCCTTGCCTACAAAGGTGCGAATGTCTGGTTTTTCTAGCCTCTGCACAAAAGACTTGTACGTTTCAATCCCAAGCGTGCTCGCCAAAAACTCCAGTTCATCCAGATACTCTTGTGTCTTTTCGTCCGATTGCTTTTGCTCGGAGAGTGCCACTAGAACTGCCTTTTCTGTTTCCTTAGCCGTTAGATAATAATCCCCCATATTCTGATTTTTTGGCAAAATTCATCAATTATCTCGATTTAGTATAGTTTTACATCAAATCCTTCTACAAAAGGCCGTATGAGAATAGCCATTGCAATCAATACTTCGTGGAACATCTACAATTTCAGAGCAGGCCTCATCCGCGCCCTTCTTGACCAAAAGCATGAAGTCATCGCTATAGCTCCCCGGGACGAGTACTCTCAAAAACTCATCGACATGGGCTGCTCCTTCTACCCCGTAGAAATCAGTGGCACAGGCACGAACCCTTTTGCTGACTTCAAGCTATTCCTTACACTCAAACGTCTCTACAGTGATATTCGACCCGACATCATCTATCAATACACCGTCAAACCCAACATCTACGGCTCCTTCGCAGCACGTACACTAGGCATCCCTGTTATCAACAATGTCAGTGGTCTTGGCACCGTTTTTTTGAACAAGGGAATAGCCCCTAAAATTGCCAAGAAACTATACAAATGGTCCTTCAGGAAAGTCAACCTAATATTCTTTCAGAATGGTGACGACCAACGAGACTTCCTCAACCAAGTCCCACTGCCTGAGGTCCGCTCTGAGGTCATCCCTGGATCTGGGATCAACTTAGAGCACTTTCGTGCAAAGCATACCCTATCCACTCCCCCTTGTCGATTTCTGATGATCTCACGCTTGATTCTAGACAAAGGCATTCTCGAATACCTAGATGCGGCACGAGCCATCCGAAAACAATATCCACAGACGGAGTTTCAACTGCTCGGTCAACTTGATGAAAACCACGCTCGTGGTCTCAAGAAAGAGCTCCTCGATACCTACATCAACGACGGGTCCATCCAATATCTTGGTACAGATGACGCGGTACAAACCCACATCGATCTGGCCACATGCGTCGTCCTGCCCTCCTACCGAGAAGGAACTCCAAAAACACTCCTCGAAGCAGCAGCCATGAGCCGACCAATTATCACTACCGATGCCCCAGGATGCCGAGAAGTGGTCCTAGATGGTCAAAATGGGTACCTCTGCCAGGTCAAAAGCAGTACGGATCTCCAGCATAAAATCAGAAAAATCATCGACATGAACCCAACAGACCTACAGAAGATGGGGACTTGTGGCAGACTAATGGTGGAAAAGAAATTTGACGAACAAATCATCATTCAAAAGTATATCTCTGAGACACACAAGATTCTCGATTAGAAAGTATTGGAAACAGCCTTTCTGATTTATCTTACCCCTTATTTGTTGGATCAAGTTGCATTTTTTAAACTTGCCATAAATCGTACGAAGTGTATAAATATTTGGATCAAAGGTTACTTATTCTTCTACTTGCCTTCTTTTGCTCATGTCGAGCATACAAGCAAGACATCATGTTCAAGCTAAATAAAGAGTTTTCGAAAAGCGACCTCTCTACGGCTGTCATGCAAGCAGAGAAAAACTACGCCATCCAGATCGACGACTACCTCAGTATCGAGGTATATACCAATCAAGGGGAGCGCATCATTGATCCCAATCACGAATTGCAACAGGGCATGAATACAACCCAGCGCCGCGCCGAAGAAAATTTCACCTACCTCGTCAAAGAAGACGGCACGGTCAAATTTCCAATTATTGGACAAATCAAACTCGATAGCCTGACACTGGATCAAGCCGAATCACTACTAGAAGAGAAATACGACGCATACTACAAAGGAGCCTTCGTCAAGCTCACCTATAGCAACAAACGCGTCATTGTACTTGGAGCAATGGGTGGTCAACTCATTCCACTGCTCAACGAAAACATGAGCTTGGTCGAAATCCTCGCCATTGCTGGAGGACTCGACATGGGAGCCAAAGCGCAAAACATCAAAATCATTCGTGGCAACCTAGGCAACCCTGAGGTCTTTCAGATCAACTTGAGTACAGTCAGTGGCATGAGGGATTCGATGATCACCATGGAACCTGGTGACATTGTCTACGTCGAACCTTGGAGACGCCCTTGGCTAGAAAGTATCAAAGATATCGCCCCTGTATTGAGCCTTTTGAGCAGCACACTTGCCCTCGTGCTTGTCCTACAAAATCTATAAACATTGAACCTAGAAACAAATCATATTCGCCCAATACATGGAGGTCAAAACCACAACCAATCTGAAGGTGACCCCTTGAGCAATATTGATTTTGATAAACTCAACCAAGTCTTCATCAAAAATTTGCCTTGGATCATCCTGATCTTAATTCTATTCAATGCAGGCACGTTTCTGTACCTCAGATACACCAAACCAATCTATAGCTCTGAGTCCATCCTCAAACTAGACATCAAAAGCGATGCAGGTATACTTGGGATTCAGAACCCTATGGAACAAGATATCAAGGGACTCTCTGGAGAGATCGAAATTCTCAAATCTCGTCTTTTTGCAAGCCAAGTCGTCGATGCTGTAGGAATGAACGTCTCCTACTTTCATCCTGGAAGGAGTCATCTCTATGACGAACGCTACGGCAATTCACCGTTTATCGTGGATGTACAAGTCTCAGACCCATCAATCCTCAATCGTCGAATTGATGTGGAAATCCTAAGTGACGACCACTTTGTCATGGATTTTGAACTCCACGGCACCAGCCATCGCACAAGGTATCCTTTCGGAAAAAAAATAAACACGGCATTTGGAGAACTCATAGTCTCCAAAACGATCTTCTTCAAAGAACAACAAAACCTGATTGATTTCTACTTTGTGATCAATAGCCGTGAAGCACTCATCGATTATTTCCAACAAAATATCATTGTAGAGCCTATCAACTTCAACGCCAACACCATCAAGATAGCACTCGCCGACCCCAATAAATACAAAGCAAGAAGTTTGGTGCAGGCGATCGACACCATCTATCTCAATTATACCAAAGCGGCCAAAAATCAAGCCGTCGAACAAAAGATATCATTTCTCGAAACGCAGATGTATAAGTCTCAAATCGAACTAGAGCAATTCGAGGATTACTTCGAGAAGTTCACCATCAAAAACCGAACAACTGACCTCTCTCAAGACCTCAATTACACCATCCGTCTCCTCAATCAACTCGACTCACAACGCTTCAACATCCGCACGCAAATCGCCGCAGTTGAACTAGCCAACAAACAGCTGGGCGAAGGAACCCCCATCACTACGCTCGGTCTCCCCAAGCCCTTTCTAGAAATGCTCGCAGAGTACAACGAACTAAAAAACGAAAGACTCCTCAAGCTTGACACCTACAATGAAAACACCCAAATCATCAAGCAACTCAACAGCCGTATCGATCTATCGCAAAAAGCCGTCCATGACCGGCTCGTTTCCTACCAAGAAAACTTGGTCACGAGCCAAGAAGAGTTGAGCAAAAAAAGAAAGATATTGGAAAGTAATTTTGCCGAATTACCATCCATGGGCACCTCATACAACAAAAACAGAAGACTCTACTCTCTACAAGAAGAGTTCTATTTTTCTCTCATCCAAAGCAAAATAGAACTAGAGATCGCAAGAGCAGGTACAGTCACCAATTTTGTCGTATTGTCTCCAGCCTCTATGCCTGACGCCCCTATAAAACCACAAAAAATCCTCATCTACGGAGCAGGGTTTATGGCTGGACTCATCATCAGTTTCTTCTTTGTAGCAATCTCCTACCTGCTCGATGACAAAATCTCCAACTCCAAAGAGCTCGAACGACTACTCATGGCGCCCCTCCTCGGGGTAATCCCAAAATACAAAGCAGAAAAACTACAGACTACTCGCTTGGTCGTATCCACCAACCCCAAATCCTCCATGAGTGAGGCACTGCGCTCCGTCCGCACCAATATGGAATTCATGGCTTCTGGAAATGGCCGAAAACTTATTTCCATCACCTCTACTGTCAGTGGCGAAGGCAAGACTTTCATAGCAGTCAATCTAGGGGCAATCTTTGCCTACTCCGGGCTCAAAGTAGTCGTCATAGACCTAGACATGCGCAAGCCCAAAGTCCATCTCGCCTTTGGCACAGAACAAACCAACAAAGGCGTCAGTACCATACTCATTGACAAAAACACAATCGACGAATGTGTCAACAATTCAGAAGTAAAAAACCTATCCTACATCAGTGCAGGTCCCACACCTCCTAACCCATCAGAATTGATCATGGGCGAAAAATTCAACCACTTTCTCGAAGAGCTCAAGGAGAAATTTGATATCGTCCTACTCGACACACCTCCCGTAGGTCTCGTCACTGATGGAATCTTAGTCATGAAGAAAACCGATCTCCCCATCTATGTCGTACGGGCAGAATACTCCAAAAAGTCCTACCTCAAATCGGTACACAACCTCATCACCAACAACCGATTCGATAACCTATCTGTCATCTTCAACTCCGTCAACCAACAAGGGCGCTACGGATACGGAGGCTATGGCTCAGGCTACTACGAAGACGAGGTCCCTGCCAAGAGATCCTGGCTCGACAAACTATTAGGCAAAAAGGCATAATGTTCGGGCTGTTTCAACAAAAAAGAACGTTCAGCCCTCTCACGGTTGATCTCCACTCGCACCTCATCCCTGGCATAGATGATGGAGTCAAGACGTGGGAAGAGTCTCTCGAAATCATCCGTGGCCTAAGTGCTCTTGGCATCAAAAAACTAATCACCACGCCTCATATCCTCTCGGACTATTACCCCAACACCCCCACCATCATACGAGAAGGTGTCGCCACCCTACGTCAAAAAATCACCGAAGAAAACCTCGACATGGAGGTACAGGCAGGCGCCGAATACTATGTCGACGACTCATTCGTAGAACAGCTCGATACGAACCAAGAGCTACTCACCTTTGCAGGAAACCACATCTTGTTGGAGACGGCTTTCATGAACAAACCCATGCAGCTTGAAGACGTGTTTTTCAAACTCAAGGCCAAAGGCCTACAACCTATATTTGCGCATCCTGAGCGATACAGCTACATTCAGCAAGACCCTGCACTCATACTCAAGTTTCGTGACATGGGAGTGCTACAACAGGTCAATGCTTCCTCCTTTACGGGTCATTATTCATATGAGGCCAAACAAACCGCTCAATACCTCATCGCTCAACAATGGGTCGATTTTGTCGGGTCAGACATACACAACCTGCGACATCTTGAAGTATACAAAAAGGCACTTCAAACTAAATCTTTTCAAAAAGCGGGGCAACTTTCGCTACGCAATAACTCATTATAACCCAAAGCATAGATAAATACTTTTGAAAACCCATAATTTCAAAATTCACCTATCTTTGCCAGTCGAAAATTAAAACGGCTTTAATACAAGCAAATGAAGAAAAAAGTGACCCTCGCCTTCGCGGCATTCGCATTACTCCTAAATCTAAGTTTTGAATCCTCCGCTCAATTGAGTGAAGAAGTAGTCAAAAAAACACCGGAATTGCCCGGCGAAATCGTACTGGATTTTGGATTCAACATGCTCACTGGCAAGCCTGACTACTGGAACCAAGTGCACTGGTGGAGGTCCAAGTCTGTTGCTCTTTATTTCATCAAGCCATTTGACCTCAGCAAGAAAGTTGAGTTTCGACCTGGTATAGGAGTTAGTCTCGAAAAAATTGGTTCTAAAAACGGCAACTTTTTGGGAGAGATGTACGAAGACGTCGACGATGATTGGGATTACAAAAAAGGGCAGTATGCTATCAACTATATAGAGATCCCTCTTGAGATGAGGTTCAACTTCATGGGCAATGACAAAAAAAGCAGCCCATACATTGGCCTAGGAGGGATGTTTGCCTACATTTTTGACTCTCACACCAAAGTCAAATACTCCGAGTCAGGAGACACCCGAAAAATCAAAGAAAAAGGTGATCTAGGTATGACAGATCTAAGAATTGGTCTTCAAGCTCGTATCGGTATGGGTAGTGTCAATGTGTTCTACAAGTACTACATGACTCCTATGTTTACCGACAAAGGACCTGTAGACACCCAAGACATCATGTATTCGACGGTTGGTATCTCAATCTCAGGTCTCTAAGCAAACCAATACAAAGCAGAAAAGCATATCAGCAACCCAATGACAAAACCTGCCAATACTTCGGCAGGTCGATGAGCATTGACTTGCAAGCGAGCGGTCATCACCAGTCCGGCAAGCACTACCACCGCCAATAGAGGGTAGATCAGTTCGCTCCCTGGCACTCTGTAACACAGCGCCAGCAGGTATCCGCACATCCCACTCATCCCTGCGGCATGAATACTGATCTTGAACCAAGACGTAACCACTGTCAAAACTAAAATCAAGACAGTCGTCGAAATAAATATCGTCGCAACCAAGTCATTGACCCCTACCTTGTAAATAAAGAGGTAAGTCGTCATCCCAAAAAACAAAGCGATAAAGGTGAATGGTACCAATCGCTCCTCTCGCTTGTCCATACGCAGGCTACTGATCGAGCCAGACACTCGCAATATCGATATACTAATCATCGGAATGATGAATGTCGTAATGAACAAAAACGGCAAAGACATCGCAGACAGAGGCTGTATCAATTGTGGAGAAAACAGAAACAGTATACAAAAGGTCATCGTCGGCACGAGCAACGGATGAAAAACTTGAGAAATCACTTGTCCAAAACTAACCTTCACTACAACTCCTTTCGTAATCTCGCCACGGGCAAGTTCAATTGTTCTCTATACTTTGCCACAGTTCTCCTCGCGATATTGTAGCCTTCTGCCTTGAGCAGCTTCTCCAACTTATCATCAGAGAGAGGTTTCGACTTGTCTTCGTCTTCAATGAATTTCCTCAGCTTTTCTTTGACCTCCCTGCTACTCACATCCTCTCCTGAATCCGTCGATATCCCTTCTGAGAAGAAGTACTTCAAAGGAAAAATCCCAAACTCCGTCTGAATGGCCTTGCTATTGGCTACTCTCGAAATCGTCGAAATATCCATCCCTATGATCTCAGCAATATCCTTCAGAATCATCGGTTTCAATTTGGTCTCATCACCATCCAAGAAGTAATCGTACTGGTACTTGATGATCGCATTCATAGTATTGAGCAAAGTCTGCTGACGTTGCTTCACTGCGTCAATAAACCACTTAGCAGCATCCAATTTTTGCTTGACGAAAGACACGGTCTCCTTCAGTTTCTTGTCCTTTTTATCACTCTTGTGGTAAGACTGAAACATGTCCGAGTACGAAGGACTCACTCTTAATTCAGGAGCATTCTTGGAGTTGAGTGTCAGTTCCAGTTTGCCATCGTCATTCGTCAAAATAAAGTCCGGCAGGAGATACTGAACCCTGACCAACCCATCTGTGGTTCCTCCGGGCTTCGGGTTGAGCTTGGTGATCGTGTGGATTGCCTCTTTGAGCTGCTCCTCATCAACTCCTAGCTTCTTTTCGATCTTGTCATAGTGCTTTTTGGTAAACTCCTCAAAGCATTGTGAAACAATTTTCTGTGCCAAGTCTACCTCGGCTCCATGGTTTTCTTTCTTATCCAGCTGGATGCACAAGCATTCTTTGAGTGAGCGAGCCGCGATCCCTGGAGGATCAAAAGACTGGATTTTGTACAGTACCGCCTCGACCTCATCTAGACTAGTTTCTATGTTTTGTGAGAATGCGAGATCATTCATGATAGCCTCTAGGTCTCTCCGAATGTAGCCATCCGCCTCTATACTACCAATAAGTTGGCGCCCGATGATTTCCTGTGTCTCGTCGAGCTTGAGAAAGCCCAACTGATCGATGAGCTGCTCTTGAAGGGAACTCCCAGAAGAGATCGGCATGTCGCGTTCTTCCTCGTTGTAGTTGCCATCCCCTTGCATTTTGTATCCCGCATAATCATCTTCATTGAGATAATCATCGACGTTCAGCTCGTCATTGGAAGTATCCTCTTTGCTCACCTCCTCACTTGTGCTTTCCTCAGACGACTCCTCTCTGCCCTCTTCGAGTGCGGGGTTCACCTCTAGCTCCTCCTTTATTCGCGCTTCCAACTCTGCTGTAGGCACCTGTAGCAATTTGATGAACTGTATCTGCTGCGGCGAAAGCTTCTGACCGAGGGATTGAATTAATCCGAGTTTCTGCATGAATATTTTGATAAATTAAACTTCACCAAATTTATTCTTTTTCAGAATAAAAGATGTGATGCCGCCAGAATTTGAACAAATGATTTTACGCACCAAGAACACTGCGCTACAAATCCATGTTAAAGAATCCAAAATCTACTTCACTAGCATGTCCTTGAGCTGCTGATCCAAAAGACGTATCCCCTCGTCGAACCCTACTGGGTCATAGCCCAACACGTCCTTGGCCTTGTCCAATATAAAACCCGTCTTAGGGGGACGCTTCGCTGGCTGTGAAAACATACTGCCATCGACTTTGGTAATGAGAGACTTATCCAGATCGAAGTAGTCACAGGTCTTCATAGCCATCTCATAAGGAGTCAATAGATCCTTGCCCGAAATATTAAAAACACCCTTGGCTCGATGTTTGGCTGCCAAATAACACCCCATCGCCAAATCTTCTGCCAAAGTCGGTGTCCGCCACTGATCATCTACTATTTTGAGCTCCTTGCCTTGGGTAAGGCTATCTCTGACCCACAAGATGATGTTGGATCGGCTCATGCCTGGAGTGACTCCATAGACTAGTACCGTACGCAAGATTGCCCAATCTCCTTTACTAGCTTTCACAATTTTTTCGGCTGCCAACTTGCTCTCTCCGTAGTAACTGACAGGGTTGGGTTCGTCACTTTCCACATAAGGGCCTCCCTCGCCATCGAAGATAAAATCCGTCGACAAATGCACTAAAAATGCACCCGTCACCTGCGCTGCATCTACAAGGTGCTGTACAGCATCCACATTGAGGCGATCACAAGCTTCGCGCTCAGTCTCGCATTGATCGACATTGGTCATCGCTGCTGTATGAATGATCACATCTGGAGTATGCCTAGACACTACCTCCATCACTTGGTCACGAACACGGATATCCATCTGATCGTATACAAACTCCTGCTCCATATACCCCAGTCTACTCTGAGTATGAGAAGTCGCAATGACCGTCTCTCCTTGGTCCAATAGCAATTGGACAAGTTTCTGACCGAGCAATCCATTCGCCCCAGTAATTAAAATTTTCATAGTAGATTTCTTTAGGTTGTGGTTTTGTAGGTTATTCGATTGTAAACTTAGAGAATTATTTTTCTATCTTCATTTTTGCAAAGCATTGATCTATTCGAAAAACCATATCCTCTGACAAACACTCTCTCTTCATGATGATAAACCAAACACCCCTCTCCCTCAAACCAAGCAAAACCCCTCTCCAATCCAGGTCACTTATGCTTTTGATCCTGACCCTCTTGATATCCACGATGGTCGAGGCTCAGTCATATGAACAAGAAGTGCTTGCTTTTCAGCAAAAACTCAATAGCGAATACAAAGATCCGAGCGAGTCCCCGCTCTCTAAAAAGGAGATCAGGAAATTTGACGGGCATGAATTCTTTCCTATTGACAAGGAGTTTCGAGTAGAAGCGAAATTCGTCCAAAACACCACTCCCCTCAGTATTGAAATGAAAACCTCGTCTAGTCGTCTCTCCGCGTACGACAAATATGGTACAGTGACTTTTGAACTGGAAGGGCAAGCTATCGAACTCACACTGTACCAAAGTCATCGCCTGCGGGTCATGGAAAAGTACAAAGACTACCTCTTTTTGCCGTTTACAGACCTGACCAATGGTGACGACTCCTATGGAGGCGGTCGCTACATTGACTTGAGTATACCTACAGGAGAACACATCATCATCGATTTCAACATGGCCTACAACCCCTACTGTGCTTATGCAGCAGGTTATTCGTGCCCCATTCCTCCAGCCGAAAACGACATCCCACTTCGAATCACGGCGGGAATCAAAACCCCCAAACACTAAACCAGTCGCCACCCATGCGCAAAGCAAAGCTCAGCGAGCCACAAATCACACAATACCTAGCAAGGATTCGTTCGCCACGAAACCAATCTCTATCTATCAACTATCTCAGACAGCTGCATCTCAATCACCTGCTCAACATTCCCTTCGAAAACCTCGATATCGGAATGCGCCAAGAGATCCTCTTGGACCCAAAACGATTATTCGACAAGATCGTCCTCCGGCGGAGGGGAGGCTTCTGTTATGAACTCAACGGCTTGTTTTACCAACTACTACAATCACTGGGCTTTGACGTACAGATGATAGCCGCTCGTGTCTACGACAAGACAGGCAGCCTTGGCCCAGCCCTAGATCACATGGCCCTGCTCGTCCATCTCAACCACAACGCCTATCTCTGTGACGTAGGTTTTGGTGACTCCTTTAGCTCCCCCAAAATCATGTATCCTGGAGAGATCCAAATGGACCTCAATCGCTACTTTAGAATAGACAAAGACGCAGATGGGCACTATACCCTATCCATGTCCGAGGATTCCGTCCTATTCGAAACGAAATACCTTTTTTCAAAAAAAGAATATCAATTGGTTGAATTCATTGACATGTGCCAGTACCATCAAAGCAGTCCCAAATCACATTTCACAAAAGGAAATGTCATCACACAAGCCCTCCCTACAGGACGCGTCACTCTCAGTGACACCAAGTTGGTGAGGCATCATCTCGGTGAACGCAGCGAGCAAAACATCCTCAACTCTGATGAGTTCTGCGTATTGCTCAATCAACATTTTGGGATAGTATGGGAGCGCAACCTTTCCTAAATCAATACAAGCTCTAGCTCCCCATTCTCCTCTAGCGTAGCGCCTGATACAACACTTCGACCGGATGAAGAGCGAGCTTTCCCGTCCCGTCTTTGATCTGATGACGACAGCTCGTACCCGGCGCAGCGATAATCGTCTCATCCTCTGCCTCCCGTACTGCGGGGAAAAGCACCAATTCTCCGATTTTCATCGAAGTGTCAAAGTGATCCGTCTCGTACCCAAACGATCCCGCCATACCACAGCATCCTGACTGAATCATCTCCACTTCGTAGTTTTCCGGAATAGACAAAGTCTCCTTGAGCGTCATGACAGACGATAGTGCCTTTTGGTGACAGTGCCCATGTACTTTGAGCTTCTTTTTCTCCATAGAAAAGAGCCCCTTGTCGATGTTTCCTCGCCTAAACTCTCGGGTGATAAACTCCTCGATCGTAAGACATGCATCTGCAATGTCTTGTGCTTTCCCTTTGAGCTCCACATCACACAAGTCAGGGTACTCGTCTCTTAGGGTCAGAATAGTCGAGGGTTCGATCCCCACCAGTGGACATTCTGTACTTACCTTGCCATGAAGCAAATGTACGTTCTTGTTGGCAACCTTCTTGGCCTTCCTTACCATCCCCTTTGAGATCAATGCACGGCCCGACTGATCGTGCTCTACTTCCATCACCTTGAAGCCCAATTCATCCAGAAGCTGGATAGCCGTGACACCAATTTCTGCATCGAGGTAGTTGGTAAACTCATCAAAGAACAGGTACAGAGCCTTGTCCGACTTCTGACTCTTAAGTTTAGTTTTGTTCCTCTTGTACCACGACTTCATCGTTAGCTTTGGCATCAGCGGCATGGAGCGCTCCTGATGTACTCCCATGATGCGCTTGCCGATTGTCCCAGTCACTGAGTTTTTGAATACCGCATTGTACGCCCATGGAGCGAGAGCAGCCATCTTCATGCTGAGCGCATATTCTCCCATCATACGCTTGGCTAGAGGCATCCCGTTGGCATCATAATATTGCTGCTCAAATTCCGCCTTGAGACGTGCCATATCTACATTGGACGGGCATTCAGACTTACAGCCTTTGCAGGATAGACACAGGTCCATCACTTCTTTGATCTGCTCACTATCAAACTTGTTGATTTTGTCCGAATGAGTCAGTACCTCTCTCAGGATATTGGCTCGCGCCCGTGTCGTATCTTTCTCGTTTCGAGTGGCCATAAAACTCGGACACATCGTCCCCCCACTGCCCGCAGATTTGCGACAATCGCCCGACCCGTTGCACAGCTCTGCAGAACGCAACACCCCCTGGTTTCTATCCCAATTGAAGTAAGTCTTGATCTCTGGATCTGGCTGATTCGGCTCATAGCGTAAAAATTCATCCATCTTTGCCGTCTCAGTGATTTTCCCTGGGTTAAAAATCGACTTGGGGTCCCACGCCTTCTTGATTTCTTTGATCAACGCATAGTTCTTCTCTCCTATTTGCTCCTTGATAAACTCCCCTCTGAGTCGTCCATCACCGTGCTCACCGCTGAGAGAGCCTTTGTACTTTTTGACCAATCGGGAAATTTCTTCAGCCACCACACGAAACATGCGATGCCCCTCTTCTGTCTTCATGTTCAGTACTGGTCGCAAGTGCAATTCACCCGACCCGGCATGCGCATAATGTACACAACTCAGGTTGTATTTTTCCAAGGTCTCATTGAACTCTCGAATGTACTCTGGCAAATCTTGCACATCAACGGCCGTATCTTCGATCACCGGTTGAGCTTTGGCATCCCCAGGGATGTTGGCCAATAGCCCGAGCCCTGCTTTTCTGAGTGTCCATATTTTTCCGATGTCTCCTCCTTTTAGCACCGGATAATGATAGCCTAAGCCCTCTTTCTTCAGTTCGGCGATCATCGCTTCACACTTCTGATTCAACGCACCATCACTCTCTGCCGCTAGTTCCACCACGAGTATCGCCCCTGGGTCTCCTTGCACAAAGAATCTATTCTTTTGCTGCTCAATATTCTCTTTGGTACACTGCAAAATGATGTCATCGATCAACTCACTAGCATGTGGTTCATACTTCAGCCCGACAAGATTGGCCAATAGCGACTCATGAATACTCTCGCAGTGGATACACACCAAGGCCTTGTCTTTGGGAGGCATGGCCCCTGCGTGTACTTTGAGTTCTGTGATGAACATCAATGTCCCTTCGGATCCCGCAATCAATTTGCAAAAGTTGAATGCCTCACCTGAAGGTTCGAAAGGCTGATTGATCGCCAGTAGATCTACTGCATACCCTGTGTTTCGCCGTGGGATACTTGGTTTAGGAAATTCCTTGGCAATCTCCGTCCTCACTTCGGCTGGTTGCAACAGCTCATTGACACGCCGATAGATAGAGCCCTCGAGAGTATCTTCTTCCATCTTAGACTCAAAATCCTGCAGGCTCATCTCTCCAAACGTCACCTCACTGCCATCTGACAAAAAGCCACTGACCTCCAACAAATGATCCCGAGCACTGCCATAGACCACAGAATTGGACCCGCAGGAGTTGTTGCCAACCATTCCTCCTATCATTGCACGATTGGCGGTCGAGGTCTCTGGTCCATAAAACATACCAAACGGCTTGAGGTGTCGATTGAGGTCATCACGAATCACCCCAGGCTGCACGCGGACCCAATTCTCCTCCACATTGACTTCCACTACTTCATGAAAATGCTTGGACACATCCACTACGATCCCGTTGCCTACAACCTGTCCTGCCAGAGAGGTTCCTGCTGTACGTGGAATCAAGGACGTCTCGTGCTCGTTGGCAAATTGAATCAAAAGTCTCAGGTCCTCCTTGTCCACAGGCATAGCCACCGCCAACGGCAATTCGCGATACGCCGAAGCATCCGTGGCATAGAGTGTACGTAGTGTTTCATCCAAAAACAAATCCCCTTTAAGCTGTTGTGCCAGCAATAGCAGTGCATTCTTCATGGTCGCAAAAATATGCTTTTAGCCCGAATCTCAACATTCTAAGCCTCCACAAAAATACACAGTCACGTCGATTTCAATTTTCCATAACTCTCCCCGCCCTATTCGATAGATAATTCTGAGAACCAACAGAGATAAAGATCATTTCACATGACTGTACTGGAAGGTTCAAGCATTTATTGTTAGCTTTAAAATTCAAGTCACACTTATATGAAAAGCAGCATTTCTATTCTACTTCTCCTCATGGTAACGATCAGTCTATGGGCTCAATGTCCCGAAGGACAATCAGACGGAGAGAACCTAGTCAAAAACTCAGATTTTTGTAAAGGGAACCAAGAGTTCCAGTCAGACTATCAGTACACCCGAGAGCCAGGAGGAGAATCCCTACTCCTCGGCGGGAGCTATGCCACAGTCACCAACCCACAATATGCACTCGGTCTATATCCTGCATGCAGAGACCACAGCTCCAACGGCGGCATCATGCTCGTATACAACGGGTCAGAGTCCCCCAATGACAATGCATGGAGTCAAACCGTCACTGACATCAGCCCAAACACTACCTACACTTTTAGTTTTTGGGTGGCTCCCTTGCTACGCTACTCTCCTGCGATCTTGGAGGTATATATCAATGACAAGGCAGAGGGAAAAAAGTTAGAACTAGATAGTGTCCTCTGTGAGTGGAGAAAATACACAGTCACTTGGAAATCGAGAAACAATACGGAAGTCAAACTAGCCATCCGAAACGTCAACACCGAATGCATCTCTGCGCACTTTGCTCTTGATGATGTCACATTCACAGCTTGCGAAGCAACCAACCTGAGTCACGAACTCTCCAATGCCCGAGAAGGACAAATTTTCCAGCTCAACAACATCTATTTCGAAACGGCCAAATACGTACTCAAACCCGCTTCTTACGAAGAACTAGACATGCTTTTGGAATTTTTGTGGCAACACCCCAAAGCCGAAATCGAAATCGCTGGGCATACGGACAATGTTGGCTCGCAAACCAACAATCAAATTCTCTCTGAAAACAGGGCCAAAGCTGTCGCCATGTATCTGGAAGACAAAGGGATTAAAAAATACCGCTTCACCGCAAAAGGATACGGAGAAGATGCCCCGATAGAAAGCAATACAACATCCGAAGGGAGGCAAAAGAATAGGAGAGTAGAGTTTAAAATATTAAAACTTTAGGTTCCTTTGTACATCTATAATATAGGATTTAAACTAACTAAAAAACTATGAAACAGATCAAATTGATTTTATCCGCGTTGCTCGTGATTCTCGTCATGGCTTCCAATGCACAGGCGCAAGCCACATTAAAGCAAATCATCAAAAAAGGCGAACTCCGCGTGGGCATAACCGGCAACCAGCCTCCATTTTCGATGAAATCAAAAAGCGGCAACTACATCGGGTATGAAATAGATCTAGCGACCATGCTTGCGCAGTCTCTCAACGTAGAGCTCAAGCTCGTCTTGATGGACTTCAACGATCTGATTCCTGCCTTGGAAGACGGAGAGGTTGACTTGGTCATGTCTGGGATGACTATCACCCCCGAGCGAAACATGCGTGTCGCTTTCGTAGGCCCATACATGGTCTCTGGAAAATCCATTTTGACCAAGTCCAAATTGCTATCTAAATCGGAATCTACCGAAGACATCAATATGAACCCCAAGATGCGCATCGCTGTACTCGCAGGCTCTACCAGCGAAATCTTCGCGAAAGCCTACATGACCAATGCAGACATCGCTCCTGTCAGCAGCTATGACGAAGCAATCGACATGCTACGCAACGACGTAGTGAAAGCCGTAGTAGCAGACTACCCGTTTACCTTGGTCTCTGCACTGAAGTATGGACACGAAGGCATCGTCTCCCTCGAAGAGCCACTGACCATCGAACCTATCGGTGCTGCTCTACCACAAGGCGACCCGTTGTTTCTAAACTTGGTACAGAACTACATGAACTCACTTCAACTTGCAGGCATCTTCGAAGAGCTCAACCAAAAATGGTTGGAGAACGGAATGTGGTTGCTACAAGTAGAATAAGCCTCTACAGACATCATCCACAAGCAAGCTATCAGTATTTCTATTGGTAGCTTGCTTTGTTTCAACCTCTCCTCATTCCATGAAAAAAGACGTCACACATCTCAAAAAATGGCAACAAAAAATCCATGAAGTCATCTTTGGATACGAGACGACCATGGGCAAACTTTTTGATGTGATCCTGCTGGTCATCATCCTCGCCAGTATCGTCGAAGTGATGCTAGAGAGCATCCACGAGATCGATGCAAAGTACGATCATGAGCTCAAGATTGTCGAATGGATTTTCACCCTTCTCTTTTCGTTAGAGTACATCGCGAGGATTGTCTCCTCACCCCAACCCATCAAGTACATCTTTAGTTTCATGGGTATCATCGACTTGCTCTCCTTGATTCCCACCTACCTCGGTATTTTCATCGACGGGACACGTGCACTTTCTGTGATTCGTGCAATTCGACTGATTCGAGTCTTTCGGGTATTGAAATTGACGCACTTTATGGGAGGAGCAGAGCAGCTCGGTTCCGCACTCTACAACAGCCGACACAAAATCATTGTTTTCCTCGGCACTGTGCTCTGTATCGTAGTGATCATCGGCACCATGATGTATATGATCGAAGGGGGACAAAACGGCTTCACGAGTATCCCCAAAAGTATCTACTGGTCGATCGTCACCATCACCACGGTAGGCTATGGCGACATAGCCCCTGTGACTCTCATGGGACAAACCCTGGCTTCCGCACTGATGATCATCGGCTATGCCATCCTAGCTGTACCGACAGGCATCGTCACCAATGAAATGATCCGTGGGGAGAAAAAAAGAAATGCTCTCACTTGCATACATTGTGGCACCAACAACCTGCCAACTCAATCCAACTACTGCCTCAACTGTGGCAATCATTTGTCTAGAAATAATATCCAAAGTTGATATTGAACCGGGTATGCCACTCTGCATCGGCATCCCCTACACTCAATGCACTCGTCCAGTCTGGACCTAGCCATGGATGGTTCTTGCCCATCGCCCAATCCACATAACTGTACATTTTGCCCATATTGACACCTACGCCTAGCACATTCATCACGGAATCCGAATAACCCTGCTCTGTCTTGTCTATATAGCCAAAATCATTGTAAAAATCCAAGGATGCGATAGGTCCCCACTCCAACGGCAAGCTATACATGAAGCCTATCGTATAGGATCTAGCCGCACTGGCCACCTCGTACTCCGCGCCATAGGCCGACATATAAACATAGTTGCTCTCTGGTCCTTTCGGCGACATGTGAAAATAGGTGGCTTGCAACTTGACATCAAATCGCCCAAAACGGCCGTGTACATGCAGTGCTCCTGCCGAATGTGTCCCTAGATCCCCTGTGGCTACTTCTTCGAGCTGTCCCAACTCCATGGAAGCACCCCATTCGATATTGGCCACTGTGTAGGTTAGCTTGAGGTTACCTTGGTTGACTTCATTTTGCGTCCCCGTGATGTCATAAGAATAACGTGAAAAATTGTCTGCAGGCATCTCGCTGTTCTTGTAAAACGCCGCTGCAAAGCCCCACTTATCCTTTTGATAAACATACTTGAGCCCCATGTCATAATCATCCTCTAGCCCGACGTAGTAATTGATATTGAAGAACCAGTTGTTGGAAGCATAGGTTTGGATACCAAATGGCACCTGATGTATCCCCACCAATACTTGAGAGTAATCATCAAACTGATACCCCATGTAAGCATGATGGATCAATATCCCTCCATAGGCCTGACTGTAAAAGCGAATTTGACCCGATGCGATGACATTTTTGTAATTGGCATCCACATCAAAGCGCACCATATCGTAAGCCAATTCTCCCCCGGTCTTCTTGTTCTGGTCCACCCAAGATTTGACAAAATAATTGGCACGAATCGCTCCACCAATCTTCAGTTCATAGTCCTTCTTGTCCTGTCCAAACAACGTGAGTGAGACAAGAAAAAAAGGTAATAGTAGCGTTTTTTTCATCCGTCCTAAAAGTAGAATATAAGCAAGGTGATTAACATCCAAGCAAACAACAACACGGGCCAATAGGATATCTTGACCAAAAGGTTGTCCTCATAATGTAAGAACTTGTACTTGTCCGTTTTGGTAAATGTCACCACGTTGATTGCCAACAAAGCCATGATCACGTACATCGTCAGATAAAACGTCTCAATATAAGTCAACTCAGGCGTAGTAAGCCTTCTTCTCAAATCGATATGAGCCACCAACAGCACAAAGAAAAAACCTGCACAACTCTGTACCACTCCCATCATGCTCACTCCAGATTTATCTTCCTTGTTGTTGGTCGTGCTATAAAAAATTAAGAATATCATCGAAGACACCACCAAGATCGGAATGATATTGGTCACCATCACGTTGAGCAATCTGCGTTTCAGACTGACGCTGAAATTCATGATGGGGTAGGAGTTGAGTCCAGAGTATTTCTTGTGGCCAAATCGTTTGTTAAAATTGACAATATCGAAAGAAAACCGCGATGCGATGAGTTCAAAATCCCTAAAGTAAATTTCCTGATTGATCCCTGGCATGCTGTACGGCGACAGCTCCATGTACTCGTCCACATCTGGTACCAAGATGATCCCCGAGTCCACATCCGGATACATGACTTCTATGTTGATGTCTTGTGCATCAAAGGGGTATTTCGAGTAGTCCAAGGGCATTTTGATGTTTAATCGAAAATTCCAAGTGTGCCTATCGTACTTCTTGGTCCTTTTCACCCCGGTCTTCTCGATTTTTTTGAGTCCAGTCAGCGCCTCTTGTGGAAACCTAAACCCAGGCTCATAAAACCTACTCAACTGCTTGGGCCATTTTTGCCAAAGTTCGCCACGAATACTAATCGTATATGCATCTAGAAACTGAAATTCCTCCAAGAAAATACCAGTTTCTACAGGGATAAAATTACTAAGCCCCAATTGCCTATTCTTATGGCTTTCCTTTCTGATAAAAGACTCCAACTGCGTCCGTCCTTCGATGACGATTTCTTTGCCTTTTGTATTCGCAAAGTTCATCTTGAAATTGATGCTCCACATCACGACAATATTGATGACAATCAATAGTGACAAAACAATCGACGACAACCATAGCTTTTTCGCCGTACTATGATCGATTTTCATCAAAATCAAAAACAGCATGAAAAGCAGCACGGAAGTACTCAAACATATCCATACGATTTTTTGCTGTAATTTGTAAGGGTTGCCCAATAGCTCCGCCGTATTGAACACTATGATGGGCTTCCACCCCGAGTGCTCAATCGTAGAAAAAAACGCATACCCCCCAAGGCCTGAATCACGAGTAAAAGACAAATACCCACTGTGCTGCTCAAGTACACTATCAATATCTTCATCGATGGAGAGCTCCTCAGCGATATCCTCTATCGTCTGCTCGAGTATGTACTCAGGAAATGGGTGAGCGATGAATCGTCCTTTGGTCGATACCAGCATCCCAGTGCCCGCTTTGAGTAGCACCAGTGAATCAATCTTATTGTCGATTTTTTTCAAATCCAAAGTCATCGAAACTACTCCTCTCGGCCTAGGGTTTCCCTTGGCATAAAAAGGCACTCCATAATCTGCTACCACCAAGTTGGCAGCTGTTGCCATGTATGGCTGTGTCCAATTTGGACCAGCCTTGACCAAAGGATCTACAAACCATTCGTTGGACACAACAGAATCTATGGTGTAATCGTACCGGTCTTGAAGAGTTATGAGGTGTCCCTTTTTTTTATCATAAAAGGGTGCGAACAACTCCGTCTCTTCATCAAACCCATATTTGTCATAGGCTACCGTCACTCCTTGGAGGTAATAATTCGTTCGGCTTTCTCTAGTCACCAACTCCTCTACTTCTTCCTTGGTCAATTCTTGAGAAGCCAAAATTTCGACAATCTCGTTGGCACGTGCCACGATATCTCCCAAGACTTCATCCAACTCAGATTTGACCTCTTCAATGGCTTCCGTCCCTTCTCTCATACTTACCTCTTTGCGATTGGAGGTATAGGTGTGATAATCGTAGACGAAGTAAAGAGTCAACAATAGAAAAAAACCCGCAACAGGTATTAAGTACTTCTTCTGGACAAACTTCATATTATTCTAGTTGTAAAAAGTAGCCAACGAAATGATCAACCACGACCCCAACAATAGAGGCCAGTAAGCCAATTTGACAATCAAGTTGTCTTCGTATTGCAATATCCTGTTGTCCTTGGTTTGTGCAAATGCCACGACATTGACTGCCAACAAACCAATCATGATGTACATCGTGAAATAAAAGGTCTCCATGTAGGAGATTTCTGGTGTAGACAATCTTCTCCTCAAATCAATATGCGCCACGAGTAGCACGAAGAAAAAACCCGCACAACTCTGTACCACTCCCATCATGCTTACGCCCGTATTGCTATCCTTACGCTTCGAGTTACTATAGAAAATCAAAAAGATCATCGAAGCTACCACAAAGATCGGGATGATGTTGATCACAAAAGCATTGAGGAATCTACGTTTGAGCTGCACGTTAAACTCCATCACAGGGTACTCCTCATCCCCGTTGTACATGGTGTTGCCAAATACGGTCTGATAATTCAGCCTCTCAAAAGAGAAAAACGTGGATTGCAGCTCTGCCTTTGGGAAATATATCTCCTTGTTGATCCCAGGGTAGGCGGACGGGTTCAGTACCTTGTATCCTTCCAAATCAGGAATCAGCCAAATGTTGGATTGAAAATCCGGGTAAGCCAGCTCAATATTAACATCCCGCGAATCAAAGGGGTACTTGTTGTACTTTAGGGCCAACTTGATCGTCGTGCTAAACTGCCAGAGGTAATAATTTTCCCCCATTTCCTCATTGGCAATTTTCGAAATCAAAGTCTTCTTTGTTCCCCAAATCGGAGACTCCTGAACGAATTGAAAATCCGGAACAAACTCCTCATCTAAGCCCATAGGCCACTTCTGCCATACACGCCCCTTGACACTCAAACTATAAGAATCCCTAATAGCCATCTCCTCGATAAACACCCCCGTATTGATCGTCATGTATGGATCATAGCCCAATTGCAAAAGGCGCGTATTTTCGTCTAGTACATAGCGAAACAACTCCGTTTGATTCATAATTTTGACCGAGTGATTCTGTTCTGCAGCATAGCCCTTCTTAATATTGAGCCACCAGATAACTCCTATGTTGGCGAGGATCAGCACGGCTGTGAGAGAAGACATGATCCATAGCTTTCTATTGGTCGTGGTAGAGATTCGAATCAGTACCGCTACCCATCCCAAGATGAGCAAGGTGGTCGCCAAGGCAATGTTTACAATTTTATTACCCATCTTGACAGGGCTGCCGAGCAGGTCATTGGTTGCAAAGACCACCATACATTTCCACTGGGTCGAAGGAATCGTCTGAAAAAACAAATAAGAATCTGTATTGGTATAGATACTCTTGTATTCCATATACCCCTCCTTCTCACCAAGGATACGGTCTGAGGTTTCTTTGATATCAAACGCTTCGCCGATATCTTGCAGACTGACATTGAGAATGAATTTCGGTGTAGGGTGTGCGATGATGGTTCCTTGTTTGGAAGCCAAAAACGAGTACCCTGTCGTACCTATCGAGATAGAATTGAGCGCATCCTTTAGGCTTTCAAGTGCGATAGTCAACGTCACCGTCCCTTTCACCACCCTCTCCCCGTCGACAGTCGCATAGATGGGTACACCATAGTCTGATACGATCTGCTGTGCTCCTTGCGCAAAATAGGGTTCTGACCAAGCGGGCTTTTGAGATTCGACGACTTTCGTATACCATAGTGCCGTATTCAATGTAGAGTCTGTATAGTTGTAGACATCCGCAATGTCTATCAACGAACGTTGACGCTTGTCATAGTACGGAGCAAATAGCTCCAACGAATCGTCAAACATATACGGTTGATATGCCACGGTGATCCCGAGGATGAAGTCAAACTGCTGACTTTCTGCTTCGATCACCCCAATCAGCTGATCCCTAGTCAGGTCATAGGTCTCCAATACTTCCCCTAATTCATGTGTGACTTTGATGACGTCTTGCAACACTGAGTCCAATGCCAACGTAATGTGCTCATTGGATTCAAATCCAATTTTCACACTGGCCTCCTCTCTACTTTGCGTATACAAGTAGAGGTCTGCAACCAACCAAGAAACAAGAATGAGAGAAAATACCGCTACGAGGATGTAAGTACTTCTTTGAAAGATAACGTTAGACATTGGCCGCTGTTGATTGAAAATGACTGTGCAAATTGCTGTCCTCTCCACCCAAACTTAAATGCTCGATAATCTGTGAGGACAAGGTTTTGCCTTGAATTTAAAACTAATAATTCAAATTTACAGTTATGTATTTCAAGATTCAGCCACTGGAAGCAACTAAAATATGGTCACGGTAAAAATTAATATGATAATTTTACCCCCCATCTGAAGATCAAGAGATCAGTATATGACACGAAACAAGACATTCATACTCCTCGTCATCCTACTCTCGGTAGTAGGCCTATGGTCGTTTTCGAATGACGACAGGTATTTCACAATGGTCAAAAACATTGACATCTTCTCGTCACTCTATGGGGAGGTCAATACCTACTATGTCGATGAAATCAACCCCAATACCTTGATCAAAACCAGCATAGACGCCATGTTGGAAAAACTAGACCCTTATACCGTCTACATACCCGAAGACGACATTGAGGATTTTCGTACCAATGCTACTGGGCAATATGGTGGAATCGGAATACTTTCGAATAAAATCAAAGACCGACACCTTATTCTCAATCTCTACGATGACTCTCCCGCTCAACTCACAGGACTCAAGATTGGAGATGAAATCATCAGCATCAACAACCGAAACATCAAAGGAATGAGTGATGACGAACTAGGCAAACTCATCAAAGGACAATCGGGTACGCACTTGACAGTTGGGGTTCTGCGTAACAACACTGAGCGCCTAGTCTATGAAGTAGACCGCCAAAGAATCACCATACCCAACATCGCCTACAAGACAATGCTGGATGAAAACATCGGCTACTTCAAACTGACGGAGTTTACTCGCAATGCCTCCGAAGACGTAGAGCAAGCAGTCCGTGACCTCAAAACGCAAGGGGCTACAGGTCTGGTTTTTGACCTCAGAGACAACCCTGGCGGGCTACTCAACGAAGCAGTTGAAATTTGTAACCTGTTCGTACCCAAGGGGTCAGATATCGTCGAGACTCGTGGCAAAACGCAGGCGCAAAGTCTCTCCTATCAAGCAAAAAAAGAAGCATTGGATCTCGAAATCCCTATTGCCGTACTGATCAACGAGGGGAGTGCCTCCGCTTCAGAGATTGTGTCAGGAGTGATGCAGGATTATGATCGAGGCATCATCGTTGGACAAAAATCCTTCGGCAAAGGTCTCGTCCAAGTCACGCGCCCACTATCCTACAACTCCCAACTCAAAGTCACTACCGCCAAATACTACATCCCAAGTGGGCGGTGCATCCAAGCTCTGGACTACCTCCATAAATCTGCAGACGGGCAAGCACAAGAAATTCCAGATTCTCTGAAAGAGGCATTTTTTACAACCAACAACCGAGTGGTATACGATGGAGGAGGAGTGGACCCAGACATCAAGATTACACCCAAGAAAGTCTCGGCCTATACCACCAACCTCACAACGGCAGGCTTGATATTTGACTATGCTACCAAATACTACTATTCACATGCCAGCCTGTCCTCTCCCACTGATTTTGAGCTCAGTGATAGCGAATACGCAGCATTCTCCAAATGGGTCAATGATCAACACTTCGAAACAACCTCCAACATCGAGGATGCCGTGGAGCTACTCAGTGAAGCAGCAAACGAAGACAAGGTCTATGCTCAACTCAGTACGGAGATCTCAGCCATCAGTACGGAGATCAAAAAACTTAAGGCCAACGGTTTGACCAATTTCAAAGCAGAAATCAAACGTAGGCTGGAACTCGAGATCATCCGAAGATACTACCTCAATGCTGGCCTGCTCGAAGCAACCTTACATAGTGATTCGGATGTCGTGACAGCCATGGAAACCCTCCATGACCCCAACAAATACAAGCAATTATTGAATAAATAGTCCCTCCAAATCCCATATATTGCGGGCTACTATTCTGCTGTATATGAAAGAATCTTTGGATCATGTAGTCCTACACTTCAGCAAAGACTCCTTGCTCTTGCTCAACATTTGCTTAGCCATCATCATGTTTGGCGTAGCGTTGGAATTGAAGTTTCAAAGCTTCAAACTACTCTTCAAAACACCTAAACCCATACTCATCGGGCTTTTGGCACAGCTCTTATTGTTGCCCGGACTGACCTATCTATTGGTAGTGATCACTCAACCCTCCCCCAGCATGGCACTCGGCATGATGCTCGTCGCTGCGTGTCCTGGAGGCAACGTCTCCAACTTCTACAGCTCCCTATCCAATGCCAACGTGGCCCTATCTGTCAGTTTGACAGCCATTACCTCTTTGGTCTCCTTCATCGTCACACCATTGAGCTTTACTTTTTGGGCTGGCCTCTACAACCCTACTGCAAATATCTTGGAGCAAGTACGACTTGATCTCGGAGAAGTCATCGTCACAGTCATCATCATTTTGGTGATTCCATTGATAGCTGGAATGACCTTTCGAAAGAAATACCCCCTCACCACCCAAAAAATCTACAAGCCAATCAAAAAACTCTCCATCGTACTGTTTGGTGGTTTCGTCATCTTTGCGCTCAAGGCCAACTTCGAATACTTCTTGGATTACATTTTCAACATTCTCTTCATCGTGCTTGCACACAATCTGATCGCATTAGCCACAGGCTACTCCTCAGCGAGACTCGGACGTCTCTCCGAGAAAAATTGCCGATCCATTACCATCGAGACGGGTATCCAAAACTCTGGACTCGCGCTAGTCATCATCTTCGAATACTTCAATGGACTAGGAGGTATGGCACTCATCGCTGCATGGTGGGGTGTATGGCATTTGATCTCTGGCGCGGTGATTTCATGGATATGGTCTCGCAAACCCGTTCAGGATGAGGGACTTTCGACAAGCTAATCACAAGATATCATAACAATTTTGAGAGTTTATCATTATACTTGTATCTACAGTTCAAGCTAAAAAGACGTGAAGACTGAATTCATCTGGTACAACCCCGCAGAAAAAGAATACCAATTCGGTAACAAGCAAGACTACATTGCCATCATCAAGAATAGCAATCAGTCTGAGAACTTTGTCATACTCGATAGCTTTGCAGACATCAATCATTCTTTTCGCGAAAAACTAATCTCTAGGTTACGATTCCTCAATTCGGTCCGTAGAAGTGACATCTTTGAGTTCATCTAGTCTGATCCCTCTTTTCCCCCACGAATAACCCCATTCATCTACAGATCTGGAGCACTAATCTACACTTCGGGTGCGTTGGTAGAACCGTCTTGTTTTTTCGGCCAATGGTCGAGGCTACCCCTCTATCGATCGAAGTATTTTTTACCCCTCATCATCTCCATCTATACTTGTACAAGCAAACATAATTTGTGTTTGTAGGCTTTCGAGCCACCTGACAAGATCCCCAGCTATTTGAACAGGAATGAACCAGGTAGTATGAATGAAACGAAGCACTTCCCTCACAGGAAGTGCTTTTTTTATTTGTTCATCAGAGAAGCAGCCTCCTTGGCAAAGTAAGTCAAGATGATTTTGGCTCCTGCACGTTTCATGCTCAGTAGCGACTCCATCATCGCCTGATCTCCGTCTATCCATCCCTTTTGTGCAGCGGCCTTTAGCATAGAGTACTCTCCTGACACATTGTATGCAGCGATCGGCAAATCAAAATTGTCTCGAAGCAATTTGATCACATCTAGATATGCCAAAGCAGGCTTGACCATCAAAAAATCA
This sequence comes from Reichenbachiella sp. 5M10, assembly GCF_002742335.1. Taxonomy (NCBI): domain Bacteria; kingdom Pseudomonadati; phylum Bacteroidota; class Cytophagia; order Cytophagales; family Reichenbachiellaceae; genus Reichenbachiella; species Reichenbachiella sp. 5M10. The sequence goes on along the minus strand of NZ_MDGR01000007.1, from coordinate 4,493,204 downwards.
GCCCCTTCCTCTTCGTCCAACTCCGCCTCGATCATCGCTTCACGCAAATTTGCAGGGTCCATTTGGTAGGTTTTTTTATCTCCAGACTTGGGTGCTGAATCCAATGCATCTCTGAAAGGACCATAAAATGCACTCGCATACTTGGCCGTATAGGCCATGATTGACGTATGCTCAAAGCCATTGTCATCGAGTAAATCTCGAATATATTCGACACGTCCATCCATCATATCCGAGGGCCCAATGATGTCAATACCTGTTTCGGCTTGCGCCAAAGCCATAGACCCCAGTATCTCCAAAGACTCGTCGTTGAGGATCTCTCCGTCTTCATCTACCACGCCATCGTGACCATCCGTCGAATACGGGTCCATCGCCACATCTGTCATGATGCAAGCCTCCGGAAACTCATTCTTGATTTCTTCGAGTGCCTTGAGGTAAAAAAAATCTGGCTCGTAACTCTGACTAGCTTCCTTGTCTTTGTACTTGGCGTCTACAACAGGAAACACGTCAAATGCTTTTACTCCCAGATTCATGCACTCTTCGATCTCACGCTTCATGTGATCCAAGGACAATCGGTATATACCCGGCATAGAGTCAACTTCTACCTTTTTATTTTTGCCCTCGAGCAAAAACAAGGGTTGCATAAAATCCTTGGTTGACAATCTAGTTTCCTCTATCATTCCACGGATGACAGGAGATTTCCGGTTTCTTCTGGGTCTTCTTAGCATCAATCTATTTTTTTAGGCAAAAATATACAGAACCGAAAGATAACACCCCCCACTCCCAAACAATCCGCCAAACTGATCGTCCTCCGATCGACTATTGACAAGATTCCACCAGTCACAAAGCCTCTTTTACACGATTTTTCATTACCTTATAATAGATTAATCAAGAAAGACACATTCGGGGGAATGAAAAAGAAGCTGATCATACTGTCGTTGATGCTATTGCTGGTCCTTATAGCCAGAGTTCCTCTCCATGCCCAACAAATGGGCTTTGACCTTCCTGAGGGCACAAAAAAAATCCGCATCAACTTCGAAGTGCACAACAACCTCATCGTGCTACCGATCACCATCAATCACTTCATTCACACCAAATTCATCCTGGACACGGGTGTACAGTACCCCATCATCACCGAAAAAACACTCGCAGACCTCCTCGGCCTCAACTACATGCGACGCATCATCGTCCAAGGACCAGGAGAACAAGACTCCATCTCCGCCCTCGTCGCTACGGATGTCAGCCTCCTACTCCCCAATGGTGTCCACTCTGGAGACAACCAAGCCCTGCTCGTCCTAGAGGAGGACTACCTCAACCTCCGAGAGACCATGGGGGTAGAAATATACGGAATCATCGGGTACGACCTGTTCAGTCGATTCATCATCGAAATCAACTACGATGAAAACTACCTCGTACTCCATGAGCCCAAAAGGTTCAAAGCGAGAAAAAGATACAAAAAAATGGACATGACCGTCTACAACACCAAACCCTACGTCAACATCAAGGTCGAAAACAAACAAGGAGAAACCAGTAGACTCAACCTAATGATCGATACAGGAGCCAGCCACTCTCTACTCATCGACAACCCTGACGATCGATCCATTCTCCCCAGCACCAGCGTATCCTCCGTCATCGGTCGTGGCATAGGTGGTGACATAGAAGGGCACCTCGGTAGGGTCAGCAATGTCAAGGTGGGCAAATATGATTTTGATAATGCAATAGTCAGCTTCCCAATAGCTGGGGACTATGGCGCATCCATCAAAAGAGGCAGTCGACAAGGAACCATGGGTAGCGAGTTTCTATCCCGCTTCAATGTCATCTTTGACTACTTCTCTGGCACACTATACCTCAAAAAAAGCAAACACTACGCTCGTGAATTTGAGTATGACATGAGTGGTATGACGCTGATGGCGCACGGGACGAGTTTCAATAAGTTTAGAGTCAACGCTGTTCGTCACAATTCTCCTGCCTACCATGCTGGCGTCAAAGTCGGTGACATTATCGAATCCATCAACGGGTTTGATTTTCAAGACCTCATGCTATCAGGTGCGACCACCATGCTCCGACATAAAGAGGGCAAGAAAATAACCCTCCGAATCATCCGTGGAGAAGAGGATTTCAAAACCTCCTTCAAGCTCGAACGCTACATTTGATTCGGCGAAAATTCTCGATATACTTTTCCATCAAATTTTCCCATTTCAACAATACAAGCAATAAAACCGCCCAACTGGGCTTCTGATCAGAAAAACATCATCCAATCAAAATAGCGAAAATTTTATTTGATCTACTTTTGGCCAAATTATTTTGAAAGATATGCCAGACCAGGATCGCACCATATACACTCCCCAAAACCATATCCGAATTGTCACTGCCGCGTCGCTCTTCGACGGTCACGATGCAGCCATCAACATCATGCGTCGGATCATCCAGTCCACGGGAGTAGAAGTCATTCATCTGGGACACAATCGATCAGTCGATGAAATCGTCAATTGTGCCATCCAAGAAGACGTTCAAGCCATCGCTATTACCTCTTATCAAGGGGGGCATGTCGAATACTTCAAATACATGTATGACCTCTTGCGAGAAAAAGGAAGGCCCGAGATCAAGCTATTTGGTGGAGGTGGCGGCACGATATTACCCGCAGAAGTCCGCGAACTACATGACTATGGCATCAGCCGCATCTACTCTCCAGACGACGGACGGTCGATGGGACTTCAAGGAATGATCAATGACATGATCAAAGCCTGTGATTTTGCCATCGGAAACCCTCTCAATGGAGAGGTTGATCGACTCATGAGACGTGATATATTGGACGTGAGTCGCCTCATCACTGCCGTCGAGAATTTTCCAGAATTGGCACAAAACACCATCCCGCAGATACAAGCTGCCGCAAAACAATCTTCCGCTCCTGTACTAGGTATCACAGGAACAGGAGGCGCTGGCAAATCCTCGTTGGTCGATGAGCTCGTCCGAAGGTTCTTGATGGATTCTGACGACAAAACTATCGCTATCATCTCCGTCGACCCTTCCAAACGCAAAACTGGAGGCGCACTACTCGGGGACCGTATCCGAATGAACGCCATCGATCATCCCCGTGTCTACATGCGTTCACTCGCAACTCGCCAATCCAACCTCGCCCTATCCAAATACGTGCAAGAGGCCGTCAACATCGTCAAAGCTGCAGGCTTTGACCTCATCATCCTAGAAACGAGTGGTATTGGTCAGTCGGATACAGAGATCACCGACCACTCTGACCTCTCTCTCTATGTCATGACCCCAGAGTATGGCGCAGCTACACAGTTGGAAAAAATAGACATGCTGGATTTTGCAGATATCATCGCTCTCAACAAGTTTGACAAACGGGGCGCTCTCGATGCACTTCGAGACATCAAAAAACAATACCAGCGCAACCACCAACTTTGGGATACGCCCCACGAACAACTGCCCGTCTTTGGGACAATCGCTTCTCAATTCAACGACCCTGGGATGAACGCACTCTACGTGACCTTGATGCAAACCATCTCTGCCCGAAGCGGCTTGGACTTTCGTCCAAAGCTCAAACTCACACAAGGGACCTCCGAAAAAATCTACATCATCCCTCCCAAGCGCGTACGTTACCTCTCCGAAATCTCAGACAGCATACGTGAGTATGACCGATGGGTAGACCGGCAGAGTGCTATTGCTCAAAACCTCTACAGCATCCACAACACACAAATGCTGGGTGACGAATCATTGCACAACGAGCTAAGCAATCTGTATGAAAAAACAGCACTAGGTTTTGACCCTAGAAACCAGAAACTCATCGAAGAATGGCCAGAAAAGAAAGCCAACTACGCTGCAGACCACTACATCTACCACGTCCGTGGAAAAGAGATCAAAGTAGAAACCAAAACGGAAACACTCTCCCATAGTCGCATCCCCAAAGTGTCCCTGCCTCGCTACCAAGCCTGGGGCGATATACTGAAATGGTCACTGCAAGAAAATGTACCAGGAGAATTCCCCTTTACCTCTGGGGTATTTCCCTTCAAACGTCAGGGAGAAGACCCGACGCGAATGTTTGCCGGAGAAGGGGGACCAGAGCGAACCAACCGGCGCTTTCACTACGTCTCAAAGGGACTGCCAGCCGCACGGTTGTCCACGGCCTTTGACTCAGTCACACTCTATGGGGCAGACCCTGCCATCCGACCCGACATCTACGGCAAGATCGGCAATTCTGGCGTCAATGTCTGCTGTCTCGACGATGCGAAGAAACTCTATTCGGGTTTTGACTTGACCGCTCCCACGACCTCTGTATCCATGACCATCAACGGCCCAGCTGCGACGATCTGTGCCTTCTTCATGAATGCCGCAATCGATCAACAATGTGAACTCTACATCCGCGAAAAAGGCCTCCAAGCCGAAACCGAAAAGAAAATAGCAGCAAACTACGTAGACAAGCCACGACCAAGCTATCAAGGCCCACTCCCTGAGGGTAATGATGGGCTAGGCCTCATGCTCCTCGGAGTAACTGGAGATCAAGTACTCCCTGCAGACGTCTACGCAAAGATCAAAGCGGACACACTACACAAGATCCGAGGTACCGTCCAAGCGGACATCCTCAAAGAAGATCAAGCACAAAATACCTGTATATTCTCAACCGAATTCTCGCTACGCGTGATGGGAGATGTGCAGCAGTACTTTATCGACCAAAACATCCGCAACTTCTACTCTGTATCCATCTCTGGCTATCACATCGCCGAGGCGGGAGCCAACCCCATCACACAACTGGCACTGACGCTATCCAACGGCTTCACTTTTGTGGAATACTATGTATCTCGGGGCATGGATATCAACGATTTTGCTCCCAACCTATCGTTCTTTTTCTCCAACGGGATCGACCCTGAATATGCGGTCATAGGACGGGTCGCTCGACGCATTTGGGCGAAAGCCATGAAACTAAAATACAATGCCGACGAACGATCTCAAAAACTGAAGTACCACATCCAGACCAGTGGAAGGTCTCTGCACGCACAAGAGATTGACTTCAACGACATCCGAACGACATTGCAAGCTCTATATGCGCTCTATGACAACTGCAATTCGCTACACACCAATGCTTATGATGAAGCGATCACTACCCCGACCGAGGCCTCAGTCCGACGAGCCATGGCCATCCAGCTCATCATCAACCGCGAACTCGGGCTCGCCAAAAACGAAAATCCACTGCAGGGATCATTCATCATCGAAGAATTGACAGACTTGGTAGAAGAAGCCGTCTTGGCAGAATTTGATCGAATCACTGACCGAGGTGGCGTACTCGGTGCAATGGAAACCATGTATCAACGGAGCAAAATCCAAGAGGAAAGTCTACACTACGAGCACCTCAAACACTCCGGGGAATATCCAATCATCGGAGTAAATACTTTCCTCTCCTCTCAAGGCTCTCCTACAGTCACTCCTGGCGAAGTAATCCGTGCCACCCCGGAAGAAAAACAATACCAAATCCAAATGCTTGAAAACTTGCACCAACACAAATCCGAAATATCTACAGCCAGCTTGCAAAAACTCCAAGAAGTCGCCATCCAAAACGACAACCTCTACGAAATACTAATGGAAACTGTCAAACACTGTTCGCTCGGTCAGATCACGGATGCACTCTACAAAGTAGGAGGGCAGTACCGACGAAACATGTAGAATAGACCTTCCTACGAAAAAGGAGTAGGAAGGCGAAACCTACCAAAAATCACGCGCCTTTTTTCCATCTAAGCCTAGGATTCGTTCTATTTGCGCCCATCACACTGTCAATCGAACGTTGACAGCTCAATCAAGAAAACGATTCCTAACATGAAAAAGTACGATATATACGGCATAGGAAATGCCCTAGTGGATTTAGTATTCGAAGTAGAGGAGAAATTCCTCACCGACAATCAAGTCGAAAAAGGACTGATGACTCTCGTCGAAGAAGATCGACAAAAAGAACTCATTAGCCAAATCGACGTGAGCGAAAACATGATGAAAGGCGGTGGATCAGCAGCCAATACAGTCGTAGCGGCCAGTCAATTCGGTGGATCGTCCTACTACTCCTGCAAAGTATCCAACGATGAATTCGGGACTTTCTACCTCAAAGATTTGGCCGCCAATGGAGTCGATACCAAACTCACCGAAACGACCGCTCCTGCGGGGATCACTGGTCGATGCCTCGTGATGACCACTCCAGATGCTGAGCGCACGATGAATACTTTCCTCGGCATCACTTCGGATTTTTCTGTCGATGAGATTGACGAAGAAGCCATCAAAAATTCAACATACATCTACTCAGAAGGCTACCTAGTGCCCTCTCAATCAGGAAGAGATGCCATGAAAAAAGGCATGGAAATCGCTCGTGCCAACGGAGTGAAAGTCTCGTTGTCTTTTTCAGACCCAAGTATGGTCAAGTTTTTCAACGATGAAATGAAAGAAGTGGTAGGTGACGGAGTAGACCTGCTGTTTTGCAACGAAGAAGAAGCCATGCTGTATACTGCTACAGACAACCTCCTCGATGCCCGCGAAGCATTGAAAGCCATCGCAAAGAAGTTCGTGATCACATTGGGGCAAAATGGCGCAATGATTTTTGATGGAGACACCTTCGTGGATATCGAGCCTTACAAAGTTGAAGCCATAGACACCAACGGGGCAGGCGACATGTTTGCGGGTGCTTTCTTGTATGGCATCACGCATGGGCACAGTTTTGCCGAGTCAGGTAAGTTGGCCAGTCTAGCTGCCTCTAAAGTTGTGTCCCAATTTGGACCGAGACTAGAGACGGCTCAGGCCCAAGAAGTTTTGAAACACTTGATTTGAGAAACACAGGAGGCAAGAAGGAAGGTTTTTCTTGATTCTTGCCTCTTGATTCTTTAGGTCAACCGCTCACATAATTGTTGCTTCGAAGTTTAAACTGATATCATATATTTGTTCGAAATGATATTGGATCACGGTCATCATGACTGCAGAATTAAACTATAACAGATGAAACGATTATTAACCATGCTATTTCTCGCGCTCGGTGTGACTGCACTGGCGCAAAAGAAAATAACCGTAGAGGACTTTACTGAAAAGGGGACGTTCAGACAAGACTACCTCTCCAGTCTCAACTGGATGAACAATGGGCTGTACTACTCCGCCCTGGAGAACAACCAAATCCTCCGCTACAACGTCACCACAGGAGCCTCTGACTCAGTGATCATCGACGGCAATACCCTCAACATCAAAATTTCAGATTACGAATTCAGTAGAGACGAATCCAAAGTCCTTCTTTTGACTGAGAAATCCTCCATCTATCGTCGCTCATACACGGCAGAGTATTTCGTCTACTCGTTCGAAGGTAAAAACCTCCAAAAACTATCCGAAAAAGGGCGCCAATCCTACGCGACCTTCTCTCCGGACAATTCGATGGTAGCCTTCGTACGAGACAACAACCTGTTTTATGTCAAATTGGTCAACATGTCCGAATACGCCATCACCGATGACGGTGAGTTTGGCAGCATCATCAACGGTAGCACCGATTGGGTATACGAAGAAGAGCTCTACTTGACCAAGGCATTCAACTGGTCTCCAGACAGCAAGAAAATCTCGTTCTTCCGCTTTGACGAGAGCCAAGTCAAAGAATACAATCTACAATATTGGGACAATGGAGCAATCTACCCACGTGACTACCGGTACAAGTACCCCAAAGCAGGCGAAGACAATGCGGTCGTAGAGGTGTATATCCACCAGCTCGAAAGCAACAAGAACATAAAAGTAAAAACTGGAGAAGAGACCAACGTCTACTTCCCCAAAATGCAATGGACCCAAAACGCCAACACCCTGTCGCTCATGAAGCTCAACAGGCTGCAAAACCGTCTCGACATCTACCACGTAGATGCTCAATCTGGCGACATGAGTTTGATCCTAACAGACAAATCAAAGACCTACCTCGATGTGACTTATGCACACGAGCTTATCTATCTCAACAACGGCACGCAGTTTCTCTACTCGACCGAACGTGACGGCTACAAGCACTACTACCTCCACCGCATCGATGGACAAATGATCAACCCGATCACCAAAGGCAACTGGGAAGCGGAGACCTTCGTAGGGCTAGATCAGTCCTCCAAAAAACCTGTCCTATACTACCTCTCTACCGAAGGGTCGTCAATGGAACGTCACTTCTACAAGGTGGACTTGAGAGGTAAAGGCAAAACTAAGCTGAGTACAAAAGCTGGCATGAACAGTGTCGACATGAGCAAGGATTTCAAATACTACATCTCTTTCAACCACTCGGCAACTAGCCCACGTGAAATCACGCTGGTTTCTACCAAAAACAACAAACTGATCAAAGTACTCAAAGACAGCAAAAAACTGAAAGAGACTGTTGCAGCGTACGGTTTGAGTGAAAAAATCTACTTCCAAATCGATGGAGCAGACAGCAATCAACTCAACGCCTACATGCTACAGCCTGCAAACATGGATAGCACCAAGCAGTACCCCGTACTGATCTATCAGTACAGTGGTCCTGGCTCACAAAACGTAACCAACGGATGGTCTGGGGGACATTATTACTACCACCAGATGCTCGTCCAAAATGGGTACATCGTCGTATGTGTAGACACGCGTGGCACAGGTGGTCGTGGCGAGCGATTCAAGAAAATGACCTATATGAACCTCGGCAAGATGGAAGTTCAAGATCTAGTCGCCAGTGCCAAATACCTCGGCAAGATGAAATTCGTAGATGCAGAGCGCATCGGCCTATGGGGCTGGAGCTATGGAGGACACATGTCCTCTCTCTCCATGATGACTGGAGGAGGTGTCTTCAAGGCCGGTATCGCAGTAGCCCCTGTGACCAACTGGAGATTTTATGACACGATCTACACGGAGCGCTACATGAGGACTCCACAAGAAAACCCAGAAGGCTATGACAGCAATTCACCCAACACCTACGCACAGCAGCTGGAGGGCAACTTCCTACTCATCCACGGCACAGGAGATGACAATGTCCACTTTCAAAATGCCGTAGCACTGCAAGAGAAATTGATTCAAGCCAACAAACAATTTGATTCGTTTTACTATCCAGACAAAGCACACAGCTTGTATGGTGGCAAAACCAGAACACACTTATATACCATGATGGCCAACTGGATCATGGAGAATTTGTAGAATATATCCTACATTTGTAGTGCGAAAGCAATCCTTTGAAAGTCAAAGGATTGCTTTTTTTGTAGTACTCCAATGGATAGAAAATTTTTCATCATAGCCAACCCCTATGCTGGCGAGGGCCGTGCCCAGTCTGCACTCATGCAGCTCAAAAAGAGCTTGGATCAAAAGGGTTTTTATTATGCCCTATTTATCACTCCCAAAAGCGAAAACCTCTATGAATTCATCGAGGAGAATGTGTTCACCGACACAACAGATGTCGTGGTGATCGGGGGAGATGGCACCATCAATGCCACGCTCAATGCCATCCATGGCAAAAACATGGTGATTAGCTTTATTCCCGTAGGTACTGGAAATGATTTCGTCAAAACCATACCCATCGGTAGCAACCTCTCCCAGCAGATAGACACAATCCTAAACGGTCGAGAAAAACTAATCGATGTAGGCGAATGCAATGGACGGAAATTTATCAATGGCATAGGCATCGGTTTTGATGGGGAAATCGTCTACAAAACCCAGAATAGCAAAAGCTTTTTTACAGGACATTGGCGGTTTTTGATTCAAGTACTCAAAATCCTTGGCAACTACCGATCCAAGCATTTTGAAATCGAAATGGACGGGCAAAAACTCCATATGAAACTCATACTGATGGCCGTGCACAACGGGACCACATTTGGAGGCGGCTTCAAACTCAACCCAGATGCTATACTCGACGATGGCTTGCTCAATATCTGTACCATCGGTCGGATGCCTGCACTTAGACGCTTCCTCAAACTCCACCGCCTCAAAAGCGCCACACATGGCAAACTGCCAGAAGTTACTTTTTATCAAACCAAAAAACTAACCATCTACCCCAATGACCTCCTACTGGCACATATAGATGGCGAATGTTTTGGTTCTCCACCCTTTGAGATTCAGATCCTCAGTAGATCACAAAAAATCCGTATCAAAGCTTAATTTCTTTTTTTTTGAAATGAAAAGTAGGGTTTCAATGCCTGATCTCGTTTTATCCCCAAAGCCAATTACTTGAAAACAAATACTAAGTAGAAAATATGAGAAAAGACGAAAAACAATACCGTTGGATACTGGCATCAGTCATGGTACTAGCTCTCTGGGCCAGTAGTTGTGAGTCCGAATCAGGAGATGATATCACAGAAGAAGAATCACTGACCTACTCCCTACACCTAAACAGTGAGTCGACTACACTACAAGAGGGTGACGACCCTATTGTAGTCACCCTTTCTTTGGACCAAGTCAATCAGACCGGTCAATCCATCTCTGTGGACATCAAAACTTCTGGTACAGCCAAGGATGGAGAGGACTACCGTCTAGCCAAAGAACTATCCATCGCAGATGGGGATCAATCCGCTACGCTACAGATAGAGATCGTCGATGACGAAATTCCCGAAGAAGAAGAATCACTGACTATAGCCCTCAACGAGGATCTAGCAGATTTTCTAACCCTCGGCGATGACACCTCTCTCGATTTTTCAATCTCAGACAATGACAAAGAAGAAGAGGAAGAAGAGGTCACTGACCCCAACGGAGAACAGGACGAAATAGACATCTCTACTTTGGCCAGCAAGTTTTATCACACGGATGCAGTGACCGTGACCTATGACGACACCTGGGTGACAATCACTACCAAAGACCTGCCAGATCACGAGAGCATGTACTACTCGGCCAATGACCCACTGTATGCGAGCTACAATGAACCTAACAACCCCGATTTCTACAAAAATCCTGGTTCGATCGAGGAACAAAACATTGTCTTCAAGTTGCCCCGGTTCCCAAAAGAAGCAACCATAAAGGAATCGCCCGGTCTCGGGCCTATGGGAGTCGCTATCAACAGCGTCGTGTTTTTCAACCAAGAAGCTGGTCCTGGAGACGATATATTCGAAGAGGTCAATACATTTGATCAATACGAAGGGCACCCCGCCGGAGATCAATACCACTACCACATCGAGCCAATATGGCTCACTGAACTCAAAGGTAGCGATGCCTTCATGGGTTTTCTCCTAGATGGCTTCCCTGTATATGGCACGCACGAAAATGGTGCAGAAATCACCAATGATGATTTGGATGACTACCATGGTCACTATGCTGCCACAGTAGATTTCCCAAATGGGATCTACCATTACCATATCACTACGGAGTACCCGTGGATCAATGGAGACGGCTACTATGGAGTGGCAGGAACCAAAACTCAATAAGAAACGTCCGTTCGAGTGAAATACGTTTTATATCTATTAGGAACAATATGCGCCGCATGTGTATCATGCGGCCCCATATCCCCCTCTCGCGTAGAGATCCCAAACCGCTACGTCTGGGCATATGAGCTTACGATGGATCATCAGGGCTTCAGTTTTCTGAAGGACAGTTTGTACAGTGGCTATACGATCGAAAAAGACCGAAACGGAAACCTCAAAAAAAAATCTCCCTACCTCAATGGAAAGATGGAAGGGACTATGATTGGCTACTACCCCAGCGGAGACACCCTATATACTCGGCCCTATCATTTGGGAGAAAAACACGGCATACACCGAGGCTACTATCCAAACGGAACCCTTCAGTTTCGCTATATTTTCGAAAACGGATTTAGCCAAGGACACCACCAAGAATGGTACGCCGATGGGTCTCAAAAAATGGATCTCCACTACCTAGACGGGAAAGAAAGAGGCCTACAACGCGTATGGCGGCCTGACGGCAAAATGAAATCCAACTACGTCGTAAGAGAAAACGGTAGAAAATATGGATTCCTTGGACTCAAGAGGTGCTCCAAAATAGATAGTGAAACCCAAAACATCGAACCATACACTGGTGTACTCACCACCGAAACACGCCCATGAAACACCTCCCACTCCTCATGATCTGCTTATCGGTATGGGCTTGTCAGTCCTCTCCCAAGCGACTCAATACAGAAATCGAATTGCCTTTTTATGTAGAAGAGACTTTCACCCCTACTTGGGTTGAAGAAAATACCGAGGAGTACGTGCAGATTCATAGGATCGCTCCATTTTCATTTCTAGACCAAAACGGAGACACAGTCAGTGAACGAAGTGTCAAAGGGAAAATCTATGTTGCCAATTTCTTCTTTTCGATATGTCCTGGGGTTTGCCCCAAAATGACTCGAAACCTCAAACTACTACAAAAACAATACGGACAAGACGATCGTATCATGATCCTCTCGCATAGCGTGATGCCCTGGGTGGATTCGGTCCAACGCTTGCACGACTATGCCGAACTCAACTCCATTCGCTCTCCCCAATGGCGCCTGCTGACCGGTGACAAAACCATGACCTACGACCTTGCCCGCAACTCCTATTTTGCAGACGAGGGTTTTGGCAAAAATGTCACGACAGAAGAGGATTTTCTCCATACCGAGAAGCTGGTTCTCATCGATGACCAGCGCAGGATCCGTGGGGTATACAATGGTACACTACCCCTAGAAGTCAAGCGCATGATGGAAGATATTTCAACCTTGTTGGATTAGATTTGGAAGCATGAAAAGCTTCCAAAAAGAAATCCGTCTCCGCGCTCACGCTAGAGGTTTCCACCTCGTCACTGAAGAAATCATGACTCAGTTTCCAGAAATTAGAAACATCGAGATCGGTATCTTCCAGGCCTTCATCCAGCACACTTCAGCCAGTCTCACCATCAACGAAAACGCGGACCCGACAGTGCGGGATGATTTCGAATCACACATCAACGTCATGGTCCCCGAAAATCAACCCTACTACCTGCACAACTACGAAGGGGACGACGACATGCCAGCACACATCAAAGCATCACTGATGGGTAGCTCTGTCTCAATACCAATCTCTCACGGTCAACTCAACCTAGGTACCTGGCAAGGCATCTATCTCTGCGAGCACCGTGATCACGCTGGGGCTCGGCGACTAATTTTGACCGCTCTCGGAAGTTGATCAACCCACCAATTGGTTCATATTATTTTTCTGACATATATTTAAAAAAAACTATTTCAAACCAATCTCATAACCATGATTATAATTGGCATTATTCTATTTCTCGTAGGTACAATCTTCTACTTCCTGAGACCCCAACTATCCGAAGAAAACATCTTTGAAGGAGACCAAAAAGTTCGCGCCAAAGCCCCTCCATTTTTGCTGATGTTTTCGCAGCGTCTCGCAGCAGCCATAGCAGCAATAGGATTATTCATTGCTTTGACTCCCTACTTGTTTTTTTGGGCAGACGCTACAGAGCAGTACTTTTTGGTATACCCTACCGGAAGCACTAGTGTGGTGACCACCCAGGGCATCAAATTCAGAGGCTTTGCCAAAATCACTCCTTGGCAGAAATACATCGATGTGAAGGTCATAGATGACGGCAGAAAAAATCAAGATATCGAAGGCGCCATGTCTCCTATTCCGATCCGATTCATCGATCAAGTCACAGCGACTGTCTACATTTCATGTCGATTCCAGTTGCCTTTGGACGAAAAAAGCTTTGAAACCTTGGCCATCAAGTTTAGAAGCATGTCAAACCTAGTCAACAACACTCTGGTGCCAACGGTACGCGAACAAACCAACAACACGGGCTACATGTTTGCGGCGCAAGATTACATTTCGGGAGAGGCACAGAGCTTTCGGCAGACACTAGACGAACAACTCAAAGACGGTGCCTACGCCGTAGAAAAACTCGAAAACAGAGACACTATTTATCTAGACATCCAAAATGAAGGAGACCGTATGATCAAGGAAATTCAGACTTCCTACACCGTAAACAAAATTTTGATCAATGGGGTCCCCAAAAGGATCTCTCATGAAATCACCGAAAACAATATCATCGTATCGCAGGTGATCGTCGACGATGTGGTACTAGAAAGTACCTTCAAGAAAAGGCTCGAAGCACAACGTGACGAATCTGCCAAAAGACAACTCGAACAGCAAAAAATAGAAACAGCCAAATCCTCACAACAGCGAATCATCGCAGAGGGAGAACGAGACAAAGCTGCCGAGCGTGTCACGCAAGAAAAAGAGCAAGTCAAACAACTCATCGCCATCGAAACGAAGCTAAAACAGGAAAAAACCAACAAGGAACTGGCCGCTATCGCACTGGAAACCGAACGATTGAAATCACAGCAAAGAAAAGTCGCAGCAGAAGCCATGGCCTATGAAAATGCCAAGTTGGTCTCTGCAGGACTGACGCCACAAGAAAAAGCCGAATGGCAATACAAAACCTCTGTAGGGGTAGCGAAAGAAATCGCCAACATCCAATTCCCGCAGACCATGATTACTGGAGGAGGAGACGGTGGAGGGACTCCGCTCGAATCATTGATTGGTGCTGCGATGGCAAAGCAACTACTCGGCAACTCCAAAGGAAAATAACACTACTTCCAAGTTGCGCCATAAAAAAGAAAAAGCCCACGGTGACCTCTCATCACCGTGGGCTTTTTACTACAATCAGTTTGTTGTTGTTATTGCAATCTGATTTTTTGGGTTGTAATATTCTGTCCAACTTGGATCTGTACGATGTAGATCCCCGATTGTAAGCCCAGCTCAGCACTCATGAATCGAATTCGGTTTTGTTGGCGCTCCGCTGTGAGCGCAAGGCTGAGACTCCCAGAAAGGTCATAGATTTTAGCAGTGACCACTTCATTGGTTTCTGGGTAGCTCACATAAAAATCCTCATTGGCCGAAAGTGGCACAGGGTATATCGTGAGATTTTGTGTCTGACTTGCTGTCCCAAAAGCAACCTGCTTGACATTGAAAAATTCGTTTTTCCCATCATAATCCACCTGCTCCAACTGATAGAAATAGACTCCCGACAAGCCTGGGTAATCCGTATAACCATAGCGCTGTATGTCGTTGGTCGTCCCGTGCCCATCTACCGTATAGATCAACTCAAAATCTTCGCCATCGTCCGAACGATACACATTGAAACGGTCGTTGTTGATTTCAGTCGCTGTCTCCCAAGTGATAGATACGCTGTTCTGATCTGCAGAAAGGACAAATGACATAAGCTCGACAGGCAGAGATGGGTCTTCTGGTTCAGGCGCAGGGGCAGGTGCTGAAGTTACTTCATCTTCGTCCCCAATTCCACAGTCATCACCAGGACAATCTGCAGTAGTTGCAGACACACTACCTGAACCTGTAATTCGATTCCCATCACTCTCAATGCTCAAATTTCCATCAACGGCAAGTGTACCATCTACATTCGCACTTGCCCCTCCAGCTATGTTCATGTCACCACCGACACTTACCGTTCCAGATCCAGCACTTATATCCAATCCTCCAGAACTAGCCAAATCAAAATTCCCAAAAACATTCATTGATCCTCCCTCACCGATTTCAAAAATCGGGCTACCTCCTGTCACAGAAACACTCCCAATATTAAAATCACCATTTACTAAAAAGCTTTGTGTCGTAGTGATAGTTAAGGCATTGGTAATTGTAAAGGTAGCCGTAGAACCAATATTAAAAGTTGTTCCGCTTCCACCACTAGCTTTCATTGAACCAACTGTAACATTTCCTAAGATGTCTATCGTTTGATTACTATGAGCATAAGTAAATTCACCACTTACAGCAAGAGATCCACTTTCAGCGACAATCAAGGTAGAGTTATTCCCTCCCGAAACTGTAAAGTCCCCATTTTGAACCTCTACACCGCCATTGATTGCCACAGTGGCTTGTGCTGATACTTTAAAGTCACCACTAGTTTTAACCAATGAAGAACCTTCTTCAACTGTAAGCACATTCCCACTTCGATTCAGGTTCGTTTCCCCAGTCGTAACCGTAACAATACTATTTGACCCAATCACTAAAGTTCCTATGTCAGGATTAGGGTAATATGCCTGTCCAAACGTTAAGGAGTTCACAACAAGACTAGAGTTAATCGTCACATCATGTGAGACGGTGACATCATCTCCTGTTCCTGGCACTGCACCTCCCCAAGTAGCTGGATCGTTCCAATCGCCACTCTGAACAGATGCAATGCTACCTGCATACCCCACATAAATCGCTGAAATCAGCAAAATTGCTGTCGCTATAATTTTTCTCATCTTGATTCTCTAAATGCTATATTGTAAGTCTTTCTGAACTCACCATCATACTTACGGGCTGGATGTGCAAAATAGATTCAAAAATTGTAAAAAAAAGAGACAATTTAGATGAATGACCGTTTTGGTGCGATCAATTCATTTTTTCTTTTATAGGGCTAGGTGATTTACCTATACATAAGAAAAAGTTGCTTGAAACAACATTTAGGAACATCCCCTACTTCATCCCTAAACCACTGGTTATTAGCTTTCATTCCTTCTAACTCTTCTTTCAACCCCTAACGGTATTGAACTATTCTAAGAATGCAAGCAGGGCGTTTACATCCTCTTAATGCGCTTCTAGCCAGTTGTCACCCACCCCCATCCCGATCTCCATCGGGACGTCCAGTTGGATGGCGTTTTTCATGAACTCCTCCACTTTGGTTTTGAGCAGATCGAGCTCGTCGACGTGCGCATCGAAGACCAATTCATCATGTACCTGCATGGTCATCTTGGACTTGAGTTTTTCTTTTTTCATCCAATCGTGGATGTTGATCATTGCGACCTTGATGATGTCTGCCGCGCTCCCTTGTATCGGGGCATTGATGGCGTTTCGCTCGGCATAGCCGCGCACTGTAGCATTGCGAGAGTTGATGTCTCTTAGGTAGCGTCTACGCCCCATGATCGTCTCGACATACTCGTGTTCCTTGGCCTGGTTGACGGTATCGTCCATGTAACGCTTGATCCCTGGAAACTCCGTGAAGTACGCATCGATGATCTCCGCAGCTTCTGTACGACTGATGCCTATGTTTTGGGATAGCCCAAACGCAGAGATGCCGTAGATCAGGCCGAAGTTGATCTCCTTGGCCTTGCGGCGTACGTCGGGTGTCATCTCCTCCATTGGTACTTTGAATACCTTGGAGGCAGTCGTCGCATGGATGTCTCGACCGTTTTTGAACGCATCGATCATACTTTCGTCTTTGGCGAATGCCGCAATGATACGCAACTCGATCTGTGAGTAATCCGCTGCGAAGATTTTGTAGTCCTTGCTCCTCGGTACAAATGCCTTGCGGATTTCTTTGCCCTTGGTCGTTCGGATCGGGATGTTCTGCAGGTTGGGATTGTTGGAGCTAAGACGACCCGTCGCTGCGACCGCTTGGCGGTAGTCTGTATGGATCAGGCCATCCTTTTTGCTGATCAGCAGTGGCAATGCATCCACGTAGGTGGATTTGAGTTTTTGGTATTCTCTAAACTCCAAAATGCGCTCGGCGATCTCATGTTCGCTGGCGAGTTTGGAGAGGATTTCTTCTCCAGTTGCATACTGTCCTGTCTTGGTCTTCTTGGGTTTCTCGACCAATTTCATTTTCTCAAACAATACTTCGCCCATCTGCTTGGGAGAGTTAATGTTGAACTCCTGCCCCGCCAACTCAAAAATCTTGTCTTGCGCAGTGATGCTGAGTTCGTTGAGATCCTTGGACATCCCGCCGAGTACTTCAGTATCGATCTTGACACCTGCATATTCCATGTCTGCAAGCACAATACTGAGTGGTTCTTCGACCTCATGCAGCAGTTTGCCCAAATTTTGCGCTTCTATGTCTGCTCCGAGTATTTGTCTGAGTTGCAGTGTGATATCAGCATCCTCTGCCGCATAGTCTACGACTTGCTCGACAGGAATGTCGCGCATGTTGAGCTGTGACTTGCCTTTCCCTATCAGTGCCTCGATCGGGATACAGGTATAATTTAGATAGTTCTCCGCCAGCACGTCCATCTTGTGTCGAGAGTCTGGGTCGATGAGATAGTGAGCGAGTAGGGTGTCAAACAATTTTCCCTTGACCTCCACACCGTAGTTCTTCATCACCTGAATGTCGTACTTGAGGTTTTGTCCGATCTTGACGATGGATTCAGACTCTAGTGCTTCGCGCAGCTCCTCTACGATGGCTTGTGCTTCTTTTTGATCCGCGGGGAACGGCACGTAATATGCCTCATGGGCCTGATAGGCAAAAGCAATCCCCACGAGTTCGGCTTCTTCAGGGTTGATACTGGTCGTCTCTGTGTCAAAACAAAACTCCTCCTGCATCAACAGGTATTTCGTGAGTGACTTTCTGAGGGCTGGCGTATCGATGAGATGGTAATCATGTGCTATGGTGGTGATGTCTTGCTTTTCGACGGGCAAGCTCTCCGCTACTGGGTCGGTTGTATTACTACTGTCCACCGCACCAAATAGCCCCAACTGTGCCGTCGGAGCAGCAGCTGCTTTCTTTTTGGGTGTGGTGGCAGGTGTAGGGGCCGATTGTCCATCGTCCCCGAAGAGCCGCTTGAGCATTGTACGAAACTCCAGTTCTTCAAATATCTTTTTGACAGCCTCCTCGTTGGGTTCGCAGTGTTTGAGGTCTTCTTCGTCAAAGGCTACAGGCACGTCGATTTTGATGGTGGCAAGCTCCTTGGACAATACCCCTTGCGCACCGAACTCCTCGACTTTTTCTTTCATCTTGCCTTTGAGGTCTGCCGTATTTTCGAGTAAGCCCTCTACCGAACCGTATTGTTTGATGAATTTGATGGCGGTTTTCTTTCCGACCCCAGGGATGCCTGGAATGTTGTCTGCTGCGTCTCCTTCTAGTCCGAGCACATCGCGTACCTGATCTACGTTATCTATCTCAAACTTAGCAAGTACTTCGGGGATGCCGAGTACATCTACGGCATTGCCCATATAGGCGGGCTTGTAGAGATAGATATGCTCCTCTACCAGTTGCGCATAGTCCTTGTCAGGTGTCATCATGAACACTTCGAAACCCTGGCGCGCAGCTGCCTTGGCAATCGTACCAATGACGTCATCCGCCTCAAATCCGTCCATCAGCAGGATTGGAATATTCATGGCTTTGAGTATGTCCTTGATCAGTGGAGTGGCCGTACGGATATCCTCTGGCGTCTCTTCGCGATGCGCCTTGTATTCGGGAAACTGAATGTGGCGAAAGGTCGGCGCACTCGTGTCAAATGCAACACCAATGTGAGTAGGTTTTTCCTTTTTCAAAATCTCCAACAGAGAGTTCATGAAGCCAAAAACTGCACTGGTATTGACTCCCTTTGAGTTGATACGCGGGTTTTTGCTAAACGCAAAATGGGCACGATAGATCAGCGCATAGGCATCCAGCAGGAATAATTTCTTCTCAGGTTTACTCATGAGGTAAAAGTAAGCAACCTAGCCAATGCAAGTCGGCGGATACTGGAAAAAAGTTGTTGTCAAAACTCTCCACACCGCCAACTTTAGCCTAAAAAAGACAAGGCTTTCAAACACATAAGATTCATTTTTCTGGCAGATCCAAAAACGGAATCAAATGCCCCGCATACTGAACGAGCCATGCCAAAAAGAACGACCAAAACGTACAAAAAATCCACATATACTTGAAGATGTCTGCTTTTTTGCCTCCAAAGGCATTGGCAATGAGTGCCCCACCGATCGGCATAAACAAAAGTGGCGTCATAAAAGCAATCCCAGGCACACCATACTTTTGCCAAATCCGCACATACTGGCGCGACTTCTTGGAGAAGATGTTGCGCTTCTTTCGGGTCAAGTAGGATTGAGCCTGGTGACGAATACGTGTCCCAAAATAGGTGACGATGTAGACGCTGGTCATCATCCCAAGGGTCGTTAGTGCCCCCGTGACCAAAAAATGAAAACCATAACTCATCCCCAGTACAGGTCCGAAAATCACTTTGAGTGTACTGCCAAGGTAGACACTGAGGTATTTGAGTATTTGCGCCATCATAAGTCCTGCGAAGTAAAACAAGATTGTTGTTTGATATCTACGAAAATCCATGAATTTTGTGGTCTGAATTGGTATTTATGAATAAAACAGATTTTGAGTTGCTCCAAGCTCTCTGCGAGGTCTTCGCGCCATCTGGCAATGAGCTCGCCATGAAAGACTACCTCATCGAGTATGTAGAATCCCACAGTGCTCAATGGAAGACACGCCCTGATGTAATTCATGGTTCGGCGTTTCAGGATTGTGTCATCCTGAAATTTGGCAAACCACGAACGGCTATTTTCGCTCACATGGACTCCATCGGGTTCACCGTGCGCTATGAAAACCAGCTCGTCCCCATCGGTAGTCCAGAAGCCGAAACGGGCTATGAACTCGTCGGCGAAGATGCCATGGGCCCCATCGAATGTCGGCTCAAAGAAGAAGACGGCTACTTGTTCTATGATTTTGGTAGAGGAATACAATCCGGTACAGAGCTGGTCTTCAAGTGTGACTTTAGAGAGACAGAGAACTATGTCCAATCCTGCTACCTCGACAACCGCCTTGGCATCTACAACGTCCTCAAGGTCGCAGAGACTCTCGAAGACGGCTTGATCGTATTCAGCTGTGGCGAAGAGCATGGCGGAGGCAGCGTTCCCTTCTTGTGCAAGTACATATATGAGCATTTTGGCGTCAAGCAAGCACTCATCTCAGACATCACTTGGGTCACCGAAGGGGTACAACACGGCCAAGGAGTCGCCATATCTATGCGCGACATGAGTGTCCCTCGCCGCTCCTACATCGACCGTATCCTTTCGCTAGCTAAGCAATCCAACATCCCCTATCAGATCGAAGTGGAGCGTAGCGGCGGCAGTGATGGCAGAGAGATCCAAGCCTCCCCTTACCCCATCGATTGGTGTTTCGTCGGGGCACCTGAGGACCATGTCCATTCGCCCGACGAAAAAGTTCACAAAAAGGACATACAGGCGATGATCGATATGTACAAATATCTCATGGAGAACCTTTAAATTGCAGCCACAAAACAAGTAGGATATGGTCCAGATTCAGGATAAGAAATTCAAGAAATACCTCTCCAATGAGGAAATACAGTCGATAGTCAGAGACTTGGCACAACAGATAAGCCAAGATTATGCGAACAAAGAGGTCGTCTTGCTCGGCATATTGAACGGCTCCTTCATGTTCCTGTCAGATCTAGTACAAGAAATGTCCATCGATCCCGAAATCAGTTTTCTTAAACTGGCTTCCTACTCAGGAGAGGAATCCACAGGCAACGTCAAACAGCTCATCGGACTGGACGAAGACCTAGATCAAAAACACGTTTTGATCGTGGAGGACATTGTCGATACGGGCAACACACTAGAGCACATCATTTCTTCGTTGGAAAACGAAGGCACTGAGTCTGTCAAAATTTTGACTCTCTTTCACAAACCCGACATGTATACCAAAGACATCACAGTGGACTACATAGGCAAATCCATTCCCAATGATTTTGTCGTGGGCTATGGCATGGACTACAACGGCCATGGACGGACGTTCAAGGACTTGTACCAAATGCTTTAAATCAGAACGTATTCGTCTATTCGGGCTCGACAAACAACGAGTGCTACTCCTCAAATTTACCCTCTTTATCCACCCCAACGAATACATAGATGGTGCGTATCGTCTACTCCATCCCTTTTTTATTATATTTGACCCCTTTTTGATAGAAGCCTATAGGCACATACTGATACAACATGCTAAACATCGTATTATTCGGCCCTCCCGGTGCGGGCAAAGGGACCCAGAGTGAAAAACTCATTACACAATATAATTTGGCTCACCTTTCGACAGGAGACCTATTTAGAAAACACTTGGGAGAAGGCACTGACTTGGGCAAACTCGCTCAAAAATACATGGACGATGGCAATTTGGTACCTGATTCTGTCGTGATCGACATGGTCAAGGACAAAATCGCCTCAACTTCAGAAGCTAAAGGCTTCATCTTTGATGGATTTCCACGTACCGTCCCACAGGCAGAGGCACTAGACCAGATGCTCAACGAATTTGAAACATCAATCAGCGGCATGGTCGCACTAGATGTACCAGACGACGAACTTAAGAAAAGACTCCTCGACAGAGGCAAAACGTCTGGCAGGGCAGATGACCAAAATGAGGACAAGATCAACAACCGGATCAAGGTCTACAAAGACGAAACCCTACCGGTAGCCAAATTCTATGAAGGCCAAGGTAAGTTCAATAAAATCCATGGAGTAGGATCCATCGACGAGATCTTCAACCAGATACGTACAGTAGTAGATCAGTTCTAATCCACCCGGACAAAAGACACATGCGAAGGTTGTCTCAGAAGCTTCATGCTTTTGGGACAACCTTTTGTATTGTTAAACCCTCATTTTTACGTTCTTTTGCAATTGGCAACACAACAGCGCCAACGCACCACAATAGTCTATTAAAATAAACCCATGGCATCATCCAATTTCATTGATTACGTAAAATTCTGTTCGCGCTCAGGAAAGGGTGGTGCAGGATCGGTTCATTTCCGTAGAGAAAAGCACGTCCCCAAAGGCGGCCCAGATGGTGGCAATGGAGGCCGTGGAGGACACGTCATCTTGCGGGGCAACACACAGCTGTGGACTTTGCTACACTTGCGATACAAAAAACACGTCCTCGCCGAAGATGGCAACCCAGGCGAAGGAGGAAAGCGATCCGGAGCAGAAGGCCAAGACGTCATCCTCGAAGTACCTCTGGGTACCATAGCCAAAGACGCAGAAACCGGAGAGGTCATAGCCGAGATGCTCGAAGATGGCCAAGAAATCATCCTAACCCCTGGCGGCCGTGGAGGACTAGGCAATGACAACTTCAAAACCGCTACCAATCAAATCCCCTACTACGCCCAACCCGGTGAGGATGGGCAAGAACATTGGGTCGTCCTGGAGCTCAAAGTACTCGCAGACATCGGACTAGTCGGCTTCCCTAATGCAGGAAAATCGACACTACTCTCTGTCCTGTCAGCAGCCAAGCCTGAGATCGCAGACTACCCTTTCACTACCCTCGTCCCCAACCTCGGAGTAGTAGGCTACCGAGACAATAAATCCTTCGTAATCGCAGATATCCCTGGGATCATCGAAGGAGCCTCAGAAGGCAAAGGTCTCGGAATACGCTTTCTGAGACACATCGAGCGCAATTCTATGCTGCTCTTCATGGTTCCTGCAGACTCAGACGACATCCAAAAAGATTACGAAATACTACTCGGTGAACTCACCAAGTACAACCCAGAGCTACTGGACAAAGAACGCCTACTAGCCATCACCAAATCCGACATGCTAGACGAAGACTTGATGCAGATGATGAGTAAAGAACTTCCTAAGGACATCCCCTCTTTATTCA
Organism: Reichenbachiella sp. 5M10; assembly: GCF_002742335.1. NCBI lineage: Bacteria > Pseudomonadati > Bacteroidota > Cytophagia > Cytophagales > Reichenbachiellaceae > Reichenbachiella > Reichenbachiella sp. 5M10. The sequence goes on along the minus strand of NZ_MDGR01000007.1, from coordinate 4,469,924 downwards.
TCTCAAGTGTGGCACATTTCAACCTCGACAAACTCAAAGACATGCTTTGGGAAAAACTCAACTGACACAACTGACGAATGGACGGTTTGACTCCTTATGTGCTTCAAACCAAGACATATTGACACGAAAATCACATTGGCAAAGTAATTGACTGGATATGTGAGCATTTAATTTTTGACACAAATGGCAAAAGGCGAAAAAAAAGCAGACAAAAAGTCTCAAGACATAAAAGAAGAAGTGCTAGATCAAGTGGAAGAAACCACCGAAGCACCAGAGGAAAAAGTAGAGGAACAACCTGAGCTCTCTACCGAGGACAAATTGAAAGCAGAGTTGAAAGAATCCCAAGACAAGTACTTGAGATTGTATTCAGAATTTGAGAACTTCAGAAGAAGGACTTCAAAAGAGAAGTTGGACTTGATCAGTACTGCCAACGAAAGCTTGCTACAAGCCATGCTACCGGTGATAGATGATTTCGAAAGAGCCGAAAAATCAATGACCGAAGATGCAGACCTCAAATCTGTCAAAGAAGGCGTGGATTTGATCTCGACCAAATTCAAAGGCATATTGGAAGCCAAAGGGATCAAGGTCATAGAGGCCGAAGCAGGCAGTGAGTTTGACCTTGAAAAACACGAAGCGATCACTCAAATACCAGCCCCTACCGAAGAATTGAAAGGCAAAATCGTAGATGTCGTCGAAAAGGGCTACACCCTCGGCGAAAAAGTGATTCGATTTGCCAAAGTTGTAACAGGAGCATAACATGGCAAAAAGAGATTATTACGAAATACTGGGACTGAGCAAATCAGCTACTCCCGAAGAAATCAAGAAGGCCTATCGCAAAATGGCCATCAAGTTTCATCCGGACAAAAATCCAGATGACAAAGAGGCTGAAGAGAAGTTCAAAGAAGCCGCAGAGGCCTATGAGGTGCTCAGCGATGCAAACAAAAAACAACGCTACGATCAGTTCGGTCACGCCGGCATGGGCGGAGCATCCGGTGGCGGAGGTTTCGGTGGCGGAGGAATGTCAATGGATGACATCTTCTCCCAGTTTGGTGACATCTTCGGTGGCGGAGGTGGTGGCGGTTTTGAGAGCTTCTTTGGAGGCGGTGGCGGTGGTCGTCAGCGCAGACGCAAAGGCACCAACCTACGCATCAAACTCAAATTGTCCCTCGAGGATATTGCACATGGTGTAGAAAAGAAAATCAAAGTAAACCGATTGGTGGCTGCCGATGGGGTAACCTTTCGTACTTGTCCACAATGTCAGGGCTCGGGGCAAGTTCAAAAAGTAGTCAATACCATGCTGGGTCAGATGGTCTCTGCATCAACCTGTCCGTCGTGTAACGGTGCAGGCCAAACCATCGACAAGAAGCCTCCAGGAGTAGATAGCTCAGGGTTGACCTACAAAGAAGAAGTCATCTCAGTCAAAATCCCCGCTGGCGTAGTAGAAGGGATGCAGCTCTCCATGTCCGGTAAAGGAAATGAAGCCCCAGGTGGCGGTGTGCCTGGTGATCTATTGATCGTCGTAGAAGAAAAAGAAGAGGAAATCCTCAAACGTGACGGCAATAACATCGTCTACGATCTCTACATCAGCTTTGTAGATGCAGTGTTGGGCACTTCGATCGAGGTACCTACCATAGATGGCAAAGTCAAAATTAAAATCGATTCGGGAACCCAAAGTGGAAAGATCCTACGATTGAGAGGCAAAGGGATAAAGGACCTCAACGGATACGGCAAAGGTGACCAGTTGATACATGTCAATGTATGGACTCCTAAAACCCTCACCGCAGACGAGCGCGAAAAACTCGAAAGCATGCGTGAATCGGACAACTTCGCTCCCAATCCATCTAAAACAGACAAAGGCTTCTTCGAAAAAATCAAGGAATTCTTTTAACAAAGCATCCCGTCAAGAGAGTATGGAAAAGGACTAGAATTTTTGATTCTAGTCCTTTCGTTATATTTTCGAGGTTTGAATCAAACCAGAAAGTTCTGTTTCCCGTACGTACACTCATGTTAAGGATTCTATTGGTTGCTTTGGCAGCATGTATATGTGGATTGGAGGGACATTGTCAACTGAAAAAGTTTTACACTGTCAAGAATAACGTCTCCTACGATACGGTTGACTTTTCGATGAAAGCAACCTCCGGCACATGCTTTGTCAAACCCTCCCATCACCACGACCCCCTCACCATCTACGGCAACCCTTCTTTCTCAGAAGTCAACCCTACCTTCAATACCACCGTTCGTCAATCCACCAATTACGTCACTCTCGAGCTCGAAGACTACAACAAAAAAGGACTTAGTCATGCCATAACCTACAACGTCTTTGGCAATGATGACAATCGTGAAGAAAAAGACTTTTGGAAAGTCTACTTGACAGATCAAAAAATATACAACCTCAAACTCACCTATGGTGTAGGAGACAGCTACATCAACCTTTCGGATGTGGCTGTGGCCAATTTCAAGATCGAATCAGGCAGCGCAGACGTCAACATCAAATACGACGAAGGCAAGCGAAACCGCTGTCTGATGGATACTTTTTCGGTCGCTGTAGACCTAGGCACACTCGTCGCACAAAAAATGCACTTGGCTCAAGCCAAAAACGTCATCGCAGAGGTCGGGTTTGGAACAGCAGTCCTGGATTTTGGCAAGGGCATGACACAAAAGTGCAAAGTCAATGCTAGTGTAGGAGCCGGCACTCTCAAAATCTTGATCCCCGAGTCCGAATTTCCCGCCATCATTCATTTCAAAAGCTCCCCCCTATGTAAGTACTCTCTCGAGCAAGGCTTTGAGCAAATTGAAAAAGATGTCTACGTCAACAAAGCCTATTCTGCCGATGCAGACAACCTCATGGAGTTTGTCATCGATGTAGCACTTGGCAACATCACCTTCGAATACATCAAATAAACCAGAATCCTCGAACAGAAATTTTTGTTGCAGATTTTTAAGCCCGTCTTAGACCAATAAATCCCTCATGATGTAATAAATTCGAGTGAATCGATACTAATTCCATGTATTACTTAATTCACTTGACTTGAACTTAATAGATATCCGCAACATCTCTAAATCCTATGGCAACCATCAGGCCATAGAGGAGATTTCATTCGAAATTCCCGAAAACAGCATATTCGGATTGCTAGGACCCAATGGAGCGGGCAAAACCACCCTCATCCGGATCATCACTCAGATCATCATGCCCGACGCAGGGGAGGTCCTCTTCAAGGGAGCCAAACTAGAGCCCGCCCACATCCGAAAAATCGGTTACTTACCCGAAGAACGGGGGCTCTACAAAAAAATGAAAGTAGGAGAGCAGCTCCTCTACCTTGCGCAGCTCAAGGGAATGGAAAAGTCCGAAGCTCTCAGCAAAATCAAATATTGGCTCAAAAAATTGGAGATCAACTCCTGGGTCAACAAAACCATCGAAGACCTATCCAAAGGCATGCAACAAAAAATCCAGTTCATTGCAACTGTTGTGCATGAGCCTTCGCTGATCATCCTAGACGAACCCTTTTCGGGCTTTGACCCAGTCAATGCCAATCTCATCAAAGACGAAATCCTCGAACTCAGAGAGAAGGGCACCACGGTGATTTTCTCGACTCACCGTATGGAATCTGTCGAAGAACTCTGTGACGATATCGCCCTGATCCATCATGCAAAAGTGATTCTCTCTGGATCCAAGGAAGACATCAAAAACCAATACCGAGACAACATCTTCGAACTGGAGTACCTAGGCACAGGCATGAGCCCTATGGAAAACGTAGAAGTCCTCACCAACACGACCGTAGGCGATACAACCCGCACAGAAGTCAAGCTCTCGGGAGGACTCAGCATCAACGAGCTCGCCTCCTTGGTCATGAAGGACAATGCGCTGATCTCACTCAACGAAAAAATCCCCTCGATCAACGACATCTTCATCTCTACTGTAAAGCCTGCCAATCATGAATAAAATACTCCTCATCATCAAAAGAGAGTACATCTCTCGCGTCAAAAAGAAATCATTCGTCATCATGACAATCCTAGGTCCTCTGCTATTTTCGGGGTTGTTCGTCGTGCCAATATGGCTAGCCACACGTGACGCAGACCACAAGGTCATCGAAGTATTGGACGAGTCTGGACTCTTCGGAGAGGAGTTTAAAAGTGATGACGAAACTACCTATGTCTACATCTCATCAAACCTAGAAGACGCCAAGGCAGCCCTCAACTACAATGAGGTCTTTGGACTGCTCTATATCCCAGATATGACAGTCGAGACTCCTTATGGAGTCAAATTCTATTCGACACAAAACCCTGGTATCGGACTCCAAGGCAATCTAGAAAAGAAACTCCGAGACCGTATCGAAAACATCAAATTGATCAACTCTGGACTCAACCAGGAGTTCCTCGATGGCTTGAAAGCCCACGTACCTGTACAGACCGTCAACCTGTCCGAGTCAGGTGCCGAGAGCGAGAGTAGTACAGGAGCAGCGACTGCTGTGGGGTATTTGGGAGCCTTCTTGATCTACTTCTTCATCTTCCTCTATGGAGCACAAATCATGCGGGGTGTGATCGAAGAAAAAACCAATCGCATCATTGAGGTGATCATTGCATCTGTCAAACCATTCCACTTGATGATGGGCAAGATCATCGGCGTAGGCAGTGTCGGTCTCACGCAGTTTCTCCTATGGGTCGCACTTTCTAGTGCCATTGTCTCCGGCGTCAGTGCCGTACTCACCAGTGACATGACACCAGCGCAGATGGAGAGTTTATCAGAAGCCAACCAGTCACCCATGATGCAGTCCAACAATTCGCAAGCTCAGGAGGTCATGCAAAAATCGATGAATGCCGTCGGTCAGATCAATCTACCCCTTGTGATTGGCTGTTTCGTTTTCTATTTCATTGCGGGCTATTTATTTTACGGAGCGCTGTTTGCCGCAATCGGGTCGGCTGTCGACAGTGACGCTGATTCACAACAATTCATGTTTCCCGTGACAATTCCTCTTATCTTTTCGGTAGTCGTACTCTCTGCGGTGATCAATGACCCACACGGTACAATGGCTTTTTGGCTTTCGCTAATTCCCTTTACTTCGCCTGTGATCATGATGATGCGTATACCCTTTGATGTCCCTGTATGGCAGATTGGCCTATCTATGATCTCTATGATCGCTGGGTTTATCTTTACGACATGGCTAGCCAGTAGAATCTACCGAGTCGGTATCTTCATGCACGGCACCAAAGTCAATTACAAAACTCTCGCCAAATGGTTTATGATGAAGAGCTGAGCCAGCGGGCAAATAATTTAACATTTTAGATTTAGACAATGTCGAGTTTGTCCTTTCGGACAAAATCATACCGCGGAGCACAAGTTATCCTCCGTTTTATGCTGGCTCGACCATACTCATATATATATGATAGAAGTAGCGATAGCCCTGGTCAACATCCTGCTAAGCCCCTTTGGCTTGATTCTTTTCTTCATTTGCTTTTCGGGCCCGGCCTATTTCATCCCTGACGGCACCAACACCAGCAAGCTCAAAGTAAAGCCCTATGCCGTTTACATGATCCTATACACTGTCTCCGTACTTGGGATCAGTTATGGGGCAGGACATGCCCTTTCTACTGATTTTGACCTCTGGCATGCCTACCAGCCCAAATACTGGTGGTTGTCAATCATCGGGTGGTGCGTGACGATAGCGACACTCAAGACCTATTTTTCAGGCATGGAGGGCAACATCATGGGCTTTATTTTCTTTCCAATGATCACCGTAACCTCTCTCGCCCTGATAGCTATCAATGTCTCTGACCTTTTTTCTTTCTCCATCGACATCTCCGCACCCCATGTCAGTTCACGCTATTTTTGGTTGGGCTTTGTAGGACATGCCTTCATGCCGTTGCAGCTCCTGCTTTTCGCCAAAGAAACCCAAAAACAAGAAGCGGACGGAGAGCAACCAACCCAAGAGCAACATGCCATTCCTATATTCGCCGCATTGATTTTTCAGATGCTACTTTTTGGCCTGCACTGGATCACAGCAAAATTCTTTGGGGAGGGGCTTACTTTCGCTCAGTTTTTTGGTGAAGGACAGAGTCTACTGTACTTCGTACCCATGCTAGGCGGAGGCCTCTATTTCCTCATGAGTACGCTTGTCGCAAAAGAAAATCGAAGCGGTTCTAAACTGTGGTCTATTGTAACCCTCCTTACCCTCGCCTTTGGTGTTTTGCAGTTGTTCAACTACATCCATATGCTCAAGGAGTGGTTTTAAACCTTCGTTTCGTATCAGGTTATTTGAGCAAAAAGAGAGCAGCCCTATCAGCTACTCTCTTTTGATTATTTAAAAAGGAATTGGGAATTCCCTGGACGATATGCGACATCTACCACTTCTTGTTCTCCAGTGGAAGGGATCACTTCTAGCTCTTCATCCCCACATGAGGAAAAGCCAACAAGGCTTAAGCAAAACACTACGCTTATTAACAGTTTCTTGGTCATGATTGATTTTATTGATTCAGTTCAAGAAACAACAAAAAAACAAGCCACACAAACTTACCAGAAAAGAAACCCTCAATCGTCTTCATAACACTCATCCTATCTCTATGATACAATTGCCCAAGGTCTACTTTACTCGTAGCGTTCTATACTTCCGATATTCTCGAAGACAATGGCATCCACCTCACCTGAAACCTTGAGACCACTCCCTGTAGAATTGTTGTCTTCTTCGACCTCAAAGGAAAACTTAAACATAACCTGACCTGTCGACTCATCATAACTTAGGTCACTGGTAGACAAGTTGAGGATGTCATTTTGTAAATCATTCGTCTGCATAAATTGATCATAAATTTCAAACACCTTCAAATCATGCGTCACTACGTTTTTGTAAATCCTAATAGATGACAAAGTATCAAAAGCAGGAGGGTCCGCTACGGTCAATGTGAAATTCAGATCTACATAGGAACTTTGGTACACGTCATCTGGTGCACTAAGGAATCGCCTCAATTCGAAAAAATAAAGTTCAGGCCCCTTGGTGACGACATTGAACTCTCCCATCCTGTCTATGGGTAGAAACTTGAAAGATGAGGTGTCCTGAAAGGCCTCATCATCTGGACGAATCCCTTCCAAGTATATTTTCACATCCCCAAACTTCGTCAATTCATCAAAGCCTACCCCATTTTGACCGTCTACACCGTCACGACCGTCGATACCGTTTCGACCATCTGAACCATCCTCACCAGCTGGACCGGGATCGCCTTCGCCAGAAATACAGCCAGCCAAAGTCATGGAACATACTGTAATGAGGAGGGAATAAATTATTCTTTTCATGCTTTCTAAAGTTGATTATTCTATAAATCTAGGGGATAAATCCCTGTATACAAGACACTTTGCATTTTATCCATTCAACACACCTCAAAATATATAATTATTCATGAGGGAGGTAGATCGTCTAACGAATCGTAGGATAGGGTAGCCTATACTTATAAAACAAACGCACCGTAAGCCATCGGCCTACGGTGCGTCTTTATCTTGGATAGGACTCTGCTATCTTAGTGCTCTGGGTAGGTCAGGTCGAACCTGTCCAAGTTCATCACTTTGTCCCATGCTGCCACAAAATCATTCACGAATTTCTCTTTCGAATCTGCTTGTGCATAGACTTCTGCCAAAGCTCTCAGTTCGGAATTGGATCCGAAAATCAAATCTGCACGGGTTGCGGTGTACTTCGCTTCCCCTGTCTTTCTGTCCAAGCCTTCAAACTCCTCTTGGGTATCTGAGGTAGTTTTCCATGCGGTACTCATATCGAGTAGATTGACGAAGAAGTCATTACTCAGTGCATCCGTATTGTCTGTAAAGACTCCGTCTGACGACCCGTCATAATTAGCACCCATAGAGCGCATACCTCCTACCAAAACAGTCATCTCTGGTGCACTTAGTGTCAGCAATTGCGCCTTGTCAATCAACAGTTCTTCCGTTGGGATCTTGTATCTCGTCTTTAGGTAGTTTCTGAACCCATCTGCCATCGGCTCTAGCAATCCAAAAGACTCCACGTCCGTTTGCTCCTGGGTCGCATCCATACGTCCCGCTACGAAGGGGACTTTCACGGCATAGCCTGCATTGGCAGCAGCCTGTTCGACCCCAACCGTACCTCCGAGGACAATCAAATCAGCAATAGACACTTTCTTTGCACCCGACTTGGCGTTGAAATCGCTTTGGATCTGCTCATATACTGTGAGTACTTTGGCCAACTGTGCCGGATTGTTCACTTCCCAATCCTTCTGCGGTGCAAGACGGACTCTAGCGCCATTGGCTCCTCCACGTCTGTCTGACTCACGATAGGTAGAGGCAGATGCCCATGCCGTGGTGACCAATTCTTGGATAGACAAATCAGATTTGAGAATTGTCGATTTCAAACTAGAGATATCTGTGCTAGAGATCAATGCGTGATCTACCGCTGGAATTGGGTCTTGCCAAATCAAATCTTCCTCTGGTGCTTCAGGTCCCAAGTACGTTGTCTTTGGTCCCATGTCTCTGTGCGTCAATTTGAACCACGCACGTGCAAAAGCCTCGTTGAATGTTTCTGGGTTTTCGTAAAACCCTCTCGCGATCTTTTCGAATGTCGGATCAAACCTCAAAGACAAATCTGTCGTGAACATCGTAGGCTTGTGCTTCTTCTCCGAATCAAATGCGTCTGGCACCAGCATCTTAGGGTCTTTGGCGACCCACTGGTGAGCACCTGCAGGGCTTTTGGTCAATTCCCATTCGTTTTCGAATAGATTGAAGAAGAACAAATGACTCCATCTCGTAGGAGTAGAGGTCCATGTCACTTCCAGTCCGGAAGTAATCGCATCTGCTCCTTTTCCTGATTTGTAATCGCTTTTCCATCCGAACCCTTGCTCTTCGATAGCTGCGGATTCTGGGTCATCGCCTACATGCGTAGCAGGCCCTGCTCCGTGCGCTTTGCCGAGGGTGTGTCCTCCTGCGATCAGCGCAACAGTCTCTTCGTTGTTCATCCCCATGCGGCCAAATGTTGCACGGATATCCTCTGCCGCCAATAGCGGATCAGGGTTGCCGTTCGGGCCTTCTGGGTTCACATAGATCAACCCCATTTGCACAGCTGCTAATGGATCTTCTAGTTCACGGTCTCCAGTATATCTTTTGTCATCAGACAACCATGTCTTCTCTGCTCCCCAGTACACATCTAGCTCTGGCTCCCATGTATCTTCTCTACCTCCAGCATAACCGAAAGTCTCAAATCCCATGTCCTCTAGTGCGACGTTGCCCGTCAAGACCATCAAATCTGCCCATGAGATTTTATTGCCATACTTCTGTTTGATCGGCCAGATGAGCCGTCTCGCTTTGTCCAAGTTGGCATTGTCCGGCCAGCTATTGAGCGGAGCGAATCGTTGCTGACCAGAGCGTGAGCCTCCGCGCCCATCAGCTGAGCGATAGGTCCCAGCACTATGCCACGCCATACGGATAAACAAGCCGCCATAGTGCCCAAAATCGGCAGGCCACCAATCTTGAGAATCCGTCAATACTACTCGAATGTCTTCTTTCAGTGCTTCGTAATCCAGGCTATTGAACTCCTCGATGTAGTCAAACTCTTCGCCCATTGGGTTGGACAAAGTAGAATGCTGGCGAAGGATACTTAGGTTGAGTTGGTTGGGCCACCACTCACTGTTGCTAGTCGCATTCATATTCGACTTGCTCTTTCGGGTAGCGCCCGAATTGCCGTCGGCATCCGCAGTTTCATGTCCTGCTTTCTCTTGGCAGGCTGGCAATAAAGCCACCAAGGCAAGAAGCGAGCAGAAGGCTATCATCTTTTTCATATACATAAAATTTAGTTTTTGGAATTTTATGTAAATGTCAACCTTCAGCACTGGCCATGCCTCCGATTCAAAATGCTTTTTTCGATCATGATATCGATGTTGTCTATAAGAACAAAAGAATACACTCGATATTTTATCAAAAAACAAGCAAACAAATCAACATCATCTATTGATCGAGACAAAAGCTAAAGTGCTTTAAACGATAAGAACCATAAATAAAATGCCTCCGCATGGCCGCTCCCAGACACTCGATGGCCAAACACTTCGCTCTACATAAAGTAGCGCATCCACGTCATATTTAGTCCAAAATCCTGTGTCTCAATACTCCCATCACATTTGAATGCTTAGAAATCCTTGTTGAGTTTGACGGCTAGCGAAGCGGTGATAAAAAAGTTGCTGTCAGAGAGTACCTCGCCGTTGTTGAAGATGTCATTTGGGCTACTGAAGTATCGGCCTTCTACACGACACATGACTTTCTGGTCAGGCTGGTAGTCGAGATTCCAAGAGACGCTGGTGGTCTTGAACCCCAGACCGCTGTCTGTCGACACAGCAATCTGCTGTGCATCGTTGAAGTACTCTCCACGCACAGCCGTGCCCCACTGGTCATCGATCTGGTAGTGCAAAATCGCTACCGGAGCGATCCAACTGTCGTAAGTAGAACTCTCTTTGGCGGTCTGCTGCCATCCCACATCTACGCCCGCGATGAGGTCTAGTTTGTCGGATAGTTTGAATGTCCCGAAGATGTCGTTGAAGTAGCGCATGCGTCGGGTCGCGTCTGGATCGTCCGACCCGATGAAGGTGCTCCAATTGAGGAGAATGTTGTCATTGGGCATATACTGTATCTGTGAACCAAATGCCGGCAGACTGTTGCCATCGACACGCTGGATGTGCTGCCACCCGTTGGAGACGAGCGCCATGAAAAGCCACTGATCCGAGGGAGTGTAGGTCAACTTTGCCCCAGAGAGGAAGTAAGGAGATTCCTCCGCAACCAAAGAGCGAGTTAATGTATAATTGTCCATCGATACGGCACTTTCGAACCCCAAGTTGGAAGCAAACACCCCTGCATCAAGCCAGAGACTACCCGATGCGTTGAGAGCTACGCCTGCGTATGCCTCGTGTAGATGCTGGAGCAGGTCTTGCTCTGGACTGTAATTGTCCTGCGCATAGGTGCCTCCCTGCAATGTCACCACGGCATGGTAGCGATCATTCTCTACCGCCATTCGGATCAGGGCGAGATTGATGTTGAATTCGTTGTGACGGTTGTGGTTGTAGAAAAACGACTGACGATAACCTTGTGTCGGTCGATCAAAATCATAAGCATAATATGCATCCACAAAAGCACTGATGGATAGACCCAAATCGCTGTTTTCTTCCTTGTCCTGTGCCTGAAGGGCATGGAGTATCGTGAGACTCAGGAGTAGACTGAGTGCTCCTATTTTTCTGATGTTGTTCATGTCGGTTTTATAAAATGTCGAGTTTGAAATTAACCAAAAGGCAAGTTTGCAACAAACAAAATCGAAAAGGATGTCATATTATTTTATGCTATTTAACATTAAAAAAACATGCTTATAAAACAGCAAGGGTACAAGAGGGCATTCTACAATCAGTCTTCTACCAAGAACAACAAGACAATAAATAAACACTTGTTGATATTTCTAAGTATCATCTTTCGATAATCCAAACAGTATCACTACCTTAGCCTCGTGTTAGACTTATTTTAAAGCAATTTTGAAATCTTATACAACCATTTTGTATTCACAAGCATGTGATTCGAATACAAGAATAGATTGAATCCTCTCAAGAGAAATATATAAACCACCCCCCTCCTCCACCTTTCTTTTATCCTGCTGTAGTTGACTCACAAATAACAATTTGCTGATTCAGTCCCACTACCATATCCCAATACTCTCATTCTAACTAACTCAAAACACAGCACCGTTTATGTTCGGATTAACCCAAAAAAAATCCACTCATACCAACTACCTCAAACAAGCCATTGACACATCTTGGGCATTTATTGAATTTGCTCCTTCAGGTGTCATTTTGGATGCCAACGCCAATTTTTTGCAGACCCTCGGCTACTCTTTAGACGAAGTGGTAGGAAAGCATCACAAGATGTTTTGCGTTCGTGAGTATACCTCTTCAGTCGATTACAAACAGTTTTGGAACAATCTGGCTGCAGGACAATCGAATTCAGGGGAATTTGTCCGTACAAAAAAAACAGGGGAACTAGTTTGGCTACAGGCCTCATACACTCCTGTTTTTGATCAAGATGGAAAAGTCGAAAAAATAATAAAGGTAGCAGTCGAGATCAGCGAAATGGTCACTACTCGGCTAGAAAGCAACTGGATGAAATCTGCTATTGACACGGGATGGGCGATGATAGAGTTTGACCCCACAGGTCTAATCACCAATGCCAATGACAACTTTCTCAAAATTTTTGGTTACTCCTCTCTTCAAGAAATCAGCAAAAAGCATCATCGAATATTTTGTGATACAACACTCACCAACTCCACCTCCTACTCAGATTTTTGGGCAGAACTCGCTCAAGGCCGCGTCAAAGCAGGAGAGTATAAAAGACTAAATAAAGAAGGGCAAGAGGTCTGGCTATATGCCAACTATACCCCCGTAAGAGACACCAATAACAACGTGGTAAAAATAATCAAGATAGCCTCCAATATCACGGATTCCGTACAGAACAAAGAAAACCTCAATGCAATATTGAAAACCAAAATCCATCAATTGAGTACAGAACTAGCACAAGGCTCTACCGCGATGGATGGCAAAATCAACGAAATGCGAATCAGTGTAGAAGAAGCTTCTTCTGCTATCACACAGATATCGATGGGAGCACAAGATCAATCCAGACAAGTGGATGAAATATCACGACTGCTCAATGAAATCAAAGCTTCGTCCAGCAAAACCAACCACAAGGCTCACAACATCAAAACGGTAGTAGAACAAAGCACTCAAAAGGCACAATTAGGAGGAGAGACCATCCAATCTGTCGTCAGTAGCGTAAGTGAAATAAACAACGGTACGGAGGACACACAAAAAGCCATCGACTCATTGGCACACCTCTCCAATGAAATCACAAAGATCGTCGGAGTCTTGTCTGGCGTGGCTACACAAACGAACCTTCTAGCCCTCAATGCTGGAATAGAGGCAGCAAAAGCTGGAGATGCAGGGAATGGCTTTGCAGTAATTGCCGAGCAAACCCGAATCCTAGCTGAAGAATCCAAATTGAACTCCAAGAAAATAGAAGGGGTAATACACAGTGTCTCCGAACACATCTCTGGAGTCATCGCGTCAGTGACCAAAATGAAAGGAAATGTACAAACGGGAGAAAAAGCAGCTCTCCTAGCCAAAAATGCCTTTGATGAGATCCATAGCAGTATTTTGAATACTTTCGAACAAACTTCGCAAATTGAAATTGCGGCTAATTTTCAAAACGAATCTATAGACAACTCGGTGCAATCCATTGAAAAAATAGTGATTGTCTCTGAAGAAACTGCCGCTGGATCCGAAGAGTTGGCATCTTCTACTACACAACTTAATTCTGGGATTGGAGACATATCCGTGTCTAGCAAAAGAATGAATCAAATAGCACAAGAACTCTTCGAGGTTATCTCTAGTATCAACCGAAGTAATTAGTGAGAGAGACATCTAGCTTCTACGCTCAATCGAACTAGGTTTCGAACCGAGTCGGTTGACTTCTTAAATACCGGATGGACAAACGTTCAAGAAGAGATCCTACTTGACCAACAAATAGATCATCAGCAAGATCCAAATCACCGTCAACATTGGCGGGATCACTCTGCTGAATAGTTGATTGACAGAAAACTTGGAGAGGTAGCTGTCGTAGAGCTTTCTTCGCTCACGATAGCTCTCATCATTTTCTCTGAGGAAATTCTTGACCTTGTCCAGCATGTGGTGCTCTTTGGATTGGATGAGCCACCAGATGACGGTGATCACTCCCCCAAACACACAGAGAGCCATCAAGATCATGTGGTCATTGCCATCGCCAATCCCATTGACAGTAGCGGCCAAGAGGATGGACTGAAACAACAAAAAGAAATTGAGCCTGTTGTTGAAGTTGAGTTCAAGGATTTGTCGATGCGTCCATGCGCGACTGAGGTCTTCTGGTTTCATGGTGTAGAATCGAAGTTTAATAGTCTAGTTGGCTTCTTGCTCAATATACCCACTAGCTCCTAAACAGAAAAAATGCCCCTAAAAAAAATTGTGCCTGTCTCGGCATTTCTTCCTCTCAAACGTATCACAAAGTAGATCCGTCTTCCTTACTTATCTTGGCAGGGTTAGACAGTGTACACAGTGGCTATTCGGTAAACTTCTCCAGCAATTTGACGCAGGCCTTTTGCGCTTTAATAATATCCTTATAGGTATTCTTATCTTGTACTGACTCATCTGCCTCTTCGAAGGCATTTACCGCCCTGATGTAATACTTCTTAGCATCTAGGTTTTGGTTTAGCATCGTGCTCACATCACCAGCTGTTAAAAAATTGGTGTAACTAGGGTTCTCCTTTTGTTCTACCAGTTCGATCACTTTCAAGAGGATTTCTTCTGCCTTGGCTCTGTGTTTTTCAGCAAATTTGATTGGCAAGTCATAGTCCGTATAGAGCAAAAAATGAGTGGTCGCCTTACTTTTGAGATATACCGTATTGTCTTCGTCCAAATCCAATGCCTTGGTAAAATTTTTTAATGCCTCTTGCTCTTTACCCTTTGTATTCTGGAATGCCACTCCTTTGTAATAATACCCTGAGGCATTTTCAGGAGCTAACTCCAAAATAGAATCTGCATAGGCAGACATCTCATCATAATGCTTCGCTCTTAGCATGCACTGACACCCCAATGCTAGGAGGTCTACATTTTCGGGATCCTCCTCCAATTCAACAGCTATCTTATTCAATGACGGTTTTACCTTGCCCGAATAATACAAAGTTCTTATTGCTTCAAAAGCACTACTTTTCACCACGTTCTTTTTCACTTTACCCTCTTTACTCATTGTATTTTTTCATTCCTATAGGGGCAAAGTAACAAATCGAAAAGCTTATGAACACGCTCAGCCCATTCTATTTGTTTTTTTTGTTGGCACGAGGCTCATTAATCCAACACCCTACGAGGCCCTGATAGACCTGATCCATCAAAAATAGTGTCTCTACGGAAAGCGGATTACCTAGAAAACCTCTTTCATCAATATCTCCGATGGCAGCCTTATGGAATTAGCTCTTGCACTTCTTCGTTCAATTTTCCTGTCGCCCACTTGAGCTCTGCGATGGCTCTATTGTATTTGGCCTGGAGCTCTATGAGTTTTATTTCTCCTTGTAGTTTCTTGTTTTCACGACTGTTTAGCAAAAATACCGAGCTCTCTCCATTGTCAAATTTAGACTGCTCAGCGATCAGCATGCTTTCATAGTTGATCTGCATGGCGAGCTGCTGTTCGATCATATCTTGAAGGGTATACACCTTGTTATAACTCTGTTGGATCTTGTTCATGATCTCACGGTTCTTTTGTTTGATTTTCCAATCATACTCCTGTTGTTTGATTTTGACAATTTTCAGTTTAGAGCGTTCCTTTCGGGTCAAAAGAGGAAAGGCAAATTGAAAGCCCATTTTGTAATTGTTGGAAAAAAGCGGAGACTCGGTCTCTTGTCCTGCGAGCAAAACGTTATAATCCACAGTGAAGTCAGGCAAAACCTGAGATGCACTCATCTTGCGATCTAGCTCAAGAATATTGCTCTCAATCGAGAGGTTTTTGAGATCTGGGTGATTGGCAATAGCCCAGTCCAAATAGCTATCCAGATTTTCGTTTTGTGTCGTGGTGTCATGTCTTGGGATCAAAGCATGTAAGCTTATGCTGTCTGACCAGACGAAATTTTGCAACAGCAGCAAACTATTTTGCAAATTGAGTTCGGCTTCATTGAGATTGTTGTGCCACTGCTGTACTTGTATGAGCATCTCTGTACTATCAATGGCCGCCTTGTCACCGTTGTACACTCCCTGACGTATGCCTTCGAACCGTACTTGGATGAGCTGCAAATTGGCATTGACCGCTTCTCGTTTCTGGTAGTTTTCGTACCACCACCAGTAGGCATAGTTGGCATCTAGATAGAGGTTGTTGAGGACCTTTCTTGCTTGATTCTGTATGCTCTCTTGTTCGAATTTGCTTTTCTTGAGTTGGATATTGCTTTGATTATAAATCAATCCCTGCCCCACAGGCACTGATATGCCTGCATAGTATAACCCATCCGTGGGCACACTATTTTCCGGGTTTAGATTAATCCCGCTGTTTCTTTCGTATCCTACTTTGAAATCCACGTTGAGCAGGGTAGGGATTTTGACATATGTGTCCCAAGTGTCATAGTAATTTTTGCCATCAAAGGTTTTTTTGTCAAAATCTGACATGAGTTTGGGGTCAAAAGCTCCTCTAGCTTGACTGACTGTCAATGCACCCTTCTGCGTCATCAGATTGGCTTGTTTGGCCATCGGATGGTGGTTCTGAACCAGCAGATAGAACTCATCCAACGTCAAAAGTGTCGAAGGATCTGTCTGTGCCATGGATCGCGTAGGAACCAATAAGACCAAGAAAAAAAGGTAACGTAGAGGGGTCATTTTTTAGTCTTTTTAATATTAGAGGCTCCTTCAGGCTCCATGTAAAAATCAGGAGGGAATCCGTTGAGGTCTCGCCATAGCTCGTACCAGACTGGCACGTTTTTCAACAATGCAATCCCATAGCTACCCGACCCGAGACGAAGGAGCTTTGGCCAAGGCTCAGTCTCTGGATCTGGTGCGACCAGTACCCTAAACTTGCCATTGGAACTGGCGGCTTTGTCATAAGCTACTATACGACCAGTAAAGGTGCCAAAGGACATGCCTGGCCAACCATTGAACACCAGTGCGGGCCAACCGTCAAACTGAAGCTGTACTTTGCGCCCCTCTTGGATCAACGGCAGATCTATCGGTCGTACGAACATCTCTACGGCCAACTCATAGTTAGCAGGGATAAAGCTAAATACGGGTGCGCCTTCTTTTACCGTTTCTCCTATCCCTGTAATCAATGCGCGCGTCACATACCCATCTTGAGGCGCTGTGATATAATAAAAGCCCGATCGCCTCGTGTAATTGGATTGCTGTATGGAGAGTTTGTTGAAAGCCCCCTCCGCTTCGAGAGCACTCGATAAGGCAGACATACGGTCGGATTTGGCCTTGGCTATTTTTTCGCTAAAGTCATTGCGTACGATTGACAGGTTGAGTTTTGCATTGATGAAGGCGTTCTTGCTCGCCAACCACTTGTTCTCTACCGACACCTGTTTGTAGCGTGCTTCTTGGAGCTTCTGCTTGCGCTGCTCCAGCTCAGTGAGAGACTTCAGCCCTTGGTCATAGAGTTTCTGCTGTCTATCAAACTGTTTTTGCGCAATTTCATAATTGACCACAGCGGTTTGAAAGTCAATGCTATCCGACACTACTTTGAGGCGGGCTTGGTTATAGTAGTTTTCGGCCTGTTCGATTTTCAACCTTCGATTGCGCGTCAGTGCACTGATCTGATCAGCAAGTGCCTGTGCTTTTTCTTGGTAGGCACTTATGGACGCCTTTTTGGCATTGGTTTGGTTGGTAGAGCGTTCCACGAGTTGGGGATCTAGGTAGTCAGACTTCATCTCCGAAATAAACACGATCGTATCTCCTTGTTTGACCAACTGTCCTTCGCTCACATACCAGGCCTCTATTCTCCCAGAGATCATCGAGTGTATGGCTTGCTCTCTGTTTTCGGGACGTAGGGTTGTGAGTTTGCCCGTGGCACGGATGTTCTGCGTCCATGGCAAAAAAAGGATCACTATACCCAAAACAAACAACCCTGTCAGTAGATAGACCAATCGTCTAGAGGCAGACTTTGACATCACCTCCTGATAGGCAGACTGGTTTTTCAACACTTCGTCCCGATCGATAGGGTTCTGAGATATATTAAGCATCTGATTTTTTATTTTGGATTTCTATATCTACAATTTTTCCTTTTTCCATAGTCACGATTTTGTCGCACCTGGATAGCATCAGCGGATCACTCGTGACTGTGAGTAGCGTCCAGCTAGCCTCCGGGTTAGTCAATATCGTACTGATACGCTTACGGTCTTCATAGTCCAGTCCGTGCAAGGTATTGTCCATCACGATGAGTTTAGGCTTTTCGGAGAGGGTTCGTGCCAGTATAATCTTCTGCTTGATACTCGTGGAGAGGCCTTGCCCTTCTGGCTGAATCATGGTACTCAGCCCTTTGGGCAGTTGTTTGAAAAACTCCCCGAGTCCTACCTGCTCAATAGCCCATAGCATGTCTTCCATTTTGATATCTTGCTTGCCAATGGTGATGTTCTCCTCCAGCGTACCAAAGAAGATGTCCTGTAGGCCGAGGTTATCGCCGATCACCGACCTAAAGCTCATGATATTGATGTCTCCGAGCGGAATCCCGTTGAAATGAATTGATCCCTCATAGTCGTTGTACAATCCAGAAATGAGCGAAAGCAACGTAGATTTTCCTGATTGATTGACGCCTGTGATACAGACCTTTTCGCCAACCTCCACTTTCAAATCCACCCCCTCAACGGTAGGTTTGGTTTGACCCGCGTATTGGTAAGTAAGTCCCGAAAGCTCCAACGAAATCCCCTTTCCTTGTGTGATTTCGTCCAAATCAATACCCTCTTCACTCTCGGTAGCTATATCGGTGACCTGACCGAGCTTCTCTAGTCCTGTCAGTACATCATAGATCGTTTCCATGGTGAGGATGAGTTTTTCTGATGAGTTGAGTACCAAAAGAATGATGATCTCTGAAGCGACAAACTGCCCTAGGTTAATCTCTTGATTGATCACCAAAATACTCCCTAAGATGAGTAGTCCTCCTGTGACGATCGTTTTGAACGCTACGATATTAGAAAACTGGAGTATCAGGATATTAAAATGCTGCTTTCTATATTTCAGATAGTTGGTGACATAGTAATTCATTTTGTCACTGGGTAGGTTGGTCCTACCTGCCAATTTGAAAGTCGCCATCACACGTGCCAGCTCTTCGAGCCAATGCGCCACTTGATACTTATATTTAGATTCTAAATTGCTCGTCTTGAGCCCCTTTGGCCCACTGATGAAAAAAATCAAAGAAATCATCCCCAACAGCGCCATCCCAAAGAAGACGAAAAATGAATGGTAAAAAGACAATAAAATAAGCCCAAAGAGAATTTGAAGTACGGATGTGGAAGCATCAATCAGTATCTTAGGCAGACCCTTTTGGATATTGAGCGTATCAAAAAACCGGTTCATCAACTCTGGTGGATAAAAGCCAGAAATGGCCTCCATTTTAAATCGTGGGATTCTATAAGCAAACTCGAAAGATGCACGGGTAAAAATCCGACGTTGCAAAAGCTCGGTCAGAGATAGCTGTAGTATCTGTATAATTCCTGTAGTTGCTACACCTATCACCACGATAAAAATCAATAACTCCCATGAGGCAGAAAACTCCGAACTGATCACAAAACCTATGATCGCTTGTACACCCAATGGGAGAGACAGGTTGATCAAACCATTGAAAATGGCATAAGCATAAATGACGAAAATCTCTCGGCTGTCCAGAGACAGCATCCGAAACAAGCGCCTGATAGGAGTCAACTTGATCTCGGGGGAATCATGAGTGCTTTGCATATTGATGTTACTATTCATTTGGATTGTTCTTTTAGCGAAGCAATTTGAAAATTAGTTGATCTATAAAATGATACACCTGATGATCTATGCTCACTTCACTGTCTTTGCTAATCTCTGTCAGTGAAGGCAAATGCTGAGCAAAAAACACCTGCTGATGTGATGCCTCCAAAATCGTACTGACAATAGCGTGTGGGTAGGCATAATCTGGATTAAAACCTCGAACCACCAATGCGATCTTGTGACACAGATCTTTGAACCCTTTGAACAAACCTTCATTGTTGATCTCATCCACTTTTTTGGTCAAATAGGTTTTGTCAGACTCACTGGCCACCACACGTTTGAGCACCGAGGTTTTGATACCTGGCAGCCCCATACTAAAAAGGCTTTGATCCGCATGACAGAGTATCTTGATGGTTTCTTTGAGTTTCTGACTTTGGTCTTCTATAAAGTGTGTTTTGTAGTCAATCATATACTCCATCCATGCCCAATACCATGAAGTCAAATACACCAACAACTTTAATTTGTTGTCAAAATAACGGTAGATCGATGCTTCTGTAGACCCGATCTTGTTCGCTAGTTTTTTGAATGTAAATTCCTCAAACCCTAACTGATCGAGAAGTTGAATACTCTCCGAGACAATATTTCTCCCCAACTCGGTGGATTGAGGATCTTTGTTAAAATATTTTTCTCCGATCTGAATATGTACTGTAGACATGATGCAAAAGTATTCATATTGACTATGATAGCAATACTATTACGACTAAAAGCAGGAATAGTTCTCTGATTCTTAGGACCTATTGATAATTTTTGGGTTCTTGGCATTGACCAAATCGGTACTTGGCTGCCAAAATATAGTTAAGAATCATCTGATTGGGAGGGGTGGTTTCGCTGGTATATTGGGAATCTCCCTCGTACTCGAGCTACTGCTCATTAGCCGATTTTTGCTTTGAGGATGAACACCCTATGACCCATGGGGGCGTCAAAAAGGTAGGTTTTTCATAGGATTGCGTTTTGTGGCCCATGATCTAACCATGACAAAACCCAATCATACGCTCTTCAACCTACCCAAATCAACCATCTCCGTTCGTGGCAGCTTTTGACCATAAGCGACAATACGATCCCTACTTCGCACCAGAGAATCGACGAAGCTGATAGGTGAAGGTCAACATAAAATAGCGCTGGAGCACCTCGGTACGTACTTCCTCCACATAAGCAGGATTGACACTCTGGGAGAAACTTTGGTTCTGCCCCAACAAATCAAACACTGACAGCTCCAATTCTCCCACGTCATTTTTCAAGAATTTGCGTGCGACGCTCATGTTCCAGAGGACATACTCGCTATCGAATGAATCCTCGATCCCGTTGTATTTCTGATAGTAGATGTCATTTCGAAAGACAAAACCACCTCCAAATATCCAGTTGAGTTTTGCTCCCGTCGTCTGCGTCGTGTAGTTGGTATTGGCAATTGACTCGATGGAGTTGTTGACCAAGTTGCTACTCACATCGTAGTAGATATTGAAATCAAAATTCTCACTAAAGTTGCTGGCAAGGGCAAACTTGATATTCCCCGAATAGGTACTGGAGATATTGGTTTGCTCATTGGTCCGTCCAGGTAGCCTGCGGTAATTGAATCCCAACGAGGTGTTAAAATTGGACTTTAGTTTTTCGACTAGGATGCTATGGGTCGTATTGTTATTTACATTCCAGTAGCCGTTCATATTGATCGGTTTGGACACCTGTGCCCCTTGCTGCACGACGATGCCTCCCGCATAGACCGAATCCTGTGGTGCGTAAGTGGTCTCATTGGTGATATAGTTTTGGGTTGTCTCCACACGTGTGAAATTGGCTATCGATCGGTTCTTGTCCGGGTTGGGCTTATTGAATCGCACCATCAAGGAATGCGAGTAACTCTGATCCAGCTCCGGGTTACCCGTAGAGATAAACAAGGGATTGCTATTGTCAATTACGTTTTGAAGCTGATTGATAGATGGAGTAGAGGTGCTCGTACGATACCTGACAAACACGTCTGCTTCACTACCTAGCTCGATGCGGCCCATGGCGAAAGGCAAAACACTATGGAAAGTATTGACAAAATCCCCAGTCTCTGGCTGTATTTGCTTATTGGCCAGTTCGGCATACTGATAGGCCAACCCAAAGCGATAGAATGTCCCCATGGTACGGTTGCTCAACGACACCTCAGTCTTGTGCTCGGTATAGCCACTGACAAAATGATTGGAGAGTGCTGCGTTGAAATCCTTGGTGCCCGAATTGGGATTGATTTGATAAGTGTTTTTGTCCGAGTCACGCTCCCGATAGCTCAACTCATAGGTGGCAGACAGCTGTGCAGTATTGCCAACAGGCTCCGTATAACCTACCGTAGCACCTAGGGTATAGTCCAGCTCATCGGTCAGGTACTGTGTGACCGAATCTGCACCGAGATCTTCGTAGTAGTTTTCGCGATTGGTCTGCTTGTAATCAGTCTCTAGCTCCAGCGACACAGTCCGTCCGATCTTCTCAAATTTGTGCATGTAGCTGATGTAGTTGTCTATGTTGAAGGCCTTATTACCACTCTTGTAATTGTTCTCTGTCTGGTTGAGCAGGCTTCCTCCTTCGTTGACGGTATTGCCATCGGTATAGGTGAGGCTTTCATTGTCCTGGTAGCTGATCTTCGGACGGATCATCAACCGGTTGTTGTCATTGATATCGTAGGTGATACGAGAGTCCAAACGATGGTTGAGGTTATCCGTATCGGCGTTCTTGATTTCGTCATAATACTGTATACTGTCCCCGTTGTAAATTTCTCTGTTGGTCGTCTCGTCTCGACTATTGTGTGTTTGATTGAAAAAATAGCTCCCCTCGAATTTAGCCTTGGTGCCCCACTCGTCCGTGAAATTAAGCCCCACCGAATTGGTCTGAGTAATCCCACTCTGGGTACCGGTCATGAGGCTGCTATTGCCTCGACGAAATCCGCCACCTCCTCCGCTGATTCCGGCGAGATCCTCTCCACTAAAGTTCTGCTGGTTGATGTTGTTCGTCATCCCGATCAACGTCAAGCGTTGGTCGTCTTTGAAAGAGTTGATATTGGCTCCTGCCTTGTATCGGTCATCAGTGCCATACCCCGCATAGGCCTTACCAAACTGGCCGTTGCGCTTGCCCTCTTTAGTGACGACATTCATGGTTTTGGTCGTGTTGCCATCGTCATAGCCTGTAAACTGCGACCGTTCACTTTTCTGATCATAGACCTCCACTTTTTGGACGACTTCTGCCGGAATGGTATTGAGCGACAACAAAGGGTCTTGTCCAAAAAATCGTTTGCCATCCAGCAATACTTGCTCGACCGTCTCGCCGTTGGCACTGACGCCATTCTCGTCGATGACGATACCTGGCATCTTTTTGACGAGATCTGCGGTACTCGCATCCGGATTTACTTTGTAGGCATCTGCGTTGTATTGGACGGTATCCCCCTTGACCTCCATCGCTACGACGGCACCTTGTACCTCTATCCCATCGAGGACTTTCTGATCCTGCTCCATGAATATGTTTCCAAAATTCATCTCCTCTATCGAGATCCGCACGGTACGTGAGTATGGTTTGTACCCGAGGCTTTTGATATTCATTTTGTAAAAAGCACTCTCGACATCCTTTATCAAGAAGATCCCCTCTACGTCCGTCACCGCATAGCGGGACTTGGTCGAATCCTTGAGGTTGTAGAGTTGCACCGTAGCACCGATCAACATCGATCCGTCGGTTTTGTCGACCAAGCGACCATATACTTTGCTATGGACAACTTCCTGACCATATGTGGTCAAAGCTATGGCCAAGCCAATCATGCTGAGTACGATTTTTCTCATTATTGTGGTCCCTCTCCTGGCTTTCTGTTTCCTTGTCTCTCTTTCATACGCTCGCGTTGAGCGGTCGTCATCTCTTCGTAGATGGCGTATTGCTCTTCACTGAGAATGTCAAACATCAATCCGTCTTTCTCTTCGTTGAGCACTTCCATTTTGGTCCGCATTTCCTCCCAATTCCTATTCTTTCTAGCCTCTTCAAAATTCTCCTTGATTGACTGAGCATACTCATCGTAGATCCCGTCGATGATCATGGTTTGATCATCAGATAGATCATCAATCTTACTGTATAGGTTTTGCTTTTCACGCATGACCCTATCTTCAGGACTCATACGTCCACCGGGCTGAGCGATAGATTGCCACCCTACGAGCGTAAATAATAGAACGAGAAATATCCCCTTTTGAAAATCAAATGTCATAGTACAATATGTTTTTTGAAAGGTTAGATGATCTTAAAACAAGAAACTTGCTCTCTCCCTTCACTTTTTTTCACAATGGTGAAAAAAAATTCTGATGACAAATTGAAGTCCCAACCCAATAGTCCTCTACACCAAAGTTTGAAACCTAGATAGTTCATCGTAGATTCGGGACTAAGATTAAGGGCACTATGAAACGATTTACATTACTACTATTCGCCGTATGGGCGATGTGCTGCACCTCTATGGCGCAGACTTTCACCGATAGCAACCTCCCCATCGTACTTGTCGATACCGACAATGACCAGACGATCCCAGACGAACCCAAAGTCTGGGCAGATATGAAAATCATCTATCGAGGCGAGGGAGAAAGAAACTATCTCAATGATCAGAACACGGACGATTACCTAGACTTTGATAGCCGAATCAAAATAGAAGTTCGCGGCTCCAGCTCACAATCCCTCGCGAAAAAGCAATACGGATTCACCACCTATACTACAGATGGCTCAGACAAAGACAATGTCAGCCTCCTCGATATGCCCAAAGAAAACGACTGGATCCTGAGCGGGATTGCCTATGACAGTTCGCTCATCCGAGACTACCTCTGCTACGAGCTTTCTCGTCAGCTGGGCAACTACGCCCCCCGCACGCGATACTGCGAGCTTATCCTCAACGGATCCTACAACGGCCTATACATCCTGATGGAAAAAATTAAAGCAGATGACAACCGGGTAGACATAGACCAAATAGAGGAATCCGCTGCGACACAACCTGACCTCAGTGGTGGCTATATCACCCAGGCAGACAGAGCAGATGACGACCCCCTCGCATGGAGTATGTCTACCAACACAGGTCAAAACGTAGACTATGTCCATGTCGTACCCAAACCCGAAGACGCCACCAATACCCAGACCTCCTACATCGAATCAGTATTCATCCAACTGGCGAGTACCTCTCGCAATCAAAATAGCGATAAGGCCGACGGTTACCCCTCTCTCATCGACATACCTTCATTCATCGACTTTATGCTGATCAATGAGCTGTCGTCCAATTCGGATGCCTACCAGTACAGCACTTACTTTCACAAGGACAAGATGGGGAAATTACGTGCAGGACCGATCTGGGATCTGAATTTGACCTTCGACAATGATCTCCGTTTTTGGGGACTGGACAGAAGCAAACCAGATATATGGCAGTTTGACAATGGCGACAATGTCGGTTCCAAGTTTTGGCTTGATCTCTACGAGGACGACACTTACCGCTGCTACCTATCTAAACGCTGGAACGAACTCACTACTCCCGACCAGCCGCTCAACGAGACTCGTCTCAATACCCGTATCGATGAAATCGTCGCAGAAATCAGCGAGGCTACCATTCGCGAAGAGGCACGCTGGGGTACCATTGTCGATCATGACCAGCACATCACACAGATCAAAGATTTTCTCTCCGAGAGAATCACCTGGATGACCACAGAGTTGGGCGACTACAGTGCCTGTGCAGCAGTCTCCACTCCTCCACTCGTCATCACCAAAATCCACTACAATCCCGAAGACCAAGACCCGGTGGAAAGCAAAGAACTAGAGTTCATCGAAATCCTCAACAACGGCAGCACAACAGTCGATCTGACGGGCGTCTACTTTGGAGGGACGGGGCTCGTCTATCAGTTTGCAGAGAGTACACTCGCAGCAGGAGCTACCACCACACTCGCTAGCAACGCCAGCATCTACGAGCAAAAATATGGCTTGGCAGCTGACGATCAGTATTACAGAAGTCTATCCAACGGCGGTCAACGTATCCAGCTCCTAGATGCCTACGGCAATACCATCGACGAAGTGACCTACAGCGATGAAGGTGACTGGCCTGATGCAGATGGCAGTGGCTATTACCTAGAGCTCAGTGATCCCAACAGTGACAACAATGTCGCGAGTAATTGGATACGCACCAAGGACGTGGACTTTGTGCCGCTATCGACGGGCGAAAAAAAAAGCAGTGACAAGGTGCTGCTCTACCCCAACCCAAGCACAGGATCAATCCACGTCCAAGCCCAAGAAGACATCTCGGAACTCCACATCACCAACCTCAACGGCCAGGTAGTCTTCATGATGCAGCCCCATAGTCCCTCGGCCACCTTGACACTCACTGCTCTTCAACCGGGGGTCTATTTTGTACACGTCCGTACGGCGACAAATCAGTCGGTTACGAAAATGTTAAGAAATTAGATTATCCATCATAATTTGTTAACATTGTGAATGGTGGGTAGAGATATGCCTACCAAAAAATAATTACTAAGGGCATGTTTGATGTATTGACTGACGGGGACTTCTATGAATTCCCCTCCTTTGAGGTAGCACTCTTTTCTATCTTGCTATCCTTTGTGCTGAGTAGCGCGATTAGCTTCACGTATCACTTGACCAGCCAAGGGACTGCGCTTTCGCGCAATTTTATCCAAGCCATGATCTTGAGTTCTATCGTGACCTGTATGGTCATCATGGCTGTGGGCAACAACGTCGCAGCGGGATTCGGTATCATGGGAGCGATCGCCATTGTGCGTTTTCGTCTCAGGATAGAAAACCCACGAAACATCATATTCATCTTCGCAGCACTCTCCGTCGGGATCGCTTCTGGGGTCTATGGCTATTCGATTGCCATAGCGGGGACTTTGGTCTACTGTATGATCGCTGGCATTCTCTATTTCTCCCCCTATGGCAGCAAACAACTCAATCAGGAGTTCAGCCTTGGTTTTCTCCTCCTGACGGAAACGTCTGAGAAAACCATGCATGATTTCTTGAAAGAAAAATGCCAAGACTACCGCATGCTCTCCGTCTCTAGCAGAAGCCGTGGCGACCGCTACGAATTCTTCTTGACCCTGAGCACTGGACACAGCAAGGACACCTTCTACACCGAGCTCAAAGCCAAAGAGGGATTCGAAAGCATCAAGTTGGAAAGAAGTGATAACCTGACACAGCTATGAGTTTGATCAAAAAAAATCTCCTATACGTCCTTTGGGTTGTCATCGGTGGACTGTTGGCTTTGGTTTCGTTTCAATCCTACAACTCTACGACATCCATCCTAGCACAGGTCGAGCCCCAAAAACACGCCATCAGTTACCACAAAGCGGTGCGCGTCAAAGAAATTTTTGTCCTTCCAGGCCAGGAAGTCAAAAAAGGTGACCCCCTACTCAAAGTCGAGCGCCAAGACCTCCTCCTCGAAGTGGATAACATGAAAAATAATCTGGAACGCCTCCAATCACAGATTTCCATCTATCAGATCGAAAAACAACATGAGATGGACCTGGCACAGATGGACGTAGACCTCATCACCAGTGACAATCAGGCCGAAATCGAACGCCTCAAACTCCTCCTGCAGCAGCAAGCGGAGATCGCCCAAAGCATCGAAAGCCTCAACATCAGCCCAAGTGGCAATACCTCCACAGATCGCTCCTATGTCCAACTCCGTATCGAAGTGCTCCGCGAAGAAATCAGCCATGCCAAACAGCAATACCAGCTGAAAAAGAAAAAACTCAACACACTCTATGAGCTCAAAATCAAAGAATCCGAAAATGAAATGAAGCAATACGACGATCAACTGGTGCTGCTCCAGCAAGAAGAAAGCGAACTCTACCAAGTCGCCAAAGAAGACGGTACGGTCGGTAACATCCTCATCGAGCAGGACGAACTCGCCTCGCCTTTCACCACGCTGATGACCATCTATGCACACGACCCCTCTGTGATCCGCGCCTTGATCAACGAGCGTCAAAATGCAGAACTAAACACCGGTCAATCCGTCATTGTCGAGTCAACCAACCGAGCCTACCACGTATCAGGTACCATCTCCGAGATCGGATCACGCATCATCGAATATCCCTCACGGCTCAAAATCAACCAAGAACTACCGATGTACGGTCGAGAGATTTTCATCAAAATCCCCGACCAAAGTAATTTCCTCCATGGGGAAAAAGTCTACGTAAAACTGAAATGATGCGCTACTTGATTCTTTTGTTGATAGGTATGTACGCCATCACTTATCAGGCACACGGCCAAATGACCTTCTCCATAGAAGGCTACCTAGCCACGGCGCTAGAAGATCAGGCATTGGAGCGATACCAAGCGCAGAAGCAGTTCCTCAGCGACAACAACTACAACTCGCCCTGGCTCAACCGTGTCGAACTCCGCGTCGGTAGTGAAGACGCCAACGCTTCACTCAACGAGTACCGTCTACGCCTATCACCCACCAATCCCGCTGAGATCAAAGCCAACAAAATCTACTACAACCAACATCTAGAGAGCCTCACCACCAAACACCAGATCGTCCTCAACGAAGCGCTCAAAAACCGCTACCTCATGGTCATCGACCTGATAGACTTGACCCAGCAAGAAAAGTACCTGAGCGAACGTATCCAGCTGGAAGAAAAAATCCTCCAAAACAACGCACAACAAGGCATGGAGCTCAAAGACATCATCGTCTTCCAATCCAACCAAACCAAGCATCTCCTTCAGTACGAGGAAATCAAAACACAAAGCCTTGTCACACGCTGCTACATCGGGCTAGACTATGGTATCTCCGACACCCTCACGATAGATACAAATCATCTCATCACAGTAGCTCAGATCAAAGACTACCTCACGAGTACTGCGCTAGCCGACCATCAAAACCTAGCCATCATCGAAGCAGAACAAGAGCTTGCTCTCAACCAGCAAATGCTCAAAATCGACAAAGCAGAAGCCCGCAGCAACATTGGCTACATCCAAGGCAACATCGATACCGAACGTGGCGCTGACATCAACGACCACTTGGGCTTTCAGGTGGGGATACGCCTACCCATCGTCAACCCGGACAAACCAAAGCTCAACCGCGACCGGGTCAAGCTCATCGATGAAGCTGCCAAAGTAGAGGCTACCAAAAGCCTCGTACAAAACGAATCCAAACTCAACACCCTCCAACTAGACGCTTGGATAGCACAATACGAAATGTTGCGCCAGCGCCAAGCCCTTGCACAAAAGATCCAGGTCAATGCCAACATAGCAGTAGACTGGACCGAATTGTCTAAATTGAAGAACTACCACCTAGATTTGGACATGGAGCTGGCCCAGCTGGAAAAGAAAATCAGGATCGCCTTCATCGAATACCTCGACCAAAAAGGCCTACTTGCCAACAGCCCTCTGATCAACTACCTTTCCCGAGACTTCCAACCTATAATCAACCGCAATTGATTCGACTAAAAAGAACATGATAGCTATGACTAAATTTTGGATAGTAACAGGATTCGCTCTACTCACGACACAGACCCTCTCTGCTCAAGGGCTACAGTTCAACGAAGCGATGGCCTCCAACATCGAGACCATCTACGACGAAGATGGCGAAAGCTCAGACTGGTTCGAAATCTACAACCCGACCGATGCTTCTATTGACCTCTCGGGCTACGGAGTCTCAGATAGCTCCACCCCTGATAGCTTTTGGACCTTCCCCGAGTTTGAACTCGCAGCTGGGGGCTACTTGCTGGTATTTGCCTCGGACAAAGACCGCAAAACCCCTCCGACCTACTGGCGCACCGTGATCGATCAGGGAGACACCTGGCAATACTTCGTGCCGACTGCAGAGCCGAGTAGCGAATGGATCAGCGATAGCTTCGATGCATCGGGCTGGTTAGAAGGCCCAACAAGTATCGGCTATGGAGACGATGACGACCAGACGATCATCGAGGCGACTAACGCTGTTTACCTCCGCAAGACCTTTGCAGTAGATGGGGCTGCATCCATAGACCGTCTACTCCTTGATATTGACTATGACGATGGTTTTGTTGCCTATCTCAATGGGACAGAGATCGCTCGCTCAGGACTGACAGGTACTCCGCCAGCCTTTGACGAAAGTTCAGCGTTGCGCGAAGCGACCATGTACCACGGTGGAGCACCCGAACGTTACGATGTATCCGATCACAGTGATCTGTTGGTGGAGGGAGAGAATCTCCTGGCCATCCAACTGCACAACGCTGGTTCGGGATCTTCTGACCTGACGATCATTCCTATCTTAACGCTGGGCAGTACAGCCGCTGCACATGCCGGAGTGATCTCCGACGACATCTCCCTTTACCAAAACAGTTTTCATACGGACTTCAAAATTTCTTCGTCGGGCGATTCTTTGTTTCTACGCAACAGTGTACAGGAAATTATCGATACGCTCTACACCGGTTCGCTCCGCGCTGGGATCTCTATCGGTCGCTTATCAGGATCTGACGAATTACACTATTTTGCAGAAGCTACACCTGGAACAGAAAACAACACGACCGCCTATGATGCCATCGCGGGCGAGGTGACACTCGCCCAACCAAGTGGCCTCTACCAAGGCAATGTCACCGTAGAGATGAACACCGAGGACGTGGCAGGCACGATCTACTACACGACAGACGGTAGCGAACCGACGGATACCGATGCTATCTACAGCACCGCGATCACCGTATCGAATAGTACCGTCATCCGTGCCAGAGTACTGGCTCCTAACACCTTGGCGGGTCCGATCTCGTCGGCTTCCTATATGATCAACATCAGCCATGAGATACCCGTACTATCCCTGATCGTGGATCATGACGACTTCTTTGATCCCACGACGGGGATGTATGTCAAAGGCCCCAACGCAGAGAACGACTTTCCCTATTTTGGGTCGAATTTTTGGCAGGACTGGGAAAAACCCGTACACCTCACTATGATCGATACCGACGGAGACATTGCGTTTTCTGCGCATGCAGGGGCCAAAATATTCGGCGCATACAGCCGGGGCAATGACCAAAAGTCCCTCGCCATACATTTCAGAAAATCCTACGGAGACGGACCTATCGAGTACGAGCTCTTCGATCAAAAAGACCTAGACGAATTTTCAAGTATCGTTCTACGCAACTCCGGTAACGACTGGAACAACACCATGCTAAGAGATGGGTTCAACACGTCACTTTTTCACGAAAGTGTAGACAAACAAGGATACCAACCCGCAGTGCTCTATATCAACGGTGAGTACTGGGGCATCCACAACGTGCGTGAGAAAATCAACGAACATTTCCTCGCCGACAACCACGATGTAGACAGTGACGAGATCGAAATGCTCGAAACCTCAGGGATACCTGTTCATGGGGACGAAGCGCACTACCTTGCACTCGTCCAATACCTCGAAAACCACAGCACTATCACAGATGAAGACCTAGCCTATATCGCTACTCAGATAGATATCCAAAATTTCATCTACTATCAGAGTGCCAACATATTCATCAACAATACGGACTGGCCCGGCAACAACATCAAATACTGGCGAGAAGCCAATGATACAGCCAAATGGCGATGGATTGCCTATGATACTGATTTTGGTTTTGGCATTTGGGAAGAAAATGATCACAGCAACAATACGCTGAGTTTTGCACTGGCATCCAACGGACCAGACTGGCCCAATCCCCCCTGGTCTACACTCATCCTCCGCAGGCTGATGACCAACGACAGCTTTAAGCATCAGTTCGTCAATACCATCGCTGATCAACTCAACACAACTTGGCTCCCTGCCAATATCAGTGAAAATCTGGAAGCGAAAATCGCCACTATCGAAAACGAAATCCAAGCCCACATGAACCGGTGGTATGGAGACTACAATTACTGGAAGGAGCGTGCGGATGTCATGCGTGACTTTGCTCAGAAGCGACCTGCTGTGATGAAAAATATCGTCAGTTCTACACTCTCGGTCGGTCAATCCGTTTCGGTCACTGTTGAGATCAACAACAATAGCTATGGATCTGTCCAGCTCAGCACGCTGACCATCGATCAAGCCAACTGGACAGGAGAGTATTTCAGAAATGTACCCGTTCCTCTGACGGCTATTGCCAAACCTGGTCATCGTTTTGTCAGATGGGAGGGGATAGACGAGACCGACGAGCAAACCCACATTACCCTGACCGAGAACACAACAATTACTGCAGTATTCGAAGAGGTAGACAATCCGCTCAATGACCTGATCGTGAATGAAATATTCTACAAATCCGCAGACGATCCAGACATAGAGGACTGGGTAGAACTCTACAACAAGGGTGGCCAAACCCTAGACCTCAGTGGCTGGGTGATGAAGGATGGAGAGGACGATCACATCTTTACGGTTCCAGATCAAACAACACTAGCCGCGGGAGGCTTCTTGATACTCTGCCGCAGTGTAGAAAACTTCTCAGCCCACTACGAGGGCAATATCCCTACAGTGGGGGATTTTGATTTCGGATTGGGCAATGAAGCCGAGTGTGTCCGAATCTTCGATGCAGACGGCAACCTCGCCGAAGAGGTATGCTACGAATCGGTAGCCCCATGGCCCTCCTCACCCGATGGCAAAGGCGCTTCGCTGGCACTCCAAAACCCCAACTACGACAACACCAAAGCAAGCAGCTGGTATGCACTCAACGATAGCAACCCTGGAGAAGCCAACAGCGTCATACTCGATGTGACTGAGCCTACAAACATTCAAGTACTCACCTACCCCAACCCATTCAGCCAAGAGATGACAGTATCCATAAAGACACTCTCTAATGGCCCGCTCCAAGTGCAGATAATCGACTTATATGGTAGACCATTGCTGACGTTGCACGATGGCCCACAAAATCCAGGCACGCACCAGTATACATGGGTGCCTTCTGGACAATATACTAGTGGTGTCTACCTGATACAGGTCATCACTGACGGCCATCATATGGTACAGCGTATCCTGTTGACTCACTAAACCCAAACCATGAATCGAGAAAAACACAGTTCAGAGACAAAGTACACGCGCTCAGCGAGTAGTTGGCAATTATCCGGTTTGATTTATTAGTTTAGCAACACCTAAAAACACATCTTATGAAACGTCACACGATTTATGTACTCTTGGCCTTAGTGTCCACCGCCTGCAGTACTCAAACACATAAAAGTCAACAGGAATCGGTCACTGAGCCAACCCCTAGACTCGAAATACTCGTCGGAACCTACACCGGGCAAGGCAGTGAAGGTATCTACAGCATCCAGTTTGATCCTGCTACTGGAGCAATCTCAGACAAGCAGCTAGTCGCTACTACGACTAGCCCTTCGTATTTGGCCCTGAGCCCAGACAAGCAACGCGTCTATGCCGTCAACGAAGGGGGAGAGGGCAATGTCACCGCCTACCAGTGGAATGACTCTCACACCCAACTCGACCTCATCAACAGCCAATCCTCTCAAGGACTCTATCCGTGCTATGTATCTCTACAAGACAGTCTAGTTGCCATCGCCAACTACGGTGGAGGCAATGTCGTGTCGTACCCACTCGACGCAGCAGGCGCATTGAGTGACAACCCTGTCAACCAGCAGCACGAAGGCACTGGACCGAATTCCGATCGCCAAGAAGCTCCTCATGCACACTGTGCGGTATTCTCCAAAGACGGTCAATACCTTTACGGCGTGGATCTAGGTATAGACCAAATCCGCATGTACTCCGTAGCGGATCTCACAGCAGAAGGAGAAGTAGCACTCCAACTCGATGCAGGAGACGGACCAAGACATTTGACCTTCCACCCCAACAAGGACATAGCTTTCGTGATAAGTGAGCTCTCTAGCACGGTGACTACTGCATCAATAGACCCCTTGACTGGAAAAATGACTGCTCTATCCAAAGTCAGCACTCTACCCGAAGGACACGAAGGAGACAACAGCTGTGCAGACATCCATGTCTCAGACGACGGTAGATACCTCTACGCCTCCAACCGTGGACACAACAGCATCGCCATCTTCAGTATCGACCCAGAGACCTCTGCACTCAAAATGATCGCTACAGAATCAGTAATGGGAGATTGGCCAAGAAATTTCACACTCTCACCTGACAACAACTACATACTGGTGGCCAACAAAAAATCCAACAACATCACGGTGTTCAAACGTGACAAGGAAACAGGTATGATGTACTACACGGATCAGCAGCTCGAAATCTCTCAGCCTGTGTGCTTGAAGTTTTAGTAAGACCAACATCCGCTAGGCATAAAAAAAGGTCTTTGGAAGAGTCGTCTAAGTAACTCTTCCAAAGACCTTTTTATTTTTTGTGGCCCAGCAATCGAAGCTAGTACGACATCTCTAGGATCTTCTCCGCGACCTCAGGGGTGATATCTCCATGCTCACCAAGCTTGACCAAGCCATGCTCTCTCAAGCTCTGTGCTGCCTTGGCAGCAAACCCTTGATAGTCATCTGTGTAGTCTCTCAACTTAGTCTTGATGCCAAGCGATTGATAAAAAGACTCTGTTTTCTCGATCGCTATCTTCGCTTTTTCTTCGACCGTACCCTCGGTCACATCCCATACACGCTCGGCATACTGTGCCAGTTTCTCTTTCTTCTTGTCAAACTGAAGCTGATAGGCACTCGGCAAAACAATCGCCAAAGTACGGGCATGGTCTACGCCATAATGTGCTGTGATCTCATGAGCGATCATGTGTACAGACCAATCTGTCGGGACGCCCTTTTGTATCAGACCATTGAGAGCCATGGTACAACACCACATGAAGTTAGCCGCTACATCATAATTGGATGGATCAACAATCACTCTCGGTGCTACCTCTACCAAAGTTTGCATGATGGATTCGGATATTCGATCCTGCAGATGAGCCTCTGTCGGGTAGGTCATATACTGCTCCAACACATGGGTATATGCATCCGCTACTCCATTGGCCAACTGCCGCTCTGGAATCGAACGCACCACCTCAGGATCACAAATCGAAAACTGAGGAAACAAGCCTGGTCCACCCATCGCTAATTTTTCGTTCGTCTCTTTGCGACTGACGACTGCCCCACTATTCATCTCACTGCCCGTAGCTGGCAGAGTGAGTACCGTCCCAAATGGCATCCCCTTGACCGTACGAATGCGGTTGGCTAGTATATCCCAAGGAGTATCTCCTTCATACAAAGCAGCTGAAGAAAGAAATTTGGTCCCATCGATCACTGAACCGCCTCCCACTGCCAATAGGAAATCAATTTTTTCCTCTTTGATCACCGCCAAAGCTTTGAGCAAGGTCTGATACTCGGGGTTCGCTTCGATCCCTCCAAACTCAACCACCTCATGTTCTGCCAAAGCAGCAATCGTTTGATTGTAGACTCCATTGGTCTTGATACTTCCTCCTCCATAGAGCATCAGTACTTTGCTACTAGTAGGGATGAGATCTTTTATCTTTTCGATTTGGCCTTTGCCAAAAATTAGATTGGTAGGATTGTATAATTCGAAATTCTTCATGAGTTATTCATTTTTTCGTTAATGAGTTGAACTGATCTAGGACAAAAATGTTTGGAGATGTCTGGCAAAATTGAACAACAAAAAACCCTGACTCGATCAAATCAGGGTTTAAATTTTCTACTGTTGGGTAGGACCAATCAATACGCCTGCTTAGACAGCTCTTTTGCCAAGGTCTTTCCGGTTTTTTCGAAGGCCTCCGATATTCTATATGAAGCATCAAAATCGTATCCTCCAGCTCCTTGCCCTGGTGCTTTGGCCAAGTCTACTACGGCGATTTCGCTACCATCTGCCACAAAAGTAGCCTTCATGCTCACGTAAGCGGGTTTAGACGAAATCCCAATGTGATACCCTGGATCCAAAAAATACACTTCTATTTTGATCGTGCACGGAGCGTCTGCATTGTCTCTACTAGCGGTCACACCGTCCTTGGATAGCACTTCGTTGAAAAGTGTCTCGAACTTGTCAAAAAATTTACCTCCCTCTTTGTTTTCGTGCCAAGTCGCTACCCAAGCGTCTCCAGTTCCTGCTTCCTTTTCATTTTTGGCTTCCTTTTTCTCAGCCAAATACTCTTCCTCGGTTTTCTTGCCAATTTTCAAGCCCTCGTGATAGCTATACTCCATATTATAAGATTTATACGAAGAGAGTGCTTTCAACTTCCCCGACGTTACTTTCAATTTTTGAGCTTGACTCCCAAAAACCATCAGCAGCATCGCTACTACAAGTGTAAATTTGATTTTCATGTTTTTTCATTTAGTTCAGAATGTCTCACAAACTAATCAATCCTTCACAAAATAACACTCAGGCCCGTCCTACTTTTCATCCCTACCT
The DNA here is from genome assembly GCF_002742335.1 of Reichenbachiella sp. 5M10. NCBI lineage: Bacteria > Pseudomonadati > Bacteroidota > Cytophagia > Cytophagales > Reichenbachiellaceae > Reichenbachiella > Reichenbachiella sp. 5M10. The sequence goes on along the minus strand of NZ_MDGR01000007.1, from coordinate 4,434,127 downwards.
AATCGATGACACGTATCAAAAGACCTGTCTCATCAAATTCACTAATACTAGCTAGGCTTTTCACTAGGTCTAGCGATTGTGTAGTGATAGAGATTGCAGCAGATTTGCATTGTTTAGAATCAATCTAAATAATGAGACAAAGAAATGTAACCATATTTTGGGCGCTAGCCCTCACGATTTTGCTTTATAGCGGAGCAGCACAAGGTCAATCTGTAGAACTCCAATTTCTAGATCATGAGACCAACGAACCTATTGTCGGGATGGGTGTGCTGCTCCAATCTATCTCTGATCCGCAGCAATCTGTGCAAGGGGTCACGGATATCGACGGGTATTTCCGAACATCCGACCTAGCTCACCCGCTACGCTTGCAAACCCAACACCTCAGCTATGAGGCTCTCATAGAGACTCTCTCCGAGGCAAAAAAGGAGCCCTTTCGACTCCAACCTACAGCTACAGTCATGCAAGATGTCACTGTCATGTCAGATGCCTACCAAAATCACGCGACTGACAAAGACCTCTATGTCGTCCAAGAAATCAACAGACAAACCATCGAGCAACTCGGGGGCAATGATCTATCTGACGTACTCAATTTCAACCCCAACATCAGCGTGACACCCAATGCCAGCGACGGCAAATCAACGGTCAGTATGTTTGGTCTCAGCGGAGAATACGTCAAAATCCTCATTGACAACATCCCAGTCATCAGTGACAATGGGGTAGGCAATGACATTGACATCACGCAACTCAACCTTGACAATGTCGAACGCATCGAAGTGACCGAAGGATCAATGGGTGTCATGTATGGCTCCAATGCCATCGCCGGCATCATCAACATCATTACCAAAAAAGACAACCCAAGTCCGCTACAAATCAGCGCTTCAGTACAAGAAGAAACCGTCGGCAGTGAATACAACTGGAGTGACGAGGGCAGACACATCCAACGCATCCAACTATCCAGCAGTATCAACCCAAAACTAACCCTCACTGCTGGTGCCAATCACAACGACTTCAAAGGATTCAAAAACGACCACCGTGGTGAAAACTACTACGGCTCGGAAGGTGTACGTGGGTATGAATGGAACCCCAAAGAACAGCTCAACCTCAACGCTGGAATCAACTACCGGATCAGCCAATCCACTAAGCTTGCTTACAAATTCGCATACTACCAAGAAAACTTATACATCCACGACACCACCCTCCTGGGAGGTGTGGGAATCGATGGATTGCCAGAGTACAAAGCCAGAGACAAAAAGTACCTCACCAAACGCCAAGTCCAAAGCCTCAGTTTGGATCAGCAAATCGGGCAATCTTCTGCTACGATATTCCTATCCTATCAGAAGCAAACGCGCTACCTCGAAGACTACACCTATGACATAGAGCACCAAGCCAAGGTGAGCACTACCGGTCTGTACAAAAACCAATCAAGTGAGTTGATCTATTCCAAGGGGCTGGTTGACAACCTACTCCCTCACCTCACTTGGCTGAGCCTAACAACTGGATACGAGTTTGACTTTCAGCGTGGATATGACGCCATCGCCAGTGGCAAATACTCCAACAACGTCTCTCAACAAAGTCTCCGCAATACCGACATCTTCGTACAGACGGACTGGAGTATGATCCCCTCACTGACCCTATCCCCTGGCCTGCGGATCAACAATAACTCCAGCTATGACAACCACTTGATTTGGTCCATGGCAGCTATACTCAAGTCTCCGAGGCAATTCACCACACAGCTAGTAGTAGGCTCTGCCTACAAGACACCCAACTACACACAGCTATACCGCTATTTTGTAGATGCCAACCATGACGTGACCGGCAATCCCGATCTCGAGCCAGAAGATGGCGTCTCCATCATGCTCAACCTCTCCAAGCCAAGTCATCTTGGACTGGTGACATTCAAAAATGAAATCAAAGGCTATCATTTCAACATCAAGGACAAAGTCGATCTCGCCCTCGTCACTGACGCGGACCCCACTGCGGTTAGCGACATCCAGAGATCGACTTATCTCAACATCAACCAGTACCAGACCATCGGTATTTCGACCAGCAACCAAGTCCAAATCAAGCACCTCAGCCTCCAGCTCGGGGCAGCGTATACGGGCGTGCGACAATCCCTCGAAAACGAAAACACAGACGAAGATTACCTCTTCACCTTGACTGGAAGTGGGCAACTGGCCTACCTCTTCAGTAAAATCAACACCACCGCGGCAGTCAATATCAAATACAACGGCAGTAACGAGCGCTATGCCCAAAATGAAGACGGTATCAACAAAATCACCGTGGCCCCATACACCTTCTTGGATGCCAGTATGCAAAAAAACCTATTCGACAACAGTCTCAGCATCAAAATCGGAGCTAGAAACCTACTCGATGTAGTCTCAGTATCAACCACAGGTCTACCCTCTAGTGGGCACAGTTCCAGTACCTCTACCAGCCAACTGTTTGGGTATGGCCGATCCTATTTTGTCAATCTCACCTATACGTTCAAAAAATAAACATTTCATCACTTTACAAATTCATAAAACGAATGATACCAAAAATCACATTTAAAACGCTCTCATTGTTGGCAGGAATCCTCCTTGTTTTCACCGCGTGTGACTCAGAAGATGGCGTAGAACGTCTCTTTGAGGCAGGCTTCCAGACCAACACCATCGGCCTCAGTGCCGCTGACGAAAGCAGAGAGGTAGTGGTCAACTTTTCCATACCGACCATCATCGAATCAACCGTCACCTTGGATCTCACAGAACAAGGCGTGAGCTACGGCACAGACTACCAGACTTCCCCCGCAGCGGTCGACGGAGTAATCACTCTGACCGTACCTGTAGGTGCCGAAAGTGCACAAGTCACTGTCACTCGTCTGGTCGACTTTTTACCTGCTGGCAACTCGCTAGAGCTTTCCCTTTCGTCTATCACAGGAGAAGAATCTGTAGAAATCGTCGGCAGTCCCGCCTTATCCATCAAGTTTGAAGAAGTCATCGCCGACGGAGGGGTCATAGATCTACTCACTGGTGGATCAAACATGCCCAACCAGTGCTACATAGACTTGAGTACATTTACCCAAACGGTCGTAAGAAGAGATACTTGGGAACTGGCCTTTTACTCTGGCACAGAGAACCGAGTATTCCTCAATGCGGCCTTGCTTGTCACCGCTGCTGAGCTCACCGAATTTACAGACATTGATGCAGTCTCCTCCGAGACCGTCTTTACCCCCCCCTTGGAGTTGACCTCATATGGCCAGCCAGTCACGGTCAGCAACGTCACAGATTTAACCGCAGGTTTACCTATCGGCTACAGCATGTATGGTTCATACACTGACGCTAAAGATGGTCAATTGGAATCCACTGCCATTGCCGAAATTTCGGCTACAGACAGTGAAAATAAAGTTTACCTCATATCTCTAGGCAGTAGCATACCAGCTGAGCACAATACCGAAGGAGGCCTCACCACCACAGGAGAATCTCGAGGTATCTACAAAATCAGAGTCTTGTTAGATGGTGACAATTACAAATTGCAATATGCGGCACTCGATGCGAAGACACACCAAGAAGTAACGATCGCAAAAACCCCAACATACAACCACACCTACTTCAGCATGACCGCAGGCAGTGAGGTAGCTGTCGAGCCTGCCAAAGAAAACTGGGACATCAACTTCAGTGGCGTATACTCCTACTATGGTTTCGATTTTGGATTTGGTGCTGGATTGACCTACTCTGATTACGCCCTTCACAATACACTCAATGGGGTATCACTCTATGAAGTGATCACATACACCAAAGACGAGGAGGGCTCCATAAGCGAAAACGACGTACCAAGTTACGAAGCATTCTCTCTCAGTGACGTCCATGAAGAAAACCTCATCAGCGACAATAGAGCTGTCATAGGGAGTGATTGGAGAGACAGCAGTGCAGGTATCGCCAAAGACGACCGCTACTATGTCATCAAAGACCTCGACGGCAACTACTTCAAACTCCAATTTACCCAACTCCTCAGCGAAGAGGGTGAAAGAGGCTATGGTCAGTTCGTCTATGCACAACTCAAATAAGACCTCAGCGTGAAAACAATCATTTTATTCACAATCAGAATAACCCTTGGATTGCTACTGGTGTACGGCGGGATCAACAAGTTCTTGCCCAAGGCTCCTAAACCGTCGACATCAGTAGTGAGCCAGGAGTTGCCTGACCATGTAGTCAAGATCAAGGCCTTCGTAGGAGGACTCAAACAGAGCGGTTACTTCTGGCCCTTCTTGGGCGTAGCAGAAATTCTCTGCGGTCTACTTCTGCTGAGCCAGGTCTTTTCCTTATTGGGTGCCGTCATGGCGGTACCCCTTACGCTCAACATATTCCTATTTCATGTCTTTCTCGAAGGGCATGATCTACCCGACCTCTTCCTTACGGGCTTGTATCTGTCTGCCAACCTCGTGTTGCTGGCTTTTGACTACCCCCGATTAAAATTCATTTTTTTAAATCAAAACATATAATACTATGAAGCAATTGACCATCCTCGTTCTTTCCCTGCTGGCTTTCTCAGCCACGGCTCAGAACAAAAAAAAACAAGACCAGCAGGCCATCAAAGACATGTGTGGCTGCTATACTGTCTCTTTCAATTTTGCCGAGACCTTCTCACCCAACGCTGAGTACAGCTTTTATGACAATTACAAAACAGGAGCGCTCGAATACGTCCTACCGGTCGAAGACAGCAAAGACAAAATCGTCCTGCAACACTTGCTCGTCATCAGTGACACCATGATCATCAAACACTGGAGACAAGACTGGCTCTATGAAAACACTGACCTCTACGAGTACGAAAAAAACAGCACGTGGAAGTACACAAGTCTATCCTCCAAGCAAGTTGCTGGTCAATGGACTCAAAAAGTATATCAAGTTGATGATAGTCCTCGCTACGAAGGCTCTGCGACATGGGTACACTACGACGGCCGCCACTATTGGGAAAACACTGCCGATGCACCACTCCCTCGTAGAGACCGAACCAAGCGCAGCGACTACAACGTCATGGCCCGTACCAACCGACAAGAAATCACAGACTACGGATGGGTACACGAGCAGGACAATGACAAAATCCAACGTGCTGACGATGGAGAAACATTGATCGCACAAGAGAAAGGGTGGAACACCTACACCAAAGTGGAAGAGGCAAAATGCCAAGCAGCCAAAACGTGGTGGGCAACCAATCAAGTCTACTGGGCCGACGTACGCGTGGTTTGGGATGAGCTATTCGCCGAGAAAAAAGACATCTCCATCAAAATGAAAGTCGATGACAAGATTTTGTATCAACGACTTTTCGGACTAGAAAAAGAAATGATGAGTGAGGATATTTATAATTCTGAATTGGCCAAAACCAAAATCAGAGAAGTCATTCAAATGCATTTAAAAAGCAACCAACTGCTCAGTTCGCTGTAAACCAACCCTGTGTGGGGTGCACATCACGCACCCCACACTTTCTCTACCCACTATGAGTCACTGCAAGCCCATCCCCCTCGTCGAAGGAGCCAACTACTGTGTCAGCCAATGTCGCGGATGCAAACGCTTCGGCCTACATTACCACCACATCATGATTGGGTTCGACCCCAAAGACTTCTACCGCTTTTGTCGTGGCTTGGCGCGCGTTCGCTTCGAAGATCACGTCATCCTGTTTCCAGATCAGAGCGAGCGCATCATCGTCCAAACCCCACAACCCGACATCCAGCTCAACCTCCGTAGACACGAATTCGAACTGCTGTGTGATGTACTACAACAGAGTATCTTGATGCTCGAAGTAAAAGCCTTGATTTGATTCCCACGGATGCATCCGCTGACTTATCTTTGCCCTATTAGTTGACAAACAAACATTCGACATGGCACTTACCTCGACATTAGTCTACAAAGCAGACAAAGAATACGAAGCAACCAATCAGGCGGGCAATACCGTCGCGATGGACATGTACCCTCAAGACGAAAAGAAAAATCAATCCCCCATGGACCTTGTATTATCCGGTCTCGCAGGCTGTGCGGCTGTAGATATCGTATCGATGATCAAAAAGCGCCGCAAGACCTTCATCGATCTCAAGGTCGAAACTGTCGCCGAGCGTGCCGAAGGACACCCTGCCAAATTCATCAAGATCCACAAAAAATTTATCATCACCTCACCGGATCTCACCGACAAAGAAGCCGAACGTATCATTGATCTAGCCGTGGACAGCTACTGCAGTGTCGCATCATCGCTCTCTCCAGAGATTGATATGACACATAGTTTTGAGATCGTCTCAGCCTAAATCTGTAGGCGATGCAGGTAGGGCATAGCCCTACCTATGACTTTATACCCACTTTCCCAATCGAGCAAAGCCTCCTTCCATGACGGTTCGGTCACATAGAATCTACCATTTGCTAGTAGGATACAATAGATGATACTAAATTCGAAGCACAAACAATATCGTCAACTACTGTCACTTTGAAGGTCCTTTATTTTCATCAACATTTCAAAACTCCATCCGATGGAGGCAGCATCAGGTCCTACCTGCTTGCCCTCGAAATGATCAAAAAAGGCTATGAAGTGACGATGATTACCGCTCACAACGGACCCAAAACACACAGAAACATCAATGGAATTCGTACCGTCTACCTGCACGTACCCTATGACAATACGTACAAGTTTTGGGCACGAGTCAAAGCCTTCCTACATTATGCCTGGCTCGCATGCATCGAATCCAGCAAGGTCCAAGACATTGGGTTCTGCTACATCATGACAACTCCTCTGACAACAGGTTTGATCGGCCTTTACAACAAGCTTTTTCACAAAAGGCCCTATTTTTTTGAAGTAGGAGACCTATGGCCTTTGGTACCTGTCGAGATGGGATTCATCAATGCCCGCTTCCTAAAAAAGATCACATTTGGGATGGAAAAACTCTTCTATCGCCATGCCCTAGGCAACATCGGCATGTCTCCCCCGATCACAGACTACATACAAGAAGCCTGTCCGTCAACTCCAGTCGCCACAGTGTACAACATCAGCGATTGTGATTTTTTTCGTCCTGCTCCACAGCCATCCGGTGACGAGTTTGTCATCTGCTATACAGGAACATTTGGTCTCGCTAATGACCTCTCACGTATCATTCAGATCGCACATCAAATCCAAGACCTACCCGTGCGGTTCATATTGATCGGAGCAGGAGCAGACAAGCCGAAGATAGAAAGAGAGGTGGCGGATCTACAGCTCACCAATGTGGAAGTCCGTGACTTTGAAGACAAAATCGGCATGGCCAAAGTCCTCAACCAATCCCATGCCATGTTTATATCCTTTGCCAATTACCCCAGCCTCTTTACCGGCAGCCCCAACAAACTGTTTGACGCACTAGCAGCCGGTAAACTCATCATTACAAATTTTGAAGGATGGATAGGTGAATTAATTACTTCTTCCGAATGCGGCTTCTACTTTGCCCATGACTCAAGTGAGGATTTCGCTCAAAAAATAAGGCCATTTCTCAATGACACCTCTTTGTTGCAACGCTATCAAGGTCACTCGCGCCATCTTGCTGAGACACGCTTTGACCTCAAACTACAGAGCCATACACTCTTACAGTTTATATCAGTGAGGGTAGGGGCTCCACATTCTTAGGCTTGTAACCCGACTTTTGAAAAATCTTATGCCCGTCAGTTTCTTTCATCAACTCCTGTAGTGTCACATCAGGATTGTTCTCCATGTATTTTCGAACGATCTGCCACCCGACCCATGCCCCCACTCGTCCAGGACATTTCTCACTGATCTCATAGACATTTGGACTTTCTCCTACGAACTTATTTTTCAAGAAATGATCCGTCTCATACAGCAGTTCATTCTCGATGAGGTTCGCCCAAATGACCTCTTGGTTTGCTTCGACTAGCGTCATTTCTTCGGCAGTATACCCTATGATCAGTGAATCTGGTTTACACGGCAGTGCCGAGGAGACGAAATAATACGACTTACCGACATTAATCATATCAGCCAGAAGTGTCCCATGTGACTGATCGATGTGATTGTATTCATTGGATACAAAACTCAAAATAATAGGAGCTACGCTTTCCTTCATGTAGCGCTGTACGATATACGCTGGCACATCATTGGGAGGGTATTTCCCATTCATTCCCATAAAAAAATCCAAACCCACTACTATCAATGAATCCGACACATACAGATCATTGTACTGCCCAGTAATGATGGTCTCTACTCTAGGGTCACGCGTCTCTGGATAATGATATTTGATGAAGCGAAAACCTCCTTCTAGCTCCGCGACTACCTTTTGATCAAAATCAACAAAATACTCGTCTACTTCCATATACAACGAATCAATGTGCGGATTTTGCATCAAACGATACAAACGCTTCGCCAAAATACTATCATCTGGGTACTGATTGGCATCCAAAAAATAATCTGCAACAACCCGATGGTCTCCCAAATAACTAGCCGTCTCCTCCCACGTACCTAACTCACTGATCTCACCTTCCAAATGCCTCACTGGGATCTCCACAGACACATGATCATATTGAGACACGGCATCACAGGCATTGTATTCGCAAGCCACCAACACCCCCAGAGACAGCCCTAGCCCTAGACTTTTTTCAATAATTCGAGAAATAATTTCTATCTTCAATTTTCTGACATTTAGATTTGTACCGTTCTGTTGTCCTGTAAGACTATTCGGATCGAACAAAAGTATTTATTTTATTCTCATGAAGAAAAACCTACCGTTAATACTATTCCTTTTTACTGGACTTGTTAGTTATGCACAGCCCCGTATCGGATTGATGGTCGCTCCTGGCCTCAACTTCAATCAAGTGCATTACCAAAACACGGATGATACGCATGTCAACAAAAAAGGCCTTCCTTTTCGGGCAAAATTTGGATTGGAATTTGAGTTTCCAATCACGGAAACTTACGCATTTGCCACAGGACTCATCTATGCCCCCAAAAAGCTCGAAATCAAATCCAGCGGATTCAACGAAGGGACTAGTGAGATGATCAACCAAACTGAGGAGTATAAACTTCAGTACTTACAGCTTCCGGTTACGCTCAAGCTTTACACCAGTGAAATCCAACCAGACCTCAAGGTCTTCTTTCAACTGGGATTCATGGGTGAGATTTTGCTTCATAGTCAAGATGTCGAAGCTGGCAATGTGATGATTGATGAATTCAGGTTCTTTGACGTCTCCTTTACAGGAGGAGCAGGAGTGGAGTATGGAGCAGGGGTCAATACCTTGATATATGGCGGTGTATTCTACGACCGTGGACTAGTCAATGTCGTCAAAAACCAAAACAACGATATCACTGAAGACCTCGTCATCCGCACGGACATGCTATACCTCAAGATTGGACTCAAGTTTTAACCAAAAAAAAGATCGCACTAAAGTGCGATCTCTTCTCCTAAACCATTGATGAATTTGTATTCTAGAATGGCCATTGACGAATCTTCTACCAAATTGATCCATCGTTTGTACTTGAAGTACCATTTCCATTGTCTTGAAATCAAGCCTTTGGTATAATACGCGTACAAATACGGATGAAGCGAAATGGTTAGCTTCTTTTCGTTTTGCTTGAGCATGATATGCTCCACATCTTTTTCGATCTGATCGGTCACCAAAATCGATGCAGTGACTTTTCCTGACCCATTACAGGACGGGCATACTTCCCTCGTCTTGATATTGAGCTCTGGTCTCACTCGCTGTCTGGTGATTTGCATCAATCCAAACTTAGACAAAGGCAGGATCGTAAATTTCGATCTATCTGTCTTCATCTCATCTTTCATCTTTTGGAAAAGGGCTTTCTTATTCTCCACTTTTCGCATATCGATGAAATCGATGACGATGATTCCTCCCATATCCCTAAGTCGCAATTGTCTGGCTACTTCTCTTGCGGCATCCAAGTTCACTTTCAAAGCAGTGCTTTCTTGGTTGTCCTCCGCATTGGATTTGTTGCCACTATTGACATCTATGACATGAAGAGCTTCTGTATGCTCAATGATTAGGTAGCCACCTCCATCGATGCTCACAGACTGCCCAAACAAGCCCTTGAGCTGCTTTTCTATGCCGTATGCTTCGAAGATTTTTGCTCTACCATTGTAGAGTTTGGTGATTTTTTCCTTGTCAGGAGCAATCTCTCGAATGAATTCTCTGACATCTTGATAGAGTTGCTTTTCATCAACTACTATACTGTCAAACGACTCATTGAGTACATCACGTAGTATTGAATTGGCTCGGTTCATTTCACCGATCACCTTTTCGTTAGGCTTCACTTGTTTCAGCCTTTGCATACCTTTTGACCACTTTTCGGTCAAATTGGTCAAATCCTTATCCAACTCAGCCACATCTTTTCCTTGTGCGACTGTACGGATAATAATTCCAAAATTCTCTGGTTTGATCGAATTGATCAGACGAAGTAATCTTTTTCTTTCAGCACTGTCCGCAATTTTCTTTGAGACACTCACTGAATCAGAAAACGGAACGAGTACTATGTACCTACCAGCAATTGACAACTCACTGGATAGTCTTGGCCCTTTTGTAGAAATAGGTTCTTTTACAACCTGTACGAGAACGCGTTGGTTTTTTGACAAAACCTGGTTCATCTTCCCCAACTTATTGATATCAGGTAGCCGCTTAAAACCATTGAGATTCTTTCCGGTCATTTTTCCAGAGAGTACCTGCTTGGTATACTTATTAAGTGACTGCAGTTGAGGTCCGAGATCCAAATAATGCAAAAATGCATCCTTCTCATAGCCAATATCAACAAAGGCGGCATTTAATCCAGGCACAACCTTTTTGACTTGACCTAGATAAATGTCACCTACATTGAATTGGTGCCCATCATCATCTTGATGGAACTCGGATAATTTTTTATCTTTTAAAAGGGCTATTCGACATCCATTTTGAGTTGAATTAATTATTAATTCGTTACTCAATTCTTAAATGTTTAATATGTAAAACTTGATAAACTCAAATAACCCAAGAAAGCACAATTACTTCTTCTTGTGTCTGTTCTTTCTTAGTCTCTTCTTTCTTTTGTGAGTAGAGATCTTATGTCTTTTTCTTTTTTTACCACACGGCATAACAAAAAATCTTTAAAATTTATAATTCATTTAACTTCTTCAAGTATTGATCCGTCGAGGATAAAATCGCTGGGTCAGTACTAGTACTTTTTATATTTTCAAACCATCGTCCCGCTTCGTCATACTGACTAGTCTCAAAATAGCTGGTTGCCAAAAGAAAAGCAGCTTGTTGATTCGTCGGATCAATAGTCATCAATTTCTCAAACCTCCCTATCGCCTTTTCATACTGACCAGATTGTATGGACAGCAACCCTAGACTATACAGAGCTGTGATGTTTTCGGGATACTCTTCTAGTATTCCTCGTAGCACTGTGATTCCTTGCATAGGATTGTCAGAAACTACCATCGTCATTCCCAACTTCGCCTCTAGATCCGGGCTGTACTCACGTGCCAACACACGCCGAAAACACTCCCCAGCCTTATGGCTATACCTCGCCAAGTCCGATTGACTCAACGAAATCCCAAACAATTGGAAATAAATCTCTCCTGCTTTCAGCTGACCTAACCATGATGAATCTTGCTTCAATATCTCATCTGCGAAATACCCCGCACTGTCCAACATGTTGTATGATAGGTACAACCTAGCCAAAGAGTCCGCAAAGATAACACTTTTTTCTTGCCCAGAGGAAGTCTCCAACAATTTTAAGAGAGAGCTCCGTCGCTCTACATCCTTTGCACTGAAGGAAAAGCCATGTGATTCATCTACAGCTTCCGCCTGAGAATCGGCTATCTCCGTCTCTATCGCATCATTGTCCACCACAACTTTAGGCAATGTAAAGAGAATAAAGACGAGCCCCAGGCCGCCGATCAATATTACCCAACGATGTAGTGACATGTGTTGTTTATCCTATTTTGCTACTTGTTTTGATTTTCTCTACAAACACCTTTGAAGGTTTGAAGCTAGGGATGTAGTGCTCATCGATCACCATCGCCGTATTCTTTGATATATTTCGAGCTATTTTCTTTGCTCTTTTTTTGTTGATGAAACTCCCAAAACCACGAACATAAATGTTCTCTCCCTCGGCCATTGAACTTTTCACTACGCTAAAAAATGCCTCCACTGAAGCTTGGACATCCAATCTGTCTATTCCTGTTTTCTCGGCGATCTCGTTGATCACATCTGCTTTCGTCACGTTGAATTAATTTATATGTAGTAGAAATCTTGATTTTAAAGCTATTTTAGCCAACTGAACTCCTACGAATTCAGAACCGCAAATTAAAGTAAAAATTCGCTCACTTAGAAATAATATTCCGGATTGAAAGCCAAAATAGACTCTTCGATTGCCGACAAATTCACGAATAATTTATCAGTATGGTACACGCTGAACCACAGAGAATTACCCTGGAGAGCCTCCAAAGACCCCTACAAAATCTGGCTATCCGAAATCATCCTACAACAAACACGCGTAGCGCAGGGTACCTCATATTATCAGAATTTTGTAGAGCACTATCCCACGATCTATGATTTTGAACGAGCCCCTTTGGATGACATCCTCAAGCTCTGGCAAGGACTCGGCTACTATTCAAGAGCGCGCAACATGCATAAGTGTGCTCACCAGATCGTCGAGTATGAGCATGGCCAGTTCCCTCAAAACTATGCCCGCCTCATCCAACTCATCGGTATAGGCAAGTACACAGCGGCAGCCATCGCTTCGATCTGCTTTGATCAACCGGTACCCGCTATAGACGGCAATGCCTTTCGGGTCTATGCGCGGTATTTTGGGATATACGAAGACATCTCCTTAGGCAAAACCTTTAAAATATTCTTTGAGCAAGGACAAGCAATCATGCCTAGAGACAACCCTGGGGACTTCAATCAGGCCGTCATGGAATTGGGAGCTAGGATATGTCTGCCCAAAAAGCCACTATGCGAGGACTGTCCAGTCCATACATCCTGTTTTGCCAAGAGCAAAAAAGAACAACATACACTCCCGATCAAAACCAAAAAGATCAAAGTCAAGGACCGCTACATGGACTATGTCGTACTCAAGCATAAGGACTCTCTACTCGTCCACAAAAGAGAAGGCAAAGATATATGGCAAGGACTGTATGATTTTCTCCTTTTCGAAACCGATATACTCTCAAAAAACCGTATTTTTGAATTGTTAAAAGAACTGGGCTTAAAGGAAGTGCAAAACGTGAATAGTTCACAAGAATACAAGCACCTCCTCAGCCATCAAAAGTTGCACATTCATTTTCACCTCGTTGAAATCAAAGAATGGCAGAATTTTGAAGTAATTTGTCAGAAATATGAATTGGAAGCATTGCATATTAGTAAACTAGAAGGCTTAGCCGTACCAAAACCGATAGAAACGTTTTTGGCGAGTGAGTTCTCTATATTCAATTAATTTCCAATCAAAACAACCTATTATCATGGCAGGAGTAAACAAAGTAATTCTAGTCGGAAACTTGGGCAGAGACCCAGAAGTCAGACACCTCGACAATGGTAGAGCAGTGGCAAATTTTTCTATTGCAACCAGTGAAACGTATAAAAACAAACAAGGCGAACGTGTCACGACAACCGAATGGCACAACATGGTGCTCTGGTCTCCTCTCGCTGAAATCGCTGAAAAGTATCTCAAAAAAGGAAACCAGGTATACATAGAAGGCAAGTTGACCTCTCGATCATACGAAGACAAAGACGGTGTAACCAAATACATCACAGAAGTAGTCGGGCGAGAAATGACCCTACTAGGTGGGCCGAGACAAGAAGGGGCCGACAACTCCACCCCTCCTGCGGCGGCTAGTCAACCCTCTAATTCGGAAATCGTAGACTCTACCGTGGAAGATTCAAACGAAATTGACGATCTTCCTTTTTAAAAACTAATTGATATCTAATGGACGACCCATTTCCGGGAAACTACATACTCACAGCTTTTCTCTCTGGTCCTGAAATCTATTTTCTGATTAGCAACTTGCTTTTGATCGGGCTTCTCTTCATAGGGTCCGCATTGGTTTCAGGGTCAGAGGTAGCTTACTTCTCGCTTTCCCTCGATCAAGTCATCCACGATGGAGATGATTCGCCCAAAAACAAGCGAATCATCCATCTCCTTTCGGATCCCAAAAAGCTCCTTGCGACAATCCTCATTCTCAACAACTTCATCAACATCTCCATCGTGATGTTGACAACTTATGCGACACTCCATTTGACCGCTGCGTACTACTCTACCGAAAGTGTCCTCGGAATCTTGACTATTATTGTCACTTTTCTCATCGTGTTTCTGGGAGAGATTGTCCCCAAAGTATACGCCAATCAAAACAACTGGTCTTTCGCTCAAAAGACCTCCAAACTACTCACCCTCTCTAACAATTTTTTTAGTCCTTTGTCATGGCTACTCATCAAGGTCAGTAGTGTAATCGAGCGAAGAATCGTCCGAAAAGGCTACAATGTCTCTGTAGATGAACTCAACCAAGCCCTAGAACTCGCTACAGACACCGAAACAACCGAAGAAGAAAAAGGTATCCTCAGAGGAATCGTAAACTTCGGAACACTATCTGTCAAGCAAATCATGAAATCTAGGATGGACATCACGGCTCTAGACATAGAAACCGACTTTCATGAATTGATGAATCAAATCAACAAAACAGGATACTCAAGAATCCCCATATACAAGGAAACCATAGACCGCATCGAAGGCATCCTGTATATCAAAGATCTCCTACCCCACCTCAACGAAGAAGAAGACTATGCCTGGCAAGAACTCTTAAGACCAGGTTATTTTGTTCCTGAGACCAAAAAAATAGATACTCTTTTCAAAGATTTTCAAGAAAGACGAATACATATCGCCATTGTAGTAGATGAGTACGGTGGTACCTCAGGCCTAATCACTATGGAGGATGTCATCGAAGAAATCGTTGGTGAAATCAATGATGAATTCGATGACGAAACGGATGCTGAATACAAAAAAATAGATAGCAACACTTTCATTTTTGAGGGCAAAACCTCTATCATGGATTTTTGCAAAATCACTGACGTAGACCACAAGGTATTCGAAGAAGTAAAAGGAGAAAGTGAATCCCTCGGCGGTTTACTGCTAGAAATCAACTCCACCTTACCCTACGCTGGAGAAAAAATCATCTTTGATCGCTACACTTTTGTAATTACTTCGGTCAACGAAAAGAGAATAAAAAAAGTAAGAGTCGTAATCAAAAGATAAATGAAAGAAGTCATTGGCTATACCCTCATCCTTCTATTGATCGCTTCATGCGGTGAGTCCAATTTTGTCCCCAAGCCGAAGGGCTACAACAGGATTGAATTGACGCCTTCCACCTATCAATCAATCCCAGACAGTTTCCCTTATCAGTTTGAATACCCTCAAGCCGCACGAATCATCAAAGACAAATCTTGGATTTCGGAACGCTACTGGATTGACCTCTATTATCCCGCATACGATGCAGATATTCAGGTCACCTACAAACCTGTCCAAAACAGTCGTGCCGTACTTGAAGAGCTACTTCGAGATTCCTACAAACTAACTTCTGAACATGGCGTCAAGGCCTATGCCATCGAAGAAAGTGTCATCCCACTACCGAATGGAATGAACGCAACACTCATGGAGCTCTCAGGTCAAGTGCCAAGTCAATTTCAATTTCATGTCACGGACTCCACAGAGAATTTTCTAAGATGCGCACTATACTTCAAAACCTCCACAGCCAATGACTCACTCAAACCTGTGATTGACCATATCAAAATGGACATGATCCATATGCTTAACACACTCGAATGGAATAACTAGTCCGTCCTATGGCCTCTTTTCTCGACACGAAAATAGAATTCCTGAAAGGAGTAGGCCCCACTAGAGCCAAACTACTCCAAGAAGAATTGGCCATATTTACTTATGAGGACCTCCTGCACTATTATCCCTTTCGCTACGAAAACAGATCCGAGTTTCATCAAATCAAAGACATCTCTGAAACAGACTCCTTCGTACAAATCAAAGGAACACTCCAGTCCTTTGGACTCAAAGGGCAAGCCCGAAAACAACGACTATCTGCTCAATTCGTTGACTCCACAGGGCAAATAGAATTGGTGTGGTTTACTGGTGCGAGCTGGATGATGAAAAAGCTCCGACAAGGCGTTGCATATGTCGTCTACGGCAAACCCTCCGTATTCAACGGTCAATACTCAATCAGCCACCCGGAAATTGAAATTGTCACGCCAAGCAACGAGCAGACCAGCAATAGCTACCACCCGGTATACTCCACCACCGAAAAACTTAAGAAACGCTACCTAGATAGCAAGGCCATCGCCAAACTCGTCAAAGCGCTCCTTCAGAGCCCAAGCTTTCAAATTCAAGAAAATCTAGACCCTCACTTACTACATAGCAATGAGCTCATTGGGCTCAAATCTGCACTCACTTGGGTTCACTACCCTAACGACCAAGAACAACTAGACAAGGCTCTCAAGCGACTAAAATTCAACGAGTTATTTTTCATTCAAATCAAAATTTTCCAAGAAAAATCGGAACGAAAAGAAAAACACCAAGGCATTGTATTCAAAAACAGTCATCTCGTCAATCAATTTTATACAGACCACATCCCCTTTGACCTGACAGACGCACAAAAAAGGGTCATCAAAGAAATATACACCGACCTCCAATCAGGATATCAAATGAATCGTCTCATGCAAGGAGATGTTGGTAGTGGCAAAACCATCACCGCATTCATTTGCATGCTCATTGCCATCAGTAGTGGCTATCAGACCAGTATCATGGCTCCTACCGAGATCCTCGCTACTCAGCATTATCACGGCTTGTCTGAATTTAGCAAACAACTAGGGCTCAACACTGCCCTCATCACAGGGTCTACTAAAAAAAGCCAAAAAAGAACTAACCTAGAGCAACTACAATCAGGAGAGCTTGACATAGTCGTCGGAACACATGCGTTGATCGAAGACAACGTGGCCTTTCGAAACCTAGGATTAGCCGTCATCGATGAGCAACACCGCTTTGGAGTTGCACAGCGAGCCAAGCTATGGCAAAAAAACAAAAACCACTACCCTCATGTACTTGTGATGACAGCTACCCCAATCCCAAGAACCTTGGCCATGACCCTTTATGGTGATTTAGAAATCTCAACCATCGATCAGCTGCCACAAGGAAGAAAACCCATCAAGACCACTCATCTGACTGACTCCAACCGATCCAAGCTCTTTGGTTTCATCCGTAGACAAATTGAAGAGAACCGTCAAATATATATCGTTTATCCTCTGATAGAAGAATCCGAAAAATTGGACTACAAGGACCTCATGGATGGATATGAAAGCATCACTCGAGCATTTCCCAATCAACAAATCAGCATCGTACACGGTAAGATGAAGGCTGCTGACAAGGAGTTTGAAATGCGGCGTTTTGTTGAACACAAGACACAAATCATGGTCGCCACAACAGTCATCGAGGTAGGTGTCAATGTCCCCAATGCCTCGGTCATGGTCATCGAAAACGCAGAACGCTTTGGCCTCTCTCAGTTGCACCAATTGAGAGGCCGGGTAGGGCGGGGAGCAGACCAATCCTACTGCATACTCATGAGCGGCTCCAAAATATCCAAAGAAGCCCGAGAGCGCATCAAATGCATGGTTGACACTACAGACGGCTTTAGGATTGCCGAAAAAGATTTAGAGCTACGTGGGCCTGGCGACCTAATGGGTACACAGCAGAGCGGAGTTCTTGACCTCAAAATTGCCGATATCACCAACGATGGGCAGCTGCTCAAACAAGCCCGCGAACAGGCCCGAACCATCTTAGAAAAAAACCCAAGCCTAGACCAATACCCCATACTCAAAATTCACCTCAACACACACAAGCGCCAACTTCTGTGGAGCAATATATCTTAGGCATAAAAAAACCCTGACATCGCTGACAGGGTTTCAATACCTTTATGAAATAAGTGTTAAGACACTTCGCTTTCCGCCTTTAACTTCGCTATGCTAAACGACTTTTTCTCCTTGTGTCCACAATATCCACAAGTGAAAAATTTAACCAATTCACCTTCTTCGGTTGTAGATGGAGACTGTACAATTTCCTCTTTGTTGACTTTCAACGTCTGGTAGTTACACTCAGAGCACTTCAATGCATGCAATCTACCGTTGTATTTTTCAATTTTAGTAAACCCTGATTCTTCGTCAATCCATACATCATAGTCTACAGAGAAAGCATCTTCTTCTGCCTGCATTCCTTCATCAAGGTACACATCTTCTTCTTCCTCACTCAACAATTTCATCTTTCTACCATCAGGTGAAATCCTTGGAGCAAAACGAAGCTGCTTCAATCGTTTTTCAATATAGAATGGGTAGTAAAATTTCAAGATATTCTGAACAATAACCCCTGCAATGATTGCAAACATTGTGCTCACAAATAGTCTCACCACAAACCATAGTATTCCTGATTCGGTCACCAAGGTATTGGCATATACAGCTCCTGCAATAATTATCAACAAGGCACTATACCACAACAAATTGATTTCATACATATTGATGTAATCATATCTTGTCTTGTAATCCTTTGTAATCAGCAACTTGAAATAATGACTCAATAGTATAAGCAACCCTACACCTGCGATCGCATATGAAACGTAGTGACCGTACGTGTTCCAAGTATCCAGTAGGCTTTGATCGATTTTATTCATAGCGTTAAGCTTTAATTAGTGGTATTTGTAGTTAAGGTTTTTTACTTCTTTTATTTCTAATACAGAAATTAGCCAAATATATATAAAATACGTAATCCGCATACCGAGGCATTGCTAAAATTACATAAAAAAAACTTTAACTCTGCACGAGATTTCCCCTTTCGGAATGACCTCAGAGCAGAATTAAAGCTAATATATATGATCTCATCATGGCCTCTGCCGATGACTACTGAGCTTAATTATCCATTCATCGAAATGAGGAACTCTTCGTTGTTTCTTGTTCCTTTCATTTTGCCAAGCAAGAACTCCATCGCTTCGCCAGAGTTCATGTCGTCCATGAACTTTCTCAAAATCCATACTTTAGATAGCTCATCTTTGTCCATCAACAAGTCCTCTCTACGAGTACCCGAAGCAGGAATATCAATCGCAGGGTAGACACGCTTATTAGATAATTTACGATCCAACTGCAGCTCCATGTTACCGGTTCCTTTGAATTCTTCAAAGATTACTTCGTCCATTTTCGAACCTGTCTCGATCAAGGCTGTTGCCAAAATAGTCAAAGACCCGCCATTCTCTACATTTCTAGCTGCTCCAAAGAATCTCTTCGGCTTATGCAGTGCATTGGCATCCACACCCCCTGACAAAATCTTGCCACTAGACGGCACTACAGTGTTGTGTGCTCTTGCTAAGCGCGTAATCGAATCCAACAGAATCACAACATCATGACCACATTCAACCATTCTTTTTGCTTTTTCCAAGACAATGTTAGCTACTTTGACATGCTTCTCTGCTTGCTCATCAAAAGTAGACGCAATCACTTCCGCCTTGACGCTTCGAGCCATATCGGTCACTTCCTCAGGTCGCTCATCGATCAACAAAATCATCAAATAAACCTCTGGATGATTTTGGGCAATAGCGTTCGCTACGTTTTTGAGCAAAACGGTTTTACCTGTTTTGGGCTGAGCCACGATCATACCTCTTTGGCCCTTACCAATAGGAGAAAACAAATCCATCACACGAGTAGAGTAATCTGTCGGCTTGTAACTCAAGTTTAATTTCTCCTCTGGAAACAATGGTGTCAAATACTCAAACGGCACTCGATCTCTAATTTCTTCGGTAGTCTTGCCATTGACAGTGGTCACTTTTAGTAATGCAAAATACTTCTCACCATCCTTCGGGGGACGAATCTGGCCAATAACCGAATCCCCTGTTTTCAAGCCAAACAGCTTGATTTGTGAAGGTGACACATAGATGTCATCAGGACTAGCGAGATAGTTATAATCTCCCGATCTCAAGAAACCATAACCGTCTTGCATGATTTCCAATACACCGCCATTCTCGATCACACCATCAAAATCCTTGACACTGTTGTTGTATTCGTTCTTTTTAGATGTTTTTTCAGGACGTTTTTCACGATCTTGATTCCCTCTATTCTCTTGCTTTTCCCTTCTCTCAGGCCTGTCGTTTCTTTCTCTTTTGTTTTCAGGAGAAGAATCCTTCGACTCTTTCGGTTCTGCCTTTGGTTTTGACTCACTCGCTTCTGCTTTGGGCTGAGCCCCCTTGCTTGCAGAAGAATCCACGTCAAGATTGAATGACTTCAATACATCTGCAGTTCCTTTATCAACTTCAACTTTTTTAGGTTCCTTGTCTTCGTTGATTTTTTTCTCCGCTCTCGGCTTGTTGTCTCGACGAGGCTTTTCCTTTTTCACTTCCTTTTCTGCTACTGGCTCGCTCTGAGGGGCCTCAGTGCTTTTAGATTTCTCTTCCTTAGCCTTGATTTGTTTTGCAGGCTCTGGGTTGACAGCCTGCTCGTCTAATATCTTATAAATAAGATCCTTCTTAGCCGCTCTTTTAAAATTTTTGATCCCTAGGTTGTCAGCTATATCCTTTAGCTCCGACAACAACCTATCGTTCAATTCTTCGATGTTGTACATAATAATTCTTATAAAGATCTGTGCTTAACTTAGTAAGCCTAATATTCTGATGTGTGTATTTTGAATATAATCGGTAATGTGTGAATGCTAAACCTACAGCACTGCTCGAGAAGCAGAAAAGAAATAGCACATTTGATGGTGGCACAAGTATATACCAACCACGTATCATACGCAAATATATATTATATTATTTCATCCTCCTATAAAGCGTAATTATAATAGTCCAATAACGGTCTGATGTTATAAATTTGCTCCTCAATATAGAATACATCAGATATGTTATTGGTTTCAGACATTATTGACAACAAAGAGCAATTTGTTGCCGGCTTAGTAAAAAGAGGAATAGAAAACGCGAACGAACTGCTGGAAGAAGTCATCGCACTGGATCTCAAAAGAAAAAATACACAAACAGAAATGGACGAAGTCTTGGCTGAATCCAATCAAGTTTCCAAGTCCATAGGCCTCCTCATGAAAGAGGGTAAAAAAGAAGAAGCCAATTCTGCCAAAGAGCAAACGGCCCATCTCAAAATTAAATCCAAAGATCTCGGGCAAACACTGGAAGAAACGAAGACAGCGCTTGAAAACAAACTCTACCAGATCCCTAATATCCCTGAGGATCAAGTGCCTACAGGCAAATCAGAAGAAGATAATGAAATCATCTACACGGTAGACACTATCCCAGAACTAGACGGTCAAGCTTTGCCACATTGGGAGTTGATCAAAAAATACGACATCATCGATTTCGATCTGGGTGTCAAAATCACAGGTGCGGGATTTCCTGTATACAAAGGCAAAGGAGCGCGACTACAACGCTCTTTGGTCAACTTTTTCTTGGATGAAGCCCAACAAGCTGGATACCATGAGATTCAACCCCCAATAGTAGTCAATGAAGCTTCCGGCTATGGCACAGGGCAACTACCAGACAAAGAAGGTCAAATGTACCACCTATCCGATACAGACATGTACCTCATACCTACAGCTGAGGTGCCCTTGACCAACCTATATAGAGATGTGATCTTAGATGAAAAAGATCTACCAATCAAAAATGTAGGCTTTACTCCATGTTTTAGAAGAGAAGCTGGCTCATGGGGCTCTCATGTGAGAGGACTCAACCGCTTGCATCAATTCGACAAAGTCGAGATCGTGCAAGTACAGCACCCAGACAAGTCCTTCGAGACATTGGAGCAAATGGTCAAGCACGTAGAAACGCTACTACAAAAACTAGAATTGCCTTACAGAATCTTAAAATTATGCGCAGGCGACTTGGGTTTCACCTCATGCCTCACATATGATTTTGAAGTGTACTCTGCAGCACAAAAAAGGTGGTTGGAAGTCAGTTCGGTAAGCAATTTTAAAAACTACCAAGCTAACCGTCTCAAACTACGCTATAAAGACGAGCACAACAAAAAACAACTCCTGCACACACTCAATGGTAGTGCACTTGCACTCCCAAGAATCATCGCTGCCCTACTCGAAAACGGACAAACAGACAAGGGCATCGAACTACCAGAGATACTGACCCAATACACCGGGTTCAAAATCATCGACTAATGCAAAAGACCTACTCAATCCGACAAGGTGTCAAAGCAGACTTGCCTGCTGTGCTCGAGCTGATCCGAGAACTCGCTATCTACGAAAAAGCTCTCCATGAAGTCAACAACACTCTAGAAAAAATGGCAGAGGACGGTTTCGGACCTCAACCCATCTTTGGCTTTTTCGTGGCTGAATCCCAAGACAAAATCATAGGCCTCTCCCTCTACTACTACCGCTACTCCACCTGGAAAGGCAAACGTTTGTATCTAGAAGACCTCATCGTGACAGAGTCTGAACGAGGAAACGGCGTAGGAAAACTCCTGATGGATCACACCATTGCTTTTGGCAAAAGCCAAAAATGCACAGGCATGATGTGGCAAGCCCTGGACTGGAACGAGCCCGCTCTCAACTTTTACAAAACCTACAAAGCGAGCTTTGACGAAGAGTGGGTCAACTGCCACTTGGACTTTGCTTAGTGCACTTGCTTGAGCATCGTACGAAATAGCATCACACTGTCTCCATACTTTGAAATGATCTCGTGATGAAACTGTTCGCCTAGAGACTCTTGAAACGCCAAGATATCCTCTTCATTCTTTGCAAAAAACTGCACCGAATAGGTCGTCCCTTGAGGCTCATCACTGAGCAATTCAAAAACCTTGCACTCTACAAAATGTCCTGTAGCTATCATTTTCTCAATATGAATGGTTTTCATCCACTGAAGCCAATCTGACTCAATCCTTTTATCCACATTCATCGTAACGTTATAGAGTACCATAATTCAAATTGTTTGTATGCAGCAAAAATCCATTAATCCCCGGTTTTATCAAAGTAATAGATTTATTTCCGTCATTCGTCGAAGAATTCTAAATCCTGATCCAACAAAGTTTACATTTACTTCCTTATCTGAAAAGCGCAGATCTTAATCATTATGGGGTATCAAAGAATAGAAAGAATAAGTGAAGTTTGGAAAACCATAGAGGGTTTTTCGAACTACGAGGTATCCAACCAAGGTACTATCCGTCGCAAGGCTCGTAAGACTTGGCATAGCGGATCCAAAAAAGACATCCTCCTCAAAGAAAGAATTATGAGACAGCGTTGGAACAAAAGTTGCAAATGCTTTTTCCTCGACCTGCTCAATGATGAGGGCAAGCGCAAAACGGTCTATCCGCACAAAGAGGTCGCCAAAGCGTTTTGTATCAATATCATTCCAGAAGAATACACGATGATCGTCCACTTGGACAACAACCCAAAAAACAACGATTCGACCAATCTCGAATGGGTTTCTCCTTCTGAGCATATGTCTTTCCAGTTTGAGGTGGGCAACAAGAATAACTTTAAGGTCTGGAAAACAAGAAAGAAACGATACAAGAATGGTTTCAAAGAACAAGGCCCTACCACTCACTACAGCAAGAGTCAAGCACGTAAAATGGCATAATGCCACCCTGACCTAAACAAAGTATCTCTTTCTTGAGTTCTTTTGCAACCTGCATGGGTTTCTCTCTATTTGTCACTCATCATCTCGATGGGGGCAACTCTGACCACACGAAACAACTCCAATCTTTACGATACAGGGACTATTTTATTTCCCAATGAGTACGAAAGGAGACCAATAATATGGATGAGCAAATTGCCCGCCTTTATTGATCAAGTCTATTTTTGCCTTTTTGAGTGCATAGGCATAGCTGAGACTGGTGTGAATATCCTCAGGGATCTCTTGATCTAGGAAATTACTATAAAAATCAATCATCAATTCTTTGGTCGATTCATCCGAGACTTTCCACAATGAGACCGTTAGATTCTTGGCCCCTGCATAAATCAACGCACGCGACAAACCGATAATCCCTTCTCCACTCTTGATTTTACCCAAACCTGTCTCACAAGCAGATAGTGTCACGAGTTCTGCATTGAGGTTGATATTATACACCTCCCCAGAAAACAAAATTCCATCTTCTATCTTGGTCAGTGAGTCTCTCGTCATGAAAATTCCCGAAAACTCAGGTTCCTCCTGATTGACAAAGCCATGGGAGGCAATGTGCACATAATTGTACTCATCCATCTTCCCCGATTTGGCCACCTCTTCTTTTGCCTCATAATGCAAATAACTATCAGCTGTTTTCCCATTCTCTGAAAACATATCAATGAGAGTCATAGATTCAATCTCCGTACCAGGCAAGGACGGAATTTGATTCTCGGATATTGCGATCCCTTTACGTAGGTTCATGGCCTTGTCAGACTCTGTGTAGGATTTTTCTTTCGCTTCACGAAGTGCGTCCAGGGCATTGTCAAAATCAACAGGGGCCAGAACCATACCATCCTTCTCTGCTTTGCTACGAATTGTTTTCTCATTCATAAAGGTCTTATAGAGCAAATTGGCTGAGAAAGTATAAGAGATGTTGTAATCCCTTACCAAATATGGCAGAGTTGCATAGTCCATGGCTTCTGCATTGACATCCTCCGTGAGTAGTGCCTCAAACGGAATCGTAGACATCACACCATCCTGCACAATGATCAGGTTTTTGATGTGGCTCGGAATCTCTATAGGAAAAAGCTGTTGGTAGAGTATTCTGGCATACTTGGCATAGACTCGGTCACTCTTGTACAAAATCCCTTGACGTACCGCCTTGAGGGCCTTCTCATAGTCTCGTTTCTTGTAGATCTTACCTATCTTAAAATCATCCTTTTCAATTTGAGAGATATAGATGCTATCAGTAGCGATATAGTAAGAAAGCATCATCGTAGAATCATCCAAAAATTCCTGCACTTCATCCAGAGAAGTGATTTGAATGTCGTATTTCAAGTCATAATACTTCGGATAGTCACTTTCAAATTGATAAATCAAATCCTCATACTCCCGGTTGGCAGCAAACAACTCCCGCTGATAAAACTCAAGCATCGTACTGTCTGGATTGGCGGCCAATTCTTGTGTGTAGCTATTGATGAGATCCTTGAGTTCCTTCTCTTGATAGAGCATAGTCTCTGGTATCCCACCAAAGGCCTTGGCATTAGATTCTGCCAAAGAAGAAAAAAGAATTGCTCCTTTGTCTTTTTCAGTAAAGAAAAAGAACCTGTCCTCGTACTCCTTCTTCTTTTGGCTGTACGATGCGCCTGTTCCAAGATACTTCACATTGTCCTCGTTGAGCAATCGCGTCAAAGCATAAGACGCATTGATCGAAGATTCGTAAATTTTGCTCGACAGATCGCCCAGCATCACTTGATCTCTACGATCGGTATAGGACTGTCGAATCTGATCCACTAGGCTGTCACTCAAGATGAAACTGTTGAGCGAAATATCCAACCCTTTGACATTTTCGCTTCGGCGAAAACCTTCCTCAAGCAATTCCCCTTTGTAACTCAAATAATAGAGCAAGTCTTGGTTGTCAAAGAAATTCACCAAGACTGGATTGATGAATACATTCTGATCGTCAAAATCAATGATACTCGAATTGATGGCGCTTTGTATATTTTGCAAAGCCATCGAGATATCTCCTTTTTCACCATAGACCCGTGCGATGTTATGATAAGCGTTGGCAACATTGGGGTGCTCCGACCCATGAATGGCAATATCTATATCCAGTGCTTTGGTAAAAAAGCGCAATGCCAACTCAAAATCCCCAAAGAAATAATAAATACTCCCCAGATTGTTATTCGCCGCAGACGAATTGACGTGATTTTCTCCCACCAACTTAAAATTAATATCCAATACCTGATTGTAGTACTTCAGTGCTTCAGGAAATTTCTCCTGATACATGTAGGTGTTGCCCAAACCCAAATAGCTTCGCACACTATTTTGATGTTCTAGACCAATCGTCTCAGAAAACAAATCAAGTGACTTTTGATAATATTCCTCTGCTTGGAGATAATCTCCCTCATTTTTGAACACATCCGCAAAACCTAAGTAGATCGCACCATATTTTGGATTTTTTTCGTGCAAAAACCGCTTGTATATCACCAATGCCTGACGGTAATATTGCATCGCGAGATCGTAACTTCCACTGTTTTTGTAAATGTCTGCAATCCCTACATAAGTCGTCGCGACATCCGGATGGTTCTCTCCAAACACCTTCTTATTGATCCGCAAAGCATGTTCATAATATTCCGTAGCAAGATTGTATGACCCCTTGTTTCGGTAGAGGTTACCCAAGCTCAAATAAGAATTCGCTACATAAGGATGATCCTCTCCCAATATAGCAATGTTGGTTTCTAGTGCTGTCTGAAAATGTTTGAATGCCTCCTCATATTGGTGTTTCCCAAAGTAGACATTGCCAATACCCAAGCTAGTTGGGGCAGAAAAAAGCACCTCTTCGTGAAATTCGTGATGGGCTATATCTAGCGCCCGTTCATAATCTTCCAGTGCCTGCTCATGCTGGCCCGTGAGATAGTGTATGTTTCCAATGTTGTTGAGGGCGTTGGCCTTCTCAATATCCCACTCTCCCAAATGAAGGTCAGCCATTTCGAAAGCTTCATTCGCCAAGTCCATGGCCTTGATCAAATCAAATGTTCCACAGAGGTTTTCAGCAATCTTGTTGTCCGAAGCAATGATCCCTCTCCAATAAGCCTCTTTCACATAGATTTCTCGAGCTTTTTCGAAATGATATATAGAGCTATCATGCTTATTGAAAAGCAAAAAGGTATCCCCCTTGTGAAAATGTTCATCACCCAGATCCTTTTGAGAATACGCAGAATTATAAATACAGGTAAATAAAAAGGCTTGTATTAAAACAATTCTAAATTTCACTTCAAATATTTTTCTTGGAAAAGACTTTTATGATAAGTCCTTTTTGTTTCTTTTTTTTTGATATTGCAGGCGCAATGTATTTAATTGAAATTGCATTCTAGGAGTAAAAATAATTTATTATTAGTTATGAAAAAGCTTTTTACGATTCTTCTGTTTTGCCCCTTGTATATTTTTGCACAGGAAAAGCAAGCAGTAGACGCCAACTACTATGTCGGAGAAGACGGCAAACTCTACTGGCACGGAAACAAGCCCGTTTATATCTTCATAGCTGATAACCCTGAGGGCACAAATGCCCATAAATTAGAAAGTCAAATTCATCCACAATTTACCAACCCGCTGTATTTGGACACAGAAGGGATCAACTATTTCCGTACCAACTGGGCAGCAGACTCTAGCTTAAAACAGGTCTCTCCCAAGGTAGAGGTCCTCTTTGAAGTCTACCGTGACAGTCATGCTCCCGAGACCAAGGTAACCTTCGAAGGTGCCACGCTCTACAAAAGTCCCGAAGGAATACAATACTACGGCAAAGGCCTCCGTCTAAATGCCCAAGCTACTGACCGTCACTCTGGGGTACAAAAAACATTCTATTCGATCGATAATAGTCCCTTCTCGACTTTTGGGGAGTCAATAGCACTCGACACAGACCAAGATTACGACATCAAAGTATACTCTGCAGACAATACCGGCAATGTAGAAGCCATCCAAATGTTCAACATCGTGGTGGACGCGAGCAGTCCAAAATCCGAGTACACCGTACACAACGATCGCAGCGGAATGGTTTTCTCTCCGAGAACCTACCTCAAAATAAAATCAATTGACGTGGCGTCAGGCATTCAAAAAATCGTTTACAAAATCGACGATGGCCCTGAGAAAATATTCACCAATCAAATCAATCTATCAGGGTTGTCCGATGGTGACCATAACATCAAGTACTACGCCTACGACAATGTCCAAAACAAAGAAGAAGAGCAAAGTATTGACTTTTATCTAGATAGTACTGTCCCTGAGGTAGAAGCAAGCATCGTCGGAGACCAGTATCAAAACAGAGGCCGTGTATTCATCTCTACGCGTACCAAGGTCAAACTGGTCGCCGAAGACAACAAAGCAGGCGTCAAAAACATCAAATACTCCATCAATGGAGCAGAAGCTGAAAACTACTATGAGCCATTTGCGCTCAACAAGTCTCAAGGCAACCATGTCGTGACCTACTACGCCACGGACAAAGTCAACAACACCTTTGAAGGTAAGCTTGAAGAAGCAAACCTAAGCCGATCATCACTCGACATAGACATGGTCGCTCCAGAGATCACGTTTGCCTATGAGGGCAAACACCACATGTCTCGTGACACAGCATTTGTAACAAGTGAATCAGCCATCACACTATCTGCTACAGATGACGACAGTGGGCTCAAAGACCTCGGCTACAAAATCAATGGTGGCACAGGACAAGCTTACGATGGTCCGATCAAAATCGAGGAAGAAGGCTTCTATACCATTGACTTCTACGGTACCGATCAGGTCAACAACCGAAACACAAAAACATTCTTCTTCGTCGTTGACAATACAGGTCCTGCCATCGAACAAATCCTAAGTATGGAGCCTATCGGAACGATATCTTTGGATGAGAAAGAAGGAGCTCCAATCAATGTCTATTCCAAAGGAGTGAAGTTGTTTTTGGGAGCCACAGACAAAACCATAGATACTGACAAGGTCTACTACACACTCAACGACCGAGCAGAACTCGAATACACCAAACCTATTACCATCACCCAAAAAGGACTAATCACCTACAAAATCAGGGCAACAGATATGCTAGGTAACGAAACCATCTCTGACACCTACGAAGTTTTCGTAAAATAATAAACGTAGGAACCTTACAATTGACACTCCCTGCTTCAAGATTTCATAGTCTTGAAGCAGGGAGTGTGTTTTACACAAACTCATATATCTGCTTTTCCCCCCAATTCCCTAATAACTTTTTGAGTTTTAAGTCCCGAATTGCACAATTCAGAGCAAAAAACCTTTTTTTTGCCTTCCTCTAGGTCTTAGAGGATTTTTATTTCAACAAAAAACAAACACAGTGAGCAGCGAAAAACGCACCAAAATACTGGACATACTCCAATCGGGAGAGGTTGGAACCAGTGCGCTTGTAAAAGGATGGGTAAGAACCAAAAGGCAAAACAAGAATGTAGCATTCATTGCCTTGAATGACGGCTCCACCATCAATAATCTACAGCTGGTCGCGGATCCTAACCTGATCGATGAGGCGCTCCTCAAAGCCTCCACTACAGGGGCCTGTCTCGCTGCTACGGGCGAACTCGTCGCGTCTCAGGGCTCAGGACAGAGCGTAGAACTCATCGTCAAAACGCTCGAAGTACTCGGTGAGGCAGATCCAGAAAAATACCCCCTACAGCCCAAGAAGCACTCGATGGAGTTTCTCCGTGAGATCGCCTATCTACGTCCCCGTACCAATACTTTCGGAGCGATATTCCGCATTCGTCACGCGATGATTTTTGCAGTACACAACTTCTTTAACCAGAAAGGTTTTGTCAACGTGCACACGCCGATCATCACCGCATCGGATGCTGAGGGAGCTGGAGAGACATTCAAAGTCACTACCCTTGATCTCAACAATGTACCGAAGACCGAAGAAGGTGCTGTGGATCACAGCCAGGACTTCTTCGAGAAAGAAACGAACTTGACCGTATCTGGTCAGTTGGAGGGTGAACTTGCTGCGATGGCATTGGGACAGATCTATACTTTCGGACCAACTTTCCGAGCAGAGAACTCAAACACCACGCGACACCTAGCGGAGTTTTGGATGATCGAACCAGAGATGGCCTTTGCTGATCTGGATGACGATGCTGATCTCGCAGAGGAAATGCTGCAGTATCTCGTTGGTTATGCTTTGGAGCACTGTGCGGACGACTTGCAGTTTTTGCACGACCGTGAAGTCGAAGAGAACAAAAACAAAAAAGAAACGGAGCGTCCAGAGTTGTACCTCTTGGACAGATTAAAGTTCGTGGTAGAGAATGATTTCGAAAGAGTCACCTACACCGAAGCGATTCAGGTACTACGCAACTCTAAGCCCAACAAAAAGAAGAAATTCAAGTACCTGATCGATGAATGGGGAGCTGATCTACAGTCAGAACACGAGCGCTACTTGGTCGAGAAGCACTACAAAAAGCCGGTCATCCTCACAGACTATCCGAAGGACATTAAGGCCTTCTACATGCGCCAAAACGATGACGGCAAGACCGTCGCAGCAATGGACATCCTCTTCCCAGGCATCGGGGAGATCGTGGGCGGTTCGCAGCGAGAAGAACGCCTCGACAAACTCGAGCAACGCATGGACGAGATGGGCGTGCCCAAAGAAGAACTCTGGTGGTATCTCGATACCCGCAGATTCGGTTCAGCACCTCACAGTGGGTTTGGCCTTGGCTTTGAGCGGATGATCCTCTTCGTGACAGGCATGACCAACATCAGAGACGTCATCCCGTTCCCAAGGACTCCAGGCAACGCTGAGTTTTAGACTAAAAGGACATTTTCATAAGAGTCCCCATCGGTTCAGTGACTGGTGGGGACTTTTTTGTGTACAAGAAAATGAGTGACTTAATGCTGATACTCTATTAGATAGCGAGAAAGAATACCAGCGTCCCGCACGCTACTTATCCTGCCCAAAAACAAGAACCTACTCTCCTAGATACTGACTACCTTTGTTCCACAACAAAACCCCAAATACCATGTGTTTTCTATTCGATAGTTTCGAAGGATGGAAGACCTATAGCCAAACTCATAATCAGCAGCTACACGAGGTAGTACTAGACTATGAGAAAGAGCAAAAAGGCGCTTCCGAATCTGACATCTGGGCAGGCCTAGCCCGTGCCTACCAAGTCATGAAAGATGCCGTGCATACCGGCAAAACAGAAGAAATGAAATCCCGATCAGGCATGATCGACAATGGTGCCAAAAAGGTGGCCAACTCCGACATCACTGTCCTATCCCCCGAATTCAAATTGTTAATCTCTAGCGCCCTAGGTGCCAAAGAGGTCAACTCCTGCATGGGGCGAGTAGTCGCAGCACCTACAGCAGGTGCATCAGGAATCTTGCCAGGCGTATTCACCACACTACAGTCCATCCATCAACTAGAGGATCAGACGATCTACGAAGCACTATTGATCGGAGCAGGAGTCGCTTTGATCTTGGAACAAAAAGCCTCTCTAGCCGGAGCAGTCGGAGGGTGTCAAGCCGAAACAGGCAGTGCAGCGGCGATGGCTTCTGCAGGGATCGTGTATTGCCTCGGAGGATCAGTCGATCAAATATTCAATGCCGCAGGCATCACCATCCAATGCATGCTCGGACTGGTCTGCGATCCCGTCGCGGGTCTCGTAGAAGTCCCCTGTGTCGTGCGCAACGCCAGCGCGGCAGCTATCGCCAACTCCTCCGCACAAATCGCACTCTCGCACGTCAGCAGCGTGATACCTGTCGACGAATGTGCCGAAGCGATGGGAGAGGTAGGCCAAAGCATGGAGTCTCGCTACAAGGAAACGGCACAAGGGGGACTCGCCGCAACCAAGACGGGTCAGGCGCTAGCCAAAAAGATTTTGATCCAGGATATAGAAATTATGAACGACAGTGAAGAGGGGAACTAAAAAGTCCCCTTGAACTGATTGAGGAATCGCACGTCATTCTCAGAGAAGAGACGCAGGTCGTTGATTTGGTACTTGAGCATCGTGATGCGCTCAATTCCCATTCCGAATGCGAACCCTGTGTATTCTTCAGGATCGATTCCACAGTTTTTGAGGACGTTCGGATCGACCATCCCACAACCGCCGATTTCCACCCAGTTGGTGTATTTGCAGACGTTGCAGCCCTTGCCATTACAAATAAAACAGCTGATGTCTATCTCCGCACTCGGCTCGGTGAAAGGAAAATAAGACGGACGGAAACGAATCTTCGTGTTCTCACCAAAAAGCTGCTTCACAAAGTGGTACACCGTCTCCTTGAGGTCTTTGAACCCGACGTTTTTGTTGACATATAGACCTTCTACCTGATGAAAGAAACAGTGTGCTCTGGCAGAGATCGCTTCATTTCTAAACACACGCCCTGGCATGATCGATCGGAAAGGAGGCTTTTGTCCTTCCATCAATCGAATCTGCACATTGGAAGTGTGCGTACGGAGAACCTTGTCTGGATCTTTTTCGATAAAAAAAGTATCCTGCATCTCACGTGCTGGATGATTTTCTGGAAAATTCAACGCAGTGAAATTGTAAAAATCTTCCTCGATCTCGGGTCCATTGGCCACATTGAACCCCATACGCTCGAAGATCTCTATGATCTTGTTGGTGGTGATCGTCAGTGGATGGATCGAACCCGTCTCGTTGGGCACATTGGGTAGGGTCATGTCCAAGCCAATATCCGCTGTGCTGCCTGACTGATCCGACAGCCCGTCTGCGAGCGCCTGAAACTTCTCTTGAGCAAGATCCTTGAGTTCGTTGAGTGCCTGACCAAAAGCCTTCTTTTGTTCGTTAGGAACATTTCTGAAATCATTGAACAGCTCAGTGACGACACTTTTCTTGCTGATAAATTTCATTCTGAATTGCTCCAGTTCCTCTGCAGCTTTCGCTTCAGCAGATTGGATCATGGCTTTGTACTCTTCTACTTTCTCAAACATATCTCTTGGACTTGAAGATGCGAATTTACCACGGGCTAAATTAAAATGGAACTTTTGAGTCGGAAATGGAGAGGCCCTAACTAAACGAGTTTTTTAAACCTGTTTTGATGGATCTATACATTCTAAAAACTAAATATTATAGTTTATACTAATTATTATAGTATTTTTGTTTCCTCAATTTACTTTTATGGCACACGAAAAATCAATTGTCCACATGGACTTAGATACGTTTTTTGTCTCTTGTGAGCGCTTGCATGACAAGCGCCTGCACAACAAACCCGTACTCATTGGAGGTACTTCGGATCGGGGAGTGGTGGCGTCATGTAGCTACGAGGCACGTACTTTTGGCGTACACTCTGCCATGCCCATGAAACTAGCCCGACAACTCTGCCCTGAATCCATCATCATCAAAGGCAATGCCGCTACCTACAGTCAAAAGTCCAAAGAGGTCACCGAGATCATCCGAGAGTCCGTCCCGCTCTTTGAGAAATCCTCGATCGATGAGTTCTATATGGACCTGACAGGTATGGATCGCTTCTTTGGCTGCATGCAAATCGCCCGCGAACTGCGCCAACGCATCATCAAGGAAACCAAACTCCCGATCTCTTTTGGTCTATCCGAAAATAAAACCGTCTCCAAAATCGCTACTGGTGAAGCCAAACCTAACAACCAAATGCAGATCAATTATGGTCAGGAGAAGCATTTTCTAGCTCCTCTATCGGTCAAGAAGATCCCTATGGTGGGCGAAAAAACCTACCACACACTACAGCAACTAGGCATCCGTTACATCAGTCATTTACAACAGATGCCTCTCGACTTGGTAGAAAGTGCCTTCGGCCGGCATGGCACCAAGATGTGGCAAAAAGCACAAGGCATAGACCCTTCTCCAGTCGTCCCCTACCAAGAGCGAAAATCTATCTCCACCGAGCGGACGTTCGACAAAGACACCACCGATATCTCCAAACTCAAAAGTATCATGCTCGCCATGGCAGAAAACCTCGCCTTTCAACTCAGAAGAGGGCAGAAGCTCACCTCTTGTGTCACGGTCAAGATTCGCTATTCTGACTTCAATACTCACTCGCTACAGTCCAAAATCTCCTTCACTTCGGCAGATCATATATTGATCCCCAAAATCATGGAGCTCTTTGACCGACTCTACAACAAACGACTACTCATTCGGCTCATAGGTGTACGATTTAGTCAACTGGCCGAGGGCAATTACCAAATCCACCTCTTCGAAGATACCGAAGAGATGATCCGTCTCTACCAAGCACTCGACACCATTCGTGACAAACACGGCGACCGAAAAATCCTACGTGCAGCAGGCATAGAGGCCAAAACCATCAGCCGCTTCAATCCCTTCTCTGGTGAACCGCCACCTCTGTTGCCCAACCGACGCAGCTGATTTTCCCTTTAGACTCATTCACGATGTTTCTCAATACACACTCCTTTTTCAGTTTTCGCTATGGCGTCATGCACCCAAAGGCCCTCCTACAAGAAGCCCAGCGACTCGGGTTGACAAGCCTCGCCCTGACAGACATCAACAACACCTCCGGATGCATGAACTTTCTGCGACTAGCGCCTGACTATGGTATTCGTCCACTGATCGGCGTGGACTTCAGGGATGGTATCCAACAGCAATTTGTCGCTATAGCACAAAACAACGAAGGCTTCCGTGAAATAAACAACTACCTCTCACCGCTCCTCCATGCCAAAACAAAGGTGCCCGCTGTTGCCCCAGCCTTCCAACACGTATTTGTCATCTACCCTTTCTCTTCCCAGAGGGCTTATTCCTTACGGGAAAATGAATACATAGGCGTCAATCCTCGAGATGTTTTGAAAATCCCATTTTCAAAATCCAAAGACCAAATCCATAATATGGTCGTGATGCAAAGCGGATCCTTTCGTCATCAACTCGACTTCAACATCCACCGGCTACTCCGAGCTATCGACAACAACACACTACTAAGCAAACTACCCAAGAGCGAACAAGCGTCCGTAGACGACCAACTACTCTCCGAAGAACAACTCACCGCATGTTTCAAGGACTACCCACAACTGATCCAAAACACCCAGAACATCCTCGACAGCTGCTCCGTCAATTTCGAGTTCGGTACCGAGCATCCCCACAAAAACATCCAGTCCTACAACTCCTCTCCTTCAGAAGACATCCAGCATCTCCGCAGGCTTTGCCTCCAAGGCATGCCTTACAGGTTTGCTCAACCCAGCATCAAGATCTACCGAAGGCTAGCACTAGAACTAGACATCATCCAAAAAAAAGGTTTTGTCTCCTACTTCCTTGTCAACTGGGACATACTCAAATATGCACGCAGCAAGGGCTACTTCTATGTCGGTCGTGGGAGTGGTGCCAATAGTGTCGTGGCATATTTGCTACGCATCACCGACGTAGATCCCATCGAGTTGGATCTATACTTTGAGCGCTTCATCAATCTCTACCGTACCAATCCCCCCGATTTTGATATTGATTTTTCTTGGCGAGATCGAGAAGACGTGATCCGCTACATTTTCGAACGTTTTGGGGCAGAAAGAGTCTGTCTGATCGCCACATACAGCACCTTCAAATTCAAAGCCATCGTTCGTGAGCTTGGCAAAGTCTTCGGCCTACCCCCCCACGAAATCGACAAGATCAGCGACAGTCCAACCCAACCTTCCGACCATATCACCCAACTGATACTCAAGTACGCCACCCATATGGATGAGATCCCCAGTCACTTGAGTGTCCATGCAGGAGGGATCATCATCTCCGAAAAACCCATACACAGCTACACTGCCACCAGCTTGCCTCCCAAAGGCTTCCCTATCACGCACTTTGACATGGTGGTAGCAGAAGACATCGGTCTCTACAAGTTTGACATCCTCAGCCAAAGGGGGCTGGAAAAAATCAAAGATGCGATTGCCATCGTCCGAGTCAATCGCCCCAATGCCCCAACCATAGATATCCACGACACCAAACGATTTTTTGAAGACGAGAAAATCAAACACCTTTTACGCAACGGACAAGCCATTGGCTGTTTCTATGTCGAATCTCCTGCCATGCGAATGCTCCTCAAAAAGCTCAAAGCAGACACCTACCTAGGTCTCGTAGCAGCAAGTTCCGTCATTCGTCCTGGAGTCGCCAAATCAGGCATGATGCGTGAATACATCCTACGGTTTCGTATGCCCGAAAAACGAAGCGAAGCACACCCCATACTCGCCCAACTCATGCCGGAGACCTTTGGAGTCATGGTATATCAAGAGGACGTCATCAAAGTCGCTCACTACTTTGCAGGGCTCGATCTCGGTGAAGCAGACATCCTCCGTCGCGGCATGTCTGGCAAGTTTCGGTCAAGAACAGAATTTCATCAGGTCAAGCAGAAGTTCTTTCACAACTGCATCCAAATGGGTCGTGGAGAAAAGCTCACCCATGAAGTCTGGAAGCAAATTGAAAGTTTCGCTGGCTATGCATTCGCCAAAGGCCACTCAGCCTCCTACGCCACCGAGAGTTACCAAAGTCTATACCTCAAGGCACACTACCCACTCGAATACATGGTAGCCGTCATCAACAACGGGGGAGGTTTTTACAGCCGTGAAACCTACATCCACGAAGCACGACAACAAGGTGCCATCATCCAGCCTCCCTGTATCAATACTTCCCATCAACACACACACATCATCGGAGACACGATATACCTCGGCTTCCATGTCATCCAACAACTCAGTTTGGAAAATGCAGCGCGAATCATCTCCCACCGCACAGCTTTGACAGCCTTTGACAGTCTGGAACAGTTTCTAGAAACCGTCCCCATAGGTATAGAGCACACCAAAACCCTAATTCGTATCGGCGCATTCCGTAGCATCGAGCCCAACAAAAAAAAGCTCCTTTGGAAGTTTCTCTTCCTCACCAACCAGCATAAAAAACCCAACCAGTTGTACCCTATGTTTCCTCCCCAAAACAAAAAAGTACAATTGCCTGCACTCTTCTACGACAAGCGAGAAGACATCTACGATGAATTAGAAATCTTACACTTTTCACTAGAAAGTCCATTTGATTTGGTCAGTCAACGACCTATTGACCCCATCATCTACGCACATGAAATAGCACAGTACAAAGGAAAAATCATCACCATGTTGGGCTACTTGGTCACAGCCAAACGCACCACCACCAAATCTGGTACACGCATGTACTTCGGAACATTCCTTGACGAAAAAGGACAGTTCATCGATACGGTTCATTTCCCGCCAGTAGCCAAGCAATACACCTTCAGGGGTCAAGGTATTTATGAATTGACAGGGAAAGTAGTAGAAGAATTCGATTTCCTCACACTAGAAATCATCACCATGACCCGCAGCAGCTACGCCAACATGGAAGACGTGATGAAAGATGAGTTGCTAAATAACCGCTAATAGACGTTTTCTGTCTCGAAAATGATAGAATAAATCGTCAAGAAGATAATCTTGATATCAAACCAAAGACTCCAGTTCTTGACATAAAACCGATCGAGTTTTACACGTCCATACATTTCACTAAAGCGCGCCGTTTCTCCACGATAACCCTTCGCTTGTGCGAGTCCAGTCACACCTGGTTTCACTGCATGACGCTGGATAAAACGATCAATTTTTGGGGAGAACTCATTGTTCAGTTTGATCGGATGAGGTCGTGGACCTACTACAGACATGTTGCCCAAAAAGACATTGATGAATTGTGGCAATTCATCCAAACTGGTTTTTCTGAGAATCGCTCCAATCTTAGTGATACGTGCGTCATTCTTCGTCGCTTGTTTAGAATCCGCTTCATTGTTGACGACCATCGTCCTAAACTTCCAACATGGAAAATACTTATTGCCACGCCCATGTCTATTCTGAATAAAAAAAACAGGGCCTGGAGATTCTAACTTGATCAACAAACCTATCATAGGCACTAACCAAGAAAGAATAAAAATCATCACCAAAGAAGAAAATACAATATCAAAAACCCGCTTAAGTACCCTATTATACATCCTGTCAAGCGGTATGTTACCTACATCCAAAACAGGAATGTTTCCGTACCGCTGAATCTGAAGATTCTTATTAGAGACTTTGCTAAAGTCTGAAAGCAATTTGATCTTAATCAAATTGTTCTCTGCAAAATCCACCAATCGCTTGACATCATCATCATAC
Organism: Reichenbachiella sp. 5M10; assembly: GCF_002742335.1. Taxonomy (NCBI): domain Bacteria; kingdom Pseudomonadati; phylum Bacteroidota; class Cytophagia; order Cytophagales; family Reichenbachiellaceae; genus Reichenbachiella; species Reichenbachiella sp. 5M10. Next base: position 4,396,403 of record NZ_MDGR01000007.1, on the reverse strand, counting down.
AATTTAGGCAGACAGCAAAAAATAACATCAATGCCCTTCTCCTTCGAAAAGGCCTCTACCTCCTCCACAGATCCAGCAACAGAAGGGTGATCCGACTTATGGTCAAAAAAGCCCTTGAAAACATAACCCATTTCTGGATTCTGGAGAAAATGTCGTTTCAAACTTCTCCCAATAGGACCATACCCTACAATGGCTACATTCCTCAAGTTGTACCCCTTGGTACGGTAAAACCGAAGAATGTTTATAAACCCTACTCTCCACCCAATAACAAAGACGGAGAAAATAAGGTAAGTATAGAAAAGATGCTCTCGGGAATAAAAATAAGCTCGCGTAGAAGCCCACATGGCAAAAACCACAGCCAGATTGATCGTAAGACCTAGCAGTATCTGAGAGATATAATCAACGATACTTTTTTCACGTTCAACCTTCTCCAGCTTAGTCACAAAGAATATGACAACCCACGCTACATTAAGAAAAGCAAATAAAAACGGGTAACGGTCTCCCTGAAACCAAAAAGTATCGAACCGAATATAGTTAGCCACAACAAACCCGATATTCAAAAATAACAGGTCTATCAATAAGAATATGGCAGGAAAATACTTAGAGAACCTTTTCTTTTGCATGTGTTAAAAAGCTAGGTAGAATGCGAAGATAGGGAAATCTTTCTTCATACATCATTAACCAATGAAATAATGGACGTTGAGAATGAATCAACAGAGAAATTAGCTGCATTCAGAATTAATTCTTCTTGATCAAAGAAATTTTCACTGTTAGTAAATTCTATAACTGCTTGAGTCAGGCTCTTAACATTTTGCTCATCAAAAAAAACAGCAGTTGCATTCCCATTTATTTTTTGCTGATTCAACGGAATCATAGTTTCAGTAACTCCACCTCTTCCATATGCTATCACTGGAGTGCCAGAGGCATTTGCCTCTAATGGAGTAATACCAAAATCCTCTTCCTGCGGAAAAATAAGTGCCTTTGACCTTGCATACTCTTCCAGCAATTCCTCCTTCGTAAGATTATGCTTAAAAATAATGTTCTTATTCGCTCTTATAATAAGTTCATTTTTTAACGTCCCATTGCCAATAATTACCAAAGGAAGATTCAAGTTATTAAATGCATCTATCACTAAGTCTACCCTTTTATAATACTCAAAACGACTAACCACCAAGTAGTGGTCTCTTTTCTCACTTTTTTCAACAGGCCTAAAATTATCTAAATTGACAGGAGGGTTTACTATAGGAGCTCCAGTCAACCCATATACTTCTTCAACCCGTTTTTGAACTACTTTAGAATTGACTATTGTCAAATCACTCTTCCTAGAATATTTATAGTCGATTGATCTCAACCTAGAAATCACAACAGTGTATAATAACCTTTTTAGAAAAAACGCTTCTTCTACTTCTGGATAAGATTCTGGATACCAAACCAACCTAAAAGGGTTATGACAATAGTTAATAATCTTGGTATCCTTCTCAATACTGGCATATTTAGAAGCATATGTTGAAGACAAAATAACCTTATCATAGCCTCTAATTTTCAACAAACGCATTGCCCAAAAACCAAATGGATAAAAAAGCAATTTCATCCATTTCTCCGTTTTCACGAATTTCTGAAAAATGGACGTACGGATGTCTGCATTCTTAAATTCTGGATAAGTCAATTCTGGCTGATAACATAGCGTATATATGGGAGCGTCTGGAAAAGTCTTATGTAGAGCTAATGCCACCTGCTCAGCACCTCCTCTTCGCATTAGATCATCATGAACAATAGCTATTTTCATATAAGGCTTTTCATTATTTTATTCATCAAGATAGCAGAAGATTGCCAACTGTAATTATTGATTCTTTCTCTACCCTTTTCTGTGAGGCTCGTTCGTATTTCTCTGTTACTCAAACAGAGTTCCATTTTATCCAATAAATCCTTCTCATCATATGGGTTAAAATATGCAGAAGCTTCCGAGCATACCTCACGCAAACTACCAATGTCAGAGACTAAAGTTGGGCAACCAAAAGACATCGCTTCTAAAGGAGGAATCCCAAATCCCTCATATAACGAGGGGTAAATAAATAATTTTGCTGATTTATATAGATTAGCCAACTCATTATCAGTTAAATAACCAGTTAGCTCAATTCTTGGATCAGACGTGATATAAGCCCTTACATTATTATCTTTGAACACTTTATTAGGACTTCCCACTATTTTTAATTTGATGTTGTCATATTTAAATTTCCCAAAGGCGTAGATCAACCTATTAAAGTTTTTCCTAGGATCCAAAGAACCCACAGTTAAAAAATAATTATCTGAAACAACCTTTTTATCATCAGATGATTGGGAACAAAATTCAAATGAAACCGCATTCGGAACAACAAATATTTTATCACTTTTTACTTTAAGGTATTTAACTATCTCTTTCCTTGAGAACTCACTTACCGTACCTATTTTTTTAGATGTTTTTGAAATTAGAGGAATCATAATCTTGTAGCTCATTACAAACTTCCAACTAAACCATTTGGGATTTGCAAATGCTGCTAAGTCATGAATTATTGCTATTTTATTTTTATAAAAAACAGGTGCAACATTGCAAAAATTTAGCAGTAGAGGAGATTTATTCTTTTTTAAAAAAACAGGTAAATCTATTTGTTCCCACAGATAGCCAGTATTTATTCCAATCACTTTACATTGAAATAAACTAAATATCTCTTTATGTATTACACCCCTTGGACATACAAATTTTATATCATTATCGATTTGTACTAATTCTTTACATATCTCTATTGCAAATCGCTGTACGCCTGTTATTTGCTGAGTTAAAAATCGTGCATTAACTACAATCATAATTTATTACAATAGGTCTTATTAACTGTATCAATATTTAGAAGTTCAGATGGTATTTAAAAAGCAAATTACACAAATATTACACTACCTACGATTTTTATTAAAAAATGTGATTGTATGGCTTCACCTAGCTTTTTACAAAAGCTGAATCGTATTAACCACCTAAAATTATTGGCTTTGACGTAACTACAGTACTCAATGGTGGAACACTTTTTGTGATAACAGTATTTGCGCCAATAATTGACTCATAACCTATTGATATTGGACCTAGTAGCTTAGCTCCTGCACCTAAAACTACACCTCTACCGATAGTTGGAAACCCGTCATTATCTGGTATTGGTTCGCCAAATTTTCTCCTTCCCAATGTAACTTGATGAAAAATAATAACATTCTCTTCAATTGTTGCTCCCTTGCCAATGACGATACCGTCACCATGCATTATTACTACTCCTGCATCAATATAGCATTTATAGTCAATATCAATGCTGTATAAAATTTGAATAACCCTAGTAAAAAAAGCAGGAAATATAAGTACTCTAGCTTTCCATAATCTGTTGGCTATTCTGTAACTAATAAGACTATGAAATCCTCGATTAAAAAGAATGACCATAATAACGCTTATGCCTGTATAGGCATTTATTGCTATAAGGTCTTTCTTGATACTAGTATATAAAGTCATCTTTTTAATTAAATTCACTGTTCTTTAATCCCACAAATATAATTACCGAACACTAATTAGGCGATATTCTACATGAAAGTGTGTTTTTTCCTTTTATTAATTGTACTTTTTTTTTAAAATACACCTTTTGAAAATTATAGTGGGATAATATCATCCCAAAAAGTAAGGTGAATGGGAGCATTTGTGAAGGCGTCATTATTCGGTGTTCTGTATATGACGAATAAATAATCATCCAGAAAGCTAAGAGCATCGAGGCTCTTAGCTCCGGATTTAACTTTTTACTCTTTAAAAATTTACGCGTATAGTATAAGAATCCTAAAAAAAAGAAAAATCCAATAAAACCTGTCTCTGCTAGTATGTTAAGGTATGAGTTATGCGCATGAGAATCTGAATGTTTTATTGTCTGGTTAGTCTTGGTGGTTAACAAATATGGAACCACTTCCTTGTACTCGTAAGGTTTATCATCATAACTTGCAAAACCTATTCCTAGAAAAGGGGAATGAATAAAGTTATCAACTGCCCTAGGCCAGAGATAAAATATTCTCAGAATAAAATTCCCCCCCCTACTTACGCCTAAATCAATAGAAGAAACCTCTTTACCCTCCTTTTGCCCTGTCGGATCTATGGACTTCCAAACATTAAATGAGTATACAAGAAGGATAACCATGAAAATAATTGAAGCCATCAAAATTAGCTTATCAAATTTCTGATTGTAAAGGTAACTCCCCACACCTAAAACTACTCCTACAATTGAACCACGGGATTTGGTAAGCCACAAAAAAACAAACAATAGTATTGAGGTTATTAAAAAAGACTTTTCACGTTTATTTAAGTATTGGCCTAAGCTCAGCATAAAAACAACCCCGATAAAGCCACCTGCTGCATTGTGAGCAACAAAGAAAAAGTGATAATCGCCAGCAGAATCCGCACCGAGAACTATGCCAGCCACAAAACACATCACTACAGTGATATAAATTAATAATCTCAAATAAATACTTACATTAAAGTTGATTGGAAATAAACCCAAAATTATTACTGGCATATAACTAATTAGAAAATTCCCGTCCCTTCTATAAAAGTCAAATTGCATAAAAGCCCATGGATCATAAAACAATGCAGAAAGAACAACGATAAGAGCATAAACCAGAAGAAATACAAACACTTTACTTTGCCTATATTTAAACAAATTATATTGAAGAATAAGCAAGAAAGGTGTGAGAAGCAAGAAAGAAACACTCAGATAAATAAAATTAGTAAAAGTGAATAGTAGTGAGCATACAAAAACAAATATCACTAGCCTCTTTAATTGAAGTACTGGTTTCATCTTTAGTTTATTAAAAAAACATTATTATTTCCTTTTGTCAAAGACGTCTCTGTAAAATAATCTCAATCGCTCTATGAAATCCTTAATATACACAGCCTTAGAAAAAGATCTTCTGGAAGTCGAGTTTTTCAAAAGGATATCAAGAAGCACATGAGATTTAATATCGAAAATAGCCAAACTATAAATTATAGCATTAGAATATAGACCAAAAGCCTTTTCTACATTGTTATTGGCAAAAATTGACTCTAATGAAAACTTTGTTCTTATAATTTGGACACCATATTCAGAAGCTAGTTTTTCAACTTTTTTAATCTTGCAATCGCTACTTCGAGGATGAGGTTTGAAATATAATTCACCGTGCTTTTGATGTTTTTCTTTAAAAATTTCCTCATACAAATTTACTTCCTCATTTAAACTGACAATACTATCTTCACTTAAAGCTTGGCCAACAACAAGAGACACCTTTTTTCCCGCAAAAATTTCTGCCTTTTCATTTTTCAGAAACCTTATTATTAACTCACGATAATCCCTTAAATTAATACATTTTGCATTACTTTCATTAAGAATCGATTTATAGTACTCCGGGAATACCATACACAACTCATTAAAATTGGTAGGTCTTCGATACCAAATACCATATCCTAACAGTAGTCTTAACTTGTATGTCCACTTCTTGTCAATTCCTAATTTTGGCAAGTAATCTAATATGCCATCATCTAGTTTTACTCTTTTTACAGATCTAGAAAGGTGGAGATTTAAAAAATAGGCAAGTTCATTTTTTTCACTTGCCACAAGAAGGGTATCAACCATGGCAAGGTCAAGGTTTGAGAGTAGATGATGTATCTTAATTCTGCCTCTTCCGAATATAACATCAACAGGTCGGAAGTCCTTAAAGTCAAAGATTAGATCTGGGTGGAGCTGGTTTCCAAGCACTTCCAGTGAAGCATTTAAACTTGAATCATTTGTTTTCTCAAAAATTACATACGCATCATCTTCTTCTCTATTAGAAATACTTAGATATACCTTTAACACCAATGCTTGCCACGGACTACCTATTACTGCAAGAATCATATTCGATTTAGGTACTTAACCATAAAAAAATAACTCTGGAGCATAGAAACAGACTCTACCACAAACAAACTACACAATGTAAATTCATTGAATCGAATCTTAAATACCACAAACCCTGTTAAAAGCGCCATGACAAAACTGAAATTAGTAAAAGCAATTATGCGAATTACTTTTAACGGAGCAACTGCTTGCAATACTGAAAAATTAAAAAAAGCAAGCAGAATAGACGTTACAATACCCATTAAAAAAATCATTGAATGGGGGCTCTCTTTTGTAAATATACTTGTAATAGGTGTTAGCATATCGATCTCTAACATCAGTATTAACTTAAGTCCAACAACAAAAGAAACCCCTCCTATGAAAAAAACAAGTAGGTTGACAATCATGACTCGCTGAATATTTATGTTTTTCGATAATGAAACCACAAATGGGAAAAGAGACTGATTAATAATACCCTTTAACATATTTACTGAGTTGTATATTATTAAAGTGAGACCTATTTCGCTTAATGCACTAGCAGGTAAATAGAAACCTGAAATAATAAAGCCCAAGTTGCTATTAAGTCTATTTAACAAAGCACCAGAAGTTGAGTTGATTACGTCGTTCAATATATTTCGATTAATGGCTATTCTTTTTCTTACAGAAAACTCAATCCAAATTTCTTTACTAAAAATCCAACCAATAACGGCAACAAGACAAGCAGGGAGCACTCTAAGAAGCCAGATGACATATTCATTGTTAGCAATGAAAACAATCGATGTTAATATCCCAACGCTAGTGCCTAAAAAAAGTATAAAACTCCATTCCGAAATTTGCAACCTCGCTTTGAATATCCAATCTGAGGTAAAAAAATAGAATACAGCCCATATTAAAAGCTCAAAAGTAATTGGCAATTGTAAAATAAAAATCATTCCAATTGTCAAAAGCAGCCCGCCAAAACGATAAATGATGAGGTCGGATAAGTAGATATTATATGAACTAGAAATATGATATCTTGGCCCTAAGGTGACTGTGCCTGCATCAATAATGGTCTGAAAAACCGTAGAATATGAAATAAATGTAACTAGCTGTGCATAGCGAGTATCAGGCATTTCTGACTTATAATAAATCAATATAAGAACCATCATCAACCTTGTAGAACTGTCAAGAACCACCGAGGTAATAGATCTACTGACCTTTCTCAAAATAGTTGAATCCTTCTATATAAAAAACAGCTTTTTCATTACTCAAATTCTTAAGCTCAGGATTATTAAATCCAGCAAAATGAATTCTGTTTGTTACTGCGGCAGTATAATCATTTATCGAGTCACCAATTAAAAGTACTCGAGATAACTCATCATTATAACTGCTTAAAATTTGAGCTACTAATTCATTCTTCACTGTAGGACTGCCATTTATAGACTTAAAATGACTTGTTAGACCCAGAGCATTACAAAGATTACTTAATTCCTCATGATCAGAACCTGACGCTACATGCATTTCAATATTAACACTATTATTCCTAATAAAGGACACAGAATCTCCTATCAGGAGATTAGGGTTGGTTAGTTTCTTAGTAACAAAATTTGAAAACTTTTTTGCATATTCTAAAACCTCATTTTCAGAAATATCTTTAAATAATATGTCATTAAAAAAATACTGAATCTTGTTGTATCTAGAAAGACCACCATTCTCTTGGTGGTATGAAATTAACTTTTCTACTTGATCAACATCAAACGCTCTAAAAATAAACCTAAAACCTTCAATACGGATGTCGTTGGAATCCAGAATAACACCATCAAAATCCCATATAATAAGATTATAACAATTAATATTAAGCACCTCTTCCTATTTTTTCTAAAACTTTGTTTACATCTTCAGGTGTATCTACTGCTATTGAATCACCAAGTAGTTCGATCATTTGCACTGAATCTCCCATTTCAACAAATCGCAAAATTTCAATATCTTCGATTCCTTCCAAGAAGCTTTTATCATTTGCCCTAGCGAACTTCTCTAATATCCCTTTAGGAAATGCGTATATACAAATTTGTTTATACGCACTATTAAATTCATTCTTCTTATTTCCAGGTATTGGTGATCGAGACATATACATAAGGTTTCCATTTGCCGTAAAAACGACTTTGGGAATTGAAAGAGAGCGATATTCATCTTCTTTCTTAATTTCCGCATAACCATTTAAAATCATTCCTGGATACTTACTCAGGTTAGATATTATCTTTCGTATATCATCAGGACTAATTATAGGTTCATCGCCCTGAACATTAATATAGTAATCAGCGTCTACCTGCTTGGCCGCTTCAGCTACACGATCAGTGCCTGTTAAACAGTCTTCAGCAGTCATTAATACGTTAATGTCTCGCTGTTTACAATGTTCTTGAATTTTCTGACTGTCAGTTGCTACATATACATCCGAAGCGTCTAGAACCTCCGTACACCTTTCATAGGTTCGTTGAATCATTGACTTACCACATAAATCTATCAATGGCTTTTCTGGCAATCGAGTAGATTTTAGTCTAGCTGGAATAATAATTACTAATCTCATAAAGAATAAATGCTATTTTGTTCCAACTCTTCATAATGAGTTCTAGTCAAACTAATTAAACTTAGATTCATTTCTTTGGCCTTTTTGAACTGATACTCGTTTTCAATAAAGAGATCTTTTTCTCTTTTTGAAAGAGAAGTTGCATCATACCCATCATAACCAGCTAAATATACATACTTTGATTTCATTTCAACGCATGTCTGAAGAGCCAATGCCGTGTGTGAATTATCAAATAGATCTGTGAAATCAATTCCCTTCAGTTCATACGCATTATGGGCAAGGGCACTTGGAATATATGTACCCATAGCTCTTGGGAAAGGGGGTAAAATGCATAACCCATTTATATTTCCTGATTCATCAAAAACTTCTTCCAATCTATGCCCTTCATTTCCTACCAAACAAAACACTTGCTTATTAGAAATTTCCTTGAAAACATGAGAATTCTTCGAACTAGCATGAATCACTGTCACACCTGGATTCTCTTTTAAAAATTTAAGAATCACACTAATATGAGAAATGACTGTGCTCCCCCCACCAATAATCAAAACTTTATCCGCTTTCATTATTGAAAAATCATAATTTTTGAGTCGCACATTATCCTCTATGCCTTTTGATTTATTCGAAAGAGCCCTGATAATACTGTTCAATGAGAAATACCTTTTAGTCATCCAATCCATTACATCTTTTTGAGGCAATGAATTTGCCCCAGAAACCATATAGGGAAGATTAGTGCCCCACTCATGCTCTTTTTGCAAATTCCCAAAAGCATCGACACTTTTTGAAAGTGCGTTAAACTCTACTTCTAATTTTTCTGTTGAATTAAGCGTAGTTAACAAGAGTTCTGTTTTTAAATTACCTGCCCCTCTACCCATACCTAAAATAGTAGAATCGACTATGTCAACGCCTAGTTTTAAAGCCTCCAGAGTATTGATTAACGCAAGTTCAAGGTTATTATGACCATGAAAACCGATCTTCATATTAAGACGTTCTTTAATAGAATGATACACCTCTTTTAAATCATTTGGAAATACACCTCCAAAAGAATCAACCATATAGAAATAATCTACAATTCCATTGGTCTCTTTTATATCTGAAAGGAAGCTCTTGGCTCCTTTCCATTCCGACATGTACATTACATTAAATGCAACATCAAATCCCATATTCTTAATCGCTACTGCTAATTTAATAGCTCTAATAACATTCTGAGGATCAACAGCAATTCGAACCAAGTCTACAATGCCTTTGCATGGTAATAACAAATCATCAACATGATCAGGAGTTGTACTCTTCTCATTAAGAATGATTACAATTTTCTTTGAAAGTTTCTCCTTGATCGCGAAAAGAGTTTCCTCTGGCAAATAAAAATATTGGCCAAGATAACCTTCCATTTTTTTTGATCTATACCCAATCTCTATGTAATCAATGGGTAAAGAATTCATAGAGTTTAGATAAGTATTAACTACCTTTCTGTCAAAATCCCAATCCGTGTAGTATCCACCATCTCGTAGCGTACAATCAAGTATCTCAAAATTTCTCATAATTATACAATTCTTATATTTCTTAATGAAATTATCGTTATCGATAAAACTATGCCTGCCACCATAGCTAAACAAAGGACTATTATTCTATTTGGCTTACTCTTGTCCTCTGGAACCCTTACAGGCTCCAAAACAGTAAATACGGGAGTATCCTCTTTCAGTTTTATCTTCGCTTGCTCTACCTGAGAAGCAAGCCCCTTATAAACTTCAAAAGCAACATTGTACTCATTCTCAATCCTTCTGAGCTGAATTTGAGCCGTTGCTGAAGATACATTCATGTTTCTATCCATAGCTCTAGCCAAACGAACTTGGACTGCTTCGAACTCCGCTTTGGCCTCCTCGAAGGTTTCAATCACGAAGGAAAGATTCTCCTTTGCTTTGTCTGTTTTATATTTAATGACGGCTTTGGTTACCTCTCTTTCTATTTTTTTTGTGATTTGAGCTGCTGCATAAGCGTCAGGCATTTCTACCTTAATAGATATCAAACCTGTCTCATCATCTATACTCAAAGCTATTCGTTCCTTGAACTTCTCAACAATCTTCCATTGATCCTTCGTTAGGCGATAAAATTCTTGTTGCTCACCACTAGGGTTAACCCTTTCATCTCCAACAATCGATTTCTTGATCAGCCCAGGAAGACCTATACTATACTTCATCACATAGCCAAGCATGGAAGGCTTAGCTATATTCTCAAAGTAATCAAATGAAGTAGTTCTTAGGTCTAAACTTTCAAAATAGATCGTATCATTCATCACATCGAGAATGAAAGGCAAACTGTTGACTATCTCAGGGTATAGCTGAGGGGATAAAACTCCGCCCCCTCCAGACATGCTACTAATATCAATTCCGGCCAACCCAGCCAGTCCACCCAATCCTCCCAGGCTAGGAGTAGCCCCTTCAGTTGCCTCTGGCATAAGCTTCGTACTGGCTTCATATTCCACTGGACTAGTAAATGCGACAACTAATCCAAAAACAATAAATATACCCGTCACTTTACCAATAAACTTACGTCCAGCCCAAATCGTCTTTGCCAATTCTACCAAATCGATCTCATCCTCCTGAACCATCTTCTTTTCTTCAGTCATCTAATTAATGATTTGAGTGACAACCAAAGCCAAAGTAGCTACACTAGAAGCCAAAGCCACCCATGCTTGAGCCGACATAGGTTGCTTCTCTGGTTTGTGTGGTATGACTATTTCTGCTCCAGGCTCGATCTTCGGATAATTTTTGAACCACAAGAAGCTACTCGTCTGATCGGCAGACCCATTGGCATAAATAACGTAAGCTTTGGACTTCTTCGCCTCTTGGTCAAAACCACCCGCTGCTGCTACATAGCTTTTCAAACTTTCCCTGTCTTGATACCTCACGTTGGAAGGGTACAAAACACTTCCTCGTACCCGTACAGTTTGCATTTGTCGAGGAATACTAATAATGTCTCCTTTCCTCATGATCAAATCATAAGGTGACCCAGGGTTTTTCAATATTTTATCCAACTCAATACCAATGGCTTCTTCCTGCTTGAATACTGCCGACTCGTTGGAAAAGATCGTGTCCCTTTTGAATATCTCTGTCAAATCTTGTTTTCGAATCCTCACTGCGTCATTTGCATAGCCCACATCCTCCTCGTCTCTCTTGTAGTATTCGGATTGACGAATCAAAGTTGCTCCCTCTACATAAGCAAACTTTGTAACACCTCCAGCCCGTTCCAAGATCGAAGAAATTCTTTCGTCCTTTTGATCCAACACATACATCCCCGGAAAATGTGCTTCTCCTTCAATTTCAACAGTCTCTTGCTCGGAATAAAAGGGGCTCTTGCGTATGACCACCAAATCAAAGGGCTCCAATTTAAACCGAGAAGCCTTTTCTGAAATACCCAAATTCTCACTAATCGGAAAATTGAATATCTCGGCTGAACTATTGATGTCATCAGTACTGTCTGGATTGATACGCCTAGCCACCTCAACAAAAGATTTTGCAGCAGACTCTTTGAAGCCCCCTGCCAAATAGATCAAGTCCTCTACGGTCATCCCAGACACATAGGCAAACTCACCAGGTCGTTGTACCTCTCCTTCAATATTCAAGTCATAGCGCTCTCTAAGCTCATAAATGGACTGAAATTTAACAATATCATTACTCCGGAGTACAATACTCTCCTCCCCATTCAATACTTTCACTGGGCTAAAGGAAATATTTGACAGTGAAAAATCTTCATTTTGACGAATGATGACTCCTCTGTCCATAAATGTATCTCCTCGTAAGCCGTCAGCAGATTTAATCAACTGCAAAAGAGTCATGCCTTCCTTGAGTTGAAACTCTCCGGGGTTCATAACCGGACCTTCTATGGTCACACGTTCCACGAATTCATTCTTAATTTTACCTACTTCAAATTCATCGCCATTCTTGATCGCAAATGAACTGGCTTCTCCAATTTCAATAGACCGCACCGTCTTGAAGTTATTCTCGACTCTTCGGAGGTTCACTATTCCTTGGTATGCATTGTTGGTAAATCCGCCCGAGTAAAGCATCAAGTCCTCAAAAGTCTCTCCATCTATCATTTCATAGATTGCGGGGTTCTTCACTTCACCATCGAATCTCACCCTATTGACATAAGGACGCACAATGATCACATCTTGATCTTGAAGCGTGATATTCTCCCCAGTGCCTCGAATCATAAAGGCGTAAGCATCCATGGTTGATACCAACTCTCGCGATCGATATATTTCTATTTTTCGCAATGAACCATCGACACTAGGTCCACCAGCACTATACAGCGCGTTGAAAGCAGTACCAAAAGAAGAAAGGGAAAATGTCCCAGGTTTTTTGACTGCTCCAATTACATGAACATTGATGGATCTCGTTTGACCTAGGCTCACATCCGCATTTGAACTACGGCCTATAGTACTGTATATTTTTTTGAGTCGTGAAATCACCTTTGATTTAGCCGCATCAGCAGTCAGACCTGATACATAAATAGGCCCCAAATTTGGAATACGAATTGCTCCTTCTGGTGATACCACCAACTGGTAGGTTTGCTCAGAAGCGCCCCAAATGTCAATGATCATCTCATCGCCAGGCCCTATCACATAGTTGGCTGGAGTAGGCATATTGAGACCCGTTTCGAAAGTCAAACTGCTGTTCTCAAAAAACTGATGCCCAAATATTTTAAGCCCATCAATATAAGCAGATGAATCTACCAAAATATCTTCAAATGGATCAAAAGCAAAATCCTCTTGGTTCGATTGCTCCTTCGTCTGTTGCTCCTCCTCAGGTGACTTCCTCAATCTACCCGTCCCATTTGTCGAAGAATTCGAAGATGACCCACTTTTCACTTTGGCGATCCTTGACCTGAGCTTTTGAATTTGCAATTCACTCATGCCTCGAGATTTTGCCAGCAATATCAATTGATCCTCAGAGTAGCCACTCGACTCAACTTTATCAATAAACTTTTGGATCTGCTCGTCAGACAAGTCGTCTACATTGATGCTACTAATGTTTTGAATACTTGGCGTTTGCTGCGCAACAACGTGTAATTGACAACATAGTACCAAAAACAACAAAAGCACGCCACGAAAAAGGTGTCTCATAGTAACCTGAAATTTTGCGCAAGATAAAAAATTAAACGGAAGGGGCTTTTGATTCTGCTTTAATATTTGGCAATACACCCCACGCCATACTGCATTTAGCTCTTTGCCTTACATGAAACCAAAAAATGGGGATTCAACAAATCTTCTTTATTATAAAGCACTGACTGTGAGGTTGATTTAATGGTCACTATACCTCCTGCCTCTTCGACAATGGCCTGTGCTGCGGCGGTATCCCACTCCATGGTCGGAGCGAATCGTGGATATAGGTCGGCTGCTCCTTCTGCCACAGCCAGTAACTTGAGAGAGCTCCCCATACTGACTATCTCTGGATGGTCTAGTCCATCCATAAAGACCTGTGTCTCGTCCGAAAGATGCGAACGCGAAGCAACTACTTTCAAGCCTGTGTCCTGCAAGTTGATTCTATTTACTTGCAGTTCAGTTGTTTCATTGTTTAGTTCTTTAAAGGCCCCTTTACCTTGAATTGCATAATACAATTCGTCCTTTACAGGTACTTGTACTACGCCAAGAATAGATTGCCCTTGATGAATCAACGCAATGTTGACCGTGAACTCTCCATTGCGTTTGATAAATTCCTTGGTCCCATCCAATGGATCGATCATCCAGAAGTAATCCCAACCCCTTCGTTCGCTGTATGGAATGGCTCTGCCTTCCTCGCTTAAGATGGGCAATCCAGTCTTCTCCAGATGTGCTACGATGGCAAGGTGAGAGGCTTTGTCTGCTTTCGTCAAAGGAGAGTCATCAGACTTAGCTTCTACGGAAAAGTCCCCTGTTTCGTATATTTTCAAAATCTCTGCAGCTGCATCTCTGGCAGCTATCTTCGCTACTGCTAAAAGTTGGTTCAAATCCATATTTGGCTATTCGCTTTTGGCCGTTAGCTATTAGCAAGGCCAAAAGCCAATTGCAAATAGCCTGCAGCTATTTACACAATCATTCCGGCAGCCACGGTCTCATTCGTACCTTCGTCTACTAGAATTAAACTTCCCGTAATTCTGTTTTTAGAATAAGAATCAGCCAACAAAGGCTTTGTGGTTCTCAACTGCATTTTACAAATGTCATTTGCACCGACTTCTTTGTCCTCCTCATTTCTATGGAGTGTACTGATATCCAATTTGTAAGTGATGTCCTTGATCATCGCTTTCACCTCTGAAGTCGTATGTCTCAGGATATACTTTGCACGAGGTTTCGGCCCTTTGCCATTGAGCCAGCAAACCATCACTTCGATGTCTTGTATTGCCTCTGGCTTGTTGTTGGTACGAACGATCATGTCGCCACGTCCAATATCGATCTCGTCTTCCAACTGTATCGTTACTGACATAGGTGCAAATGCTTCATCAATTGCTCCATCATAAGTATCGATGGATTTGATCTTGGAACTAAAACCAGAAGGCATCACTGTGACTTCATCCCCAGCTTTGAACACACCACTAGCGATACGTCCAGCATAGCCTCTATAGTCGTGGTATTTGTCGGTTTTTGGTCGGATGACATTCTGCACCGGAAAGCGACAATCGATGTGGTTGTGATCACTACCAATGTGAATGTTCTCTAAGGTGTATAGCAATGTAGAGCCCTCATACCAAGACATCTCCTCACTTCGGTTCACTACATTGTCGCCGTTGAGCGCAGAGATCGGAATAAAACGAACGTCTTTCACCTCAAGTTTCGATGCGAATGCTTCGTAATCCTCTTTGATTTTTTCGAATACTTCTTCACTGTAGTCGACCAAATCCATTTTGTTGACACACACGATGACGTGCGGTATTTTCAACAAAGAAGCAATGATAGAATGCCTTCTGGTTTGCTCGATTACTCCTTTTCGGGCATCCACCAACAACAGTGCACAGTTGGCAGTAGAGGCTCCTGTCACCATATTCCGAGTGTACTGGATATGACCAGGGGTATCAGCAATGATAAATTTTCTTTTCGGTGTAGCGAAATATCTATAGGCCACATCGATGGTGATGCCTTGCTCTCTCTCGTCTTTCAACCCATCTGTCAGTAGGGCCAAATCTGTATGATCGAGACCTTTTCGCTCACTTGATTTGGCTACTTGCTCCAGCTGATCGGCAAATATCGATTTTGAATCATATAGCAATCTACCGATCAGGGTACTCTTTCCGTCATCGACACTACCTGCCGTAGTGAATCGGAGAAGTTCCATGTTGAGGTAACCTTTGTTATCGTGCTTTTCCATGTTCAGTTGCTTTTGGCTATTAGCAGTTAGCTATTAGCTAAGATTATGGTTTAACTTATTTCTTAAGGAGTTCATCTTTTTTGCTAGAACAGATAATTTACCATCTAACATTTCAAACTCTTTTTCTTCTAAAATTTTAATTCTCTTGGCCAAAAATACTTGTGACCGTACTTCAAACAATGAGCCCATGGCAATTTCTAAAAACCTGTTAAACTCTTTGTCAGACGACCGGCTTGCACCTTCGGCTATATTTGAAGATATAGAAACCGAAGCTCTCCTAATCTGAGAAACCAAGCCAAATTTCTCCTCATCTGGAAAAACTTTGGAAGAAGCGTAAATCAACTCTGCAATTTCAATCGCTAACTCCCAAATTTCGTATTTTGTAAAGTCTCTCATTGCCAACAGCCAATGGCTGGACGTTAAAAATACCCCTGCTTCTTTCTGTCCTCCATGGAGGTTTCTGAGCGTTTGTCATCCTCTCTGTTACCTCTTTCGGTTTGTCTGGCAGAAGCTACCTCGTCTACGATTTTCTCCAATGTATCGGCATCTGATTCATCTCCTCCGGTGATGGTAATATCTCCCAAGGTTCTGAATCGAATTTTCTTAGTAACTACTTCCTCGTCATCCGCTATCGTGATAAAGTCAGATACCGGCAACCACGTGTTGCTTCTGCGGATCACTTGTCGCTCGTGCGCGAAGTAAAGCGATGGCAAGGCGATGTTTTCCGACAAAATGTACTGCCATACATCCATTTCTGTCCAGTTGCTCAATGGGAAAACTCGGAAGTTTTCTCCTTGATGGCATCTGCCGTTGAAGATGTTCCATAGCTCTGGTCTCTGGTTTTTAGGGTCCCACTGACCAAATTCGTCTCGGTGGGAGAAGAATCGCTCTTTCGCTCGAGCCTTTTCTTCATCCCTACGTGCACCGCCAATACAAGCATCAAACTGATGCTCTTCGATCGTATCGAGTAGCGTGACCGTTTGAATGGCATTTCTGCTGGCATTTTTACCCTTTTCTTCTGTAGCAGCACCGTCATCGATGGACTTTTGTACCGATCCTACAATCAGCTTCACACCAAGTTCCTCAACATACTGGTTTCTAAATTCCATCGTTTCTGGGAAGTTGTGCCCAGTGTCCACATGTACAAATGGGAAAGGAATTTTGGCAGGGAAGAATGCCTTGCGTGCCAAGTGAGCGACACAGATCGAGTCTTTCCCTCCTGAAAACAGGATCGCTGGATTTTCAAACTGTGCGAAAACTTCTCTTAATATATAAATCGCTTCCGCTTCAAGCTCTTTGATATGCGTAAGATTGTAGTTACTCATGTATGTTGATTTTTTCTTTTACAATTTTATAAATAGCCTCTACGCCTTCAGCAATAGATACTTTGTGTGATTCCACTACAATATCAGCGTTGGTCGGCTTTTCGAAGGGAGAATCTATACCCGTGAAGTTCTTGATTTCTCCTCTTCTCGCTTTGGCATATAGTCCTTTGACATCTCGTTTTTCACACTCCTCCAACGGGCAATCGACAAATATCTCCAAGTAATTGTCTGAACCCACCAGTTGTTTGACTTTTTCGCGCTCTTCGGCGAAAGGAGTAATAAAGGCCGTCAAAACAACGGTACCAGCATCGACAAACAATTTAGATACTTCAGCGATTCTACGGATATTTTCCTTTCGACTTTCGTCCGAAAAATCCAAATCCTTGTTGAGGCCACTGCGAATGTTGTCTCCGTCTAGAATGTAGGTATTTCGACCATCGGCAAATAGCTTTTCTTCCAGAGCACTCGCCAACGTAGATTTTCCAGATCCAGACATCCCTACAAACCAGATCAAAAACGGCTTATACCCTAATTTTTTGATGCGGTCTGCTGGGGTGATCGAATGACTATGTGGAATGATATTTTCTGTCATGATGTCCCTTTGTTTTTCTCCCTATTGTCCAAGCCCAGGTTGATTCGATACCATGCTTCTTCATGACCATAATAAAAGAGCATTTTCAAGAAAAACTCGATACCAGCAATCGTGATTCCCTTTTCGACCGGATTGGGCTGATCGCGAAACAATATTACCACCAAGACCAATGTAGTCAAAGAGGCAATGATCCGCCATGAGAATGCCTTGATCACATGTCTCAATTTAGAATTAATTTCAATTTTGAGGTTGAACCAAAACCGCTCGTGCAGGTAATACATCAGCATTTTGACGGTTACATCAAAAAACGCAAGTAAACTAAACGTTGGCAATGCATCTTCCTTCTCATCTTGAATATAGCCCGCCACCAACAAGGTAGTCCCCGTGGCTATTATCCTCCATGTTATACTTTTGGCAATATGCCTGACCCTACTGTCCATTTCGTATGAAATTTTTTGAATTAAATTGAATTTTAAGAATTGCGCATGAATAGGTTATCTACAACAGAGCGTGGTAGATTCATGGTACTTATAAATGCAATTGTTCTTCAAAATATTTGGTGTTTGCAGGGTTAAATGCGGCGCAAATCTAGCAACAATAATTATATTCTTAAAATCTATTCCCTTCCTACAGAAATCCGGCGACCAATCCTCGAGGTAAAACCCCCTTCACATCATAAATAAGGCTGCTTTCAGACTGGCTTTTCCAATCAATTTCGTCAAACTCTTTATGAGCGACGGCCAATATCTGAGCACTATATGTTGTAGAGATATCCGAAACCAATGCTATCCCATATTCTTCTTTCACTTCGCTCGCATCTGCCAACGGGTCAAAGACATCCACCTGGATGTTGTACTCCTGTAACTCTTCGATGATATCAATGACTCTGGTATTGCGTACATCTGGACAGTTTTCTTTGAAGGTAATGCCATATACCAGCACACGAGCATCCACCAACTCCACACGATTCTTTGTCATCAGCTTGATGACCTCCTGTGCGACGAACTTGCCCATGTTGCTATTGATCCGGCGACCTGCCAAGATCACTTCAGGCAAATAACCGACACTCTCTGCTTTGTGCGTCAAATAGTAAGGATCCACTCCGATACAATGCCCACCGACTAACCCTGGTTTGAATGGCAAGAAATTCCACTTGGTACCCGCGGCTTCCAATACCTCTGCTGTATCGATATCCAATCGATTGAAGATCAACGCGAGTTCGTTGACAAAGGCAATGTTGATGTCTCGCTGAGAATTTTCAATAACCTTAGCCGCTTCAGCGACCTTGATGGAAGACGCTCGATAGGTCCCTGCCGTAATAAAAGAGGCATAAAACGCATCGATACGAGCGGCAATTTCCTCCGTACTGCCACTTGTGACTTTCAAAATTTCTTTGACACCTCGCTCTTTGTCTCCTGGATTGATGCGCTCTGGAGAATACCCTAGATAAAAATCTTGGTTGAAAACCAAACCAGACTCTCTCTCCAATATCGGTTTACAAATTTCATCTGTACATCCCGGAAACACCGTGGACTCATAGACTACTATGTCTCCCTTTTTGAGATACTTTCCCACCAAAACGGAGGCTTTCTCCACCAACGAAAGGTCTGGATTGTTGTTTTCGTCTATGGGTGTAGGAACAGTCACTATATAAAAGTTGGCAGATGCCAAATCCTGTGCTTCCGCACTAAAACGTACTGAAGACGAAGACAAGCCTTGCTGACTCACCTCACCTGTTCGGTCATGACCTGCCACCAATTCATCGATACGCTTTTGATTGATGTCAAAACCAATCACCTCGTACTGCTCTGCTGCTGCGACTGCTAGCGGCAAGCCAACATAGCCTAAACCAATGACTCCAACTTTTATATCCATCTTATTTCACTTTATTCTTAAAATACTCCAAAGTAGGCTTCAAACCTTCACTTCTTGAAAATTGCGGTGACCAACCCAAAAGCTCCTTTGCTTTGGTGATGTTCGGTTGACGCTGCTTCGGGTCATCTGTTGGCAATGGCTTATAGACAATCTTAGACTTGCTACCCGTCAATTTCAAAATTTCTTCCGCAAATTGATTGATCGTGATTTCATCTGGATTGCCTATATTGACAGGATCAGCACAATCACTCAATAGCAATCGGTAAATCCCCTCGACCAGGTCATCTACATAACAAAAAGATCTCGTCTGTGAACCGTCACCAAATGCGGTTAAATCTTCTCCTCTCAAAGCTTGCCCAATGAAAGCTGGCAACACACGACCATCGTCCAATCGCATTCTTGGGCCATAGGTATTGAATATCCTGACGATTCGCGTCTCCACACCATGGAACGTATGATACCCCATCGTCATGGCCTCTTGAAAACGCTTCGCCTCATCGTATACTCCTCTTGGCCCGACAGGGTTTACATTACCCCAATAATCTTCCGTCTGTGGGTGAACCAAAGGGTCTCCATATACCTCTGAAGTAGATGCAATAAGCATTCTTGCTCCTTTAGCCTTAGCTAACCCTAACAAATTATGCGTACCCAAAGAACCTACTTTCAAAGTCTGAATAGGCATCTTCAAATAATCGATCGGACTAGCTGGCGATGCAAAATGCATGATGTAGTCCAAGTCTCCAGGCACATGGACAAACTTAGACACGTCGTGATTGTAAAACTCGAAATCCTCTCTGTGAAACAAATGTTGAATATTGTCCAAAGAACCTGTAATCAGATTGTCCATAGCAATCACGTGACAGCCTTCCTTCAAAAAACGATCACACAAATGTGAACCAAGGAATCCTGCTCCTCCTGTAATAAGTACTCTTTTCTTAGCCATTGTATTGAAAATTTAATGTTCTGTTAGTTAGTGGTTCGTATAGTTTGTCCTTTTCTGAAAGAATGATTTCGTTTTCTGGCAATAGCCACTCGATGCCTACAGCAGCGTCGTTGTACATGATCCCACTCTCATGCTCTGGTGAATAGTAGTCATCGATCGCATAAAAAATTTCTGCTGTCTCAGATAACACCAAAAAACCGTGTGCAAACCCTTTGGGCACGAACAACTGATTCTTTTTCTCTTGACTAATCACCTCCGAGTAATATTGGCCATAGGTAGGAGAACCTTCTCTCAAATCTACAATCACGTCTTGAATCTCTCCCTGAGTCACGCCGACTAGTTTGGTTTGACTAGCTGGCATCTCTTGAAAATGCATGCCACGCAACACTCCCTTAGTAGACCGAGATGAATTGAACTGAACAGGCACAAACCCGATCCCCGTTTCTTGTTCAAAGCGTTTGGCATTGAACCATTCGAAAAAATACCCTCGATTGTCTTGAAACAGCTTGGGCTGTACCGAAAAAGCCCCTTTCAAATGTAATGACTTGATTTCCATACTATGCGCCAATTAAATTCATCAAATACTCTCCATACCCACTCTTGACCAAGGGTCGAGCCAAGGCCTCCAACTCCTTAGCATCAATAAAATTCATTTTGTACGCAACTTCTTCGATACATCCGATCTTCAAGCCTTGCCTTTCTTCGATGACTTGGACAAAAGACCCCGCTTGCATCAATGAAGCAAAAGTACCTGTGTCCAACCACGCCGTTCCTCTATCCAAAATCTCAACGTTAAGCCGCCCTTGCTGTAGATACTCACTATTGACAGACGTGATTTCAAGTTCTCCTCGTGCACTAGGCTTGATCGATTCGCTAATATTGACCACATCATTGTCATAAAAATAGAGCCCAGGTACCGCAAAATTTGACTTTGGTTTTTCTGGCTTTTCCACAATCGACAGAGCCTTCTTTTTGTCATCAAACTCGACCACTCCATAACGCTCCGGGTCATTGACATGATAGGCAAACACCAAGCCCCCTTCGATATTGCTTGCACTTTGTAGTTTTTTGGACAGCCCAGAAGCATAGAAAATATTATCCCCCAAGACCAAGGCTACTTTCTCTTTTCCGATGAATTCCTTTCCAATCAAAAAAGCTTGGGCCAGCCCTTCTGGCCTTTCTTGCACGGCATAATGAAATTCACACCCTAGGCTTTTGCCATCTCCGAGCAAGCCTTGAAACAATGGCAAATCTCTCGGGGTGGAAATAATCAAAATCTCTCGAATCCCCGCCAACATCAAAGTAGACAAAGGGTAATAGATCATGGGTTTATCATACACAGGAAGCATCTGCTTACTGATCGCCATCGTCAATGGGTGCAATCGCGTACCAGATCCTCCTGCGAGAATAATTCCTTTCATAGTTAAGTTAGGTTATAGGTTTTAGGCATTGTAATAGTCTTTGTACCAATCAACGAATGCTCCGATTCCCTCTTCGATCGTCGTACTAGGTTTGTACCCGACGTCTTTCATGAGCGCATCTACATTAGCATAGGTTTGTGGCACATCTCCAGGCTGCAATGGCATCAAGTTCATTTTAGCCTTGATGCCCAATTTGGCCTCTATCGCTCGGATAAAGTCCATCAATTCTACAGGGTCATTGTTTCCAATGTTGTATAAACGATATGGGGCATAACTTGACGAAGGGTCTGGGTTTTTGCCGTCCCAATCCCTATTTATTTCAACTGGGCTTTTCAGTAACCTACTGATTCCTTCTACGATATCGCCCACATACGTGAAATCTCGAAGCATCTTACCCTCATTGAAAACATTGATTTCTTCTCCAGCAAGTATCGCTTTAGTGAACAAAAACAAAGCCATATCTGGCCGACCCCAAGGACCATACACTGTAAAAAACCTTAGTCCCGTGACAGGCAAGTCAAACAACGAAGCATAAGAGTGTGCAATCAATTCATTGGATTTTTTGGTCGCAGCATAAAGAGACATGGGGTGATCCACATTGTCACTTACCGAAAAAGGCATGTTTTCATTCGCTCCATACACTGAGCTCGAAGAGGCAAACAAAAACTGCTTCACATTATTATTCTTACTTATTTCAATGATATTGGCAAAGCCGACCAAGTTGGCGTTGACATAAGCTGCTGGATTCTCAATCGAATATCGAACCCCTGCTTGAGCAGCTAAATTAACGACATATTCCACTGTGTTTTCAGTAAAAACTTGCTCCAAACCAGTTTTGTCTTCCAGGCCTGTTTCATAAAAGGAAAACTGATCGTACGTTTCTAATTGAGTCAATCTTGCTCTTTTCAGATTGACATCATAGTAATCATTCAGATTGTCTACACCGATGACTTTGTAACCATCATCAAGCAATCGTTTCGAAAGGTGGTAGCCGATAAATCCGGCACTGCCAGTTACGAGTATAGTTTCCATTTATTTCCTTATACTAAATAAACACAATGCTAAGGGGATTGACCCGCAATCCAAAGCTTTAAATTATCAAAGTGAAAAGTTATAGCAAATCTTGCTCTAAATTTGCCCCCTGTTATGCTCAAAGAGATCAAGGCACTGCTGTGGAAAGATATCGTACTCGAATGGAGGCACAAATATGCCCTCAACGGCATACTGCTGTATACTTTTTCTACGATCTTTATCTGTTACCTATCTTTCGAGGTGCTACATGCTCGGGTCGATCAGTTCAGCTGGAATGCGCTCTACTGGATCATCATCCTGTTCACCTCCATCAGCACGGTCGCCAAAAGCTTCATCCAAGAAAAGGAAGGTCGGCAGCTCTACTACTTCAACCTAGTCCGCCCACAAAGCATCATCCTCTCCAAGATCCTCTACAACTCTGGCTTGCTCATCCTACTCTCCATCTTGGCCTTCGGTGTGTTTAGCCTCGTGCTCGGTAATCGTGTGCAAGACCCCGGTTTCTTTCTCCTTATTATTCTAGCAGGCACGGTTGGGTTCGCCACGACACTCTCGCTGATGTCTGGAATCGCCTCCAAGGCAGACAACAACGGCATGCTCATGGCCATTCTTTCCTTCCCAGTCATCATACCTATCCTATTGATGATCATCAAGCTTTCGCGAAATGCAATAGATGGGATTGCACGCTCCGAAAGTCTCGATGAGTTACTAACTTTGCTCGCAATTGATATGATCGTAGGGACGCTGGCCTATCTGCTGTTTCCCTACCTATGGAGAAGCTAATATGTTTTCAATTAAAAAATCTTGGTGGAAAATCTTGGGTGTGCTGCTCACCGCCTATGCACTCTTGGGCGGGTTACTGATGGAGGTTCCCCGTCTCGCCATCCTCAACGAGACCATCCGAAACCTGTACTACCACGTCACCATGTGGTTTGGGATGATCATCCTGCTGACAGGATCCCTAGTCTATTCGCTCCGATACCTATCGAGCAAAAATGAGTACTTCGACATCCGGGCCGAAGCGTATGCCAAAGCAGGTTGTCTATTCGGCGTGCTCGGTATCGTGACTGGCATGGTCTGGGCTCGATACACCTGGGGAGAGTTCTGGAGTGGAGACCCAAAGCAAAACGCTTCTGCGATCGCACTGCTGATCTACTTTGCCTATTTCATCCTCCGCAGTTCTTTCGAAGATCCCCAACAACGCAGCAGAATCTCTGCGGTCTACAACATCTTCGCGTACTTCGCGATGATCCCGCTGCTGTTCATTCTACCACGCCTGACCGATTCCATGCATCCAGGCAACGGTGGAAACCCTGGTTTCAACTATTTTGACCTAGACGGAAAACTAAGAATGATATTTTACCCAGCCATCGTCGGCTGGACACTCATGGGCGTATGGTTTGCCTCGATCAAGATTCGTATCCAAGACATTCGCCTCACACAAGACCTTTGATGATCACATGAAAAAATTACTTTTTGTACTCCTCCTCACGCTGAGCCTACAGGCGACAGCCCAAGATAAAAAATACCAAGTCACCGAAGACGACTACACCAATCAACGGGTGGAAATGGCGGATATCATGCGACAAAGCGGTAAGATTTACGTAGTAGTTGCGGTGGTAATGACCATCTTTGCAGGCATGGTGATTTACCTCGTCCGCCTGGACAAAAAAGTCACCAAACTCGAAGACGAATTGACAGAAGCAAAGCAGGATTGATATGAAGAAGTCTCATATTTTTGGAATCGTAGTGATCGCAGCAGCCATCATGGTGATCATCTCTACCGCTGGAGACGCCAGTACTTATGTCGGATTTGACGATGCACGTGCCATGGCAGAGGATGGTGACAGCAAGAAAATCCACGTGGTAGGTCAGCTCAAAAAAGATGCGCACGGTGAGATCGTCGGCATCCAAGATTCTCCCAACAAACTGGCCTTCTCTTTTGTCCTCGTGGACAACAACAACGAAGAACAACGCGTGTATTTCAATGAACCCATGCCAGCGGACTTTCTACGATCTGAGCAAGTAGTTGTCGTGGGCAACTTCCAAAACGACCATTTTCTCGCATCTAAAATATTGATGAAGTGCCCTTCCAAATACCAGGAAGAAACCATCGAAGTGAACGACGTTTAATTTTCCCCTATGCATTATTTCATTGGCTCTCTGGGTCACTTTTTGATCATCGCTGCATTCGTCAGTGCTTTGGTGTCGGCCTACGGCTATTTTCGTTCTGTACAATCTACTGAGATCGCAGACAAAGACTCTTGGATGCGTTTCGCCCGGATAGCTTTTTGGGTACATGGCGGCTCGGCTCTTGGGGTCGTCGCGACGCTCTTCACCATCATCAACAGGGGTTACTTTGAGTACCACTATGCTTACAGCCACAGTTCGACTGTCCTCCCAGTCTACTACCAAATCTCCGCCTTTTGGGAAGGGCAGGAGGGGTCTTTCCTCCTTTGGATCTTCTGGAATGCCATCCTAGGGTTCGTCCTCATCCGTACCAACAAATTTTGGGAAGCCCCCGTAATGGCCATCTTCGCTATCGTACAGGGATTTTTGCTATCGATGATCCTCGGTGTGGTTCTTTTCAATCTCAAAATCGGCAGTTCTCCATTCATCCTCCTACGTGATGCGATGGATGCACCGATATTCAAAACCAGCCCGGATTTCATCCCCGAAGACGGCTCTGGACTAAACCCGCTACTCCAAAACTACTGGATGGTCATCCACCCACCGACCTTGTTCTTAGGTTTTGCGACGACTCTGATTCCCTTTGCATACTGTATCGCTGGGCTATGGTTGGGTAAATTCAAAGAATGGATCAGGCCCGCCTTGCCTTGGTCGCTATTCTCAGCAGTCGTCCTAGGCGTGGGAATCTTGATGGGCGGCTACTGGGCTTACGAAACGCTCAATTTTGGCGGCTACTGGAACTGGGACCCTGTAGAAAATGCCGTCTACGTACCTTGGCTCGTTCTCATCGCAGCGATCCACACCATGATCGCCTTCAAGAAAAGTACCACTGCACTCAAATCAGCCATCATCCTTGCGGTATCGGCTTTCTTGCTGATTGTATATTCTACATTCTTAACCCGAAGCGGCATCTTGGGTGATTCGTCTGTTCACTCCTTTACAGACTTGGGGCTCTCCGGACAATTGCTCGTTTATCTTCTGGCCTTTGTCCTTGGGACGCTCTTTTTGATCATCAGATCATGGAAAAAACTCGAAAGCGACGAACAAGAAGTCTCGACCTACTCTCGTGAGTTTTGGATATTCATGGGAGCAACTGTACTCTGTCTGATGGGATTCCAAGTGATCATTCCTACATCCATCCCTGTGTGGAACGCCCTCGTGGGGCTCGTCGGGATTGACTCCAACATGGCTCCTCCTGTAGATCAAGTGGAATATTACACGCAGTATCAGCTTTGGGGGGGCGTATTGATCGCTCTTCTATCAGGTACGGGGCAGTTTTTTTGGTGGAACAAAATGGACAAAACCAAACTCAAAGATGCACTACTGCTACCCATTGTGCTCACATTGGCCATCACTGCAGCGATCATCATCCTTTTCAAAGTCCAGAACATCACCTACATCCTCGTACTGACAGCAGGAACCTACTCCATCATCGCCAATGCCAAGATTTTATTGGATCGATGGAAAACCAATATCAATTTGTCAGGTGGAGCCATCAGTCATATCGGTATCGCCATGATGCTCTTGGGAGTATTGTTCTCCTCAGGCTACTCCAAAATCGTCTCGCTCAACCAAACAGGACTGGTATGGAGCAAAGAATTTCCAGACGAAGTGAACCAAAAGAATCTATTGCTCTTCCAAAACGAAGACCGCCAGATGGGAGAGTACTCTCTCAACTACAAAGGCACACGCAAACGCATCGAGGGATTCCCTAGCTATGTCAACATCCATGACATCAATCAAATCAACGAAACACAAGCCATCGCTGCGGTTGACTTATCTTCAGATGAAGAAGTTGTTTTCCATCAGGGGGATACTCTCACCCTGATCACACCTGAGACGAGCTACTTCGAAATCGCTTATACCAAGGGAGAAACATCATTCGACCTCTACCCAACGGTGCAGATCAATGAAAAGATGAACATGACGGTCTTTTCTCCTGACATCAAGCGCAAACTAGGGTTTGACCTTTACACGCATGTGCGAACCTTCCCAGACCCAGATCAAGAGACAGACTGGAGCGAAACAGAAATCATCACGACTCAACTCGACGAACCCTTCTTTGTCAATGATTTTGTGGCCACACTCGAAAAGGTACAACGGGTGACCGAACTGGACGGGCTGACACTAGGAGAAGGAGATGTCGCTATCAAAGCAGACATCCGAGTGAAGGGCAGTGATCGAGACTACCTCGCTGAGCCTTATTACATCATCAAAAACAACCAAGCAGGTCTGCTCTCTGATATCATCCATGACCTAGGCGTCAAGCTCACCATCACGGAAATCGACCCAAAAAGCAACAGTTTCAAAATCGGGGTAAACAAAACACAAAAAGACTGGGTGATACTCGAAGCGGTCGAAAAACCAATGATCAATATACTCTGGATAGGCACCCTCGTAATGGTGATTGGGTTCATCATCGCGATCACTCGACGCTATGGTGAGTTCGTCAAAATGAAAGCAAAAGGCTTAGAATAAACCCTTTTGCTTTCATCTCATTATATTTTTGTCATATCGATACGGAGCTCGCACCCATCCTCTGGAGTGTCTATCTCGATCGTCATGCTGCTGAAGTCAGAATCTACAACTGGTACAGTATAACAGTCTGATCCACCTCCAGGGCACAAAATTATTTTATTCTTCTCCAGTGTATACGAACCCGCCTCCACACGATTGGCATTGCCATCCAAAGCAATAGTCAGACTATAGAGATCGTTGATTCCCAAATCCAATACCACACATGAAGAGTTGTTGGTAACTTGGCAATTTACGAGTCCATCGTTTGATTCCAAATCACACCCTGAACGCTCTACCCCATCTGGCTCTGCCAACCACTTTCCCACTTGTGCTTCATTCTGAGAATCATCACCACAAGACAGTGTTGAAACAGCCAACACTCCAATTATCAATCCTTTAATTCCTTTCATTGTCTACAAATTAGTTGGTCAGAAAAGTCACAAATATAGACTACAAATTACTTTTCATGCGCATGATCCGATCATAGGATTTTCGAATTCTATCGACAGAAATCTCCCCTGCCTCCACAAATGACTTGATGATTTCATGTATTTCTGCAGCAGACCTCTTCTCATTGCCAGGTACGTTATTGGCAAACATCAGCACATCCACGTCTGCAAGAATGGCCAGTTTAATTGACTCTTTGAATCCAAAATTCTTAGAAATAGCATGCATCTGCATATCGTCCGAGAACACCGCGCCATCATAGCCCAAAAACCCTCGCAATATCTCCGGCACAATCACTGGAGAAAGTGTGGCGGGGTATCCACTTGGATCCAAATGCTTGTTGACAATATGTGCTGTCATGATCGCATCAACCCTCCCTGAGTCCAACATATACTTGTACGGCATCAACTCGCTAAACTGCCAATAGCTCGTCACGTCTGCCACACCAAGGTGCGAATCGGCATGAGAACTCCCATGTCCAGGAAAATGCTTGAGTACCGTCATCACTTCATACTCACGGTGTACATCGACCACTGCGCTCGCGTGCTTGGCAACCTCCGCCGCATCCGCCGAAAAACTCCTCCCTATCTTGGCGATCACTGGGTTTTCTGGGTTGATCGCTACGTCTACATCTGGCGCGTAGTTGAGGTTAAAGCCCAACTCATGCAAAGTCGAGGCGGTAGCAGCAGCATAGTATCTCGTGGTGTCCAAATCATCAATCGCTCCAAGGTAAGCAGCCGTCTTCGTCTCTGGAAACCCATATTTTGGTTTTAAACGATTGACTTTGCCTCCTTCTTCGTCTATACTGACAAACAACCGAATTGCCGCTTCAGCATTGAGCATGGCAATACTCCTTCTGAGTTGATCCGCTGGGCTATTCTTGTTGATATTCTTTTCAAAAAAAATCACTCCTCCAACCTTCCCCTCACGAATGTCTCGTAGCACAGGGTCTCCTGCACGCATATAGGACTGATCACCTATTCCAGTCATGATCATTTGGCCAATCATCACATCTAAACTTACTTCTCGGGGAAGGGTCACCGTATCCTCCACATACTCTTGGGCAAAACCATGATAGACAACTGATTGAAGCAGAACGAGAAACAATACTTTATTCATAATTACTTGAAACATTGAAGATGTAAATTAAATAACTAATTCTGTTTATTTTTGCTACCCTAAAATCAAAACGCTCATTTTTGAAGCACTGAGTAGGAGCGTACGACATATAACCATAGAATAAATCATGCAGATAGAGCCGGGCAAGTTGCTAGCAGGAATTCACTCTCCTGACGACATGAAAGACTTAGATGCTGTCCAATTGGTACAGCTGGCCACCGAGCTGAGACAGTACATCGTCGATGTGGTGTCCGTCTATGGTGGGCATTTTGGTGCAAGCCTAGGTGTAGTAGAACTCACCGTAGCGCTACATCATGTCTTTGACACTCCGAGCGACCAACTCATCTGGGATGTAGGACACCAAGCCTACGGTCACAAAATCCTCACCGGACGTATGGACAATTTTCATACCAACAGAGTATACGGTGGGTTGTCTGGCTTTCCCAAAATCAAAGAAAGTGAG
The DNA here is from genome assembly GCF_002742335.1 of Reichenbachiella sp. 5M10. NCBI lineage: Bacteria > Pseudomonadati > Bacteroidota > Cytophagia > Cytophagales > Reichenbachiellaceae > Reichenbachiella > Reichenbachiella sp. 5M10. The sequence continues at coordinate 4,366,688 of NZ_MDGR01000007.1, read as the reverse complement.
TACGATGCTTTCGGTGTAGGCCACTCTTCCACCTCCATCTCTGCTGCTCTCGGTATGGCCGAAGCATCCAAATACAAAAAAGAAAACAACAAGCATCATATCGCCGTAATCGGTGACGGTGCGATGACAGGTGGAATGGCCTTTGAGGCGATGAATCACGCTGGAGTATCCAACTCCAACCTACTGATCATCCTCAACGACAACTGCATGTCGATCGACCCCAACGTAGGCGCGCTCCGCGACTACCTCACAGACATCACTACTTCGCATGCCTACAACAAACTTCGAGACGAAGCCTGGAAAGTCCTAGGGAAAATTAGCAAATTCGGTCCCAATGCAAGAGAAATTGCATCCAGCTTCGAAAGCAGTGTCAAGACCTTTTTGCTCAAGCAAAGTAATCTCTTTGAGTCCCTCAACCTACGTTACTTTGGTCCAATCGATGGCCATGATGTCAATCACATGACTAGCGTCCTCAAGGATCTCAAGGGCATCAATGGCCCCAAAATACTCCATGTCATCACCAAAAAAGGGAAAGGGTATTCTTTGGCAGAAAAAGACCAAACCAAATGGCATGCTCCTGGGACATTTGATAAGCTCACAGGAGAGATATTCAAAAAAGAATACGACACACCACAGCCTCCCAAGTACCAAGACGTATTTGGTCACACACTGGTGGAGCTCGCAGAAACCAACGACAAAATCATGGGAGTCACTCCCGCAATGCCTTCTGGCTCTTCGCTCAACATCATGATGAAGGCCATGCCAGACCGTGCCTTTGACGTGGGTATCGCCGAACAGCATGCTGTTACTTTTTCTGCAGGATTAGCCACACAAGGACTCGTCCCGTTTTGCAACATCTATTCGACCTTCATGCAGCGCGCGTATGACCAAGTGATTCACGATGTAGCCATCCAAAACCTACACGTCATATTCTGCCTAGATAGGGCGGGGTTTGCAGGAGCCGATGGGCCAACACATCACGGATGCTACGACATTGCATACTTCAGGTGTATACCAAACATGGTCGTCTCTGCTCCAATGAACGAGCAAGAACTCCGAAACATGATGTACACTGCCCAACTACCCGAAAACGCTAGACCCATTTCAATTCGTTACCCTCGTGGCAATGGTGTCATGCCAGATTGGAGAAAGAAATTCGAAAAAATAGAAATCGGTCAAGGCCGAAAAATAAAAGAAGGGGAGGAGCTAGCCTATTTGACACTAGGACATGTGGGCAACTACGCTACAGCAGCATGCTCACAACTAGACCAAGAAGGCCTCTCAGTAGGTCACTACGACATGCGCTTTGTCAAACCTCTCGATGAAAAACTACTGCATGAGGTATTCCAAAAATACAAGTACGTGATCACCGTAGAAGATGGCTCACTCCAAGGAGGCTTTGGGTCTGCAGTTTTAGAGTTCATGGCTGATCATGACTACCATGCCAAAGTCGTGCGCTTGGGCATTCCTGACGCCATCATCGAGCACGGCACACAGCAAGAGCTACAGAGAGACTGCGGTTTCGACACAGTAGGACTCTATCAATCCGCCAAAAAACTATTGGAAACCATCACCGCATAACCACACGATGAACATCAAAATATCTGGATCAGGAACGAGTATCGTTTTTTTACACGGGTATTGTGAAACCATGGCGATATGGACAGACTATGCCGCTGCCCTCTCCCTACAATACGAAGTAATCCTCGTCGATCTACCCGGACATGGTCAATCCAAACTCATCGTAGATGATTTTAGTATTGACGATATCGCAGACCTCATACAAGAGGAGCTTTCCGACCATGGTATCGATGAATACTTTGTCATCGGGCATTCGTTGGGAGGATATGTTGCACTTTCACTCGCTGATAATTATCCAGACAGTGTCCTCGGCTTTGGGTTATTCTCTTCCACCACATTGGCAGATGACGAAGAGAAGAAAAAGGTGCGCGACAAAGTCAAAGAATACATTCAAAACCATGGAGTAAAGAGTTTCATGAATTCCTTCTTAGAAGGTCTCTTTGCTCCCGAAAACCGCCGACGCTTTGCCTCAGAAATCGGTGAAATCAAAAAGGCGGCCATACAAACCCCTGCTGCTAGTGTCATTGCCTATGCCATGGCCATGAAAAAACGAATCGACCGTACTTATGTACTCTCGGATTGTCAAAAACCCGTATTCATCATCGCAGGAGAACGTGACATGGCTGTACGCCTAGAGACCTCCCAAGAAATGATCCAAAAGATCAACAATGGAGACTCCCTGATTCTCAAAGGTGTAGGCCACAATGGTTTTCTTGAAAACAAAAATGATAGCCTAAATTTTATCAAATCATTTATTAATCAGTACCTTTAGAAATTCCCCGAATTAGCGTTATGGGGACTCAATACATAACTGATTTATGAGAAAAGCCACAATCCTAGTACTTTTCATCCCCCTGTTTTTTGTATTTGGCTGCCAAAGCCCCTCCAATGAAACCAATGATCTAGAAATCTACACCATGGATCCAGATCATGCGGTAGATTTTGACTTGGACCAAATCAAAAAAAGAGGCTACATCACTGCCATTGTAGAAAACAGCTCCACAGGCTTGTTTTTGTACAGAGGCGAACCCATGGGGTATGAGTACGAGCTCATCTCCATCTTTGCCAAATCCATCGGTGTAGAACTACGCTTCAACATCACCAAGGACATCGCCGAGAGTTTCGACAAACTCAACAAAGGAGAAGGCGACATCATCGCACGCAACCTTACCATCACACAAAAACGAAAAAAATACATCACATTCACCGAGCCCCACCATCTGGTCCGGCAAATGCTCGTCCAGCGTAAACCCAAAAACTGGCGGGAAATGAAACTCCACGAAATAGAGAAGACACTTATCAGAAACCCTGTCGAACTCAAAGGAAAAAAGATCTATGTCAGACCAAATTCCGCCTACATCCCTCGCCTCAAAAGCCTATCGGACGAAATCGGTGGAGACATCATCGTCATCCAAGACACAGTCCATCAAGAAACAGAAGCCATCATCGAGCAAGTCGCCCATGGCGAAATCGAATACACCGTAGCTGATGAAGACATCGCACAAGTCAGTGCACGGTACTTCCCCATCCTAGATGTGGAAACAGCTGTGAGCTTCCCTCAAGAAATCGCCTGGGGCTTACGAAAAAATGCCCCCAAACTACTCCAAGTGATCAATGCATGGATAGTCAAAATGAAAAAAACCAACGAATACTATGCGCTATATGATAAGTACTTCAAAAACTACCGAGTCAGCAAAGCGATCATCAGTAGCGAATACTACTCCACGGATAGCAAAAAACTCTCTCCGTACGATAGTTTGATCAAGCACTACGCGAACCGAATCGGCTGGGACTGGAGGCTACTAGCAGCTCAAATCTCCAAAGAATCACGCTTTGACTCTCGAGCCAAATCCTGGGTAGGCGCTATCGGTCTCATGCAAATCATGCCACGTACAGGACGAGCCTATGGCAGCTTCAATCTCTATGATCCTCAACAAAACCTAGATGCAGGGACAGAACACCTCCTATGGTTGGAAAACAAATGGAAACATATTCCAAATGAAACCGAAAGGGAGAAGTTTATCCTAGCCTCATACAATGTAGGTGATGGACACGTCCGAGATGCCGTCAAACTCACCAAAAAATACGGGGGAGACCCTACCGTCTGGGAGGACAACGTCTCCAAATACCTGCTCCTCAAATCCAAAAGGAAATATTTCGAAGACCCTGTCGTCACCTATGGCTACTGCCGCGGTAGCGAACCTGTCGAATACGTCAGTGACATCTTGTACCGCTATGACCGCTACCTACAAATGGTCCCACTAACTGATAGCCTCTCTACCGATAGCATAAACTAATGTATCACCATGATATTCGCCCATGATTGACTAATTTGAAAACACCTGACCAAACCATGGACGAACAAATACATCAACTCTATACCGAATACATCAAATACCGACGAATCTCTCTCTCCAAGGAGCAATTTGTCTATCTGACCAAGCTGTACCCTGCATTGCTCGTATGCATGAGCGACGGTGTCCTGGACCAAGAAGAATGGAATGGGATCGTCATGGCGACCCGAGGACTCGCTGCAGAATTCGAATCCCCAACTGATGATAGAGACCGGGTAGCCATGGCCTTTCGGACCGAGATCCGGTATCTCCTCGACAACATCGACAAGTGGAACAAAAAGTTTCTCAATGCCCTACAGCATAGCATCAAGGAGGATCCACTTGACCAAGAATTTGTCCTAGAGACCATGTACCTCTTTGCCAATATCGCTGGGGGTATTTCGGAGGAAGAAGAAGCTTCCATCCGCTCTCTATCCAACCGGTTAGGTATTAAGAATTAGCCCATTTTGGCAACCGAACCTGGTCCAGGTAAAAACCAAAACGGTTCGATTCATAATCCAAAGGAACAATCTTAGTAATTTCCACTTCCTTGTATGCGATAAAAACCTCAAAGTAATGTCCGTTCAAAAGAAATAAATTGATCTTGAACCGATAGTACCGGATATCCATCACAAATTGAGCATGTTCATACAGGTGCTGAATCTTATCTTCTAAAGACAGGTCCATGAATTTCATCTTCCCCATATACCTTCCTGTTGTTTGAGATAAGTTACAAAAAATCATGAACACGATTCTCCTCCCAAGACAAAAATAGACTACCGAGTCCTTTCTAGACTTCCTTTCAATTGCTATCTTAACCTACACAACTACCCCAAATATATGGCTAAGATTAACACCATCGATTTACACTTCAAAGGACTCGAACACGCCATCGCCTCCTATCTCATCGAAACCTCTGACGGGCCTGTTCTCATCGAAACCGGGCCCCATTCCACCTATCCCGCACTCGTCAGTGCCATCCAGTCACATGGCTACCACCTCGAAGACATCCGGCACGTTCTGCTCACCCACATTCACCTAGACCATGCCGGAGCTGCATGGGCATTTGCAGAGCAGCGAGCACAGATCTACCTTCACCCCTTTGGCGCACGCAACATGGCCGACCCCTCTCGCCTCATGGCTTCTGCTCGGCAAATCTACCAAGAGCAAATGGACTCTCTCTGGGGTCAAATGAAGCCTATACCAGAAACACAATTGACACAAGTCGAGCACCAACAGACTGTAACTATCGGCGGAGTGAACTTCGTAAGTCTCCATACTCCTGGGCACGCCAAACACCATATCGCTTGGCAGATAGAAGACAGCATATGCACTGGGGATGTCGCGGGTGTCAAAATTGGCGGTGGACCGGTACAGCCTCCATGCCCTCCGCCAGACATTCACATCGAAGACTGGCTAGACTCTATCGCTCTACTGCGTCAGCGAAAAGCCAAAAGACTCTACCTAACACACTATGATTATGTCGAAAACATAGACGAACACCTCGATCAGTTATCTACAATGCTCGAGAGTTGGTCGTCCTTCGTCTACGAACACTGGAAAGACGGTCTGAGCAACGAGGCAATCATTCCACTTTTTCAATCTTTCACCACCGATCAACTCCGAGCCTCAGGACTCAACAACATACAGATCGCCCAATATGAAGCGGCCAACCCCTCATGGATGAGCGTAGCGGGGCTTGTTCGCTACTGGACCAAGAAAACACAACCCTGACATGCAACAACTCACCAACCACAAACACCTCGTATTCATTGATATTGAAACGGCCTCTGCAGTAGAAAACTTCGGAGATCTAGACGACAAATTCCAAGCACTTTGGATCAAAAAAGCCAATCTCCTCAACGGAGAAGCGGAATATGACCCAATAGAATTCTACTTCGATCGCGCAGGCATCTATGCCGAATTTGGCAAAATCATTTGTATCTCCGTAGGCATGCTCTACCTAGACGAAAAGAAAGAATGGAACTTTCGAGTCAAGGCGCTAACCTCTGAAAGCGAACACGACCTCCTTCTATCCTTTATCAAACTGTTTCAAAACCATGACCAGAGCAAAATTCAGCTTTGTGCGCACAACGGCAAAGAATTTGACTACCCCTACCTTTCGCGCCGCATGCTTATCAACCAAATCCCTCTGCCTCCATACCTCGAACTATCTGGCAAGAAACCGTGGGAGATACAACACCTGGACACCATGCAAATGTGGAAATTTGGAGACTGGAAGAGTTTTACTTCTCTCGACCTTTTGACGTCAGTCTTTGACATCCCGTCTCCCAAAGGGGACATCAATGGCAGTGATGTCAACCGAGTCTACTATCAAGAAAAAGATCTAAATAGAATCGCACACTATTGCAACCAAGATGTCATCGCTACCGCGCAAGTATTCCTCAAAATGAAAGGGATGGAAATAGTCTCTGCAGACAAAATCACAGCAGTAGAATAACCTTCAAGAGCGGTTGGACGTATTCTCCACAAGGTTTGCGAACCCGAAGAACTAAAAATTGTAAACCAACTGAAAACCATTGGCTCCTTGATGATTGAAAAAGGAGACATTGAGGTTGTCAAGACGACGGAGGTATTTCTTTTCTTTGGCATTGCCAATGATGGCCAAAGTTGTTCCTCCTGCGATCAACGGTATACCTAGATATACTAAGCCCACGACACCATACACTGCGCTTTCGCTATCAGTCATATACTGCTGCGAGTACGAATCATAGTACCAGTCAGCACTCGAGATGACAACAGCACTTGCGATAGTCACGACCGCTCCAGCAGCCAGCATCGTAAAGCCCGTACGCTTGAGTTTGCTGTATTGTGCCACTTTGCGCAGCGCTTCCTTTTGGGCAGGACTGACAGAAGACACGTGGTTTTCTTGGTACTGGGCCTGTGACGTGAGTCCAAAAAACAAGAGAAGAGCGAGAAGAAGGAGGTTTTTCATAGCCTAGTTTGGTTCGTTTCTCAAAAATAGAAACATTTCAGCAAAGTAACATTCCACCCAAATATTTAAAGCTTTGTGTGGTAAGCTGATTAGATTTACTTGAATTTTATACAACAGCCCTTATGGCAAAAAAGAAAAATAACCAGCGAAAATCTAAACCCGCTGGAAAAACTCCCAACCTATCCTACATCAAAAGATCCGTAAGAGACGTGTTTGAAGACAACTCTAACACAAGCCTATCTGTCAAACAGATCTTCACCAAAGCAGGCATCCGCGACAAAAACAGCAAACGTGAGACGGTCAACTACCTCCTCGAGCTAGAGCACGAAGGAGTCCTAAAACAACTCCGCAATGGGCACTTCGTCCTCACAGAAGAAAAAAATGCATCGGAAAACAGTGGACTCGTCGGCCGTGTAGATCATGTCAACAAACGCTTTGCATACATCGTCTTAGACAATGATACCGACGAAGATATCGATGACATATGGGTCAAAACCGAAGACCTACAAAATGCCATCGATGGGGACCGGGTAGAAGTACGAATGAAACAAGGTCGCAGGTCAGGTTCCAAGCCCGAAGGCAAAGTCGTCCGCATCATCGAGCGCACCAAAAACGAATTCGTAGGCAAAATCGAAATTTTACCCAAATACGCATTTGTCGTACCTGACAACAGAAAAATATACGTCGACATATTCGTCTACCCCGAGAAAATCGGCAAAGCACAGACCAACGACAAGGTACTCGTCAAGATCAAAGAATGGCATGGTGGCAAGGCCAAAAACCCCGTAGGGCAAGTCACTAAGGTGCTCGGCCAAGCTGGAGAAAACGAAGCGGAAATCCACTCGATCATGGCTGAATTTGATCTGCCTTTTGAGTTCCCTAAAAACGTAGAGAAAGCGGCAGAAAACATCAACACGGAAATCACAAAAGAAGAAATCAAGAAACGAAAGGATTTCAGAGACATCACCACCTTTACCATCGATCCAGAAGACGCCAAGGATTTTGATGATGCGATTTCCATCCAAAAGCTCAAAAATGGAAACCACGAAATCGGAGTACACATCGCAGACGTGTCCCACTACGTGGAGCCAGATGGCATTCTCGATCTCGAAGCAATCAACCGCGCTACGTCCGTCTACCTCGTCGATCGTACGATCCCGATGCTCCCAGAGAAACTCTCTAACGGTGTCTGTTCGCTACGCCCCCACGAAGAAAAACTTACTTTCTCCGCTGTCTTTGAAATCGACGAGAATGCCAACATCAAAAAGCAGTGGTTTGGTAGAACAGTCACCTACTCGGACCGACGGTTTACTTACGAAGAAGCACAAGAACGCATAGAGTCTGGTGAGGGAGAATACCAAGAGGAAATCAACACCCTCAATGCTCTTGCCAAAAAACTAAAGAAAAAACGCTTCGATCAGGGAGCGATCAACTTCGAAACCGTCGAAGTGAAATTCAAACTCGACGAAAACGGAAAACCACTGGGCATCATCCCCAAAGTACGAAAGGATGCACACAAACTCGTCGAGGAATTCATGCTACTCGCCAATAAGAGCGTGGCGGAGTATGTATTCAAACTCGACGGTGGCAAGGACACTTTCGTCTACCGTACTCACGACGATCCCAACTCTGAGAAACTAGAAAGCTTCTCCAAATTTGCCGTCAAGTTTGGTCATCGCGTGACTGGCATCCAACACGATGTATCCAAAGCTCTCAACCAACTCATGGAAGACATCCAGGGCAAACCCGAGCAAAACGTATTGGAATCACTGGCCATTCGCTCCATGTCCAAGGCCGCCTATGTCACAGACCCCAAAGGTCACTTCGGGTTGGCATTTGCGCACTACACGCACTTCACTTCGCCAATTCGTCGATACCCTGATGTGATGGTCCATCGCCTGCTCCAGCACTACCTGCTCAAGAAGAAGTCTCCCAAAGCAGACGAATACAAAGAACTCTGCCGCCACTCTTCCGAAAGAGAAAAACGAGCTGCAGATGCGGAGCGTGCTTCGATCAAGTTCAAACAAGTAGAGTTCATGCAGTCCGTCGAGCAGAAACCTTTCGAAGGCGTCATCTCAGGAGTCACCGAGTTTGGTATCTTCGTCGAGATCACCGAGACCAAATGCGAAGGAATGGTCCGTGCCGCCAGCATGACGGATGACTTCTACGAGTTTGACGAAAAGAACTATTGCATGATTGGCAAACGAAACAAAAGAGTATTTACTTTGGGCGATCAAGTGATCGTAATGGTCGTCGGCACTGATATCAACCGCCGTACGATAGATTTAGAGTTTGTTGACATCAATGACTGAAGATTTAAGAGCCTATCAAGAGAAGCTCAATGACGCCATCGCGCAGATAGAGTTTGACAAGCACCCCAACGAATTGTACGCACCACTGGCCTATACCCTAGACTTGGGAGGCAAGCGAATGCGTCCCATTTTGGCCATCATGGCATATCTCACCAAAAAGAAAGATTGGGAGACCATCATTCATCCTGCGCTCTCCATCGAGCTCTTTCACAACTTCACTCTCATCCACGATGACATCATGGATGAGGCCCCACTTCGCCGTGGACAAGAAACTGTGTACAAAAAATGGAACAAGGACATTGCCATACTCTCTGGTGATACACTGATGATCATGGCCTACGACCTCCTACTAGAGGCACAGTATGATGACATTCGTTACCTCATCAAGCTCTTCAACCAATGTGCGATAGAGGTCTGCGAAGGGCAGCAGCTCGACATGAACTTTGAGAATCTACCTACAGTATCCGAAGAGGAATACATCGAGATGATCAAACTCAAAACCGCTGTTCTTTTAGGATATTCGCTAGAACTAGGTGGCTTGCTCGCAGGCATGACTCGAGAAGAGGCCATCCACCTGAGAGATTTTGGGGTCAACATCGGTATAGGCTTTCAACTCAAGGATGATATCCTAGATGTCTATGGCGATGCAGACAAGTTTGGCAAGCAAGTAGGAGGGGACATCCTTGCCAACAAGAAGACTTTCCTTCTCCTCAAAGCCATTGAGCATGCCGAAGGAGACGCTGCTCAAAACCTCGAATACTGGCTCCAACAAACGGAATTTGATGTACACAAAAAAGTACAGGAGGTCAAAAAGGTTTATGAACAACTTAAGATCAAAGAAATTTCGGAGCAAAAGATGAATCACTACTTTGACTTGGGCTTTCAACAACTCGACGATCTAGACTCTAGCAAGTACGACCTAGAACCTCTCAAAGCCTTCACCCAGGCTTTGATCCAAAGAGATCATTGATATGATGTATATCATACAACTCATCTACATCCATCAAGGGCAAGAAGAAGTTTTTCATGAATTTGAATCGCTTGCCATTCCTCTCATGGAAAAATACAACGGCAAATTAATCCAAAGAATACGACCAGGTCAAGCCGCCTTCATCGCTGGTGATGATGAAAAACCCTATGAGGTTCACATAGTCTCTTTCGATTCTCAAGACGATTTTGACCGATTCAAACAAGACGACACGAGGAAACAATTTCTTCATCTAAAAGAACAATCTGTTCGATCCATTTTGATGGTACAAGGGACCAAACTATAAACAGCAAATATGTCTATCACTATCATTTTGATCATCCTCACCGTAGCGGTGAGTTATGCCGCGCTCCAAAATCCCAGCCTACAATACAAGCTCATGATGAACCCTGTGCGCATCCTACAGGACAGGCAGTGGTACCGCGTCATCACTTCCGGGTTCATCCATGGCAGTTGGATGCACCTCGCCTTCAACATGTTTACTTTCTATTTTTTCGGAAGGTTCGTAGAGCAGTTATTCTTTCGCCTCAAAGGCGAAGCAGGTGCTTTGTACTTCATCGGTTTTTATCTCCTAGCCATCGTAATCTCCGACTTGCCGTCACTCATCAAACACAAGAATGATTCTCGCTACAACTCACTCGGAGCATCGGGGGGCGTATCTGCCGTGGTCTTCAGTAGTATTCTCTTTTACCCCACCAATGACGTTTGTTTGTACGGGTTCATATGTATCCCGGGCTTCATCATGGGTGCCATATATCTGATCTACTCCTACATGAAGGGGAAGGAAATGTCCGACAATATCAACCACGATGCTCACCTCATCGGCGCTGTCTTTGGAATCGTCTTTAGTGTGATCATGGATCCAGGAGTTCTCTCTTCGTTCATCAGTCAGATTGCAGACTGGCGGTGGTTCAATTGAAGCTATACGCAGAATAGGTGTCCAAGAACTCTTCGTCTCTAAAGTTGGGGTTCAAGACGACATTTTTGAATTCGTACTTTTCGAATAAGCCGACCTCATCGTAGATATCGATGCGGAGTGGGATGCGTCTGTCTACATCTATGAATAGCTTCATCTTAGCAGAATAGTCCGTGGGCAATTTCAGGACATCTCCGGATTTGAGATCATCTAGGTACAAGTCGCTGTTTTTCTCTTTGATCATGTACTCGCTCAAGCGATACTTCTTGGCGATACTTGCTAGGGTCTCCCCACCAGACACTGCGTAGTTCACATATTTGAAAGCTGGGTTTTCCATCACGATCACATCACAGGTTTTACCATCCACCAGAGTCATCCCTTGGTACTCCACGAGGTTGTTGATCTCGTTTTTGTATTTGTAAAACAAGTACTCCAGTACCGAAATCACCCCGTCATACCCTGCATCGAGGACAGAATAATGTTGGTTCTTCATCATGATGTCTCCTCTCGGGTCCAGTTTCATGTTGACATAGGGAAACCCATTTGGATTGACCAGAGCTTTGGTATCGTCTTCTGGATGAGGGTAGAGAACTTCGAGTCCGTTGTTGGGAAAGCTCTCTTTGAAATACACACGGTGCGGCACCTTGGTCATTTTGATCGAGGCGATATTTTTGTGCATTTTACCACGCACACGCTCTTGACGAACGAAATCATAAGACATCGTACGTATCTCTTGTGTAGATTGAAATACCTCCTTGACCTTATCGGTGACAGAAACTGTCACAGGATCAGTAATATCAAACGAACTCAAGGTGAAAAAAAGGCAAATTGCCAAACTATATGCTGCTTTCATGACTTCTATTGTCTAATGGGTAGCCATACGTTCTAGGTGGTCATTCACTAGGAAGACAACTACTAAGCCCGTTACCCCTAGTCGTCGTTGGTTTTGACTTTCGCGCGAAGCTTTTCTTGGGGGTTGTTGGCCCAAATGGACAATATCGTCAACACCACATAGAGTCCAAAGCACACCCAGCCCGCAAATGTATAACTCCCAAACCAAGCCAAAGATTCACTAAAGAGCATTGGTCCCAAGGCACTACCTACCACGACCATCGTAATCGCTCTGCCAGAGATCGCCCCCAAATGCGCCTTGCCATAAAACCTCGGCCAAGTCACCGACAAGATCACGGCATACAAGCCCATCATCACTCCATTGCCCAAGACCAGCAGATAGAAAAACACATCGATCTCTCCCAGCCTGGGTACCACTAGATGCCCTTCTCCGAGGAAAATCATCCCAATCAATGCCGTACACGAACCCACTCCCATGATGTAGAGCAGGTATTTCAGTTTGATATGGTCACTGAGGCTACTCACCCCGAGTGTCACACAGATCGCGATGATCGACGAAGGCAAAAAGATCGAAACCGAAGTCTCCCGAGAATACCCCGCCAGTTCGAACACCGACACAATGTTGAACGTCAGCCCCGTCCAATAGAGCGCCTGCATCGCAAGCATCAGTGCAAAAATCCAAAAACCCAGCGTACGTTGTGCTTCCGCGAGTGTAAAGTCCCGAACCACCGGAAACCGGTTGGCTTTGCTTTTTTGAGACTCGACAAAATCACCGTCTGGCTTCAGTCCACTATTTTCGGGATCGTCTCTGAAGAAAGTCACTACGAAAAAAGGAAACACAAACCCCGTGATCACTGCCAATATCATCCACGCTCCATCCCACGCATAGCTCTGGATCAGCAACTCAAACAACACTGGAGCAGAAGCAAAAGTCAGCGAAGTGGCGACATTGCTAAAACCCATCGCGAAACCTCGCCGCTTCTCAAACCACTTCATCATCATGTTGCGCGAAACGAGTGTCAGCGCTCCTTGTCCTGAAAACCGCAAAGCAAAAAAACCAGAACACATGATGATGAAATTGACGACCATCGACGATCCGTCCGCCCCAAAAAGAGACTGAACCGTGTCTACTTGACTGAGATAGATCAATACCACACCAAGAGCTAAAGAGGAAATTAGCGCAATCGGACGAGCACCATGCTTGTCGTATTTTTGTCCCACCCAAGTCAGCATCGATGCACTCAGCACAGTACCACACATATAAGCAAAACTCAATTGGGTACGTGACATTCCCATCACCTCGATCAAACTATCAGTAAATGTCGATACACCCATAGTCTGACCAGGAATACTCATCGTGATCCCCACCGTACCACTGATGATAATCATCCACCCATAAAAAAATGGCCATTTCTTAGGGTGAAATGGCCAGTTACCCAATTTTTTGTGATCTATCATATTTTTAGAACGGTACGTAGGCTGAGCGCCTGTTGTCTTATAGACGAGCCTTGTCGAGCAGTTGGCTCAGCGTGTCCGCGTCTTCTTCGGTCAGCCCAAAATGCTCGGCACGCATCTGATTCATTTGATTCGTCATGTCATCGAGGACGCGCTGACCCTCTACACTGATTCGGATATCCATGCTACGCCTATTACTTTCGTTGAGACAGCGATCGATGTAGCCCATCTTGACAAGCTTGTCGAGGAGTCTAGTGATATCCGGACTCTTGTCAAGCATCACCTTCTTGATCTCACTCGGACAACTCGCCTCTGGGTAGGCACCATTGACGATACGTAGGACGTTGTAGTGTTGGGGGAGGATATTGTATTGTTTGAGAATGTCTCGGTTGAGATCTCGAAACCAGTTGGCGGTATACATGATGTTGACCATGGCCTTGTTTCGATTGTCCTTGAATTTCGTTTTTATTTCTTGGCCTATTTCCATCTTGTTTCCTGTTGCAACAAATATACGCAGACTTGCGTCAAATGGTTGTCGCATGAGACGGATAAAACCATATCCCTCAAATATTAACACCAGACATCCCTCTCCTCCCAATTGTATCGTATTATTGCTACAAATATTACCATACAACACATGCCCAATCATCCACTGAAGGAGCCTTTTGCTTTCCTCAACCAACTACAAAACAACAACAACCGAGAGTGGTTCAACACGCACAAGGACACCTATCTAAAGGCTCACCAGCAAGTCATCGCTTTCGCGGAAAAACTACACCAATCTCTAAGTAAGTCCGACCTCATCGAAACACCCACAGGCAAAAAGAGTCTCCACCGCATCTATAGAGACGTACGCTTTTCCAAAGACAAGACTCCCTATAGCACCTACTTCGGAGGGGGATTTCGTCGGGCCACTGCCCTGCGTCGTGGGGGGTACTACTACCACCTCGAACCACACCATACCCATGTCATCGGTGGATTTTGGGGACCGAATGCAGCAGACCTGCTGCACATCCGCAAACAAATTCAGCTCGACCCAGAGCCACTTCGTGAGATACTAGACGCAGCAGAGTTCAAACTACATTTTGGTCAACTCCTCGGTGCACGACTCAAAACCTACCCAAGAGGATTTGAAGCCGACGATCCAGCCATTGACTTGTTGCGTTACAAGCAATTCTTGATTCGTCATGACTTTACGGAGAGAGAAGTCCACAGCGTCGACTTCCATGAACTCGTTGCAGAACAATTTCAAAACATGCGACCATTTTTCGACTACATGAGCGACATTCTCTCCACAGATTTCAACGGTGAACCGCTGCATTGATCCGATCCATCATCAGTTTTTGATGCGCTGCATTTTGATTTTTAGTTCCTTTTCGAGAAAACGAATAGTTTTCTCTTCACGGTCCTCGATGAGACACATCGACAAGCCAGACTGACCCGCTCTACCCGTACGCCCAGCTCTATGAATGAAATATTCCACATCTTGCGGCACTTGGTAGTGGAGTACATAGGCCAGATCCTTGACATCTATCCCACGCGCAGCGACATCAGTAGCCACGAGGATCTGCAGTGCTTCGTTTTTGAATGCACGGAGCACTTTGTCTCGTTCCTTTTGTTTCATGTCTCCCTCTAGGGCTCCCGTCTTGATATTTTTGGCAATGAGTTGCTTGGCCAAAGTCTGAGCAGCAGCTTTCGTATTGCAAAAAATTAGCCCTCGGTGGTCGCGTTGTGATTGCAAAAACGATAACAAGACTTGCAGCTTTTGTTGCGCATCACATATCACATACTGATGTGTGATGCTCTCATTGACCAAACTCTTTTTCTTAAACTCGACTTTCACCGCCTTTTGCGACAAATAGGTATTGATAATCTGCTTGACCGCTGGAGGCATCGTCGCAGAAAACAGCCAAATGTGACGCTCACCAGATGTCATGTCAAGGATCTTGTTCAGCTCCTTTTTGAACCCCATGCTTAACATTTCATCCGCTTCATCCAGTACCACTGTTCTAACCAGATCAAGACGTACCGCTTTTCTTTCGATCAGGTCTACTAGCCTACCAGGAGTCGCTACCACGATTTGTGTTGGACGTCTGAGCCTACTGATTTGCTCATCGATCTGAGCCCCTCCAAACACCGCCTCTACAAATACCTTGTCCGAATACTTCGTAAACTTGAAGAGCTGTTTGGCAATCTGCTGACATAACTCCCTCGTCGGAGCTAAAATCACCGCCTGTACTTGATCCATCTTGGGGTCGATATTGGAGAGTAGGGGTAAGCCAAATGCTGCTGTCTTGCCTGTACCTGTCTGTGCTTGACCGATGAAGTCCGTCTCAGTAGACACCAGCGTAGGGATAGTCGCTGCTTGTATCTCCGAGGGAGTATGGATGCCTAGTTCTTTGAGACCTTTGACGAGATCTTTGGATATACCTAATTCTAAAAATGTAGCCACGATGCGATTGTTTGTGAGCCACAAAGATAGGGGGAATAATAAGGAAGTAGGCACAAAAAAAGCCGGTCAAAAAACCAGCTGCTCGTGAGGCGTCCTGTTGGTAAAACCTCGATCGCGACTGTCTGCTCTTGCTTGGCCACAGCCGCTGTGTCTTTGATAATGGAACACTGCCATTACTTTCTGACTCGAAATACGGTATTTTCTCAGGCAATGTTCCTCTTCATATATTATCAAAACATTAAGAATAAAGCCGTCGCTCCGGTTTGACAATCCTATCCAGCCAGTCTACCAACTCTTCCGACTCAGGCTCGGGCTCAGCAAAATCCGATATCATGGAAAAAATAGTCATCACATAGCCGTCTTGAAACAGCACATTGATCTCACGCTTGTACTCCTCCGTTGTACGTCGATGGGCAGACGAATAACTGCCGATGTGCTCACTCGTACAGACTACCTCGATCACTTGACGAAACATGAAATGCCTTGCTTTGCCCTTCTTCAACACCTGAAACTCCTCTTTCTCGAAATCCAAACGTACCTTTTTGACATCCCGACGCCTCCGCTCTAGTTCCAACAAATAAGCCGCTGAAACCAATACAGATACCAACAAAAGTGTCGGGTCTCCCAGTGTAAAGAAGAAAAATAGAGACAGAATAGTCATGGACACCACGACAGACAAAAATATCGTATGTACACACCCTGTTGAGCGGCTGTGATGACGGATCAACACAAACGTCGCTCCTTCGTATATTCGGTACCCATGCTTGTCTAGAAAATCGTTCATTTTTCCACCAGGTTAGTCATACAGGACTGACTACAGACAGACGACTGTCTATCCTAGCTTCAAAATATAGAAATTTAATGAAAGAGCCCCTGTTGGCTAAACTTTTCCTAACTGAGGATCAATGGATTATATCCTAACGTAGCTTACGCTCCCATTCTCTAGCGATACGTTGTGACTTGATGTAGCTGAGATTATCTAGGATGACATCACTGAGTTCTCCACGTGAGGTGAAATGATACGTACCACAATCGTCACATAGATAGACATTGCGAGGGCCAGACTCTTGCTCGTGCTGGTAGCGAATCCAGTTTTCGATCAGCGCCTGTTCTGCCTCACCCAACGAATCATAGCAGTTTTTCCCCGTGACACAGTGACTCATTATTTTTTGGGCTTTTTGGTCGGGCCGTAGGTTTCTTCCATAGTGAACAAGCTCCTCTTAAATATCTCCCACAGATCATTGAGACGATAGTGATATTCATACGTATTGCCTTTGACCTCCTTTTGGAGCTCCATGTTTCTAAACTTGCTCACGAGTTTGAGATATATCTCCTCCCCCAAGGCGGTACGCTTAGTAAAACCAAGTGGCATCAGTCCCATCATCACGCTAGGCGATCCGTTTAGCATCTCGATATTATGATCCTCGATGAGCCCATGACTTTCTAGCCTTTCCAAAATCTCATCAATGAACGACCCTATCAAACTCTGGTGTTCGAGTACCGGATTGTTGAATTTGATACGAGAGGTATAAAACAATACAGACTCCAACGTAGCGAGCATTCCTTCGATACCAAGAGCTCGGTTGTTCCAGCGAACTTCATTTTTCGTCATCAGCGAATTGAGTGACAATTCAATAAACACTTTGATATCCTCATTGGTCAGCTCTGTAGAACGAATCAGATGAGACAAGATAGGTATCCAAAAATAGGTCGGTTTGGAAGTCATCACCACCTCAATCTTGTTGTTGAGCTCATCATCTAGATAGTATGAGTTGGTAAAACACAGTATACCAAACTCTTCCATAGAGAGCATTTCCGCATGTTCTAATTCCTTAGTCATTCTTTGGGGGTAATTATTTTCTCGATTCACAAAATTAATCATGTGAACGGAAAGCCAATTGCTTCCTCCTTTCAATCTAAATTTATTTTGCTATAAAAACACAGGATAAGCTTATAAATTTAGTACCCAAATCCATCCACGCACATGCAAAGTAAAGCCTCCACCGTACAACAATACCTCGACGAGCTCCCAGACGACCGACGCCTCCAAATCTCCCAAATCCGCGAACTCATCTTGTCTCATCTCCCAAACGGCTATGTTGAAACCATGAACTGGGGCATGATTTCCTATGAGATCCCCTTGGACATCTATCCTGATACCTACAACAAGAAACCTCTTCTCTATGCAGCACTTGCTTCCCAAAAAAGGCACATGGCAGTGTACCTCAGTGGGGTATACTGTGATAAACGCTTGAAACAGAAGTTTGAAAACGACTACCAAGCCTCTGGCAAAAAGCTAGATATGGGGAAATCCTGTGTCCGGTTCACCAAAATCGAAAACTTACCTCTAGATGTCATCGGTGAAGCCATCGCGGCTGTAGAGGTAGAAGATTTTATCCGCCATTGCCAAGCTCAGCATAGAAAATAACATACTTTTAACTGGGTAGAGAGCAACCTTTGCCTTCCTTTTTTCATCTTTGCATCAACCACAGAACCTATCCCTACGTAGGGTTATATTTCGGCGTGATTATTCTATCCAAAAATCAATCTAAAACTTTCTCATGAGAAAAATCTTATTGGTTCATCTCTTGCTAGGATGGGCATTGACGGGTATTGCCCAGGACTATACCGTCAGTGGCTATATCAAAGATGCCAGCAATGGAGAAACACTCATCGGTGCAACTGTCGTAGTAGAAGGCACCTCCAATGGAGTGGTCACCAACGTCTATGGCTTTTATTCCCTCACGTTGCCTGCTGGCCAATATCAAATCCAAGCCCGCTACATTGGCTATGACAACCGCACACAAACTGTAGACCTCAGCCAAAGTGATCAACGTCTCGACGTAGAATTAAGCGAAGGAGGAACACAGCTTGAAGAGGTCGTAGTAAGTTCCACCGCTGATGATGCCAACGTCACCGACCTACAAATGAGTAGCAACAAGCTAGACATAGAGACGATCACAAAAATTCCTTCATTCATGGGAGAAGCAGATGTAATCCGCAGTCTGCAGCTGGTCCCTGGTGTCGCAACTGTAGGAGAAGGTGCCTCGGGGTTCAACGTACGTGGAGGCAGTGTAGGGCAAAACATGGTGCTGCTCGACGAAGCGCCTGTCTACAACTCATCTCACTTGCTGGGTTTCTTTTCGGTTTTCAACCCGGATGCAGTCAAAGATGTCAATTTGATCAAAGGAGGGATACCTGCTCGCTATGGGGGGCGCATCTCCTCGGTACTGGATATCCGCATGAAAGAAGGTAACAACAAGAAGTTTCAAGCGCAAGGCGGTATCGGTACGATTTTTAGCCGACTGGCTATCGAGGGCCCTTTGGTCAAGGACAAGGCCTCCTTTGTCCTCGCTGCTAGACGCTCCTACATAGACGTCTTGGCACGGCCCTTCACTGATGTCTTTGACGGAGGAGCAGCGCTCAATTTCTACGACCTGACACTAAAAGCCAACTACAACATCAACCCCAACAACCGAGTCTTTGTCTCTGGCTACTTGGGCAGAGACAACTTCAAGTTTGACAAGGAACAGGGTTTCAACTGGGGCAACCGAACAGCCACCACTCGCTGGAACCACATATTTGGCAAACGCCTTTTCTCCAACTTCACCGTCTTCTTCAGTGATTATGATTACGTCCTCGCTTTTGGTGAAGATCAAAATGATCAATTCGATTGGAACTCCCGCATTCGTACTTATGATTTCAAACCTGAGTTTACGTTCTTTTTGAACCCAAACAATGAACTCGCCTTTGGCGGTGAAGTCGCCCTAGAAGTCTTCGACCCTGCCAACGCCAAGGTCACGAGCGACGGGGAAACTGTCCCTTTTAGACTGGATGAGAAATACGCCATCGAATCTGCCCTCTACCTTTCCAACAACCAAAAAATAGGCAAAAACCTACAAGTAGAATACGGGTTAAGGTTTTCACACTATTCGCTCATAGGACCTGGCACAGCCTACTACTATGATGACGCTCCCGCTGGCGAAAGAAAACCCCTCAACCATGAACAAGAATACGATCAAGGCGAAGTGATCCAAAGCTATAACAACCTTGAGCCTAGGCTATCTGCCAAGTACATGATCAACATCAAAAACAGTGTCAAACTCAGCTACAACAAAACAGCACAATATATCCATCTCATATCCAATACTACCGCCTCCAATCCCCTAGATGTATGGACACCAAGTAGCAACAACATCAAACCCCAAACAGGGCACCAATTGGCCGCTGGATGGTTTCGAAATCTCGGCCCCAACAACGATTATGAAGTCTCTATAGAGAGTTATTATCGCCTAACTTACAACCAGATTGACTACATCGATGGAGCTGAACTACTCATCAACGAGTACCTTGAAGGAGATCTGCTCAGTGGTGATGGTCGTGCTTATGGCCTAGAACTCATGGTCAAGAAAAATACAGGAAAACTCACTGGATGGGTCAGCTACACTGCAGCTCGTACCGAACTCCAAGTAGACGGTATCAACGACGGCAACTGGTACCCGACACGCTACGACCAACTGCACAACTTCAAAGTAGCGGCATTCTACGCACTGACAGACCGTATCTCCCTCTCGACCAACTTCACCTTCGTCTCAGGCACTCCGACAACCTACCCCAAATCCAAATACGTGATACAGGGCTCCTATGTCGTGCCCCAAAACAACGCCGATAGCCGAAACAATGTCCGTATCCCAAACTATCACAGACTCGACATATCTGCCACCTTCGAATTAGGCAAGCCAGTACCGAACAAACGGTTTCATAGTGAGCTAGTCGTCTCTGCTTACAACGTCTATGCACGTAGAAACCCATTTTCCATCTACTTCACCCAAGAAGACGTACGACCTGTCAACTACCAACTTCCCCAGACGGAAGCAAGACAAGTGTCTATCATCGGCACCATCATTCCTTCCATCTCGTATAACTTTAGATTTTAATGGATATGAAAAATATATGGATACACACCCTCATGGTTCTAAACTTGGCCTTGCTAATCTCTTGTGACGACCGCATCTATCCAAATTTAGAATCCGAAGACCCTGTCTTGGTTGTGGACGCCTTCATCAATGACAAAAATGAAGAGCAACGTATCTTGGTAGCCATGACCCAGCCTTACTTTGACAGTACGCAAATCATCGGAGTGACAGACGCCATCGTCACAGTCTCTTATGGTGATCCCGCAACCTCCGTCACTTTTACTCATTTAGAAAACGGCATCTATACTTCGCCTACTGGTTTTGGATCCGTAGGAGATGATTTTGTACTGACTATCACTGCCCACAACGAAAGCTTCGTCTCCACCTCAACCATGAACCGAGTACCGCCCATGGACAGTGTCACCTTTCGCTACGAAGAGATCTCGGGGTTTGGTACAGAAGAAATATTTTACATTGGTGAGTTTTGGGCCAAAGACCCTGAAGGAGCTGGTGATACCTATTGGATCAAAGCCTACAAGAATGGTCAGTTTTTGGGCAAACCTGAAGAAATAAACATCGCCTATGACGCAGGCATCGGAGGGGAAGGAGTCGACAACTTGGTATTCATCGTGCCCGTCCGAGAGGGGGTCAACCCCTACGACGAATCCGACGATAATGACCTAGGCATAAGCTCCCCCTATAAAGACGGAGACTCACTATATGTGGAGCTACACTCCATCACCAACGAGACCTACGAATACCTCAACGAAATCCAAGTCCAAACCAACCGGCCTGGGGGATTCGGGGAGCTCTTTGCTACACCGATGAGCAATGTCAAAAGTAACCTCAGCCCCCTAGACTCTGATTCAGAAACCATGGTATTGGGATTCTTTAGTGTGTCATCAGTCTCAGCAGATGGCAAAAAACTAGACATCTCCCAAGTACCCAAAGAGGACTAATCTATCAATAGTTCAAATCAAGGAGTAGGGAGGTCTTTGGCCATGTGCTGGTCCATGAGCAGATCGACTTGCTTGTAGCGGGTCTTGAGTAGCTTTTCTTGCCAAGCATATTCTTTCTTTTTGAGAGAGCGAATATCCAATTGTTCGTCGATTGTACG
This sequence comes from Reichenbachiella sp. 5M10, assembly GCF_002742335.1. Classification (NCBI taxonomy): domain Bacteria; kingdom Pseudomonadati; phylum Bacteroidota; class Cytophagia; order Cytophagales; family Reichenbachiellaceae; genus Reichenbachiella; species Reichenbachiella sp. 5M10. The sequence continues at coordinate 4,344,810 of NZ_MDGR01000007.1, read as the reverse complement.
AGCACTCATGTAATAGTTGATGCCTTTGACTCTGGCATTGTCTGCTTCAATGTTGGCCTTCTTTTTCTTTTGGGATTTGAATAGCAGATCACTGACACTTATCTTGAGATTAAAACCAAACTCAATCTTTTTGTTGTAGTACGCCAAAAACTCAATGTTCGTCAGGTTGGAGGTGAATACGGTATTGGGAATCAATATCTCATCGTTGTGAAACAACACATCAATTCCGCGGTTGGCCACAAAGATGGTGTCGACAACCTCCTTCTTCAAAAACTTGAGAGACTCGGTCACTGGCTTGAAATGGATCAACATACCGTCATCCAAACGCAAATGGACCTTACCAATCATATCCTTTTCTTGATGATTCAATTTTTCATCGTGATTCAAAATCACCATACCATCTACCTGTATTCTTCCCTTGATGTTGTCTTTGCCGATGAGGGTCTTGGCGTCTTCAGGAAAAGCGTCCACCATTTGACTAGCATCAATATTTTCCGCCTTGAGTTTTGCCGTAGTGATCACATGTAGACTATCACTTTTTCGTAGCATCCCACTGAAGTGGAACCTGCCTCCAAACAAATCAAAGGAAGTCTTCTCAACCTCTAAATCCTGGTCATGCAATACAACCTCCGCTCTGAGGTTGTGCATTACTATGTCATCATAGGTGAGTTTGGGGCCTGTGACTTTAATTTCTATGTCTTCGAAGGCAAACTTCCTGCTCTTCTTTTTCGGTGCAGCCAGCGAGTCCTTGGAAACGAATGACTGGAAGTAATTTTTGAGTGAATCTATATGTACCTCTCCCAAGTCCACTTGGGCAGCCCCATCGATGAGAGGCAAACCACTCAAAGAATGAATCTCCCAAGACGAACGGAGACTCCCGTATGGGAAATCTACATCGACTCGATCCATGACCACCTTATCCTCTTTAAACCTTCCACTTAATCCAACCTTACGGTAGGTCTTTCCTTGATAGACGAGTTCGTTTATATTGATGTCAGTCACTATTGATAGATTGTCAGGTAATTCACCTCCTGCTCTATTTTTGCGAAATAACGATCGAGTCATCAACGTATCGACATTGAGATATTCAAATTGAGAGCGGAGGGAGATATGATTTCTGATGTTTTTCCCTTGGTTGAAATAGCTGTTTCCACTCAAGCGAATTTCGCCATGTTGAAACCAAAAATGAAACTGCCTAAAAAGCACTGAATCTTTGTTCATACTCACCCGCAAGCGGACCTTTTCGATCTCGATATCTCCAAAGCCAATTTTATTCGAATTGAATTTCAATGCCAAGTCTAGATTCTTCGGAAAAAACGAAAAATCAAACCCAGAAGTATCTGCGGGTACCTCACTCAAGTTGAGATCCTTTTCATTCAAATAGTACTCATCCAAATCTATCTCCAACTTTGCCTTCGCAAGATGAGTCGAGGCTGGGTCGAGGAGAGGGATAAAATTCTCAAGCCCTCCGTTGAGACGAAACTTGGACTCATTGAGGCTCCCACGAATTTCATCAAATGTCAAATTAGCGTTTTGGATGGTGAGCAACCCGTTGAGGTCGCGCATCACATAGTTCAATGTATCGCTGGCGCCATATACATTTCGAAACTCTATCCTCCCCGTAAATCGGTCGTCCACCAAGGTTGTCTTTTTGACATGATCGGCTAGGTTTCCCTCTAGGTCTAAATCCAGCTTGACCATGCCCTTCAAACCCGCTACTTTAGGAATCTCGAACATATCGTCCAACTCCGAAAGCGACAATTCGGCCTGCAAATTCAAATCAACATAAGGGTCCTCAAAATTGTAAAAACTACCTGTGACATTGACATAACTGTCCACAATGCGGGCCTTTCCAGATTTGAGAATTAGCTCACTGGTCTCTGGACCTTTTTCTTTTCCATTGGTATACACCCCAGAGAAAAACACATCTCCGATCTCATAAGGTATCCCTTCCTTGGCAAACGAGGCATTGGCCAAATCAAAATCTACATGGATAAATGGGAAGGTCACGGGATCGACATAGCCCGTCATCTTCATCCGAAAACTCAACCTAGCATCAGGGTTGGTCTGCTTAAACTTGAAGGCCTTCATCTGTGGGATTAAGGTCAAATAATTGTTGAGATCAGACTCTGCGCCCTCAAGCGTAATATCCATCAGGTTGCCATTGCCTACAGGCTTGAGCACACCTGCCGCACGGATATGTGCATCACCCAGTTTCAAAATACCATCAAAAAGATTTCTTTGGTCCAATTTTCCAATCCGAAAAGCCGCATCCTTAGCCTCCATCCGGACCCCCGTCGCAGCAATAGTCCCCTTACTCACCATCGTATCAAGTACCGCTTTGGCATTGCCCTCAAAGGAAACCAAGTCGCTTGTCGAGATCATTTGGAAATCGCCATATTCGACAGATATCTTGACACTATTTTTCTTGTATTCATTGGTTACGCGGATTTCAGCTTGTCGAATTTTGATGTTCGGAATATGAAAATCAAAGTCTCCACCTGCCTTATGTCCTTCTTTGTGCTTCCCTTTGATCATGTGTTTGTGTCCTAGAGAATCCACCACTGAATGAAATTTCGCTTTGCGGATCTCTACAGTATTGAAAATGTAATTTTCTTTTAGAAGGTCCAAAGGGTTGATCCGTAATAGGATATGCTCCGCTTGCAGTACCGCGTACCCATCTTCTACGATGAGTACCGAATCGATGACCACTGTCGCGGTAGGGAAGTTTCGAATCGTAGAGATCTGCACATTAGAAAACGTCAATTTCGACTCTAGATTTTCATCTATCATTTTTTGGACCTCTTGTACTATTCTATCATGAAATGCCACTTTAGCCAACAACTCTAGTAGTATCGTCAAGACGACCAAAATGGCAAACGATATGGATAAAACTTTTACAGGCCTTCTCATTGAGTTCTCAAGGTAATTAGATTCTTCATTTTCCTTATTTCTACCTTCACAGGTCTACTTATTCAAATAAGGAATGTCAAAATTAACTCCAAGCAAGCAAGATGCTCAATAGTCTGTGAAATACATCTGTAGAAAAGCACAAATACTACAAAAAGAGCCCTCCCTGAGAAATTTTCTCAGAGAGGGCTCTACTCAATTGAGGATCAGCACCCACTACATCAATGCAGTACCACTTCGAAAAGCCCCGTCAACAGCTCCGAAGCACCGATAAAAATCCCAATACCATACGTAATGTGTTTGGCCGAGAGGTTGACTAAGGCAAACGGTATACCGACAAGGTTGATTAGGCCAAAACCAACCGCGACTACTACCCCAGCAAACAAGGTAAAATATAGGTTGGATGTAAGCAAGATACTTACAGACCCTACCGCAAGTAGCATAAAACTTACAATGATTACTTTTTGGATATTCATCTTGGCGACTTTGTTGCTCATCAAAAAAGCAAAGATCGCCGCAAAAGCCAACAGTCCAAGTGAAAAATACGCGGCTAAACCCTCATGATGGGGGAAGTTGGTCGCTATATACCCTGGATAATACTCAACCAACACAGCCTTGCCAGCTCCCAAAAAGAAACCTACCCCAATGATCGCCACATACGCAGATACTCCTGACTTCTTTGAGGCTGTATCTACCCCATCTTTCCTAAAGCTCAACACTTCCGAAGAAGCAATCTTGTGAAAGAAATAACCACTCACCGAAATCAGTACCCCACCGACAATGAAGGTCAGTGTATCACCAAAGAAACGAACCAAGGCTACCACCACAGGTTCGAGAGCGTAGATCAACTCTGTCACGAGAAACAAAAAACCCACCACAACAGGCAGCTTCTTCGCTGGAGCAAATGCCTCAATCATCGAATAGGCTGGACTGATAAACAAGTTCATCGAAATCAACCACAACAAAATCATATAGGGTAAAAAAACCTTCATATTGTTGGCAGGTCCAGCACCAATAATGGATGCCACCACCATGAAAATCATCGCCGTAGCACCTATCCCTACCGTAAATACGATGAAGAACTTGCCACTCTTTCTCAGAAAATAATCAGCGGTCAGACCCGCCAAAGGAGGGATGACCACCAAGATGATCGCTTTAGAAATCACCAAAAAAGAGGACAAATCCGTAAAGCTAAAATTTTCCAACAGGACAGGTTGATATTCGTGGTATGCGATCCAGCTGATCACGAGAGCGACATTCAGTGCCGCCAAGCTCATGATCTCTGGCCATTTGACTTGGTTTTTGTTTTCCATGATTACAGTTCTAATTAGTGTTTGCACAGATATACGACGTGCTCTAGCATTTTGGATTTTATTTACCAAAACTTGTTGCTAACTTGTACATACCATTTGGGACAATCATTTGACAACCTCCAATAAAAAGCACGTATCAGAAGACGAATTGCTAAGGCTGCTGCGAAACAAAAACAGCAAAGGCCTAGAGTATCTCTATGACCATTATTCTGCTGCCCTCTATGGTGCCGCCTACCGCATCGTTCAAAACAAGTCCTTTGCGGAAGAAGTCCTTCAAGATGCCTTTGTCAATGTTTGGAAAAAAATCGACAGCTACGACGCAACCAAAGGCCGCCTGTTTACTTGGCTCGTCAACATCGTGCGAAACAAAGCCATAGACAAAGTGCGCTCTGCCGAAGTACGAAAAGAAAATAAATCCGATTCGTTCATTGATCACGTATCTAGTATAGATCGTGGCAACAGCTACGAACAATCAACAGATGCCATTGGTCTCCAAGATGTACTCGCCTCACTCGACGAAAAAGAACGGTTCGTCTTGGAGATGATTTATTACAAAGGATATACCCATGCCGAACTGGCCAAAGAATATGACATGCCACTCGGTACCGTAAAAACACGGTTGAGAAAAGCGATTTTGACATTAAGACAACGAATTCGAATAAATTGAAACCAGAGGATTACATATCGCAAGGAGATTTGGAATTGTACAGCTTGGACATGCTTTCGCAAAAAGAAGTTGATGCCGTCGCGAGCCAATTGGCAAACAACTCGGTACGAGCCGAGCTGGATGAAATCGAAGCAGGGCTAGCCATACTATCCGAAGCAGGAAGCATACAGCCTCCTGCTGATCTCCGGGCCAAAATCATGGCAGAAGTCAACACTACGGTCCCTCAAACAACAACCTCTCGGCGGTTTCCAAGCTACCTCATGGCAGCAGCTATCTCACTGACCATCATCTCGACCACACTAGCAGTACTGTTTTGGAATCGCTGGCAACAAACCGAGACGACCCTCGCATTAGCCTTACAAGAACAAACACTCTTGGCTGAAAACACTCAACTAACGCGACATCAGTTGTCAATCGCCAAAGAAGCCATTGATCTACTGACTAACCCCGCCTTTGTGACCGTTCCACTACAAGGGCAAGGCATTACTCTGGAGTACACCGCTACGGTACTTTGGAACGCTGAGACCAAAGAAACACTCCTACACCCTGGAACTTTGCAACCACTCCCTGAAAACCAACAGTACCAACTTTGGAGCATTCAAGAAGGAGCACCTGTCGATGCTGGGATTTTTGATATGACTGGCGCTGATAGATTGCTCACAATGAAAAATAATGAAGACCCGCAAGCTTTTGCCATCACCATCGAACCTAGGGGCGGCAGTCCCTCACCAACTCTGGATCAGATGGTTGTGTTGGGGACGATCTAATTACCCCCTTTGTCTGATCGATTGACTTTCCTCAAATCACCAAACAGAGCCTTTTTCGTTAATCAATTAATCGGTATATTTGTTTTGTTCCATAGATACGATTGCTTTGAAATATACTGGAAGATTGCTTTTCTTGCTCACACTGCTAGCTGTACTCAGTCTCACTGCATGCAAATCCTCCCGGTACCCCGGCGAGCGAAAGCCACGCACACTCAAAAAAGGAAAACCCATCCCTTGTCCAGTCAAAGACTGTTAAACCACGCTTTCAATACCATACACAACTTTGATCCCTATCCCATGAAAAAAATCATCATAGCCATCGACGGGTACTCCGCTTGCGGCAAAAGTTCGACAGCCAAGCAAGTGGCCTCAAAGCTCAACTACAGGTATGTAGACACAGGAGCGATGTATCGCGCCGTTACTTTATATTTCATGGAAAACTACGTGGATCAGACCAACCCCAAATCCGTTGAAAAGGCCCTTGATAAGATAGAAATTACTTTTCACCACAACGAAAAAACAGGCAAGAGCGAAACCTACCTCAATGGCCTCAATGTCGAAAAAAGAATACGTGAAATGGAAATCTCACAAAACGTCAGTGAGGTCAGCGCCATCAAAGCAGTCCGTGACGATCTCGTCAAACAACAACAGAAAATGGGGCGATCCAAAGGTCTCGTGATGGATGGAAGAGACATAGGTAGTGTCGTCTTCCCTGAGGCAGAACTCAAAATATTCATGACTGCAGACTTTGACGTCCGTGCCGAACGTCGACAAAAAGAACTCTTCGACAAAGATGAACTCGTAGATCTCGATGACGTCAAAGCGAATCTCAAACAACGAGACACCATCGACACCACTCGTGCCGAAAGCCCTCTAATTCGTGCCAAAGACAGCATAGAAGTCGATACAACACACATGTACTTCAACGAACAAGTCGACCACATCACCCAACTCGCCGATAGCAAGATGCTCCAGAAATGAAATTCTTCACTCCAATCTATTTGGTTTCTATTCTTTGGAGTTGTGAAAAAGCTCTTCCGCAAAAAACAACGCCCGAGCAGCCTAAAATGGAATCCGAAGTATCTGTGTCGTCAGAAAATTGGAATCAATTGGGAGAATGGGGAGATGAAGAAATTGGCGAAGAAAACCTATTTGGAAATTTTCACTCAGACAGAGTTTCCTTTCATATTGTGGAAGACCCAAACATTGGCTTGCATGGAGGAAAAGTACAAGAAATGACCCTTTATTTCATCGACGACCTCCTCTGTCGCAAGAAATATGACTTGAACAAAAACATCTCTTCTGCACTGATCAGTCAATATGGCAATTTCAAATTCAAAAAGCTAAGAATAGAAACAGACTCCTTGTCCCAAACCCAAATACTCTTGCGATCTGATAGTGGTTTTTTTATCAACCCCCTGATTGGCAATTATCAATTGAAATGGATCAAAGATACTACCCTATACTTTTTCAGACACGAACAAGACTCTCTCCTAGAGAGCAATGTATTTATAGAAGAATCACAACAATACCAAGAGCTATATACACGAGTTGAGCAAAGCTTTCATTAACCCTCTCCAAACCATCCATGACCCTGTCAGCCTATTCCAAATACCTCAAGCCCATTTAACCAGCCCTCCGGTATTTCGCTCCTGACTCCAAAAGCAAAACCAATCAAATCACTACCTTTAGGTGAATAATTGCATTGCGGATAGAACCCATAAGGCAAGAATTGTCTTAATTTTGCCACAGGACTAGGAGGTCACACCATGAACATAGAAATAGATAGTAATTCAGGATATTGTTTTGGAGTAGAATACGCCATCGAGATGGCCGAAGACGAACTCAACGAGAGTGGTTCTCTTTATTGTCTAGGAGATATCGTTCACAACCACATGGAAGTGGATCGCTTAGCCGCCAAGGGACTCAAAATCATCGATCAAGCCGACATGAAAGACCTACGCGATTGTAAAGTCCTGATTCGTGCCCATGGCGAACCACCAGAGACCTACAAGCTCGCCATCGAAAACAACATAGAACTCATTGACGCATCTTGCCCCGTCGTTTTGAAACTCCAAAACCGTGTCAAAGGGTCCTTTGACCAAATGGAGAATGTCGAAGGACAAATCGTCATCTATGGCAAACCAGGGCACGCAGAAGTCATAGGTCTCACCGGGCAAACTCGAGAAAAAGCCATCATCGTGATGGAAGACGAAGACCTAGAACAAATCGATTTTTCTCGTCCAGTCATTCTCTATAGCCAAACCACCAAAAGCACCAAAGGTTTCTATCGCCTCAAAGCCATGATCGAAGAGCGAATCACAGCAGCCAAAGGCAGTCTAGAAGTCACAGACTTCAAAGCCAATGATAGCATCTGTCGACAAGTCTCTAACCGCGAGCCCAGCATGGAGAAATTTTCGCAAAAGCACGATGTGATCATCTTCGTCAGTGGCAAAAAGAGTTCCAACGGCCGTGCATTATATGGTGTCTGCAAAACTTTCAACGAAAGAAGTTACTTCATCGGTAGCGAAGAAGAGCTCGTCTTAGACTGGATCAACCCCAGTGATTCGATCGGTATATGCGGCGCGACCTCTACGCCGATGTGGCTGATGGAGCGGGTCAAACTATATATCGAGCAGCAGTTTGAAGCACAGGCTGTGTAATCAACGGCCGCTGTGGATGACCACACCCACCGATATTTCCAACCCCTCTAGCAAAACCTGAGCATCGGCAAAATCCGCCGGCCTTGTTTCTATCTCTCCGCCTATCATGCCTCCACTGTAACTACCCCTCAGCGGCATAGATGACACCCCTGAGAGGTACTCTACTTCGGTGGTGATCGAAAACTGACGACTGACATGAAACGCCAATTCAACTCCTCCAATCCAACCACCTCCCAATTTATTTTTGAGATCAAGGTCCGCATTGACCACATCCCATCCCTCGTATTCGGCAATCGCTCGATCCATATTGCCATAATCGACACGTGGCGCTAGATGCCACATTCCAAAACCCCCAGCCAATAGTTTGGCAGAGACCCTACTCCCCTCTACTCCCAAGGTCAACTGCAGAGGAACGAGTAGCGACCAAAACGGCCCCACTAGAGGTTTGCTCGATTGGAACGGAAGATCAGACATGGGCAGCCCAGGCATGCTGTAAAGCGAAGCTCCCGTAGCAAACCCAATCACACCCCATGTATAGCCCAATCCTCGAACGGACAGAGGGCTGACGGGTGCAGAAAAGTACCCGTTTTTGGGCACGATGAATGACATGGAAACGCCTTGGGCCAAAGACGTCCCGATGGATGCTCCAAAGAGGAGTAGGAAGAAGATTACTTTTCTCATGCTCAACGAATTTGACCACAATTTATAGACTATTCCTTGATTTGAAATAGCTTGACAAACATGCCTTTATATGCCTCCCCAATTACTTTCATGATATTTCTACGTAATCCGGCTTTTGATCAATTTTTTGTTACTTTTGCAAGGTTTTTAAAACAAGATTTATTGCATTAAAATATGTCTCAGAATATCAAGCTTAAGAAAGGTTTTGACATCAACCTTGCTGGAAAAGCTGAAAAGAAAATCGCAGAGCTCTCTCAGCCAGAGACTTTTGCCATGAAACCCTCAGACTTTGTTGGGATGAGCAGAGCCAAATTGCTCGTCAAAGAAGGAGATACAGTCAAAGCAGGCTCGCCGATTATGATCGACAAGCAAGTGGAAGACGTCATGTATTGCTCTCCTGTGAGTGGTGAAATAGCTGAAGTGGTGAGAGGAGCCAAGAGAAAAGTACTTGAAATACGAATCCTTGCAGACAAGGAAATCGAATTTGAGTCTTTCGAGAAGCACTCAGATGTCAGTGGCCTTTCTAAAGAAGCGGCTATCGATCAGATGAAAAAGTCTGGCGTTTGGACCAACATTATTCAGAGGCCCTATGGCGTAGTAGCCAGTCCTCAGGATACGCCAAAAGCCATTTTCATCTCTGCATTCGATACACACCCTTTGGCGCCAGATACCAACTTCATCCTCGAGGGTTATGCCAAGTATTATGAGGCGGGCATAGAGGTCTTGAGCAAACTCACTGAAGGCAAGGTCCACATCAACGTCAACAGCGATACAGCGGAGTTCTTGAAAAGCAATAAAGCACAAATCAACACCGTATCAGGGCCTCATCCTGCAGGCAACGTAGGTGTACAGATCCATCACATTGACCCTATCAACAAAGGAGAAGTGGCTTGGACGGTTGCTCCATATGGCGTAGCACAAATTGGTAAACTCTTCTTAGAAGGCAAGTATGATGCATCGAAAATCATCGCCTTGACCGGCTCAGAAGTAAAAGCTCCACAGTACTACAAAACATACTCTGGTGCATGTGTCAATAAACTCCTCGACGGTACTACCAATGGTGGAAACGAGAGATTCATCTCAGGCAACCCCTTGACTGGAAATCAAATCAACTCTACGGGCTACCTCGGACACTATCACAATCAAGTGACCGTAATCCCAGAAGGTGACTACTATGAATTCTTCGGATGGATCACTCCTACAACCAAGAAATTGAGTATGCACCGTGCATTTGGTTTGTTGTCCTTCCTTGGAGGCAAAAATAAAGAATACGTACTGGACACCAATACCAGGGGCCAACACAGAGCATTCGTGCAAACGGGGTCTTTCGAAAAGGTAGTACCAATGGACGTTTTACCCACGCATTTGATCAAAGCGATCTTGGCGGAGGATTACGATGACATGGAAGGTTTGGGAATTTACGAAGTGATTGAAGAAGATTTGGCACTTTGTGAGTTTATCGATGTGTCTAAAAATGACATCCAGTCTATTTTGAGAGAAGGAATTGATTTAGTAAAAAATAGTTAATAGCATAGATGAAATTTATAGAAGACATTTTTGCAAAAGTTCGCCCGAACTTCGAAAAAGGAGGGAAGTGGGAGAAATTTTACTATATATACGAGGCGCACGAGACCTTACTACTCGCACCAAACAGCACCACTGGTGCAACAGGTGCTCAGATTCGTGATGCCATCGATATGAAGAGAATGATGATGACAGTCATCATCGCCATGGTACCTTGCTTGCTGTTCGGTATTTGGAACGCAGGGTATCAGCACTATCTCGCCATTGGTGAGGTTGCTGCGCTCGGAGACATCCTATTGACAGGAGCGATCTTGGTCGTTCCGATCATTATCGTATCCTATGCGGTAGGTCTAGGAATCGAATTCACATTCGCAACCATCCGAAAACACGAAGTAAACGAAGGTTTCCTCGTCACTGGAATGTTGATTCCGTTGGTAATGCCAGCATCGATTCCACTATGGCAAGTCGGCTTGGCCACTGCCTTTGCAGTTATTATTGGCAAAGAGGTCTTTGGAGGAACAGGAATGAACATCCTCAATGTAGCCTTGACGGCTAGAGCATTCTTATACTTTGCCTACCCTTCACAGATTTCGGGAGATGTATGGTCATTTATAGGAGAGGGAAACACTGCTGTGGCAGCCTTTTCTGGAGCGACTCCACTCGCCATCGGAGCAGCAGCTGTAGAAGGCACAGAACCGATGGTCTCCATGCTCAACAACAGTTGGTCTGAGGGCCTATTTGATTTCTGGAACATGTTCATTGGCATCATGCCTGGTTCGATTGGAGAGACCTCTACATTGATGTGCTTGATTGGTGCAGCGATATTGATCTTCACCGGAGTAGGTAGTTGGAAAATCATCTTCAGTGTATTCGCTGGAGCATTTGCGATGGGTACACTATGCAACGTGTTCGGTGCAAACGAGTACATGTTGCTCCCCGCACACTATCACTTGGTGATTGGTGGTTTAGCATTCGGGGCAGTATTCATGGCCTCTGACCCTGTCACCGCAGCACAAACAGAAACAGGAAAATGGATCTACGGATTCTTGATCGGTATTTTGACCGTAATCATCAGAGTATTTAATCCAGCATACCCTGAAGGGATCATGCTTGCTATATTATTAATGAATGTATTCGCTCCACTTATTGATTACTACGTGGTAGCAGCTAACAAGAAAAGGAGGTTGAAACGTGCAACGGTCTAATTTATACATCGTCATATTCTCGGCAGTATTGACAATCATACTGGGGGGATTACTATCTGGTACTTCTGTGGTGTTGAAACCCATGCAAGACAAGCAGGTAGAGTTAGATACAAAGAAGAAAATTTTGGGTGCAGTGATGGATATTTCCAACATCAAGGATCCAAATGCGATACTCAAACTATACGAAGAAAGAGTCACTTCGACTGTAGTAGACATCAACGGCAACTTGATGGAGAAAGACGAAAAAGGCAACCCACTGGTGGCTGAGAAAATCGATTTCCAGAAAAACAACAAAAAGGACGTACAGACAAGACCTTACCCTGTTTTCATGTTTATGAAAGAGGACAGTGACGAGGTTGATTCTTACATTATTCCGTTGTTTGGAGCAGGTCTATGGGATTGGATTTCAGGATTCATTGCCTTGGATAGTGACCTCAACACCGTGAGAGGTGTAGCTTTTGATCACAAATCGGAGACACCTGGTCTAGGCGCTAGAATCACCACCGATGTGGTCAAAGACCGATACATTGGCAAAAAGATCTTTGACGAAAGCGGAAACTTAGTTTCTGTATCGATGATCAAGGGAGAAAAAGGCGAACCACTCGATGATCATCACATCGATGGAATGTCTGGAGCAACCCTCACAGGAAAAGGTGTAAATGCCATGCTCAAGGATTATCTGACTTACTACTTGACGTTTATCGAAAAAACGAAAGCAGAAAGCAGTAAAGGGCAAAATATATAATTGATATTTAATTGGGTCTAGGCCCATAAAATTGATAAAGAAATGAGTACAGAAACTTTGGAACAACCGATCGTCAAGGAGCCATCGGAACCGTTACTTTCCAAAAGAAGAAAGAAATTCATTACTGATCCATTGAATGACGACAACCCCGTCACCATACAGGTACTGGGGATATGTTCGGCACTAGCGGTGACTGTCAAGATGCAGCCAACACTAGTGATGTCCATTGCAGTGGTTTTCGTAGTGGTATTTTCGAACCTCATCATCTCTATGATGAGAAACATCATCCCAGGTCGTGTCAGAATCATCGTACAGCTTGCCATCGTGGCGACACTTGTGACTCTGGTTAGTGAATTTCTCAAAGCTTACCTTTTTGACATGTACAAGGTACTAGGGGCCTTCGTAGGGCTAATCATCACCAACTGTATCGTGATGGGACGTCTTGAAGCATTCGCCATGGCCAACAAGGCCTACGACTCTGTCCTCGATGGATTGGGTAGTGGTTTTGGATATGCATGGGTCATCTTGACGGTAGCCTTCTTTAGAGAATTGCTCGGATCAGGTTCAGTCTTTGATTTCCCAGTCTATGGGGCCATCGAAAACTGGACAGGCTTTGCCATCCCTACAAACGGGTTGATGGTAGATTCGATCGGTGCATTTATGGTATTGGGTATCATCATTTGGGTACAGAGAACTAAAAACGGATACGTAGAACACTAAGAGAAATGGAAGCATTTAATATATTTATAAAAAGCGCATTTATTGACAACATGGTCTTCGCATACTTCTTAGGTATGTGTTCGTTCCTTGCTGTGTCAAAGAAAGTATCTACGGCTTTGGGTCTCGGTGCGGCAGTTATTTTCGTCTTGACGATCACTGTGCCAATCAACTGGTTGCTCCAAGAGTACGTCCTCAAAGAAGGTGCTCTTACCTGGATCAATGCTAGTTTCGAAAGCATCGACCTTAGTTTCTTGACCTTCATCATGTTCATTGCAATCATCGCAGCGATGGTACAATTGGTCGAGATGATCATCGAGAAAGTATCGCCATCACTCTACGGTTCATTAGGGATTTTCCTACCATTGATCGCGGTAAACTGTGCGATCCTCGGGGCGTCACTTTTCATGGTACAACGTGACTATACAATCGTCGAGGCTACAGCATACGGATCAGGTTCAGGGTTCGGTTGGTTCTTGGCGATCATCGCCCTAGCCGCCATCAGAGAAAAATTGAAGTACAGTAACGTGCCAAACGGGTTGAAAGGTCTCGGTATCACCATGATCCTCACAGGTCTAATGGGTATCGCTTTCAAGTCCTTCATCGGTATCGTATTGTAGTACAAAAGAGAAGCATGATTACAGAACCTCAGTCGTATGGCTGAGGTTTTTTTGTGCTTATACACTTGTATAACTAAAGAATTAGTTATACTTTAGGACTGCCGATGAAAATCATCGGTAATTTTTAAACCCCTATAACTAAATACTTAGTTGTGAAAGAATTGACCAAAGCAGAACAACAAGTCATGCAAGTCCTATGGCAAATAGAACAAGGAGTGGTACATGATATCATTGAAAAACTACCTACTCCAAAACCTGCATACAACACCATCTCTACCATCGTTCGAATCCTCGTAAAAAAGGAATTCGTCGGGTTTACCGCACATGGCAAGACACACCAATATTATCCCTTGGTATCCAAAGATGACTACAGCAAACAGTTTCTGAACACATTCATCGGAGGCTACTTTGGTGGCTCATTCAAAAACCTCGTGTCATTCTTTGTCAAAGAAGAAAATATGGACATAGATGACCTAGATGCACTCATGACTCACGTAAAACAAAACATAGCAAAAGATGAAAATAGCACTGATTAATTATCTGCTTGAAGCCAACCTCATACTGCTAATTACGGGTATGATATACTATGTCTTCCTTCACAACGAACATAGCTTTCAGTTGAAACGAGTCTACATCCTGATAAGCACAATGACCGCCTGGACTTTGCCACTCGTTCAGCTCAGCTTTATCAATTCCCCAGCACAAGCACAAGCCAATACAGCACCTGTGCTGTATCTACCTCCCATACAGATTGGTGAATCAGAAAACATTGGAAACACAATAGGCTCAATCGATATAGTACTTTCACTTTATATCATCGTCAGTTGTATTGCATTAGGAGCATTTCTTTATCAATTGCTCAAAATCATTCAGCTTTCGCTGGATGCCCAGCGGCTCAATGAATATCCCAATTCGACCATTTTCATGACCGAATCGCATCCTTCCTTTTCATTCTTTCAGTTGATATTCATCAACAAATGTGAAGCAGAGCATGCCCGTGATAAGCATCAAATCATAGCACATGAAAAAGTACATAGCCAACAATGGCATAGTCTCGACATGATTATACTCTATCTATCAAGAGCAGTATTTTGGTTCAACCCTATCATATGGTTCTACAAAAATTCGCAGCAAGAGACACACGAGTACCTTGTAGATCAAGAAATTATAAAATGCGAAGACAAATCAAGTTACCAACAGCTGCTCGCACAAATGACCATTCGAACCATATATGCTAGTGGCAACTACTTCGCAAAAAGTAAAACCATAAAACGAATAAACATGATGAATGAAAAACTAAAAAAAACCCATTGGTTAAAAACCAGTACAGCTATCATAAGTTTCACACTACTAAGTGTGGTGATGGCCTGCAACGACGACATAATCAACGTCGTAGACTCTGCCGAAATGGTAGCTCAAATACCAGAAAATGCACAAAATGAACTAGATAGACTCAGAGCAGAATATCCTGATCAAAAATTCAACTATCTACAAATAGATGCTCCCAAAAACAATATAGCCATCGAAGAATTGGGAATCGATCCCAATACGGTACAATGGATAGATGTCAATAAACATGAAAACAAAATTGGGCTCATCCTCGTCGCAAATGAAAATTTTGAACAACTCGTAGAATACAAAAAATCAGAGGATGGGATATTTGACATAGTAGAGGATCAACCCATGCCCCAAGGAGGAATGGAAGAATTCTATCAATACATCGCACAAAACATGAAATATCCCTTAGCGGCTAGAGATGCTGGTGTAGAAGGCATAGTTTTCGTACAATTCATTGTTGATACAGAAGGCAACATCACTGAAGCTCAAGTGCTGAAAGGTATTGGGAATGGCTGTGATGCAGAAGCGCTAAGAGTTGTTCAAAATAGTCAGAAATGGAAACCAGGCATGCAAGATGGAAAAGCGGTCAATGTAAAAATGGTTTTGCCTATAACTTACAAGTTAGGAAATACAACTACCGAAGACGCATTGGAGGCTACAGGAGAATAAAAATTTTCCGCCATATAACTAAATAATTAGTTAGGGTTTCATTAAATGAACCCCTAACTAATTTTCATAAAGTCATCGAAACTGAATCAACTCAGGGCTCTCAATATCAAAATCACGTATCCTCAACCGACCAGAAGTAGACACACTTGCAGGCTTTGTATTGGCATTGATCGGTGTATTATGAAAGTAAGCAAAACGCACAGTAATAGTCGAGATAGCAAAGTTATCATTGTTGAACGTCACGCCCAGCCCATACTCTGAAAACACCTCCCGTTCAAAAAAACCATTCTTTGAATTAGTCACCATCGTCGCTTGTCCAAAAGTGAAAAAAGCCATACGAAAACTAAATATATTGAATGGAGTAAACATCACCGGCTCAGCTTTAAGATTGAATTTACTTGTCGCCTTGAGGTAATAACCCGAGACATTGCTCAGACCCAACTCATTCTGTCCTTGAATAAATATATCTTCTGTAGGGTTGATCGCTTGAGAATACGACATATTGACAAACTGACGAAACCTAAACCTACCCAATCGAAACAAATCAGAAAAATAATCCACCCCCACATACCCCACACCATCAGCCAGCTTACCCTTATCAAAGAAAGAACCAACAGACATTGTCGTATTGAGATAACCAAAAGACTTGATGTAACCCCCTCTCGCATAATTCAAACCCAAATAATAACGGTTGACAAACTCCCTCTCTTGATAACCTGTAATAACCCCTGCAACAGACCCCGTAGGAATATCCTCCGTACGACCATAGTTCAAGACATACCTATCCCTAAAGTAGTTTCGTGACGTCAAGCCCCATTCGACAAGATAGGTATTGCGGTCTTGATAGATATAATTGGAATCCGCAGTAACCACCGGTCTGTTATAGTAGTCCTGCGTATCATACCCTGCAGAAATTACAAAATTCATCTGCTTGCTAAACCCCAATTGCGGCCATGTTTTCTTCAAAGCAAAAGAACGCGCCAACCAAATTCCAAAACGGTCACGGTCATAAAAAAATTCATCTGTCACATCCGTATAAGGATCATACGCATACTCACCAAATTGATACCTGCTCAATTCCATCCCTCCCGCATACTTTGTGTTTTGAGTGACAAAGGGGCGGTTGGCAAATATTCCAATGCCTTCCTTACGAAAATAAGTAGCCACATCCAGAGTCATGTCCAAATAGGAAGCAAATAGGTTATTGGCTCGATAGAAAAACTCCGTCCCTCCATCGTCGATAAAATTGTATTCAACCTCATGCCCAAAACCAGCAATATTTACATTCTTCACTCCGAATAAAGCTCGATTATTGTTGTTGGGTCGAATTGATACCGCATACGGAAAGACATCACGAGTCACAACCTCTGTCCTCATAGAGTCACCAACGCCTGTATCAATCATAATCCGCGCATCTCGGATATATGCTCGAGAGCGCAACAAACGCTCCGAGTCTATCATTTTCTGTGCCTCTACATAATCCCCCGCTCGAAAAGTGAGATTGCGTCTAACCACCCACCGCTGCGTATGTACGTGCAACTTGTTCAGAATATTAGTGTATCGATCGACGTTATGCTTCGTCGTATCATTCATACTCGACCCAAAAATATCCAAGTGCTTGTACTCTAGAGGAGATACCACTGCATATTCGTAAGGGACAAAACGAAATTCGCTAAACCCCTCACCATGCACTTTTCCTTTGGCCGTACTCTTAAACACCGCATCATAGACCATGCTTGACATCTTGTTGCGAGACATCTTCTCCTTGACCGAATCATAAAAAACATCCGACTTTTCTAAGGTTTGCTTCCGCACAAAAAAATCAACCGTATCAGGAATTGCAATGACCGTGTCACGCTGGATATAAAAAACATCATCTCCCAAAAACAAGAAACGATCAGCGCGTATACGAATAGAGTCTATGCTATAGGTGGCTTTGTCCTGAATGATTTGCGCTTGTAAACGTGCAACTCCAGAAGCACACATCCAACAACACAGAACAAAAAGACACCTTACTACCTTACGCACACAATTTCTTACTTTTCTAACCTAAGCACTATCCCTGCCGAAAATTCACCATGCACGATGGGCACTTGAAATGAGGAACCTCCTCCACACCCAGACCCCGAACTACAATAAATACCCCCACCGTTGAACACCAATGGCATATACATCTTGCCTTGAAACTTAAACCCGATTTTCTCTGTGGGGAAAATCTTGAGCCCAGCACCCAAACCCATAGAAAAGCGCACCACATCATCATAGGTACCCGACTGTGGGGCGTAACTTGTCAATCCCAAACTAAACGCTCCATAAGGACGAATCAGGTCATTGCCAGCAAAAGCCTTTTCTGCACCCAAATGAAAATGCTCCATCTTAATATCAAACACCTCTGTACCATCGAATATGGCTCCATAATCGATCGCCTCTGTCTCCGCTATCGTATTGCTATAAATAAACTGGATCAGTACATCCTGGCCTGTGTCAAACCCCAGTGTCAACCCCCAAACAGGACCGTTCTTCACATCTATCTCTCCATCATAATACTGTGCATCCCCGCTCAGTGTATAGCCTCCAAACCCCGAAAGTTCAACGGCTTGACTATAACCCAACTGTGACACCAGCAATAAACCTATATACACGACAACTGACTTCATAGTTTTCTCTTATTTTAAGGTTGATTCAAAATACAATTAAACTTAATCAATATCCCAAGCTCCTTGGCAATCCCCCACCAAATAAATTACTCAAAGGGAAAGCTCTACCCTCCACTACAACCCCAAACAAACTCAATCAACTTTCGTCCAACTCCATACATTTGCTTAACTTCATGTGAAATTTGAACCTGTCCCCAATGAAAAAACTAGTCCTGCTGTTTTCGCTATGCCTCGGCCTGCATGTCGTACATGGACAAGGCGCACCCAACGACTCGACAGAGACTACTACCAACCACAAAAAACGAAAAGTTTCTATCATCCCACTACCTGCCATCGCTTCCAACCCAACCAACGGCTGGATGTTTGGGGTAGCACCCGGAGCATCATGGAATATGGGAGACCCCAAAGATACCCATATCTCAAGCGGTCTAGGCACAGTCATCTACACCACCAAAAAGCAATGGATCATCACGGCCAAAACCAATGTATTCTTCAGTGGTGATTCATGGAACCTCTATGGAGACTGGCGCTTTTTCATCACGTCACAACCCACCTATGGACTCGGCACAGGCCCACAATCTGCCAAACCCGTAGGTATAGGGATCGAATACCAAGACAGTCTAGTAAGCCAACCTATCACAGGCAAACAAATGATGAATTTCAGCTACCTACGCATACATGAGACCGTCATGAAGCGCTACAAACAGTCGAGGTTCTTTGCCGGAATTGGTTTTCATCTAGACAAGCATTGGGACATAGAAGACAAACTCCTCGATCTAGATGCTGATCCCAAAGTCATCACCAGCAATTACGCCTACAGCACAAAAAAAGGATTTGACCCAGAAGAATACACTCTCTCAGGCCTATCCATCAATGCAGTGTACGACTCACGAGACAATGCGATCAACCCGTACAGCGGCCGCTATGCATTTGCCAACATCCACCTCAATCCCGAAATACTAGGTAGTGACCAACGCTCATCCCTACTTTGGCTTGAGTACCGAGACTACTTCCCTCTCAACAAAGAAAGACCCCGCCATATGATAGCCGTATGGACCTACGGATGGTTTGTGACCTCTGGTAATGTCCCCTATCTAGATTTGCCAGCTGTGGGTTGGGATCAATTTGGCCGGTCAGGCAGAGCTTATACACAAGGTCAATTTCGTGGTGAAGACTTGGCCTACGCCGAAGTAGAATATCGTGTCCCACTTCAAAGAAACAAAGAGACCTTTGGCGCTGTAGTATTTGCCAACACTACTACCGCTAGCAACCCAAACGGAGACATCCAGCTGTTCGAATACTTGGACTTTGGATATGGCATGGGTTTGCGTGTCATGATCAACAAAAAATCAAGAGCAAACCTCAACTTGGACGTTGCCTTTGGTGAATACGGCGCATCTGGTTTCTATTTTGGCATCAACGAAGCTTTCTAATGACAAAACACTGTACATACCTATTGCTAGTGATACTCATTATGAGTTCATTATTCACACATGGACAAGAAATAGTCCAAGCCTACAAAGTATACAAAGAAGGAGAAATTATCCTTGCCCCTACCTATGGGCTACAACTCGAAGTTCCTCAAGATTGGCAAGGCTATTTGTCCAGAGGGTCTGGCATCTTCACACTTAGCTGCGATACCACGCAGGAAGCCACTACGCTGTATTTTGTCAGTGAAAACTCACTCAACCATATCCAAGAGAGTTGGAAAAAAGGCATTGAACTAGCACCCGAACTGGACATCACGCTCAGCGAAGAACCAAGCATCCACGAAGGCATCATGACAGCTCGTGTCCATCTCTCAAGCAACCAACTATACCAAGGGCATCTCGCCGCTACTTGTGGTGACTATGGATACTGTGTCACCGCACTTTTATACACTCCTTCTCCCTTTTACTCTTATTATCAAGATCAAAAAGGTGCCATGCTCTCTCATTTGAGCTTTTCAAAGCCCAGAACCATCAATCCAAATGAGACCTTGGACTGGAAAAAACAACTCACTGGCACAATGCTCTTCACTTATCAACGCGAAAACGTATCGAAAAAAGAAAACCGTATATGGCTCTACTATGATGGGCGCTTTAAAAGTAAAGTCCAGCGTACAGGGATATTCAAAGGAATGGCTGGCAAATATCACGGCACCAAGAAAGGTACATACCGTATCAATAATGCGGAAAAAGGCCAAAAGGCCACACTCATATTGACCTTTGACAAACTCCCTGCACTCACACTGCCATTGGAGATTCGAAACGAGCAATATTACATCAACAACCAGCTCATCTATCTAGCCAAATTGGAGTAAAGGCTTCACTCACCCTTGTCCGCCTTACGCGTACGCTTCTTGAGTTTGGCAATACGGTCCGTATAGTATCGCTGCAACTCCACGACATAAGTCATCGGGTCAGCATAATTCTGCAGGACCTGATAGACCTGCCTGTTTTTTGCCGCAGACAAATTGCCCCGAATGGTTTCAAATTCCTGCTCCAAATAAGCCAAAGGGGCCAACTGAATAAGGGAACGTTCCTTTGACTCGTCCAAAGCATGTCCCTTCATGACACATGCATGATACTGTATCATACGTTGTAAATCACCTGATTCGTAGATTTC
The DNA here is from genome assembly GCF_002742335.1 of Reichenbachiella sp. 5M10. NCBI lineage: Bacteria > Pseudomonadati > Bacteroidota > Cytophagia > Cytophagales > Reichenbachiellaceae > Reichenbachiella > Reichenbachiella sp. 5M10. The sequence continues at coordinate 4,323,727 of NZ_MDGR01000007.1, read as the reverse complement.
AATCAATTGAGTCGTAGCTAAAGTCGCTAAACCCTGCATATCCTCCTCCATAGAAAACTTGTCAGGGTGAACATGCACCATAGCTTCCCTATAAAGCTTCTTAAGTTCCTGTTGATTTAGGTCTGAGCCTGACTTCACCTGCTTGACTAGCTTCAGGCCCTTTGGTTCTTTGTATCTCTTGCCCCGCCTACGTTGGGCCAAACGCTTCGCCTTCTTGGCCCGTTGAACCCTCTTGTACAGCTCAGCCAACTCTTGCTCTTGAATGATAAGATCGCCTAGTTCACCACGCAGGATATCCTCAAAGACACGCGTCACTCTTTCTATATCACTCAGCTCTCGGCGCAGTGCGTCTATACGACTCCTCAAATTTTCCGCCCGCTCTTCTCCATGTAGACGTAGGTATCCATCCATCACTTGCAAAAGTACCCCACCTACATGAAGATTACCTCTAGAACGTGACTCATCTAGGTTGAATCAAAAACAAAAGTAATTGCTATTAGCTATTACTATTTACAATAATATGTGAAATCGCATAGAGTTTGTTTAACCAAATCATCTTTTTGATGAGTATATTGCAATTCGACAAATAGGAATGGACATGACAGAAAAGCTACCCTACCCGCTTGATAAACTCATCCTTGACGGCAAAGAGGTCACTTGCAAAAAAGGAGATACGCTCAAAAAGCAATTTAGCAGAGTAGATACATTCTACATCCTGCTAGAAGGAACGGTACATTTTCACCAAAGCCTACATAGCAATGACAAAGAGCTCCTCGCAGGCATGAGTCAATCCATCTACGCACCGATCGGTATGGATGCTTTCATTGCACCGTACCGCAACGAAACCACAGCTCGCGTAGCATCAGACCATGCTATCCTACTCGAATGGGAAACCCAAAAACTCATCGCCTGTCTCGACGCAGACATTGAATTGGCCATCGCTTTTTTCACTTTTCTCAACAACCACTCACACAAGTTTGTCGAAGACACCAGTGAGCTATTTGCCAATACCTCAGCAGCGCTCCAATCTTTAGAAATTGACACTTCCTCAGACGGCTATTTGTCACATATAGAACGAGACGAAATCGACAAAGTCATCCTGCTACTACAATCTCCATTTTTTGAGGAGTTTGACGAAAAAGATCTTGCTGTCCTAGCTACCTCGATGCAACGTAGAGAATACCTCGTCAACGACATAGTGATCAGCCAAGACGAACAAAAGAAGGGTATATTCCTGCTTGAATCCGGCGAAATTCAATACTCAAGAATGAACTTCAGCATGGAAACCAACAAGACCTACAAAGTACCCTTTCGCTCGATTTCTACGCCTGGCTATCTGGTCAGTTCCTCCAGTCTGCTAGGAGTCAAAAGTGCGATGACCTCCCACGTGACGAAAGAAGCCGTCGTACTATACATCCCAAAAGACAACCTCGAAGCTCACTGCAAAGCACACCCAAAATTCGCCCTAAGCTTTCAAAAAAGAATCCTATGGTTGATCAACAACCAGCTACGCGCCGTACGTACTAGACTGATTGCCACCCAGTTCAACGAGGAGCTACTCGTCGCAAGCACACTCATCAACAGCAACAGTACCAAACTGTCGGTACACTCTCCGCTCCACTCGGTGCCCGTGTTGCTCGAAGATAAACTCACGATTCCTCAAGCCATCAACATGCTGCACCAAGCCGAGTTGAAAGGAATGGGCCCTGAAAAGAATTTGGCCTCACTCTGTCTCGACAATCTACACAAAACACAAAAAGAGTCGAATTTCTACCGTGCATTACAAGACATCTATAGCAGTGTAGCCGAAAGTGATGAGAACAAATCTCTAGAAGAGGTACAACTGGACTGTATCAAAGCCTGTCGCAAGGCTTTTTCGATCCCATCGATCTACATCAAAGGGCTCGAAAACATCCCTCCCAACTCAGGCTGTGTCTTCATCTACAACCACCTGCTCAATGAACCCTACTACACGCTGCCCAATCAGTTCCAAATCACTTTGGACTCACATTTTTTGAGTTCGCTGATCTTTGAGAACTATGGAAAACATGCACAACGGGTCGTTCGTATCGGAAAATCCGAAGAATATGCTCATGAAAACTACTACAACAAACTGGGCTATATCAATGTCTACACACCCGATTCGGACGTACTCATCGAAAGTCCCGAACAGAAAAAAATTAGGCATCAAGCATTTTTTGATCAAATCAATGACGCTTTGACCGCTGGTCACAACATCATCATCAGCCCAGAAGGCAGTTCGCACCCGACAGAGCACTCACCGAGTCATTTCAAATCGGGGATCTTCAAAGTGATCGAAAAAATGGAGCACGAACCCTTCATCGTCCCCATTATCATGGCCAATTTTGACAAGCGAATCACTGCGTTCAAATTTGCCTGCGAAATCAAAAAACCCTTCAAACTCAGTGAAAAAATGAAAGAGTATGGTACAACATCTGTCAAGGAGTTCTTGCGTGAGTACCAGATGACTTTCAGAAAAGACACCCAAGAACTCAGTCAAGAAATCGCCAACGAAAACAGTGCTCAATTGCTTTTTGAAGATGAGATCAACGCACTCAAAGAAAAAATTGCTACACAGGGGACGGAAGATTCGGTCGCCTTTTATGGCAGTAGTACCATACGACTATGGGACAGTCTCGAGACGGACCTTGCAGACAAAAACGCCATCAACTTGGGGTTTGGTGGATCATCGTATCAGTGGTGTTTGTTCTATTTCGAACGGCTCTTTGAGCAGTTTCATCCCAAATCCTACGTCTTGTACGGAGGGGACAACGACCTCAGCAACGGCCAATCGCCTGAGGACGTACTCATGAACTTTTCACTCTTGATAGAAAAAATCCAACGACACAGCCCCGAGGCACAGATCACCGTCATCTCCATCAAGCCGAGCCCAAGCCGTGAGTATTTGCTACACCACATCAATACCTCCAATGCCCTACTGCGCTCCTTCGTAGAAGAACGAAACTATATGCACTGGATAGAAATGTACGAACACATGCTCTCGCCTGATGGACGGCCAAGAACAGACCTATTTGTAGAGGATATGCTCCACCTCAACCCCAAAGGATACAAAATCTGGAAACAAAACGTGCGTGATCAATTATTGATCTGATGAATCCTCTGGCACATAAGGGTAACTCTTGACGACTTTGACTCTCTCACCACTAGGAGGAGCTGAGTGAGAACGGCTACCATTGAGTACTCGAAGGTATTTGGGTTCTAATGTACTCTCGGTACGCTCAGCCAAGGCTTCCCATGATCCATCCTCCTCGACATTGGTCAAATAGAGTTGCTCTACCTCAATCATTTGCTTTTCACTTTCTGTCAAAGGGTGCAATGAGAGAGCTGTCCTTTTGAGTTGCTCTTTGAAACCTCCCGCTTTGATGGCGGTGATGCGATACACATGATCTCCCATCTCTATCCAAATAAAATGTGCATAGATATCTTCCCCTTCTCCGTGCTGAACCACCGAGACTAGAAATGCCTCACGAGCATTGACCTCCACCTTTTCTGCTGAGGCCTTCAACTCGCCAGTTCTCTTCACACGTTTGACAAAATCTATACCCCATTGTTCGGGGGATTGAGTAGTGTCCTCTAGTGTCAAATACACCAATGCCGTCTTATCTGAGTTCATCGCCCCTACTGCATCGTGCTGGTTGATGTAGATCCAGTCACTTGGAAACACGACACTAAAATCAATATCAGCGTGCAAAAACACACTATCTACAAAAACTCCCTTCGCGGGATTTTCTCCAAAAACCAAGCCATCAAGCAAAGGGAGAACGGGTTCTTCGTGTAGGCTATTCAACGACCAAGTCAATTCACTGATCGCTGGTTTCAGTTTCTTGATTCGATCAGGGGTATAGGGATGAGTGCTGAAGTAATTTTTTTTCTCTTCTTGTTCGGTTCGAGTTTCTTCCCATTTCATGATCCGATCCAGCATCGGGCTCAAAGCATTGGGGTCAAACCCTGCTTTAGCTGCCAATGCAACACCCATTTGGTCTGCTTGTGTTTCATGTTTACGACTATACGTAGAAGTAAAAAAGCTAGAACCCAAATCAAAAGGAGCACTGACTATACTTCCTGCTTTTTCTCCGGCCACTGCTCCCACGAGTAGCCCAGGTACTTGTAGCAGGGCTGGCAAAATACTACGCTTCATTTGCTTAACCGAATGCCTCTCATCCACATGAATTACTTCATGACTCAGCACGCAAGCCAACTCATCGACACTTTGTACGAGGGCCAGCAAACCACGCGTCACATAGATGTATCCTCCAGGCAAAGCAAACGCATTGGGAGTAGGGTCGTCAATGATCGCAAACTCATAATCAAAATAGGTGTGGTTGAGTGCAGCAATGAGTCGTTGACCGACCTCATCAACATAGCGATTCAATGCCTCGTCTTCATACAGCCCCAGGGTACGTTCTACCTGCAAAGCAGCTTCTTGGCCCAAGCGCTCATCGTACTCATGGGGTTGTGCCCATACCAAGCATGTAGAGCAAAAAATCAATAATAATATTGCGTAGTATTTCATTACTTTAATTTCTACTGTCAAATAAAGCAAATTGATCATAGATGTCCTTCTTTTTAAGCAGTGAATGAGTTTCCATAAGCCGTGTAGTTTCACACAAGTAGAGTGCCAAAACTCACGCACCCTGAGCCAAGCATTGCTCCCATCCAAATCGCACTATTGGAGTTTTTTTGAAGGAAAGCACAGCAAGAAGTGCATTTTAACCAAGAGAGTGATAGTTTTAGCCCAATGAAACCAATATTCACTCTCTTCGCCTTCTTATTCCTTTCTCAATTTTGCTGGGGCCAAAAGATCTTCACCCGACACCAAGGCTGGACAGACCTGACGCTATGGTACAAACTGGGGGAAAACACCAAGGTAGGAGGGGACTTTGGCTACCGAACCTCAATGGGCGACTACAAATTTCATCAAATGTACTACAGACCTACGATCAAGTGGTCCAACAATTCCTTGTACAATCTCTGCTTCGCGATTTCTAATTTTCAAACCTTCAATACCGAATCCTCGAACCTCAATGAACTTCGTTTTGCTCAAGAAGCCATGCTCTTTTGGCCCAATACCAAAATCCTAAAATTCAACCACCGCCTACGATTTGAGGAGCGCTTTTTCTATATCAACGAAAACAAAGAAAACCAAACTCGAATGCGCTACCGCTTAAGTCTAGCCCCACCAAATTTCACCCTCTTCGGCAAAGAAAACTTCTATGCAGAGCTCACATGGGAGACCTTTGTAACCCTCACCAACAGTATACAATACTCACTAGGAAGCCAGCACCGCTGGGAGGCAGTCTTGGGCAACAAAATCACTAAACGATTCAAAATAGGCCTCCACTACATCTGGCAAACTGTGCGAGTGACAGATTACGACTATGGCCTCAACGACAACATCATACGAATACGGCTCAGCTATACGCTCAACTAGCTTCGTAAAAAATTATCTATAAAAATAATTTTAAACACTTGTTTAAAACAAACATTCAAATTACGTTTGCTGTCCAATAGATACTATGTCCCAAGAATCACTCGATAGCACCGAAATAAAAATCAAAGAAGCAGCACGTGAGCTGTTTTCAGAGCTAGGTATGAAAGGGACAACCATGCGAAAAGTAGCCGAAAAGGCCGAGGTAAACGTCGCACTCGTCAATTATTATTTCAGAAGCAAAGAGAAGCTATTTCTGTCCATTTTCGAGGAGAAATTCAGATCCTATACCAAAGACGGACTGAGCATCCTCAACGATACCTCACGCGACTTACTAGACCGTATCAAAACATACATCGATCGGCTCAACCATCAAATCAACAATGATCAAGGCTTACCCATATTCATACTTAGCGAGACACACTATAACTCAAATCTGCTCGACATGCTCTCTGACCTCAACAAAGAGCAAGCGGCAATAGAAACACAGCAGCTACAAGCGACCTTAGACTTAGATTATCACAGCGGCAAGATTCGACCCATCAAAGCCATTGACTTTCAGATGGCCCTATTTTCTATGATTGTCTTTCCTATTATCTCCAAAAAAATACTGACGAAAACAGGAAAACTAGCAGCGGCTGGATTTGAAAGCTATGAAAGCTACGAACCACACTGGAAAGCCACCACGCTCAGCATCATGGAAGCATTTTTGAAACCCTTGTCATGATCTAAAAAAATTTATTCCTGAGTTAAACAAACGTTTAAAACAATTAATCAAAATGAAAATCAACATTGCAACATTTATTATGCTACTGACGCCACTGCTAAGTCACGCGCAAAAAGTCTACACACTTGACGAATGTGTAAGCCTTGCTCTGGAGCAAAACCTAGAAATAGGAAACAGCCGCTACGACCAGTTGCTCTATGATGAGCAGGTCAAAGAAGTGAAACGCGCTGCACTACCAAAATTAGGTTTCGGGGCAGAGTATGACCTATATACCCAGCTACCCACCACGGTGATCCCGTCAAGTGCCTTCAGTCCAGGGGCAGAAGGGTATGCCGCTGCAAGTTTCGGTACGCCACATCAGTCCACCTACGCACTGCAACTGGAACAGGTAATTTTCGACCCTAGTCTCAACGTTGGCATCAAAGCGGCCCAGACCATCAACGAAATGGGAGAAATCCAATACGTACAGACCAAGGAAAATATCACGTTTCGGGTAGCATCTACCTACTACAATGCACAGGTAGTTGCCAAACAAATCGAAATGCTGGAAGACAACAGTCAATCACTCGATACACTCATTGCTTCTACGCGCATGATGATGCAGAGCGGATTAGTCAATACGACCGATGTAGATCGACTCGTCATCAACAAGTCCAGCTTGGACAACCATACCGCTACACTACAGGCTGATTACATCTATTTGATCAACTCCCTCAAACTCCTGCTCAATATGGATACCGACGAAGGATTGACGATCGAACATCAGCTGAACCCAGATTTATCTGCACTCAGTTTTCAGGATGCTTTCCACTACGAAAACCGTAGTGAAGTACAACTACTCAACAAACAAAAAGAAGTCCTAGATCTACAAGAGAAGCAGATCAACTCAGGCTACCTGCCACACCTATCGGCTGTCGCATCCTATGGAGTGATGGGCTATGGTGACCAGTCCGAAAACTACTACGAGCACTATGACTTTAGCTACGTGGGGCTCAAACTGAACTGGATGTTATTTGACGGCATGGTCAAGAGCTCTCAAAAAACACAAAAGAAAATAGAAATGAAACAACTCAACGCACAATTGGAAATGACCCAGAGAAGCATTGAAAACGAAAGGATCAATGCCCTCTCTAAGCTCAAAGTCCACCAACGTGAGGTTGCCAATCAAAAACAGTCCATGGAGCTCGCTACCAACATCTACCAAAACATCCAGATGCAGTACAGTGAAGGAGTCGTGGGGGTGCAGGAGATCATCGAATCAGAAAATGAACTCACAGAAGCACAAACCAACTATCTCAATTCATGGGTACGCCTCCAGCAAGCCAAACTAGACCTAGCCAAAGCAGAAGGTCATCTATTAACCCACTACAATTAAGTCTCATCATCAAGTCAATCATATAGAAATGGAAATCCAAAAATCTAAAACAAGCAAAATCATCGTCGCAATAGCGGCAGTCACACTACTCGGAGGGTGGACCATCTATTCGCTACTAGGCAACGCTGAAGAAGTCAAAGCACGCGTGTATACTCGGGACTTCTCGATCAAAGTGCCCGTCAAAATCGCCAAAGTAGAAGACACCCAACTGGAAGAAACGAGAAGATACTTGGGAACCTTTGAGGCCAACAGAGCCATCACCATCACCTCTCAAACACAGGGAGAAGTACTGGCCATCTCTGCCCAAGAAGGAAACCAACTGCCCAAAAATGGATTAATCGCTACCGTGGATTCTGAACAAATACGTTTTCAGCTCATCGCAGCAACCGCTGCCTACGAAGATGCCAAACGCGAATACGATAGGTACCAAAAACTAACAGACAACAACGCAGTAGCCAAAATCAATCTGGAGAAAGCAAGCTTACAACTGGCCAGCGCAGAGAGCAATCTCAAATTGCTCAACAAACAACTCCGCAACACCAAAATCAAAGCTCCCTTCGCTGGTACTCTAGCTACGCGCACCTTTGATGTAGGGTCAGTACTCGCTCCGGGCAGATCACTCGGGTCACTCATAGACATCTCCCATCTCAAACTCGTCATCAGTGTACCCGAAGATCAAGTAATGGATTTTGAAAAAGGCAAGCAAGTGACGGTCAAATCCGATGTATACCCTACACATTCCTATACGGGTACCATCACTATGGTCAGTGATCAAGCAGACGAAGCACACAAGTTTGACGTACAAGTCAAAATCCAAAACACAACAGAATACCCGATCAAATCAGGGATGTATGGATGGATAGAGCATACAAGCCACCCTCACGGCACAAGTCACACCATCCCAGCGACCGCCATGATGGGTTCCTCCAAAGACGCCAAAGTCTACAAAATCATAGAAGGCAAAGCCATCCTCCAACCCATCAAAGTCGGCATGACCTCTGAGCAAAAAATAGAAGTCAAAGAAGGCCTCACCCTAGACGATATAGTAGTAACCAACGGTCAAATCAACTTGAGCGATGGTGTCGAAGTATCCTACTAATCATAACTCAAAATACTGAAACATGAATATTGCAGAATTTTCGATCAAAAGACCGTCATTCATCCTCGTGATCTTTTTGCTCACGTCGATCGCGGGGCTTTTGTCATTCAACAAAATCGGCTATGAACTCCTCCCAGAGATGTCTCGCCCTACCTTGACGATCACGACCATCTATCCTGGAGCGGCACCCTCAGAAGTAGAGTCCTCGGTCTCCAAAAAAATAGAAGACGCCATCTCCGAATTGGACAATCTCGATGAGATCAATTCCAAGTCCGTCGAGAGCGCCTCGATCGTGATTGTCAACTTCAAAAGTGGAACAGATCTAGACCTGATGATGCAAGATGCACAACGTGAAATCAACAACGTCATCAGTGATCTACCAGACGATGCAGAGAACCCATCGATCTCCAAAATCTCGCCCAACGATCTGCCCATCTTGCAGATCAGTGCGACTTCCAACATGGACGGCAAGTACTTCTATGCCCAGATGGATGACAAACTCATCCCTCAGCTCCAGCAGCTCAAAGGAGTCGCATCGATAGACATACTAGGAGGAGAGCAGCGCACCATCAGCGTGAGCGTAGATCCCGAAAAACTTACGTACTACAATTTGTCCCTACTGCAGGTCACTCGATCGATCTCTTATGCCAATTTGGATTTCCCTACAGGGAAAGTCAAAGGAAACGGAGAAGCGGTGACGGTACGGATCTCGGGCAAATTCGCCAATGTAGAGGAAATCCGAGAGCTCATCGTCTCGACCACCGAAGACGGCGGAACCGTACGGCTCAAAGACCTCGCAAGAGTCACCGACGACATAGCAGATGCCGAAAGTATCGCCCGACTCAATGGAAAAAGTGCCATCCTACTTCGCATCAAAAAACAAGGAGATGCAAACACGGTAGAAGTATCCGAATCCGTACTCGCCAAACTCGAAGAACTAGAAGTGCATTACGACAAACAGGACCTCCACTTTGCCGTCGCACAAAACGACGCAGAATTCACCCTCGAAGCGGTCAATGCCGTCCTTCACGACTTAGAGATCGCCATTATACTCGTTGCGGTAGTGATGCTGCTCTTCTTACACAGTTTTAGAAACGCACTGATCGTCATGATCGCTGTGCCAGCGTCCTTACTTGCGACAGTTGCCTTTATGTTCGCCATGGGATACACATTCAATCTCATGACCCTGCTCGCCATGTCCCTCGTGATTGGTATCCTCGTAGACGACTCGATTGTAGTGTTGGAAAACATCTACCGACACATGGAAATGGGCAAGTCTCCCAAAAAAGCTGCCATCGATGGTATCGCAGAGATTGGATTGACAGCAGTGTCTATTACTTTGGTGATTGTCATCGTGTTTATCCCTGTGACCATGGTCGAGTCCTTTGTCGCAGATATTTTCCGCCAGTTTTCGTGGACGATCGTTGTAGCGACCTTGTTCAGTCTCTTGGTCTCTTTCACGTTGATTCCATGGCTGATGTCTAAATTTTCTAAAATCACCCACCTCAATCCAAAAAACCCATTTCAATGGATCTTGATCCAATTCGAATCAGGACTGACCTGGATCAACGATGGATACAACAATTCCCTGAAATGGATCATGAACAAAAAATGGGTACTCTTTGCTATCCTCCTCGCTCTATTTGGTATGACAGGATGGATCGGAAGTCTCGGAGTGATCGGATCAGAGACTTTCTCATCTGGAGACAAAGGTGAATTCAAACTCAACCTCGAATACAGCAAAGTCACCAGTATAGAAGCCAATAATCTCCGTACTCGTAAAATTGAAAACTGGATCGCCTCCAAACCAGAGGTCAAGATGATCTTGACCAACGTCGGCGGGCCCTCTTCTGGAATCGGAGGCACGGGACTCGGAGACCCCTACAAGTCTGAGCTCAATGTCATATTGGATCAAGAACAATTCAAAAATGTGAACACTGAGGCATATATGATCGAAACAATGAACCAAATCAGAGCGCAATATGCAGGTGTCAAAGTAGGTGTTTCGTTGGTAGGCATGGTCAACATGGGGACTGCACCAATCGACGTATCTGTCGTAGGCGAAAACTACGACGAAGTGATAGAGGTAGCGCATCGCGTCAAAGATATGATCGAACATACACCAGGAGCCAATGACGTCAATGTATCCGTAGAAACCGGCGTGCCCGAAGTAGAAATCAAAATCGATCGGGACAAACTCTCCATGCTCGGACTAGATGTCGCCACAGTCGGTGCTACGCTACAAAATTCGCTTCAAGGCAATGACGACAATGAGTACCGAGAGGACGGTCTAGAATACCCCATCATGGTACAACTCACCAAGTTTGATCGCAAAAATGCCGAGGATGTCAAGCAGATTCCTTTCATCAACACCAAAGGTCAGCTAATCACCCTGAGTCAGTTTGCCGAAGTGAATCAAAGTGCATCAGCCTCTATGCTGGAACGAAAAGATAGAATCAAATCAGTCGGCGTTACAGCCTTTGCACTGGGAGTACCGGTCGGCAATGTCACCCAGTCTATCCAACAACAAATGGCGGCTGCTGATTTTCCTGACACCGTAAGTTTCGTATGGGGTGGAGATGTCAAAAACCAAGAGGAAAGTTTCGGTGCGTTAGGTGGTGCTTTTGGCATTTCTCTATTGCTGATCTACTTCATCTTAGTCGCACTCTATGACAATTTCGTCTACCCGCTCGTGGTACTACTTTCCATACCTGTAGCCGTGATCGGTGCGATGCTTGCCCTAGGTTTGTCAGTCTCGACGATGAGTATATTCACCATCCTAGGTATGATTATGCTCCTAGGGCTTGTCGCCAAAAATGCTATTCTGATTGTGGACTTTGCCATCAAGCTCAAAGGAGATGGCCTATCCACTCGTGATGCTGTCGTACAAGCAGGCAACGATCGATTGAGGCCAATCTTGATGACAACCATCGCCATGGTGATTGCGATGATTCCGATTGCAATCGCCGCAGGTGCTGGTGCCGAGTGGAAAAACGCCATGGCTTGGGTGCTCATCGGTGGATTGATGTCCTCTCTCTGCCTGACGATCTATCTTGTCCCTGTAGCCTTCGAGATCGCAGACAAAGCCACGGCATGGGTACAATCCAAAACAAAAACAACTACTTCAAGTTCAGTAAAAAGCGCCGAACCCGCTTAACCAGGTTCACTATTTCTTTCACGATAGCATGCGGTAGACGACTGCATGCTATCTCTTTACCTTATAGTCAACCAAACTTATAAAACGGCAAAGAAAACCCTACTAAAAACCTCCATCGCTCCCAAAGCACATCTACAGCCACTTCAGGATTGGTATCATCTCCAGGTAGGTTGACTATCTTGCCAATCGTCTGTGTCCCCCTCGAATAGGTCGTCCCCATGGTCAGTTCGATCTTGTCAAAATTGAGCATAAATCCTCCTCCATAATGGAATATGTTTGCTGTGAAGATTGAATTGGTGAAATTATCAGTAGGCAAACCGTCCGCAATTGGCCCTGTCTCAGGAAGTGTAGAATAATCCGAAGACATACTCAAAAAGCCCTTAACCTTTTTGACCAAACTCAACTCCACGCCAAAGCCCCAATTGATCACCGAATGGCGCTCATCATAAAGCCGATCCTTGATCTCCAGAGGACCGGATGCAGACAACAAATAGTCTGGGACCTTTTGTGCATAAAATGGAGCAGGGGTCATCACCGCATATCGGCTGACCTTATCAAACCATTCTGCACTGACATGGAGTTTGACTGGGCCAAAATCGTAGGCAGAACCCACCCCTATAGAAAAAGGTGTTTTATAATTGACATCCACATCACTGGTCGTGTTTTTGATCAATCGTGCATCGTTATCGATGTCTCCGTCTTCGTCCAAATCAAAACCTGCCAATACTTCATCATAGTCGACCTTTCCACTCTTGCGCACTACCAAATATGGAGTCGTGACGGTGAGCCCTGCACTGAAATTCTTGCTTTCATAGTTCACTCCCAATTTGAAAACCGCACTCGTAAAACTGTACTTTTTGATTCGAGTCCTCTCATATGATGCCACAGCAGAAGAATCGCTGCTCAACCCATCCTCAAAGAGCTGATAGGTACGACTTTGGTTGAGGATCGAAGCAAAGCCAGAGGCACCCACACTCCATCGTTCATTCAACGCATAGGCCCAGCTACCTCCCATCCATTCGTCTTTGATGGTTTTGTTGACATTGAAATCTACATACAGTGTTTCTTCTCCGGGCCAAGTATCATTGTACTCATAGGTCAGTTCAGACCTCGTCCCCAAACTGTAATTGACTTGCTGTCTCGACAAGAACGCATAAGCAAACTTATGCTTAGGCATAAAAGGTACTTTGAAACTCCCGGCAGCCAAAGTCGGAGCATCTCCAAAGGTAGACTCGTTAAGGTCTGCCTTTTGTACACCATCCTTGACACGTAGCGTGCTGAGTTGGTAAGCCTTCGCACTGATCAAAAATTTGGGGTCATCTTGCAAGGCCAAACGCGCCGGATTGTAAAACGTCGCTCCCAAATCATCGACACTACCGATGACATTTCCTCCAAGGAGCATAGACTTATTTCCAAACTGCTCCGTCCAATAGTGGGCATCCTGGCCCAACAACTGGACTGATTGTCCAATCAAAAATATACAGAGAGCAAATAAAAGATAGGTTGACTTCATCATATTACTTGGGCTTATCTACGTCCTCCTCGACCTCCCATCCCCATACCTCCAGCGGGTCTTTGGAAACTCTGTGAGCGTTGTGCTCCTCTTTGTCGATTTTGATAACTATTGTTCATCTGTCCGTTGCTAGGTCGCTGCGTCGGAGCTGACCACTGATGATTGCTTTCGCGCTGCTGCCACCCATCCGAACTTCTCCTGTATACATTGCCATTTCGGTCGGAGTACACATCGTTGTTGATACGTCCATTGCCTGAGCTAGCAGGACGAGTAGCTGGCTGAGTCTGTCGGTCTCGCGTCGCTGGTCTCACATTGCCAGGCTGGCCACCAGTACTCGGTCTCGTCGCTGGACGGGTGGATGGACGCTGATGATTGCCAGACACGACATCTTTGCGATGATTGTACAGGTTGCCCGCATTGAGGCGACTATTGGGACGTTGACCAGTAGTCGCCGGTGGCCTGTTGCCTCCTGCAGGTGGTCGATGGCCTGGCGGACGCTGACTTGGCGGCCTATGATGTGGCGGCATGTAGTGCGGTGGTCGATAGTACGGCGGGCCATACCAGCCACGCCCCCCATACCAACCTCCATATCCGACGTGTACACCGAACCCAATACTCCATCCCGCATAGGTAGAATAATGTACAGCAAAACCATAAGTCACAGGCCTAGGATAGTAGTACATCCCGTACCAACCAGGATAGTACCAGCCAGTCCCATATACAACTGTCGGTCCATAAGCATAGCATCCTATATACCCAGGAGTATATCCGACATAGACGACTTCAGGAGTACTCTCATAGATGTATACATACTTGACGTTGTAGTTAGGGTTGCCAGACGGCACTTTATCTATGTCCACTGGACGGATATCAGACACTGTCCATGGCCCTGTCGCTGTAGGGGAACTGAACCAAACGGCATTGTCACAAAGAAAATAGACTCCTTTGGACAAAAAAACGGCACTCGACGTATTGACAGCATAAGACAGGGTCGTCCCATCGATAGCTTTGAATATCGGGTCTCCATCATAGGTGACAGAAGCTGTAGCATTCTTGCGATCAATGGCTGCAGTTTGAGGAATATTTGCATCCAGTACAGCTTCTTTGGCCGCATAGGTGCCGGGCACACTCGCCAGTACATCGCCCTTGGCAGAATCCTCAGGGATACTCTTAAAATCTTCGGGGATGTCATTGGCATCTAAATAGGTCCATGCTCCATCGATCGAAGTAGAGGTAAACCAACGCCCAGAAATCAGCAAATAGTACTGCTGAGTCGCCACATCCATAAACAAATCAGACATGGTATTTTCCACATACATCAACCCACTATTGGCAATAGGCACAAAATTCATCTCCCCCTCCGTCACGATGAGCTCAGTCGGAGTGGTCGCCACGATGATCTCCAGGTCTGCCTCTTGCTTATCACTCTCTTCTGGTGTTGTTTCTTGAGACTCTGTTGTCTTGTTGTATTTCTTTTCGATAGATGTCAAGCTAGTAGGAGGGTTTTTCATTTTGGACCAAGGGCCTTTGAGCAGGTCTTTGGTCTTGAACCACTTGCCCCCTCCATAGAGATAATATGTCTCTTTCTTTTTGAGCATAAACACTGGCGTGTTCACTATACGCTGGTATTTTTTTTCCAAATCCTGAAGCTTCGGCTCCCCGTCCAGCATGATCAGCACTGCAGGCGTCGTACGAAAGATCAACTTGGGGGCCTCATTTTTGAACTCCACATTGCGCTCACCGTCAGCTTCTTCAAGTGTAGAGATCAGTCCATCCAACGAAAACTCATAATGCCAGTTGGGCACTTCATTCTCGATAAAAGACTTGAGCTTTTGGATTTTGACACTATCCACTTCTTCGGGAAATCGCACGGCGTTGATTTTGGCCGACTTGAGCGTGACTAGACGATCCACACGATCCACCTCGAGATAACTCGTAACCCACATCACACCAAACGTCGGAGCAGAGTCTTCCTTGGGTTTTACCGATATCGCCACCCTTGATTCCAGTACATCTCCTTTCAGAGATTCGGATTGAGGCTGATATATGACTATTTTTCCTTTGTCGTTTTCGATGATTTTAGGAAAAAATGCGCTCTCATTCTCTTGTGCATACAGCGACACACAAGACATGATTGCCAAGAAAAATACAAGTGAAACACTCTTCATATGCTGTGATTTATTGATCATAGGGAAAGTCCGATTTAAATTTAGTCAATAAACTGAAATGGGTTCGCTATAATGACATTCTTGATTTTCGATAGACCTAAGAATTCCTTTTTGTCCTTGATTCAAAATCAATTATACTCGCAATGATTTTTTGACATCACACACAAACAATCACCTAAACTGACAAAACGATAGTACATGAAATTCATCCCGACCACATGGCTTTTGGCCTTTTTTGCCATGGCCTGTTCTCCCAAAGAAGAAGCAAAACAATCTGTAACGACCAGGCCCCTCATCACCACACACACACAAGAAGCTCCCTCTACGACACGGATAGGAATACTGGGCAGCCATGAAAACCCGCTGAAATTCTACTTGACTCCCTCTAGAACCTCAGAACTAGTCCAAGATGCCGGACAAAAATTGATCTCCTATTTGGAAGCCGAAACACAGCTTCAATTTGAACTCATCGTCCCTGAAAACTATGACGAAATGATTAATGCTTTTGCTCAAAACAATGGAGACATAGCCCTCATGAGCTCTTCGAGTTATATCAAAGCCCGAGAAGCCTATGGTGTGACTGCCAAACTAAAAGCCATTCGCTACGGCAAAGCCAATTATTTTGGACAAATCATCGCCAGTACCGTCAGTGGAATCAAGGACATCTCCGATATCCAAAATAAATCCATCGTCTACACCGATGAGTTATCTGCCTCTGGTTACCTATTTCCCAAACAGATCCTAGACCAGCAAAACATCTCACCAAGTCATACGGCTTTTGCAGGGACGCACGACCGTGTCGTCAAGATGGTCTACAAAGGAATCGCTGACGCAGGAGCCACCTACTACTCCGAGCCCTCTGGGGATGGGCGTATTCGTGATGCCCGATCACGATTGATCGAGGAGTTTCCAGATGTAGCAGACAAAGTAAAGATCATCGCCGTGACCGACCCTATCCCCAACGACCCAGTAGTCTTTGGTCAGCACATTGCGCGGGACATCTATTTTCCTGTATCCCTAGGTATCATCAAGTTCCTAGAGACCGAAGAAGGCAAAACAGCCATGAACGAACTCTACTCGATCGAGGGGTATGAGCGTTGCAAAGATTCGGACTATGACGGCCTACGTGCCATACTTCTCTGAGCACTATTCCAATTCTTCCCACCGTTTGATAGTGTGGTAGGTATCCAACTGGGCATTGTATAATCTCTGCCCCTTTTTCTTCTCGATGGGGATATTGTTGATGTTTTCATCAAGCATGACGGCCTTCGTGTTGTCTTTGAGTTGCACGCGCAGGAGTTCGCGGACTTGATTTCGGAGTTCTTTGTCCTTGACAGGAAACTTCACCTCTATTCGTCCCATCAAATTGCGCTTCATCCAGTCGGCAGACCCCATGTACAGCTCATCCTCGCCATCGTTGTGAAACCAAATGATACGACTGTGCTCCAAAAATCTGCCGACGATTCGGCGTACAGTGATGTTCTCACTCATCCCTGGCACTCCAGGTACAAGACAGCAGATACTACGAATAATCATCTCGATACGTACTCCAGCACGGCTCGCTTCGTAGAGCTTGTCGATCATTCCTTTCTCTTCTAGATTGTTGAGCTTGATGATGATGTGACCCTCACGGCCTGCCTTAGCATGCGCGATTTCCCGGTCAATCAACGCCGTGAACGCATCGATGATGTTGAACTGAGAAACCAACAAACTCTTGAATTTGGCCGGTTCCTTTCTCTTGTACAGAAACTTGAACAAATCATCAAGCTCATCACACATCTCTTCGTCACATGTCAACAGGCCATGATCTGCGTACAGCGACGCGGTCTTTTCGTTGAGGTTTCCTGTCCCAAAAAAGCAATAGTTTTTGATGAGTCCCGATTCGGTTTTTTTCTTGACGAGAGCCACCTTAGCATGAACTTTCAGCCCTGGTATGCTGTAGATGATTTTGATCCCTGCCTTCTGCATACGCTCTGCCCATCGGAGGTTGTTTTCCTCGTCAAAGCGTGCCTTGAGCTCCATAAATACCGTTACTTTTTTCTCATTCTTAGCAGCACTCATTAGGGCATTGCCGATCAGAGAGTCCTGTGCCATGCGGTAGAATGTCACCTTGATTTCTCGCACATGTGGATCAATGGCCGCTTGGTTGAAAAACTGCAACACATAATTGTACGTGTGATATGGGAAGTGCAGCATCTGATCCGACTCGTCGATCGCTGAGAAAATCGATCGGTGTTGATCTATCTTGATGTTGCGTAGTGGCGTCAGCGGCTCATACTCGATGGCCTTTCCGATCGGGTTAGGCAATTGAAAGAAATCAAACAAACTATGGTAATGCCCGCCTGAGACCAAATCCTCATCGATCAGATCAAACGAGTCAGCAAGAAACTTGAGCAAAATATCTGAGGTAGTAAAATCATACAAGAACCGAGACGGCACACCCAAATTCCTCTTTTCTATTTGTCGCTCGATCTTCTCTACTAGGTCACCACTAAACTCATCCTCAATATTGAGATCCGCGTCCTTGTTCATCTTGATACTCTGGCACTCCAGCACTTCATAATCTGGAAACACAAAATCCAAATTCATTCGAATGATGTCATCCAAAAACATGTAATGAAACTGCACGTTGGGTGAAGGCAACTGAAAAAATCGAGGCAAGACATTCGACGGGATATTAAGATAAGCAAACTCAATGGTCCCCGAATATTTATTTTGTAACCTCAGTGCGAAGTATAACTCACGGTTGTTGAGAAAAGGCTCCCGACTCGAAAACCCAAACACATAAGGCTGCAAAAACGATAGTACTTTGGTTTTGAAAAAGTACAAGCTCGCAGATTTTTGGTCTTCATTGAGCTGTTCTGGAGACAGGATGAAAACTCCATTTTTCTCTAATTCGACGAGCACCTTGCTACGCAGGGTATCTCCATACTCAATCAGCTGATTGTGAATCCTTTCATGTATCTTCTTCAGCAATTCAATGGGATCATAATCCAGCGCCTTGTTGATTTTCTTTTTATCCAACTTGATGTAATTGCGCAGATTAGCGACTCGCACTCTAAAAAACTCATCTTGATTCGCAGAATAAATCGCCAGAAACTTGAGCCGTTCATAGAGCGGAACATCGTTGCTTTGTGCCTCTTTGAGTACTCGATAGTTGAATGTCAACCAACTCAGGTCCCTATCAAAATAACGATTGGTAACTTCTGTGCTTTGCGTGGTTTGCTCTTCCAAATTGGGGTAGATTTTAATTTTATTGGGTGAATTTATCGAAAAGCTAGAGGATTACATACCTCATAAGATTATCATTTCGTCAACTTGCCCAACAATACCCTCTACAATTTAAACCACCCTCCATTTTACATGTCGAAACATGAAATTATTTAGTCTTAATCTATATAAGCCTTTTCTTTCTCAATTCATACCCTCATATTTGCCATTATTTAAAACAAGTCTAAATAAGTATAAGTCATTCTGTTTTGAGAAAGTTAGGGATAGTAGCGGGTTGCTTGTGGTTGATACTGTGTGGGGGAGAAGTCGTTCGTGGACAAGGGACTATAGTGTTTGGCAAAGTGAAATCAGCCGGAGGAGAGGCTCTGCTAGGTGTCACGATCATCATCGATCACGGTACCACCGGGACAATATCTGATGAGGATGGTCGCTTCGAGATCACCAATATTCCCGCTGGTACGCATACGCTGACGGCCCAATTTTTAGGGTTCGACAAGCAAACAAAAACTCTAACACTCAAACCCTCGCAAAAGACAGAAGTCAACTTTACTCTCAAAGAAAACACAGTAGAAATGAGTGCCATCGAAATCGAAGGAAAATCCATGGCACGAGAAATCAACGAACAGGCCTACTCAGTCACTGCCATTTCGGCCAAAGACCTACTCAATACAACTTCTGACGCACAGACCATGCTCAACCGAGTAGGGGGGGTACGCGTGATGCAAGACGGAGGACTTGGCTCTACGCTCAACTTTTCTCTCAATGGCTTTTCGGGTGATCAGGTCAAATTCTTCATGGACGGCATCCCAATGGACAACTTCGGTTCTTCACTAAGTCTCAACAACATCCCCGTCAACATGATCGAACGCATCGAAGTGTACAAGGGAGTCGTCCCCGTATGGCTCGGTACCGATGCGCTCGGTGGAGCAGTCAACATCATCACCACCAGCAAGAGCAACTACATGGACATGTCCTACACCGTAGGCTCATTCAATACCCACCGGCTATCTCTCAATGGTGCCTATACCAACAAAAACACGGGATTTACAGTCCGTACCAATGTGATCGGCAACTACTCGGACAACAACTACAAAGTCTGGGCTCAAATCGTCGAAAACAACGCCATCGTAGATACCACCAATGTAGAGCGCTTTCATGATCGCTACCGATCGGGGACACTCAGAATGGAAGCTGGTTTTGTCAACAAGCCTTACGCAGATCAGCTCCTGATCGGGGCGATCCTCTCTGGCAATGACCAGCAAGTACAGACAGGAACTACTATGGAAACGGTCTATGGCAAGATCATGCGAAACAGTCGGTCGGCTATTGCCACTTTGAAATATGCCAAACAAGACCTATTCCTCAAGGGATTAGACCTGAGTCTATACAGTGCCTACAATCGCACGCACAGTGAAGTCATCGACACACTCAGAGGCTACAATTACAATTGGCTGGGCGAGGCAATCCCTAATCCAGGAAAACTCGGAGAGTCGTCGCTGACCCAAAGCACGCTCGACGACCAAGAGCTATCGAGCCAGCTCAACCTTGGCTATGAGATAGGAGCAAAGCAATCCTTGGCTCTCAACTATTCGTTGACACATTTTACACGTGAGACCTTTGACAAGGAAAATCCCAACCGCATTGCCAATCAGTTTCCCAATACCCAAACCAAACAGATCGTAGGGCTAGCTTACAAAATCGACCCAACGAAAAAATGGAGTGCCACGGTATTCGGCAAGTACTTCTTCTTAGGAGTCGAAAGCTCCAAACAGCTCGACTTTGGACTCTCCACACAGCGAACCGAAGCAGTAGAAAGTCACAAAAAGAACTTCGGATACGGGATCGCATCCTCGTACTACCTACTTCCCAACCTAGAAGCCAAAGCCTCCTATGAACACACCTACCGTATGCCATGGGCCAACGAAATCTTCGGAGACGGGCTATTTGTGCAGCCCAACCCGGACTTAGGTCCTGAGCAAAGCGACAATTTCAATTTTGGATTGGGTTATGATTTCAAACTCCGAGAAGTCAACAGGTTTCACTTAGAAAGTAGTTTGATCTATCGAAAATCCAAAGACCTCATCTACCAAGTAGTAAAAGGAGGCAATCCAGAAACCAACTATGCCAACCTCAGCGAAGCACGCAATATTGGGATCGAAGGAGGAGTCAAATACCAATGGAAAAACATCCTAAACCTCGGCGCAAGCATCACCTTCCAAAACATCACGGATCAAGCCGACTCTGTCTACAACGAATCCTACACCAACACGGGTTGGCAAAAAAACTACCAAAAGGGCTTTCGTCTGCCCAATACCCCCTACCTCTTTGGCAATGCCCATGCTGGACTGACCTTCAGTGATTGGATGCCGTCAGGCAGTTCTTTGAGTATCAACTACAACTTCAGCTATGTAGAGCAGTACTTCCTAGACTGGGCGGAGCTCGGGTCCAAGGACAACAAGAAAGTCATCCCAACCCAAACCGCACACAATGCCGAGATATCCTACGGTCTCAAAGAGGGCAAATACAACCTGACTCTAGAATGTCGCAACCTCGCCAACGCCCGATTGTACGATCGGTACTACCTACAAAAACCTGGAAGAGCTTTTTATCTCAAATTGAGATTCGTCCTCTAAACTGAGGACAAGACGATGTATTAATTTTTAAAAATGAAACGTAATTATATGAATCTGATCAATCGTGCCAGACTACTGTCTTTGGCTATTGCAACATTGGTATCTGCGAGCATACTGAGCTCATGTGACGAAGGAGACGATGTCTCTCCAGCAAAAGGTGACTTTGCTGTAACTCTTGCTATTCAAGGTAGTGAAGGTGGTTTTACCTATTACACCGTTCCTTTTTTGGACGTGATGACCGGTACTTTGAGTGCTCAAAACACTGAAGCGATCGAGCAACCAGGATACTACGACTATACTCAAATCGATCGCACGCTCTATAGTATCGGTGGATTAGGTGCTACAGATGTACACAGCATCATCCAAAACGAAGATGAATCACTAAGCGAAGTAGGTTCTGCCACCTTTGCAAACAGTCTCTCGGATCTCGTGAGAGCCGATGACGACAACTTGCTCGCTGTATCACTCAGTAGCGAATCGGATCAAGTGGTTTTCTACACCATTGACAACAACACGATTTCTGTCAAAGAAACATTCTCTAGCCCTGCCTCCAACTTGACTACAGAGTATGTAGCAGCCTACTCTGGTCTCGCTGTGAGCGGAGACCACGTGTTCCTCAGCTACTACATCAGTGACCGAGACACCTACAACACCCCGTATACGGACAAAGCTCAAGTAGCAGTATATAGTTATCCAGAATTGGAATTCATCAAAGTAATCGAAGATGATCGCGTAGGTCCATTGGGTGGCTTCAATATCAAAGCAGGGCTGTTCGCTGACGAAGATGGGAATATATACGGTGTGTCTCACTCTAACCCTGCCAACGGATACAGCCAATCTACCAAGCCCGCTGGCATCTTGAAAATCAACAAAGGAGAGACGGAATTTGATGCAGACTACTTCTTCGACGTGGCAGCTTTGACAGATGGAAAAACCATTTCTCACCTCAAATACCTGGGTGATGGCCGTGCTTTTGCTCAAATCAATCGTGATGAAAGAGCACAACAAGGCCGCTGGTCAGACAGTCCTTTGGAGACAGCAGTTGTCAATCTAGAAACGCCATCCGTAGCCTTCATCAGCGATGTGCCTGAGCACTCTGGAGATGGTCGTAGACTCGCTGTACTACACAACGGAGACTTTGTCTATCAGTGTATTCCAGAAGACACCGGGATCTATGTATACAAAATCGATACAAAAAACTTGACTGCCGAAAAAGGCGCATTGGTTGAAGCCAACTTCGTCGCTGGATTCTTCAGGTTCGATTGATAACAAACTTAGTAAGCCAATAGTCTCTCGACTATTGGCTTACTTTATGACCCTAATTACATTACCCATTGATGACAATCGTCCGATGAAAAACAAAAAAAGCATACTCCGCCAGCTAAATGATTGGTTACACCTCTGGCTAGGACTAGTTTCAGGTTTGGTTGTATTCATTGTCAGCATCACGGGCTGCATCTACGTTTACCACGACGAAATAGAACGAGCGCTCGGTTCAGAACCTTGGAAATATGTAGAAGTACAAGACAAAGAATATATCCCGCCAAGTGTAGTTCTCGAAACCGCCATGGCACAGATGCCTGACAGCAAACCTACAGGGCTCACCTATGCCAATAGAGATGGAGCAGCAGCAGTCGGTTTTAGCAGTTTTACTGATGGCAAGCGCTCATTTACCGCGGTATTCGTCAATCCCTACACAGGCGAATTCATCAAAAAGCAGAAATTCCTCGGCAAGGACCACTTCAATTTCTTTCGCTTCATCCTCGACGGTCACCGTGCCCTATGGCTACCCTATGATATAGGCCGGCCTATCGTTGGAGTTTGCACTTTGATCTTTCTCTTCTTGCTGGTCTCTGGTCTCATCATGTGGTGGCCCAAAAACCTAAAAAAATCCAACCTCAACAAAAGCTTCAAAATCAAATGGAAAGGCACGTTCAAACGGGTCAACTATGACCTACACAACGTACTAGGCTTCTACAGTCTATTGTTGGCTTTTGTGATTGCAGTCACAGGACTAGTTTGGAGTTTTGAGTGGTTCGAAGATGGCCTCTACTATGTGACCTCAGCTGGCGACAGCAAGCCAGGGCATCACCACCCCCACTCGGACACTACACAGATAGATACTGCCACAGACAGTGTCTCGGTACTAGACTTGGCGTGGTACAAGGTCATGGCAGAAGAAAAAAATCAAATGGCGGGCATGTACATGACTCCTCTTATGGAAGATCCAGATGACGCCATTGAGATCATCGCCTACCAAGACGAAGGATCGTGGTTCAACAGGAACATATACTACTACGACCAGTATACACTGGAGCGCTTTCGGGTACAAGGAGACCGGTTCGATGAGGCCAATTTTGCGGATCAGCTCGATATGCTCAACCTAGACCTCCATATGGGCAGTGCTCTCGGATTGACAGGCAAAACCATTGCCTTCTTCATCAGTTTGATCTGTGGAAGCTTACCGATCACGGGATTGATCGTTTGGCTCAACAAAAAGAAAAAAGCAAGAAAGGCAAGTTAGAAATTCGCGAAAACCTAGAGGAGCAACTCGTATAATCCATTGCAAACAAAAAAACCTCAGACTGTAATCTGAGGTTTCAATTTCTTTAACGAAGAGGACAATTAGTGCTTCTCTTCTTTCTTGTTTGAGTTTCTGAAATCTATCAATGATACAGCCGCACCAAAAGCCGCCAAGCATACTACGATATTCACAAATAAATTTACTCCGTCTGTAACTGCTGGATTAAACATAGCTTTTTCTTTTTAATTACCTCTGCGAAGGTAATCAAGATTGCGCAATTGTCAATTTCATCCTTTCAAAAGTTCATGATAGCGGTAGCAATCCACCGTATGGTCGTTGACCAAACCAGTCGCTTGCATGTGCGCATACATGATCGTACTACCGACGAACTTGAACCCTCGCTTTTTGAGATCCTTGCTCAGTGCGTCAGACTCTGGAGTCGTAGCAGGCACCTCAGACATCTGCTTCCAGTTGCCCACGATCACTTCCCCCTTGACAAATGACCAAATGTATTGGCTGAAGCTTCCAAATTCCTTTTGAATCTCTATGAACAAACGGGCATTGGTGACCACTGATTTGATCTTGAGTTTGTTTCGGACGATCCCCTCAAAACTGCGAAGCTCCTCCATTTTTTCATCCGTATAGGTAGCCACCTTCTGCACGTCAAAGTCTGCAAAAGCTTGACGGTAGCCCTCGCGCTTTTTGATGATCGTACTCCAGCTCAACCCTGCCTGAGCACCCTCCAAAATCAAAAACTCAAAATGCACCTTATCATCATACACAGGTACTCCCCATTCTTCGTCATGGTATCTTTCGTAGGCCTCAAAAGAATTTCTTGCCCATTGGCATCTATTTTTACACATCGCTGTTTCCTTTTTTCCGGATGTAATGTCCTAAATTTCCGCTGATCTATTTTTCGATTTCACGAGAATTTACCTCTCTTTGGATCATATTTTATGTCAAAGACGAACAAAACAATAGCAAAAGTCATCGTGAGTATCTGTATGCTCAGCTCCACTTGGCAAGCAGGAGCCCAACTGGTAGGTAGCGATGCCCTGCCATTCACGCACTTTACCTACCACGACAAGCTCCCCAAATACCTCCTCTCTACCAAAACGGTCGTGCTAGTATCCACACCCATGTCAGACAAAAACCCACACGTTCGATCCAATTGGCAAGAATTGTCCCGTTTTGTCCACAAATACTTTCGTCAAATGAATATCGATGCGGTTGCCTACTACTACGTCGATGATGTTTTCAGCAATGTCGACGTGAATGCCACATTTGCCAAACAATTGGCCGAACGTGAAATCAAATATGTCATCCTCCTCGAGCAAAGCAAAATGAAAGGAGACACCAGTGCCATTGAGCATTACAAAATCACCGTGACCCCCTTCAATGACGAGCCCAGCTTCGTAGACCCAGACCAAAACGCCTGGAAAGTAGAGGGAACAGACCTCATGCAGATCCTCATCAAAATGAACAAAGATGTGATTCGTGCAGAAATGGACTTTTCCAATTACCTCATCCCAGAGCACCCCGAATTTTTCTCCAGTGTAGACCTAATCAGAGGCCGCCGAATACCCACTTATGCTATGGATTTGAAAGTGGAAACTCTCGTAGTACCTCGCTTTCAAAAATACCTCATCGACGACCCCTCCACAGTAGACGAGGCATACAAAAAACGAGTCGCCGACTACAACAAGCGCATTGATCAGAAAAACCAAAAACTAGAAGAAATCCTCGCAACCTACAGTCCCCTCAAGTACCAACTCACTGACGAAATCACTGCCCAAGCCATCTACAACGAAGGGCATCAATTTGCACTGATGCGAATAGACGGTACCGGCAAAACCATCCGTGAGTGTCTGGAATATGACCCCACCAAAGAGACAGACTATGTCACACTCCGTGCCTCGGACATTGGTGCCAAAGTCGTAGCACTGCCCGTAGATGCTGTAGTGACCAAGTTCTATGTCCAGCACGTATTCACCAAGGACACTTATGTAGGTCTCAAATGGGACGCCGATTTGACTTGGGAACAAGCTCTACAAAATTTTATCTACCACATGAAGGATGTCTTGCGGGTCAAGTGACCACCCATCCTATTTTATGTCATTTTCCATAATTATTATGAGAATGAACGTATCTTAGTATCTCCCCAAAGGATAACTCATGAAAGCATTGACCACATTTATTTTCGCCGTGATGATGACGGTCTCGTCGATCATCGCATATGCTCAAAACCCTACCCCACTATACGACAAAGGAGATACCGCTCCTACATTTGTCGGCACGGACCAATTCGGCAAGCCTTTTGACCTCTCCGAGCAACTCGACAAGGGCCCTGTGGTGTTGATGTTTTATCGGGGATATTGGTGCCCTCACTGCAACAAGCAGCTGTCTCAGTTGGAAGATTCTCTAAGTTTCATCACGCAAAAAGGAGGGAGCGTCATAGCTGTCACGCCCGAAAAGCCTGACAACATCGAAAAAACCATCCAAAAAACAGACGCTTCGTTCAAAATCATCTATGACCAAGATCTCTCCATCATGAACACCTATGGTGTCTCCTATAAAATGGAAGATGCACTCATCGAAAAATACAAAGGCTATGGCCTTAATGTCGCCCAAATCAACGGGATGGACGAACCCTACCTACCTGTACCTGCTACCTATATCATCGATTCCTCCGGAAAAATACTTTTCGCCTTTTATGATCCCGATTATTCAAAAAGAGCAACAGTAAAACAGATTTTGAAAAATCTAAAATGAAGCAATTATGTTAAGCCCATTACAAGTAGAAAAGCTGACGCACTTCTTCAACATCATTGATTTTGATCGAAGTGGTACAGTAGAAAAAGATGATTTTGAAGCCATCGGTGAAAACCTATGTATCGTGAGGGATTTTGATTTTGACACGCCTGAATACGCGACAGTCATCTCCATGACGGATGCCATTTGGTCCAACCTCAGCCCCTATGTCGAAGGCGACCATGCGACATTGGATCAATGGCTCGAATACATGACAGCACTCCTCGACCCTGACAATCTCGAAACTTACAAAAAATACGTCGTGAGTTTCACGACAAACATCTTCAAGCTATTTGATCTCAACGAGGACAGAGTCATCTCTCAGAATGAATACATTGATTTGTTTATCGGCTTGAGAATCGAAGTACGTTTTGCTCCCAAGGCATTCCGAAGCTTGGATGACAACAACGATGGAAAACTCTCCTATGATGAAGTCATCAAATCCGTAGATCAGTTCATGCGTAGCAGTGATCCAAAGGCACTAGGAAACTGGCTTTTTGGTGGTTGGGAAACTGACGACTAAACACACCCTCTATACATGGGGCTTCAAAGGGCCCTAATCCAACAACAAATACAGGGCTACTGATTCGGTAGCCCTAAAATCCATCATCCTCTTCCTCTTCATTGACAGGAGTCGATTCAGCAGGAGATTCTTCCTCCTCTATGACCTCATCAAAAGTATCCGCGGCTTCCTCCTCGTCATAGACAGGCGTTTCTTCTTCCTCTATGATAGTATCATACTCTTGCTCGCTCTGTAGCTCCACATGTGCGTCATCTGGCAACTCCAAGTTGTAATCCTCATCGATATTGTAGTACTTTCTACGAAACCCATTGACGTAATCCGTCACTTCAAATTCATCTCCTACCACCGTAGTATAGGACCCAAAACCGACCTTGGAAACATTTGAGTTTTCAGCCACGAGGTTGTTAAAATCTTCGTTGGACGAGAACATCAGCAAACGCCCTCCTTCGTAACTAAAGAAGTACCAAGTCGACGGTGCCAATTGAAAAAATAGCCTCAATACTTCTTCCCCATCTTCATCTTTGGATATCTCCAAAAAACCATCCGCGGCAGCATTCACATCGATATTCTTGATGTTTGAAATACCTATTTTCGACGTATTATACCAGGCCTTATAGTCATGAGACCATTTCAAATCCACATTGGAAATGAGCATCGTTTGGACCAATTCTTCAGAGGCAGAGTACAGTGGCGCATAGTCTCCCAAGGTACTGTTTTCATATTCGCGAGTATCTTCATCACCTATGATGTTGGACAGTTTCACCATCAAGTCAACGCCATTGTGATGAGCCGCATGTGACCCTATCCTCTCCACCATATCCAGTACATCTTGTGTCATCGCATGGATCACGTCTTTGTCTATATCCATGTCCAACCCGATCAATGCATCCATGCTGTACACATTAGAGTCCGGTTTGGCACGCCCCACTATAGAAGTCATCACTTTAAATTCCTTCTTGTTTTTGACCAAATTGATTCGACCATCGAAAAACAACTCTCCTGTTTCATCATTGTAAACAAAGGATTTGCCCGAGTAGCCACTCAAAGTACGTCGATTCGGTTCTTCAATTTTGAATTCCTTCTTTCTCTGGTCATACGACAATATTCCATTCGCTTTGAAAAAATAACTATCCTCCAACTGATGCCTCTCTCGCACAAACCCCATGTACAACTCCCCGTTACTCTCATCGTATAGAAGCCCTGCTGTCACTGGTTCTCCCTCCTCTGTAGTGGATTGAGCAATATCAAGCTCTACATCAGCGGTATCTCCTGGAGTACGGTAACTAATCCAATAGTCATAACGTCCTTGGCTTTTCATATCGAGGCTGACATACCCCTCTTTCTCCAGAGATTTTTGGTTGGCATACATGGTCACGTCTCCTTTATAAAAGAACCCCGGAGAAACTCGAATATTTTCTTCTTCGCGAATGACCCCACCCGAGACAGTCATCGAATCTATCTTTCCTGAAGCATTTTTGACCCCTGTCAATTCAAACTTCTCAAATTTGATCGCAAAAGTGTCTTTGGCAGTATTCACCAATTCATAAGTTGCACTCCCTTCAAACTTCCTTCTGGAGATAACGGTTATATTCCCATCAAAAAGATTGTGATAACCATTGAGCGTATCTATTTTCAGTTTGGCATTGTTGAAAGGCTGAAGGACCGAGTTTTCCAAAATCGTCGTCTCGTGGTTGTCTGGAATCACCTCCGCATCTGCTACCTTGATAAACGGGATACCTTTGATATTCAAATCATAGGTGTTCATGTTGTAGATTGCCTCCGTCGCACTAAATGCCAAAGAATCGAGCTCCTTTCGTGTCGTATAAAAATACGAATGCTCGATATCGATGTAATCCGGCTTAGACATCACCACCTTGGCCGAATCAAGGTACCATACCGCATCTGGAATCGATGTTTTCATCTGAGCATATGGAAAACTAATCGCTGCAATACCTTGCCGCTCGGGGTGAACCTTGGCGATATTCTCCACTAGGTCAAAGTGAACATCCAAATCCTTGCCAGCCATGGCTGGCTTCTCTGGGTTGTCTGTCAAAATCTCAAACGCTGAATGACGACCCAGATACTCATACTGCTGGAATTGAAACTCCTCCGAAATAGACCGTGATCCACGAGTCAGCATTTCACCCGAACCATAAACCCCTTTGAGGGTGATGTTGGCCTTGCCATCCAAAGAAGCTGTCTCATTGTAAAACTGAAAAGGAGCCCCTGTATTCTCGATATACATGCTATCCTTAAGTGGCCTCCATAGCATCTTAAAATCCGCAAGCTTTGCTTCAGGATAAGAGGCCTCATCTATTTGTCCCTCGCGTATGAGCCCTTCTTGTCCTACAGCAGAGACCGAATCCATGTAAAACACAAAATCATCTGAATACACAGTCGCCGTACGAAAATCGATACGACCTGAAGCTCTAATACCGTCGGCATTGAGTGTCAAGGTTCCATAAAGCATCCCTTCGCCACGATACAATGCATAACCCTCCGCAGGGATCTGGTGTACAAACCCCAAAGACTGGTCTGGCATTATCTTTAACGTCTCAGTAATCTCAGGAATAATACCACCCGAATTAAATTTACCCTCAAAACCAATCGCAGATGCATCACCACGATTGCTACTATCCATCTCAAACGGGGGCACGATAAAATACACCGAACGGTCATACGCTCCATGCAAGATGTCTTTTTTGTCAAAGTAAACTATTGCCTCCGAGTCAGAAACAAAATAAGGATACTGTGTAAACTCCCTGAGACCTGCTTTGTTTTTTGGATGATTGATGTACAGTGTCCCAGAAGTCAGCTCAAGATGATTACTCAACCGTGTCTTCTCTGCTTCACTTTTGTCATGAAAATCAACTTGGATTTTGATCGAGTCAATATCAGGCATCTCAACCAGGTACTCGTTGTAATTGAGAACTGTCTCCTTGCCATGATAGCGAAAATCCCCCGCATTGACCATTCCGTTGAATTTCATTCCCTTGTCTTTTGTCAAAGTCAATATGCTACTGTCTGGTTCGATGTAGACCTCTGTATCTGGGGTGATGTAGACTTTGCGCACACCGCGCACATCCATCTCTCCCTCGTCAAAATGAAGCGTAGCATTCGGACCTCCCGATGGATTGACCGAACTGATCAGAAAGTTGTCATAATCCTTTCGCTTATTGTACGCCAATTGATAGTGAAAAGCTTTGCGCAATACCTGAATCTGACCAGACTCTTTGTCGTAGGTGATGTACTGGTTTTGCTCCAAATAGACTGCTGCAGCAATGACGAGGTTTGGGTCCAAATCATAGGCATCCACCAATTCGAGGACATTGTACTTTGAATCTTGGATTTTGCGCGCATACTGCACTACCAGCATGATCGGGTGAAAGCCAAACAAGCCTGTCATCTTCGTATAACGAATCGGATTGAAATACTCCTCGGATTCAAACAAGGCAGGGACACGATTGGGTGCATTAAGAATAGACACGTCTAGATCACTGGAGTCGAGGTTCCACTCTACCATATCCGCTTGAAACTCCATTTTAAAAAAAGATGAATAGTAATAGGTATGCTTGTAGTCCCCTTTGTCCACGAACAGTTTCAGTTCGGGCCCGCTCGCATCATACGAAGCCCCAACTGCTGGATGGTAGATCGAGTCAGACCCATGGTGTATCACCATAGACGACCGTTCTGCCGTGACCAACGAATCCTCCAATACATACTCATAGGATTTACTGACAAAACTTCGACCCTCGACACCCTGAACCTCCAAAGTCGACAATTCTTTGGCAATGGAGCGTCCATATTTTCGTGCACCCACGAGCGCAAACCCACCGACATACTTGACCCCTTTGCCGGGAAGTTTAAGATTGATATCTGAATGCAGCGAGGTGAAAGCTGGATGCTTCTTCTCTGATTTGGAATGACGCTTCCCACTTTTGAAGTAGAAAACTCCTGGTATCGTGCCATCAAACATATCTGGATACTGGAGTTCGGCACGTGTCGTTCGCAGCAGAGGAGTCGTCGTATTAAACGAATAGCCTTTGAGCTCTACCACAGCACCATCCGTACCTCTCAGGTCATCTGGCCAATCTATTGTGCCACTGGTCCCAACAAATTGCTCCTCCTTGAGGAGAAAACTGCCCGACACATTTTGGATGGTCAATGTGTCATAGGGTGTCGCCATACGAAACTCCATTCCTTTGACCTTGATCACAGGTCCTCCTATGATTGGATCAAAGTCATTGGCCTGAGCCAAAGCTACCAAATCCGTCTTTTCGAAAGCATATAACTTGCGCTCATACACCTCTTTTTTGGGTTGATCATCAATGAAGCCATTGTCCGCGGGGCTGTCCCAAGAAGTATCATCCGCTCCCCAACTGTCGTCGGTGCTACCCCAACCATCATCGTCTCCCCAGCCATCGTCACTGTCCCAGTCGTCAGCGCTACCCCAATCATCCGAAGCCCAGCTGTCGTCTGTCGAACCATAATCTTCTGCTATCTCTTCCTCAGAAATATACTCTTCCTCCACGACTTCTTCTAAGGCCTCTTCGGTAGGGATTGCTGTCTGCACCAGTGTCGTATCCTTCATCAACTCGATGGTATAGCTGCCCCCTGTACTCATCACTTTATTGTACCTAGACTGGTAGATCGTCCCTTGGGCAAAAAAGAAAGCCAGGTTTCTAAAAACCGTGATGATCTGAGTTTTGTCGTAGTGATCTACTGCGTGATGACAAATGTCAAGTACGCCCGAAAACTGATCTCCCTTGAGCCCCTCTTGCGTATGAGCATAAGTGATCAGGCTAAAAAACAAAGTATAATATGGCTTGGTTGAGAGCCTTCGGTCATTCATCTTGGTACAGATCTCGATGATTGAGGCTTTCTGAGAATCGTCAATCTGGGTACGCCAGATGTTTTGAAAATCATAGGCGACCTTGTCATGCGTCTCGGTATGAAGCGCACTGAGATTGCGTACCACGTCTATAGCAAAGCTATCCGGCTGAGTCGCAAAGCCAAAGTATTGGGCTGTAGCTAGATGAGAGCCGAGGGTACATAGCAGAACAAGAAGTAAACACCTGTTTTTGAACATTAAAAGTGATTCTGTATGAACGGCTAAAGATAAGTAAACGTCCAGCGATAATCTAAAGGAATATCATGATTTGGTCAATTTCAAGGCAGCCCAATTGTCTCGAATGACTGATTTGTCCAAATGAAGATCGTATTGTGCCGCCTTTTCTTCGATATCAGAAATGTCTGCCTCATAAAATCCACTCAAGTACAACACCCCACCCGACTCTAACAAACTAGCATAACTCGGAATTTCGACCAATAATACATTTTTGTTGATATTGGCCAAGACCACATCATAGCATTTCCGGGTCAGTTTCACTTCGTCAATCACACCTTGATGTACTGGTACATCATACATCTCATTGAGTTCAAAGTTGTCGATACTATTTTCGATGCACCAGTCATCGACATCCGTCGCCTCTACATGTGTCGCACCTAGTTTGTGCGCCATGATGGCCAATACTCCCGTGCCCGCACCTATATCAATCACAGACTTGCCTTCAAAATCGTTCTCCATTTCGAGAGAAAGCATGTTGTAGGTGGTGGCATGATGACCTGTACCGAATGACATCTTTGGAAAAATCACTATCTCATAGTCAAACTCTGGTTTGGGCTCGTGAAAAGTCGCGCGCACACGACATCTTCCCGCTACCTCGATCGGGTGATAGTTTTTTTCCCACTCTTCATTCCAATTCTCCTTTTCAATCTCTCGATAAGAATACTTGGCATCAGAGGGGGCTTTATAGCGCTGCACAATCTCACGCACCGCCTCTTCTTGAAACAGCTCACTGGCAATGTATGCTTCGACACCATCTTCTTTTTCTTCGAATGTATCAAAGCCAATTTCCGCGAGCTCCGCGACGAAAATATCTGAAAACTCAGGGGTACAGGCAATAGTCAATTGGATAAATGTCATCTGTTGCATCCGGCGAAGGATTCGTAATCTGTGTAATAAATGCTAAAATCAGCTAAGCTTCGGTTGCGCTCGAGATAAATGTAGACGTCTGCCATCCCTCGGTTAGGTACCGTAGACCAGTGTCCCGCACGATCTGCGTACAATGCATTGGCTTCTTCGAATACTATGACGTCCGCAAATGACTCTGTCTCTTCGACATACACACTGAAATCCGCCTGACGCGGATCAGGAGAGAAATACACCTTTCCATAAATCTCACAAGGATCTGGCAGGTCACTCTTTGGGTCTGAACCCAAAAAAAATATACAAGACAAAATAATAGAAAGCATCTCTGGAGTCAGTCCGTTAAAAAAACACCCTCTACAGTTGCACTGTAGAGGGCACTATAAATTTCCTGCTTTTAGAATGCGTTGACTATCGCAAGAAAGTCATCGGCATTCAACGAAGCACCGCCGATCAATCCACCATCGACATCTGCCTGAGCAAATAACTCTTGCGCGTTGCTTGGTTTACAACTGCCACCATATAAGATGGGACATGCGTCTGCTGCTGCTTGGCCAAACTGAGTCGCCAGGTGCGCTCTCAATTCTGCATGCATTTCTTGTGCTTGCTCAGAGCTAGCCGTTTTGCCTGTACCAATCGCCCATATAGGCTCATAAGCAACAGATATTTTAGCAAAGTCTTCTGCAGAAAGGTGGAAAAGACTTTCTGTCAATTGCTGCTTGACATAGTCATACATCGTCCCTGCTTCTCTAATCTCGAGCGGCTCACCACAACAAAAAATCGGAATCAAATCATTTTCCAAAGCGATATCTACTTTGCTTGCCAATAGAGCCGCAGATTCGTTGAAGTACTCCCTTCTTTCGCTATGACCCAAGATCACATAATTGGCTCCTGTAGACTTCACCATCGAAGCAGAGATCTCACCAGTATACGCACCAGATGCTTTATCGCTGCAGTTTTGTGCGGCGATTTCGATACCGTTTTTGCCTGCTACATCCGCTGACACTGAGGTCAAATGAATGAAAGGTGTACCCAAAACGATTTTTGCTTTTTCAGAGCCCGTAGACTTTTCCAATACCTCCAAAGCTAGTTTTTTGCCTGCTTCCAGGTCGTTATTCATTTTCCAGTTGCCTGCAACGATTTTTTGTCTCATTGTTATGTGTATTTTAAAGAATCCAAATATTGATTGCACAAAGTTGTAAAAATTATGGCATTAATTGGTGATTTTTCATCATTTTAGCGATTGGATTGAATGGCCTAAATCTCCCCCTACCGTCTGTTTAGTCTCATGATTTGAAAGAGTTTTTCTCACTTTCTATAAACCAAAAGTTATATGAAAAGGCATACCTACGATTTCGGAGTAATAGGCAATTGTGCATTTAGTGCACACATCAAAACAGACACCAACATCTCATGGATGTGTTGGCCAAGATTTGACAGCTCATTCATCTTCGGCAAAATGATCGATGACCAAAAGGGTGGAGAGTTTTCTGTACTGCCCGCAGAAGGCAAATTTGAATCCAAACAATACTACATCGAAAACACCAACCTACTCTGTACTGAAATCGAATGTGCCAGCGGCAAATACAAGGTGACAGACTTTGCGCCACGCTTCGAGCAATACGAGCGCCATTATAAACCGCTAATGCTCATCCGCAAAATCGAACCTGTCTCGGGTCATCCCAAAATCAAAGTCAACTGCAATCCTGTAGGTGACTATGGCAACACCGTCCCTGAACGTACCATCGGAAGCAACCACATCCGGTACATCGGTCTCGGCTCGCAAGTGAGACTGACGACCAACATCTCGATGAACTACGTCATGAACGATCAAGAGTTCGTGCTCAACGAAACCAAATACTGCGTCCTCACCTACGGACAACCGATGGAGGCTGAGCTCAAAGAAACATGTGAGAATTTTCAAGACCGTACAACAAGATACTGGAGAAAATGGGTCAAAACAGCGAGTATCAATCACTTTCAACAAAAAGCAGCTATTCGATCGGCGCTGATCCTAAAAATCCACCAGTACGAAGATACTGGCGCCATCGTAGCAGCACTCACTACCAGTTTGCCAGAGGCTCCCAAATCCACACGCAACTGGGACTATCGATTCTGCTGGATGCGAGACACCTACTACACCCTCAACGCGTTCAATAATATTGGCCATTTCGAAGAACTCGAAAAATACTTTCACTACATCATGAACATCACTAGCTCAGAGACCGAAAGGTATCAACCGCTCGTGGGGATCGGTGGTGAAAAAAGCCTCATCGAAATCGAAACAGACCTCAAAGGATACATGGGCGAAAATCAGCCTGTACGTGTCGGAAACCAAGCTTATGAACACATCCAAAATGATGTCTACGGGCAAGTCCTCGTATCGTTGTTGCCTTTGTACTATGATCAGAGGATTATATTCACGGAGACCTTTGACAGTGGCGATCTGATCTACAAAACCCTCGGCCTCATCGAAAAGACCATGGAGCAAGCAGATGCAGGTCTTTGGGAGTTTAGAAATCTCAAACAGTACCATTGCTATACCTACTTGTTTCATTGGGCGGGTTGTCTAGCTGCAAGAAAAATCGCAGCAGTCATCAAAGATGAAAAAATGGACAAGTTGGCCACCAAACTCGGCGCAATCGCCAAGGCCAAGATCGAAGAATGCTACAGCCCCGTCAAAAAAGGGTACAGTCAAGCCATCGGAACAGACCGCATGGATGCAAGCTGTCTCCAACTCATCAACATGGGCTATCTAGACCATGACCAAGACAGAGCAAAACAGCACTTGATTGCCATGGAAAAAGACCTGAAA
The DNA here is from genome assembly GCF_002742335.1 of Reichenbachiella sp. 5M10. Taxonomy (NCBI): domain Bacteria; kingdom Pseudomonadati; phylum Bacteroidota; class Cytophagia; order Cytophagales; family Reichenbachiellaceae; genus Reichenbachiella; species Reichenbachiella sp. 5M10. The sequence goes on along the minus strand of NZ_MDGR01000007.1, from coordinate 4,287,692 downwards.
GCCAGCAATGGACTCTTTTTCCGATACAAACACCAAGATGATTTTGGTGAGCCCGAAACGACGTTTATGATATGTGCTTTCTGGTATGTAGAAGCTTTGGCTTGCGTAGGTAGAATCGACGAAGCGGTAGAGTACTTTGACAACCTCGTCGGCTATGGCAACCATGTCGGGCTACTCAGCGAGGATGTCACCGAGCAAGACGGCAGCATGTGGGGCAACTTCCCACAAGCCTATAGCCATGTCGGACTACTCAACGCCGCGGACAGAATCGCGAAGAAATTAGACATTCACGATTTCAATTACTAAGAGCCAAAATGATCAAGAAGAGGGTTTCAAGTGGATCAGCCTTCGAGGACAAAATCGGCTACTCGCGTGCAGTAGTCGATGACCACTATGTCCATGTCTCTGGTACCACTGGGTACCACTACGAAGACATGAGCATCTCAGAAGACGTCACTGAGCAAGCTCGACAATGCCTGATCAATATCACCCATGCGCTGGAGCAAGCTGGCAGTAGTTTGGAACGGATCGTACGGGTCAAGTATATTCTTCCCGTACGTGACGATTTTGAGCCTTGTTGGCCGATTCTCAAAACATATTTTGGCAAGATCAAACCCGCTGCAACCATGATCGTAGCGGGCTTGGCAGACCCTCACATGAAAATCGAAATAGAAGTAACGGCCTCCCTGTAATTTAAATTGGAAAGGCTAAGACGTTTTCTTATTTTTAAGCGTCTCAAAAATGGATAGTCACGTCGAAAAAAGATATGAAATGAAAGACAAATTGATATACGGTATACAGCAGATAGGAGTAGGGGTAGATGATGCCGTGAGAGGTTTTGAATGGTACGGCACTCGTCTAGGCGCAGACGCATGTATTTTTGACGATGACAATGAGGCCACCTATATGGCCAAATACATGGGGGGTCAAGCGCGCCCAAAACGTGCCATTCTCGCCATGAACCTCCAAGGGGGTAGTGGCTATGAAATATGGCAACATACCGGTCGCACTCCGCTCAAAATGGAATCGCCTTTGGATTTAGGGGATTTGGGGATCAATATCGCCAAAATCAAATCCATCGATATCCAAAAAAGCTACACCCGCCTCAAAAATCTCGGCGTAGAATTTCGATCAGAGATCGTGACAGGCCCAGACGGGAAGAAGAGCTTCTATATCCAAGACCCTTGGGACAACATACTCGAAATCAAAGAGTCTGATAATTGGTACAACGTCCAGAAACATGATATGGGTGGGATCTGTGGTGCCACTCTCGGTGTATCCGATATCGAAGCTTCGCTCAAACTATTTTCGAATTTACTGGGTTACGACCAAGTGATTTACGATGAGACAGGTACTTTCGAAGATGTCGCTAGCCTATCCAAAGGCACCGAAAAATTCAGACGTATCTTGCTCACACACAAAAACGACCGAACAGGTGGATTCAGCCCCTTGCTTGGCAAGAGCGAAATCGAATTGATACAGCGTCTAGACTCCAAACCAAAAAAACTGTTTGAAAACAGATTCTGGGGAGACATCGGGTTCATTCATTTGTGTTTTGACATCAAAAACATGAAGAAACTGGTCGAAGAATGCAAAGAGGCAGGCTTCCCTTTTCAAGTTCTCAGCAACGAATCCTTTGATATGGGTGATGCCAACGGGCATTGGGGATACATCGAAGACCAAGACGGTACACTCATCGAATTTGTAGAGACACACAAAGTTCCCTTGATCAAGAAGTTGAATTTCAACATCAACCTCAAACATCGAGACCCGAACAAACCGCTCCCCAATTGGATTCTCAAAGCCATGAAAATCAAGCGGGTCAAATTTTGATCCGCTGATCTTACATTGACCGCATGTTCTGAGGAGCATACTTCATTTTAGGTATTTATGAGCCTATATACTCTATCTGTTCTTTTGCCAAAAAAATCGCTCTATCTTCGCAGATATAGCATTAAAAATCAGGGGATAAGGACTCGTTGGAACGAACTAAAACTATACAATACGAACGCATTTTCACACGACTAGTCGCCTGCATCATACTTTGGTGCATCGCCGCAAGTGCTTGGGGACAAGTAAGCTATGATCTCAGAGGTAGTGACTCAGAGGGCTACACAAGTGTTCGATCTAGTACTACACAACTATGGGGATTTGTAGACGCCAATGACCACTTAGTCATACCTTGTAAGTACGATATCGTAGAACCCGTCCGAAACGGTCTGTCTGTGGTAGTTTTCAAAAACTTCTATGGTGTGATCAACCAAAAAGACAGCCTAATCCTACCTCCGATATACGATGACATCACTACCATAGACAATCAAATCTTTGGTGTAAGTCTACGACAAAAGGAAGGTCTCATCGACTCACACGGAATACAACTCATCCCTACCCAATACAAAAAAGTCATCCTTATAGACGAAAATCTAGTCATCGTCAAACAAGACGACACTTGGGCCATGGCCAATTCGCAAGGGGAGTTCATCACGAAGTTTCTCTACCAACAGGTCTACCCCATGCGAGAAGGAATGATCAAAGTAAAACTCGGTCGAAAATACGGTTTCGTCAACCGGACGGGAAAGACCGCTATCGCCCCCGAATATGAAAACCTAAAATACTACTCCGAAGGGCTTTCTCCTGCCAAAAAATCTGACCTATGGGGAGCCATAGACCTAGGGGGCAACCTAGTGATTGACTACCTCTACCATAGCATGACGCCTCTTCAAGATGGACTGTTCAAAGTTGGCCTCCACGGGAAATATGGGTTCATAGATGCAGCAGGGCAAACCGTCATACCTATCAAGTATCGCAATGCAGACTACAGAAATGATCACCTCATCTATGTCGAAGAATCTCTCGGCCTGTTGCTGTTCAATACTCAAGGTCAACTGCTCTCCGACAAACACTACGACAAACCCAAAAGCTGGAATGGCCCCTATAAAGTCAATGATGGTTGTATACTTGTCATCCGCAAAGGGCTCTATGGCTACCTACACGCAGACGGAGGAATCTTCGTGCCCTGTCAGTACGATGACGCAGAGCCCTTCAACGAAGGAATTGCTAAAATAAGTCTAAACGGCAAATGGGGTCTCATAGACAAACAAGGCAACCTTATACTAGACACCAAATACGATCATATCTCAAAATTTGATCATGGATTGGCCATCGTCGAAGAAGAAAACAAACTAGGCCTAGTCAACAACTCCGGAAGACTCATCACTCGTGTCGTCTATCAAAGCATAGAGTCTACGACCAACAATCAATTCATCATCAAGAAAGAAAACAAATACGGCATGCTGGATCAGTTTGGTTCGCCTTTGCTACCTGTCGAATACCAACAGTTGGTCAAAAACCTCTACAGCAGTGGCTACCTCGTGCAACAAGGTGACTTGTGGGGCTACATAGCTGAAGACGGAACTCCACTGCTCCCTATCCGCTATGACAACATCCAAGTCTACGACGAAGGACAATCTGTGATTGTAGAAAAAAATGGAAAAAGCTCACTCATGACTATAAATCAATTTGTCAAAATACCTTTTCAATATGACAAACTAACACTCACTCCTGATAGATATATCCGAATAGATGATCGAGGCAAAGTCGGTCTAGCCACGATCAACGGTCAAACCCTGATCAAGCCCAAATATGACGACATACGCAACGTCCAAATCCACTCGGTAGAAGTGCTCAAGAAAGGCAAATGGTCACTCAAAAACTACTGAACTAAGCTCTCTCTAGGTCAAAACTGATCTTTGTACCTTGGGCGGGTTCGCTCTCAATCGTCAGAGTCGACTTATGCGCTCGAATCAATGCACGACAAATTTTTAGGCCCAATCCCATTCCTTTCTCCTTTCCCGTACCTAGCTTGGAAGCAAACGTGTTTTTGAGCCTCTTGAGCTCTGTACTAGACATCCCGACTCCTTCGTCACGGACACTGAGCAATACTTTGTCCCCATCGCGTTTGCTCTCAAGATAGATCGTGTCGTTACTTGACGAAAACTTGATGGCATTGCTTACAAAATTTCTTAAGATCGTTTTGATCATGTCTGGTTGACCATAGACGTCATCTTCCTCTAAATTTACTTGGAGCAAGATCCCCTTATCTTCAAGCTGCTCTGCGAACAAGAACTTGAGATCCTCTATGACACTGGACAGATTGAAAGGCCCTTTTTCAAAATCAGCCTCATCACTTTGGCTCTTGATCCAAATGAGTATATCATTGATGAGGAAATTGACCGATGACACTTGCGTTTCGATTCGTTCGATGTACCCCATGGTTTCTTCCTCGGTCAGATCACCTTCTTTCGCCAATTGCAACACGCCATGCAAGCTGGCGAGAGGAGAACGTACATCATGGGCCAAAATAGCAATCAAATCCTTTCTCATTTGACTGAGAGCATTTACTCGCAAATAATTTTCTTTGATCTTGGTGTCCTCCAGGGACTGCATCTCGGCTTGGTTGAAACTCAATCTATTTTGTCGCTCGATTTGATATTTGATGACAATCAATCCACTGAGTACCATCACATACGAAAGAATCGAATTTCCTGTCTCGTACACTTCAAAATCCAATACATAGATCAAGAAGAACACGACTACTACCATCAAAAGAGGTGTCAAAAACAAGGCGTGCCGGTACAGAATACCCGAAAACAAATAGGTACCAAAAACCACAATAATCATCGTACTGTTGATCCCAAAACCCTGGGTACCATTGAGATGCAAAAGCAAAAGCTGTGAACCAATCGTAAATACAAAAAGAAACCACGCCAACTGATAAAAGTGACGCACAAGAAAAGCCTGACTCGATCGCATCACCATCAACACCAATAAAACGTAAATCGGTACAATCAATAATGCTTGCCAATATACAGAGACGACATGGCGCTCCTCCACATAAAAGAAGTAATCCTTCGCTGCGAATATTGTATTGAACAACAAAAGCATGCCCAAAAAAAACTTCACAAACCTAATTTCAAAACCTATGTTGTAGGATCTAAAACGCTCTTCTATTTCCTCATCGTGAAACTCTAGGTTCCATGTGTTGATAAATGACTTTGACATTCTCCCAAAATAACTGCGTGCTTCAGCAATATAGCTTCTTCGTATGGGGGCGCCCAAACCTATCATAACACACAATTAGGCGTGCTTTTTCGCTGAACCAACCCAAACTCAGATGTCTATTTCCCCTTCTTTCTATAGCTGTTTTGGGTTATTCACCCAACTTTCTGAGAAGGCCTCGGACTTTCTCGGGCCCTAAGATACTATATTTTGCGGCAGATTGGTTGCCTCCGACCTTGATCGTGAAAGCACTGTCTGGCATAGCCTTGAACGTATCCTCATCCGTCCAATCATCTCCTATCGCCAAAACAAAGTCTGCAGTGTAGCGCTTGAGCCAGCTTGCCGCAGCTCTCCCTTTGTTCACCTCTGTGCTTTTGATCTCCATGACCTTATCTCCTTCCAAAACCTGAAGATTCATGTTAGATGTGAGATACTTGAGGTGACTCATCAATTCTCTGGTTCTCAACTCTCCAAGTCCTGTTTCTACCTTTCGGTAATGCCAAACTAGAGAATAATCTTTTTCTTCGATAAACGAACCAGGCGTACGGTTGACATAGCCTTCAAGGACGTCCTTGATGTCACCCTTCCACACATCGGTAAGATGAGTGATCGTCTCCCAATCTCCACCAACTTGTCTCAGCCATACACCATGCTCTGCAATCAAGTCAATAGGTCTATTGTCAAACCACTTCTGCAATGTGTTTTTGTCCCGACCACTGATGATAACCACTCGTGTATTTTCCTTTTCGATCAATTGGTCAAGAATCTGATAGAGTTCCTCATTAGGCACGGCTAGTTGCGGATCTGGGTGAAACCCCGTCAATGTCCCATCATAATCTAAGAACAACAACCTCTGCTTAGCTTGCAGATAGTCCTTGCGAATACCCTCGATAGTTTTCGAATCGATGTTTTTGGTTTTCTGCGCGAGTTGTTGTTTTTTGACATGAGCCAATCGACTCATAAACAAATCCACCCAGTGATATATATTGTATCTCTTGAGTGTCTCTTGCATCACCGTCATACGGCTGATTTGTTCTTCTTCGCTCATTTCTAGAGCATCCTTGATCGCTCTCACCATCTGCGCGCGGTTGTTTGGGTTGACCAAAATCGCATCGGATAGCTCTTTGGATGCTCCAGCCATTTCACTCAATATCAAAACACCCTTTTTCTCCAGTTTACTGGCGATGAACTCTTTGGCTACTAAGTTCATTCCATCACGGAGAGGGCTCACAAAGCCTACATGCGCCATACGGTAAAATGCCGACAAAGCATTGAGCGGATAAGACCTAAAAAAATAGTGTACGGGAGTCCAGCTCAGTCGCCCAAACTGGCCATTGATTCTACCCACTAGTAGGTCAATTTCTTCCTTGAGTTCTTTGTATTTGCCTACTTGATATCTCGAAGGTACCACGATCATCACGAGCGAAACTTTCGTTCTATACTGTGGATACTCAACCAAAAACTGCTCAAAGGCCTTGACGCGCTGCGGGATCCCTTTGGAATAATCCAAACGATCTATCGACAGCATCATCTGGGGTGTGCCAATTGCAGTACGGTATTGGACCTCCTTTTCTATCGTTTCTGGTTCAGAAGCCGTCGAGCTGTACTTCTCATAATCAATCCCCATAGGAAGAGCATCCGCCATGATCTGACGGTTGTTGTAATTGATGATTCCGTGATTATTGCCTATACCTGCCAAGCGATTGGCAGACGACAAAAAATGTCTCGTATCGTCGTAGGTATGAAATCCCAAAAAGTCAGCACCCAACATCCCCAAAAGTAACTCTCGGCGAAACGGCAAGAGACGAAACGACTCATAAGATGGAAAAGGTATGTGTAGAAAAAAGCCAATCTTCAAGTCTGGCTTTTCTTTGCGCAAGAGAGCAGGCACAAGTAGCAGTTGGTAATCATGGACCCAGATGGTATCTTCCTCACTGGCTTGTGACAGTACTGCATCTGCAAACTTCTGATTGACTGCTTTATAAGACTCCCAGGTACGCTCATCAAAAATGGAATACTGATTGAAATAATGAAAGTTGGGCCACAAAGTTTCATTGGAAAAACCCTCATAATAAAGCTCCAAGTCCTCATCAGTCAAAAAGACTGGATACATACTCTGAGATTCGAGTATTTCTGTCGTACTTTTCTCTTCTTGCTCTGACACAAGGGTAGCTCCAGGCCAACCGATCCATACGTTGTTTCCACTTTTGTAAATCGAGCCCAAACCCGTAGCGAGACCTCCTTCTGTCGGTTGAAAATCTAAATCCTCCCCTTCTTTTCTGACCACTTTCACGGGCAGACGGTTGGACACTATGATGGTTTTGGAATTGGTTTTTGATGTCATATCGGATATTTTCTAAGAACTATGGGCTGTTGTCAAGCTAGGCCAAAATTAGTGATAATAAAGAACACACTCGAAATCAGATCAATACATTAATATGTCTTTTCGCATGTTTTGATACGTGTCCATACCTTGTGTCTCTAGATCGACCAATTCGTCAAATTCCCCCTTGGATTCGATCCATTTTCTCACTTGGTCTGTGCCATTCAAGATATCTATAGGCAAGAGCTGTTCTTCGTACTCATAGGGGGGCTGCTTCCAAAGAAACTCTCCTCCCATCTGATGGTAAAGCACTTGATTAATCAGCTGACCTACACGCCATGGCTGAAACGCATGATAATCTGTCACATGGATTTGATACCCATGACACAGCTTTCCCGCATGCTTTTGAAAGGTAGGCAAAAATGATAACGGACGCAGAACAAACCCTGCTAAATTTGACTTTGCAAAGGCTGCCTCCAAAATAGGAAGTAAATCATAATTTTGGATAGCTGGATGGCCAATTGTCTCAAGGCTCTTGGTCGTCCCACGACCCTCCGAGACATTGGTCCCTTCGAAAATCACTGTCGCTGTAAAAGTAAATGCGGTCTCGACATTTGGCAGGTTCGGAGAAGGCAGCACCCATGGCAATCCCGTATGCCAATAATGCATCTGACGCTCCCAGCCAGACATCTTGATCACACGCAAGTCACAGATCACCCCCCAGTGCTGACGTGCCATCATGGCAACTTCACCCATCGTCAGGCCATGCCGCATAGGAATCGGATACCTCCCCACAAAAGAGCGAAAATTCATATCGAGCACATTTCCTTCGACCGCCGCACCTCCGATTGGATTAGGGCGATCGAGTACGATAACCTCTATGTCTTGTTCACCGCAAGCCTCCATCATGTAAATCAACGTATAGATATAGGTATACACTCGGGTACCTACATCTTGCAAATCGACAATCACATGATCAATCCCAGCCAGCATATCTGCCGTTGGTTTGCGTGTATCAGAGTAGAGGCTATAGACTGGCAACTGATAGTACCCGTGTACAAAATGATCCGTCTCCACCATGTTGTCCTGAACATCAGCAAAAATCCCATGCTGTGGGGAGAAAAGTTTCTTGAGACGAGACCCAAACAGATCTTTGATCGTCTCTATGCCGTGTGTGTAATTTTCGTCAACCGATGCAGCGTGACAGAGGTAAGCCACATTGCCTTGGATGTGATCCAGATGATTGTGGAGGAGCTGAAGACCCGTTTGTGTTTTCATACTCCCAAATATATAGTGAGTCGGCGAAGTTCTCTTTCAGAATGAAGCAATATTGGTCTGGACCACAGTTCTACTCCAACTTCTCTCGGAGATACTTTGCCGTATGATTACCCTTGATTTTGACCATCTCTTCGGGTGTCCCTTCGAAGCATATGTTGCCTCCTTGGTCTCCTCCATCAGGACCGAGATCAATGATCCAGTCCGACGATTTGATGATCTCCATATTGTGCTCAATAATGATCGCCGTATTGCCTTGATCCACAAGCGCATTGATGGAAGCCAGGAGTTTTTCGATGTCTTTGAAATGCAAACCCGTCGTAGGCTCATCAAATATGAACAAGATTTTTTCCTTTTGGGCAGCCTGTCCTCTACCGAGAAAAAAGGCCAACTTGACCCGCTGTGCTTCCCCACCACTCAAGGAGTTGGAACTTTGTCCCAATTTGACATAACCCAAACCTACATCATAAAGAGGTTGGAGTTTGGAAACTATTGCTTTCTGGTCGGCAAAGAAGTCCAAACTCTCTTCTATGCTCAATTCCAATATATCAGAGATATTCTTGTCCTTATACTCTATAGCCAAAACCTCTTCTTTGAAACGCTTGCCTTTGCATTCGTCACAGGTCAAGTGCAGATCCGCCATGAACTGCATCTCGATCTTCACTTCACCTTCTCCTTGACATGTCTCACATCGCCCCCCCTCGACATTAAAGGAGAAATGCGATGGTTTCAAACCACGCTGCTTTGCCAGAGGCAACTCTGCAAACAAAGTACGTATACCGTCGTACGCTTTGACATAGGTCACTGGGTTGGAGCGCGAACTTCTACCCAAAGGGTTTTGGTCAATCATCTCCAGTTTTTGGATCATCTTGTAGTCTCCATCCAATCCAGAAAATTTCCCCGTTTCTTCACCCGTCACCCCAAACATCTTGCCCAGCGCTGGATACAAGATTTTTCGAATCAGCGTAGACTTCCCTGAGCCACTGACACCCGTCACGACAGTCAATACCTCCAGAGGAATCTTCACGTCCAGTTCCTTGAGGTTATTTTCTCGTGCACCGTATAGATCGATACTATGATTCCATTTTCTCCGGTATTTAGGCACGGGTATTTCTTCTTTCCCGTTTAGGAATCGAGCCGTAATCGACTTCTCCTCTTTGAGTATCTCGTCCCATCCTCCTTGAAAGACCAGCTCTCCTCCATGCACACCAGCCGCAGGCCCAATATCGATGATTTGATCCGCACGACGCATGACCTCTTCCTCATGCTCCACCACCACCACGGTATTGCCAAGGTTGCGAAGTGTCATGAGCACATTCCCCAAGCGCTCCGTATCTCTCGGGTGCAGCCCGATACTTGGTTCATCAAGAATGTACATAGACCCCACCAATGCGCTACCTAGAGATGTGGCCAACTTGATGCGTTGGTATTCGCCACCTGATAGGGTAGCTGTCAACCGGTTGAGTGTCAAATAACCCAAACCAACCTCCTCCATATACGCAAGACGGTTTTGGATTTCCTTTAGGATTCGCTTGGCTACCTCTTGCTGATAGTCGCTCAGTTCGAGTTCGCAAAAAAAACGGTTCGCCTCACTCAGTGGCATCAATACCAATTGGGAAATGGACTTGCCACCAATTTTTACAAAGTTGGCGTCTTTGCGCAAACGAGTACCTTTGCAATCTGGACACGTGGTCTTGCCACGGTAGCGTGACAGAAGTACCCTATACTGAATCTTGTGCAACTGAGATTCGATGAACGCAAAGAAAGCATGTATCCCCTCAAATGCACCGTGGCCTTCCCAAAGCAATTCCATTTGCTCTTCGGTAAGCTCTTTGACTGGCCTATGGATCGGAAAATCCAATTCATGTGCCAGATCTATTAGCGGCTTGAGCCACTTTTTCATTGTCTCACTTCTCCAAGGCACAATAGCATTTTCAAATACCGACAGGTTCTTGTCAGCGATCACCAAGTCTGGGTCAATCCCTAGCACTTTTCCAAAACCCTCACATTTGCGACAAGCCCCATATGGATTGTTGAAACTAAAGAGGTTGACAGAAGGCTCTTCGAATGACAACCCATCCAGTTCAAACTTGTCCGAGTAGCGTAAGACGTCCTTTCCACGAAAGTGGACGTGGCACGAACCATTACTCTCAAAAAAAGCCGTCTGTACAGAATCTGAGAGTCTAAACGTCGCATCCTCATCACTTGAATTGACACTGAGTCTATCTATCAATATCTCTACATCTCCTGCTTTCAATTTTTGCGGATCTAATTCTTCGATCTGCTGCATTTCTCCTTTGATCAGTACACGAGTAAAGCCCTTGCTGAGCAGGATGTTGAGCTCCTCCTCCAATGTGCGCCCCTCATGTATAGCCAGGGGAGCCGCAATCATGAACTTTTCCCCTTCAAGATGAGCATGAATGGCATTGACTACTGTCGTGACTGTATCTCTCTTGACTACCTGTCCACTGATCGGGGAGATCGTTTCTCCAATTCTCGCAAAGAGCAACTTGAGATAATCGTATATTTCGGTACTTGTCCCTACCGTAGATCGGGGGTTTCGTGTGTTTACTTTTTGCTCAATGGCTACCGCTGGTGAGATCCCCTTGATGTAATCCACCTCGGGTTTTTCCATCCTCCCAAGAAACTGCCTCGCATACGAGCTCAGACTCTCGACGTATTTTCTCTGCCCTTCTGCAAAAAGTGTATCGAAAGCGAAGGAGGACTTGCCCGAACCTGACAACCCAGTGACCACCACAAGTTTGTTTCTCGGGATAGCGACACTTAAGTTCTTCAAATTATTGACTCTAGCGCCTTTGACAAGGATGAAATTTTTAGGATCTAACTCGTCAATATTGTACTTCACCATGGGCAATATGTTTTTTGGCAGTTCATCTAGGATGAGGTAATTTTGCAAAACGCCCGTCAGCTGATGGGCAAGCAAAAATAGACATACGAGGACGAATTTTAGCTGAATGTGAAATAATGAAAAATATTTTCTGCTTTTTGTCACAAATCCGGATCGAGCTTGTCTTACAATAGAATCGAACAAGAAAAAAATGGAAATTTTAATACTTATGCTCGTGCTATGGTACGGAGGACTTTTCTTCCAGACCTTCTTTCTTCACAGATATTCAGCACACCAATCGTTCACCATGTCTAAGCTTGGCGAAAAGATTTGTTTCATCTTGACTTGGGCATTCCAAGGGTCAAATTACCTAAGTGCATATGGCTATGGCGTCATGCACAGAATGCACCACGCGTATGCCGACACAGAAAAAGACGTACACTCTCCCAAATATGATGCAAACCTATTTGCCATGATGTGGAGAACGAAGACAACCTACTCTGCCATCACCAATAAAGAAATAGAGGTCGAAAGCAGATTCACAGAAGGTGTACCCGAATGGCCTGCATTTGACAAGTTTGCTAGATCTTGGTTTTCTAGACTTGCATGGTCCGCATTTTATATAGGGTATTTCTATACTTTTGCTACCGCATGGTGGCAGTGGTTGGCACTACCGGTAGCCTTCTTGATGGCTCCTATCCACGGTGCCATCATCAACTGGTTTGCTCACGTGTATGGATATGTCAACTTCAAAGTCGGTGACACTAGCAAAAACATGTTGCCCGTGGACTTCTTGATGATGGGAGAGAGCTACCACAACAACCACCACAAACATGGCAACAGAGCCAATTTTGGTGGCGTCAGATGGCACGAAATAGACCCTACCTATGTCGTAATGTGGGTGTTGGACAAACTAGGCTTGATCCATATCAAACGACTCGAAGTATCGGTCAAAAAAGAAAACATCAAAACTGCAGCTTAAGCAACTGTATTATGAATAATGAAAAAACCCTAACTCGGTGACGAGTCAGGGTTTTTTTATGACCTTGGTATTTTGACCGCTTACGTATTTTAGATTGACATGATCCTATCGCCTGTTTATATTAGCTCTATGAAACATCTCGCTCTCGCTTCACTTATCCTCCTAAATTTTGTCTCCCTTGCTCAGAAGCCTACAGACTACTTGTCCAGTGAGTTTCACGCAGAACGCCGCGCCGCACTAAGAAAAAAAATGCCTGAAAACTCCGTCGCTGTGGTATTCTCTGGACCCGTCCGCAACCGAGCCAATGACGTCAACTATGTCTACCATCAAGACCCCAACTTCTACTACCTCACAGGTCATCGCGAGCCCCATGCCGTCTTGTTGGTTTTCAAAGACGAACAAAAAGTCAAGGGCAAAAAGTTTGATGAAATCATCTTCGTCAGAGAACACAACGCACTCATGGAGCTCTACGAAGGGGGAAGGCTAGGACAAGAAGGAGCCAAAGAAGTCCTAGCCATCGATGCGGCATTCGAAGGAACCCAGTTCGGCAAATTCAACCTAGACTTCTCGAAATTTGACAAGGTCTTATTCTATGATTTTGAAAACGATGTAAGAGACACCAACGAAGAAGGAGATCTCTACGACCTCATCGCGCAGTTCAAAGAAAAGATAGGCTACAATCAGGGCGAACTAATGGTCGAAGCACAACCCAACAATCTGGACGTTGCTCTCTTGGATTTTTTCATGACCGAATTGAGAGAAATCAAAACCGAAGATGAACTCGACCTCCTCCGCAAAGCCATCAATATATCTGCCATCGGCCAAGTAGAAGTCATGAAAGCCATGCAGCCGGGTATGTCAGAGACCGAAGTACAGGGCATGCATGAATTCATCTACAAAAAGTACCGCGCTGAATACGAAGGCTACCCTAGTATCGTCGGTGCTGGACACAACGGATGCGTCCTTCACTACATCGACAACTACAAACCAGCCATCGAGGATGGCGAACTCATACTCATGGATCTGGGGGCTGAATACCATGGCTATACGGCTGACGTCACACGTACCATCCCTGTCAACGGTACTTTTAGTCCTGAACAAAAACTAATCTACGATATCGTATACGATGCACAACAAGCAGCGGCCGATTCCTGCAAAGCTGGCTTACCTTTCTACAAACTCTATGACATCACCGCTGAGATTGTCAACAATAGACTTGTCGAGCTCGGCCTTTACAAAAGCACCAGTGAAAAAGACATCGTAAACCCAGAAACTGGGCGCAACCGCTACTATCCTCACGGCTGCTGCCATCACATCGGATTAGATGTCCATGACAAAGGGATTTATGACCTCCTCCAGCCCAACATGGTCATCACAATCGAACCCGGCATCTATATCCCAGAAGGCAGTCCTACCGATCCAAAATGGTGGAACATACCTGTTCGCATAGAGGATGACTACCTCGTCACCGAAGACGGTTGTGAAAACCTATCCATTCGTGCCCCACGAAAAGCCGAAGAAATCGAAAAAACCATGGCTGAGCCCAGTGTCTTTACGGACTACGTCCTTCCAGATATAGACTAACCATGGTTTGGCTGCTCAAACACGGGGTTTCGCTCAGCGTACTTTACCTCCTGTCTCTCAATGTATATTCCCAGCGGATCTATTCCACAAGCTTCGAAGGGTGGCCAAACCACAAAGAATACACCAAGGCCTGTCTAAAAGCAGACGGATTCAAACTGAACTGGACCGATGGCTTTGATCAAGCAAGAGTGATCATAGATAGTAGCATATCTCACTCGGGGCACAATTCGATTCGTGTCCAATACCCTAAAGGTGGAGTAGGCCCTTCTCAAACAGGAGCGCAAGCAGCCTTGCATTTTGACGGAAAGAAAAACGTCTATGCTTCCTACTGGCTCTACTTCAGCGACAACTTTGATTGGGGAGGAAAGCACGAAGGAGGGAAACTGCCCGGCCTAGCCGGAAACAAAAACTGCAGCGGCGGACAACACTGCGATGGTACCAATGGCTTCACCGCTCGCCTCATGTGGCGAACAAATGGAAAGGCAGTACTCTATCTCTACCATATGGACAAACCTGGCAAATATGGCGAAGACATCCCCCTCATGATAGAGGACAAACAAGTGGTATTTGAAAAAGAAAAATGGTACCACATCACAGAACGTGTAAAAATCAACTCTGGAAATAAGAAAAACGGCGAGATAGAAATATGGGTCAATGGACAGCAAGTGTTAAGCAAGACGGGCCTACGCTTTGTGAACGACGGCAGCCTCATTGACAACTTCTATTTCTCAACATTTCATGGAGGAGCAGGACAGGATTGGGCGCCTGATGCAGATTGCTACATCTGGTTTGATGACTTGGTCGTCTCAACCCGAAAAGCGGATGTACTAGACTGACTCTCATCAAATTTCAACATAAAGCCCTCCTTCCTCCCAAAACACAGCGTACCTTTTCAAGTCTACACATCTATTCTTAGTTTCTTCTCCGGTGGCCAAACTAAAACGGTAGTCATGCCAAGGACAGACGACCTCCCCGTAGGGGTTGATTCTCCCCTTGCTCAAATCCTCACTCATGTGTGGACATTTCTCTTCAAAGGCAAAATAGTTCTCGCCATTCCTTGTCAAACAAAACCGCACATCATCAATTTGCAACTTGACAATTTTGTGAAGCCCCACGATCTTCTCTGCTTTGCCTTTGCTATCGAATAAGAGTATTTTCGTCATGTAGTCTCAATTTAACCAGCATCGCTCAAAAATGAAGTGTCAAAAGAAGAAGTTTCAACTCAATAAAAAGTATGCCTACCTCAATTGCGCATACATGGCTCCTCTGTCAAAAACAGTAGAAAAAGCAGGGCGCATAGGCCTATCCAAAAAACGACAACCCAACCGCATCACACCGGACGACTTCTTTCACGACGTAGAGACAATTCAAACCCTCTATGCACAACTCATACATTCCCCTGACAAAAACCGCATCACCCTAATCCCCTCAGCCTCCTACGGAATCGCCAATGTAGTACACAACCTCCCCATCCACAAAGCCGACAATGTCATCCTCGCTGGCGGCCAGTTTCCCAGCAATGTATACCCGTGGGTCCAATCTTGTCAAGCCCATCAAGCAGAACTACGCATCATCGAAGCGCCAGACACTACCGTTCACCGGGGCAAACTTTGGAACGAAAGATTATTGGAAGCCATAGATACCAACACACGTGTAGTAGCCTTAGGGCACGTACACTGGGCAGACGGCTCCCTATTTGATTTGTTGGCATTTCGTAAACGCTGTGACGAAGTAGGAGCGGCCCTTATCATCGATGGGACACAATCCATCGGCGCTCTCCCCTTCGATGTACAAGAGATTCGCCCCGATGCGCTCATTGTCGCTGGGTACAAATGGCTTCTTGGTCCCTACAGCTCAGGAATCGCCTATTATGGAGAAATATTCGATCAAGGCACACCTATCGAACAAAACTGGATCAACCGAATCGATAGTCAGAATTTCGCCGAGCTAGTCAACTACCAAGAAGACTATCAAGCCGGAGCAGTACGCTACGGCGTGGGAGAAAAAAGCAACTTCATCCTCAACCCCATGATCATCGCCGCACTCAAACAAGTCCTACGATGGCAACCCGTCCAAATACAAAGCTATTGTCAGCAACTCATAGCACCCGCCATCACCGAAATCAAAGAGATGGGCCTATATCTCGAAGACCCCGGCCACCGAGCTAGTCACCTATTTGGTATCCAAATTCCCGAGCACAAAATCACTACCCTCAACCAATCCCTCAAAACACATCGTGTCAGTGCTTCCATGAGAGGCTCCTTCTTGAGAGTATCGCCACACCTATACAACGACGCCCGAGATATCAACAAACTCCTGCAAGCACTGAAAACAATCCAATAGCAAACTAATCCACTACATTCACCCCATTCCAAAACGCCACATACCCTTCGATGGGCTTGGCAAGTTTAGACGCATCAGGGTAGTACCAGGCTGCATCCACATTGATCTCACCCTTCACCTCTATTGTATAATAGCTCGCCTGACCCTTCCATGGACAGGTAGTATGTGTATCACTTTTCGTGAAAAACTCCGAGTGAATAGATTCAATAGGAAAATAGTGGTTGTTCTCCACCACCAGAGTGTCATCACTTTGTGCCAAAACTTGTTCGTTCCAGATTGCTTTCATCGTTATTCGTGTTTGTTTCTCTTTCAAAAACACCTCAAAGCAGATAAAGTTCCAAATAAGCCTATTGATCGAATGAGGCCATTCACTGATCGAATCTTTTGGCAGCCTTCTAGCCTAGAATCTAATTTAACATTCATAAACCATTGGAGACCTAGACAGTTATGAGTAGATTTAATAAGAATAACACCTGTAATTCAAACAATCTGAACCTGACCAAACAATATGATTCAGAAGGTTACGTTAAAAGCGCAGGTAAAATGAATAATGTAGGTGTCAGTGATAGCCTATTGGTGTCACATTACAAAAACGGAAACGAAACAGCATTTGAAGAATTAGTGTCACGGCACAAATCGCGTGTATTTACTACCATATATCTGATCGTCAAAGACAAATATGTCGCTGAAGACTTGCTTCAAGACACATTTATCAAAGTAATACGTACGATCAAAACAGGTAAATACAATGAAGAAGGGAAGTTTCTACCATGGGTACTAAGAATCGCACACAATCTAGCGATTGACTTTTTCAGAAAAGAAAAGCGCTACCCAAAAATTGTAATGGAAGATGGAAGTGGTGTGTTCAATACACTCGATTTTGCCGAAAGTTCGGTAGAATCAGAACACATCAAACAAGATACCAATGCCCTTTTGAAAACACTGGTACAAGAATTGCCAGAAACTCAAAAGGAGGTGCTCATCATGAGGCACTACATGCAAATGAGTTTTCAGGATATCGCTGAAACTACCCAGGTCAGTATCAACACTGCACTCGGACGCATGCGATATGCTTTGATTAATTTGCGCAAGAAAATGCAAAAATTGAATATTGACTATGATCAATCTGTCTACCGAAACTGACCTTATACGATTCATATATGGAGAAACCTCCGCTGACGAAGACCAACAAATACAACAAGCAATCCTTTGCAACCCAGAACTAGAAGAAGCCCTCTCTCTATTGCAGATTGATACACGTATTCTAGACCGACTACTACTCAACCCCTCAGACCAAAGTGCCAATTCGATTCTTCAATATTCCCTCAATTATTCCCCAGACTGACTCTTGTGCTATCATGAGCACTCCTCCTAATTCCAACACATAGGGAGCCCTTGTTCCCATCCGTACACTAGGCTAATTCTGATTTTGCAATGGCACAAATCAGAGTTAATTTCGAAACATGAACAAAAAGGAGCGGTATCAATTTTTCATAGAGCACTTCAGTCAACACAGCCCTGAAGCAGAAACAGAACTACACTACGAAAACCCCTACCAACTCATAGTAGCTGTAGCTCTCAGTGCCCAATGCACCGACAAGCGTGTCAACATGGTGACTCCAGCCATTTTCGAAACCTTCCCCACTCCCGAGGCACTCGCCCAATCGAATTTCGACGAATTGTTTCCCTATATACGATCGATTTCCTATCCCAACAACAAGACTAAACACCTGCTCGGTATGGCCAAAATGCTCGTCGAAGACTTTCATTCTGAAGTACCCTCCGACATCAAAGACCTCCAAAAACTACCCGGTGTAGGCCGCAAAACTGCCAATGTCATCGCGTCAGTGGTATTCAACCAACCAACCATGGCCGTAGATACTCATGTGTTTCGTGTATCCAAACGTCTTGGTCTAGTTACCCAAACTGCCAAGACCCCACTCGAAGTAGAAAAACAGCTCGTCCGCCATATTCCCGAAGAGCATGTCCCCAAAGCACACCACTGGCTGATTCTACATGGTCGCTACATTTGCTTGGCTAGAAAACCCAAGTGCAATGAATGCAGTTTGACACTTATGTGTCGCTATTATGAAAAACAAGTCGACAAGAATTAACAGAATATTCACTATATTGAAAAGACGAGAAAACCCGTAATAGCCTAGATTACTCCAAGCAATATTCGACATCAAATGAAACAAATTAAGCCTTTACTTTACGGGATTTACATCACCTACTTTCTAATTTGTACGTTTGTCGCAGTGACTCATGAAAATCTCGTCCTCCATTGGAAATGGGACTTTGTAGATACCTGGGTAGGCCTGATGAAACTCGTACTCAAACTAGGCGGCATTGGTCTGGTACTCTTTCTCAGTGTTTTGATCATCGAAAACCTTCACATTCGTCAATTGAAGAAGCGAATTTCAGAATTGGAAAAGAAAAAAAATCCAAAAGCCAACATCCAATAAACCACAGGAAATAATCTATATTTAGAAAAGCGTAAAAACTGCTTCAGCAGCTAACCACCAACCCTGAAGAACCTACTATGCTCGCAAAAACATATGGCAGTGCCGTCTACGGCGTAGATGCTCACCTAATAACCATTGAAGTCAACATCATCTCTGGCCTCCACTTTTTCATGGTCGGACTGCCTGATTCAGCTGTCAAAGAAAGTGAACACCGAGTCGAATCAGCCCTCAAGCAAAATGGTTACACCATGCCTCGTCAAAAGGTCATCGTCAACCTCGCCCCAGCGGATATCAAAAAAGAAGGTTCTGCCTACGACTTACCCATCGCTCTGGGTATACTCCGTGCCTCAGACCAAATCATCATCCCTGCCATAGAGGATTACATCATCATGGGAGAACTAGCCCTTGATGGGAAAATCAGGCCTATCAAAGGCGCCCTACCCATAGCCATCGAAGCAAGGAAAAAAGGATTCAAAGGACTTATCCTGCCCAAAGAAAATGCCTCCGAAGCGGCCATTGTGGACAAAGTTGATATCATTGGAGTAGAAACACTCCCAGAAGCCATCGGACACTTGACTGGCAAAGCTCTAATACAACCTCTCGTCTATGACACGCGGGACATGTTTCAGTCTCATATCAACGAGTACAGTGCCGACTTTGCCAACGTACAAGGACAAGAAAACATCAAACGCTCCCTAGAAATCGCAGCAGCGGGAGGGCACAACGTCATCATGATTGGCCCCCCAGGAGCTGGCAAGACCATGTTGGCCAAACGCCTCCCATCCATACTCCCTCCTTTGTCTCTACAAGAGTCCCTAGAGACCACCAAGATACATTCGGTCTCAGGCCACCTCAAAGAAAACTCATCACTCATCACCACGCGCCCTTTTCGTGCCCCCCACCACACCATCAGTGATGTGGCCTTGGTAGGAGGGGGAGGCATCCCACAACCCGGCGAAATCTCACTTGCCAACAATGGTGTGCTATTTTTGGACGAGTTGCCGGAGTTCAAACGCACCGTACTTGAGGTAATGAGACAACCGTTAGAAGAACGAAAAGTCACCATATCACGCGCAAAAATTTCCATCGAATTCCCAGCCAACTTTATGCTGATTGCCAGCATGAATCCCTGTCCCTGTGGCTACTACAACCACCCCGAAAAAGAATGCGCCTGTGCACCAGGCGTAGTACAAAAGTACCTCAACAAAGTCAGCGGGCCTCTGCTCGACCGGATAGACCTCCATGTAGAAGTGACTCCTGTCTCCTTTGACCAACTGACCGAAGATCGAAAATCCGAAAGCAGCGATGAGATACGCGAACGTGTCATCGAAGCACGGCTCATCCAAGCCGAGCGCTTCAAAGATCACCCAGAGATATTCAACAACGCCATGATGAACTCCCAGATGGTCAAAGCCATCTGTCAAATCAATCAACCAGGCAAAGCACTGCTCAAAACAGCCATGGAAAAGCTCGGACTTTCCGCCAGAGCCTACGACCGGATACTTAAAGTCTCGCGAACAATTGCAGATCTGGCTGGCAAACAAGACATCCAAATCGAACACCTCGCCGAAGCGATCCAATACCGCAGCTTGGACCGAGAAGGCTGGGCTAATTAGGCTTATTCCAGCACAAAAACAACTACGCATTACAACCTGTGGAAAAGCTTTCCCATATCGGGAAAACTAGATACATTCTAACCTTCAATTTAATCCCACAAAACACCAATAAGCCAACAAAAACGAATTGGTATGCTTTTTTCACTACTTCTCACGACAATGGAAGTAAGCGCATTGCATTTTAACCCTTTCGCATAATTTGTGATCTACGGGTAGAGAGTAGCGCTACATCCGCATTTTTTCACCAAAACCCACACATATGAATAAGCAAATCATGGCTTATGTAGCCACACTGATATTGATAGTCTCTGCGGGACCTATGGCCCGAGCACAAGATGTAGACGCAGGGGTAAAAGGAGGCATGAACTTCAGTACCCTCATTCAAAATGAAATAGACGACCAGGACATGCGTCTCGGCTGGCAAGCAGGTTTCTACTCCAAGATCCGAACTGGAGAACGATTCTTTGTCATGCCAGAAATCTTGTTTTCTACCAAAGGCGTCAAGTACGACTATGACGTATTGGGTTCTTCTGGAGACCTCAAACTCAACCTGTACTACATCGACGTACCCGTCATGTTTGGTTTTCATCTCACTGAACACCTGGCCCTCGA
The DNA here is from genome assembly GCF_002742335.1 of Reichenbachiella sp. 5M10. Lineage (NCBI taxonomy): Bacteria > Pseudomonadati > Bacteroidota > Cytophagia > Cytophagales > Reichenbachiellaceae > Reichenbachiella > Reichenbachiella sp. 5M10. The sequence goes on along the minus strand of NZ_MDGR01000007.1, from coordinate 4,266,586 downwards.
AGTTGGCCCCTATGGGTCCTATCTGGTAGACGCTGGGTACAAAGCCTCCGGCGATGATCTCAACGACCAAGATGACTTAGATAGAGACAATTTCAAGAGTTTCGATTACGGCCTAGCTGGAGGACTCAGCTATCAGCTCGAATCCTTCATGGTTGGTGCACGCTACAACTACGGTCTCGCAGAAATCGCGGAAAGCGACCTGGCTGACTTCACCCTCGAAAATTCAAGAAACTCCGTCGCACAACTCTATGTGGCCTTTCGTCTCACCGATTGACATGACATAGATTCTCCCCATAAACCTGATGTGCCGTTTACCATACATGAGCGCTCATCAGGTTTTTTTACTTATATACCTAATCATAACACATTTACCGCCCGCTCGTCCAAAAGTTCGAGAACAAGCTATACTTAATCCTCCGTGGATACGTTAAAGACAATAATCATAGCGTTAAGTCACTGTATCTAAGAGAATAAGTTGTGGATAATTAATCAATTAGGGGTTGATTTTCATTTTACTTTTCAAATGTGTTGAATTAGATTAGCGCAAAGGTTCAAAAACTAAGAACGACAATTATGAGCAACGGAGAGAAAACCAGGTATTCCGCGGATGAGCTGAAAGAATTTGAAACCTTGATCAACGACAAACTAGAAAAAGCTTGGAACGAGCTTAACTACATCAAGCAGTCATTGACCAAGAGTAAAGATTCTGGTACTGACAGTACTTTCGGAAACGTAAAAACACTGGAAGATGGCGCGGATACTGCAGAAAAAGAAAGCTTGAATCAGCTCGCTGCAAGACAACAAAAGTTTATCACAAACTTGGAGAATGCCTTGATCAGAATCAAAAACGGAACCTATGGTATCTGCAAAGAAAGTGGAAAACTCATCAGCAAAGAGAGGCTGAAGGCTGTTCCACACACGACATTATCTATTGACTCCAAATTGAAGCAAAACAGTTAAGTGGATTTTTTGTCCAACCATATTGAGGCGCTCATTTTTTGTTCGCCCAAACCCATCAGTGACAAAGAATTAAAAGACTGTTTGTCGGAGATGTTCGAAGCGGAGGTGCCCCTCAAAGATATAGAAGAGGCAATCTTGGCACTACAGGACAAATACGCCTCTGATTCCTATTCGTTTGAGCCAATCCAAAGCGGGGGAGGGTATCAGTTTCTAACCAAACCTGCTTATCAGGCCAGTATCGGCATACTGCTCAAACAACAGTCCAAAAAAAGACTATCCAATTCTGCACTCGAAACTCTCTCGATTATTGCCTACAAGCAACCAGTCACCAAAGGAGACATGGAGCAAATCCGTGGCGTAAATTGTGACTATTCTGTCCAAAAGCTACTCGAAAAAGAGCTCATCGAAATCAAAGGAAAATCCGAAACAGTGGGACGCCCCCTCCTCTACGGCACCAGCCAAAATTTCATCGATTACTTTGGCATCAATAGCCTCAGTGAATTACCCACACTCAAAGACTTTGAGCAGAAAGACAATGAGATCGGTGAATCTCAAGAATAATTTCTCGTAGTAGCTGCTTCTTATTGTCTAGCTTTGCCAGATAATATCTGATCATGCAACGAAAAAACAGGCTTTCAAAACCCAAAACCACTACTCCAAAAAAGACATCCATCGAATACCCGGTGAGAATCAATAAGTACATCTCCAACTCAGGAATCTGTTCGCGAAGAGATGCCGACAAGCTGATCCAGGAGGGTCGCATCCAAATCAATGGGACTGTCGTCACGGAACTTGGCATGAAAGTCGAGCAAAAAGATGAGGTCAAATTCAACGGCAAAGTGATCAGTCCGCAAAACTTCGTATACGTCTTGCTCAACAAGCCCAAAGACTACATCAGTACCATGGAAGATCCCGAAAACCGAAAAACGGTAATGGACTTGGTCAAAACAGCATGTGACGAACGCATTTACCCTGTCGGACGATTGGATAGAAATACCACAGGATTGCTACTCCTCACTAACGACGGTGAACTATCTCAAAAGATGACGCACCCCTCTTACAAAATCAAGAAAATTTATCAAGCAGAACTGGACAAGCCACTCACCTCCAACCATTTTGAGGAAATTGCCAACGGCTTTACCTTGGACGATGGTCCCGTAACCGTCAGTGATATTGCTATTTTGGATACCACCAAAAAGAACATCGGTTTGCAAATTCACATCGGTCGAAACCGTATCGTAAGACGTATCTTCGAAAATTTCGGCTATGAGGTAGAAAAGCTCGACCGTACCATGTACGGTTCCCTCACCAAAAAAGATCTCCCAAGAGGAAAATGGAGATTTTTGACGGACAAAGAAATTATCCTCCTCAAAAACCTAACCTAATCATTTTAGCTCTGCAAGAACTGTCCTTCCTCCTTTGGTCTTTTGCTCTAGCGAGACTTTGATCTCTGCGTCCAATGGCAAAAACACATCCAACCGAGAGCCGAACTTGATAAAGCCATACTCCTGACCTTGTACCAACTGGTCATTTTCTTTGGCGTACCACTTGATACGGCGGGCTACAGCTCCCGCTATTTGCCTCACTAAGACTTCAGTCCCAGTAGGGTTTTGTACTACCATCGTAGTTCGCTCGTTTTCGGTGCTCGATTTTGGGTGCCACGCGACGAGATATTTGCCTGCATGGTATTTGAAGTACTTGACCACTCCTCCGACTGGAGTACGACACACATGGACATTGAGTGGAGACATAAAGATAGACAACTGCTTGCGCTCATCCTTAAAATACTCTCCCTCCACTGTATTTTCAATCACGACTACTTTACCATCAGCAGGTGCCAAAACCATGTTGTCTTGAATTTCAATCGTAAATTTGGGGTTTCTAAAAAACTGCAATACAAGCAAATACACAAGCAAGCTCGAGATAAGCGTCATCTGCTGAACTAAGGTTTGAGCTGGCAAATAGGTGCTCACAACATAGTTGATGATAAATAGTACTGCAAGAAGTATAAAGAGTATTTTTCGGCCTTCCTTGTGTATAGTCATGTCAGTAAAAAGGTAAAAAAGGGTTCTTTTTAGAACCCTCCTCTGTATTTATAAGTGTTTGAAACTTTATCTATTGCTACGATGTATGCGGCAATTCTCAAAGATACATTGTATTCTTGAGACACCTCATATACTTTGTTGAACGAAGTTTTCATGATACGGTCCGAACGACGATTGACACGCTCACGCGTCCACTTATACCCCAGTCTATTTTGTACCCACTCGAAGTATGAAACCGTGACTCCACCCGCATTAGCCAAAATGTCAGGCACAGCCATCACATCATTCTCCATCAAGATAGCGTCTGCTTTGGCAGAGGTAGGGCCATTAGCTCCCTCGACAATCAATTTCGCCTTTATCTTGGCAGCATTATTTTTGGTAATTACATCCTCCATAGCAGCAGGAATCAACACATCCACGTCCAAAAATAATAACTCATCACCATCGATTTTTTCTGCACCTCCATAGCCTTCTAGGCTTCTGTTATTAGCATCACGGTATGCTATCGCCTCTTCTATATTGATTCCATTGTCGTTGTGGTACGCTCCAGAGATGTCACTGATCGCGACTACCTTGACGCCACGCTCAGCCAGTAGCTGTGCTGCCCATGAGCCGACGTTACCAAATCCTTGGATCGCACATTTGGCATTGAATGGGTTGATATGCTTGCGCTCCATAGCAGCAAGAGCCGAAATCATCACCCCACGTCCTGTTGCTTCGGTACGACCGAGTGACCCTCCTAGTACGAGCGGCTTACCTGTCACCACGGCATTGACCGTCATTCCTTGTGATTTGGAATATTCATCCATCATCCAAGCCATCTCTCTCGGCCCAGTCCCCATATCCGGAGCAGGAATATCCCGGTCAGGTCCGAATATTTCAATCAGTGTTTGAGTATACGTCCGAGTCAGTCGTTCGATTTCTCCTGCCGACATTTCTCGTGGGTTACACTTTATACCTCCTTTGGCACCTCCATAGGGTATGTCCACCACGGCGCATTTCCAAGTCATCCATGCCGCCAAGGCCTTGACCTCATCGAGATTGACCCCCAAATCAAAACGCACACCTCCTTTGGATGGACCAAGGATGTTGGAGTGAATGACACGGTAACCTTCGAATACGCGAATCGAACCGTCATCCATGGTCACAGGCAATGATACGATGGCTTGCTTGTACGGAGACTTTAGTACATTGTAGATTTCTTGGTCTAGGCCGAGGGCTTCAGCGGCCACATTAAACCTAGACATCATAGACTCAAAAGGATTCTCTTTATCCTTGATCGGAGCAGGTTCTATGTATCCCATTTTTGTGTTTGTTGTTTGTTATGAAACAAATGTAATCATTCAAAAAAAGAAACAAACGCTTTATATTCTAATAATCCTATCAGTATTTCATGCAGAATTTGAGAAAGATCACGATGAATGGAACCGACAGCAACAAGCCATCGAAACGGTCCAAAAACCCACCGTGCCCTGGCAGTTTGCGTCCAGAGTCTTTGATCTGCATACTGCGTTTGAACAACGACTCTACCAAATCACCATACGTGCCACAGACAATAATGATCAGCGAGATCACGATCCACTGCCAGCGAGCCAAATCATGAAAATAATACGACACACCTACAGCAAACACCAATGACAGAATAGCTCCACCTACACTCCCTTCCCAGGATTTTTTTGGCGATACACGCTCAAATAGTTTTCGTTTACCAAACTGGATCCCGGCAAAATAAGCTCCCGTATCGCTAGCCCACAAGATTAAAAATAGGCCAATAATGATCTGATAACTATAATGACCCATCGAAAATGCCGCCACGCTCAGCAAAGAAATAGGCAAAGCCACATAAAATATCCCTAGAAAAGTAAATGCGATATTGGTAAAGGGCTTCTTCTCATCTTTCTTATAAAGTTTGATAAAATACACACCAGAGGTCAATGGCAATATGATGTAAAACCAGTCCGTATCGTGTACATGGCCTGACGACCCAAGAAAAAACAAAGTAAAAATGAGTATACCCATCAGTGTCCCGTAGGTTTTGAGAGGAATAATCCCACTGGCTTGAATCAATTTATAAAACTCAAGCTGAGTCATGACAGCCAAAAACAAGAATGCACCAAAAAACCCCCATTGATCATAGGCCACCACAAATATCGTAAATGCCGCTCCTAGTATACCCGTAATCAATCGCTTGACTAGATCGCCAAACTTATTATTCGAATTTGATGTCATCTTTTATAATCTTAATCGCCCGAATCACATCATCGGCCACTACATGGACTTCAAATTGACCCAATTGATATGCTGCATCTTTTTTATTGATGAGCACGGGTTGAATCCCCTTGTCCTCCAGCACAGAGACAACGATATTGGCGCGGTATTCGGTCCTATCAGAATATACCTTTTGCCAATCGGTCATCGCGTTGCGCTCTCTTTAAATTGTTTTGTAAATAGTACAAAAAGTACAATCCCTATAATAGCGAATATGCCCACGCTTTCCAAAGGAATGGATTCGGTATTTTCAATATCATAATCTACAATTTGCTGTTGGTACAGATACAGCATCACAATGGTCAAGCCATTGTTGACAAAGTGCGCCAAAATCGCATAAAGTAAGTTGCCTGAATAGTAATAAAAATAACCAAATAAGGCTCCCAAAAGCATCCTTGGGAAAAACCCGAAAAACTGCATATGAAAAGCACTAAACATCACTGCAGTGAGCCAAATGGCCAAATGGGGATTTTTGATCGCTTTGACAAAATATTTTTGAATCAAGCCTCTAAAGAGGAGCTCTTCGCCAATGGCCGGTAATATCGCCACGATCACAAATACCGCTACAAAATAAGGTACACTATCCATGGTCGTCAAATACTTGGTCAGAGCTGCCGCGACTTCTTCTTTTCCTTTGGCCCAAGACTGAAATGGCTCTGGAAAAACAAAATCGGCATTCCACTCAATCACCACACTATCCACCACAATAAAGGACAATACGGTCCCCACAACCAAAAGCCCATGTACTCCACTAAAACTGCTCATTCGAAAGATCGCAAACAACTTCTGCTTCTCAAATTGATGGATATACAAAAATGGCCCGACAACAAAGCCCATAAAAGCGCTCACAAATTGCATCATCAACATGCCCCCCTTTAACTCTGGGTGATTGGGCAACTCCTGCATGGCCATCAACAACTCCTTCACACCCATTCCTGACAAAGGAACCAACAAAACCAAACTAAGAAACTGACCAATAAATAATCCTCCCACAGCGTAACCAATCAGAATTGGTATCTGTAGCAAAGGCATTTTTTTGACGAAAGACGAATCGGTCATAATACTGGGGGTCATGGAACAGGTATACTCAGACGACAAATTCGAGTGGACTATTTTCTAATCCATTTGAATCTCACAGAATACACGTAACTTTGTGGCAAAAATGTTCTGATAATTCGAATAATCAAAAAGTATTATTCGAGTGATCTTTTTGCAAATCAAATCGTGAAGAAATGGTCAAAATAGGTGATATAGAATTAGGTGATTTTCCTTTGCTATTGGCTCCCATGGAAGATGTAAGTGACCCGCCATTTCGAGCGGTATGCAAGGAAAACGGTGCAGACTTGATGTATACGGAGTTTATCTCCTCAGAGGGCCTCATTCGAGATGCCGCCAAAAGCCTACAAAAACTAGACATTTACGACTATGAGCGCCCGATTGGAATTCAGATCTTTGGTGACAAAATCGAATCCATGCGCGAAGCTGCAGCGATCGCCGAAGAGGCCAACCCGGAGCTCATCGACATCAATTACGGTTGTCCAGTCAAAAAGGTAGCCTGTAAAGGCGCTGGCGCAGGAATCCTCCTGGACATCCCCAAGATGGAAGAAATGACAGCAGAGATCGTCAAGCGTGTCGACAAACCTGTCACAGTCAAAACCCGTCTCGGGTGGGATCATGATACCATCAAAATCCTCGAAGTAGCCAAACGACTCCAAGGTGTAGGCATTCAGGCGCTCACCATTCATGGACGTACTCGGGCCCAGATGTACAAGGGAGAAGCAGATTGGTCGTTTATCGAAGAAGTCAAAAACCATCCGGACATCCATATACCGATTTTCGGCAATGGAGACATTGATTCACCTCAAAAAGCCCAGCTCTACAAAAATACTTATGGCGTAGATGGCATCATGATCGGAAGAGCTGCCATCGGTTACCCTTGGATATTCAACGAAATCAAGCACTACTTCACAACTGGCGAAATTCTCCCACCACCTACACTCGAACAACGCATCGAGACAGTCAAATCTCACTTGAAGTTTTCCGTAGAGTGGAAAGGAGACAAGAAAGGGATCTTCGAGATGCGTAGACACTACACCAATTATTTTCGTGGGATACCAGGGGTCAAACCCTACCGTGCCCGCCTTGTCGAAACACCCACTTTTGAAGAGACGTTGTCCGTACTGGACGAAATAGGAGAGGTGTTTGGGGAAGTGGATGTTGTGAATTCATAACCCTGCCTCGACACTTCATGCCAAACAATAAGACCCTCTCTTGGATATTGCTGGGATTGATTTCATTGATTTGGGGCAGCTCGTTCATCCTCATCAAAAAAGGATTGCTGTTCTTCACCCCCTCTGAAGTCGGCACGCTGCGCATCTTCATGGCTTCCCTTGCCTTACTTCCTTTTGGAATACAAGCCATTCGACGTGTTCCACGACGAAAACGCACGTATATTTTCATTGTTGGTTTGGTCGGTAGTTATATCCCCGCCATGTTATTTGCCTTGGCGCAAACCAGAGTCGATAGTGCCATCACAGGAGTCATCAATTCATTTACTCCCATTTTTGTCACTCTCTTTGGAATACTCTTCTTCCAGTTGAAAATGACACGAACAGCCAGCTTCGGGATAGTTATCGGACTGATCGGTTGCTTATTCATCTTGCTAGGTGGTGCCCATTTCGACATGAGAGGAATCAATTATTATGGATTTCTAATACTCGCTGCGACTGTTATGTATGGCATCAATGCCAACATCATCAAAAGCTTTTTGCCAGAGATCAAGGCCCTCGATATCACAGCTCTATCGTTTTTCCTCATTTTTCCGATCTGTGCTAGTGTTTTATTTTTTGGTACGGGTTTTACAGCCAAAATCAGTACTAACCCAAACTTTCTTTGGGCTTTTGGGTACATCGCTGTGCTGGGAGTAATCGGTACAGCACTCGCCATGTTCATTTTCAACAAACTCGTCAAAATCGCTTCCCCGGTATTTGCTACATCGTGTACCTACATCATCCCTCTCGTAGCAATAGGCTGGGGCTTACTTGATGGTGAAACATTGAACATTTACCAGTACCTCGGCATTGTGATTGTTTTGATGGGTGTCTATCTTGCCAATCGTAAGTAATCGCATGGTAGAAAAAGAAGAGTTTTCCATAATAAGCAAAGACGGCACACAACTAGCCGGATATGAATACATAGTAGATGAACCACAAGCGCTAGTCTGCATGATCCACGGTCTAGGAGAACACTCCGGCAGGTACGAACACGTCGCACAATTCTTTGGTCAGCACCAAATTGCCTTTTATGTAATTGACCTAAGGGGACACGGGGCTTCTGAAGGCAAAAGAGGACATGCGTCTAGTTATGACGTACTACTCGATGATGTAGAAGAACTCATGATGTATGCTCGATCAGAATTCAACGAAACACCGATGTTTCTCTACGGACATAGTATGGGAGGAGGCCTAGTCGCCAATTATTGTATGCTCCGCAATACCAACGAACTCAGCGGCGCAATTTTATCCTCTCCATGGTTGAGCCTGGTAGACACCCCTCCCTCATGGAAAATAAATCTGGCCAAAAGAATAGCTAAATTTTGGCCTTCTTTCACTCAGTCCAATGGATTGGATCAGCACATGCTCACCAATGACCCTGTGGTCAATGGCGCATACAACCAAGACCCAAAAGTATTTGGAAAAATCTCAGTAAAGTTATTTAGTGAGGCATATACCCAAGGTATATGGGCTCTAACCAACACAGCGCGTCTCAAATTACCCCTTTTGGTTTATCACGGAGAAGACGACCCCATCACTTCTCCCATTGGTTCCAAATCACTAGCAGAACAGCGCCCTGACCTCATCGTCTATACTACACATAGCGAGACCAAGCATGAGCCTCACAATGACCTCAAGAAAGAGGAAGTATTAAACACTGTATGGGACTGGATGGAAAACAGACTAAACTAAGTTCGGTGATGGAATAGTCATTCACCAATGGTGTATGGTCACTTCAACTTCTCATTGTCCTTATGACGCGTCGAGTCTCGTTGTGTTTTCTTTCTCAGATTCTTCTGAAAGGCCTCCGTGAGATCTATACCCGTTTGATTGGCTAGACATATCAGCACCCAGAGCACGTCTGCCATTTCATCTCCCAAATCTTTGTCCAAATCGGATTGTTTGAAGGATTGATCACCATATGTTCTCGCCATGATACGAGCCAATTCACCAACCTCTTCAGTCAATATCGTCATATTGGTCAATTCACTAAAGTAGCGCACACCATACTCTTTGATCCATAAATCTACCTGAGATTGAGCCTCTTCAATCGTCATTATTGTTTGTTTTTAGAATCCATTAGAATTGTCACTGGGCCATCATTAATCAGCGAGATTTTCATGTCTGCGCCAAACTCTCCCGTTTGTATCATTTGCCCAAGATCATTTTGCAACTGAGCAACCATACGCTCATACAGTGGGATAGCCACTTCTGGTTTGGCTGCTTTGATATACGAAGGGCGATTGCCTTTTTTAGTACTGGCAAGTAAAGTAAACTGACTGATCAACAGTATCTCTCCAGCTATATCCAATATGCTTTTGTTCATGACGCCTGTCTCGTCCTCAAATATACGCATATTCACAATTTTGCGACTCAACCACTCTATGTCTTCCTGCCCATCCTGATCTTCGATCCCGACCAATATCATCAAGCCCCGTCCAATACTCGCCTTGGTCACGCCATCTATGCGCACAGACGCCTCAAGCGACTTCTGTATTACTGTTATCAAATTTGTATTCTTTTTTTCGTGCGATTCTTTTCATCTCCAGAGGCTTGTGCACATGTACCCCTTCTTCATGACTACTCGCCACATAAAACATCGCATCAGCCACTTGACTACCCTTGATGGCCCAAAAACGAAGACGAGAACCAATAATGAAAAAAGACAATAAGGTAGAAGCCAGTTTGGCCATTTCTTCCCAAATTCTGAAGTGTGGACGATAACCCAACAACAAAGAAGGTTGATAGATATGAAGTGCTTTCAAATCCATTTCTTTGAGTGTATCCTCTAACTGGCCCTTGACGGAATTGTAAAACAAACCTGACTGACTGTTGGCTCCATAGGAAGATACCACATTGAACGTCTCAAATTGATTATCCGCCTTGGCAATCTTGGCTAACTTGACTGGATAATCAAAATCCACGCGATAAAAAGCCTCTTTGCTCTTGGCTTGATCCATGGTTGTACCTAAGCAGCAAAAGTAATCATTGGCAGACAGGCGGTCTGCATACGTGTCCAATTCATCAAAACTCAAAATGTACTCCTCTATGCGGTTATCCTTAATATCTATCGGGTTTCGGCCTATGACGAGTATTTTTGTATAGTAATCCTTACTGAGTAAAGTATTCAGAAGCTCTCTGCCAACTAGGCCTGTGGCACCTGCAATCAATGCTGTTTTACTTCCCATGTATACCTTTATTAGAATTGGACTAAAAAATTAGGCACTTAGCCACCAACAAACAAATAAATATTCAAGTAATTGAAAAATAAGAAGGGCCTCTCCTATAAAGAAAAAAGCCCGCGGATAGCTATCCGCGGGCTTTTCATATTCTTTGTTAAGAAAACTATCGTTCTACATGCTCTGCAAGTACCAACACCTTATTGTTGAGCACTTGCACCACACCTCCGTCAATGGCCATGTGTAGCTCTTCTCTTTTCTTATTGTGCGTACTTACGATCTTTAAGTCACCTTTGCCCAGCGAACTGACCAATGCAGCGTGATCATTCAAAACTTGAAAGGACCCCTTGCTACCAGGAAAAGTCGCATGATCCACTTCTCCTTCGTATATCTTTTCGTCTGGCGTAATGATCTCTAAAAACATAGTCTTATCCTTTAGCTTCAGCCAACAATTTCTCGCCTTTGACGACAGCATCTTCGATACCACCAACTAAGTTGAAAGCAGCCTCTGGCAAATTATCGTGCTTACCGTCCATGATTTCGTTAAAACCTTTGATAGTTTCTTTGATGTCTACAAGCACTCCTTTCAACCCTGTAAACTGCTCAGCTACGTGGAAAGGTTGTGACAAGAAACGCTGTACTCTACGAGCTCTATGTACGACCAACTTATCCTCATCAGACAATTCATCCATACCTAGAATAGCAATAATATCTTGTAGTTCTTTGTATCGCTGCAAAATCTCGATCACACGCTGAGCTGTATCATAGTGCTCATCACCTACGATCTCTCTAGAAAGAATTCTAGAAGTAGAATCAAGCGGATCTACTGCTGGGTAGATGCCTAGCTCTGAAATTTTTCTAGAAAGTACCGTGGTAGCATCCAAGTGAGCAAATGTCGTCGCTGGAGCTGGGTCAGTCAAATCATCCGCAGGTACGTAAACCGCCTGTACCGAAGTAATCGAACCATTCTTAGTAGAGGTAATTCTCTCCTGCATTGCTCCCATCTCTGTTGCAAGTGTAGGCTGGTACCCTACTGCTGATGGCATACGTCCAAGAAGTGCCGACACTTCTGATCCTGCTTGAGTAAATCTAAAGATATTATCTACGAAGAAAAGGATGTCTTTTCCTTCACCATCGCCCTCACCATCTCTAAAATATTCTGCGACTGTCAATCCAGAAAGCGCTACTCTTGCTCTTGCTCCTGGAGGCTCGTTCATCTGACCGAACACAAATGTCGCCTTAGACTCTTGTAATTTTTTCTTATCAACTTTGGACAGGTCCCATCCACCGCTTTCCATAGATTCTAGAAATTCGTCACCATAAGTCACGATACCAGATTCGATCATCTCTCTGAGTAAGTCATTACCTTCACGAGTTCTTTCACCCACACCAGCAAATACTGACAAACCACCGTGACCTTTGGCGATGTTGTTGATGAGCTCTTGAATCAAAACCGTTTTACCAACACCAGCACCTCCAAACAAACCAATCTTACCCCCTTTGGCGTAAGGCTCGATCAAGTCGATCACTTTGATACCAGTAAATAGGATTTCAGTAGAAGTAGACAGATCCTCGAATGCAGGAGCAGGTCTGTGAATCGGTAGAGATTTTTCACCCTTTGGTTGTTCGATACCGTCGATCGCTTCGCCTACTACATTGAATAGACGACCTTTGATATCCTCACCGATTGGCATAGTGATAGGCGCACCAGTATCTATAACTTCCATACCTCTAGTCATCCCTTCGGTACCTTCCATCGCGATAGTTCTTACTCTATCTTCGCCCAAATGCTGTTGACACTCAAGGATTACCTTTTGACCGTTTTCTTTGGTCACGTAGAGTGCGTCCAAAATATTTGGAATTTTAGACCCTTCAGCCTCGAAGCTTACGTCTACTACTGGGCCAATAACTTGTGTGATTTTACCACTATTTGCCATTTCTAGATATTTTATTCTATGAAAATTGTGTCCTATTTTTTCAAAGTGCGAAGTTAAAGTATCTTCCTTTAATCCCCAACTATCATTTTTCTTTTTAAATGCCTCACGATCTGAGCGAAATTCTAAACGTTGTTCCCTTGTTCAATTCCGAGTCTTTGACATAGATTTTTCCCTTGTGGTAATTCTCTATGATTCGCTTGACCAAAGTAAGCCCCAGTCCCCAGCCACGCTTTTTGGTAGAATACCCTGGTTGAAAAATCTTGGGTATCATTGATTTTGCAATTCCCTTACCTGTATCCGCGATATCGACAACCACGTGTCCTTCATTGGCTTTTAAAATACTGATATTGATCTGGCCATCTCCGCTCATGGCATCTACAGCATTTTTACAAATGTTTTCGATCACCCATTCAAACAACGGAATATTGAGGTTAGCCTCTAGCTCATCGTTGGGGAAACACCGGATTGTAAAAATCACCTTGGTTGATACCCGACGTTTGAGATATGCAATCGTATCATCAATGACACGATACACATTGGCACTTTCTAGTGTCGGTTCAGAACCAATATTGGAGAACCGTGAAGTAATCATATTGAGACGTTCGACATCCTTTTCGAGTTCGACAATGATCTCTTTGTCTGTTAAATTTTCGTCCGCCTTCAGGTACTCGACCCAGGCCATGAGTGACGAAATCGGCGTACCCAGTTGATGTGCGGTCTCTTTGGCCATCCCCACCCAAACACGGTTTTGCTCTGCCGCTTTGGAATAGTTGAACACCAAAAAAGCAATCATTCCAAAAATACCAATGATAGATAACTGCACGACAGGGTAATACTTCAATTGTGCAAGTAATGAGGAGTTGCGATAGTATATAAACTGATACCCCGTAATGTTCCCATCTGTACGGAGTGTCACGAGAAGGGGCTCGTGCTCCGACTCCATAATTTCCAGTTCTTCCTTGAGAATCTTATTTTTTTCTTTGGGTGTCACGGCCCGGTCTACTTTGGGAATGTTTCGAGACTGAAGCGGCTTTCCTATTTCATCCGTCACGATTACTGGGATGGACTTATTGGATACTATGATTTCCTCAAACACAAAATTCATGTCAGAATTGTTTTGCTGATTGGCTATGTACTCCAAAGTACTTGCATATAGGCCAATGTGTTTCTCCTCGCGACTTTTGAGTTGGCCGACAAGGACATTCGTATAGTAAATGGAAACCAAACTGATAAACACAGAAACCCCAAGTACAACCCATTTGAATTTGGATCGGTTTTTATAAAGATTAAGTGAAGTGTTTGGTTTTGTACCCGCCATCTGAACTACTCGTAATAATGCCAACAAATATAAGAAGCACAACGAGACCACCTAACGAATGGCAAGACATTCCAAGAAACAAGAGTGGCTATTCTAAGAATCATTCTATTTCATATTTAGAAATTAGATTCCTATCGAAATCTATTGATTGGAATAATCCAAAAAAATTAATTTTTTTTGTCATCTTTGAGCTTGAATTGAATACTGAACCTAACACCATGTTTCTAAGACCCATTCTAGCTTTACTCCTTGTGAGTTTATGTACACAAGTGATAGCCCAAGATCAAGACAAAATGATACGTGTCACAGGTACTGTGACAGACCCCAACGACAACAAGGCGATTCTTGCCAGTGTTTTTTACGAAAAGCTACCCTACTATGACGACATGGGGGTCTCCAAAACAAATCAGTCCAATGGGGTCTACGAACTCTATATGATCGAAAACCAAAAATACATTCTCAATGTCAAGGCAGATGGATACAAAACAATAAGTGAAGAGTTTGTCGTAACAGACAAAGGGATTGGACTCATCGAAAAGAATTTCAAAATGGAGCCAGATGCCATGCATGAAAAAATATCACTCGACAATCTAATTTTTGCAAGAGGAAAATCCGTCATCACTCCAGAATCATACGAAGAGTTAGATGCCTTAGCAGATTGGCTCGACCAACGACCTAACACCATCATTCAACTTGAAGGACATACTGATTTTCAGGGAAATGCTCAAGCCAACTTAGAGCTTTCCGAAGAGAGAGTTTTAGCCGTCAAAGAATATTTAATCAAAAAAGGAATTAAGAAAAGCAGAATTCGTACAAAAGCCTTCGGAGGGACCGAACCTTTGACACGAGAAAGAACACCCGAAGCTCGTACAAAAAACAGACGAGTAGAAGTAAGAATAATTCAACAATAAAATAATTTGAATATCTTTGATTCCTGCCAGTCTATGATTCAAATTTACATCAATCGTATCTAACCTGAATGAAGAAATTTACCATTCTCCTCATTATAGTATTACTAGGCACTAGAGCATCGGCTCAAGAGACTGTACAATGGGCATCTGAAGTCATGTTTGTCACCTCAGAATTGACAGCTTTGCAGTATGCCGCAAGCCAAGCTCTTCATTCTCCAAATGTATATCCATCGGGCGGAGAAAGCCCAAATGCCTGGCGACCCGCTAAAACAAATGGCCAAGAATATATAGTTGTCAAGTTTGACGAGCCTATTCGAGCACAACAAATTGCAATAGCAGAAACCGAAAACCCAGGTGCTGTCAGCAAAGTCTTCGCCTATGATTCATTAGACAATGAGTATCTACTTTTCGACCTGAATGCAAGACCCATTCCTCTTCAAAGTAGACTACTCAATTTATTCTTTGAAAAAACACCTTACCGCATTGCCTACATTCGAGTAGATCTCGACTGTACAACCGTACCAGGATACAATAGTATTGATGCCATCGGGTTATCTTCTTCAAACATACCAATTAGTGTGTTGATCGAACTCGCAGATAATGTCAACAACAACTTGAGTACAGAAAGACTAAGCACTAATGTAAACAGTGAATATGTCGAACTCGGCCCTTTGCTTTCGCCAGATGGCAAGCGGCTGTATTTCAGTAGAAGGAGCCACCCAGACAATGTCGGAGGAATGGACGACTATTCAGATATTTGGTATTCTGAACTTGACGAAGAGACTCACGAATGGCTACCCGCCAAAAATATCGGTGCACCTCTCAACACTCCTGGACCCAACTATATTTGCTCGATTACCCAAGTAGGTGACGAAACGATTTTGCTCTTAGGCAACCGCTACGAAAAGAGAGGCAGAATGGGAGAAGGCATATCCATGTCAAGATCAAGTGACGGAGACAAATGGGATAAACCAGAAAACATCGATATCGAAAACTCCTACAACTATTCAGATCAGGCAGATTTTTATATGAGTGCTGATACCGAAATCATCATCATGTCATTGGAGAGAGATGATACCAATGGAGATAGAGATCTCTATGCCTCATTCAAAAAGCCCAATTCGGAAATGTGGTCCGAACCGCTCAATATGGGCGTAACCATCAACTCTGCTGATGCAGAATATGCCCCTTTTCTAGATTCAGACAATGAAACCCTCTACTTCACATCCAAGGGGTTCCGAGGATACGGTGGGGCAGATATCTATGTATCCAAGAGATTGGATGATACATGGACCAACTGGTCTTCTCCAGAAAACATGGGAAGAGGAGTCAATGGACCAGAGGATGACACATATTTTAACTTACCTGCTACAGGTAGCCATGCCTATTTCACACGAGGGTCTTCTGACGAGAATACTGATGTCTTCCAGTTCCGCATAGACGAACTATTCATCGACCCAGAGAAAGAAATGCCTGAAGAAGGAGTCATTGCAAGTACAGACGAACCTGTAGAAGAAGAGCCTGTGGTTGCCGCTGCTCCGGTTGTCCCAATCACCGAAATATTCGTAACCGTCAAAGGCCAAGTGATAGACGAAGAGACCAATCAACCTATCGTCGGAAAAATCATCGTAGAAAGACTACCCGACGGCCTTAAAGTAGGTGAAACACAAACTGACGAAAATGGCATCTACGAATTCAAAGTAAGATCAGGAGCACGCTATGGTTTCTTGGCTGAAAAACGAGGATATCTTGCTCAGAATGAACACATCGATCTAAACGAAGAAACAGAATCTAGAACAATAGTTCAAGACCTCACACTCAACCCAATCCATACAGGAGCGGCTGTTGTACTCAACAATATCTTCTTTGATTTTGATCAAGACGAACTCAAAACAGCATCTTACCCTGAGCTACACCGTATTTTGGAAATGCTGCAATCAGGAGAAATTGAGAAAATAGAAATCTCAGGCCATAGTGATTCGATAGGTGACAAAGACTACAACCAACAACTATCCAAACGTAGAGCAAATTCGGTTTACAATTATTTCAAATCACACGGTATAAACACCAGTAGAATGGTCACCGTCGGCTATGGAGAATCTCAACCAGTAGCATCCAATGATACTGTAGCAGACCGTAAGCAGAATCGACGAGTTGAATTCAAAATTCTCGAATAAAAGCATTAGAATTGAAGGCTCAAGTTTGAGCCTTCAATCATCTTTAAACTCATTGCCTTGACACTCGTCCAGCTAGAATATATCGTCGCTCTCGACAATTACCGTCATTTTGCCCTTGCGGCAGAAAAATGCTTTGTGACTCAACCCACGCTAAGTATGCAAATTCAAAAGCTGGAAGATTCACTTGGTGTGAGCCTCTTTGACCGATCCAAACACCCCGTACAACCCACCGAAATCGGCAAGAAAATTTTGGAACAAGCACGAGTGATTCTCAACGAATCGCAGCGCATCAGCGAAATCATTGACGAAGAAAAACATGATATCAAAGGCGACATCAGAATCGGGGTAATTCCTACATTGGCTCCCTATCTTGTCCCTCTTTTCATTTCTAGTTTCATCGAAAAGTATCCTTTTATCAACCTACAAATCTCCGAGCACATGACGGATAGTTTGGTTGACCTACTAAAAAAGGATCAAATTGATATTGGTATACTTGTGACCCCTCTCAAAGAAACGGATTTTAAGGAAATTCCGCTTTTCTACGAAGAGTTTTCGCTCTATGTCTCACACCGTCACCCATTATACAACAGTTCAAAAGTAGAAGCCAGTGAACTCAACCCTGAAGGTTTATGGATATTGAACGAAGGACACTGCTTTCGTCAACAAACACTCAACATCTGCAATGTCAGTCGCTCAGAACGCTACAACAATCGTGTACACTACGAAAGTGGGTCGCTAGAAGCTCTCAAAAAACTTGTTGACAAACGGGGAGGCTATACTTTGATTCCGGAGCTTTTCACATATGATCTAAGCAAAGACGACAAATCCAAAGTCAGAAAATTTACAGAACCTATTCCCACTAGAGAAGTAGGACTGGTGATTAAGAAAAGTTTTGTGAAGCATAAAATGGTCAAGGCACTTCGTGAAGAAATCAACACATGCCTTCCTGCCACTTTGACAAGTCAAAAAAACACTACAGTCATCAAGTTCTAAAACTTCAGACGGAGTAAAATTCTCCGCATAAAAATTGGCCTATGCACAAAATCAACCTATAAGAAGAATTCTAAGAACTACTTATTGATATCGGTTTTCAAATTTTCGATCAAATCCGAAAATTCACCTAGCGTAGCGTTTTTGAAGTCTACTACCGTTTTGCGTAGCTTGTCCACATCGACACTAAACCGCTCGGTTTCATCGCCTAGTTTCAGCTGTGCACGACTAAAAATCTTCCGACAATTGTCCGCCTTCTTACCAAGAATGGTAGTCAAATCAGAATAATCAAAATTGAACAGTTCCTTTAGTACAAATACTGCGCGCTCTGTCGGAGCAAGTTTTTTAAAGATCAAAGACATAGCGTGAGTTACTTCACATTTCAAATCCAAATTTGAGAAATCAGGAGTGAAACTTACAGATACTGCTGCAGGGCTTACATTATCAATCAGTTCCTCTCGCTTGATCTTGATAGATTTCAAATAATTCAAGCACTTGTTTGTAACGGTTTTTGTCAGATACGATTTCGCATCCTGTATAGTATGTGTATCCAACCTAAGCCAACTAAAAAAAGTGTCTTGTACCAAATCTTCGGCAGTCGACCGACAGCCTACGAGGTTGTAAGCGACTGACATCAAAAGGGGGCGATATGATAAAACCTCTGTCTGTGACATTCTAAGGGCAAATTTACAGAAAATTCTTGCATTTGTGTCTATATGAATAAACCATTAAGATTTCGCGACATTTATTCTATATCATTTATCAAATAATTTGACCAAATAGACAATATTTTGAATACTTTTGGATTTTATTAATAGAAATGAGTTTACAGGCTTCAAAGCAGTTGCATTTGAAATTCTTAAGACTAATTCCTGCTGAAAATCAGTAGCGAAACGGTTTGCAATTTGTTTTGTTGAATTTTGTAGCTATTTTAGGAGTTCGAATAAAATTTGATAATTGTTATGAAGAAATTTATTCCTTTCTTAAACGCATCAGCGTTTATCCTAGGACTAGGTTTTGCATTAAGCTCTTGTGGTGGAGGTGGCGGACATGCAACTAGTCAAAATCCTGGGAATTATAGTTCCGTAACGGGACTAGAATACAACGAAGAAGGTGCATTTGAAGTCAGTGAATTTAGAGGTCAGCCTGATGGGCCGAACTTGCGATTCATTGAAGGTGGACGTACCATACTCGGAACTTTCGAGGAGGACATCATGCATACCAACAACAACCTGGAAAGGACTGTGACGGTAGCATCGTTTTACATGGATGAAACAGAAGTAGCCAATGTGCACTGGTTAGAGTACCTACACTATGTGCGCATGGATTCATCTGCAGCATTTTTCAAGTCAGCATTGCCAGACACGACTGTATGGTCTAGAGAGTTGGCATACAATGACCCTTATGTTGATCATTACTTGAGGTACCCTGGTTTCCGTTTTTTCCCAGTAGTGGGTGTGACATGGAAACAAGCACAAGATTACTGCAGCTGGAGATCAATTGTTGTCAACCAGAAGCTCGCTGAAGAAGCAGGCTACTACGAAGACTATGAGGGTGGGGCAGAGGCCGAAACCAAACCAAACCAAAGAATTCCTTTGGAAACTGGTTTTGTATTGCCGAACTATCGACTCCCTACTGAAGCAGAATGGGAGTATGCTGCACAAGCTCTTATCGGTACACAATGGTTGGATGAGAACCAAACGCACAGACGTCTCTATCCATGGGATGGTCACGCACTCAGAAATCCATACGGCAAAAAGATTGGTACATTCATGGCCAACTTCAAAAGAGGTCGTGGAGACTATGCCGGTATCGCTGGTAAGTTGAATGACGGAGCAATGATCACCACATACATTTATGATTATCCTCCAAATGATTTCGGTCTATACAACATGGCAGGAAACGTAAATGAGTGGGTACAAGATGTATACCGTCCATTATCTTACCAAGATTTTGATGATCTAAACCCAGTCAGAAACGATGGTTTCTTGGATGAAGAAGATGGTTATGATTTTGAAAATTTCCAATCACTCATCAGTGACAGAGTAAGAGTATATAAAGGTGGATCATGGGCAGATGTAGCTTATTGGATGTCACCTGGTACGAGGAGATTCTTGGCCGAGGATTCTGCCACATCTACCATTGGATTTAGATGTGCGATGATTAGAGCTGGAACCAACTACTAATAATCCTTAAATTAAGGAAAGCATTTAAGGCTTGTTGCACTGCAGCAAGCCTTTTTATTTTCCAGTCGCCAAGCATGCCACAGACAGAGCTTTCACACCATGATCTAGAAGTAGTTTAGAGATCGACGTGATAGTAGCCCCTGTTGTAATCACATCATCAACCAGCAAGACACGCTTCTTTTCCAATATTGATTGATTCACCACTTGATATTCAGATTGATTGCTCTTGAACCTGTCCAAACGGCTTTTTTTCGCCTGAGACGTTGACATAGAAACACGTACAATAGCGTGTTGCATGATTGGAGTTCCCAACACTTTACTCATCCCCTTAGCAATCTCTAAAGACTGATTATATCCCCTTTTTCGCATGCGAGAGAGGTGCAAAGGGACAGGAACAATACAATCAAATTGAAGCTTATCGGACACCATTGCATGTCCCAACCATTTGCCCAAAACAAAGCCCGTTTGAGACGATCCCTGGTACTTTAACTGACGCAGCAGCGTCTGAGCCATCCCATTCTTCTGATAGCGCATATAAGCGTAAGCCGCTTCAATTTCTATCACACCACATAAATACTCATACAATGGATTGTCACGTACTTTATAATAATCTATGAGAGGTAGATCCATTCGGCAATGCAAACACAGCAACTCTTCACCATCAACAAGTGGTCGAGCACAATTTGTACAGGTCATGGGATAAACCAAAGAGACAAATCCCTTCCAATATTTGGTTAAATTCATATCTTATCGGGCTTTCTTCAAGATAATTATAGATTCCTGTATAGAGGTCAATTATCTTTGAAAATAGAAGTAGATAGAATGAAAAGAGATCTTGATTTGGACCGGAAATGGCTCAAACTACGCGAGTCATTAAAAATTGTCATTGGAAAAAAACCCAGTGATTTAAATAGCATTCTATTCTTGATCGGCGTACAAGAATTGGGTAGGGGACATGTTCCATTTTCCAAAGAAGAAAAACAAGACCTGATTCATATCGGTATATGCAAAGTACTCAGTCTATCAGGATACTATACACTAGAGGGACTCGATGAAGAAGGCTGGCCTCATTGGATTGAAGACAAGAAAGTACCGAACCTGAATTTGATGGAACAAGAAAAATTACTGAAAATTCATACTATGGAATATTTTGAGAAAGAAATAGGTTTAGTATTTTGACCATGCGCAATACACTCCATTCTCTTATCATATTATGTGCTCTAATATCGTGTAAAGATATAGACCAGCATAGTATTGAATCTGATTCACGTGAAACACTCAACATCAATTTCACCAGCAGTATACTCACGTTAGATTCTACACAAAACAAAAATATAGCTGAGCAATTCGTCGTAGAGCTCTCCCAACCCATTGAAAAACAAGAAGCCGCACCATACGAAATCACACTTGCAGATACGGATATTCTCTACCGTCTCCACGCACTAGACTCTAGCAGCAATATCCAAACTATCAATCTCAGGTTCCTTAAAAATGAAGAAGCCATACTTCATGAGTTTCGGGAGAGAAATATTGATATCATTCAAGTGTCATCCCGAGACTCTTCCAAGATAAAGTCCGTTCATTTTTTAAACCAAATACTATCCAATAAATACAGCGAGTTCAAAGCGATTAGAAGTAACACTGCCTTTGTAGAGTTTTATACTTTTGAAAACTTCCACAATCTAGAAGATATCATTCTATGTAGAGACTGGTTAGGCTTGGACTCTCTTGATATACAAATTGATACAACCACACTTCTACATAATAGTTTAGAAGACACTATCACCATAGGAATTCAAAAATTGCCCGAGTTAAAAAATGCCGTTTTAGACCCACGTTTTTTGGCAAAAATCAGGGTAGAGGTACGGAATGAATCTGAGAACACGCCGTATAAGCCTTTCATTTCTAAAAAATTGATAAAAATTGACTCATTAAGTTCTGATAATCAATACATTATAAGATCAATCAAACAATCTTTCAATTCATCGTCAAAAACGAACGCAATTGGTGTTTTCAACATATATCCAGAGTATTTCATAACTCCACGGACACTTCAAGGGTTAAAAGACTATGAAAAGCTATCGAAGCAGATCGAACACATCTATTTCGAAAAGATAACGAGCTATTGAAAAAAGAAACACAACATAGAGCAATCAAACTAACACAAAAGATACAGGCGTATAAAAAGAAACTGTTTTTGAACAAACTCATCAAAAACGGAATTCTCTTCTTCATCGTTTTGCTCAGCTCGTATCTTATAGTCAACAGCTTAGAATTTTCCTTTCGCTTTTCTGAGTCAGGCAGATTTTCTCTATTGCTCCTATTATTCGCCACCTTTTTGTTCACGCTCATTCGCTATCTCATACTACCACTCTATCACTATCTAAACAGTAGCAAACAGATCAGCGACAAAGATGCTGCGCGAGAAATTGGCAAATATTTTCCAAATCTCGATGATAAATTACTGAATACTATACAGTTACAGATAAACCACCAAGAAACCTCTTTACTTAAAGCAAGTATTGAACAGCGTACAAACGAACTATCGGTTTTTGATTTTAACACAAGCATAAATCTCAAAACTAACTACAAGTATTTACGCTATTTACTCTTCCCTGCAGCATTGATACTACTGCTACTCATGATTATTCCTCATTTCTTGACGGAGAGTACCCATCGAATTATCCACTACGATAAAGAATACAATGATGCATTGTTTCATGTGAAACCTGCTTTTGAAACATTTGTTGCTTTCAAAAACGAACCCTTTACCATTGAGATGGTTGTAGAAGGAGAGGCCGTACCCGATCAGTTCTATTTGAAAGCTCACGGCAAAACGAACAAAATGAAATTCAGTGATGCAACACACATCAACTACCAATATCCGAGAGTACAAAATGATTTTTCCTTCCAAATCTTGGCTGGAAACTACAAGTCCAAAACCTATACGATAGAAGTCAGATCAAGACCAGACATCAAAAACCTCAATATACAATTACAATATCCCCCGTATACGGGTCTAGAAAACACTAAGATTTCAAACAATGGCAATCTTACAGTACCCGAAGGAACCACAGCGCACTGGACAATTGAATCTATAGAATCGAATGGCATCAGTTTACAAATGACAGAAGACACCATCGAAATGCAATCTCCACATCAAAATCAATTTACCGCATATAAACAGCTCCTCCATACCCAAGATTATCAAATACAACTCCGTAATCAGCACGGTAAGAACAAACAGCCCATTTCATATCAAATAGATGTAATCAAGGATCAATTTCCAATCATAAACCTACAAACGATATCAGATACTACCTTGTACCAATATGTAATAGTCACTGGAAGTATCATGGATGATTACGGGTTTAGTAGCTTAGAATTCATCTATGAGGTCCATGAGGAAACCAAAAGACTACCTATGCAATTGGTCTCATCGCACAACGCTCAAAACTTCTTTTATCAATTATCCTTAGATTCGATCGATCTACACCCTGGAGAAATACTCCACTATTATGTTCGCGTATACGACAATGACGCAATCAATGGATACAAACCAGCACGCTCTCAAAAACATAGTTTCAAACTACCTGATAATACAGAAATCGACGCAGAAATAGAAAAAACTGCTGCTCAAGCGAAATCAGATATCCATAGGACACTTGACAAAGCAGAAGACATTCGTGAACAAATAGAAGAGATACAACGAGATCTCAAAAAGAACAATAACAACAACTGGCAAGAAAAGAAAAAAATAAACACCCTACTACAAGACAAAAAAGGGCTCGAAAAAGACATCCAGCAATTAGCTAAAAAGCACAAAGAATTGACAGAAAAGCAAAATAAATTTCATAAACCCAACCCAGAACTACAAAAAAAATCCGCACAGTTACAAAAATTGATGGAAGATATCTTGGATGAAGAAACAAAAAAACTTTATGAAGAGCTACAAAAATTATTGCAAGACGATCAAAGCAAAACGAATTTGGACGAATTGATGCAAGACATTCAACAAAAGGAAAAGAATCTTGAAAAGGAAATAGAACGCGCTCTGGAAATGTTCAAACGCATGCAATTCGATTACAAAATGGATGAAATCATCCAAGATCTTGATCAACTTAAACAACAGCAATCTGATCTCGCACAAGAAACAGGTGAAAAAGATACGAACCTCGAAACAACTCAAGAAAATCAAGAGGAGCTCAACCAAAAGTTTGATCAACTTCAAGAAGAGATAGACAAACTAGAAGAACTCAATGAAAAGCTCAGCCAACCCGAAAAACTAGATGACCTCAGTACGGAACAAGAAGAAATCAACCAAACTCAAGAAGAAATCAACCAAAGCCTAGAACAAGGCAAACGCAAAAAGTCACAAGAACAACAACAAAAAGCAGCTGAACAAATAGAAAGTCTCAGCAATCAGATGAAGTCCATGCAGACTTCAATGGAAATGGAAATGTTACAAGAAAATCTTGATCATCTACGAGATATACTCGACAACCTACTCAAGCTATCCTTTGATCAAGAAGATCTCATGGAAGAATTCAAAGCAGTCAATCAAAGCGACCCCCGTTTTGTCTCCTTATCTCAGCTACAACTCAAACTCCGAGATGATGCAGTCATTATTGAGGACAGTTTACTCTCATTGGCTAGTAGGGTATTTCAGATACAAAGTTTCGTCACTCGTGAACTAGATGCCATGAACAACCATATTGAAGCCAGTCTGCAAGGCATGAAAGATCGCAAAAAGAATGATGCGGTAGTCAATCAACAATACACAATGACCTCCATCAACAATCTCGCCTTGCTTCTCAACGACGTACTACAACAATTGCAGCAGCAAATGGCAGAATCCATGGGCATGCCACAGCCCGGACAAAAAGGCAAGAAAAAGCCCATGCCAAGCATGTCACAGCTCCAACAAGAACTCAGTAAGAAAATTCAAGACCTAAAGAAAAGTGGCAAAACAGGAAAACCACTCTCTCAAGAATTAGCAGAACTCGCTGCAGAACAAGAAATGATACGTCAACAGCTCCAACAAATAGAAAATGAGCTCAATAATGGGGACCAAGGACTCTCAAACAATCTAAAAGACATCATCAAAAAGATGGAACAAACCGAAACAGATCTCGTCAATAAGAACATCACGCAACAAACCATACAACGCCAACAAGACATCTTGACTAAGATGCTACAATCCGAAGATGCACTAAGAGAACGAGAACTCGATCAACAAAGAGAAGCACAAACAGCACAAGAAGAAATCCACAACACAGCCAAGAAATATGAGGAATACATCAAAACCAAACAATCCGAACTGGAGTTGTTGCAGACATTACCCCCTAAAATGAACCCTTACTACAAGGAAGAAGTAAATAAATACTTCCAAAGGTTAAATGAACAATAATATATTTGTGACCGCTAAAACAATTAACAATGGACGCCATTAAAATTCAGATCCCGTCACTGTCAGAAAACATTCGAATCATCGAAAGCTTCATTGACAATGCCAAAGAGAAATTCCAATTTGACGATGACATCTATGGCAACATCATGATCGCTGTGACAGAGTCCGTCAACAATGCTATCGTACATGGCAACAAGTCAGACAAGGATAAAAACGTCGATTTGTCTCTCAAGCTAGAAGACAGTCTCATCCTGTTCACTATTCAGGATGAAGGTGAGGGCTTTGACTATGACACATTACCTGATCCTACAGCACCTGAAAATCTAGAAAAACCAGGCGGTCGAGGCATCTTCCTAATGAAGAATCTATGTGATGAAGTCAAATTTGAGGATGATGGAAAGAGAGTCCAACTTAGTTTTTACATCCACTGATGCACGAAATTCATTTCTTCTACGAGGATACTGACTTCACTATTAGCAAAGAAGCAACCCT
Source organism: Reichenbachiella sp. 5M10 (assembly GCF_002742335.1). NCBI lineage: Bacteria > Pseudomonadati > Bacteroidota > Cytophagia > Cytophagales > Reichenbachiellaceae > Reichenbachiella > Reichenbachiella sp. 5M10. Next base: position 4,240,440 of record NZ_MDGR01000007.1, on the reverse strand, counting down.
ACAAGATTGGATACATCACTGTATTCAAAATGAAGGATACGAACTCACCAGTATCAACTACATCTTTTGTTCGGATGAGTACCTAAGACAAGTCAACATAGACTACCTCGACCATGACTACTATACAGACATCATCACCTTTGACAATTCAGAGGAGGAAAAGCATGTAGAGTCTGACATATTCATTAGTATAGATCGGGTAAGAGAAAACGCTCAACAACAAGACACTGCATTCGAAACGGAACTCAAACGAGTCCTCATCCATGGAGTACTTCACCTTGTCGGATACAACGACAAGACAGAGAGTCAAAAAATGGAGATGAGAGAAAAAGAGAATGCTTATTTATCTTTGCCGCAATTTCAAATATAACACAACAAGTGCTCCACGTGGAACACCTCATCGATCGTCGAAAAAGGTTTCACGTGGAACACTTCTAAGGAGAATAATATGTTTCCAGAATACGACGTAATAGTAGTAGGGGCAGGACATGCAGGTTGTGAAGCCGCCGCTGCAGCTGCCAACATGGGTTCAAAAGTCATGCTCATCACCATGAACATGAACACCATAGCACAGATGTCTTGCAATCCCGCAATGGGTGGCGTTGCAAAAGGACAGATCGTACGTGAGATAGACGCGTTAGGAGGATACTCCGGTATCATATCTGACAAATCCATGATACAATTTAGGATGCTCAACAAATCCAAAGGACCTGCCATGTGGAGTCCACGTACACAAAACGATCGCATGCGCTTTGCAGAAGAATGGAGACTCGCACTAGAACGAACACCCAATGTAGACTTCTGGCAAGAAATGGTCACTGGATTGATTGTCAAAGACAATCATATCAAAGGCGTTAGAACCTCTATGGGTATAGAAATAAAAGGAAAATCAGTTGTTCTCACCAATGGAACATTTCTCAACGGAATCATACACATTGGAGAAAAACGCTTCGGAGGTGGACGCACAGGAGAAAAGGCAGCAACAGGTATAACTGAACAACTCATCGAACTTGGATTTGAATCAGGCAGAATGAAAACCGGTACACCTCCTAGAGTAGATGGTAGATCCCTCAATTGGGATGTGATGGAAGAACAACCCGGAGATACTGATCCTGGAAAATTTTCATTCACTGATACCAAATCTCTTGTGAATCAACGACCGTGTCATATCACATATACCAATCCTGAAGTACACGAAATACTCAAAACAGGATTCGAGCAATCCCCAATGTTCACTGGAAGGATAAAAGGATTAGGTCCAAGATATTGCCCATCAATCGAAGACAAAATCAACCGATTCGCTGAACGCGATCGACACCAAATATTCGTCGAACCAGAAGGATGGAATACTGTAGAAATATATGTCAATGGATTCTCCACCAGCCTACCAGAAGATGTTCAGTACAAAGCCATTACAAAAATACCTGGGTTTGAGAATGTCAAAATGTTCAGACCAGGATATGCTATAGAATACGACTACTTCCCACCGACACAACTCAACGCAACCTTAGAGACACGTCTAATCAGTGGTCTATACTTCGCAGGACAAATCAACGGAACTACCGGATATGAAGAGGCAGCCAGTCAAGGACTCATGGCAGGTATCAATGCACACAACAAAATACACGACAAAGGAGATTTTGTACTCAACAGATCCGACGCCTACATCGGGGTACTCATCGATGATCTTATCAATAAAGGAACAAACGAACCCTACCGTATGTTCACTTCAAGGGCAGAGTTCCGGATACTACTCAGACAAGACAATGCGGATGTACGATTAACTCCACTTGGACATCAACTAGGTTTAGCTTCTGAAGAAAGATTAGAAAGAGTAAATCAAAAGATAAAAGAAACAGATCAGTTCATCGCTGATCTCAAAAAAATCAAAGTTAAACCAGAAGAAGTCAATCCCATACTAGAAAAACATGGATCAGCTATCATCAAAGAAAAAGCACCAATCATCAATTTCTTGAGAAGACCAGAATTCGAAATAGATGACATACTCAAGCTACATCCAGATGCACAGAACAAAGCAAATGAACTGACACCAGAGGTCATACAACAAGCTGCTATATTAGTCAAATACGAAACATACATAGAAAAAGAAAAAAGCCTAGCAGACAGAATGGGTGATTTAGACAACAAAAAAATACCGTCCAATTTCAACTACAAAGAAATACCAGCACTCTCATCAGAGGCCAAAGAAAAACTATCTAAGATTCAACCAACGAATCTCGGACAAGCCTCAAGAATCAGTGGCGTCAATCCTGCAGATATTTCAGTTCTCATGGTCTATATGGCAAGATAAATATGTACGAAAAAATAGAAACCTGCCCGTCGTGCAATTCCAAAGAATTCACCAATCACTTGATTTGTGACGATCATTCCCTGACCAAAGAAAGCTTTGCCATCATGAAGTGCAACAATTGCAATTTGCTCTTCACCAGTCCCAGACCAAATCAAAAATCCATAGGTCGATACTATGCTTTTGACGATTATATATCTCATACCGACAAAGCCAACAACCTTACCAATAGGATCTATAAACTTGTCAGAAACTATACGATCAAAACCAAATACAAACTCCTGGACCGTCTCAGTGAAAACAAAACCATACTCGACATAGGCTGCGGTACAGGACAACTCCTACAACACCTCAAAGAAAAAAATTGGACAGTAACTGGCATAGAACCTGATCCCTCAGCACGAGCGATAGCCATACAGCATCTCAAAGAAAATATATACCAAGACTACCAGGAGTTACCCAATAAGAAATATGGTATTATCAGCCTTTGGCATGTACTAGAACATGTACATGATATCAATGGAACTCTACAAAAAATAAGAACACATCTATCCAAAAAAAGTAGGTTGGTCATCGCTTTGCCCAACTGCGACTCCTATGATCAAAGATTCTACAAAAATCATTGGGCAGCTTACGATGTACCCCGACACCTCTATCACTTCAATCAACAAACCATCACTGAGTTGATGAAATACAATGCCTTCGAATTGGTAGAAACTATACCCATGAAATTCGATTCGTTCTATGTCAGTTTGCTCAGTGAAAAATACAAACGCGGTAAGAGCAATTATCTCAAGTCGTTCGTGATAGGATTATTGTCCAACAGATGGGCAAGCAAAAACAACAACAACTATTCTAGCATCATTTACATATTCAAGAAAGTATGAGAAAAGCACTTCTACCCATTCTGCTCAGTATAATCTCCCTATACATATACTCATGCGCTACCCAAGGTTCGCCTACTGGAGGGCCTAAAGACACCATTCCACCTATACTGCTCGAAAGCAATCCAGAACACAAGTCCATCAACTTCAAAGGAAAAGAATTTCATTTCTCATTTAGCGAAAGGATAGATGCCAGCAAACTCAAACAAAAACTCATCATTACTCCTTTTATCGAAAACAATTACAAATTTAGAAGCAAGAAAGACGAACTCTTCATTGAATTTGAAGAAGACTTTGAAGACAGTACAACCTACACCTTCAATTTCTCCGATGGAGTAGTAGATCTAACCGAAAAAAACCCCGTTGAGAATTTTACCTTAGCTTTTTCTACTGGACCCTACATAGATTCGATAAGCGTCGAAGGTCATATATACAATCAATACACCAACAAGAAAATAGAAAAAGCCACTGTAGCCTTATATGCAGTCAAAGATACGCTCAACATCCTAACAGGAAAACCAAGGTACTTCACCAAAACAGATACTTCAGGATATTATCGCATTGAAAACATCAAAACAGGATACTACTTCATCTATGCATTCGAAGACGCCAACAACAACCTCAAATGCGAACCAGACACAGAGCCCCACGGCTTCATCAAAGATTCCATCAACCTGTATAGTCATTTAAGTGAGCAAGACATACTCATACAGCTACTCAATGTGAATACATTCAAAAAGATTCGATCCAAACAAACTGGTTCCTACTTCGATATTCTTTACAACAAATTCATCAAAGAATACACCTTGACCAAACTCGATACTACTCAAAACTTGCCCATACCACAAAACAACAAAATCAAAGAAAACACAATCATCAGAATGTATCATGACTCCAGTTACAGATATGATCAGGACAGCCTTGGAATTATACTCACCGCCAAGGATACGGTCTACAACCAGATTCGAGATACTGTATATGTCAAGTTTACCGAAAGCAAACGCAAACCCGAAAAACTAAACTACAGTGTAAATCCTAAGGATAAGGCTTCAGTAGATCAAACATTTGACATCAGTCTATACTTCACCAAGCCCATCACAGCATTTTATAAAGACAGTATCACAAGGCGTTACGATACACTGATCGCACAACACATGCCTGATAGTCTTTTCACATGGAACACCAATCATACGCAACTCACCATCCATGAAACTCTAGACAAACGATACTTTCAAACCCATGTGGATAGTTTGTTATTGACCATCATCGATTCCACGCTTGACGCCACGGACAGCCTCTCAATGGACAGCCTCTCAATGGACACTCTCAAAATGCAGCAACGAAAATACCTCGAACGCCTGAATACTGATCACTTGACCTATATCTTTCCTAAAGGCACGTTTATAAGTTTAGAAAGCGACACTGTAGATCAATTGGATCGAACGTATTCGTTCAAAAATCCGGAGAACTATGGCAAAGTCTCAGGTGAAGTTATCACAGATCATACACACTACATTCTACAGCTCGTCAACAAGGATCACAAAGTGTTTGCACAGTTGCACAACCCCAAGAAGTTTACCTTTACCTATGTCAAACCAGGTAACTACAGTCTTCGAGTACTCATTGATATCAACAAAGATGGTATCTGGTCTCATGGCAATTTGTCTCTACAGGTGGCACCAGAACCTATTTACTTCTATACCGATCGATTCGATATACGTGCCAACTGGGAAATTGAAAACATCCAGGTCATGTTCTAAACTCTGTGGATAACTCGTGAAAACAGCCGTAACAATGTGTGGACTAAATCACAACAAATACCAACCAACTTCAGATCACTCACTGACCCCAAGGATAACTTTCCAAAAGTCGAACATATCCACAAATAATATGCATGACCCAAATGAACAATTGAGTAATCAACAAAAGAAAAATAAGTGTGGAAAACTATATTAATCCTTAAATATCAATAAGTTAGAATGTAGATAAGTTGTACTTAACCGTGGACTAATAAACGAGTCCTTCACACTCTCTATCCAACCACTGACTTATCAACATATCTACACAGATAGTAAATAATAATAGTTTATTTATAATCTTATATAATATTAAAGAGAAGAAGAAAAGTGTGGAAAAGCATTCATGAAGAAAATCTTAATTGTCATAGCAATATTAATTCCGGGGCTTGCCGCGGCACAAAATAATCAACAGATCCAGTTGGCCAATGAATACTACGTCAACGGAGATTTCGCAAAGGCCAAGGATGTCTACGACGAGCTGGCGAAAAACTCTGTGAACATACCAGATATCCACAACAACTATTTTAATGTGCTGATGACTCTCAACGAGTACAGTACGTTGGAAAAATATCTCAAAAAAACATTGAAACAATACCCTTCGAATGTCTATTATAGAATAGATGAAGGAATCTATCTCAAAGCGACCAATCATGAGGATCAAGCGAATAAAATATATGAACAACTTATTGTTGATATCAGGAGCAACGGATTTTTGATCCGCACTGCTGCGCAGTATTTTATCAGTAAACAACTCACCGAGTTTGCTAAGCAAACATATCTTGAAGGGAGAAAGCATAGTGGCAATCCAGAAGATTATGCTTTAGAGCTAGCGAATGCTTATCGTATATTAGGCGAGAAAGAAAAAATGGTCAACGAATATCTCGCCTTCGCTTCGCTCAGGCCACAAAATTTGCGTTATGTCAAAAATCTATTGCAGAATATCCTACAGGATGAAGAAGACATGACCAATTTTCAAAAAACGCTTTTGGTCAATATTCAAAAATACCCCAATGATAACATGTATTCTGATTTACTCATTTGGGCCTTTTTGCAGCAGAAGGATTTTCATGGTGCTTTCATTCAAGCACGGGCCATCACCAAGCGTATGAAAGAAAATGGTTACCGACTCATGGATATAGGAGCGATTGCATTGACCAATGGAAATTTTGTCGAGGCGGAAGAGATTTTTGAGTACATAGTAGAAAACATGCCAGAGAGTCGTTTTTATATTTCGGCACGACAGCAATTGATCAAAGTGCGTCAAGAGAAAGTTAAGAGTACCTTTCCTATTGATTATCCAGCTATCCGAAAATTGACAACTGATTATCAACAGTTGATTCGCGAAATGGGTTTGAACCAAGAAACACTTGAAGCTTATCGTCAAAAGGCCCTTCTTCATGCATTCTATCTTGACGAGAAGGATTCGGCGATTACTATTCTCAACGAAATCATCTCAATACCTCGTGCCGATCTACGTATCAAATCCATGAGCAAATTGGATCTTGGTGACATCTATATTCTCATAGATGAGCCCTGGGAAGCGACTCTGCTTTATTCACAAGTAGAAAAAACCAACAAGTCTAGCAAGATTGGCTATGAAGCCAAGTTTAAAAATGCACAGCTCAATTACTTTATGGGCAATTTTGAACTGGCAAAAAGTCACTTGGATATTTTGAAGAATGCAACGACTAAGGAGATTGCCAATGATGCCATGTCTCTGAGTCTACTCATACAGAATAACACGGCATTGGATACCTCTGATTTTGTGCTAAAAAAGTACGCTGATATTGAGCGAGTCGTGTTTCAAAACAAACTCACCGAGGCTAAAACCAAATACCAACAAATGCTCGTGGATTATCCAGGTCACTCACTCACAGATGAGATCTATTGGCAGCTTGCACAAGTGAATATGACATTGGGAGAATTTGAGAATGCGCTGTTGAATCTCGAGGTTATTGAAACCAAATATGGGAATGACATCTATGGCGATGATGCGATGTTTCTTAAAGCCAAAGTGTTGGAAGAAAATCTGCTAAACAAAGAACAGGCAATGGATGTGTACAAAGATTTTCTATTGACTTATCCAGGGAGCATCTATGTATCAGAAGCCCGCAAGCGATTCAGACGTTTGAGAGGAGACAGCAACTATCAATAAACCGTTTGGTGTGTTGACAACTAATCATTAACTTGGTATGCATGCATACCAAAATTTGTATATCTTTAGCTTTGAAGGGAAGAAGTGTAAGATATGAAAAAAGAACAAACGGTTGATTATCACATCAAAGTTGTGTGGCATGCGATTTCAAGAATGTACAATCAAGGGGGTCTGGAGAGAGGAATCACCGCTTCATCAGGATTTGTATTACTCAACATAGATATTGAAAAGGGTACGCCCGCGACTAAAATCGCGCCCATGCTTGGCATGGAAGCCCGCAGCTTGACGCGAATGCTGAAAAACATGGAACAAACAGGTTTGATCTACAGGGAAAAAGACCCAAAAGACAAACGGTCAGTGAAAATCATGTTGACGGAAGAAGGCAAAAAGAAGAGAGAGTTTTCAAAAAAAGCTGTTTTGTATTTCAACGAAAGTGTCCGCAAAAAAGTCTCGGAGGAAAAACTCTCTGCATTTTTTGACGTGATGTCATCTATAGAAGAAGTCATAGAAGAAAACAGAAACATAGAACAACAAATAATTTTGATCGAAAATGAATAGAGCCATCAAAAAAGTTGCTGTGCTGGGTTCCGGTATCATGGGATCAAGAATAGCATGTCACTTCGCCAACATCGGAGTGGAAGTGCTGCTGCTCGATATAGTTCCACGTGAACTAGACGATGCAGAAAAAGCCAAAGGACTGACACTCGCCGACACGACTGTCAGAAACCGAATTGTAAACCAAGCGTTTGAATCCACCCTTAAAGCCAAACCTGCCGCGCTGTATGATAGCACCAAAGCATCACTGGTCCAGTTGGGAAATTTTGACGATGATATGTCCAAGATCGCCAACTACGATTGGATCATCGAAGTAGTCGTCGAAAATCTGGATATCAAAAAACAAGTCTTCGAGACGGTAGAGAAATTTAGAAAGCCAGGAACACTCATCACCTCCAATACCTCAGGGATTCCGATACACCTGATGACCGATGGACGTAGTGATGATTTTAAAAAGCATTTTTGTGGCACGCACTTTTTCAACCCGCCACGTTACCTGAGATTGCTTGAGATCATCCCGACCAAAGATACAGATCCAGAAATCGTAAAATTTTTGATGAACTATGGCGACTTGTTTTTGGGAAAAGAAACTGTGCTTTGCAAAGACACTCCGGCCTTCATCGCCAATCGGATTGGGATCTACGCCATCATGTCTGGGATGCACACGGTCGAAAAAATGGGACTTACCGTCGGCGAAGTGGATCGCATGACAGGACCGATCATCGGTCGTGCCAAATCGGCGACCTTTCGTACGATGGATGTGGTCGGCCTAGATACTACGGTCAAGGTAGCGACTAATCTCTACCAAGGTTTGCCAAAAGACGAATCGCGTGACACATTTCAGCTGCCGCGCATCGTCCAAGAACTCTACGACAAAAAATGGTGGGGAGACAAAACCAAACAGGGTTACTTCAAGAAAACCGTGGATGAAAATGGAAAAAAGGAGATCTTAGAACTGAATCTCAAGACCATGGAATATGGTGAGCGAACCAAAGCACACTATGAGAGCCTCTCTAAGGTCAAAGACATCGAAAACGTCAAAGAACGTCTCCCGATCCTCGTTAACGCTGAGGACAAAGCAGGAGAGTTTTACAGAGCGACGTTCTACGATATGTTCAAGTACTGTTCCTACCGAATCCCTGAGATCGCCGATGAGCTATATAGGATCGATCAGGCGGTCGCCGCAGGCTTTGCTTGGGAGATTGGTCCATTCGAGACCTGGGATGTCTTAGGCGTCAAGGAAACGGCTCAAAAAATGGAGGCCGCTGGAATGAAACCCGCCGACTGGGTAGGAGAGATGATCGCTGCAGGGCATGATCGATTCTACAAATTCGAAAACAGCAAAAAACTCTACTACGATATACCGACCCAATCCTACAAGGTAGTACCTGGTACTGAGGGATTTGTAATTCTGGAAGCCTACAAGGAGAACAACATTGTCTTCCAAAACCCAGGTGCGACAGTCTACGATATCGGGGATGGTATCCTAAATGTCGAGTTCCATACGAAAATGAACGCCATCGGTGGCGAAGTGATCGAGGGTATCAACACGGCCATCTCTATGGCCGAAGAAAATTTCCGCGGCGTGGTGATCGGTAACGAAGCACAGCAGTTTTCGGCAGGAGCCAATCTCGCGATGCTGTTCATGTTTGCTTCGGATCAGGAGTATGACGAGATCGATTTGATGATCCGTCAGTTCCAGCAGACGATGACACGTGCACGATTCTCGGACATACCGGTGATCTCTGCGCCATCTGGCTTGGCCTTGGGTGGGGGTTGTGAGTTGTCGCTGCATTGTGACGGGATCCAGGCACATGCTGAGACTTACATCGGATTGGTGGAAGTAGGTGTGGGCCTCATCCCAGGTGGGGGAGGTACCAAAGAGTTTACACTCCGTGCCTCAGACCAGTACGCTACGGGAGATCCAGAGCTCAACGTCCTACAAGAGTATTTCATGAATATCGCTACAGCGAAAGTTGCCACGTCGGCAGCTGAAGCAGCTGGCATGCATATCCTCAAGGATTCGGATCGAATCACCCTCAATCGTTCTCGACTTTTGGCGGATGCCAAAGCACGAGCCATCGAGATGGCCGAAGCAGGCTATACTCGCCCGATTGAGCGCCAAGATATTAAGGTACACGGACGCAGTTCGATGGCGATGTTCGAGGCAGGTGTGACAGGCATGCTCTATGGCAATTATATCTCAGAACATGACGCGAAAATAGCCAAAAAATTGGCCTACGTCATGAGCGGTGGAGATTTGACTTCCAGCACTTTGGTGTCAGAGCAATACTTGCTGGATTTAGAAAGAGAAGCATTCCTCAGTTTGACGGGAGAACCCAAAACTCTGGAACGTATCCACAGCATCTTGTTCAAAGGAAAACCGCTTAGAAACTAGTATTTAGATCCAAGAGCCAAGATTATAGAATTAAGACAACATGCATAACTACAAAGAATTGAAGATATGGAAAGAGTCGATCCAATTGGTGAAAGACTTGTATCCTGTACTCAATTCTTTTCCAGAAGACGAAAAGTACAATTTGATTTCGCAGATAAAAAGATCCTCCGTATCGGTACCTTCCAATATCGCGGAAGGAACCTCACGCAAATCGAATGTAGATTTCAAACGCTTTTTACAAATCAGTTTGGGGTCACTTTTTGAGATGGAAACGCAGTTATACTTGTCTTGTGAACTAGGTTTTATGGCTAGTCAGGATTTTAAGTTGTTTGAAACGAGAATTAATGAATTGCAAAAAATGATCTACGGGTTTTCTAAGAGTCTTGACTCTTGATTCTTGAGATCTCAAAATCTAAACAAATGGAAGCATACATAGTCAAAGGATATAGAACAGCAGTTGGGAAATCAAAAAAAGGTGGATTCAGATTCACCAGACCTGATGATCTCGCTGCAGATGTGATCAAGCACCTCACGGCACAAGTGCCCGAGCTCGATCCGAAAAGAATCGACGATCTCATCGTCGGCAATGCCATTCCCGAAGCGGAGCAAGGCATGCAAATGGGTAGGATGATTTCGCTGCTGGCTCTGCCAGTCGAAGTGCCTGGCCTGATTGTCAACAGATACTGTGGTTCGGGATTGGAAACTATCGCGATGGCTACCGCCAAAATCAAAGCGGGAATGGCCGAGTGTATCATCGCGGGTGGTACCGAGTCCATGTCACTCGTCCCGATGATGGGATACAAAACTGCCCTCAATTGGGAAATTGCCAAGAATAACCCGGAGTACTATTTGTCCATGGGTATGACAGCCGAAGAAATTGCCAAGGATTTCGGGATCACACGTGAAGCAGCTGATCAGTTTGCAGTCAATTCGCACGACAAAGCTCTTGCTGCGATCAAGGACGGAAAATTCAAAGACGAGATCGTACCGATCACCGTCAAAGAAACCTACATCAATGATGAGGGCAAAAAAGCCGAACGTGAATATGTGGTGGATACTGATGAAGGTCCAAGAGCCGGCACTTCTATGGACGGTCTGGCCAAACTCCGCCCTGCTTTCAAAATGGGTGGTCAAGTCACAGCAGGTAATTCGTCGCAGACCTCTGATGGAGCAGCTTTCGTCATGGTGATGTCTGAGAAAATGGTGAAGGAACTCAAACTCGAGCCGGTTGCGAGATTGGTGACCTATGCCGCGGCAGGGGTGAACCCACGCATCATGGGTATCGGACCAGTCGAGGCAATTCCGAAGGCATTGAGACAGGCAGGTTTGAAACTTAACGATATTGAGCAAATCGAACTCAACGAAGCATTCGCTGCGCAATCACTCGCCGTGATCCAAGAGGCAGGACTGAACCCAGACATCGTGAATCCAAATGGAGGAGCAGTGGCACTCGGTCACCCGCTCGGGTGTACAGGAGCGAAGCTCTCGATCCAACTGCTCAACGAAATGCGCCGTAGAAAACAAAAATACGGAATGGTCTCCGCCTGCGTCGGCGGTGGACAAGGTGTCGCTGGCATCTACGAGTTTTTGAGCTAAACGAAGATTTCAGCGAAAAACAACAAAGGCTTTCCAATATTGGGAAGCCTTTGTCTTTACAAAATCACTCCAGTGGAAAACTCAGGTCTTATCCACAAATACCACCTTGCCTTTGTCGGCTTGGATGATGTCTTCGCAGAATTGGCGGTACTCCTCGTATGCTTCTTTGGAGAATCGACCTTTGTTCTTCTCAAGTCTCCGTGTGTAGATCAGTTGGTGGTTTTCGAACTGATAGCTATTCTGATAGGTGCCAAACTGTGTTTCTATGCTCGTGCTTTCGGGTAGATACTCGATGTGGTATTTTTCGGGTAGCTGATAGACGATGCTGTCCATGTCTGTATATTCGAATGTCAAAACCATGTCTGTTTTTCTGTCTTTGACACGCTTGGGTTTGGTCTTCCATTGATTCATGAGGTTGGGTGTGATGAAGAGGCGTTTGCCTTGGTCCGCCGCAAGAGCACGAATGTTGAGTTGTGCAGTCTCTGTGATCGTAGGGATTTTGTCTTTGGTTTCGACAAAATCAAAATCAACGATTTGAAATTCAGAAATGTCCGTGTTTTTATATATCCACTTTTCAAGTTTTTCATCACCATCGTTGATGATCCAGTTTAGGTTGCCGTTTTCGTATTGCAAACCCGAATATTTGATTTGAAGTTTTGCCGTTGCATTTCCGTCTTCTAGTATCTGGACTGTGGCATAGCTCTCTTGGCGATTGACAGTTTTGTCATAGATGGTGGTATGTGCAATTTTTCCCCCTTCGGGCGTGATCAGTAGTACATCACGGTCTCCGGTGAATTCGCCTTGGTAGCCAAAGGGGTTGGTTTGACTCGTGCATTCGAGCCAGATCGTGTCTTGTTGATTGGGGACACATAGAATGATGTGGTTGAAAACATCTACGGGGAAATCAAAATCTAATTGTCTAACAGGAGGACGATCCCCACCATAGACCAGCGTATAGTAGGATTCTATCCCGATGCTTTGCAATAGTGCGTGCGTATAATTGGAAAGTGCTTTGCAATCACCATAGCCCAATTCATCTACCGTGCTGGCAGGGAAGGGCTGCATACCACCTATACCGAGTTGGATGCTGACGTAGCGTGTTTTGTTTTGGACGTATTGGTAGACTGCTTTGATTTTTTCTTCGTCAGTACTGAGATTGGTGGTGAGTGCTTTGACCTCTTGAACCGTCGCTTGGCTTAGGTCTCCTCTTCCTTGATTGAGGCTAAGTTGCCACAGTCCCATGTTGTGCCACGAATTGAAATCGCCGCTGTATCCATCATAGTGGAACGCCGAAGGAGAAGCGTAAATCACGGGGGTAAAATCCGAGACAGGTGGCCCATAGGGTTCGTGTTCCACAGCTTTGACATGAGCAAAAGAAATGCTCGACGTGGTGATTCCGTCCTGACTGACTATGTTGAGTGTTTTGTTTGTATTCACGAGTTTGAAATTTGGTTGTAGTTCATCTGGTGCGATGACTGTATAGTTTGACTCTACAACTGCTAGATTTGAAGTGGGGCTAATGTACCAATCCGGTATCGAATAGGTGTATGCACGTTCTTCTTCATATTCGAACTCTACAATGTATGGGTATTGATTTTGAGTCAGATCCAAATGTTGATAGCGGCTGTCGTCGAAGATCGTGCCCCCCGATGTAGCACTTCTGTCGTAGATATCGGATTTTTTGGATTTGGCGACCAATTTGCCAAATTGGTCGTAGCGCTTGCCTGTAAACGAGTTGATTTTGGTGAGTTTGTCATAGCCTATGGTTTCAGACGCCAGTCTTTTGGCTTTGGCATTTAGGATTGCTATCACCTGATGGCTGTGGTAGATAGCTTTCTTCTCGTCGATGATTTCGAAGGTTACTTCGTCAATGAGATATACCGCATTTGCATTTTCTTTGAGGCTATCTGGGATTTGATCGATTCGATAGGTTTGGGCCTGTGCCAAAGAAAATGAGCTGAGTGCTACACAGCACCAGCTCATCCATTTTTTATATTTCCAATTCATCGTTTAGGCTTTTTTCAATACGATTTGTTCGTTGAGTTTGGCAATCATTTGTGCGTAAAACTCTTTGAGATAAGGGTATTCATCTTGTAGATAGAGTGTTTTGTGTATTTTGAACCGAGTGAAAACCGTGAATTTGTTTCCTTGCGGTATGATTTTATATGTGAAGGATGCAGTACGGTTGGGCATGGCGAGGGAAAAGGCCTGAGGAATTTCATCGAGTACATAGCCCTCAGGTATTTCGAAGGACACGTAGTAGTCTTCCTTGATTGGGCTTGGATAGCTGACAGGATAGGTGCGCTCTTGCACATGGTAGATGTTTTTTTCTAAGTGCTCGGTGATGATAGGGTTGAAATAAATGAAGTTGCCCATTGCTTCTGCCCCATTGCTATTTTTGAACTGTATCGATTCGACGAAATGCTTGCCGATGTCTTTTGGATTGGAGAGGCTTAGACTGTCTATTTCCCAAGGTGATTTTTCAATGAGGTCGTTTTTGAATTTTTCTTCTCCATCATAGAAGTATGCTTTGCGTTTAGTTAGTGCGTTGTATCCACCATAGGACTTGTTGAGTAGGCCTTCGATCGAACCGTCCTCACGGAGGGTGATGTTACCAGTTATTTTCGATTCGTCGCTTTCCTTGCTGTTGAGTTCCACCCATCCCGGCTTATCTTTGGATATGGTGTACCCGCGTCCGTTGAGACAGCGAGTGGGTAGTACGCCTATTGGTAGATATTTTTCGGTAGCATCGAGCAGCATGTATTCCTCGCCGACCCAGGCTTTGCAGATCACATAGTTGAATTGGCTTGTGCTTGCGTTGAACTCCTTGACCATGCCATGTGATCTCGTACTTACTAGTACAGGTTCTGCTTTAATGTCTGCTTTGTTGAGGAAGTTTATCAATAGGAAATTGATGTCGGCTGATGAGCCTTTTCCTGCTTCGTAGAGTTTCTGCTCATTCTCGCGGGCATACTTCGAGGATACTCCATCCCAGGTCATATGTTTGGATACGACTGCAAATATCTTTTCAATTTTTTGTTGCTCGGTGTCTGACTCCTCAAGGTGTGCATCTAGGATGGATTTGCTCAGCGATCCGGCACCTCGGGTTCTATCTCCGAAATAATCGTGTTCTAACATTTCGGAGTTGACGGATTCCCAAGTCCCACGATATCTTTTGGGTATTGATCCAGGGAAATCAATAAGCTCCAACTCATAGTTGATCATCGAAATGAAATCACTGGGGGTCGTAAGGTTTGGTTCTTTGACAAATGCTGGAACATCTTGCATTACGATGCGCTCTTCGTCGAAGCGCACATTGTAGGTTTGTAGAGAAGCGGGGGTTCGGCTATTAAAGTCGGAGCTCGCTGCGATTCGCACCTGAAAGGATTGATTGCCCATTTCGTGCTCACTGATAGTGGGGGCCAGATAACCTTGAAAATCCTTTTGGTATTTGTAATAGTCGATGAATTTGGCTTTGTACTCACTCCATACTACAGGGATGTAGTATTGGAATTGCCACCCTTGGAAGTTGAACAGGAAGTCGGAAGTGATGCGGTAGGTAAATTCAATGACCGAACCGACCTTGACGGCAGGCATGGTTATCTTGATTTTGTCATGGTTTTCGTCGATTTCTTCTTCGAAAATAGACTCCTTCTCCAGTTTGGTTTTGACGATGCTGCCATCTTCTAGGTTGTAGGTATAGCCTTTGAGCTGGCTGTACGTTTCTTTTGCACTGGA
The DNA here is from genome assembly GCF_002742335.1 of Reichenbachiella sp. 5M10. Lineage (NCBI taxonomy): Bacteria > Pseudomonadati > Bacteroidota > Cytophagia > Cytophagales > Reichenbachiellaceae > Reichenbachiella > Reichenbachiella sp. 5M10. The sequence continues at coordinate 4,225,007 of NZ_MDGR01000007.1, read as the reverse complement.
TTGCTTGTACAACTGAAACGAGTGGTTGGCATAATCATACCCGTCCTTGGTCAAAATCTTGATGCGGGTAGTTCGCTCGTGGATCACTTGAAACTGGTCCGTACCATAGTCCATGAAAGACTCGCCATAGTCGCAGAGCACCACTGCACTGGCCGATGAATCCAAGGCGTAGTGGGTCATGCTGAGTTCTTCCTCCGATATTTTTCCGAATTTGACGGGTGTTTTTTGAGCGAAAGCGGTCGAAAATAAAAATAAAATCGAAACCAGTAGTAGGGTAGGTTTGAAGTTGGTCATAGTAAAGTAGCGTTATATGTAATCCGCAATAAAGTAATTCTACGAAGGATATACAAATGTCAATACAAGAGCTAATCAAAAAATAAAATACAGTCGTAGGTGTTTGAGAGGTGGTATTTGCCTCTCGCTATCCAATTTGTTGTGCTAGAACATCCTCAAATTTTGATACCGAATAGAGGGGTGATACCTTTATGCATATGAAAAATCTATCCCCAATCCTCTTCGTACTGATGGCCCTAACGGCCTGTACGACAGATCAAAAAGAGAAGACGCAAGCCACAGATCGAAAAGCCGAACAAGATCTTGTAGGAAAATGGACGAACCTGTCGCTATTGGTGACGATGAAGCGGTTGGAAGAGAGCGATTCGGTACTGCAGGCCAAGGAAGGAGAGTGGGAGCGAGTGCTCAAAATAAAACCAATAGAGACGACATTTTTGAAGGATAGTACGTTTGCTTCTGAGTATTATACTCTCGAAGGTCAGAAAATGAACACGACATATGGCAAGTGGTGGGTGGAGAAGGACTCTCTGGTCATGCTCACTGAGTCGGGAGAAACTCGCTATGATTTCGAGCTGACGGGAAACCGTGTTCGGTTTCGTGCCACACTGGATTGGGATGGTGATGGTCTAGCGGATGATTACTATGATGGTGTTCAGGTGAGAATGGATTAATATTGCCCCAAAATTTCTTAAACTATGTTGAAAGTAGGAGACCAATACACCACCGAATTTATCATTACCCAAAAGCAGATTGAGGCATTTGCGGAATTGTCTGGTGACAAAAACCCCCTTCATCTTGATGCGGCATATGCTGCAGAGACGCCTTTCAAAAAGCCCATCGCACACGGGATATTCTCGGCCTCATTTATTTCTAAAGTACTGGGTATGGATTTTCCCGGTGAGGGGACATTGTATCTGTCACAAAATTTGTCGTTCAAGCGCCCGGTATATCCAGACCAAGCCTATGAGGTTCGAATGGAAATAATAGAGACTGTAGAAGGTAAACACACAGGTACGATCAAAACCCAAGTTTTTGACAAAGAGAAAAACAAACTCGTCGTGGATGGTGAGGCACAGGTCCGTCATCTGGATCAATTGCCCTAGGCTCTGTTCTCCAACGAATAAACCAACAGGATGAATAAGTCGATATATTTAGTACTTGTAGCAACTGGAATGTACGCATGTACTCCTCGCCCCACCGATCCAGAGGATACACCGGCAGTGCTTCAAGAGTCAAGTACAAAACGAAGCCTCACAGATCTAAGTTATACGTACCGAGAGGATATCATCGATCGTCTGTTTGACGAAGCGGTGAACGAGGACCCTAAGTTGGAAAGCTTGGTGGGTGCTTTGGGATCTATGGATAAAGTTTCGTGGGATAGTTTGGACGCTTACCGGTCTTATACGCAGACTAATGAGCAATACTGGAGCAGCTTCAAGGAGTATGTGTCTCAGTTCAACGATAGTACTTGGGAGAGACCCATGCACTTGCTCCTTGATTCGCTCCAAGAAATTCAGCGCCAACGAATGGCTCAGCATACGAGCGCTGAGGAGCATATCCAAGAAAACCAAAAGAGACTTGCTGACCAGGTCGTACTACTCAAAGTCTGGGTAACACAGTCCATGATGCAGCGTTATCAGCAGAATGAATTGCCAGATTTAGCGACGCTCAAAGCCATTCAAGAGAGGTACGACTCCCTGATTCGAGAAGTAGAGGCAATCCATAAACTCTCTCAATGAAGGGGGATGACCAAAATCATGTTTTAGAAGCAGAGGGAAGTGTCCCTCGCTAGCATTATCTTTTTTATCTTTGACCGTTTTACAAACTATACGAACATGTATATAAAAAAGGCAGGTAGGATCTTGTTGATTTTGTTTTTGATCAACGCAGTGTTGGTATCTACTCACAAAGGGGAGTTTTGGCCCTTCAGTATATATCCTATGTTTTCTATGGCAGGAAAGCCATGGACTCGAGCGATTCTTCGCGATGTGACGGAAGTACCGGACTCGTTGATATGGCAGACACATGACTACCCGGATTTGCCAGGCCTACCCATCTCTACGATAGAGATAGGGGTGGATCAGATCGATTATTCCAATTTCGTCTGCAAGACCAAAAATTGGGACGAAAAACGCCTCGAAGCGCTTCGCTATATGATCGGAGAGGATGTGCTTGGTGACCGCAAATTTCTAGCGATCAAAGTTTCTGGTCGATTGGTTGGAGACGATAGTGTAGAAGCCAAGGCTTTACCCTTTATCTTGATGGACCAAAACAAATTTTTATTGAATCAATCTCTCGACAAATCTGCCTATTACTCGGATGAAAGCAATTAATTTCACTTTAACCAATTTGTTTGGAGACGGTAGTCCAGTGACTACTGGTCAAAAACTGTTTTTCAAATTATTTGAACTTTTCGTGGTGTATGCCTCGATAGATTTGGCTTGGTTTTGGGCCAACTATACGCTCAAGATACAGGATGTGGTTCTGCCATTGGGTATTGCTGAGCATATTGATATCTCTTTCATGCATGGCAATATGTTGCCGCTGTATGTCGCAGGTGTCATGTCGTTGACTTGTGTATTGGCATTTTTTAGAATCGGTCCAAGTTGGTTGTATTTGCTCTCTGCATTGTTGCTGCACTTATTGTATGCGGGCCGTTTTTCGATTGGCGAGATTCCACATAGCTCTAACTTTGTGGGCTTAAGCATATTGGCAACTGGTGTAGGCTTTGTGGTATACAAGGATCCTGACAACCGCATTCCTATTGTGATGGGCTTGGTGCTGTTCTTTGTGGGTTTTGGGTATACGACGGCAGCATTTTCTAAGTTGATTGCCACTGGCTTCAATTGGGTTGATGGTCGTCATTTGTGGATGTGGATGACAGAGAAGAGTGTGGACAACCTGTCCAAGTACGGTGTACACGAGTACAACTTTTTGCAAAAATGGGCTTTCATCAGTATCCCAGTAGCAATGCTGAGTTTGATTGTGGGTATTGGGACGGAGTTTTTCGGTTTTCTTCTTTGGTTTAGAAAAACGCGACCTTTCATGGCCATACTCGTCATGGGTATGCATGTCGGTATATTCATGACGATGAATATTTGGTTTGGAAAATTTATGATGGAGCTTATCATCATTGGTTTCCCATGGGGCGCATGGTTTGACAAACTGGATCTTAGCCGGATTGCAAACCTCAAGCTCATCAATAAGTAGTCAGTAGTCTTTGACTTAATCTATAAATGAGTTTTTGATATGGTCGAGTTGGCGGATAGCTACCTCGATTTCTTCTACACCAGTGATGATGAGCATGAGTTTCCCTTTCATCTCTTTGATCTGGTAGTCCTTGGGGTGTTGCTGAATGTAGGACATGACTTTGCCAAATACAGGCGATGTATAATAGCGGTCGTTTCCTTGTGGCGGAAAATAGCACCTCATGCGCCCGTTTTTGATGATCAGTTTTTCGAAACCGAGATCGATTGAGAGCCATCTCAACTTGACTGTTTCGAATAGTGCCAATACGGATGTTGGGATTTTTCCGAATCGATCTTGTATTGATTGAGAGAAGATCGCTAATTCACTATTGGTTTTTATGTTATCAATTTGGGTATAGAGGCTGAGTCGTTCGGTGATATTCTTGACATAATCTTCTGGGATCAAAATTTCCAAATCTGTCTCTATGATACAGTCATTGATGAGTGTTTTGGAGAGGTCTTTTTCTTGATCAGCAAAAAGTTCTTTGAACTCATTCTCTTTCAGGTCTTGTACTGCTTCATCGAGGATTTTGTGATACATATCGAATCCTATGTCTGTGATGAAACCACTTTGTTCTCCACCGAGGAGGTTGCCTGCACCTCGAATGTCCAAGTCTCGCATGGCGACTTTGATTCCATCTCCAAGGTCTGAAAATTCCTCCAGAGCGCTGAGGCGCTTACGCGCGTCGGTCGACAGTTTGGAAGTTGGGGGCGTAAACATGTAACAAAAGGCTTTTTTGTTGGAGCGTCCTACTCGGCCTCTCATTTGGTGTAGGTCTGACAACCCGAAATTTTGCGCACTGTTGATGATGATCGTATTGGCATTGGGAATATCGAGACCTGATTCGATGATATTGGTCGAGACCAGGACATCATATTCGCCTTCTATGAATTTGAGCATGACCCTTTCCAATTTTGGTCCGTCCATTTGGCCGTGAGCCACACCCACCCTTGCATCAGGGACTAGACGGTGGATGAGGTTGGCTATGCTTTCGATATCGCTGACCTTGTTGTGAACGAAAAATACTTGACCTCCACGACGCAGTTCGTAACTGATAGAGTCACGGGTGATTTCTTCGTTGAATACGTGCAACTCTGTGGTGACGGGCTGACGATTGGGGGGTGGAGTAGCAATGATGCTGAGGTCTCTTGCCCCCATCAGTGAGAAATGCAACGTACGAGGAATTGGAGTGGCGCTCAGAGTGAGTGTATCCACATTGACTTTCATTTCCTTGAGTTTGTCTTTGATTTTTACCCCAAACTTTTGTTCCTCGTCAATGATGAGTAGTCCGAGGTCTTGGAAGTTGACATCTTTGTTGACGATGCGATGTGTACCGATGAGTATGTTGACCTTGCCCTGCTTGACTTTTTCGAGCACATCTTTGATTTCTTTGGTCGTACGAAAACGGTTGATGAATTCAACGGTCACACCAAAATCTTTGAGACGGTTTTGAAAGGTGTGGTAGTGCTGCATGGCGAGGATGGTTGTCGGCACGAGTACGGCCGTTTGTTTACCTTCGACGCTGGCTTTGAATGCTGCACGGATGGCAACCTCGGTTTTTCCAAAGCCCACGTCTCCACAGACGAGTCGATCCATCGGGTGGGCTTTTTCCATGTCGACTTTGAGGTCTTCTGTGGCTTTGGCTTGGTCGGGTGTATCCTCGTAGACGAATGACGTTTCCATTTCTGTTTGCAGATAGGTATCTGGCCCATAGGCAAATCCAGGGGCGGCTTTGCGTTTGGCGTAGAGAGCGATGAGTTCTTTGGCGATGTCTTTGACCTTGCTGCGAACTTTTTTCTTTTTATTTTCCCACTCGGGAGACCCTAGCTTATTGACCTGTGGAGGGCCACTTTCCTTGCCGCTATATTTGGAGATCTTATGCAGTGCATGGATACTGAGGTAGAGTAAGTCATCGTCACGATAGATGATACGAACGGACTCTTGTTTGTTGCCGTTGACCTCTACGGTATCCAGTCCCGCGAAACGCCCTATTCCATGGTCCACGTGTACAATATAATCCCCAGGGTTGAGCGTACGCAGTTCTTTGAGCGTAAGCGCTTTGGATTTGGAATGTTTTTGACGGAGCGCATATTTGTGATAGCGCTCAAATAGCTGATGGTCTGTATATAGTGCTAGGCGAGCATTGTTGTCGATGAAGCCTTCACGAAGACTGAGTACTATGCTGTTGAATTTGACAAAGGGATTGACCTCATCAAAAATAGACTCTAACTGTCGAATGGGTTTTTCGGAGTCTGATGCGATGATGGTAGCATAGTCTTTTTGCTGATAGCTTTCGAAGTTTTCGGCCATCAGCTCAAAATTCTTTTGGAAGGAAGGTTGCGGACTTGCTTCAAAATGGAATTCTTTTCCTCCCTTGCTATAAAAGCGGTTGCCAAATTCGATCTTCGCGTATTTTTCGATGGCCTTTTGGAAAGTATCACTGGTTTCGAAAAGTAGCTCAGGCTGGAGTACAATGCTCGACTGTCCACTGGCAGCCATGATGCTGTCAAAACTAACGCTAGCTTTTTCGAAGTACTTGTCAAGGATATCCAATGTGTGGTGCATGTCCTTGACCCAAATTTTCGAGTTTTTGGGGACATAATCCATGAAACACTGTCGCTCCTCTTCGAGGAGTTTGGTTTGGATATTGGGGATGATGTTGACGGTTTTCATGTCGTCTTTGGACAACTGAGATTCGGGATCGAAGGTTCGGATACTTTCGATATCATCACCAAATAGCTCGATGCGGTAGGGCAACTCGCCCGCATAAGAATAGACATCTATAATCCCGCCGCGTACGGCAAACTGGCCAGGCTCGTAGACGAAATCGTCCTGTTCAAACCCATAGGTGACGAGTAGCTCTGTGAGAAACTCGGTATCGACGGATTCTCCGACACGGGCAGTCCAGGTGTTTTCGACGAGGGATTTTTTGTTGATGACTTTTTCGGTCAGTGCTTCGGGATAGGTGACGATGAGCTCTCCAGTGCTGGCTTTGTTGTTGATGCGGTTGAGGATTTCGGCGCGCATTAGGATGTTGGCATTTTCTGTTTCCTCAAACTGGTAGGGGCGTTTGTAGGAAGAGGGAAATAGGAGAACCTCTTTGTCTCCTAGCAGGTTTTGGAGGTCATTGTGAAAGTAGGCCGCTTCTTCTTTTTCGTGTAGAACAAAGATGTGGTTCTGATGATTGGTCTGAAATACCGAGGCGGCTATCAGCGCATCCATGCTACCGACTAGCCCTTTGATTCGTATGTTGAGGTTTTCGTTGGCCTTGATACTTTCGGCGATACCGATGACTTGGCTATCGGCGCGGTAGATGGATAGAAGCTCTTTGCTTTTCAATGTTCTCTTTTTTGTATGCGAATATTTGCCTTTTGGTTGAGTAACCTAGGCACATGCATCCCTACGTGAAACTAGTTTCTCAAGCGAATAAGGAACAAAGGTATGTCCAATTGGCGACTCTTATCAGTGATAAATAGATGCTTTGGCAAATTAATTAGCTGATCTGCAACCTTCAGGGGTGAAAATCCATTTAAAGAGTAAGTAATAAGTTCTAGTTAGTATTATTGATATTTCGGACTATCCCTAGTCCGTGATGTTAAGGTTAGGTTAGCAATTCAGCACCCTCGTTTGGGGGTGCTGAATTCATGTTAGGGCTAGATTGTTTATCTTTTCATTTCGCATACTACAGGCTTATCTTGACCCAAATAAACAAAGTTGTTTTTTTCCCACCCATAGTTTTATTGCTGCTGACATTGGCGATGAGTCAGCTGTACCCCGAAATATTTGTTGAGTTACTTTCCAATGCCAATGTATGGGTGTTGCGCCACTTTGGATGGTTGTTTTCCTGGACAGCTTTTGCCATGGTTCTTTTGGTATTTGTGATTTATGTCTCCCCCTTGGGGAAATGGAGAATTGGAGGAGAGGATGCTCAACCGTTTTTGACACGGTGGAAATGGTTTGCAATCACGACGTGCACTACCATCGCTACGGGTATTTTGTTTTGGGGAGTGGCAGAACCGATTTTTCATTTGAGCGCCCCACCAGAAAGTTTGGGTATGGAACCAGGGTCTTCAGAAGCTATGATTTTTGCCATGTCTGCATTGATGATGCATTGGACCTTGACCCCTTATTCCATCTATACCTTGGCCGGAGTGGTCTTTGCGCTTTCGTTTTATAACATGAAACAGCCTTTCAGTTTGGGTTCGATGGTTAGTCCTTTGATTGGCAAAGAATTGCACCCAGCATGGTCCAACTTCATCGATGTGCTGTGTCTCTATGGTTTGGTGGCGGGGATGGCAGCTTCTTTGGGGGGAGGATTGCTGAGCCTCATGGGAGGGTTGAGACATGTGCTGGGTATAGGAGAGAGTGCAGGGCTGTTGTTTGTGATTGCAGGAGCGATTGTCTCGACATTTATCCTGTCTGCCGTATCGGGATTGATGCGTGGGATTCGGATTTTGTCAGACATCAACATTCGTGGCTTTATTGTACTGGCCGTTTTTGTGCTTGTGACAGAGCCGACATTGCAACTGCTGGATCTGGGAGCCAAAGGGGGCTGGTCCTACGTGCTGCATATGGTGCCTAGGAGTGTCAATTGGTCAGGGCAACTGTCACAGTCCTGGTTCGACGATTGGACGGTTTTCAATTGGGCCAACTGGATGGCGTGGACACCTATCACTGCATTGTTTTTGGGTAGACTTGCGCGGGGGTATACGGTGCGGGAATTTATTCATTTCAACCTCCTTTTTCCTGCTCTGTTTAGTGGCACATGGATGGTGATTTTTGGAGGGAGTGCTTTGCTCATGGACCAGTCTCAAGGAGGAGTGCTGACGACAAGTCTATATACTTTGGGGTCCGAGAGTTTGATGTATAAAATACTAGATGATCTGCCTTGGTCGAGACTCTCGAGTGTGTTGTTTGTGTTCTTGATCTTCATTTCCTATGTTACTGCGGCAGACTCCAATACCTCGGCTATGAGTGCATTGAGTACAGTGGGGATCACATCAGCCCAAGCAGAAGCCCCTGTGCGGATCAAAATCATATGGGGTACATTGATTGGACTCGTAGGATGGGTGATGGTCAGTACTGTGGGAGTCGAGGGTATACGAATGACCTCCATTTTGGGAGGGTTTCCGATTTTGTTTTTGTTGATTGCAGTGGGCCTTGCCGCGGTTCGGATGGTTGTCCAATCGGTGTGCGATAGACATTCGTAGGATTATTTGTCAGGACAATTTGTGCTTTGGAGTATTATTTGGAATCTTTATCAAAAAATTAAAACAACATGAAATTAAGAAGCATTTTGGTTCTCGTACTGTCATTTTCGAGTCTTGCCGTTTTCGGTTGGGGCAAGACAGGGCATCGTGTCGTAGGAGATATCGCCTACTGGCACCTTAGTAAAAAAGCAAAGGGAGAAATACACGGTATACTCAAGCACGAACACCTCAACATGGTGGGCAATTACATGGATTTTATTCGTTCGGACAAAGACAACAACTTTATGGTACCGTGGCATTATTGTACAGTGCCTGATGGGGAGACGTATGAAGAAGCAGGTACTCCTGAACAAGGAGATGCGGTAGTCGCGATAGAGCGAATCATCCAAGAGTTGAAAACGAAGCAGTTTACTCAAGGAACGGAGTTGGAGAACTTGAAATACCTTGTTCATCTTGTTGCAGACATTCATCAGCCTCTGCATGTCGGTACGGGTGAAGACAAAGGAGGAAACGATGTGAAGGTGACTTTCATGTGGGAGCCAACTAACCTGCACAGCGTTTGGGACAGTGGGCTGATCGATTATCAGCAGTTGAGTTTCACAGAGTATTCGAAGTGGGTCAATCATATCTCAGAACAAGAGTTGGAAAAATGCCAGTCCGAGGGAATCGATGTATGGATTGATGAAGCCAAAAGCTATCGCAAAGCCATATATGATATCCCCGAAGACGGAAAGTTGTCTTATGAATACAATTACAAAAACATAGGGATCGTCAACGAAAGATTGCTAAAAGCAGGAGTACGTTTGGCAGGAATCCTCAATGAGATATATGGCTGATCATAGCAGAGGTGTAAGATAGAAAGGGAGCGTACACCAAAACAGGACTTTATGATTGAGTTCCGTTCTATACTTAGGGCGGACTTTTTTTTGCCTTTATGGGCTAAGCACCTTTCGTTCTTTACCTATGTTATTTTGCGCCAGGTCCTATGATCTATTAGGGTACCGGTTGACGGTGTGTATTTGTTGAGAGTAGTTTTTGCAGTACCGAATACCTACTCCAAAGCTATATTTATACGTACAGTACTCATAATATACTGATAAATGGGTATTGTATGCGGAAGATAAAAGTAGGTACTTTGTAATGAACAAGCCTGACTACTGAACCAAGAAAAGTCTAAGGAGTATGAAAAAATCAATACAGTTGATAATCAATATTATATTGTTTGTACTGTTGTTATTCAGTTTTCGGGTGTATTCACAACAAACCAAAGTGAGCGATGATTCAATAATCGTCGTAGGACAAAAACCAAACTAACCTAGTTTACCTACTAGTATACCTAACCTATGGGGGGTTCATTCAATGAGCCCCCCATTTTTTATATAAAAAAAGCAGGCAAAGCCTGCTTTCTACATATTTGATATTTTCTGTGAATCGGATTCAGTTTTACTCTTTCAAAAGGGCAAGTCGTTCATTTGTACATTGCCACCTGTGATGATAATTCCTGTTTTCTTCCCAACAAAAGTGTCCTTGTTTTTGAGTAGTGCGGCTACTGCTACCGCACTTGATGGCTCTATGACGATTTTCATACGTTCCCAGACCAATCGCATCGCTTGTATGATTTCATCTTCGGTCACACAGTAGATGTCATGTACATATTCTTTGATGATGGCAAAATTGAGCTCACCTACTGACACCAGTAGTCCGTCTGCGACAGATTTTGGATCTTTGACACCTTGGAGTTTTCCTGACTGGAATGACAAATAAGTATCGTTGACAGCTTCGGGTTCGGCGAGTATCATCTTGGTCGTAGGACTCACATACCCGAGAGTCAAGGCAGAGCCTGCTGCTAAGCCTCCACCACCTACCGGTGTGATCATGTAATCAAGGTCTGGCTGTTCTTCGATAAATTCTTTGGCGGCAGTAGCCTGTCCTGCAATGATGCGTGCATCATGGTATGGGTGTACTTGTATCGCTCCAGTCTCTTCGATGACTTTTTTACAAGCAGCTGCTCTGGCTTCCTCCGTAGGTTCACAGAATGTTATTTGTGCCCCGTAGCCTTTCACCGCATCGATTTTGACTTGTGGAGCATTGTGAGGCATGACGATGTAGGCGTTGACACCTGCTTCTGCAGCCGCTTTGGCTACCGCTTGAGCGTGGTTGCCTGACGAGTGCGTCGCGAATCCATTTTTCCTCTCTTCTGGACGGTAGGACATGATCACGTTGGCTGCTCCTCGCATTTTGAAAGCGCCTATTTTTTGAAAATTCTCACATTTGAAAAACACTTCCCCACCGACCATCTCATCGATGGTACTTGAGGTCATGATTTGTGTGTTGTAGATGTACTTGTTGATTCTAGTGTGTGCTCGTTTGATGTCACTCAAGCTTGGAAAGTCCATGTTTTTATCGTTTACTTTTTCGGGTGCGAATTTAATCTTCTAAAATTTCTAATACCCTATTTGGGTAATCTGATATGATCCCATCTACTCCCCAGTGGATGAGTTTTTTCATATCCTTTTGATCATTGACCGTCCAGGGGATCACCTTCATGTCGTTATCGTGGAGATAAGCGACTTTTTGGCTGTCGAGCATTGGGTGATAGCAGCTGTAGATCTCTGGGTTAAAACCCAGTACGGTCAAATTTTCTTCGATAGGGAGTGTGTTTTCGATCAATACCGCGAGGGTGATTTCGGGGTGTTTTTCGTGATAATATTTCAATACGCGAAAATCGAAAGATTGGATGTTGAGATGTTTCAAATCCATTTTGTTTTGGGTGATGAAATCGTAGACTAGCTCAGAATATACCTCTGGACTAGGATGATACTGGTCATCACTCATCGTCATGCTTTTGATTTCGATGTTGTAGTGTATCGGGGGGAGCTGGTTGGCATGAGCATAGGCTTGTGTTGCAGCGAGCATGTCTTTGAATAGCGGCTTGTAGACTTTCAATTTTTCTTGGTCTGGAAACCGCTTGTTGAATTTTGACCCCACGTCATATTTTTTGATTTGCTCATAGTCCATCCTATAGATGTTGTGCTGTAGCTCTTCGGTCTTTGGGATCTCCTGGCCCAAGGAGTCGAGTGCTATGGCGTGATTCATGTAGGGCTCGTGTGAGATGACCAATTGATGGTCTTTGGTGACGGCTAGATCGAGTTCTAATGTTGTCACCCCTAGTTCCAGAGCTTTGAGAAAAGCCGGGATGGTGTTTTCAGGCATGAGCCCTCGTGCTCCGCGGTGTCCTTGGATATCTATGTTGGCATGTTGCATTTCGTTTGATTTTTGACTGCAGCCTACGACGCAGAGGAATAGGGCAACAGGGAAGAGTACGTTTTTGTACAGTGAAAAGTTCATGACTTGGTTTATTTGAGTGTGATACTGATGGGGCAGTGATCTGACTCGAGGTATTCGCGGTGGATTTCTGCTAGATCGAGTCGATCGATGAAGGATTCGCTGAGTAGGAAGTAATCGATTCTCCAGCCGACATTGCGTTCGCGTGCTCCTGCCCGATAACTCCACCATGTATAAGCATCTGTCGTATCAGGGTGTAGCTGGCGAAAGGAGTCAACTAAGCCTGCTGCAACGAAATTGTCCATGCCATCGATTTCCGTTTGAGTGAATCCTGCAGACTTGTTGTAGTTGGCTTTGGGACGGGCAAGGTCTACATCTTTGTGTGCCACATTGAAGTCTCCGCAGACGATGACGGGTTTGGTTTCTTCGAGTTTTTTGAGGTAGGTCATGAAGTCTGCGTCCCAGCCTTGGCGGTAGTCAAGTCGACTCAGGTCGTTTTTGGAGTTGGGGACATAGACATTCGTCAAAAAGTAATCTTCGAATTCTACAGTCAATATACGCCCTTCTTGATCATGTATATCGATACCCAATCCTCGAGAGACACTGAGGGGTTCTTTTTTGGTGAGGATGGAAGTACCGCTGTAACCCTTTTTGACGGCACTGTTGGAGTAGGTATGATAGGGGATATCTCCGAGTGCTTCTAGGATTTGATCATCCTGAGCTTTGGTCTCCTGCAGGCAGATGACGTCTGCATTTAGAGATTGGATTGATTGATGGAAGCCTTTTTTGATGGCCGCTCGGATTCCGTTTACATTCCAGGAAACTATTTTTTCGCGCATAATTACTTCAATTTCAAACAACCAAATCTAATGAATGTGATTTATTCCTCACGGTCAATTCATGTTTAATGAATGTTATTTATTGAGCCGATAGTGCTTGCTGATGATCCACTGAAAAGCTGTATGTGGTAAAATTCGTTTTAGTTTAGCGGCAAGCAAATCCAAAGGTTTTCCGACAGCATAGCGCAACTTTGGTTTTCGTTTGTTGATGATGTGTTCTATCAAGCGTGCGATTTTGATCGAATCCTCGCCGAGGAGCTCTCCTTTGATGATGGTTTCGTGTGCTTGGGCGAAGGAGGTTTTGTAATCTGTGTCGTCTTCGACCGCAGACACAATGCGGTGTTGAGAGATGGATGTACGAAAGTCACCAGGCTCGACGAGTGTCACAGAGATGTCGAATGGTTGTAGTTCCATGCGTAGACTCTCCGAATACCCCTCCAACGCATGCTTGCTTGCCGAGTAGTAAGATTGGAAGGGGATGGCGAATAGCCCAGCGAGTGAACTGATATTGATGATTTTGCCACGACGAGCTCTTCGCATATGGGGCAGTACGGCATTAGTGACTTGTACAGCACCCCAAAAGTTGGTCTCGAAAGATTGACGAGCATCTTCGGCTTTGGTGTTTTCAGCCGAACCAAGGACTGAGATGCCGGCGTTATTGATGAGTACATCAATTTGTCCTTCTTTTGTGATGATGTGATTTACAGCGTGAGTGATGGACTTGGCGTGTGTGACATCCATCTGTAGGAGGTAGGGGTTGTCTTCGTTTTTTTTGCGGCTGGTGCCGTAGACGCGGTAGCCGAGTGCGAAGAGGTAGTCAAAGCAAGCTTGCCCTATGCCAGAGGAAGCTCCGGTAATCAATATGATCAACGAATCGTTCATAAGTAGGCTGCTCCGAATACCCCAGCTGAATCACCGAGTTTGGGTTTGAGAATTTGTGTATGACATGTTGGATTGAATACGAATCGTTTGACGGATTCAAAGCCTTCGGTATATAGTGCATCGATATTGCCGACACCACCACCTATGACGATTACGTCTGGGTCTATCATGTTGATGATTGTCGAGAGCGCTAAGCCGTAGTAGTGTATCAATCGCTCGTAGGTCTGTTGTGCAAAGATATCAGAGGATCGCATGGATAGAATGTCAGGGAGCGAGGCTTCTTGGCCACTGATTTGCTTATAATACCGTTGGAGGTGTGGGCCAGCGATGATCGTTTCGGTACATCCAATTTTGCCGCAGTAGCAGAGGCCGCCGCTGGTGTCCAAGTAGTTGTGTCCCCATTCTCCACCTATACCATGTGCTCCATTGATGATTTGGCCGTTGATGACGAGCCCTCCACCGACTCCTGAACCGATGATTACTCCGAAGACGACATGGGCGTTTGGCGCATGCTCGGGGACACATCCCATTTGTGTTTCGGCCAAGGCAAAGCAATTGGCATCATTGGCCATGGCTACCGAGACACCTATTTTACTTTCTAGGTCTTGATGTAGAGGTTTGCCGTTGAGGTGTACAGCGTTGCAGTTTTTGAGCAACCCGGAGAGGGGATCGGTGGTACCAGGGGTGCCGATTCCGATGTGTTTGGGTGTCAAGCCAGAGTCTGATTTCAATCCGTCTATGAGGAGGTTGATTTGTGACAAGACATGTTTGTACCCATTATTTGCTTCGGTGGGTATCCGTTTTCTAGAGATTATTTGTTTGGTATGGGTGTCGAGTACGACTCCTTCTATTTTTGTTCCTCCTAAATCTATTCCCCAGCGTATCATTCAAATACCGTCGCATCGACTATTTTTTGGTTCAATTCATCAAGTTCTTTTTTCTTCTGCTCGGAGGACCAACCTAGCTCGTTTGTCATTTGTTCGGCGACAAAGTCTTTGTGCGCATTGACACTGTCTATGTCAAAGAACAAGCGGCCCGTCCTGTAGATGAAAAAATCAGTGAGGTGCAAGACCCATTCCTTTTCTATGCAAAAGCGAAGCTCTGCTTCGATCAAAGAGGACCCATCTGCATTTTGGAGGATTTGAGTTGACTGTTTGCCGTACAGATCTACCAAGTATGAGATATCTTGAGCAGAGGCATAAGGGTGACTTTGGACCAATTTTTTCTTATACCTGGCAATGGATTTGATGTTCTTGAAGCCATTGCCAGGTAGTTTGTATTTTTTTGTTTTGCACTTAGGGACTTTTTGACGGGTGTTGTGGTGACGGATATCGAGGAGGGTTTCTACCGCTCGTTTGGCCATTTTTCGATAGCCAGTGAGTTTGCCTCCTGCGATGGTGATTAGACCTTGTTCGGAGATAAAGATTTCGTCTTTTCGAGAAATCTCTGAAGCAGATTTGCCTTCTTCTTCGATCAATGGACGAATACCGGCCCAAGAAGAAACTATGTCAGTAACTTGGAGTTGTGCCTCAGGAAAAAAATGATTGACTGAGGCAATGATATAGTCTACATCAGTTTTTTCAGTTTTGACCTGGTCGGGTGTTTCGACATAGGTGGTGTCTGTAGTGCCGATGTAGGTGATGTCTTTTTTCGGAATGGCGAACATCATTCGTCCATCGGGTACATCAAAATAAATCGATTGCTTGACTGGAAGCTTTTCAAACGGTACAACGAGGTGTACTCCTTTGGTCAAGTGCAATTTTTTGCCTTGGACAGATTCCTGAAAACCGCGTAATTGGTCTGACCAGGGGCCAGCAGCATTGATTACATAGTCGCTGTAGATATTGACTTCTTCGCCGGAGAGTGTGTCTTTGATTGTGATGCCACTGATTTTACCGGCCTTTTGGATGAAAGCTGTACAAGTGGCATAGTTGAGGATTTTGGCTCCTTCATTTTGTGCAGCTTTGAGTAGTTCGATGACTAGGCGAAAGTCATCGGTTTGGTATTCGGAGTACAGTCCACCTCCTTCGACCTTGGCTGGGTTGAGGAGGGGCTCGAGAGCAAATGTCTCTTGAGGGGAGAGCATTTTACGTTGGTCTTGTTTTTCTACATCGGCAAGTACATCGTAGACCATGAGGCCTACGGAAGCGATGATCTTGCCATAGTTGCCGTCTTTGGTGAGTGGGAGCAGCATTTTTTCGGGTCTAACGAGGTGCGTCGCGAGTTTGTGGAGTATGGCTCTTTCTTTTCCTACTTCTCGGACTAGCCCAAACTCGAGTTGTTTGAGATAGCGTAGTCCGCCATGTATAAGTTTGGTTGACTTGCTACTGGTACCAGAGGCGAAATCATTTTTTTCGACAAGAGCTACCTTGAGCCCACGAGTGACTGCATCCAACGCGATGCCTGCTCCCGTGATGCCTCCGCCGATGATGACCAAATCGAAGTAGTCATTTTCCAATGTTTCGAGGGTCTCTTTTCTATGATCTAAAGCTTGCGTCATCTATGCTTAATTTCTGCTCAAATTAATCAATTCTTTGTTTAGGCCATGCTATCCTTTGGATTCTTAATCTTCAGATAATAGAGTGGAGGATCTAGGCAGAATGTCGTATTTTGCTCATGATCATGACAGAGCTTGAACAATATATTGAATCGAATTTTGATGTTCCTCCTTCGGAAGTCGCTGCGCTGAGTACGCTTTTTGAGCAAGAAACCCTGGAGAAGCACAGTTTTTATGTAAAGACAGGTCAGCCTTGTGGTTGTTTGAGTTTTGTCCGTAGTGGATACTTGAGGGTTTTCAAGTACTATGAAGGAGAAGACATCACCCAATGGATATCTTCTAAAGGCGAGTTTATTGCAGAATTGTCAGGTTGGATTTTTGGTACGCCCTCTCGATGGAATATTCAGGCGCTGACGGATTGTGAACTATATACGATATCCCCGTCTAATTATCAGCGTATCTCTACTGTAGTACCACAATGGCCTGCGTTGGAGAGGCGCTTCATAGCCAAGTGTTTTGTGAGTTTAGAGGATCGAGTGTTTTCGTTTCTTTCCCTGTCTGCAGAAGAACGTTATCTGAGGCTTTTTGAAGTAGACAAGGAGCTGATCAATCAAATACCGTTACAATATCTAGCGTCAATGTTGGGTATGTCTGCGGAGACTTTGAGTAGAATTCGTCGTAAGTTGAGTTCTTGACTTATGTCAAGCGTCTTGACTCGAAGAGTTCTCATTTTTGTGCCCAACGAAATATCAATCATGGGAACAATGGATTTAGAAATTGAAACGAGTATCGTAATAAGCGCTAGTGCAAAGGAAGTCTGGGAAGTACTAATGGATTTTGAGAACTACCCGATGTGGAACCCTTTTGTACAACAGATTTCTGGTGTGGCGGAAGTAGGAGAAAAACTTCGTGTTCAGTTACCTGGAATGGTTTTTGAACCTAGGGTGCTGTGCCTGGATCATATGAGCGCATGGTCTTGGTTGGGAAAGCTATGGATCAAAGGGTTATTTGATGGAGAGCATTATTTTCGTTTGGTACCTGATTCTGAAGGTCGTACTGTTTTTGTGCACGGCGAGCGGTTTGGAGGCTGGTTAGTTCCCTTGTTGCGTAGAAAACTGGAAAGCGAAACAAGGGGTGGTTTTATGGCTATGAACAAGTCTTTGAAGGATAGAGTAGAGCGAATGTCTGCGATGAGCTAGAAAATGAGCGAGGATAGTTTTGATGGAACGTTTATATATTGTAATATTGCAATGAAACATTGTCAACAATGGGGATAACAAAATCAGAGATATTCACAGCTGAGCAAAATAAGTTGGCTACATGGGCTAAAGTACTGGGGCACCCAGCACGTATTGCGATCTTGCAGCACATGATGGAGACCAATGCATGTGTATGTGGAGATTTGGTAGAGGTTATTGGCTTAGCACAGCCGACTATCTCACAGCATTTGAGAGAGCTCAAGCAACTTGATTTGATCAAAGGCAATATCGAAGGGACCAGTATTTGCTACTGTATACATGAAGCCAAATGGCAAGAAATGGAAGATTTGCTTACCGGTTTTTTGAGATTGAGGCCTGGGGTCAAAACGGATTGTTGCTGATAAAAAAATTTGAATCTATTAATCGTATTATAGCAATATATAAACAACAGTATCATGAAGATATCAGAAATAAAAGCGCATTTGAACGGGCTGGAGCAGATTGCTTTTCAGTTGCCTGATGGCTCTTTGGTGCCGAGCCATTTTCATGTGACAGAGGTAGGCAAGGTCACCAAAAATTTTATCGACTGTGGTGGAACAGTGAGAAAGGAAGAGGTTGCTAATTTTCAACTTTGGAATGCCAACGACTATGATCATCGTCTGCACCCCGAAAAACTCGTACACATCATCGAACTTTCTGAAAAAATCCTGGCACTCGGAGATCTACCGATCGAGGTAGAGTACCAAGGAGATACCATAGGCAAATACGGTCTAGAGTTTGATGGCAATCATTTTGTATTGACGACTACACAAACAGACTGCCTTGCCAAAGATCAATGTGGTATACCTTCGGAAAAACCCAAAATCAGGATTTCTACCAAGCAACAAGAAGCACAGGGATGTTGCACTCCAGACTCAGGATGCTGCTAGGATGAAGATAGAGCTGATCACGGAGTCTAACTATCCTCAGGTTGCGCAAATTTATCAAGAAGGAATCGATACAGGCATAGCCACTTTTGAGCAAGAGGCTCCTAATTGGGATCGATGGGATGCCGCGCACTTGTCTTGGAGCGGGATAGTGTTGTCAGACGCAGGAGAGATGCTCGGTTGGGCAGCTCTGACCCCTGTGTCGGACCGTTGTGTCTATAGTGGTGTGGCGGAAGTTAGTGTATATGTCTCTACATCGGCGAGAGGCAGAGGGGTCGGTACTCTGCTATTGCGTGAGTTGATCACACGCAGTGAGCACCATGGAATCTGGACATTACAAGCCGGCATCATGCGTGCCAACCTTGCCAGTATCCAATTGCACGAGCGCTGCGGCTTTCGTAGGATAGGCTACCGCGAAAAGATCGGTCAGCTTGATGGAGTTTGGCACGACAATATCATTTTAGAAAGAAGAAGTAAAACCATAGGAACTTAACAAATTAACATGAATTTTGAAGCTATTGAAAGTGTCATTGCTGGATTGGATATCCAGACGATTGATGCAGAGCGAAAGAGAACACTACAGCCCCTCGTCGACTATATTCAATCTCAAGTGAAGGCAGGAGAGTCGGTTCGCCTCAATTTTATCTGTACACATAACTCACGGAGGAGCCACTTGTCGCAGGTCTGGGCACAGGCGATGGCAGAGCATTTTGAAATCAACAATGTATACTGCTACTCAGGAGGGACTGAAGCTACGGCAATGTATCCGATGGCTGCTCAGACTCTGAGTGATCAGGGCTTTGATGTACGGACGTTGGCAGAGGGGAGCAATCCTATCTATGCCATCAAGTATGCCGCTACGGCACAGCCGCTGATCGGTTTTTCTAAGACTTGGGACGATGATTTCAATCCTACGTCGGGTTTTGCAGCAATTATGACGTGTTCGAGTGCAGACCAAGGCTGCCCATTTATTGCAGGAGCCGACAAGCGTATTCCTATTACTTTTGAAGACCCTAAAGCTTTCGACGGGACTCCACAGCAAGCAGAAAAGTACGCTGAGAGGAGTTTACAGATCGCTACGGAGATGTATTTGGTGTTTTCTTTAATTCAAAAATAACATGACCACAGCACGAAAAAAACTGAGTTTCCTCGATAGTTACCTGACACTATGGATATTCCTAGCGATGGGAGTCGGTGTTAGTTTGGGCTATTTTGCCCCTTCAATTCCAACGGCCATCAACGGCATGAGCAGTGGGTCCACCAACTGGCCCATCGCTATCGGTCTTATCCTCATGATGTATCCGCCGCTTGCCAAAGTCAATTATGCCTTATTGCCCAAGGTATTTCAGAATGTGAAAATCCTTACTATCTCTCTGGTTCTCAACTGGGTCATTGGTCCCGTACTGATGTTCGTGTTGGCGATCTTGTTTTTGCAAGATTATCCAGAGTATATGGTGGGATTGATTTTGATTGGCCTGGCACGTTGTATCGCGATGGTTCTCGTTTGGAATGATCTCGCAGAAGGTAGCAGCGAGTATGGAGCAGGTCTCGTTGCACTCAATAGTATATTTCAAGTCTTTGCCTATAGCTTTTATGCTTGGTTATTCATCACGGTTCTTCCTCCATATTTTGGGTTTGAAGGAGCGATTGTGGATATCTCTATTGCAACGATTGCAGAGAGTGTGGCCATTTATTTGGGGATTCCATTCCTTTTGGGTTTTTTGAGTCGATTGATTTTGGTCAAGGCCAAAGGAGAAGCATGGTACAAAGAGAAATTTATCTCTCGAATTTCTCCTATGACACTCATCGCATTGTTGTTTACGATCGTGGTGATGTTTTCGCTCAAAGGGGAATTGATCGTGGAGATCCCTATGGATGTACTGACGATAGCCGTTCCATTGTTGATTTACTTTGCCTTGATGTTTGTGATTGGTTTTTTTATGAGTCGTGCCATGGGGGCAACTTACGATCAGAACGCTGCGATTGCTTTCACAGCGGCTGGCAACAATTTTGAGTTGGCTATTGCAGTAGCGATAGCGGTATTTGGGCTCAATTCTGGACAAGCCTTTACTGGAGTCATAGGACCTCTTGTGGAGGTACCTGCTTTGATTTTGCTCGTCAGAGTTGCTTTTTGGCTCAAAGCCAAATACTATAAATGACCCGAAAGTCAAAAGAATAAAAAAGAGCCAAGGCAATGTGTTTGTCTTGGCTCTTTTTGTAAGCGCATAAACTTAGTGCATCGTTTTTCTTTTGCTGATGAATAGGATCAAGAATACGACAGAGAGCAAAACAGGAATCATCGCGATGTTGGCGAGAGTGGCTTGTCCAGCAGCCAGCTCCAAAGCCTCTCCTGTCAAACCTTCGGCTGCCTTGGTGGCTCGATGCCCTTCGATCCACCCTCCAATGATGGGTTGGAAGATCGAGAGCCCGAGCATTCCTACTCCACCAATCAAAGACATACCGAGAGCACCTGTTTTGGGTTGGTGCACGGCGACAAATGAGATCATGTTGGGCCAAAAATAACAAACACCGATTGCGAAGAAGACAGCTCCGACGTAGACCATGCTACCAGTCGCAGTACTCAAAAAGTAAATGGCTAGAGCCGATATGATCGCTGAGCCGAGCAGCACGCCGGTGATGTTGAGTCGATGGATCAGTGGACCGGCAAACATGCGGCCTACAGCCATCAGTACAGTGACGAGTGCCAACACCAACAGAGGCTGTGCGCCTGAGTTGGCGAGGATTCGCTCGACCCACGATTGAGTACCTAGCTCCGTAGTGGCTGTGAGTGCCATGCAGATGAGCATCACCCAATAGAGCGGAGAAGTCAGGATGGCTTTGAAATTTTCGGCTGTGGATGCACTGGACTCTTGTCTAGTTTCGGGAAATTGCTGTCCTCTAAATAGCAGAAAATAGATGATGGCAGGGATGTACATGATGGATAGTTTGATTTGCCATCCTCCACCTATGTTGGCGATCAACAGCGCTAGGATGGATCCGATGGCTATTCCTCCTGGAAACCAAACGTGAAAACGGTTGAGCATTGTGGCTTTGTTGTCCGTGTACATCGAGGCGATCATCGGATTGTAAGCTGCTTCGACCATGCCGTTGGCAAAACTGATGAAGAAGGTAGAGAAAAACAACGTATAGAAGCTGTTGGAAAGGATTGAAAAGGTGATGCCTATGAAGTGGCAAGCAAAAGCGACATTGCCGATTCTTTTGGGCCCGAGGGTGTTGTAGAGCGGACCTCCAACTAATGTGGCTATAGGAAAACCGAATATCCCCATAAAATTGATCCAGCCGAGTTGTTGGTCACTGAGACTCATGTCTGCTACTAGGTCATTCATGATGCCTGCTCGTATGCCAAAGGCAAAGGCAGTAGTGAGTAGTGCAAAGCAACTGGCGATAAATAGCCGGTTGCGATTTAGTGTTGATGTCATGTTTGAAAATTTAGTCTTTGGTAATATTATCTAAAAGTTTTCAAAACTAGGGGAGACATATGGTTAGAATCAAGAGGGCATATGTTTAGCGGAGAGCGTTTCGCAGTGTTTGGGATTTGGCTTTGACCTCTTTGGGCAGGATGATTTGGCCTTGCCCGTCTAGGACAAGGTAGCGTGGGACCCAGTCCAGTACGATGTAGTTGGACAGAGGAGTGTTCCACCCTGAGGTCGTTCGGTAGTGCTCGCCTGGTATTTTGTACTTCTTGATGGCTGTTTTCCATTTGTTGTCCTCTTTGTCTACAGACAAAAATATGTACTGCACACCGTGGTCTTCGGTATCCTGCATGAGCTGTCGTAGGTCCGGAAGGCTGACGATACAGTCACGACACCAAGAAGCCCATAGATCGAGAACGATTTTTTGACCAGTATGTGCGGCGAGTACTTGGCCAAGAGTTGTTTGTTGATCGTCAAATGAGATCAGTGCCATCGTCAGCACACTATCTGGCATAGTACTGCCCATGAGGTAGGACGGTGCGGGTTTGTTTTGGGCCTTACCCAAAAAAGGAAACGTAAGAATGACGAGGAATATGGAGAGAATCTTCATAAAATAAATAGAATGTTCGAGACACTGGGTTTAGTCCCGAGAGTTGCCAGAGTTAGAAATTGACCTTCACAGTATGAATTATCTTGCATACGCAGTAAAATTGGTTTTTACTTTTCGATTTGCAAACCCTTTGACCTCCTAAATGTATGAAATACCTGTTGATGACCGTTCTTCTCAGCTTGTCGATAGCGACAGCAGTGTTAGGTCAGTACCGTACTGTCCAAGCGTCAGACTATGCGTTGCTCAAGACCGAAAACCAGAGGGCATTGTTGATCTTGTTTCCTGGATATGGCGGGAGTAGTGAGACGATCAAGAGGGAGTTGGATATTGTGGAGAAAGCAACCAGTCTTGGGGTGTCTGTTTTGTTGATGAGTTTTAATCAGCATCTCTATTTGAAGCCCAAAGACCAAGAGTACTTGGCACAGAAGCTGCTTGAAGTGGTAGAGGAAAATCATCTCAAGAAAGACCGTGTGGTGATTGGTGGGTTTTCAAGTGGAGGCAATGTGAGTTTGCTCCTGTCGAATTACTTGATCAAGAGTCACCACGATGTACAGCCCCAAAAAGTCTTTGTGGTAGATGCTCCTGTAGATCTGCGGGCTCTTTACTTGGTGGCAGAGAAGAATGTCGAACGCAATTTTTCGGAGGCATCGGTCCAAGAGGGACGCTGGTTGATGAATCTATTGAATGCGGAGTTGGGTGACCCAGAGGAGGGGATCGAACAGTACGAGCGTTTCTCTCCATATACTGCCGAAACCAATGATATCCATAATGTCGCCTCATTGCGCAAAACACAAGTGCGGTTCTATACCGAACCGGACATCGAATGGTGGCGTGAAAACCGGAAAAATGAGCCTGAGGATCTCAATGCTTACTCGATCAAACAACTGGCTGATCGGATGATGGCGGAGAGCAAACGTGCAAATGTAGAGCTGATCACCACTGAAAACGCTGGCTTCCGAGCGAATGGAGAAAGGCATCCACATGCTTGGTCGATTGTAGAAGTTGATGAGTTGCTCTCTTGGGTATTGAAGCAGTAGATGGGAGCGAGGGATACTTTCCCCTCAAATACCGACTGGAAGACATGTAGCTTGTATATCTTTGGAGTTTGTATATTGACTAGCATGGGCTATGAGAGAAAAAACTGTTTGTGAGGAGCAAAGCTTTTTGCAAATACACCGGGAGCATGCCGTATCGTTGCGGAATTTTCTCTACTATCGTTTTGGTAGTATGGAGAAGGCCAAGGATTGCGCGCAAGAGGCTTACCTTCGGCTTTGGGAAAACTGCAGTAAGGTCACCTTTGACAAGGCGAAGAGCTACCTCTTCACTGTCGGCAATCGCTTGTTTCTGGATGCCGCTGCTCACCAAAAAGTGGCATTGAAGTTTGAAAAGCGCGAGAGCCGTAGCGAGAAGCAGTACGAAAGTAACCCTGAGTACCTCTACCGTGGAGAGGAGTTCCAAAGCCAGCTCGAAGAGCTTGTTTCGAGTTTGCCAGACAAACAGCGAACGGTATTCTTGATGAGTCGTATCGACAAGCTACCCAATCAGGCCATCGCAGATACGCTAGATATATCTATCAAAACCGTAGAAAAGCACCTTTCGTCGTCTCTCAAAAAACTCAAAGAGCAGATGGACGAATTAAATAATTTTAAAATATAGTAGGGTATTGACCTAGCTAAGCGTTGTATATCCAGAGAAGAGACAGCATGTCAACGAACCATCCACATATCGAAGAACTACTCCACCTATGGATCCAAGGAGATCTGTCGGACGAAGAGTTCCAAGCCAAAATCGGAGCACGTGATTTCGCCAAATATCAGCAGATCCTCCAGGAAGTAGACCGATGGACGCCCGCGGTAGACGAGGAAACATTTGACCCGAGAGAGATTATAAGTCCTAAACCTATCGCCAAAAGCAGGAGGCTTTGGCCTATTGTGTCTGTCGCTGCTTCTGTGGCTTTGCTCATAGGAGCATTGTACTTGCTGATGCCGAAGGGGACGAGTTATCATACAGGTTATGGAGAGAAAAGGAACATTTCCTTGCCAGACGGTTCGCAGGTAGTGTTGGCCTCTCATTCTACCTTGAGTTGGGCAGATGAGAATTGGACTGAAGACTCGCGGCGAGTCCAGTTGGTAGGCAAGGCTTTTTTTGATGTCGAACCGGGGAGTCCATTTTCGGTATGGACTAGTGAGGGGTATGTAGAAGTGCTCGGGACGGAGTTTGACGTACAGAGCTATTCACTGGGTATGCAGGTGGTTTGCTATGAGGGCCAAGTCCGTGCCACCCATGGAGAGGCCGACAGTAAGATAATCTCCGCAGGGGAGTCGAGCCTCTGGGTCGATGGAGAGTGGGAAGAGACCAAAGAAGTGACGGATGACAAGCCGGTATGGATCAACGGTAACCCGGCATTTCGCAATACGCCATTGCGACTGGTGATCCAGGAGATGGAGGCTTTGTTTGGGATCAAGATAGTGGTGGGAGAGGTAGATTTGAACCGTAGGTTTACAGGATCAATTCCACAAGATAGTTTGGCGGTGAGCCTAAAAATAGTATTTGACACCATGGGTATCAAATACAGTCAGAAAGGCCAAGAGGTCTTTTTGTCGAAAGACTGATAAGACATGAGGAGGAAATTTTGGGGATGCCTACCGATGTTGCTGTTGACATGGAGCGCTATCGCGCAAAATACGACAGAAACCTTGGAGGTGGTTTTGGAGCGTTATGAGCAAGAGCAGGGAATTAAATTTTCGTATGATGCGGAGCTAGTAGTTGAGCTGACAGGAGAATTTGATTATCAACCAGATGTTAGGGACTTTGTTTTGGAAGCAGAAGTGTCACTTCCGGTGCAGTTTGATGAGGTTTCTGAAGGCTATTATGTAATCAAGACGGCAGAAAGACACTATGAACTAACGGCGTGGGACTCTCTGGGTCAAGAGATGATTGTCCCCACAGATATCATGGTGCTCATCAATGGCGATCCGATCACCTTGGAATACTCGTCCAAGTATGTGGGTTTTGACTATCGACCCAATCTCAGAGACAGTGTGTTGATATACGCCCTGGGTTATGGAAGGAAGTCTGTGTCGGTAGGACGTCTGCTACGAGAAACCTCACTCAATATCTCGCTGACCTATGTGGAGATGCAACTCAAGGGCATCACCATCCAAGAGTATCTGACACAGGGTATAGCTCTCAATGCCTCGAATCAGAGCGTTTCGATTGATACCGAGGATTTGCCTCTATTGCCGGGAGAGACTGATGGAGATATCTTCGCGTCTATCGCCGCTTTGCCAGGCGTGACTTCACCGGACGGACGAGCGGGTAATCTTTTCATACGGGGCAGCCATACAGATCAGTCATTGATTCTCTTTGACGATATTCCGATCTATCACAGAGGACACTATTATGGAACGATCTCTCCCTACAACCCCAAGGTGGTTTCTAATGTGGAGGTCTATCGTAGTGGTTTTCATCCTCGATTGGGTGACCGAGTTGGTGGGGCAGTGGTTATCTCTTCGGATGAGGAGGTCGACGAGCAGGTGCAGGGGGGTGTAGGAGCCAACACGATGTACCTCATGGGGTTTGCCAAAGTACCACTGGCTGAGGACAAGGTGAGCTTGTCCATCGGGGCGAGACGGTCGTATCCGAGTAGTTTTCAGTCCCCCAAGTTGAATGCAATCTCCGAATCAGTGTTTTCAGGTACTGGAGTAGAAGGCCCCAATGGCAACATCATCTCCAAGATTGATTTGCTGTTTGAAGATTACCACGCCAAAGTCATCTATGCGCCCAACGCAAAACAGCACTTGTCGCTCTCATCAATTTATACTGAGACGGATGTGAAGTACAACGGGGATGTGAACCAAAAGAATTCGCCGTACAATGATCAAAATAGATTCAGAAACCTTGGCTTTAATCTACAGTGGCAAAGTGTCTTTTCTAAAAATTGGCAATCGAATTTCTCAACCACTCTATCGGCGTATGATTTTGGGTATGTGTCGCAGACGGGTCCAGATAGTGAGTCTGTGGCATACAACAATTTGAAGGATTTCAATGTCCGTGAGGAAGTCGTCCGGTCATTTGGGAGGTCATCACTGGTGCTAGGTGCAGATTACAAATGGCAAAAAGTAGAAATTGAGTATGCGGACACGTTGTTTCAGCAGCCGGTGTTTTACGAAGAGGAAACGAAGCAATTGGCATATACATTGGCACCTTATATCAACTTGGAGTGGAACCAATGGGAGAAGTGGAATATTCAATTGGGTGTAAGGGGGAGCTATTATAGTTTGATGGAGAGTTTTCAGTTGGATCCACGTGTGTTTGTCAACTATAGGGTGATGAGTCCCCTGACACTCAAAGCCTCGGCGGGTAGATATCATCAGTATTTGAGTCAGGTGAAGTATCTTGAATTTGGGGGCGGAGGATTTGACAATGAGCTTTGGACTCTTGCGGATGGTGAGAATGGACATATTATATTGGGTACTCAGGCGACTTTGGGTTTTATGCTCGAAGAGGGTGCCTGGATTCTGGATGTGGAAGCCTTTCACAAGGGGGTCGATGGTTTTTCGATCTACGAAGGACGCCGGTATTCGCCCACGGCGGAGACATTGCGAGCCAAGCAGACGATCGATGGGGTAGATGTGTTGCTCAAGCGACAGCTGGGGGCCAAGGCAAGTGTTTGGGCCTCCTATACTTATAGCCAGTCCGATATAGTTTTTGACTCGGCAAGACAACGGTCCTATCCTGCCAAATATGTACAGCCCCACGTCTTTTATTTTGGAGGGGCCTACTATCATGAGCGGTGGAAAGTATCGATGGCCTATAAGTGGGCGACAGGATTGGTAGCCAAGTCGCTCGATATGGTTTATGCTGAGGGTGTGTTTCTTCAAGGTCCAGCTCCTGGTCAAGCAGGACGTCCAGCGCGAGGACCTCGCCCTGATGGTCAACAAGGAGGTACACCTCCTCCTCGTCCTCCCAATCCGTTTGCAGAAGTAGGCGGGCGATACCCCAACATGCATAGCCTTGATTTGTCTGTTTCGTACCGTATACCTCCCAGTGAGACGCATGATTGGAGTATGAGTTTTGGTCTGTCAATCATCAATGTATTCAATCAAGTCAACTTGATCGACCGTGTATATCGTGGAAATCCTACACCAGCATTTTTGGATCGCGATGCGATTGGTTTTGCTCCCAACCTGATGGTCTTGGTGGAATGGTAGTCTCGCCATCTTATGGAGTTGTAAAAACTTGATTTATTTAGGTGCTGAGGGTAGGGTATACTGTGCTGTTCTCGTTTCATCAGTAGAGAAAAATGATGAAATAATGAAAACCAAATGTTTAATTTCCCTAGTGCTAATTTTTTGTTTGAGCTCTGCTTCGATTGCCAATGAAGCGCGTTTGACTACTTATTATCTGCGAGAGCATGGCAACAGTTGGGTGCTCAAAACTCAACTGGAAAAGAAAAATCTAGATCGTGCACTGCAAAAACACAAGCCTCATAGAGATTTGGATGAACTGGAAGAAGAAGAGTATCGTATGCTTGTTTCCAATTATGCATACGATCATTTCGCCTTGTTGCACAAAGATGGCAAGAGGGCGTTGCTGAGCCGTTGCAAGGTGGATGTGATAGATGACCATGTACAGCTTGATCTATCGATACACGAAGTGGAGGGTGAGTTGGAAGAAATGATCATCTCTCTTTCATTTCTGAAAGAAATTCCAAATAATCAAAATTTATTGGTGTTTCCGGACGATGCACAGATGGGCCGCTTTGTACTCAATGAGAGCAACCAGTATACGGTGGTTCCAGGGTTATCCCTGCACTCTGGTTTGAGTTTTGCAGGAGTGGATTTGATGACGATAGTTTACACTTTGATCATTGGAGGAGTGGCGATTTTTTTGATCAGTTTTGGGCTCAATATCTACGAGCGTCGTGTGATCAGAGGATCGTACTGAATCACATCGGTGGAGTTTCTGCCTTGATCACACCGATATGCATCACGGCATCTCCTTGGTGCAGGATCGGATTGTTGTTGAGACCAATTACATACCCCGTGGCCCCCGAGCGTACTGGGATGGTAAATTCGCCAAAGGGATCTGAGATATAGCCAACGACTTGGTTTTTTTTGACTTTTTGCCCGCTCTTGATTTCGGAGAGGAATAGCCCAGAGGCTTTGGCACGTATCCATGACGAAGATTTGATCAATATACTAGGGTGTTCGATGGGAGCCGTGTGATCAGTCATACCCATATGGTGCAAAAAACGTGTAGCACCCTGAATGCCTTGATTGATGGCATACTCGTCAAATCGAGCCGATTCGCCTCCTTCATAGACGAGGATTTTTTTGCCCAACTTGGCGGCTGCCCAACGCAGCGATTTGGGTCTGAATGGAGAGTGCAAACTAAAAGGGGCAGCAAAAACACCCGCCAACTTGGCATTGTCTGGGTCGGTCATGACGCACCGTAGCTGAGGGAAGTTGGTACGGTCAGCTCCTCCCGTATGAAAATCTAGCCCATAGTCGATCTTGGGTACAATCTCTTTCATGAGATAATAAGCTACTCGGGCAGCCAAGGAGCCATTTTTGTTACCAGGAAAGGAACGGTTGACGTCCTTGCCGTCTGGTACGTATCTCGAAAAATGAATAAAGCCAAAAATGTTGATGATTGGAATGCAAATTGTTGTTCCCTTTTTGGGAATGTGGAGATTACGTTCGATAATTCGACGTACGATTTCTATGCCGTTGATTTCATCACCATGTAGTCCCCCCATCAGCAAGATGGTCGGTCCGGGTTCTAGTGCTCTAGAGACCGTGATGGTGATTTGGATAGGAGTGTGTGAAGGAAGCCGTGCGATGTTGACGGTGATTCTTTTGGATTCACCAGGCTTCACTTCCGTATGGTCGATCAACAGGGCCTTGCTTTTCATTAGGCGCTAACTTTCTTTTTCACGGTTTTCTTTTTCGATTTTTCGATATACTCTATGATTTTTCCAGCGATATCTACTCCTGTTGCTTGTTCTATTCCTTCTAGTCCTGGGGAGGAATTCACCTCTAGGACGAGGGGTCCTTTTTTGGATTGTAGCATGTCGACTCCTGCCACAGCGAGCCCCATGCTTTTGGCTGCTTTGAGAGCTGTAGATTTTTCGGCACGGCTTAGCTTGATGACATTGGCTTCTCCTCCACGGTGCAGGTTGGAACGAAACTCTCCTTCTTTGCCCTGACGCTTCATCGCTCCGACGACTTCTCCATTGACGATGAAGGCACGGATGTCCGCTCCGCCCGCTTCTTCGATGAATTCTTGCAGGATGACACGGGTTTTGAGGCTTTCGAATGCCTCGATGACTGAGGTGGCGGCCTTGTTGGTCTCTGCGAGTACGACGCCCAGGCCTTGTGTTCCTTCGAGAAGTTTGATCACTACAGGAGCTTGCCCGATATGCTTGAGTACTTTATTTTCTTTTTTGTTGAAATTGGTAAAGGCAGTCTTGGGCATACCTACTCCTGAGCTGGAGAGGATCTGTAAACTGCGGAGCTTGTCTCTAGAGCGGGTGATGGCGATCGAATCTACTACACTGAATACCTTCATCATCTCGAATTGTCTGACTACAGCAGTACCATAAAAGGTCACTGAAGCACCAATTCGCGGGATGATCGCGTCTATGTCGTTGAGGACTTTTCCTTCGTAGTACACGGAGGGTCCCTTTTCGTCCATGATGATGTCACACTTCATATGATCGAGTACGAGTGCTTGGTGTCCCCGCTCCGAAATCGCCTCTACGAGTCGTTTGGTGGAATAGAGATTTGGGTTTCGGGACAATACCGCAATTTTCATGATATGTTGTTTTTTTTCTGAAAAGATAAATTTTTTAATTTGACGTCCACTAGGAACTTGCCGGAGAGAAATTTTCTACCAAGCAGTATCGGGTTTTTCATGTTGCTGCGGTCTGTGAGCGAAAATTCAATGACTTTCACTTTGCCGAAGAGTACCATGGTGGTTTTGATTGTATAGCGATGCTCGAGCTCACCGTTGGAGCTTTTGACACGTTTTTGGTTGAACTTGGTTGTGTAGTAGACCTGTCCTTCATACTCCGGATGATCAGGGTCCAATATTTTGAAAGCCAAAGTCTCCACTCCATCGCGGAGGACTATTTTGGTGCTGTGACAGTGGAGAGCTGAGCCATAGGCGCCCGTGTCTACTTTCACATCGATATCGTACAATTGAAACTCAGGTAGGTCTATTTTATCCTTTCGCCCAATGGTTATCATTTCGTAGTTATTATAATAAATGATCAAGGTCACCTTTCTGTTTTGGAAAACAAAAAATGTGCGCTACTAAATTAGAAGAAATTTGGGTCTGACAAGCGGTTATTGTAGGATCTATGGAAACTTTAGTTAGCGAGGGGTGAAAATTGATTTGTTGTGAGTGAGCAAGAAGGGAGGTATAAAAAAAGCTCTCGATTAGTCGGTCTAACATGACCAAACAATCGAGAGCTTTGCTTGCGGATGGACCAGAGGGCCTTACCTGTTACTTCTTCGTCTAAATGGGTTTTTATTGCTGCGTTTTTGTCCGCCACCACCACCACGAGAGTGCGGTTTCTTTTCGGTTTTTGGTGGAGCCGTCTCAGTAGGCTCAAACCCTTCGACGATGTCAGTAGGGAGTTTTTGTCCCAACAGTTTTTCTATCCCCTCGAAATATTCGAGTTCGTCGACACTGACTAGCGAGATAGCTTCGCCATTGGCACCTGCTCTACCTGTACGGCCTATACGGTGTACGTAGTCTTCGGGTACATTGGGTAGCTCAAAGTTGATCACATGCGGCAGCAATGGAATATCTAGTCCTCGGGCTGCTATGTCTGTCGCTACGAGCACACGGATGCTCCCATTTTTGAAGCCGGCGAGCGCTTTGGTACGGGCGCCTTGGCTCTTGTTGCCGTGGATTGCTGCCGAGCTGATACCTTTTTTGACCAATTGTTCGCTGAGGCGATTCGCTTTGTGCTTGGTACGGGTGAATATAAGTACTTGGTTCCAGTCTCCTTCTTCTATGAGTTTGATCGTGAGTGCTGGTTTCTGTCCTTTGTCTACCTTGTATGCTCTTTGGATGACTTTTTCGGCCGTCGTATTTTCTGGAGTAGCTTCTACTGCTATGGGGTTGTGAAGGATGCCGCCGGCTAGTCGTTTGATTTCTTTGGAGAAAGTCGCCGAAAACATCAGGTTTTGTCTACGGGAGGGTAAGAGCTGAATGATCTTGTTGATGTCACGAGAGAAGCCCATATCCAACATGCGGTCTGCTTCGTCTAGGACAAAAATTTCGATTTTACTTAGTGTAAACACCTTTTGATTGTACAAATCCAGTAGTCTACCAGGAGTCGCGACGAGTACGTCCACGCCCCTGCGGAGGGTCTTGATTTGTGGGTTGGCATTGACTCCTCCAAAAATCACTGTAGACCGTAGGTCTGTAAACTGGCTGTATTCCTTGACGTTTTCATAGACTTGTGCTGCGAGTTCGCGAGTCGGTGTGAGTATCAAGGCTCGTACAGGCCTGTTTTTGGGCTGCTCACCTTGATTGAGGATCTGCAGTAGTGGTAGTGTGAATCCAGCAGTTTTGCCAGTTCCGGTCTGTGCTGAAGCCAGCACGTCGTTGCGCTCCAATATTTGAGGAATTGCTTTTTCCTGAATAGGAGATGGGGTTGTATACCCTTTTTTGATGATAGCGTCTAAGATGCTATCGGATAATCCTAATGATTCGAATGACATATATATCGTTAATGAAATGACGACCGTATGACAAGCATCATTTCCGTAAAAGGATGCAAAGGTAGGGTTAATTGCCATCAGATGATCTGCATTCTGTGTTTATCTTTGGTTTGTGGCTATAATGGGCGGTAGAGCGAGACTAGGCGAGGTGGAGAGGGCTTGGGTACGCTTGAGGATCGTTGGGACATAGAGGGTGTTTCAGACAAAATGCGGCTAAATTGCGTGTTCAAAATCAGAATCTATGAAAGCCGCTAGTGTCAAAGAACTCAAAGATGCCCTCAAAGAGAAGTCAGAAATGGAGCTGATGGAGCTGTGTCTACAGCTCTCCCGTTTCAAGAAGGAAAACAAGGAGTTGCTGACTTACCTGCTCTATGAATCACATGATGAGGATAGCTATATACACGGTGTCAAACAAGAAATGGACGAATTGTTTGGTGACATCAATCGCCACAGTTTTTATTATGTCAACAAGAGTGCACGGAAAATCTTGCGTTTGACAAAGAAGTATATTCGTTATTCTAAGAAGAAAGAAACGGAAGTGGAGTTGCTTATATACTACTGTCAGTCGCTGATTGACTTGGACCCGCCACTCCAGCGCAACGCTACACTACATAACATCTACCAGCGACAAATGACGGCAATTCGTAAAACCGTGGGGGGATTGCACGAAGACCTGCAGTATGACTACACGATGATCATGGACCAAATGGCCTAACGGCTCGAACAAGGTATCCTTGCTGCGTTGATGGGTATTTCACAAGCCCACCTGTTTTCGCTAAATTGCTGGTAAATAGTTTAATATTAAAATATCTATGATTGTAGTTTTTGCGCTTTTATTGCTCTTTTTTGCCGGGATCGGCGTCTCTTCTTCTCTTCTCAAACAAAAAACCACGAAAGACTATTTGCTCGCGGGACAGGATGTGCAACCTTGGTTGGTTGCTCTATCTGCTGTCGCTACGAACAACAGCGGGTACATGTTCATCGGGATGATTGGCTATACTTATATGACAGGTATGCAATCGATTTGGCTGATGGTGGGTTGGATTTTGGGAGATTTTGTAGGCTCGATTTTGGTTTATGGCAAGCTGAGAAGCATGAGTGAGAAGTACAATATTCTAAGTTTTGGGAGTTTGATCGCTAATCACAAGGGGAAGGTGATTCCAAGCATTCGTTTGCTGAGTGGAGTGATCAGCTTTGTGTTTTTGAGTACTTATGCTGCGGCACAGTTTAGCGCAGGGGGCAAAGCTCTAGCGGTGACGCTGGAGTGGGAGCAATGGATAGGCATTGTCGCTGGTGCGTTGCTAGTGGTTCTGTATTGTTTTTCTGGAGGAATACGAGCTTCGATATGGACGGATGCAGCTCAGTCTATTGTGATGTTTGTCGCGATGGGTACGTTGCTGTGGTATGCTGTGGAGCATATGGGTGGGTGGTCAGACACCTTGGATTCTTTGCGTGAAGTAGAGGAGGGGTACATGTGTGTTTTTGCGTTGGATAAGAGTCTGTCTGCTGCACTATTGGTGGCGCTAGGTTGGTTGTTTGCTGGTTTTGGGGTGGTGGGGCAGCCTCATATCATGGTGCGCTACATGACGCTAGATAATCCGCGCAATATCAGGAAAGTACGGAGCTATTACTATGCCTGGTTCACGGGTTTTTATGCCTTGGCGATTGGTGTAGGGCTGTTGGCGCGTGTGGTCTTGCCTGGCAAAGGGAGTTTTGATCCAGAGTTGGCACTACCGATGATGTCCATGCAGCTGCTACCAGACTATCTGGTGGGAGTGATGCTTGCTGGTATTTTCGCAGCGACGATTTCTACTGCAGATTCTTTGATCATTAGTTGTACCTCTTCGATTTCCAATGATATTTTTCCGAAGTTCAAGCACAACTATACTGCGAGCAAGATTTTTACAATTGTGATTACGCTGTTTGCAGTTGGGATTTCACTCTATGGGCATTCGAGTGTGTTTGAAATTGTGATTTATGCTTGGGCCGTACTGGGGACGGTTTTTGGGCCAGTGATTACGCTACGCATGCTTGGCAAGTCTCTCAATGCACAGACGACACTGACCATGATGATTGTAGGTGGTGCGGTGACCCTGTCATGGCATTTCCTTGGTTGGGGCAGCATCGTGTATGAGATGATGCCTGGGATCATTGCGGGTTTTATGGCTTATGCCGTTGGCAAGCAAGTCTGGCCGGAGCGTTAAGCGCTATGAATGTCTAGCCTTATGTATAAGCGTAGTGGCTGTTTAAAATTTGGCCACCCAAGCACGGATACCACTCATGATCATCTCGATGGAGAATGTACCAATCAGCAGTGCGGCGACTCGTCCAATGATGTCGATGTAGCGTAGGAGCAGGGGTTCGTTTTTGGTCTTGACTGCCACGTAGATGTACTTGAGTAGAATCACTGTGGCGATACATACGATGAGGGATGTCACGATGATCGCGATGGCTATGGGGTAGTCAAGGCGCTGTCCGACGATGATACTGGCACTGATGGTGCCTGGACCGACCATGATAGGCATGACGATTCCTCCCTGGACGTATTGTGGTGCGCCACGGAGCTTTTTGATGGCTTTGTTGCCGTTGAAAACGTATTGTATTCCTGTGATCAAAAAGACAATCCCTCCGAATATTTGGAAGGAGGCAAAATCCGCCTTGAACAGGGTATCAAAAATTTCATTGCCTAGGATTGCAAAAGTGATGTAGCAGCACCCGCTGATGAGTCCAGCGCGGATTAGGACGATCGAGAAGGTTTTTGCGTCAAGCTCTTCGACCAGATCAATCAAATAAACGATCAGGAGAAAGGGGTTGAGCATGAAGAGCATCAAACCAAGGGAGTCGTAGAAGGCGTCGTTGAACATGGCAATGAAATTTGTATGTGGCTAAGGTAAAAAGAAAAAAAGGTCATGATACCCATGTTGGTGAGTATCATAAACCTTTTTTATGGAACTGATATAACGTCTTGTTTATCTGTGCGCGATGAAATCTGGTCGGGGCTTGGTTCCCCCAAAGGGCTCTTCGAGCTTGTTGGATTCGGCGTTGAAGACGAAAAAGATATTGCGGCGTGGCAGTGGGGTGATGTTGCCATTGGAGCCATGCATCGTGTTGCAATCGAATAGGATCACTGACCCTGGAGGGCATTCTGCTACGAGGATTCCGTTTTCGTCATAGTATCGCTGGAGGCTTTCTTGGTCGGGTACCCCATACTCTTGCTTGCGAAGCGAATCTTTGTAGTGGTCGTCAGGTGTCTGACCGACACAGGTGACGAATTTTTTGTGGGAGCCAGGCATGAGCATCAGCGAACCGTTGTAACTTTTGTTTTCGGTCATGGTGATCAGGCAGCTGATGGCGCGCATACGCGGCATGCCATCTTCTACGTGCCAGGTTTCAAAGTCCGAGTGCCAGTAAAATTCTTTGCCTTTGAATCCAGGCTTGGCATTGATGCGTGCTTGATGGATGTAGGTTTTGTCATCCAGGAGGTAGTCGACCTTGGCGCGGATACGGGGATCATTGGTCAGGGCTTCATATTTGTCACTAAACTTGTGCGCAGCAAAGATCGAGCGGACGATTTGGCTGTCTGGTTCCTTGATGAATTCTTCTTTGGCAGACAGGATTGGGTCGCTACCTAGGCGTTCGAACTCTTCGTTGAACTCGTCTATTTCTGATTGGGAAAACACCTTGTCAATGATCAAAAAGCCATCTCGGTCGAAGCTTTCGATTTGTTCTTGGGTGAGAACATCAGTTGGCTTGCCTTGGGCATAGACGACCGGGTCTTGTCGATCGATCCATTGGGCGGTTGGTTCTGTTCTTGATGGATACAAGTCTTCTATTACCATAGTTTTATTTTTTTCTTGCCCGACATCTGGTCGGGGTATTCGGTGATGCATCCGCAGTACGGCAACTAGGTGCAGAATATCTGGAGACCTGATCTTATGGTCAGGTCTCCAGCGTACTTGGATTGTCTATTGCTGTTTTTAGAATTGTACTCGGGGTCAGACACTGAGAGTGTCTTCTTCGACGAGCGAATAACTGCCGTCTGGGTTGTGTTTTTCCTGTCCTGTGACAGGAGGGTTGAATACACACATGACGGTCATTTCGGTGATGCCCTCGAGAATATGCTTGTCATTTTCGTTGAGAGCGTACATTGTGCCAGGTTGGATATCCCATGATTCGCCTGTAGCGAGTGCTGTGATTTTCCCTTGTCCTTTGACACAAAATACGGCTTCCAAGTGATTTTTGTAATGCATTTTCAGTTGGGCCCCTTTTGAGATGATGGTCTCGTGAAACGAAAAGCCCATCTGATCTTTCTTCAAAAGGTATCTTCTACTGGTCCACCCTTCTGATACGACTTCATTGCCGGAGGCGACCACTTCTTCACGTGTTCTTACGATCATGCTAGCACTCCTTCCGTTATACTTTCGACTGCTTCTTCGAAGATCTTAACTCCTTCGTTGAGGTAGTTGTGGTGAATATTCAGAGGAGGGAGGAATTTGATGATGTTGCCTCCAGAGCCACAAGTCTCGATGATGAGTCCGTTGGCGAATGCCGCACTAGTGACTGCACTGGCTGTCTCCGGGTCGAAGAACTCAAGTGCCACGATGAGCCCCTTGCCTCTTACCTCTTTGATCACGTCGGTGTGTTGTGCTTGGATCTCGTTCAAGATTCTGAACAGCTTGGCAGATTTCTCCATGATTTCCATTTCGAATTCGTCATTCTTCCAATATTTGATGATGGCTTCTGCTGCTGTCACAAACGCGAGGTTGTTGCCTCGGAAAGTACCGGTATGTTGGCCTGGTTCCCATTCGTCCAATTCTGGCTTGATCAAGAGCAGAGACATAGGCATACCGTACCCACTCAATGACTTGGAAAGCGTCACCATGTCAGGGTAAATCCCGGCTTCTTCAAAGCTAAAAAACTTGCCTGTACGTCCACAGCCTACTTGGATGTCATCGATGATCATCAGGATCCCGTGTTTTTCGGTAATCTTTCGGAGTTTTCTCAACCATTCGTTGGGAGCCACATTGACGCCTCCTTCTCCTTGGATCGTCTCTAGAATGATCGCTGCAGGTTTGTCGATACCGCTACCATTGTCGCTGAGGACCTGGTCGAGGTAGTCAGCACTGTCAAATCCACTTTCGACATAGCCGTAGTATGGGAGGAAAGTTGTGAATTGGTTCAATTCATTTTCGAGCCCTTTGCGGTAATGTGCATTGGCCGTCAATCTCAAAGCACCTTTGCTGTGGCCATGGTAGGCATTGGTAAAAGTGATGATGTTGTTTCGTCCAGTGACGATCTGTGCGAGTTTGATGGCCGCTTCTACCGTATTGGTGCCTGTGGGGCCTGTGAACTGCATTTTGTACTTGAGCTCACGTGGGTCTAGAATGTATTTGTTGAATACCTGGATGAAGTGCTCCTTGGCGGTAGTAGCTAAATCCAGCCCGTGTGTGATGCCGTTTTTGTCGATATAATCCATCAATTTCATTTTGAAGAAGGGGTTGTTGTGCCCATAGTTGAGCGCCCCAGCTCCAGCGAGGAAATCGATGTATTGCTTGTGGTCATCGTCATGGACGATGGCACCATTAGCGGTCGTAAATGTCGTAGGAAAGCTTCTGCTATATCCTCTTACTTTCGATTCGTGTTTTCTAATCTGTTCCATTATGTGTTTAATAGTTCAAAATTCCAATGTTATATAAGTATTCAGACTGATGGCTATCGTAGAAGTCCTGTGCGTCGATGTACAAAGTCTTGTGCATTTCGGCTTGATAGGACTTGGCTATAGAGGCAAACAAGGCGCGAGAGCCTTGATTGTCATCTGAGATAGTCGCTTGCAGGTATTTTATCTTTTCCTTTTGATTTTCTAGGATGAAGTGAAGCATCTTTTTGGCCATACCCTGTTTTTGAATTTGAGGGTCGGTACATATTTGCCAAACGAAGAGAGTGTCGCCTTCGCCCTGACGGGGAAGGCATGATGCAAATCCTAGTATGCCAGTGTGATCTGGCGAGGTGACGATCGCGCATTGGTCTCGGTAGAGATCTGCTAACATAAAGTAGCAGTACTCTGAGTTGAGATCTAAATTGCCCGTTCGTTTAATGAGTTTCCATATTTCTTTTCCATCTGTAATTTGAGGTTTCCCAATTTTTAAATTCATGAATGTTTCGGCTTGAACTCGCCGTCTTGATTGATAGTGATTTCTGGTTCACCTACCACATTTTCACCACTTGCCAAGATAGGACTGGAGTCCACATCTTCTGCTTCGATCGCTGTGATCAACAGCCCTAGCGAGTCGAGGATTTTTTTACGTTCTTCGGGTGAAAGATCTGATAAGTTGTTTTCCAGTTTTTTATGCAAAAACATCGGAGAGTTAGAAAGTATTTCTTCTCCCATCTTAGTCATTTCAATTTTGATGATTCGCCGGTCCTTGTCGGAGCGTACGCGCTCTACCATTAGTCTGGTTTCGAGTTGGTCGATGATGTTGGTGAGCATGCTTGGCGAGAGGTTCAGCATCTTGCCCAGATCAGAAATCGATCGCGGACCGTACTCACTCAAGTAGTTTAGACAGGTCAATTGCGACGAATTGAGCCCGATTTGCTCCTTGAGTCTATTGGAGTAGATGTCCACTGCGCGTATGATTTTTCTGATGCTGGCGATAATTTCTTGTTCTATTTTCACTGTATTTGTATGGTGTATGATTCACTTCGTAAAATAGTACACCGCTGAATCTTATGCAAAAGTAAAAAATCTACTTCATTTAAAAACCTTTTAGTGGTGAAATATTAATTAATGAAAATTATTGTGTTGATTGAATCTTTCAAATCCAAGAGATAGGCGAGATAGCCATGATTTGGCACAAATTTTTTTTTCTGAGTTTTGCGTGTTTTTGCGAGTAAAAACAGGAATTGTTGATGAAATGGTTAGGCTTTATAGCAACCGTGATACATACAGGTCAACATCACTATACAGTAAACCAGGACTCGATGCAGTAGAACAAAAACATGTAGACCAAGGAGCTTACTCCAATGCACAGGTTTGCTTCACCGCTTCGCATAGCGAGTAGAAGTGGACCTTTTTGATGCCGTGACGTACATTGGGTATACAGCCAAAATTGGGCAAAGTAGGTTGTATTCAAATGATTGGAAATAGCCCAAGTGGAGATTTCTTGAATAAACTTGTGGAGTGTGAGGAGCAAAATCATAATTTGCGTTGAAGTTCACTAAACTGGCGAGTAACCTATGGAGCATAGCAATCGAACCGATACTCAGACCAAGCGCAAAGTATGGGTCTTATTTTTAATCACGGGAGTGATCACGGGGTGTATCTGCTTTGCCAGCTACGAGAGTTTTGTGGGACTGACACAGTCGATCGATCAGTTGAGTCAGCCAGACGATCGTGTCGAGTTGATTAATGAGACGTTTCAGGAGATCGTGGAGGCAGAAAACAACATTCAATCCTATATACTCAGCGGTGACCCAAACATGGAGAAGCAATACTTGCTACATAGCAAGTATGCCAAATATAAAATACATCGGCTAAAAAACAGACTCAGGGAAGACAGTGTGCAATATGCTCGTGTGGATTCATTGGAAACGTTGTTTGAGACCAAGTTGCTAAACCTAGAGGCCTTTCTCAAAATCAAAAACAGAAGACAGCAAGCTGTTTTTACCGGCGAAGCATTGGATGAAATCCAGAGGCAGCTGAATGATTCGACGGTCACAGAGCAGCAGCTGCTGCGTCAGGAGATTTTTGAGGGGGAGTTTGTTCCGACGGAGCGTCAGCAGGTGCAAGTAGTGGAGGATGATTATCGTGGGGTCAAAGGGTTTTTTCGAAAAATGCTCGGTGGGGACAACTCATACCTCGATACTGTCATGGTCCATGGCGAGGAACTCCAAATGTCCAAGGTCATTCGGATAGACACCAGTGTGGTACGGGGAGCCAATGCCGACACGACTTTGAGAGAAGTAAAGACTATTCTCACCGAGGTGCTCAAGAAGGAGAAAAGAATAAAGCGGCAGATGTCTGCCCAGGAGTTGGCCATGCTGCGTCAAGACATGGCCTTCATTGCCAACATTCGGTCGATCATTTTTGCTTTGAAGCAAAAAGAAAAGCAAGAATCCAAGGTGAGCAATGAGCTAGCTACACAAAAGGCCGCTCGTTCTACGATGTTCATTATTTCGATTGGTTTTGTGGGGCTGCTTATGAGTGGAGCTTTTTTGTTTTTGATTCTCAAAGACATTACTGGGGCCTATTTTTATAGGGCTCAGCTAGAAAAGGAAAAAATCCGTGCGGAAAAATTGGCACAAGCCAAAGAGGACTTTCTTTCCAATATGAGTCACGAAATCCGGACCCCTTTGCAGAGTATCAAGGGCTTTGCAGAGCTTATCGGACAGACCTCTATGACCGATAAGCAAGCCAAGTTTTTGCGGGCCATTCGCTATTCGAATGACTACCTGTCTGAGCTCATCAATGATGTGCTCGATCAGGCCAAAATAGAGTCTGGTATGCTTGAGTTTGAGGAGGAGCCCTTTGATATGTGCGGACTCATCGACGAACTCGAAACGGTCTATGGCAAAGCTTGTGAGGCCAAGGGGATTTCGCTCTATGCCGATATCTCAGGCCTGGGTGATTGGTACTTGCTCGGCGACTCAGTCAAACTCAAACAAGTCTTGATTAATCTGCTGAGCAATGCCATCAAGTTTACCAAAGAGGGGCATGTCCGTCTGCAAGTACTGGCAGAGCAAACGGGTGAAACAATGGCACTGACCATGACGGTGACAGATACGGGCACGGGTATTTCTGATGAAATGCAACCGGTCATTTTTGACCAGTTTACCCAAGAGGTCAATACCGAATCCAAAAATTACCGAGGCACTGGGCTTGGGCTTTCGATCGCCAAGAGTTTGGTAGAGGCCATGGGAGGTGAGATTAGCTTGACGAGCGAATTGGGTAAAGGGTCGGTTTTTGAGGTGCGTTTGAAATTGCCATTTGTTGAGGGGGGCGAGGAGGAAAACGATGATATGATGAAAGTGCCCGTAGGAGTCAAGTTTGCCGTGAGAGTCATGGTGGTAGAGGATGACGACTGGAATGGTACCTTGCTGCGTGAAGTACTGTTGCAACATGTCGATGAGGTACAGGTTTTTCAAGACGCTGAGTTGGCTTTGGCTTATTTTGATGAGTATCCAACCTCGATGGATTTGGTGTTTTCGGACATCAAAATGGTAGGTATGGATGGAGTGGAGTTTTTGAGAGAAATCCGAAAGCGAAACATTCATATCCCTGTGATCGCCTTGACGGCACATGTCCAGACCGATAAGTTGACGGAGCTCAAATCGGAGGGGTTTGACGAGGTGTATAGCAAACCATATGAGACGAAGGATATCCAGCAGATACTTATGGGGTATTTTGTGCCAGTGGATCAAGAGCAGGTATCAGAAACGGTGACGAGTATTTCTGGTGAGGGAGTGTTTGATTTTTCGGTGATTCGTCGTTTTGCTGGAGACGATGAGGAGACTTTTCACCGCCTGCTGTCGTCACTGCTAGCAAACAACCAGCGGCAATTGGCTGAATATGAAGCATATCTCAACGCGCAAGATACGCATCAGCTCGGGGAGCTTTGCCACCAAATGAAGACGACTTATGATAATCTCGGACTATCGTCCATTAGTGAATCATTGGCGAGTATTGAACTCCACGAGCAGTTAGGCCAGACCGATCGTATTGTGTCTACAGCTACAGATCTACTGCCTGATTTGTATAGTGTGTTCGAAAATCTAAAGAAGGATCTTAAATCTCGATTTGATATTTCGTGAGTTTATTGTAGAGTGTTTTGCGATCTATATTGAGCATTTTGGCTGTTTTGCTTTTGTTGTATCTCGTTTTTTCTAAGGTTTCGATGATCAACTGTTTCTCGTTTTTTTCTTGCAGCGCTTTGAGGTCCATTTCTGGAGGCTCGGGGGTTGGAGTCACTGGGTCCTCGTGACCGTTTTGTGCAGGGATACTGGTTTCGTGAGCGAGCTCACCGGGTAGTTGTGCAGGTGTGATGAACTCACTTGTACTCAGCAATACGGCACGCTTGATTACGTTTCGGAGTTCGCGGAGATTGCCTGGCCATGAGTACTTGGTGACGATGGCTTCTGCAGCTGCATCTAGACCGGAGACCTCACGGTCTAGTTCATCACATGCTTGACGCAAAAATAAATCGATGTATTCTCCCAGATCTTCTTTGCGTTCACGCAGGGCTGGGATTTTCAATTCGAATTCGTTGAGTCGGTGATAGAGATCTGCTCTGAATTCTGTTTGGCTGCCTGTCACTGCGATGTTTTCGTTGGTGGCCGCTATGATGCGTACATCCACTTCTATTTCTTTTTCACTCCCGACGAGACGTACTTTTCTCTCTTGGATGACACGGAGTAGCTGTACCTGTACTTCGTAGGGCAGGTTGCCGATTTCGTCTAGAAATATCGTACCCCCATTGGCGTGTTCAAAAGCCCCTTTTTTGTCTTGTGTAGCACCTGTAAACGCCCCCTTGACATGACCGAATAGTTCGCTAGCGGCGAGCTCTTTGGAGAGGACACCACAGTCTAGTGCAACGAAAGCCCCTTTGGCACGCTTGCTTTTTTCATGAATCATCTTCGCAGCATATTCTTTGCCGGTACCACTTTCTCCCAAGATGAGGACAGTCATCTTGGTAGGAGCGACCAGTTGCATGTGTTGCCAGAGGTCTTTGGACTGAGGACTCGACCCGATCACGTATGTTGGGGAATCTGTCGATGTGCCTTGAGCCTTTGTTTGTTTGGGCTTGGGTGATTTTTTGTCTTGGAGCGCTTGACCGATGGTCAGTAGCATCTCATCTGGGTTCACGGGTTTGGTGATGAACTCAAAAGCCCCGAGCTGTATCGAGGTGACCGCTGTACGTACATCAGAGTAGTTGGTGATGAGGATGACCGGCATGTCTGCACGTTCTTCCTTGATGGTTCGGATGAGTTCGAGACCATCCATACCCGGTAGCTTGAAGTC
Source organism: Reichenbachiella sp. 5M10 (assembly GCF_002742335.1). Classification (NCBI taxonomy): domain Bacteria; kingdom Pseudomonadati; phylum Bacteroidota; class Cytophagia; order Cytophagales; family Reichenbachiellaceae; genus Reichenbachiella; species Reichenbachiella sp. 5M10. The sequence goes on along the minus strand of NZ_MDGR01000007.1, from coordinate 4,181,825 downwards.
CGTCAGGACCAAATCGATGACTTGGCTTTTGAAAGCCGATAGCGCGGACTGTGCCGAAAAGGCTTGCTCTACTTCGTGGTTTTGCCTGCGCAAATAGGAAGACAACATTTCGTTGAATGAAGGGTCATCGTCTACAACTAGGATTTTGGCCATATAATAAGGGTATGCAAGTGTTTCTCGTCCAAATATAGAAAATTGCCGTTGTTCGTTTGTCAAAATTTGGAGATATGCTATCCTACGTACAAAACGTAAGCAAGGATATAGACGTAAAAAAAAGGAGCCGACGCATCGGCTCCTTTCACAAAAGGGGAATAATATACTAATTAAATGAGAGCAGTTTAACTCAAAGCAGTCTTGTTGACATAGTTTCCTTGATCATCAAACTGGATAGCCCATTTGACATCTTGGATTGTCACAACGAATTCGTACAAGACTTCGTCAGTAGCTTCTACTTGATAGACCTCTTCTACTTGTGCGGTTTGGATGTTGGTATCTTCCAGACCTTCTTGTACCTCGACAGGTACTTCTTCCATCGCGATGGCTTTTTTGTTGGTTTGTTCGGTTTGCATTTCTGTATCCTGATCAGCAGGAGTGACTTGCTCAGGAGTTTGAGCAAAAGCAGCACCAGCTACAGCGAAAGACAACATCAATGAGGCGAATAAATTTCTTACAATTTTCATGATTATAAATGTTTAAAGTGAATTTTAAATTTGTTTGATAGCTATATATACAATCCCGTGCCAATGCATTAAAAAACTCATAAATAACTGATAATCAGATATTAGAATATTTTTTGAAGGATGTGTGTGGTCGTACAGATTGCTACGTATCGCCTCAGAGTGTGGAGTTACTTCCACGAGTTGGAGCAGGGACGATCGGTTGCCGTGACGAGTCTCGAGTGACAAGGTTTTCTTTTTTGTTGTCTCTAGATTGGAGTTTCGCGCGATAGCCACGGATAACTACGTATATGTCTTGTTCCCCTCTGTCAAAGTGTTAAATTTGGTCAACATTCAAAAACAATCGTATGAAAACCAAAAATTGTATCCCAGTTATTTTGGCGCTATTCGCGCTGTATTCGTGCTCACCCAAAAAAGCACAAGAAGAAAAATCAGAAGAAGCTACTGCGGTAGTATATGATGTTGCTGCAGCTCAGGTCAAATGGACGGCATTCAAACTCACGGATAGAGTAGGCGTATCCGGTACGTTCAATGAAGTTGATGTCACGGCAGGAGGAGCAGGGTCAGTAGAAACTGTATTGACCAACGGCATGTTCTCAATCAACACGGCTAGTGTAGATTCCAACGAAGCAACAAGAGATCCAAAAATTAAAGAGTCCTTCTTTGGAGTGTTCAATACGCCGGCGATCACTGGGACGATCGTCTCTGCAGAAGGGGGCAAGGGCCAAGTCGAATTGATGATGAACGATACGACTAACATGGTTCCGTTTAGTTACATCACCAGCGACTCTACATTGGTATTGACTACCTCTATCGATGTGACCAACTGGAATGGTGCTGCAGCGATTGATTCGCTCAATAGTGTATGCGAACTCTTACACAAAGGGTCCGACGGTGTATCTAAGTTGTGGCCTGACGTGACTGTACAAGTCACCATCCCTGCCAAAAAATAAGAACAGAACTGTACAAAACCGAAAAGGCCGCTCAGCATCTTGCTCAGCGGCCTTTTTGTGTCGCAACAGCACAGGTTTGTCGATTAGATAGTTTGTACGGTTGTGGTCATGATTTCAAAGACGAGGGTCACATCTGCATCTGTCGTTCGCCAGTTGACAAATGAAGCACGGATGCCCTGTTTGCCTTGATAGACTGTAGGAGTCATGAACACCTTGCCTGTCTCATTGATCGCCGCGAGGAAACGTGAAACCTTGTGTTGGTTTTCGTCTCCAGTCAGTGTGAAGCATACATTGTTGAGTCGGGTGGGTGCGAGCAGGACAAAGTCTGAGCTCTCTTCGATGTTGTGGCTCAGTTGTTTCGCTCGGTCCACGGAGTTTTCGATGATTTCTTGGTAGCCTTCTTTTCCGTATGCTCTGAGCGAAAACCAGGCAGGTAGTGCTCGGAGCCTTCTGGAGTTTTCGGGCAAGAAGTTTAGGTAATTGAAATTTTCCATTGGATCACCTAAATAGGGGGCATTGGAATTTTGAAAGGTCTCTACTTGCTCCATTTGATGTTTCTTTAGGATGAGAAAGAAGGCACTTTCATAGGGTACATTGAGCCACTTGTGATTGTCGATGCAGAGACTATCAGCAGATTCCCATCCTTTGACGAGATGTTGGTACTTGGGAGAACAGGCGACATAGCCCCCAAAAGCCGCATCGACGTGCCACCAAAACCGGTACTTTTTTCTAAGTGAAGCGATCCCTGCAAAATCATCAAAGTCAGCCGTGTTTACTGTGCCGGCACTGGTAATTAGGACAAATGGAGCGCCATGTAGCGCAAGGATTTCTTTTTCTAAATCGTCTAGGTCAATGGCTTCTCTGTTTTGTGCTTGGGTTTTGATCTGGGTTAAATTTTGACTCCCTATGCCGAGCATAGACAGGCATTTGATCGCAGAGGAATGTGGCGTAGCGCTCAGCACCTGGATGGGCTGAGAAAGGCCTTCCTTGGCAAAGTCCTTCCCGAGCTCCTTGCCAATCCATTGTCTGGCAGTGGCTAGACAGGTGAAATTGGAGAGGGTAGCACCCGTGACAAACCCTCCAAAAAATTTTTGAGGTAAACCAAGTAGATCCAATAGGAGTTGAATTGTCTCGACTTCAATGCTCGCAGAGACATCTCCTTGGCCTTTGGTGGTTTGGGTGTTTTGGTCAAAGACCGTCGCAAGCCAATCACCCATGGTCGCTGCAGGTGTGGAGCCCCCTGTCACAAACCCCCAGTACCTGGGACCAGAAGACCCGACAAGGTAGGGTTCAAACCTTTGGTTGAATAGTTTCAGGGTTTCTTGTCCTCCGAGTCCTTTGGGGTTTAGGCTGATGGAGTCGTCGGTAGTATGGTCATGGGAGTTGGAGGTGTGGCGGTCATTGAGTCGGTTGAGAAAGCCTAAACTTTGGTTTTTGACCGACTCGAGCAGTTCGCTCAAGTGGTCTAGGTCGTGCTGGAGATGTGGATTCATGTTTGGTGAATGAATGGGTTTTGAGTAAAGCGGTTATTACGTGTGTGTGGTGAATAAGTTGAGCATAATCAATCAGCCAGCGGGACGGCATGTGTGTGTTTGATTTCACTCATCACAAAGGTACTGTGGGCACTACCGATGTTGCTTACCGAGCCGAGACTGTTGAACACGAAATCTTGGTAGTGCTTCATGTCCTTGACGAGTACTTTCAGTAGGAAGTCATAGTCCCCTGATATGTTGTAGCATTCGGTGACTTCCTTGAGGGCGGTGATCTCTTCTACGAACTGATTGCCAATTTCTTTGGTGTGCTGCTTGAGTGTGATGTGACAAAACACAATCAACCCTCGATCCAGTTTGTCCGCATCGAGTACGGCGATATATTTTTTGATGTATCCGTTTTTTTCGAGTCGCTTGACTCGTTCGAATACAGGAGTTGGAGACAAATTGACACGTTTGGCTAGCTCTTTGGTGGTCATGTTGGATTGCGTTTGGAGTAGATCGAGGAGGTGGAGGTCTACTTCGTCAAGTTTGTGACTAGAATTATTTTCTGTTTGGGTATTGTATATCATGTCTTGATAAAATTACTCTCTTTGAATGCGATATATGTTAGAATAAAACACCAAATATAATTTATAATTCGGGTTATTAATCTTGATATATAGTTTTGTAGGGAAAATTAATCTTATAAAATTATGAAAACCAGTGTGTTGGGTTACCCCAGAATAGGCAGTAAAAGAGAACTAAAAAGAGCTTCGGAAAAATATTGGAAGCTGAGCATATCAGATGCCGAATTGCTTCAAACAGGTAGAGACATTCGCAAACAGAACTGGCTGCTCCAGCAGGAAGCGGGTGTAGACCATATCCCATCCAATGATTTTTCTTTTTATGATCAGGTACTGGATATGTCCTTGACTTTGGGGTGTGTCCCGTCTCGTTACCAACAGGTAAAAGAGGAATCCTCTCGTTTGGATTTGTATTTTGCGATGGCTCGGGGGATACAACGTGACGGGTATGATATCACCGCGATGGAGATGACCAAGTGGTTTGACACCAATTACCACTACATCGTGCCTGAGTTCGTCAAACATCAGACCTTTGATCTTGACGCAACCAAGGTCGTCGAGGAGTACAAGGAAGCATTGGAGCTGGGGGTACAGACGAGGCCTGTCCTCATTGCTCCGGTGACCTTTCTCTTGTTGGGCAAGGAGAAGGAATCAGGGTTTAGCCGTTTGGACTTGTTGGATCAGTTGCTCCCTGTTTATTTCGACTTGATCGAGCAATTGGTTGATCTTGGTGTGACACAGATCCAGTTTGATGAACCGTGCTTGGCGCTCAATCTCGATGACGCGGCAAGAGATGCCGTTACACAGACTTATACTCAGATTTCTCATCGTTTCCCGAGGCTTGAAGTTACTTTGACGAGTTATTTCGAATGCTATGGAGACAACTTGGAGACTGTATTGGAGCTTCCAATTCATGCGTTGCATTTGGATTTGGTTCGTTGCTCGGCTCAGCTGGGAGATGTGTTGGCTTCCCCCAAATTGGACGAACAACTCATCCTTTCCCTTGGAGTGGTAGACGGTCGCAATGTCTGGAAGAATGAGTTTCAGTCGTCTTTGTCGACGATTGCGCAAGCGGTGCAGCAGTTAGGTTCGGAGCGTGTTTGGATAGCGACTTCTTGTTCGCTCTTGCATAGCCCTTGTGACCTGGACCTGGAGAGCAACGCTACACAATTGCCTGATGCAGTCAAAGGTTGGTTGGCTTTTGCCAAGCAGAAGGTCGATGAAGTGGTGACACTCAGGGCTTTGGCTTTGGGGGTCAAAGCAGAGGATGTTTTGCAAGCGCTAGTCGCGAATAAGAAAGCCAATGAGGAAAGAAAGAATTCGGGGTTCATTCATGAACCTAAAGTCAAGAGAAGAGTCGAACGTCTTGCTCCTTCACACAGTCAGCGAGTGTCTTCATTTCTGTCCCGTCAGGAGCTTCAGCGAGCCAAGTTGCGATTGCCGCTTTATCCGACGACTACCATTGGGTCGTTTCCGCAGACTCCTGAGGTACGTAGTTGGCGTGCAAAGTTCAAACTAGGAGACCTGACTCAGGGTCAATACGACCAGTTGATACAGAAGGAAACCGAAGCTACGATTCGTTTCCAAGAGGAGGTAGGTCTGGATGTACTCGTTCACGGAGAGTTTGAGCGAAACGATATGGTAGAGTACTTTGGAGAGAAGCTCGAGGGGTTTGTGTTTACTCAGTTTGGTTGGGTGCAGAGTTATGGGACAAGGTGCGTCAAGCCTCCGATTATATTTGGAGATGTATATAGGAGGCGGCCGATGACGGTCAAGTGGTCCTCCTATGCTCAGTCGCTGACCGATAGGCCCGTCAAAGGAATGCTCACAGGCCCAGTGACGATACTGCAGTGGTCTTTTGTGCGAAACGACCAGCCTAGAGCTACAACTTGTCAACAGATTGCTTTGGCCATTCGTGATGAAGTCTGTGATCTCGAAGCGGCAGGTATAGGTGTAATTCAGATTGATGAGCCGGCGATACGCGAAGGCTTGCCTCTCCGGCGTGAAGATTGGAAGAGATATCTGGACTGGGCAGTGGAGTGTTTTCGTATCTCAGCAAGTGGTGTGCAGGATGACACTCAGATCCATACGCATATGTGCTATTCGGAGTTCAACGATATCATTGATAGCATCGCAGACATGGATGCGGATGTCATCACCATCGAGACTTCACGCTCGGAGATGGAGTTATTGGATGCCTTCGTCGAATTCAAGTATCCCAATGAGATCGGGCCTGGCGTTTACGATATTCATTCGCCACGTGTACCGAGTCAAGAAGAGATCGAAAGGTTGCTCCACCGAGCGAGTGAGCTGCTGCCCGTAGGTAACCTCTGGGTCAACCCAGATTGTGGGCTGAAAACTCGACAATGGCCAGAGACAAAGCAGGCGCTACAGCATCTCGTCAACGCGGCAAGAAAACTGCGTGAAGAGGTAGCCGTCGAAGCATAGGATACATTTGGAATAAGTAGGTTAAAGTCGGTGAGAGCATCTCACTGGCTTTTTTCGTTTTGTATCGAGGCAGCAAATATTTTGATTCTTTACGAAGTGTTTTTTATTCTCAAACCAGAAGATCATTGTTTGGTCAATTACGTATTAAATGGATCAAGGATGTACCTTTGCGTCCATAAAAATCAATTGCCGATTATCCATCAAGTATTATGTCTACAGTCCAAACAGACCAACTCGAAAAAATCAACATTCCCAAGTCTGACTTACCACGAATCGTCATCATCGGCGGTGGCTTTGGTGGACTGAGGTTCGTCAAGAACATCGATACCCGAAAATACCAAGTGGTGCTTTTGGATCGCTACAATTACCACACTTTCCAACCTCTGCTCTATCAAGTCGCGACGGCAGGATTGGAGCCAGATTCTATTGCAGGGCCTTTGCGTAAGACCTTTCAAAAGAAGAAGAATTTTTATTTTCGCATGGCAGCTGCCAAAAATGTGGATCCTGTCGCAAAAATCGTAGAGACCAATATCGGTCAACTTCGATACGATCACTTGGTATTGGCCTGTGGTTCGATTACCAACTTCTTCAACAATGAGGAGTTTGAGCAACGTGCTTTTCCTCTCAAGCAGTTGCCCCATGCACTCAATCTTCGCTCTCAGATTCTGCAAAACTTCGAAAAAGCAGTGCTTAAAAATGACGAGCAAGAGGTACAGCGTCTCATGAACTATGTGATTGTGGGAGGAGGCCCGACAGGAGTAGAGGTGGCAGGGGCGTTGGGAGAGCTGAAGAAGAAAGTACTGCCCAAAGATTTTCCAGAGCTGAACCTCAACAAGATGCAGATCTATCTCATTGAAGGGCAGGATAGGCTCCTAGGAGGGATGTCTCAGAAGTCTGGAGAGAAAGTATTTGAATACCTCAAGAAATTTGATGTCAATCTCTATGTAGGAAAGATCGTCAAGTCATTTGATGGAGAGACAGTCGTACTCAATGACGGGATGACGATCCCATCGGAGACACTCATATGGGCAGCAGGTGTCAATGGAAATGCGCTGCAAGGCATGAATGACACAGTCACTCGAGACAACCGCTATCAAGTCGATGAATACAGCCAGGTCCGAGGTTTTGATGAGATATATGCGATCGGAGATGTAGCAGCCATGCAAAGCGAAGAGCTCCAGCGTGGACATCCGATGCTCGCACCTGTGGCGACTCAGCAAGGAGATCTTTTGGCCAAAAACCTCAACAAGGGCTTGGAAAAGAGCACTTGGAAGCCTTTCAAATATATGGACAAGGGCACGATGGCAACCGTCGGTCGCAACAAAGCAGTGACCGAATTGTACGGGAAAGTCAAGTTCGGGGGATTTTTGGCTTGGCTTACCTGGATGTTCGTTCACCTCGTGCTCATTGTTGAGTTTAGAAACAAGCTCGTCATTATGAGCAACTGGGTATGGAATTATTTCACCTATGATAGAGGGACACGTCTCATCATTCGCCCATTCATCAAGAAGAAAAAGAAGCAGGTCGAACAGGCTGAGGAAATGCCTGTTTGATTTGTCTTTGGTAGGAACCAAGGACGTACTCGTCTAAAAATTTTGGCAGAATAGGAGTGTTTTAGTATTTTGAAAAAAACTAAAACACTCAATAGCTATGCGCCTTACTCTTCTCACCTTACTTTTCTTCTTTTCTTGGGTAGTGACCTCTGCTCAATCTTCGTGTGCGTGTTGTACGGTACAGCACGGGCAGTTTGATTTTTGGTTGGGAGAGTGGAATGTCTCCTCTCCGGAAAACAAAGTGTTGGGGCAAAGTTCGGTGACCAAGATGGAGAAGGACTGCATTGTTCGTGAGGAATGGAGCGGCGCATCTGGCGTGACAGGTAGGAGTTTCAATTACTATGATGTAGAGGAGTCCACGTGGAAGCAGCTCTGGCTGGACAGTGGAGGGTCGAACCTGAATCTCACAGGAGAGTTTAAGGATGGGAGTATGGTGCTCCAGAGTGGATTGAAGCGAGGCAAAAAAATCTCGTGGTACTATGACCGAATCACTTGGACCAAAATCGACAACAATACCGTGAGTCAGATGTGGGAGATTCTGGATGCCAATGAACGCAGGGTGTCGGTGGCATTTCATGGTGTATATCGCCGAAAGATCTAGAAAATGAAGTCGGAAAAGGAAAAAATGCTCGCTGGAGAGCTGTATGATGCTTCGGATGCCGAACTCGACAAGGACCGGCACGAGGCAAGGTTGATTTTTCAAAGAATCAACGCGATGGGAGAAGAAAGCAAAGCCGAACGCAACGAACTCTTTTATCAGCTTTTTGGTGAGGCTGGAGAGGGGATGTGGATCGAGCCGCCCTTCTACTGTGACTATGGCTACAACATCAAGTTGGGTCACAAGGTCTTCATGAATTTCAACTGCTGCATCCTAGACGTGTGTGAGGTTCGATTGGGAAATAATGTGCTCTTGGCCCCCAATGTTCACATCTATACTGCCTCTCACCCACTCGATGCTAAGACCCGTGCCGAATGGCTCGAAGACGGTCAACCGGTCAGCATTGGCAATGATGTCTGGATCGGAGGGGGAGCGATCATCTGTCCAGGGGTCACCATCGGCAATGGCGTGGTGATTGGTGCAGGCTCAGTGGTCACCAAGGATGTGCCTGACAATGTCCTCGTGGCGGGCAATCCTGCCAAGGTCATCCGGCAGATAGACAATTCGGACCATATCGTATAGGCTAATTTGCTGGTGGTATTGACTAGGCTCCGAAACTTTCTCTAAATTTGAGTCGTTCATCAGTGATATGCCAAAATCTGTTTTATTTGATCGCAACCAAGTGCTTGATGTAGCCACGAAACTTTTTTGGAAAAAGGGATATCACGCTACGTCGATGCAAGATTTGGTCGATGCGACGGGACTCAACCGCTCCAGTCTATACAATAGTTTTGGAGACAAGCATCAGCTCTTTGAAGAATCCTTGCGTCACTATCAGCAGTGGCAATCTCAAACTGCAGCGCTTAGTTTTGAGAAGGATTTATCCCCAATACAGTCCATACATCATTTTTTTTATTCGATGGTTGCGAACATCAAGCAGGATGCAGAGCAGCGGGGTTGTTTTCTTTCCAATTGCACCACGGAGTTGGCGAATACGGATCGGAGTATACAAAAAATGCTCAAAGCAAATAAAGACGGTCTACTGGAGGTGTTTGCTCAAAAAATTCGTGCAGCGCAGCAAATGGATCAGATTGACCCGTCAAAGGATGTAGGTTTATTAGCGTTGTACCTGTATGCAAGTTTGCAAGGGCTGCAAGTCACAGCGGTTTTGTTGTCGGACTCCAATGACTTGGATGGACTGGTGGAGTTGATATTGGAGAAACTCTGATTTTTTTTGTCCTTATCTGAAACGTTCGTTTCATAATCCCGTTATTTGGATCAATCATTTCAAATAAAACCAAAACTATGAGTAGATTAGAAAACAAAGTAGCATTGATCACAGGAGGCAATAGCGGTATCGGTTTGGCGACTGCCAAGTTATTTGTAGCACAGGGAGCTAAAGTCGTGATTACAGGTAGAAGACAAGAAGCTCTGGATACTGCGGTCAAAGAAATCGGAGGGGATGTGATAGCCGTACTAGCTGATGTAAAAGATATAGGGGCTGGTACACGTGCAATCGAGCAGACTGTGGAGCAATTTGGTCACATTGATATTCTCTTTTTGAACGCGGGCATAGCAGGGTTTATGCCAATTGCTGAGATGACGGAAGAGTTTTTTGACGAGCAGTTTGATACCAATGTCAAAGGGCCATTTTTTATGATCAAATCCGCATTGCCTTATCTGAGCGAAGGGGCAGTGATCATAGGTAATACTTCGATCGTGAGTCAAAAGGGCTTCCCTGGGTCAGGCGTGTATTCTGCGACCAAGGCTGCAATGCGCTCACTCTCTAGAGTGTTGACCAACGAACTGCAAGCGAAGAAGATTCGCGCAGTGAGCGTGGCGCCTGGGCCAATAGATACGCCAATCTATGGCAAGATGGGTATGAGTGAAGCGGAACTTCAAGGGATGAGCCAAGGATTTGCCCAACAGGTGCCTCTCGGTAGATTTGGAACTTCGGAGGAGTTGGCACAGACAGTCTTGTTTCTAGCCTCTGACGAAGCGTCTTTCATCACGGGTGTCGAACTAGAGGTAGACGGGGGCTTGAGCCAAGTCTAAGCCATGTCTAGCAGTCAAAGCGGCCCTAGCCGCTTTGACTGCTTCTGTTTTGAGACATGCGTGGGTTTTGGAGGCATTGTCAAATCTTGAATATCAACTGACCAAAATAGTACGCGCCTGCTACACCAAACTGCTGAACACGACGGCTATATACGAAACGCCCTTCTTCGACATTGGCGGAGTGGTTTTGCTTGTCTGGGTAGACGTTGAATAGGTTGTTGGCCCCTGTGGATACGAATACGTGTGGTGTAATCTGGAACGTCACATCTAGATCAGTGATGATCTTAGAAGCGAAAAGTTGATCTCGTGATTGGGCCTGACCTGTATACTGGTTGATGGGCCAGTTGGCAGGGTCACCATCATCGGGATGTTTGTACTCTACTATGCCGAAGTAGGTGTTGCGCAGGTTGACTGAGAGTCGCTTGAGAGAGTATTTGGCATCAAAAATCAGCTTTGACCTGGGGACATTGGACTCCAAACGAGCGACTTCCTCGCGGTTGAATAGTTCAACAGGTGCTTGATTGAGGATACCAGATGCCTTGATGTTTGTGACGTCTGTTGCTGAGTAGTTGAACCCAATGGATAGGTCGAGTTTGCTATGATCTCGGATGAGCTGATAGGCCAAAAAGTAGTCGAATCCCCAACTGACGGTAGAGACAGCATTGGCAAAAAATTGGGCGGATTGCACCCCTAGTACATCAAAAACTTGATCAAAAATAGGGTCATCATCTCCTGAGAATTGCCCGGTCAGTACGATACGGTCTTCTATATCTATTCGATAAAAATCTAAACTGGTAGAAAAATTTCTAAACGGGCGGGAGGTCACACCTATGCTGTAGTTTTTGGAGGTTTCGGGGATGAGTTCGTCGATCCCAAACAGTCGTGCCAATGTGCTCTCGTTGTTGTAGTTGGCCACTCGGGTGGCGAGACCGTCGACAAATTGTGTACTGATTCGACTGTAGTAGAGCTGGTGGAGAGAAGGAGCTTTAAATCCCGTACTGAACCCCCCGCGCAGGATGAGTAAATCCGAAAACTTGTATCGTCCTGTGGCTTTGACACTAATGTTGGGTCCGTAATGGTTGAAATACGATTCTAGTCGCGCAGCAGTGATGATTTCCAGCTTTGGAGTGAGGTCTCCCTTAAGTTCGAGATAGCCCGCAATATTGGAGCGGAGTTTATGGATTTCATTTTCAGGGGTGAACCCCGAAAATACCTGAAATCCTACTTCGCGTGGTTGGCCATAGTTGGTCGTGTCTCCTCCATTGTAGTAGGACTCTTCATCTCCTTTGCGTATGCTAAAGTTCTCTAGCTTGTACTCCGCACCAAAGGAAACATTGACGGGTATAGTTGCTTCGAACCGTCGCGTCAGATTGATGCTGGCTATTTTGTGGCCGTAGGAAAATCCTCCAGCATATACGGTTAGTGGAGAGGCGATACCTAGAGAGGCATTGAGCGAGTTGTTGATGGTGTAGTCAAAGGTGTTTTCGCTGAGATTGACATTGAAGTCCAAATACCAGTCTTTGATTTTTCCTCTTTCGCCCAGAACGAAGGTCTTGTCTAAAATGTCTGGGCTGATTTCTGGTGAGAAGCCCTCTTCGTAGATGTAGTGTACCACTTTGGCACTGTCGTAGGGCAGGCGGTAGTAGCCTGTGGAGCTGCCTTTGCGGTAGTTGATTCCTCCAAAAAAATACAGCTCCATGTCTTCTTTTGGTTTGAAACTGCCGTTGTATGTGAGGTTGGCATTTTGGGTAGAAGCTCCGCCCACTTTCATGATTTTATCCATTTCCAAACCGGTTTGATCAAAAAATGTCGCTCGTGCGACAGGGTCTTGATCACGGCTGTCTCCGTAGATGATACCTGTGTAGTTCCCAGATCGGTTGATACTTTGTTTGTTGAGAAACTCACAAGTAAAGCTGAGGAACCCTTTGCCTCCCATACTGAACCCGTAGTTGCCAGCTATTTTTTCCACTTGTCCGTCTCCACCTTGAGTGCCTGCTAGATCAATTTGAAAGTGTGCTTCGCCAGTTTCTTCTTTGAGGACGATATTGAGTACGCCCGATATTGCATCTGACCCATATTGGGCGGCAGCTCCATAGCGGAGTACTTCGATGCGTTCGATGGAGATCATCGGTATGGTGTTGAGATCGGTACCCGCGGCTCCTCGACCAAAGGTCCCATTGACATGTACGAGGGCACTTTTGTGTCGGCGCTTGCCATTGACAAGGATCAATACTTGATCGGGACTGAGTCCGCGCATCGATGCAGGAGTGACAAAGTCCGTGCCGTCAGCGATGGTCTGATCGACACTGTAGAAGGTCGGGATCAAGTAGTGCAGTGCAGCGCTCAAATTGGGCTGGTTGGTGTCCATGATTTGCTGGCCCGTGATCACATCTATGGGTACAGAGGATTCCATCTGACGTACGAGTACTTTGGAAAGTGAGCCAGAAGCGACATCTTGCTCTAGGACTGTAGATTCCAGTGTTACGAGGATTTCGGTACTTTCATAGTCGCGCACGATCACTTGATGCAGTACACTTTTGTACCCAGGTTTTTTGATTTCCATGAGGTAGGTGCCTGTGTCTAGTTGGAAGGCGTAGTAGCCCTGCACATCGGTATGGATACCGTAGGGCGTGCCTTCGAGGGTGACGCTGGCTTCTGCCAAAGGGCCAAATTTGTCCGAGACGGTACCTGTGAGGTAGCCAAACTGAGCCCATGTGGGTACGGAAGCATAGCATAGCAGTAGAGAGAGCAATATTTTAGGGAATGTTTTCAATGTTTAGCGGCAAGTGTTGGGGTGTTGATTCAAATAAGTAAACAAGGCTTTGTGCAAAGTCAAATCTGTACTTCCTAAGATGGACTGGCACGCCACCGAAAAATCAAAATAGGGTTGATTGTCTCTCAGTGCGAAAAATTGTTGGACGGCCTTTAGGTTGTTTTTTTCCAGCTTGATATTTTCGGGAGCGGCCAAATAGGTGTTGATTCGGAGTGCTCCTTCCTGTAATTGTTTGATGGTGGATGGTGCGTAGTATTCCGTATGTGAGGTGAGCAGATACTTTTGCTGAAAGCCCTCCATGTTTTGTAAGCTTTGGGCTCCATATAGAAATAGGTAGTTGGATGCCTCGCTGTGCAGCAGGTTTTCAAATTTTTGTGCGGAGATTGGAATGAAGGAAATGTCGCTTTGCAAGAATTTTTGAACTAGCGGAACTAAATCTTGGTCTTGTTCTCGTACGAAAGCAATCTGGACAGTCTTTGCGTCGGGACTGCTATAGATTCCGATGTATTGAGAATAGAGCGGAATGATGAGTTTCAGTGTAGGGTCGAGTACGTGCTCTGTTGGGTCTGATAGCAAGGTGAGCTGCGGCTGTTTGGCGGTTCGTTTTTCGGTAGGCTTTGCTTGGTCTGCGGTGGTATATAGTGTGCAATTGTAGATGTTTGAGAGGACGTCTTGTAGTGAGTAGTCTCCTGATTGAAAAAGACCCGACTGTGGCAGAATGATGGATACGCTGGGTTTGGAAACCTTTACTTTGATGAAGTCAGAGCTTGTCTTTCGTCCATCAAAGGTATTCAACTCTACCTTGTAGTTGCCAGAGGCAGAGACCATCAAGTCGTGACCTTCGTTGACCCTGGCACCATCTCGATACCAGGCAAAAGTCCCCGACGTATTGGTTTGAGCATGTAGCGTACCAAACCCCTCAAAGGAGGCTTGATTGCCTTCGACGATTCGTACACTTGGTTTGACGAGCGAATTGACACGAACGATGATTTCTTCGGAACTAGAGATTTGTCCTTGAGGACTCACAGCCCGGACATGGTATCTGCCAGATTTTCGGACTTCTAATGTAGCATTGTTTTTGAGGACCTTGTCGCCATCAAACCATTGATATGTGACACCCTTGATATTGGATTGGGCATGCAAAAAACCTAAGCCTTCGAATGTGACACTTTCTCCTTCGATGATGCGCACTTGTAGGCTCATTTCAGGGATGACGTTGAAAACAAAGGGTTCTGTGAGTGAAGTAGTTTCCCAAGGGATTTGTTTCTTGTCAGAAGCTTTCAGTACATAAGAGCGCACCTGATGAAAGAGGTCACCGATCTCCAAGCCGGGCGATTGAATATACTTGAGGATCGCTTCGGTATAGAGTCCGTTGCGGCCCGAGCCGTCAGCTGCGGTCTTGCCAGGGCTGGTGGAGAAGCAAATGATAGACCCCTGGGGGGCGTCCATGAGTGCCAGTCCACCACTGATCTTGTCTGACTCGGCGAAGGTAAAGGGGTTGTTGCGACAAGCATCCATGATCACAATTTTGGTTTTGCAATAGGAGTATTTCATCGCAAGGATTAGCCCGTTGACAGGTACGTTCTCGGTGGTCACTTCGTCTATGGACGAGACTTTGGCGTCTATAGGTACGAAGTAGTTTTTGCCACTGATCTCTATGGCATGACCGGCGTAATAAAAGAGCCCCGTTTCATAGTCTTTGAGTCGTTTGCCGTAGGTTTTCATCACCGAGATGAGCGAATCATGTCCTAGATCCGTGTAGGTCATCACATCAAACCCCAGTTTACTTAGTTTGTCTGAGATATCATGTGCATCGTGCGTGGGGTTGTTGAGTGCTGTGACGTACTGGTAGGCAGAGTTGCCGATGACTAGCGCCAAGCGTTTCTCGGCTGCTGTCACATTCGTGAAATACAGAAAAAGAACAAATGCAAAAAATGACTTCAAAGACATTTTAGAAGAATGAGCTATACATACATTTTTGTCATTTTGGGAATGCTTACTAAACTATCAAAATGTAGTGTCAAATCAAAGGAATGGTGCGTGTAGCGTCAATTATCGCAGACAACTCTTTTGCAGGGTTGGATTTTTTGACTCGAGTCAAAAAAACAAGAGCTTGATTTTGATCCGAAAGAGTTCTACCATAGGGGGGTCATATAGGTCTCGGAGAGCTATACTACAGGTAGGGTGATGGGAAAGAAAGAGTGTATGTGGGCAAGGCTAAATTCGTACAGAAGAACCAAATACAGTCACCTATTGATTAGGATCAATAGGTGACTGTATGATTAGGAGGGTTAAACCGTAGCAGCCTCAAGTACTGGCGCTGCAGGAAAATCCACTTCGAACTGACCGAAACCGTGCAGGTAGTTGCTGATGGTTTTGTCACCGATGAGGATGATCGTATCTACTAGGTTTTCTTTGGTGTATCCTGCTGCAAAAAAAGCGTCTATTGCACTTTGACCTGCTTTGCTGCGGTTGATAGATGCATTTTTCACCAATTGAGCTAGGGCATCAAACTTGCTGTCAAATGTTGCGCGACCTGTTCTAATCTCTAAAATCTGCTCATCTGAGAACCCATTCATTTTAGATACTGCTGTGTGTGCTGCTAGACAGTAGTCACAGTTGTTGACCTGGCTGACAACTAGATTCACTACTTCTTTTTCTTTATTGGATAGAGACGTTTTTCTATTGCTCAGAGTGAGGTAGTCGCCGAGTGCTCCCTCGGCATGTGGGTAGGACGCATATAGGTTTGGTACGAAACCAAGAGTCCCTTTCAGTTGATCAAAAATTGCTTGATTGCTTGCTGATACTTCTTCTCTTGTTTTTGGATTTAAATTAGCCATTGTCTTATGTGTTTAGTGTTTCAAAAAATTGTTTCTGAGTATATAAACAGCGAATCACCGATTAGGTCATGGTGATGTTTTCCCGACGAATGGTCAATATTTCCCTAAGTGAGCTTTTTCTTCGATTTTTTGTAATCTATGGGGGCACAGCCTGTGATTTTTTTGAAAAGCTTGTTGAAAGCAGATGCATCCTCGAACCCCAGACTGTGCGAGACCTCCTTGGCCGTTTTGTTGCTATTCAACAGCTGGTACTGAGCCTCTTGGATCACCCGGTCGTGAATGACTCGAAGAGGAGTCTTGTCACTGTGTTTGGAAAATGCATTTGATAGTGTTTTGGGAGATTTGTGTAATAGATCAGCATAGTCTGCTATGTTTTTCATCTCACGAAAATGTTTGTCGACCAAGGCAGTATAGGCACGAATGATATCGGAGGCATCTTGGATATTAGGCTTTATGATAAGCTGTGCCTTGGCAAGCCTAGTACATTTGATAATGAGTCGAGTGAGTAGTAGCTGGAGCATTTCTCCCTGGATGACGTCTTTTGTGTCGAACTCCTCTTCGAATACCTCGAATAGGCTTTGCATCTTTTGGCTTTCGCTCTCATCTAGATGGATCAGCGGGATGTCCTGTGTGCCGTAGAATATGACGCCATTGCAGGATACTTCTTCCTGGTGGTCTTTGATACAATAGAATTCCCTATTGAAAGAAAGGCAAGTGATCTGTACGTCTCGGGTATTGAAAGTTACATTTTGAAGCTCAGTCGCAGTAGTAATGTGATTAGGAGCTAGTTTGACCTGTCTATGATTGATTTCAAGTTCAATGGTACTGGTAGACTGATTCCAAAACAAGTGGTTGAGACCTTTGCTCATCACAAGGTTTTCTGTCATCAAATCCAGCTGATTGCTGAGTCTAAAGTAGGCACTGAGTTGTCTTTCTTTGTATTCTAGGTGCATGTCACATGAAGGTATGTTTTCTAACAATATTTTAGAAAAAAGGTTCGGGTTAGTTGGGTTTAAATCGTCTTCTTGAGAAGGTGATTTTGGTGAATAGAATATGTTTTAGGCGAAAGGGGTAACTTTTTTATTAGAAAAGGACGTGAAAAGCTGAAAATTCAAAGCGGAATTCGGTTTTTATGTTTTGATGAATGGCCACATATTTACTTTTTCAATGAGTAATAAGAATGAGTGACGGATATTTTGATGAACAAGCTTATACGGCTGTCGATTTTGGTGCTGAATCATGGGAAAATGGGGAGTATGTAGACTGCACGTTCAAAAACTGCAACCTTTCGGGTTTAGATCTTTCAGGTGATAGTTTTTCGAATACAGATTTTGTAGGTTGTGATCTCAGTATGTCCAAACTTGGGCATACGGCTTTCAAAGAGGTGAGATTCAAAGATTGCAAATTGATGGGGCTTCATTTTGGGGATTGTAATCCGTTTTTATTGGATTTCAAGTTTGAAGGATGTGTGCTTGACTTCACTTCTTTCTTTCGATTGAAGATCAAAAAGACGCTGTTTCAAAATTGTAAGATGGAGAAAGTTGATTTTACGCAGACAGATATGACCGAATCGGCGTTTAGGGATTGTGATTTGAATCAGGCCGTGTTTGATCGCAGTGTGCTGATCAAGTGCGATTTTCGGACGGCTTACGGTTATACATTGGACCCAGAGAATAACAGCCTCAAGGGGGCGAAGTTCAGTAGGGAAGGAGCGATAGGACTGCTGAGCAAGTACAAGGTGGTCATCGAATAATTGCTTAATATTGAATCATGGCCTCCACAGCAAATCAAAAGTTTAAATTTGGCTTAGAAGATGACCTCATGCCTCAAATGAAGTATTTGGGCTATGCTCTGCTCCTGGCAGGTGTGTTGACGATGGGCACAAGTATTTTTGCGGCATTTTTGTTCTTCGGGCTGGCTATTCTGTTCATGTTTGCTTTTGGATCGACGACAGTAGAAGTGGATTTGGCTTCACGCCAAATCACGTTCATGGCAGGAATCGTCCAAAATCGCGTCGTGAACTATGAGCAGCTAGATGAACTCACGGTGCATTCGTCACAAGTGAGTCAGCAGCTCAACTCTCGAGGAGGCACCAACACGATTCGCTATACGGTCTATCGAGGTTATGCGCGCATAGATGGCAAGCGAGAACTCATCGCTGAATCGAGAGATAAGAAATCTCTCGATTCACAATTCCATTTTTTGGCAAAGGCAGCTGGAGTGGATTGGAGGGAGGAGTAATTTTACCTTGCCCAGTTCATGCAACGTTTGACGGCATTGTGCCAGCCTTCATAGAGTTTATCTTTTGTGTATGTATCCATCTTCGGTTTGAAGGTCTTGTCGATGGATTTTTTGTTGAAGATCGTGTCTTTGTTCCAGATGCCGGCGGTAATGCCTGCGAGGTAGGCTGCACCTAGAGCAGTGGACTCTATGTTCGAAGGTCTTTCGACAAGAATACCCATGATGTCAGCCTGAAACTGCATCAGGTAGTTGTTGGCGCTGGCTCCTCCATCGACCTTGAGCTCAGTGATTTTGAGACCTGAGTCAGCTGCCATGGCTTGCAGCACGTCGCGGGTTTGGTAGGCCATGGAGTCGAGAGTGGCCTTGACTATGTCGCTTTGCGTGGTATCTCTGGTCAGGCCAAACATCCCTCCGCGAGCATACATATCCCAAAATGGAGCACCGAGTCCAGCAAAAGCTGGGACCACATATACTCCTGAATCAGGGTTGGCTTTTTTGGCGATCGATTCAGTCTGGTCTGGCGTATCGATGATTTCTAAACCATCTTTGAGCCATTGTACGGCGGCTCCTGCTACGAATACACTGCCCTCAAGTGCATAGTCAATCTTGCCGTTGAAGCCCAATGCAATTGTAGTGAGCAATCCGTTTTTTGAATACTGGATTTCCTCTCCTGTATTCATCAAGATAAAGCAACCGCTTCCATAGGTGTTTTTGGCTTGCCCTGGGTCTATGCAGCCTTGACCGAACAGGGAGGCCTGTTGGTCACCAGCAACTCCAGTGATTTCGATGTCTGCCCCATTGAGTTTGGCTGTGCCAAAATAATAACCTGAATGTGTCACGTCGGGCAACATCTCTCGTGGGATGTTGAATTTCTCTAAGAGTTCATCGTCCCACTTTAGCTCTACGATGTTGAATAACATGGTACGAGAGGCATTGGTAAAATCCGTGATGTGGGATTGGCCTTGAGTCAAATTCCAAATGAGCCAAGTATCGATGGTACCGAATAGGAGCTCACCATTTTCTGCTTTTTTTCTGGCGCCAGAGACATTGTCCAAAATCCATTGGAGCTTGGTTGCCGAAAAATAGGGATCGAGAATTAACCCTGTGGTTTCTTTGATGTAAGACTCTAACCCTTCTTCATCGCTTTTTAGGTCGTTGCAAATGAGGTCGGTGCGGGTATCTTGCCATGAAATACAATTGTAGATCGGCTTGCCATTCTTTTTCTCCCAAACGACTACAGACTCACGCTGGTTGGTGATACCGATAGTGGCGACTTGACTGATGCTTACTTTGGTCTTTTTGAGTACCTCGTAGATCATCTCGATTTGATCCTTAGCAATCGCTTTAGGGTCATGCTCGACCCACCCTGGTTTCGGGAATACTTGCTTCAATTCTTTCTGAGCCATTCCGATCATTTTTGCATTTTGATCGAAAACCACAGCTCTCGAACTGGTCGTTCCTTGGTCTAATGCCAGTACGTATTGCTTCATAATCTCAAATATCAATCAAATTGCCCATATATCTAATAGATTAATTTATGATTTTTTGCAATCAAAAACTAGGATACGGACTCGAACGTTGTGGGAGTGCGGATTAAAGCCCTGTTGTAGAATGATATAGGTAATGGCTTGGGCAAAAGATAGGCGGACGCTAAATCGGAGACAAAAAAAGAGCCCTGATGGTAGCGTCCATCAGGGCCAAACTCAAAACATAACCAATCAACTAATCTATAAGTCCCGGCTGGACTATAAACTATGAAATTTGTAATCTAAAACTCGATAGAGCATAGGCAAGCCCTGTGCCAAACTTGTATTGGCCTGTATAAATTAAGTGAAATGCCTAGAAGATAGCCGCTATGTCGTTTTGTTACATGATCATCAATTGAAAGCTCGTCACTAGATGGATGAATTCACTGCGGTAGCCGTTTTCGTCTTTGCCCTTGGAGGCCTTGGCCCATGAGAGTACTTGCTGGCTCGTAGCGTCTCCTTTGAACTCTGAGTCGCGGAGGATCATGCCAAATGCCGCTACGCTGGCTGACCACCTGAAATTGTCCGAGGTTTGTTCCCATGAGATGGCATGATCAAGTAGCGGGTGTTCGATCAAGAGGCTCTTGTTGCCTTTGGGGGCTTTGTAGCGTAGTTTGACAGTCATGAGCTCGTCGGTTTGCTGTGCGGCAGGTGTTGTTTCTACGGTTTGATATTTCAATTGGTCTACGGGACTAAATTCACTTTTGATACCTACAGGGATGACTTCATAGAGAGCCGTGACGGTATGACCCGCTCCGAGTTCGCCTGCATCTTTCTTGTCGTTGTTGAAGTCCTCGTCTGCTAGGGCACGATTTTCATAGCCGATCAACCGGTAGGCTTGGACTTTGGCGGGGTTGAATTCTACTTGGATTTTGACATCCTTGGCGATGGTGAATAGTGTGCCGCCAAATTCGTTGACGAGGACTTTTTTGGCTTCCAAGATATTGTCGATGTAGGCATAGTTGCCGTTTCCCTTGTCTGCGAGGGTTTCCATTTTGGCATCCTTGTAGTTGCCCATCCCGAAACCAAGTACGGTGAGAAATACACCTTCTTCTCGCTTTTGCTCAATGAGTCGCTGCATACCTGCATCGCTGGATTCTCCGACATTGAAATCTCCGTCGGTTGCAAGTATGATGCGATTGTTGCCGTGCTCTTTGTAGTGGTCTTGGGCGATTTTGTAGGCGAGGTTGATCCCTGCTCCACCAGCTGTAGAGCCACCTGCTTCTAGATTGTCTAGGGCACGAATGATGGTTTCTTTGTCATCGCCAGGCGTAGAGGGCAGTACCACCCCAGCGGCACCTGCATAGACGACTATGGCGACTCTATCCTGTGGGCGTAGTTGCTGCACGAGTAGTTTGAAGCCTGATTTCAACAAAGGCAGCTTGTTTGGGTCGCTCATCGAACCAGATACATCTAGTAGGAATACCAAGTTGGAAGCGGGTAGATCGTCTGTAGGGATGTTTTTTCCTTGCAGGCCGATGTGCACCAGTTGATGCTGTTCGTTCCATGGGGCAGTGGAGATTTCGGTGTTGACTGAGAAAGGATCAGAACCTATCGGTTCGGCATAGTCGTAGTTGAAGTAGTTGATCATTTCTTCGATTCGCACGGCGTCTTTGGGTGGTTTTTGACCGTTGTTGATGAAGCGACGCATGTTGCTGTAGGACGCAGCATCCACATCGATGGAGAAAGTCGAGAGCGGTTTGTTTTGCGCCATATGAAAGATGTTTTCTTCGATGGCATCATAGTCCTCCGTGTTGTGTTGTATGTTGGCTTCTCTATCAGAAAAGTACATGGGGGCAGCCATGGCTTTTTTGGTGCGGCTGTTGAACAAGCGAGACTTGGCTGTGCCATAGCCTATGACGACACACTCTTCCAACTGAGACGAGTCCATGTGCAAGTTGACATGGATGGTGTTTTGATTTTTGATTTCAACCTCTTGTGTCTCATACCCGATGAAAGAGAAAGTCAAGAAGTTTTTGTCCGAAGGGACAGAGATAGCATAAAGGCCGTCTATGTCGGTGATGGTTCCGGTAGAACTACCCTTGATGATGACTGTGACCCCTGCGATCGGTTGGCCGTCAGCAGCGTCAGTGACGCGACCTTGGATTGTACGGTTCGTTGTGGGGGATTGGGCAGCTGTACCTACCAATAGGGCGAAAAGGATAATGGCTATTTGTCTCATGATTTTAACTTTTTGGTAAAACATTTGACCATAGGATGCAGCCTCGATTGGGATTCCATAAAAGTTTTTGAAAAAAGTGAATAGATTGATCTCTCATCCGAGAAAAAGAACCCGTATTTGACAAACTCCACGACTGATAGCGACCATTTTATTTTGCAGCAGTACCAACAGCATGGAGACATAGCGGTACTCGGCAGGTTATACCAGCGCTACATGCACTTGGTCTATGGGGTGGCGTTGAAGTATTTCAAAAACAAGGAAGAGGCACAGGATGCCGTACACAATATATTCGAAGAACTGGTCGTCAAGTTGCCCGGTCACGAGGTGGATAATTTCAAGAGTTGGCTCTATGTCTTGACAAGAAACCATTGTTTGATGCAGCTGCGAAGACAAAAAACCAAAGGCCAATCGTCAGAATTGTCGGAGGCAGTTATGGAATCGAGTGAAGATTTGCATCATGATGACGAAACCAGACTCGAAGAAAATCTCGTAAAATTAGAAAGCTGTATAGATAAGCTGAAAGAAGAGCAGCAGACTTGCGTTCGTTTGTTTTTCCTCGAAAGAAAGTGCTACCAAGAGGTGGAATTAAAGACTGGTTTTGGGATCAAAAAAGTAAAGAGTTACATCCAAAACGGAAAGCGAAATTTGAAACTATGCATGGAAGAAAGTGAATAAAGACCGTCCACATATCGAACCTCTGTCAGAACTGACACCTGCACTGATGCAACAATATCTACGCGACGAGCTCTCACCAGAGATGCGACATGCAGTAGAGCGCTATCTGCTGGATCATCCCTTTGAGGCGGAGGCCATGAGAGGCTATGAATCTGTGTCCGTAGAGATGGAAAAGGATGTAGCGGCCCTGGTTGAGCGTTTGGCAATGGCCAAGTCAGACGCCAAGGGTGTGCCGATATGGAAAAATCCTATGCGGATAGCTGCTGCAGTGGCGTTGTTGCTCATGGGGTCGTTTTCGATATGGATGGTGATGGATACGCTCAGGGAGGAAGACACTATCGTCATGAAGGAAGATACTCCAGTGAAACCAGAAAAGGAACAAGCCCAACCACCTCTCTCGAAACCTGTGACCGAAGAAATAGAAGCAGTTGAGCCGAGTAAGAAAATAGTAGCCCCGACTCCTAAGCATAAGGTTTCTCCTCCAAAGGAAACACCTAAGCAGGACATGCTAGAGATAGCTGTAGAAACAGAGGGTCAACCCATGCCAGAACAAGAAGAGAGCCCTTCTTTGGCTGATGAAGAATTGGCAGAAACCGTGTATTCTGTCGAAGAGGACGTAGTACCAATCAATCAGGCAGCAGAAGAATCTATGGCGATGAGTTCTCAGCCAGCCTTAGCTGCGCGAATGAAAAAGCGACAATCCGTCGCTACGTCTGATGGGAGCTACAGTAGCAAAACGGTTTATGGCAAGGTCGTAGGATCCGACGGAGAGGATATTCCGGGTGCGACAGTTTGGATTAAAGAAACCGGCGAAGGAACAGTCACGGATATCGAAGGACGGTTTGAAGTGTCGAATGCCCATGAGGGGGAGACGCTGGAGGTGAACTTTATTGGCTATTCGAGCGAACAGATCAGGATAGGCGCGAATGACACAATCCTTGCAGTCATGGAAACCGACATGGCCGCTCTCGATGAAGTAGTGGTGATTGGCTATGGTGAGTCTCGCCCTAAGCCTGACGCAGGTGCAACTCCCGTTGATGGTTTTTTGAAATACAAAAGATATATAAAGGAAAACCTACGCTACCCTGTCGCAGCGAAAGAGCTGCAGGTCGAAGGAAAAGTCACCGTACGGTTTACAGTAGACAGCTATGGTAATGTATCCGATATTGTGATCAAAAAAGGCTTAGGCTATGGCTGTGATGAGGAGGCCATTCGCCTGATTACGGAAGGGCCATCTTGGAAGCCATCGATTCGGGACAACCAATCTGTCGAGGATGTCATCACCTTGCGCATCAAGTTTAGTTTGGAATAAAGAGCCGTGGGTCCGGCTGAATCGCGTCTTTAAGGTGTTGTGGATTGAACATGAATTTCGTATTTTGTAATACGAATCAGTTCATAACCAACCCACAAGACCATGAGACCAACCCTACTCTTGTGCTTTCTCGTGATGAGTCTGCACGCTTTTTCGCAAATCACAGAGGACTTTTCGGATGGAGATTTCGCCAGCAACCCCGCTTGGTCTGGGGACATCACAGCGTTTGAGATCGAAAGCGGTCAACTCCACTCATATGGTCCGGATATTACCGAAACGCTCCACCTTTCTACACCCAACACCGTGATGGATTACACGGAGTGGACGTTTCTGGTGGATATGCGCTTGGCTCCATCTGGCAGCAACAAAAGCAGAATATATCTAGTCTCAGACGAATCGAACCTGGAAGGAGAGCTCAAGGGGTACTACATCCAGATCGGTCAAAGTGGAGAGGATGAAATTGATTTTTATAGGCAGGATGGGAGTTCGTCAAGTTTGCTTTTTAGCGGATCTACGAAGTTTTCAGGAGAGGTGCTCGCGCGAATCAAAGTCATGCGGGATGCCTTGGGCACATGGTCCGTTTGGTGCGACCCCATGGGAGGTACAGCTTTTGTTTCTGAAGGGGACGAATTTGTAGACAATACTTATGCTGCGACAGCTTATTTCGGATTTGTGGTTTTTCATACCAAGACGAATAGATATAATTTTTATTTTGATGATGTGGGTGTCTCAGCATTTGATCCGCCTTTTGGATTGGCTAGTGTAGATGTCGAGGGTAGTCAGTCCCTAAGACTGCATTTCACGCAGGGTTTGGATGCGACTTCTGCCGAATCGGTTGGCAACTACACGTTGAGCAACGGGTATGCTACCCCATCATCAGCCCTCATGGATGCCAGTAATCCCGATCAAGTGCTACTCACCTTCGCCGATGACTTCAGCAACAACGATTATATCCTAACAATTAACAACATCAGCAACGTCGATCAAGACGAGACCTTGAGCGAAGTAGAGCAGCCTATCAGCATCGAGACTGCCACAGCTTTTCGAGATATTGTCATCAACGAGATTTATGCGGATTTTAATCCTTCAGCGACGGGACTTCCAGACGAAGAATTCATCGAATTGTTGAATACATCAGATCAAGCGATTAAAGTTGAGAACTTCACTTTGAATGGAAATGCTTTGGAAGGTTTTACCCTCGAATCGGGGGCTTATGTAATCGTGACAGATGATTCTAACCTGACTGAGTTTGAGGATTTCGGAGACGTGGTGACGGTGGCTTCTTTTCCTGCGCTGACAAATGGTGGCATGAGACTCACGCTCCTTGACAATTTAGGAAATGTAGTGGATTCTTTGACTTACTCTACGCGTTGGTATCATGATGAGACCAAGGATGATGGTGGGTTCTCCTTGGAGCAAATCAATCCGTATCTGGCTTGTAACTACTCCGCGAACTGGACAGCTTCTAGACATATGGATGGAGGGTCACCTGGTCAACAAAATTCGGTTTTGGACGATAGTCCCGATACGACTAGCCCTAATCTTATTGCTTTGGACATTATAGATGAGAGGAGCTTAGAGCTAACTTTTGACGAACCGATGGACGAGCAATCTTTGTCTATGGCTACCTATGCCTTGAATCAGGGTAGTACCATAGGCAGCGTATCTCCTTCTTACTTTGGGGCAACGTTAGGAGTCATGCCAAGCTTGGTGAGTGGCACGACATATACCTTGACGATTGCTGGCGCTGAAGATTGTGCGGGTAATGAGCTGGAAGTGAATATGCTCAGCGAGACTTATGATGTAGAGCCGCCTGTTTTGGAAGAGGTGATCGTAGTGTCGGATACTGAATTGCAGTTGGTTTTTGATGAGGAGCTAGATTTGGAGGGTGTTTCGGAGGATAATTTTGTAGCGACGTTCGGTATAGGCAGCCCATCAGTGCTGAGTCAAGATGATAGAACGCCTACTGTAGTCCATTTGCATTTTGAGGCACCTTTTGTTCCTGATTTGACCTATGATGTGACTGCTCATGGGCTGTCTGATTTGGCAGGTAACGTTTCTGCCGATTCTTATGATCGTACATTCTCCTACCGGGCCAGTCTTGATACGGTTTGGGTGCTGGGGGGTCATCATCTGTTGTTGGCGTTTGAATTTCCTCTTCAGAGAGAAAGCATGCTTGACCCTAGTCACTATGGGTTGGGAGGCGAGGAGCTAGGGCCGATTTCTGTGTTTGCCAACAAGAATGACACGCTACAGGTCCATTTGATTTTTCAGACAAGCCTTGATGAAAACAAACTGTTGACGTTGTATGCCGAAGGGTTGGTAGACGAAGAAGGGGAGAGTTTACCTCGTTCGTCGGCGACATTGGTCTACGATACGGCTCCTCCTAAGGTCGACACCTTGGAGGTGCTTGATGAGCGGACTTTGTTATGCCGGTTTACCGAAAAGGTGGAGCAACAGAGTGCCGTGACATTGGATCACTATGAGTACGAAGACCACTATCCAGACTATGCCGAGCTAGATACAGCAATGAAAACAGTGAGGCTGGAGTTCGATGAAGTGTTTGAGTCAGAGGTGATATATGATCTTTTGATAGATCAAGTAGCAGATCAGTTTGACAATGTGATCAAAACCCGTATCCGTCGGTCTTTTGTCTATGATGAGGTACCACCACAGCTAGACAGTGCCTATGTCAAATCTCCAAGCGAGATAGTGCTTCTATTTCATGAGCCCTTGGACACTGCTCTGGCTGCAGTGGTCGACCATTATCATCTGGAGGCACTGGGTTTGGTTCCGTCAAAAGCAGTTGTTGAGCGTGAGTTTGCCCGGCAAGTAACACTTTATTTTGCGGAGGAGACATTCAATAGTGAAGTGTATGAATTGGGAGTAGCGGGTTTGGCTGATCAGCGAGGCAACACCATGACTGACCCGCTCATGCTGGCATTAGACCATGGCCCTTTTCGATTGAGTGGAGTTGAGGTTTTAGCGGCGGATGAGGTTCGTTTGGAGTTTAATCAGGTGTTGGGAACGTCCTTTGACGAACCGTTGCATTTTGATTTAGTCGCGTTGGATGTCGATTCTGTAGCGTCAGTAGGTAGGTTTGTGACATTGTATTTGTCTGGGGGGATGGAGGCAGGTACGTCTTATGAATTGCTTTTTTCAGCGCTAAGAAGTGTGGAGGGTCAAGTGCTGCAAACGGGGAGTTGTCAGTTTGTGTTTGATCCAAGATTGGAAAATGCTGTAATTCAAAATAACCATACAATTGCACTTACGTTTGAGACCACATTTGACGCGGTGAGCCAGGAGGATTTTTGGCTCAATGCAGACATACAGCCTGTGGCGGTGGTCGTGAGTTCAGAAGACTCGCATGTTTTGCAATTGGTTTTTGAAGAGGAATTTAGAGCCGATCAGCTGTATTTGATTGGCTGGTCTGTACTCCAAAATCAGTTTGGAAATCTCATGCCAGGGCATAGTGTAGCGGTGAAGATAGACCGCAGGGCACCAACCGTGGAGACAGTACGGCTTCTTGATGCTGAGACGCTTTCCATCCATTTTTCCGAACCGATGGATGAAAGTGCTGCGGAGTTTTTGGGCTATTATGAATCGTCTGAACTGGCTTGGGGTCAAGCGACTTATCTGGCGCAAGACACAGCGGTAATACTCACATTGGGATCCCCGATTGGAGAGCAGGAGTATTCACTGATGATACATTCGCTACACGACTTGTCCCAAAATCAAATCAAGGACACTACGGTTAATTTCAGCTACGAAATGCCGTATCTACCGCAGTACGGTGAGCTGATTATTACTGAGATCATGGCGGCTCCCACTGCGGATCAAGAGGAGTACATAGAATTGTACAATGCCTCTGAACAGTCGTTGAAGCTGACGGGCTTGGTTTGGAAGGATGGCAATGGCCAAACAACCTTTGAGTCTGGGGAGGTTGAGCCTGGCGAGTATATATTGCTGGCGGCTAAGCCCTCGAGTTTCCTTGCTCAAAATGTAGGGAGTCTTTCTTCATGGTTGACACTCAACAATGGAGGGGAGACCTTGTCTATCTATGCAGGGGATGAGCTGGTGTTTTCGACAAGTTATACGGACGACTGGTATGGTGTGGAGGAGCATACGGGGCTGAGTTTGGAGATGGTAGACGTGGCGAATTTTTGTGGAGAAGAAAGGAATTGGACAGGGTCTCAGGAGATAGGTGGCACACCAGGAATGGCCAATTCCCAATCGGCTGAAAACCCTGACCACAGGGGACCAGAGATCGTATCGGCGGTATGGGAAGGCAATCAGCAGATAGAGATCACTTGGGATGAAAAACTATACCCGACGATGGGAGGTCTGTTGGAGTACATGGTTTTCGACCCGAATCGAGTCATCGAATCGGCGGAGCTGGTGCTTCCAGGTAGTCGGAGCATGACCGTCACATTATTGGAGGAGTTGCAACCACGTCAACAATATGCATTGACTGTGTCTGGAGTCAAAGACTGCGTCGGTAACCTTGTCTCTTTGGAGGCTGGACAAATCATCGTACAAGTCCCAGAGTTGGCGGATAGTTTGGATGTTTTGATCAACGAAGTCTTATTCAATCCCGAATCAGGTGGAGTGGATTTTGTGGAGATCTATAATCATTCGGACAAGGTGATCGACTTGCAAAACTGGGTGCTCGCCAGCGGATCAGGAGAGGGCATCACCTCCAAAGTGATCACCACTGATCATCGGTTGGTCGAGCCATCGACTTTTGTGGTGCTGACGGCTGACCCTCTGGTGCTAGCTGCGCAGTATCCGTCGGGGGATGAATCGGCTTACTTTGAGATGGCTAGTTTCCCTGCCTACAACGATGGCGATGGTGAAGTGACGCTGATCGATGCAGTCGGGCAAACCGTGGATTATTTTGCATACAGGGAGGATTATCATTCGCGTTTGTTGGACAGTGAAGAAGGGGTGAGCCTAGAGCGAATTGCCTACGATGCTCCGTCCAATGACCCTAACAGTTGGCACTCAGCAGCCAGCACGGCATTTTATGCTACGCCTGGACGGCAAAACTCTCAGTACACCGAGGCAGGAGCAGGGCAAGGTCAACTGGTAGTAGAGCCGAAGGTTTTCATGCCCAATACTATGGGGCAGCCCGACTTCACGACGATCCGTTATGTACTGGATCAGCCGGGAGGCTTTGCCAATATCTCCGTATTTGATACGCACGGTCGCCCGATCAGAGCACTTGCCGAGAACCAATTGCTTTCTATGACAGGCTTTGTGACTTGGGATGGTACGACGGATGCAGGCGATTTGGCACCTATAGGGTACTACATTGTTTTTGCTGAGGTGTATGACCCCAGCGGCAACAAGCAAGTGATCAAAGAAACCGTGGTGCTGGGAGGGGAGCTGTGAGTGTATACTTTTGATTTTTCCTCAGTAGTATCTTCATGTGGTGAAGCCTATGACTAGAGTTCTCGAAGGATGTTTTGCATACAGCTCTGGTGGCAAGCGAGGGCTATATTGGCTTTTAGCTGGTTTTTGTGGAGATTTACGCCCCAGCGATATCCAGGTCGTGAGCAAACAAACCGCCCCTCGGGGAGATCGATTATGAACTATCAATTAGGTATCAAAACATTTGAAGAACTGAACACCACGGAGCTGTATCAGCTACTCAAACTCCGGGTGGATGTGTTCGTCGTGGAGCAAAACTGCCCTTATCCAGAACTGAGTGATCTGGATAAGGTGTCTGATCATTTCATGCTTTATGATGGCGAGAAGCTGGCGGCTTACTTGCGCACCTACCTACGTGATCCAGGGGTGTACGGGATAGGGAGGATCGTCACGGATGTACGCTATCGGAGCAAAGGGCTCGCTGGAGACCTGATACGAGCTGCCATGGCACGAATTCATGGTGTCGAGGGAGCCAAAGAAATCTATGTACAAGGGCAATCTCATCTGACGAAATATTACGAATCGTTTGGCTTTAAGGTCTGTTCTGAAGAGTACCTCGAAGACGATATCCCGCACACCGATTTACACCTAATGATATAGTCATGGCATATAATGAAGAAACAGCGGTACGAGTGAGACAACATCTAGCCCCTATGGCGCACGGATCACGGAAAAGAAAATGTTTGGAGGGTTGAGTTTTCTTTACAGAGGAAAAATGAGTGTAGGGATCGTCAAAGACGATCTTTGTGTACGTGTGCTGGCTCCCGATGACCAAATCGAATTGCAGAAGGAGGGTGTTCGTCCGATGGATTTCACTGGCAAGCCGATGAAGGAGATGGTTTTCGTGGCACCCGAGGGATTTGCCACAGAGCCAGAGCTCGCGTACTATGTCAACCTAGGTATTGCTCATGCCGAGAGCAAAGTCAAATAGTTCTGTTTATACGATGTTGTAGGCTTCTTCTTGGCTTTGGTAGTAGTTGAAGTCCTTGACCAGTGTGTGGAGAAAATTTACTGTGGAGCGGTCAGAGTTGATTTCTAGTTTCTTTTCCATGACAGCTCTGATTTTTTCGGCGGGCGCATTGAGGGTGTGTTCGAGACGAACGCGGAGCACGTCTTGGATCAGGTCGATGTCTTTTTGTTCCAAGCGGACTTTGACGGCCGGAAAGACAGGCTCATAGCCTTCCTCGACTTGGTGACGGATGAAAGCCTTGTCGTAGTTTTCTAATTTCTTTTCTTTGACGACTATGGTGCCGCCAGCCAGATCGCCGAGGCGCTGGCCTTGTTTGGTGAGGATGATCGAGCTGATGGCTATACCGCCAGACATCATGAAGTCTATCGGGCTCAGTACCCAACGTAGAAGGATGGAGGAGATTGTGACGGGTTCACCCTCTTCTTTGAGTACACGGATCTTCATTTGTTTTTTGCCTGGGCTCTGACCGTTCATCAAATACTCAAACAGCGGATGGTAGAATAGGATGGGCAGATAGAGGACGGATCCTATGCCAAAAGATTCGGTGGTGGATAGGACGAACGAGATGAACATCGCATAGGCAGTGAGTATCAACAAGTCGATTAAAAAGGCAGCGATGCGGTCCCCGATGCCTGCGATCTTGAAGTTAATAAAAATATTTTGTGCAGTGTAAACACCTATATGAGACATATTGCTTTACTTTAGAAACTAGAACTGTTGTACAATATCTAAAAAAACTATTCTTTGTCAAAGCCTTCGTTGATTTGCTTCATCGTCCGCACAGACAAAAGGCCAATCAAGAATGAAGGAAGCGTTGTTTATCAAGCTAAACCGAAAAGAGTGGGTGGAGATGGAGGATCGTTTGAATGCGCGCACGACCCTGTCGGCAGATAGGTTGACAGCCTATTATATTCGGCTTACAGATGACCTCTCTTTTGTCCGATCCAATTTCCCTCAATCCAAGACCCACACCTATCTCAACGAGCTCGCATCGGTGGTCTATCAGAGACTATACCGCAACAAGAAGGAGTCTAAGAGTCGCTTCATTACTTTTTGGAAAGAGGAGTTTCCTCAGGTGATGTATGATTCACGTCGAGAGTTGATCTATTCGTTTGTCATTTTCATGGTCTCTGCTTTGATTGGGGCCTTGTCGGTGGCGCTGGACGATACATTCGTTCGGCTCATCTTGGGTGATCAATATGTCAACATGACCCTACAAAACATCGAGGAGGGTGACCCGATGGCTGTCTACAAAGAGGCTCATCAGATGCCGATGTTTTTGGGTATTACCGTCAACAATATCATGGTGTCCTTCATGGTTTTTGCCTATGGGGTAATGCTGTCGGTCGGCGCGGCATTTATGCTCATGCGAAACGGCATTATGCTTGGGGCTTTTCAGTACTTCTTTCATCAGCAGGGCCTGTTGGCGACTTCTGCACTGACGATATGGATACATGGGGCGATCGAGATCTCGTCGATCGTGATCGCAGGTGCTGGGGGGCTGGTCATTGGCAACAGTATCATGTTCCCAGGTACACTGACGCGCAAGGAGTCCTTCAAGCGAGGCGCCAAGCGAGGTATCAAAATAGTGGTGGGGCTCGTACCGCTGTTTATCATCGCCGGTTTTCTGGAGTCTTTTGTGACACGAATGACCGACTTGCCTACGGTTGTCAAACTGATTATTATCTTCGGTACTTTGGCTGGAGTGATTTATTATACGATTATTTATCCAAATCAACTTTTCAAGCATGGAAAACAAATACGTTCCTAAAATCCCCTACTATAAAGAGCGCGTTTTGGGCGACCGCATCAATGTGACTTTCGAGTTTATTCGAGAAAATTTCAAACATCTCTTCAAGACGATATTGATCATTGACGGACCTATTGTGCTATTGGTGGGTTTTTCGTATGCGATGTATATGCAGTCTCTCATGGGGTTTGCAGGAGGAGGTGCACCTGAGGAGGTAGACCCGACCAATATGCTGATCAGTAGTTTGGGAATGATGATTTCGGGCTTCTTCTTGTTCTATTCATTTTTTGCGATCGTATTGCGCTATCTCGCACTCTACCAAGAGATGCCTCCTGAGGAGATTACGACGGGCCTGATTGCTCGACATATTTTCAAAGACGGGGGCAAGTTGTTTTTGATTTCGATCCCTTTGTTTATCATGGTCTTTGTTTCCATGTTTTTTTTGGTGGTGCCGATGATTTATGTCAGTGTGGCTTTTTCGATGGTGTTTACGATTGTGATTTTTGAGAAGGGCAATCTCTTCCGTTCGTTTGGGAGGTCTTTCAAGCTGATCCAAGGACATTGGTGGAGTACTTTTGGTTATATGATTGTACTATATTTCATTCAGATGGCTATTGCGATGGTTTTTTATCTGCCGATGTATGGCTTCATGTTTAGTGAAATATTGGCGAATCAAGCTAACCCTGATTCACTTTTTACCGACATGTCCAACGCCAATATGCTCATGATGTCAGGGACTATGGCCTTTGCCTACCTTGGTATTTTGATGAGTTATACGATTTCAGTGGTCGCGATTTCGTTTCAGTATTTCAACCTAAGAGAACAAAAAGAAGCAGTCGGCTTGATGTCTAACATCGAGGAGATGAACCAAGCATCTTGATGAGTAGGCGAAGCTTCGATAGCAAGAAACTAGCGCAGCTGCAGGAGGAGTTTGCAAGTGAATACTATAGCCAAGAGAAGAGCTACGGTTGGTACGATCGTGTTTCGGTGTTTTTGGACTATTGGTTTGGTCGTTTGGGGTCTTTTTTTGCGGAGCAACTGAATTGGCATATCCCTCCTGTTGTGTTTGAGATTCTTTTTTATGGGTTTATGGTGGGAGGTATGTTGTACTTGATCCTCAAGATACTTGGGATTGAAATGAATTATTTGCTTCCGTTTGGTAAGAAAAAAGTGCCGGCCAAAGAGTATGTGCTCACTGACGAAGACATCGAGGGTTTAGATTTTGGCCAGCTGATCGAGGAGGCCAAGCGCAACGGCAACCACCTCATGGTGGTGCGCTACTATTATTTGCATGCACTGCAGATCCTTTCTGATCAAGAACTCATCCAGTACGAGATCCGAAAAACCAACCGCGAGTATTTGAGCGAATTGGCTGGCCATCAGTCACGGGAGACGTTTTGCAAGATGACGAAGTCTTTTGAGCAGATCTGGTACGGACACTTGCCGGTGTCAGTCGAGATGTGTGCACAAATGGAAGGTGATTTTCAATGGATCAAAGACCAACTGTCGTGAGCAAAGGAAGTATCTTGTATATCGTAGCGATTTCGCTGCTGTTGCTCTTGGCGATGGGTGGCTATGAGCGTCCGACCAACTGGACCAAAACCTATGCGAGCGTTGACCAAAACCCATACGGGGCGTATGCCTTGTCCGAATTAGCTCCGAGTATGTTTCAGGAGTGGCAGATGGATAACCATAGCTTTTACGAAGTGTTGAGGCGAAGCGAAGAGGGAGAAGGACTCTTGTCGATTTCTGAGGATCTCGTATTGGGAGACCCCAGTTACGAGGAGTTGGTTGCCCAAGTGTCACAAGGAAAAACGGTACTGCTGAGCACAAGCTACTTGGATCAAAAACTCGTTGACACCTTGTCCATCTATTTCGACACGAGGGATTACTATTACGACAGTGATGGTGACTCCTCGTTTTTGGAGGTGGAGGGCATGCCTCGGACGTACTTTTTGGAGACGGAGATTCTCCAGTACATCGATAGCTTGCCGCCTTCGGCAGTGGTCTACGTGACCAATGCCGAAGGACAAGCAGTCGTGGCAAGTATCCCGTTTGGAGAGGGTGAGTTTGTACTTTGTAGTACACCCATTATTTTCACGAATTATTTCATGCTTTATGGTGACAATCATCGATTGACAGCACGCGTATTGTCACTATTGCCCGATTCGGGGGTCCGGTGGACGAGTTATTACCAGAGTGGTGTAGCGACCAATTCTTCGCCTTTTCGAGAGGTACTGAAACACCCACCCCTTCGAAACGCTCTGTATTTTGCTTTGGCCTTGATCGCGCTACACATGATCGTGGGGAGTCGTCGGGTGCAGCGAGCCATTCCAGTGATCCGAGCACTGCCCAACCAGACGATGGACTTTATCAAGACCGTCGGGTTGTTGTATTTTCATCAGAGAGACCAGAGGGCTGTCGCCAAAAGTCGTATCGATTATTTCAAAGAGAACATACGAATGCAGTACCACGCTCATTTGCATCAAGACAATGATCGTGTAC
Organism: Reichenbachiella sp. 5M10; assembly: GCF_002742335.1. Taxonomy (NCBI): domain Bacteria; kingdom Pseudomonadati; phylum Bacteroidota; class Cytophagia; order Cytophagales; family Reichenbachiellaceae; genus Reichenbachiella; species Reichenbachiella sp. 5M10. The sequence continues at coordinate 4,147,278 of NZ_MDGR01000007.1, read as the reverse complement.
TAGCCGCCAAAATCGGAGTGAAAGAAGAGGACGTGACTGCTCTGGTGAAAGTGATCCAGGAGGTTGAAGGAGCAAAGGCCATCAACGACGAGCTTTTGATAGCGCTCGACAAAAAACTAAATGTTATTTACAAAAAATCAACGAAGAGATGAGTGAAGAAAATAGAAGTCAAATCACGGCCATCTCTGCCAAAGTAGCAGAGGTCAAATCAGAAATCAAAAAGGTGATCGTCGGGCAGGAAGAAATGCTCGATCAGCTGATCATAGGCTTGATCTCTGGAGGACACGTGCTGATAGAGGGCGTGCCAGGCATAGCCAAGACCTTCACTGCCAAGACGCTAGCTAAGTTGATCTCTGCACAATTTGGACGCATTCAGTTCACTTCTGATCTGATGCCTTCGGATGTATTGGGGACTTCCATTTTCAACCTCAAGACCAACGAATTTGAGTTCAAGAAGGGACCAATATTTACAGAGATATTGCTGATCGATGAGATCAATCGAGCACCTGCCAAGACCCAAGCTGCGCTGTTTGAGATCATGGAGGAGAGTCAAGTGACCGTGGATGGACATTGCTATCCGATGAGTGATTTGTTTTTTGCGCTAGCTACCCAAAACCCAGTGGAGCAAGAAGGAACCTATCGTTTGCCAGAAGCACAGCTTGACCGATTCTTGTTCAAGGTGGTGACAGGCTACCCAACCTTGGAGGAGGAAGTCAAAATCATGGAGCTGCACAACGAAGGCAAGATGAAGGCAGAGATCACTGCGGTACTTACCACTGCCGAACTCATGACGCTGCGAACGGAGGCCAAAAAGGTAGTGATAGATGCCAAATTGCTGGATTTCATTGCACGTATCATGGACAAGACAAGGACTTCTCCAGACATCTATTTGGGGGCGTCACCAAGGGCTGCTATTGGCATCATGCATGCCGCCAAAATCAAAGCCATCCTAGAGGATCGGGATTTTGTGATTCCTGAAGATGTGCTGTATGTTGCCTACCCTGTACTCAGACATCGTCTCATCTTGTCGCCTGAGAAGGAAATGGAAGGACTCACGACGGACGACATCATCAAACTGATCATAGATCAGGTCGAGATCCCGAGATAGATGACTATGCTCAAAAACATATACCTCAGTTCACGATTTTATTACTTGGGGATGGCATTGACCCTATTGGCCATGGTGGGCTTCATTTGGTCGCCAGCGTATGGAGCCTTCGTAGTACTTTCGTGGGTTTTTGTTCTCATGATAGGGGTGGATTTTTTGTGGTTGTTCGTATCCAAACGGACCGTGGTGGCACGACGCATCACCAGTCCGGTGTATTCTTTGGGTTATCCCAATGAGGTGAAGATATATGTGAGGAGCAATTTTGCCACGCCTGTGTCGGTGACAGTGATCGACGAAGCGCCAATTGATTTTCAGGAGCGTCATTTATTTTTCGAATTGCCTGGGTTGGGTCAGGAAGAAAAGATCATAAGTTATACCCTGCAGCCCACAAACCGGGGTTCCTATGCGTTTGGTCAGATCAATATGCTTACCAGTACCAGGTTGGGCTTGATTCGAAGACGTTTTGTACAACCCGAACCAGAGACAATCAAGGTTTACCCGAGTGTCAAGCACATGCGAGAGACGGAATTTTTGCTTCTGTCCAACCATAGTAAAGGACTGAAAAAGCTACGGAGACCCGGGTTCAATTTTGAGTTTGAAGAAATCAAAGACTATGTGACAGGAGATGATATCCGCAAGATCAATTGGAAGGCGACGGCTCGCAAGAACCAATTGATGATCAATGTATATCAGGAAGAAAAATCTCAACCAGTCTACTGTGTGATCAACAAGGGTCGGACGATGCAGATGCCATTTGGTGGGTTGAGTTTGTTGGATTATTCTATCAATTCGGCTCTGGCACTTTCTAATGTCAGTTTGCGCAAAGGAGACAAAGCAGGGTTGATAACCTTCGAAAAGACGACCCAGACCTTCTTGGCGGCAGACAATCGCTCGTTTCAGCTCAAGACCATTCTCGAGTGCCTTTACAACGAGCGGACCGCTTTCGAAGAGCCCAATTATTTTGATCTGTATACGACGATCAAGCGCAAAGTGACGCAGCGGAGTTTGTTGTTGTTTTATACCAATTTTGAGACGGAGTCTTCGCTGACTCATCAGCTTGAACTCATCCGTCGGCTCAATCAGGCACACCTTGTGGTGGTGGTCATGTTTGAAAACTCGGAACTCAAAGATTATATTCAGCAGGCACCTGACACCTTGCTAGACGTCTATCAGCTCGGGATCGCAGAGAAGTTTGATCTCGAGAAGCGCCTTATTCTCAAGCGTTTTCGTGCCCATGGGGTCCAAGCGCTATTGACCAATCCCCAAAACCTGACAATAGATGTGATCAACAAATACTTGGAGCTCAAAGGTCGAGGGTTGATTTAATGTATGTCGCATGTTTCTTCCTGTCTTAACAGACAAATGCTTTAGAATTAACAGGGGTTTTTTGGATCAGGGCCATGTATGACCGTATTTTTAGGTCAGATTCTATGCGTATGAAAACCCTCTTGCTGTCCCTTTCTATGGGAATATTAATGTGTCATGACGTTTTCGCTCAGCTCAATGAGTATGTGGTGTTTACTGCTGCTAAAAAAGTCCCCCAACCACTCTTTGGGATGGCGTATTGCTCTAGTGGCTCCAAGGCCATACTGGCGGGCGGACGGTCGCAGACGGCAGGCAACTCAGATAAAATCTACACCTATGACGCCCGCATCGACGAATGGCTCGACCTGTCCTCCACCAGTCCGCTAAAACGGACACTGTTTGGTAGTGCTGTGTATCTGGATGAGTATGAGAGTGTCCTTTTTGCTGGCGGTACGGTCGTAGGGCGTGACCATGTGAGGTTAGTCGAGGATTTGCAGTACTACGACATGAACAACTACAGGTCCAAAAGCTTGGGTCAAAACCCAAACCCTGCCAAATCTATGGGTTTGGTATATCATGAATACAAGGTGTATATGTTTGGTGGGTCTATAGCTAGTCAAGCCCGTAGCGGAGGGTTTGAATTGGTGTTTAGCCAAGACATGTATGTTTATGATCTCAAAACGGGAGCCTTAGAGCAATTGCCAGATTTGCCAGAGGCGAAGGAGACGCGTGGGGTAGTCGTCGGGAATCATTTGTACATGGTGGGTGGATATGGAGAAGAGGCTAGTGACAAGATTCATCGCTTCGATTTGTCCACGGAGCAGTGGGAGAAAGTTGGGAAGCTAGAGGCGCCGTGTTCGGCTTATGCTTTGGTTCGGTACCAGCACTATCTTTTTTTGGTTGGGGACTACAAGAACTTGGATCAGCTGTTGGTATATGATACGCAAACGGAGGAACTAAAAACCTTTCAGATGAATTTTGGAGGGCGCCACATGGGGGCGGCCGTGCTGGAGGGGGCTCTGCATGTATTTGGAGGGTATGATCCCGAGTCTGGTGCTCGGCACGCTTTGTCTCAGCACTGGAAGTTGGACCTTGAGCAGTTTTTCAAATACAACTATGGAGAACCCAAAGAGGAAGACTGAACAATTTAACCTCTGAGGAGACCATTCATAATAATTGGTGGCCAGTCTTCGCAACTGATTAATTAGATTTATCATTCATTTAAACAGCAACTTCATGAGAGTATTGACCCTAGTAGTGCTGATTTCATCCGTTTCTTGGATGTCTTTAGCGCAAGACAAAACCTGGCAGGGCAAGTTTGAGCCTATTGATAGAATGATTGACCCACCTAGCACCTATCGCACTGCTTCAGGTGCATCAGGGGCGGACTACTGGCAGCAGCGTGCCGATTACCAAATCAAAGCGTCTCTGGATGAGCAAACACGAGTCCTCACAGGAAAGGAGACCATCACATATTACAACAATTCACCAGATGTCTTGCCCTACCTCTGGCTTCAGTTGGAACAAAATGTCAACCGAAAGGAGAACGAAGGTTTTGGCGGTATTTTTAGTGTCAAAGATTCGATGACTTCTCAGCATATGCAATACTTGCTTCGCCCAATGGAGTTTCCTGCGGGCTATACGATACAGCAGGTCAAAGATGCTTCAGGCCAAAAACTGGAAGCTCTCGTCAACAATACGATGATGAAAGTGCTACTTATGGAGCCGTTGGAGCCTCAGTCGTCCGTGTCATTTTCGGTGGAGTGGTCCTATCCAGTAACCGATCGATCCAACTTCCTATTGTCTCGAGAAGGGTACGAATATTTTCCGGAGGATGACAACTGTGTCTTTCTGATCGCACACTGGTTTCCTCGGATGGCCGTGTACAATGATACCGAAGGCTGGCAAAACCAGCAGTTTCAGAAGTTGGGGGAGTTTGCTCTAGAGTTTGGCAACTATGATGTAGAGATCACTGTACCAGAGGATCATCTTGTCGCTGCAACTGGCGAATTACAAAATGAAAAGGATGTCCTGTCATTGGATCAAAAAAAGCGTTTGGCGAAAGCCCGCAAATCGTATGACGAGTCCGTCATGATTGTGACCCCAGAGGAGGCTGTTGCCAATGAAAAGACTAAAAGCACGGACACCAAGACTTGGAGGTTTCGTGCAGAAAATGTGCGTGACTTTGCCTTTGCGAGTTCGCGAAAGTTTATCTGGGATGCACAGGCTGTGAAGTTGCCCAATCGTACGACGATGGCCATGTCCTTTTACCCCAAAGAGGGATTGCCTGTTTGGAGTGAAGAATCTACCCAGGCGGTCATTCATGCACTAGAGGTGTACTCTGAGGCAACTTTCAACTATCCCTATCCAGTAGCGATTTCGGTCAATACGTCCAACATCGGCATGGAGTTTCCGATGATTAGTTTCAACGGCGGACGTCCTGTCAATGGGGAAATGAGCCACGCAGCGAAAGAAAACATGATCCGGACGATTGTGCATGAGGTGGGACACAATTGGTTTCCGATGATTGTGAGCTCGGATGAGCGCAAGTGGATGTGGATGGACGAAGGGCTCAATACCTTTCTCGATCAGCGAACGATGGCGGAACGCTACCCACAGTTTCATAGCTTGACGCCCAAGGACATGGTTCCTTACATGGACGGTGACCAAAGAGTGATGCGGCCGATTATGGTGACTTCTGATGTGGAGTCGCTGTTTAGTATTGGAGCCAATTTTTATGACAAGCCTACGGCTGGATTTCAGATCTTGAGAGAGTCTGTGATTGGGCCAGAGTTGTTTGATGCGGCGTTTAGGGAGTATGCGACGCGGTGGATGTACAAGCACCCAAACCCTGCGGATTTGTTTCGCACGCTAGAAGACGCCACAGCGGTGGACCTTGATTGGTTTTGGAGGGGGTGGTACTTCACCACGGACAAGGTAGACATCAATCTGTCGGAGGTCAAGTGGTATCAGATGAGCGAAGAGCCTGTCATCGTAGAAAATAAAGGGAAAAAGGTAGGAGGAAAAATCAGCGGCAAAGGAAACCAAGCTAAGCCGGCGAAAGACTTTTCAGCAGGACCACAGCCGTTTCAGATGGTTCCTACCCCAGACAAGAGTTATGGCGGATTCCTCAGTCGTGTGGATGAGGCAGAAATGCGCACTCTAGTCGGGGGCAAAAACATCTATGAGTTGACTCTCAAAAACGAAGGAGGCTTGATCATGCCGGTCATCATCGAATGGACGTATACAGACGGTACGACAGAGATCGATCGGTTGCCGGCGGAGGTTTGGAGGCTCAACGAGGTAGAGATCAAAAAGACCTTTTTGAAAGAGAAGGAAGTCGCTAGTGTGGCGATTGACCCTGATCAAGAGCTACCTGATGTAGACTTGTCCAACAATGCTTTCCCCAGAGTGGAAGACCCGTCGGAGTTTGATCAATTCAAGCAAGAGCAATAAGTAACAATAAATTAACAGATAGGGTCATGGCTTGTTTGGGGCGATGGCCCTTTTTTTATGGTTTTGGAGGAGGGAGATTCTGGACCTGCCAAAAACCATTGCTTTTGATTGAATTAATGCCCATTTTCATGCTTTCGTCCAAAACGTATTGACATGAAATACCAAAGCCGTGTAGGGAATTTTTCCTACTCATTTTCTGATCTCAAGACGGTGCTTGCCAAAGCCACGCCCGAGAAGTCAGGGGATGTGTTGGCTGGGGTAGCCGCTGAGAACGAAAAGGAGCGAATGGCTGCACGACTCGTGTTGGCAGATATGCCTTTGAAGCAATTCGTGGAGGAGCAGGTGATTCCGTACGAGCAGGACGCAGTGACACGGTTGGCGATCGACAGTTGGGATCAAAAGGCTTTTGCCCCTATCAGTCATTTGACAGTAGGAGGGTTTCGGGATGAGTTGCTGGCCTATGAGTCGGATGGCGAGTGGATTCGAAAGATCAGCCAGGGGTTGCTGCCAGAGATGGTTGCTGCGGTGAGCAAGATCATGTCCAACCAAGACCTCATCCTTGTGGCCTCTAAAATCAGTAAGGTGACGCGATTCAGAAACACCTTGGGGCTAAAGGGACATTTTTCTACTCGGTTGCAGCCCAATAATCCTACAGATGATCCGAAGGGAATCATGGCGAGCACAATAGATGGATTGATGTACGGTGTAGGGGATGCTGTGATTGGGATCAATCCAGTGTCGGATCATGCACAAAGTACCCGAAACCTGCTGGAAATGCTGGAAGAACTTCGTGTTCGTTTTGAGATTCCTACGCAGACATGTGTGCTGTCACATATTACCACTACCCTGTCGCTGATCAATGCAGGAGCACCTGTGGATTTAGTGTTTCAATCCATTGGCGGAACCGAACGAACGAACCGAAGTTTTGGAGTGACGAAAGAATTGTTGGATGAAGCGTATGATGCTGGGAAATTGTTGGACCGGGGTACTGTGGGTCAGAACTTGATGTACTTCGAGACGGGTCAGGGGAGTGCACACTCTGCAGGAGCACATCATGGGGTCGATCAGCAGACCTGTGAAGTGAGGGCGTATGCGCTGGCGAGGCATTATAATCCGCTGCTCGTCAACACAGTGGTGGGTTTCATTGGTCCAGAGTATCTCTACAATGGGAAGCAGATTATCCGAGCGGGTTTGGAAGATCATTTTTGTGGCAAACTGATGGGACTGCCTATGGGGTGTGACATCTGTTACACGAACCACAGTCAAGCGGATCAAGACGATATGGATAACTTACTGTCCTTGTTAGGGCTAGCGGGATGCAATTTCATCATGGGGGTCCCTGGAGCGGATGATGTGATGTTGCACTATCAAAGCACTTCTTTTCATGATCAGCTGTACATTCGCCAATTGATGGGACTGAAATATGCCCCAGAGTTTGAGCAATGGTTGCAACGGATGAGTCTAATCGACGAACACGGCCAAATGCTAGAAGGTAAATCGCGTCATAAACTGTTGTACTTATGAGTAAAGGAGACCCTTGGAAAGGCTATCGAGACTTTACGAAAGCGCGAATCGCATTGGGTAGAGCAGGGGGGAGCTTGACCACAGAGGAGCGCTTGGCTTTTCGTAGGGACCATGCGCTGGCTAGAGATGCAGTATGGTCTGAGCTGGATACCGGGTCTCTTTTGACCCAAATCCACGAGATGGGGTATGATACTATGTTGCTCAGAAGTCAAGCGATTGATCGAGAGCAGTACATTCAAAGGCCTGACTTAGGACGGCTGCTAGATGCTGAGTCCGAAGAGAGTCTTCAGAAGCAACAGTCCGGCTATGACATCAGTATCTGCCTAGTAGATGGCTTGTCTGCCATGGCCATTGCGCAGCACGCATTGCCTTTTTTGCGATGCTTGTTACCGTTATTGAAGGGCTATACGATTGGTCCTTTGGCTGTGGTGCAGCAGGGACGTGTGGCGATTGGTGACCCCATTGGGCAGCATAATCAGTGTCAAGTCTGTGTGGTACTCATCGGTGAGAGACCTGGGTTGACCTCTCCCTACAGTATGGGAGCTTACATGACCTACTCACCCAAAGGAGGCTTGACAGACGAAAGACGAAACTGCATCTCAAACATACGAACGGAGGGGCTCAGTTATGAGAGGGCTGCTCAGAAACTCTGTTTTTTGATCACGGAGGCAATACGAAGAAAATTATCGGGAGTCGATTTGAAAGATACATATGAGGACCAACTACTCAACTATGACAGAACAAAAGAGTGAATTGAAGAAGACCTTAGGGCCCTTGATGTTATGGGGGCTTGGTGTAGGGTATGTGATATCTGGGATGTACTTTGGATGGAACCTCGGCCTAGCCGAAGGCGGTACGCTGGGGCTTGCAGTGGCGACTTTTTTCATCATTGTGATGTATGTCACCTTTACCTTCAGTTATACAGAGATGGCTTGTGCGATTCCCAAAGCAGGAGGAGCATTTGACTATGCTCGAATGGGACTCGGCAAGCACTGGGGCTATTTAGCAGGCATGGCTCAAAGCATTGAGTTTATCTTTGCGCCTCCAGCGATAGCTGCTGCGATAGGAGCCTACCTTCATATGTTTCTGCCTCAGGTCGACGTGATGACTATTGCCATTGTGGCTTATCTGATATTCACTGGGCTCAACATGATAGGGGTTCGTTCGGCAGCTTATTTTGAGTTGTTTGTCACGGTGCTAGCGGTGGTAGAATTATTGATATTTTCAGGAGTCAGTTTTACGGCATTTGATGTTGAAAACCTGAAGCGAAATGCCCTACCCAATGGTTGGGGAGGTGCTTTCGCGGCGATACCATTTGCGATATGGTTCTTCCTAGCGATCGAGGGAGTGGCCAACGTGGCAGAGGAGACTAAAAATCCGCAAAAGAATATACTGAAAGGTTTCGGATCAGCCATTGTGACGCTAGTTGTTCTGTGTGTTTTGACCTTCACTGCCGCCGTTGGAGTAGCGGGCTGGGAAGCGGTCGTCTATCCCGAACCGGGAGCCACAGCATCCGATTCTCCATTGCCGTTAGCCTTGGCGCACATCGTGGGTGAAAACAATGTGCTGTATCACCTTCTGATTACCATAGGGTTGTTTGGGCTTATAGCTTCTTTTCATGGGATCATCTTGGCTGCTGGCCGTTCGACTTTAGAATTGGGGAGGGAGCGTTATGTGTCTCCTTTCGTAGGTAAAGTCCACCCCAAAACACAAACCCCAGTCAATGCACTGATTGTGAATATGCTGATAGGGATCATCGCGCTATTGACGGGCAAGACAGGTGAGATCATCACTATTGCATGTTTCGGGGCGCTGACACTCTACATAGTCTCCATGGTTGCATTTTTTGCTTTGCGCAAAAATCATGCAGAGATGGAGCGTCCTTTTAAAGTGCCGCTTTATCCTTATTTTCCGGCGATTGCTCTTTTGATTGCCGTTGTAGCTATGATCGCCATGAGCGTTTACAACCTGGAGTTGATGCTGATTTTTTGGGTGATCGTGGGGGTAGGCTATGTGAGTTTCAGGTGGTATCAGCGGAGTTGACATTCGTGCAAAGAAGCTGATCTAGGGGTGAGTTTTTGTTCAAATTAAATCTTCCCTTCACTCACCTTGCTCCACACCTCCGCTTTCTTGCGGTAGGCTTGAAAATGCTCATAGACCTTTTTGCTTTGGGGGTCCGTATCGATCATCTCGGTGATCACCTCTTTGGAGGCTTGGCGCAGGGGCGCCAGTACTTCGGGCGAAAAGGCACGAATATCGACACCTTCGTCGATCATTTTTTGGAGATAAATCGCGTTTTGAGCATCGAACTCCAGGAGCATCCATTGATTGAGGCGCATGATGGTTGCATAGAGGATTTCTTGAAGGTCTTTGGGTAGCTCGTTGTACTTGTCCTTGTTCATGGCCATCTCTAATACCGTACCAGGTTCGTGCCAGCCGGGGAAGTAGTAGTGCTTGGCGACCCGATGAAACCCCATCTTGTAGTCATGATAAGGGCCGATCCATTCTGTCGCATCGATCACACCACGCTCTAGGTTGGTGAACAACTCTCCTCCAGCCACGAGGACTGAGGTGCCTCCGACCTTGTTGATGACCTTGCCTCCGATACCAGGCATTCGGATTTTGAGGCCTTTGTAGTCTTCGATGGTGTTGATTTCTTTGTTGTACCAGCCACCTGCTTGCTGGCCGGTGTTGCCTCCAGGTAGTGGGATAAGGTTGAAGGGCGCGTATATTTCTTCCCAGAGTTTTTGTCCGTCAGCATTGAGTATCCAGGTGTTCATCTGCTGAGCAGACACCCCAAAGGGGATAGACGAAAAGAAGGTTGCTGCGGGAATCTTGCCCGCCCAATAGTAGCCCGATCCACTCATCATCTCTACCGCACCATGACTCACGGCATCAAAGCACTCCAAGGATGGAATCAATTCTCCCCCTCCATACACCTCGATTTTGAGGCGACCTCCACTCATTTGTTCCACCCATTTGGCGAGGAGCTTACAGCCTTCTCCCAATACAGGAAAATTAGGTGGCCAAGTCGTGACCATCTTCCATTGGTAGTTATTGTTGAAATTGATGTTTGGGGTTTCGATGGGGGATTTCTCGGTGGTACAGGATGCGAATGCACCCGTCACTCCTGCCGCCAAGGCTAAACTCCCTGCCTTGATGAATTTTCGTCTATTCTGTTCTGACATATCATGCGATTAATGGATCGAAGATAAAGAAAAAGCCCTATTAGTTCTCGGGTCATTTTTTCTAACTTTCTAAAGTATCCACGACTATGCGTGATAACAGGGAGCTACATATCTGTCATCCTGACTTGTTTTTGTGTTAGACACGTCCGATATCGGACACAATGACTTGATTTGAGTCAAAAATCAAAATGGAATAAGAATTGATGAAACCCTATCGCCATTCACATCGAAGGGATGAGTACCAACATAAACAAAGAAGAAAATGAATTTTAATCAATACACAGTCAAATCACAGGAGGTCATCAACAAGGCCGGGGAGATTGTATTGGCGCATGGCCAGCAAGCCATCGAGCCTGCGCATATCCTCAAAGCCATCGTGGAGACCGATGAGAATGTCATAGGATTCATTGTCAAAAAGCTGGGCATCAACAAGGAACAGCTTAGCATCAGGATAGATGAGGTCACGGCGAGTTATGCCAAGGTCAGTGGTGGACAGCCCTACCTATCCAATGAATCCGCCGCTGCTTTGCAAAAAGCAGAAGCTATTGCGAAGAAGCAAAAAGATGAATTTATAGCCATCGAACACTTGATTCTAGGTGTCTTGGCCGGAAAAGATAAAGCCGCTGCGCTACTCAAAGAATTGGGATTCAACCAGAAAGATTTAGAAGCGGCGATACACGAACTAAGAGGAGGAAACAACGTGAATAGTCAAAGTGCAGAGTCCAACTATCAATCACTTGAGCGATACTCCAAGAACCTGAATCAACTGGCCAAGGACGGCAAGATTGATCCGGTGATTGGTCGCGACGAAGAGATCCGACGTGTCTTGCAGATTTTGTCTCGTAGGACCAAAAACAACCCTATGCTGATCGGCGAACCAGGAGTCGGTAAGACTGCCATCGTAGAGGGCATGGCGCAGCGTATCGTCGACGGGGACGTACCCGAAAACTTGAAATCAAAGACCTTGATTTCCTTGGACATGGGAATGCTCGTCGCGGGTGCCAAATACAAAGGGGAGTTTGAGGAGCGGCTCAAAGCTGTCATCAAGGAGGTGCAAGACTCTGCGGGAGAGATCATCCTGTTCATCGATGAGATACACACCCTCGTCGGTGCGGGTGGCGGAGAAGGCGCCATGGATGCGGCCAACTTGCTGAAACCAGCGCTGGCACGTGGCGAACTACATACGATCGGTGCGACCACACTCAAGGAGTATCAGAAATACATCGAGAAAGACAAGGCGCTCGAACGTCGATTCCAGACCGTGATCGTCGATGAGCCCAACGAAACAGATGCTATTTCTATCCTGCGCGGGATCAAAGACAAATACGAGTTGCATCACGGTGTACGCATCAAAGACGATGCAGTCATCTCAGCAGTGGAGTTGTCGAGTCGCTATATCTCTGATCGCTATTTACCAGACAAGGCGATCGACCTGATGGATGAGGCTGCCGCCAAAATGCGGATCGAGATCGACTCCATGCCCGAGGAGCTGGACGAACTCAACCGCAAGATCATGCAGTTGGAAATCGAACGTGAGGCGATCCGTCGGGAGAAAAACAAAGAAAGAGAAAAAGTGCTCTCACGAGAAATCTCGGACCTGTCCGTACGCCGTGATGACCTCAAGGCCAAGTGGCAGAATGAAAAATCTGTGATCACCGGTATCCAGCAAGAGAAAGAGAACATCGATAAGTTCAAAATCGAAGCGGAGCAAGCGGAGCGTGCAGGAGACTTTGGGCGTGTGGCGGAGATACGCTACGGCAAGATTCAGGAGAGCGAAAAGAAACTCGAAGAACTGAAGGTCAAACTCGTAGAGATGCAGGGCGAAAGTACCCTGCTCAAAGAAGAAGTAGGAGCCGAAGATATCGCAGAGGTGGTTGCCAAATGGACTGGTGTGCCGGTACAAAAGATGCTGCAAAGCGATAGAGAAAAGCTTCTGCACCTAGAAGAGGAGTTGGGAAAACGCGTCGCAGGACAGGAGGAAGCCATCGAGAGTATCTCTGATGCGGTGCGTCGCAGCAGAGCAGGCTTGCACGATCCACAGCGCCCGATTGGTTCGTTTATCTTCCTCGGTACGACGGGTGTGGGTAAGACGGAGTTGGCCAAAGCCCTCGCGGACTACCTCTTCAATGACGAAAATGCCATGGTACGGATCGACATGTCCGAGTACCAAGAGAGTCATGCGGTGAGTAGACTCATCGGAGCACCTCCTGGGTATGTGGGATACGATGAAGGAGGTCAGTTGACTGAGGCGGTGCGAAGAAAACCCTACTCTGTGGTGCTTCTCGATGAGATCGAAAAAGCTCACCCAGATGCCTTCAACGTTTTGTTGCAGGTGTTAGATGATGGGCGATTGACGGACAACAAGGGCCGAATCGCCAACTTCAAGAACACGATTATCATCATGACAACCAACATTGGAGCGGGGTTGATTCAGGACAACTTTGCACAAATGGACTTTGACAATGAGGACGAGATCATCGATAAGACCAAACGCGAAGTAATGGAGATGCTCAAGAAGTCGGTGAGACCGGAGTTCTTGAACCGGGTCGATGAGACCATCGTCTTTAGACCACTGGATCGTGCCAATATCCGAAAAATCGTCGAGATACAGTTTAGACTAATCAAAAGGCGTTTGGCTGAAAACGGCGTGAAGCTTGAAGCTTCGCCCGAGGTACTGGATCGATTGGGAGAGCTGGGGTATGACCCGCAGTATGGGGCTAGACCGCTCAAGCGTGTCATCCAAAAGCAGATTCTCAACGAGCTATCCAAACAGATACTCGGAGGCAAGATCAGCAATGAGGCGGTAATTGGTATCACACTCAATGACGACAGGGAGATCGAGTTTATCAATCTCGATGAGGTCGAAATAGAGAAAGAAGTCAAGTAGCAATAAGTGAAAGGCCAGTTCGAAAGAGCTGGCTTTTTTATGTAAAACTATTTCAAACAGCGAAGATGCATTTATGCTTGTCTGAGTGATCCAAGGGATGGGCTTCGTAGCTTTTGGGGGATATAATAGGACGAAGCGTGCCAATTTCCAGTCTCTATTTTCTCATCTCGAATAATATATCTATATTGGTTGACCAATTTATGATCGTCCAAAAAAACACGTTTTAGGCGTTCTAGTCAAGAGCAAAGATTATAATACAAAAGGAAAGCAATGAGAAGGAATATTATTTTACTAGTAAGTATGATATGGTTGGCTGTCGCATGCCAACAAAGCACCAACAATAGCGGTTCGCTCGTCAGCGACGCGACAGAGCTGCAAGCTGCATTGGACAAGGCCAAGGCAGGGGATGAGATCATCATGGCCAACGGCATATGGAAAGATGTCCTGATCAGATTTTCGGGTCAAGGAACAGCAGAAGCACCGATCACCCTGCGTGCCGAGACCGCTGGAGAAGTATTCATCGAGGGGGAGTCAGATTTGAAATTCGGAGGAGAGTATCTAGTGGTTAGTGGATTGTATTTTCGCAATGGCTACACTCCGTCCAATGCGGTAGTTGACTTCAAGTTTGACAAAGACCAAGTAGCGAACCATTGTCGAATCACCAATACGGTCATAGAGGGATTCAATCAGATGAGTCGTGATAGAAAAGACCACTGGGTGGAGTTTTGGGGTCGAAACAACCAAATGGATCACTGCTATCTTGCCGGCAAATCCAACGAAGGTCCTACTGTTCGGGTAGAGATCAAAGGCAGAAGAAACATCAAGAATTTTCATCAGATCGTCAACAACCACTTTGGCCCACGCCCAAGAAAAGGAGGACCCAAGGGGGAGACGATTCAGTTGGGGGATAGTTTTAGTTCTATGTCTCCGAGCAACACTACAGTAGCCAACAATCTTTTTGAGGAGTGCAATGGAGAGGTGGAAGTCATTTCGAGCAAGACGAACTTTAATGAGTTTCGAAACAACGTATTTTACAAAAGCGAAGGGTCACTCGTTACCCGTCACGGCAACTATTGTACAATTGATGGCAATTACTTCATCGGGGATGAAAACTCCGAAAACATAGGAGGAATCAGACTCATCAATACGGGGCATGTTGTGACCAACAACTATTTTTATAAGTTGAAGGGCAAAAGCTTCAGAAGCCCACTGGCGGTGATGAATGGAATACCTAAGTCACCACTGAACCGCTACAATCAGGTGACGGATGTCATCGTGGCATACAATACCTACATTGACTGCCCTTCGCCTTGGCAGTTTGGAGTAGGAACCAACATCAGCCAAAAAGAGGTGCTACCTCTATCAGAAATCCGGTCCGCACGGCCAATTCGTACTGTGGTGGCCAACAACATCATCTACAATGAAAAGGGAGATGCCAATCCAATCGTAGAACATGACAAAGCGGATGGTGTGACCTTCGCCAGCAACGTGATTGAAAACCAAGGCGTGGAGTATCCTCAGAGAGAAGGGGTGATTACAGGAGATATCTTATTGACGGAAGTTGGTCAGGATGTGTATTTTCCTCAAATCAATAAGCCAGAGGTAGAGCCTTATGTTGGTTTCGAGTTTGATCAGTTTACAAACGACCTTTTTGGAAATGTACGTAGAGGCAATTCAAGCATTGGCGCAATGATCAAGGCACCAGCGGGTGACCCAATGATTTTGGATAAATCCAAATACGGTGCAACGTGGTATTCCAATGAAAAGCCAATGAGAGAACCAGCGTTGTTTGAAGTGAAGCCAGAAGAGGCTGATTTGATGCAGAAATTGGCGGAAGCCCAAGCAGGAGATATCGTGGTGATGACACCTGGTGTTTACGAAATCACCGAATCATTGGTGATTGACAAAGCGATTACCATCCAGTCCAAGGATGACAATGATGCAGCTACGATCCTATATTCAGGAGCTCCAGGCACACCTGCCTTTGCCATGCATCCTCAGGGAGAATTGACCTTGTCTCAAGTGAATTTGAAGGGAACAGGTGCCCAACAGGCCTTTGCTAGTTTGGAGAAAGACATGTCGAGTCATTACAACCTGACCGTACTCGGCTGTGCTATCAGTGATTTTGATTACGTCTTGAAGGCCTATAAGCAGACTTTCGCCGAGGAAATCACTTTCATGAATACTTCGATTGCCAAGTGTCAAAACGGGCTGGAACTTTCACAGGAAACCAACGACAAAGGAGATTACAATGTCGAGTTCTTGACGATCGAAAATTGTGCATTCAGCCAAATACAAGCCAACGTGATAGACTACTACCGAGGGGGCTATGACGAGTCGACGATTGGTGGCAACCTATCAGTTGCCAACAGTACCTTCACCCAATGCGGTGGAAAAGAGAGTAACGGGATATTGCTCAACACGCGAGGGATCGTCAATGTGAGAATCGAAAACAATACTTTCCGCAATAACCCAGTCAAATTGGTCGCTTTGCTTTGGGGTGCGAAAAACAATACGCACGCGAACAATGCGATCACGAATTCGGGCGAAATCCGTGTAGAGGAAAATCTAAAACTGACATTGGTGTACTAAGTATCTAAGAGTACTCCTACTCAAAAGAAGGTCTTGTCAAGCATGGTTTTGGCAAGACCTTTTTTATGCAATGCCATCATCCGAGTTTCATGGGTTTATGCTCTACGGTCTCGTCGAGTAAGTAAGCTTCTTGTAGGATGGGGTGGAGTAGTGACTCATCGATTTCATCGACAGAACCATAGGTGATGCCTGCCATTCTTTTTCTGTCTTTGAAGTCCAAAGCACCGGATTCATTGGACAGCTCTCTGGCTCGCCAAAACACGATCTCTACCGTTCCATCTTTCATGGAGTTGAGGTGACAGACAGGATTCTTTATTTTGTAGCAGGGCAAACTGTAGCTGATCTTTCCTTGAATCTTTGGGTGTTGGGAGATCATGCGATGCAGCTGCTCGAGTATTGCCGCTTGCTCGGGTGGTTTGCTATAGATGTAGGAGTGGATGTCTTTCATGTTGTATGCGATTGGATGGAGTTAGGAAATATAGATCAGCAAGGTGTGAATAGAAATAAATCTGTTAGAATCTTGAGAGAGTCAAGGTATTGGGTTAAGATATTAACAAAACAGTTCGTTTTTTGACAATTATTAAGGATGCCGCTAGAGATCAATTGCTTCTTGTCTGAATTGAGCTAATTTTGTCCTCAGATAGAATACAACGAAAAGGAACATCATGAAACTTGCAGTAGTAGGAGCAACAGGACTAGTCGGATCAGAGATACTAGAGGTGTTGAAAGAAAGAAATTTTGAATACGACGAATTGTTATTGGTCGCGTCTGCCCGCTCAGCAGGCAAGCAGATCGAGTATCAAGGGAAGACTTATACGGTGATTGGTTTGGAAGATGCAGTGGCAGCCAAGCCTGATATTGCTATCTTTTCAGCGGGAGGAGGGACTTCTCTGGAGTGGGCACCTAAGTTTGCCGAGGTAGGTACGATCGTCATCGACAACTCTTCTGCATGGAGAATGGATCCTACCAAGAAATTGGTCGTGCCAGAGATCAATGGTGATGCGATTACCATAGATGACCGCATCATTGCCAATCCCAACTGCTCTACTATTCAGATGGTATTGGTGTTGGGCCCATTGCATGAGAAATATGGAATCAACCGTGTGATCGTATCTACCTATCAGTCTGTGACTGGCTCTGGAAAAGGAGCGGTGGATCAAATGATGTCGGAGCGCGCAGGAGAGACACCAGAAATGGTCTACCCCCACAAGATTGACATGAACGTACTGCCCCATATCGACGTATTCCAAGACAACGGCTATACCAAAGAGGAAATGAAAATGACCAATGAAACGGTCAAAATCCTCAGAGACGAAAAAGTAAAAGTATCGGCTACTTGCGTGAGGATCCCTACGATGGGAGGTCACTCAGAGGCGGTCAATATCGAGTTTGACAATCCATATGATTTGGAGGAAGTGAAAGCGATTTTGTCCAAAGTGCCTGGCCTAGTGATCCAAGATGATGTGGCGAACAATATCTACCCCATGCCATTGACGGCTCACAAGAAGGACGAAGTATTCGTAGGACGTATCAGAAAGGATGAGTCCAAAGAAAATGCACTTAACCTGTGGATCGTAGCTGACAACTTGAGAAAAGGTGCGGCTACTAATGCGGTTCAGATCGCTCAGTACGTCACCGAAAACAACCTGGTGTTGTAAGACATTCCTATTTTAGTAGGGGCTGGTTCGGATTTGTATAAATTTGGATCAGCCTTTTTTTGTATATGATCAAAGCACTCTTGACTCCTGCCGTACGGCAATTTATCCATGAGCACAGGGAGGATAACCCAGCTCAGTTGGCATTACTTGCCAGTAAGTACCCAGATATTCCTACTCAGCTAGTGGCACATCAGGTCAAGTGTTATCAGCGAGCCAAAGTCAAGCTTCCAACTTTTGCAGAGACTGATGGGATTGTATATCCTGCGGGCGTGTCTTTGGAGCAAAGTTCGTCTGAAGCTACAGCACAATACAAAGCACGGTTGATTGAGGGGAGGTCTTTGACTGATCTGACGGCAGGTTTTGGGATCGATTCCTATTATTTTTCGAGAGAGCTCGAAAAAGTAGTTGCTGTAGAGAAGAACCCTGGTTTGACACCTGTAGTGACACACAATTTTGAGGTCCTTGGTGTGCAAAACATCACGTACGTACAAGCGGAGGCTATTGACTATCTCGAGAATGAATCCGAGCCAACAGCAGCTTATTTTATAGATCCAGCAAGACGGGATGATGCCAATCAAAAGCTCCATCGAATCGAAGATTGCCAGCCCAATATATTGGAACTTGTACCCTGGCTCCTGAAACGAAAAGCAGAGGTGTGGGTCAAACTGTCTCCGCTATTGGATATACATCAAGCACTGGGCCAGTTGGTCAATGTCTCGGAACTTCATGTAGTCTCGCTGCACAACGAGTGCAAGGAATTGTTGTTTAAGTGTGAGGCGGCATATGCCGGAGAGACGGTGGTTCGGGCGGTAAACCTGACCAAATCAGGAGCGGATGTATTGCGCTTCACCTATGCGGAGGAGGGGCAGGCTGTGGGCTATAGTGAGCCTCTTCGCTACATCTACGAACCCAATGCATCCATCATGAAGGCGGGTGGCTTCAAATCCGTGGCTAGGGCATACGGGCTTCTAAAATTGCAGAGAAATTCTCACCTCTACACCTCATCGGAGTGGGTGGATAATTTTCCTGGAAGGGGCTTCTTGCTTGAGGCGGTGACTGTGCTCAACAAAAAGAAATTAAAGCCTTATTTGCCAGCCAATAAAGCCAATATCACCGTCCGAAACTACCCGAGCACCATACAGGAGATACGAAAAAAAACCTCCATCAAAGACGGAGGTTCTGTATACCTGTTTGCTACGACGTTGATGGACGGCAGCCCAAGGGTGCTAGTCTGTACTCGCGTTTGATCCGTTTACGGTTTCATCAAAAGCGTTGAGTAGTGCATCTTGTCCAGCAAGTTTTTCTTGGATAGCACCTTGCAAGTAGTTAGGTATACTTTGGCCAGCTTCTAATTTGCTCTTTACATCGGCTAGCATATCAAGTAGTTCTTGTTTGTTTTCGAGCTCAGTTGCCTCTACTGAGGAGATCAAGTGGTCTATTTTTGAAGCATCGATCTGTGCGGCTATTTGCTCTACATGTGCGGCTGATTGAGCACCGATGCAGCTGTTGTAGTCTGCGATGATTTGCTCCAGATTGGATTTGCTGTATTCTCCTTCGTCGATTTTGACTGAGACCTCTTTACAGTCTTCAAGAAATTCGGCCAGACGCTTTTTGAAGCCAATGTTGCTGATGATGTGCTGACGACCATCCATGGTCACGAGGAGTTGTCCGGCATATTCCGAGCTGTTGAGCTCTAGATCGATGTAGCGGTAGAGGCTGAGATAATCTCCTTCAATTTCTACTTGCATGAATTGGTATCTTCCGTTGAATTTGACGGTGACATATTTGTCGTCTTTTTTGTAGATCTCTCTTATATCTGAGGCCAGAAACCGTTGTTTATCTTTTTTGTTTTTGACGGCTACACGGTCTGTATCATACTTGCCGCCATTTTGAATGATGATTTTGCCAACGAGCGTGTCGAGTTTGGTGGTGATGACTTTGTCTTGTGCGAAGGCACTGATCGTGGTGACCAAAAGGAGTGTTGTGAATAATTGCTTCATCATGCGTTTCTTAATTTTGCTCAAGCTTATAAAAAATAATTGAATTTGGCCTACGCCAAAGCGTCATATATAGACTAAGAAGGGGAAGGTTTCTTTAGGAAATGCTCTTCGGGTGTTTTGTGTTGCCTAGAGACAATTTGTAGAGTATTTGGTTTTTCTATCGTATTTTGGTGACATGAATGAATCCCAACTTTATGCACTTAAGTTTCCCTTGGGCGAATTCGATGATTCGATACATGTGGATGCAGAGGCAGTCCAAAATTGGATTGCAGAGATTGCAAGTTTTCCTCAGCGAATGAAAGACTTGACGGAGGGC
The DNA here is from genome assembly GCF_002742335.1 of Reichenbachiella sp. 5M10. Lineage (NCBI taxonomy): Bacteria > Pseudomonadati > Bacteroidota > Cytophagia > Cytophagales > Reichenbachiellaceae > Reichenbachiella > Reichenbachiella sp. 5M10. The sequence goes on along the minus strand of NZ_MDGR01000007.1, from coordinate 4,127,244 downwards.
CTTTCGGTTGAGCAGAGCAATTGGCGTTATCGCCCAGAGGGATGGACGATCAAGCAAGTGGTACATCACTGTGCAGATAGTCACCTCAATAGCCTCGTACGGTTCAAACTTGCGCTGACCGAGGAGGAACCAAAGATTCGTCCTTACTACGAGGACCGCTGGGCACAGCTGGTCGATGGGCAGGACGATGATTTGAGTTACTCGTTGATGCTTTTAGAAGGATTGCACTATCGCTGGGTCAAGCTACTGCGTGGTTTGAGTCCCATAGATTTGAAGCGTGGGTATTTGCACCCCGAGTTTGATAGTCGGGTGGCATTGGAGCAAGCGATAGGGCTATATGCTTGGCATGGAAACCATCATTTGGCCCATGTGCGTCAAGCGGTAGCTTTTAGGGGAGAATTTCTGTGATTCGGGACAGAAGACAGAGGAGATGTCCTCCGTCTTCTAGGTTTTGATTAGCTTATTTTTCTGAAGGGTATTCGTACCCATAGAGTTTCGTGATTTTTTTCTTGGAGAGCATTTCTACTTCCATAGTCATGAAATAGTCTTCTGTTGGTTTGTCTCCACGACCGGTTTGAACCGCAGCGATTTGGTCGATCACATCCAAGCCTTCTACTACTTTGCCGAATACCGTGTATTCATTGTCTAGATGGGGAGTTCCTCCGATGGTAGTGTAGGCTTCTTTTTGTTCATCGGTGAGTGCTGTAGGCTTGTAGATCTCGTCTACCTGTTGCATGACGATGGCGATGATAGAGTCGACGGCAGCTTGTTTGCCCTCCTTTTGAAATGTACGAGCATTGTCGAGATACTCTTGATTTTCTGGTTTTTGAATGATTTCACCAAACAGTTCATTCTTTTTGCCCATGTTCATTTGTTCTTGGTAGGCGTCTATCTCTTCCGGACTATAAACTTTGCCTTGGATGATATAGAATTGACACCAGCTTGATGCCTTTTTAGGATTGATATTGTCTCCTTGGCGCGCAGCGGCGAGGGCTCCTTTTTCGTGGATGTACCCTTGGCTGAGTTCTGCAGGGATCGTTTTGTTGCTACGTTCTCCGGTTTTGGCATCTATGTCGCCCCCTTGGACCATAAACCCCTCAATCACTCGGTGAAATGTCGTGCTGTCATAATCTCCAGACTCTGCGAGATCTATGAAGTTTTGCTTGTGCAGAGGGGTTTCGTCATAGAGTAGGACTTTCATGTCTCCAAAGGTTGTATGTATCGTGACGAGATAGTCTTTGCGGTCACTGGCGCAAGAGACCAGGATACTAAGAGATAATGCGAGTAGTGCGATGTGTTTTTTCATTTATTCTTCAGCTTGTTGTTTTCTTATTTGATCCAATATTTCACGTCCACCATGATCGAGCACGTATTGAGCCAGAGTTTGTCCGACTTGTGTCGCAGAGCTAGGGAGAGAAGTGCAGGTCTTCGAGACCTGTGTCTTGCCGTCCAGACTGATGATTCCTCCTTGTAGCGAGAGAGTGTCTCCATGGAGTTGGGCCCGTCCGAAGACGGGTATGCTACAACCACCATTCATGACTTTGAGGAAGCTGCGTTCTGCAGTGAGGCAGGTTTCCGCTTTTTCGTCATTGACGGCTTGACGAATGACGGCCCGTTTTTCGGGAGAGATGTCTCCATATACCTCTATGGCGACACTGCCTTGCCCGACAGCCGGCACGAATTCGTTCGGGTCGAAGTGGTGTACCATCATGTCGTCGTACCCCATACGATGAGCTCCAGCGTAGGCAAGCCACAGCGCATCACATGCGCCATCTTTCATTTTTTTGATCCGTGTCTGGAGATTTCCGCGTACAGGTACGGTTTGTACTTGAGGAAAATGCTTCCGTAAAAACGCAATTCTACGCGTAGAGGAGGTGCCTAGCACCAAATCTTTTTTGTCCCAACTGATCGGTTGATGGCTGACGAGTACATCGTGTTCTTTTTCCCTTTCACTAAAGGCAATGAGCTCAAAGCCATTGGGGAGTGTAGAGGGCATGTCTTTGGCACTGTGAACTGCAATGTCTATGGTTCTAGACTGCAGTTGCTGTTCGATTTCTTCGGTGAAGACGCCTTTGCTACCGATCTTCGAGATGCTTACATCGAGGATTTTGTCCCCTTTGGTTTCGATGGTAATGATCTCCGAGTCTACGCCCAGAGCGGCGAGGCGGTTTTGGACATAGTAGGCTTGCCATAGTGCTAGCTTACTCCCTCTTGTTCCTATTTTGATGTTCATTTGGCAGTCATGATGCGACCGATCGTCAGCGACAGGTCCATGAATAATATGCGCACGTTGGCGTTTCGGTCGAGGTGGTAGGCGGCTTGGTTGAGCTCTTTGCTGATGCTCTCCAGCTTGTCTGTGGTGAGCGCTTTTCCAAAATTGGTAACGAACCCTTGTTCTTCGTTGTTCAATTTCAATTTTTCATCTACCATGTATTGAGATACCAGAGAGTGACGAATCATGTTAATGGCATATTGCAAAAACAGTTTTTGTGTCGTTTTGTTCATTTTGAAGAACAGGTCGTTGGCTTGGTTGATGGACGTATAGTCTTTGGTCCAGCACTGTCTCATCCAATCTCTGAAGAGTACATGTGCGTCGTCTTCAGCACTGTCGACATTCTCGAGAGCCGCTTTGATGCTGCCTTCAGCGAGAACGGCGAGCTTTTGCGCTTTGTCGGCATCCATTGATAGATGATGAGTTAGATATTGAGCGACATCTGCATCATCGAATGACGGGACTTTGAAGAGCTGGCATCTAGAGAGAATAGTGGTCAGTAATTTTTCATAATCATTGGTCACGAGCAGAAACAGTGTTTTTTCTGGAGGCTCTTCCAAGATTTTGAGGATGCCATTGGCAGCCGAACTATGCATGAACTCTGGGAGCCAGATGATGAGGACTTTATATTCTGCTTCAAAGGATTTGAGAGAAAGCGACTTGACAATGTTTCGACTTTCTTCTTTGGAAATGTTGGCGTTTTTGTTTTCTGCGCCGTAGTGGCTGCTCCAGTTTTCAAGAGCACCGTACTTGTTGGCAGAGAGATACGTTCGCCATTCTTTTAGGTAGCTCGAGCTCACGACGTTTTTTCCAGTGATGCTTTTGGTAGAGCTGACTGGATAGACGAACTGCAAGTCTGGGTGGATCAGTTTGTCGATTTTGGCGCAGTTGCTGCATTGGCCACAAGAATCGTCTTCGCTGCGGTCTTGGCAGTTGATGTAGGCCGTATAGGCGAGAGCGAGCGCCAAGTTGGCTGAGCCTTGTTTGCCATAAAACAACTGCGCATGTGCGACATGATTGTTGCGGATGGCGTTGATGAGCTGGCTTTTGGCTTCTTCTAGACCTGGGATATCAGCGAACCTCATGATGCTTTGTTTTGGCTTTCGTCAAAGATATTTTTTAGTAGCGCTTGCATTGCGAGGCTGCAGCTCTTGCCCTTGCGTTGCATCACGATTTCTGCGGTTTCGATTGCTTTGTCGAGCTCGTAGGCCATCATGGAGCGATCTCCTCCCCATGTGAAGGATTTGATACGCTTGCGCGGAAACCCTGAGCCAAAGATGTTGGAGCAGACACCGACAGTTGTACCAGTATTGAACATGGTGTTGATGGCTGATTTGGAGTGGTCTCCCATGATCAGGCCACAGAATTGAAGCCCAGTATCGATGTAGCTTTGAGAAACTTCATCCCACATCTCGACAGGAGAGTAATTGTTTTTGAGATTGGAGTTGTTGGTGTCAGCGCCGAGGTTGCACCACTCTCCGAGTACGCTATTGCCGAGAAATCCGTCATGTGCTTTGTTGGAGTTTCCATAAATGACTGAATTGGAAATTTCACCTCCTATTTTGCATCCAGGCCCGACAGTGCTTCCTTCACGGATTTTGGCATTCATGTTGATGCGTGAGCCTGCTCCCAGAGCAAAAGGACCACGGATGGCTGCTCCTTCTTGGATTTCACTGTCTTTGTCTAGGTAGATAGGGCCATTTTCTGCATTGAGTATGGCTGCTTTGATGGTGACACCTTCTTCGATGAAGACGTTTTCGGGTGCATAGACGATGGTGTGTGGGTCACTGATTGGGGTACTTTGTCTCCCAGCAGTGAGTAGCGCAAAATCTGCTTTGATTTCTTCTGCATTGCGCAAGAAGATGTCCCAGGCTCTGTGGATATGTATGATGGGTTCATTGTACTCAATTTTTTTACTCTCTTGGCCAATGGTATGGCTGGCCAACGAGAATTGCCCTTTGACAGCAATCAGTAAGTCGCCTTGATATAAAGCAGTTTCGTCATGGAGCGCAAGGATAGCTTGGATCAACTTGTCACTAGGGCATATACAGGCATTGATGAGTAGCTCAAACTGGTCGCTTTGGGGAGGAAATAGCTCGGAGAGACTTTCGTGAGTGAGATACGAAACCTTTTGCTGCATGCGTTTTTCCCACTTTTCCCGAATGGTGAGTATGCCGATACGGAGATCAGCGATAGGGCGTGTGAGTGTCAAGGGAAATAATTTCGACCGATGTGACGGCAGGTCGATGAGAGCTATGTTCATGGGGTAAAAATAAAAAAGTCTCCAAGAAGTAAATCTTGAAGACTCCAATATTTTGAATCCAAAAAGGATTATTTCTTCTTGTATCTTTTGTTGAATTTCTCAACTCTACCAGCAGTATCCACAAATAGTTTCTTGCCTGTATAGAATGGGTGCGAAGCAGAGCTAACTTCAATTTTAACTACTGGGTATTCCTTACCATCTTCCCACTCGATAGTTTCGTTTGAGTTCATAGTAGACTTAGTCATAAACTTGAAGTCACTTGATGTGTCAAAGAAGATCACATCTCTGTACTCTGGATGAATGTCTTTTTTCATTTTATTATGGTTTTGATTTTGTCCATGGTTTTTGCCATGGCTCTATTATTTCGTTATTCCAGTCCTTTTAAGAAAAGGATTGCAAAATTATGCATTGAGTTTGGAAAAACAAACACGATTATGTAAATACTTTTCTGTTTATCAGCCTTTTATTGCAAATAATGAAAGGGCTAGTTCTATACTCAGAGAGAAATATCTATCATTGTTTATAAAAACAGGAGTAATGATAGGGAAGAATGTTTTGATAGGGTTGTTGCTAGGGATGCCGCTGTGGAGTATGTCGCAAAGTGTGTATGCTCCTCTCGATCAAGACTATTATCACAAGGTAGATCGTGGAGAGGTGCTCAATAAGCGCTTTAGCCCAGAGATACACTCGAGTGACAAACCTTATCGTAGGGTGGATATTGTACGGCAGGTAGACTCTCTCTCTGTCAATCCAGCCAACAAAAGTTATTTGTTGAAGGACAACTGGGAGTATGTCGAAGGGGGAGAGGAGATGGCAGCAAGTCGCAAGCCTTTTTTGAAGTGGTTTTATAGGAGCAAACCGGACATGTACTATGTCAAGACCAAGGATTTTCTACTCAAGGTCAGTCCTGTTCTCTATCTCTCGGCGGGCCATGATGCCAATGCAGCATCGACTCTATACATCAATACACGTGGGATCGAACTGCGTGGTAGCATCGATGACAAAGTGGGCTTTTACAGTTATGTCGGGGAGAATCAAGCCGTGTACCCACAGTATGTCCAAGATTATATCGCAGATCGGGGTGTTGTGCCCAACGAGGCGTTTTGGAAGAAATATGGAGACACTGGTGGAGTGGATTTTTTGTCTGCTCGCGGATACTTTACATTCCAAGCAACCAAACATATAGGTGTGCAGTTCGGCTATGACAAAAACTTCATAGGCAATGGTTATCGATCCATGCTTCTGTCGGACTTTGCGGCCCCCAGTACTTTTTTGAAAATCCAAACCAAGGTATGGAGAATTCAATACACCAATTTGTTTACAGAGCTTGTGGCAGATGCACCTTATTCGAGTTTTGGGTCCAATGGGACGGAGGCTTTTCCAAAGAAATTCATGGCTGCTCACCACTTGAGCATCAATATTACTGACAACTTTAATCTAGGAGTTTATGAGGCGATCATGTTTCACCGTGGGGATAGCACGAGTTCAGCTTTCGAATGGAACTACCTCAACCCGATCATGTTTTATCGCTCGATTGAGCAGTTTACAGGTAGCCCGGACAATGCTCTCTTTGGTTTGGATTTCAAGTGGAACGTACTGAAAGGCGTACAACTCTATGGACAAGGGCTTTTGGATGAGTTGGTCGTGAGAGAGCTGAAGTCAGGTGAGGGATGGTGGGGGAATAAGTATTCGCTCCAATTGGGGGCCAAATACATGAATGTTCTCGGAGTACGCAACTTGGACCTACAGGGAGAGTATAATGTCTCACGGCCTTTTACCTATGCTCACGAATCTATTTTTACCAATTACGCACATTATAGGCAGCCGTTGGCCCACCCGTTAGGCGCCAACTTTCAAGAAGCGGTATTCATCGTACGCTATCAGCCGATCAAATACCTGTACCTGACTGCCAAAGCCATAGTCAGTAACTATGGCACGGACCCTGTGGGTGAAAACTATGGTGGGGATGTGCTCAAAGATTACAATACGCGTACGCAAGATTATGGCAATACCATCGGTCAAGGTGTCGGCAACCAACAGTTGTATGTTGACATGATGGCCAGCTACATGCTACGGCACAATCTTTTTGTGGACCTACGTCACATCTATCGGGAGCGATCGAGTGACGATATTGCTCTGTCTCAGACGACGAATTTTACTTCGCTTGCCATTCGACTCAACATCGCAGCGAAGGATCATAGCTTTTAGACTGGCTAGGTGTTCAAAGTGCTCAGAAACAAAAAAGCCACGAGTAGTTCCCGTGGCTAAGTGTGTGATGTGTTGATTCCTTTACTTGTTGTCCGCAGCTTCTTTGACTACCTCCAAGAAGGGACGGCTTGAAATCTTGCTTTCCAACCAACTCATGATGTCAAAATACAACAGGGGTTTCGATTCAAATTTGTCATCTTGCAGCGGTTCTAGGCTGAGACGAAGGTTTTTCAGCTCTCCTTTGAGATCCAAAGGCATGATGCTCTCAGAACGCTTGATAAACTGTAGAATGATGTTGTGGAATTGCCCGAGGATGTTGCGTTGTCTGAGGTAGACAAATGCACGCTTACGAATCTTTTCCAACTTCTTGAAATCTCTCATTTCGTAAAGAGCGATCACGTAGATGATGTATGAGAAACTCTTGAGATCTTCTCTCAAATGCTCATCGTGATCGGCGAGGATACGATCGAGATAGTCGATGCATTTGTCGTACTGCTGTAGTCCGAAATAGAGAATGGCGGATTTGTAGAAGATTACCAGTTGGTTGTTTCTATCGATGTATTCTAGGCTGTCTTCGATCTTGAGGAGATATCTGCCGAGGTTGTGCTCATGTTTCTTGAACTCCCCGTCCATAAAACATTTGTTGAGAGTCTGTATCGTAAGACACCGAAGAAGTAGCTGCTTGCTGTTCGAATCGATGGCTTTCATGTAGAGCTTTTCAAACTCTAGTAACTCTTCATAGTACATGTTGAACCGGTCTCGGTCGTTGATACGAAAGAGTGATTGCAAGAGGCGATTTAGTCCTCTTAGGAACTCCGCGTGGCGGAGGTGTGTCAGGTTATTTTCTTTGAAAATACTGACCCAAATCTCCGTATACTTGACACATGATTCGAAATCTTGGATCAAGTAAGAGTACCAATAGTAGGCGCGACACATGTTGTACTGTTCACTGAAGGACAGGTGAGCTTTGTCATACTCAGGCAAGCTAGAATAGAATAGTTTGTTGATTTTTTCTAACTCGTCCTCGCTGCGTGCCATGCCGCCTTTGAGGAATTGTGCCTTCATGCGGAGAGCCACTGAAAAAAACGACTGAGCCACATTGATTTTGTTGAGGATACTTTTGGTCTCACGGTCGAGTTTGAGTGTCGTAGTGGTGTCTAGAGTCAGCATCTGCTGATTTTCTATGTTCTTTTCGTAGTTGAGAAGTGCGAGTTTAAAAATATTTTTTTTGTAGTTGTTGGCGGTCAGTTTGATTTTATTGAGAAGCTTCATGCTCTCGTCATAGAGCCCTTTTTTGTACAAAAGGCGCACATAATCAAGGTTTTCTCGGAGCTGAATATCCACGTCAGATTTGAGATGACTAATCCGTAGTACAAGCAGGACCTGCTTGTATAGGTGGGATTTTAGGTTGGCCAATTGTGCTTTGCTAATATTTGACATCTTCTTGATGATGATTTTTTCATCATATTCATCTAATTTGTCTAAGATATCAAAGAGCGTAATGAACTTGACCTCACTTTCATCATTGATGCGACTCACGTAAAGCTTAAAACTTCGCTTTTCGGACTTGGTCAGTGACTTGATAAGTTGGAAGAGAGGCTGTGCGTTAGATTTTTTGGACATGATATTAATGGCATTATTTTTAATGTGTTAAAACACTGTACATCAGTGAGTTAATAGTAAAGTCTAGGAATTTGGATTTGATATGCTTATGCTAATGTAACAAAATCTTTGAAAAAGAAAAATTTAGATTTGTAAACTCGAAAATGATCTGTGCCTCCCGACAACCCTATGTTGGAAGAGGACTTCCAATTGGGCACAGCCAAACAACATTATATTTTATCGGATATGTCTATGAAGCAAAATATAAAAAATACAGGATTATACTCTCCCGAGTTTGAGAGAGATTCGTGTGGAATAGGATTTATTGCACAGATAAAGAATAAGCCTTCACACAAGATCGTTTCGGATGGTCTCATTATGCTCGAGAAGATGGAGCACCGAGGCGGGGTAGCTGCCGATGGTGAGACAGGTGATGGCGCGGGTATCATGACGCAAGTGCCTTATGATTATTTTGGTGCAATCGCCCAAGAGGAAAACATCGTACTGCCCAAGAAAGAGCGATACGGTGTAGGGGTGCTATTTGTGCCTAAAAATCACGAAGAAGAGCAAGGTCATTTGGATATTGTCTCTCAGGCAATAGAAGAGCTTGGGTTCGAGAATCTGTGGCTCAGAAAGGTGCCCGTCAATGATAAAAAACTAGGAAGGATTGCCAAGCAGTCAGAGCCTACAATCTACCATGTGTTCGTTAAGAAGGGGAAATTAAAGGGGCTTGACCTCAATCGCGCATTGTATGTATTGAGAAAATCAATTGAGCACAAAGTTAGAGAGGTATATCCAGTGAGTGATTTTTACATCCCTTCTCTATCTTCTACGACGATCATTTTCAAAGGAGAGTTGAGAACATGGCAGATCCCAGAGTTCTATGTGGACCTGAGAGATGAGAGATACACTTCGGCGATTGCGTTGGTACATTCTAGGTTTTCTACCAACACTTTCCCAGAGTGGAGACTGGCACAGCCTTTTAGGTTCCTTGCTCACAATGGTGAGATCAATACCATCAAAGGAAACATCAACAAGATGACCGCCAAGGAAGCGCTCTTTACATGTACGAACTTTACGGAAGAGGAAATCGCCGTGCTGTCGCCGATATGCAACGGTAGATTTTCGGATTCGGCCAACCTCGATGCGATGCTTGAGCTGATGGTGATGGGTGGTACCAACATCCAGCATGCCATGGCGATGCTTGTGCCAGAAGCTTGGCAAGAAGAAACAGTCATTAGTCCAGAGAAAAGAGCATTCTATGAATTTCACTCGACGATCTTCGAACCATGGGATGGTCCTGCGTCGTTGGTGTACACGGACGGATATACGATAGGTGCTTCCCTCGACAGAAACGGATTGAGACCTTCTCGTATTGTATTCACGAAAGATGATAGACTAGTACTTAGCTCAGAAGTAGGTGTGGTTGATATCGCTCCAGAGAACGTAGCGAAGAACGAAAGATTAGGACCAGGCGAAATGGTCATGGTAGATTTGCAGTCTGGCAAGATCTCATACAATAAAGAAATAAAGGAGTATTTGGCGAAAGCCCAGCCCTATCAAGAGTGGGTGGACAAAAACTTGGTGCGTGTAGCGGAGCAGGTGAAAACACAGACTTTCGATCGAGAGTTAAAAGAGGATGAGTTGACCCAAAAGCAAATTGCATATGGGTTTACCAATGAAGACGTGAAGTTCATACTGGAGCCAATGCTTAAAGGAGGTACCGAACCGCTAGGTTCGATGGGCAACGATACAGCCTTGGCGGTATTTAGAGAGCATAGCACACATATCTCTCAATATGTGAAGCAATTGTTTGCACAGGTGTCTAACCCAGCAATCGACCCGATTCGTGAGAAAGCTGTCATGTCTCTGGTCAACTATCTCGGAGCATCACACAGTGTGTTGGATCATATCCCAGATCATGCGCATAAACTCAGAATCGAAAGCCCGATGCTTTCTACAGCGGAGTTTGAATACATCAAAAATATCAAAGTAAAAGGCTTCAAATCTGCGGTCGTCGATGCGACATATGACAATAGTCAAAAGGATCTCAAGCAGGCTTTGGCAGATGTGTCTATCGAAGTAGAGGAGGCGATCAATGCGGGAGCTAGTATTGTCATTCTGTCTAACCGTGCAGTAGATGTAGACAAAGTGAGAATCCCGTCACTTCTCGCTACAGGAGCGGTACACAATCACTTACTCAATACACAACTCCGTGCCAAAGCAAGTTTGGTTGTCGAAGCAGGGGACGTTGTAGAGACGCATCATTTTGCTACTTTGATAGGTTTTGGCGCTACGGCGATCTATCCATTCATGGCCGTAGAGACGATGCTTAGCGAGGGGGATCGCCTCGGGGAGTCTGATCCAGCCAAGCTGTTTGATCAATACAGAAAGGCTGTATCGTATGGTTTGAGAAAGATCTTGTCTAAAATGGGTATCTCAACTATCCAATCTTACGAATGGGCTCAAATATTTGAAATCCTCGGGTTGGATTTAGAAGTATCCGATATGTGTTTCAAAGGGACTCCTTCTAGAATCTCAGGAAAGGGATTCGAGCAATTGGAAAAAGAGATTCTCGAGGATCACAACATAGCATTCAAATCAGTCAACGAATCTCCAGCACTCAGCACGGGAGGGTTGTACCAGTGGAAAAGAGATGGCGTACGTCACCTTTTCTCTCCAGAGGTCATCCATGCGCTACAGAAGTCCACGAGACTCGGCGACTATGAGCTGTTCAAGACCTATCAAAAGGAAGTGGACAACCAAGCGAAGCGTAACATCACGCTGCGTAGTATGTTCAACTTCAACTCGAAGGGAGCTATCAACATAGACGAAGTAGAGCCGATAGAGAATATTTTGCCACGATTTGCGACAGGAGCGATGTCTTTCGGGTCGATCTCTGAGGAGGCACATACGACAATCGCCAAGGCGATGAATAAGATCGGCGCAAAATCCAACAGTGGAGAAGGTGGAGAGGACGCCATTCGGTACGAGCCAAACCCAGACGGTACCTTGTCTAGGTCAGCGATCAAGCAGGTTGCTTCGGGACGATTCGGTGTGACAGCTCATTACCTTGTCAACGCAGACGAAATACAAATTAAAGTTGCGCAAGGAGCGAAACCAGGAGAGGGTGGACAGCTGCCGGGCAAGAAAGTCGATGAGACCATCGGTCGTATCAGACACAGTACACCGGGTGTATCCTTGATCTCACCGCCTCCTCACCATGATATTTACTCTATCGAGGATTTGGCGCAGTTGATTTATGATTTGAAGAACACCAACCAGCAGGCAGACATCAACGTCAAGTTGGTTTCTGAATCTGGTGTAGGGACGATTGCAGCAGGTGTGGCCAAAGCAAAGGCAGACAATATCCTCATCGCTGGACACGATGGCGGTACAGGAGCATCACCGATCAGTTCGGTACACCATGCGGGCATTCCTTGGGAGATTGGTCTAGCGGAGACGCACCAGACTCTGGAAAAGAACGGCCTCAGAAAGAAAGTGAAGCTACAGACAGATGGTCAGTTGAGATCAGCACGTGATTTGGCCATTGCGGCTATCCTCGGTGCAGAGGAGTGGGGTATTTCTACTGCAGTACTCGTCGTAGAGGGCTGTATCATGATGAGAAAATGTCACTTGAACACTTGCCCAGTGGGAGTCGCGACGCAGAACCCTGCCTTGAGACAATTGTTCTCAGGTCAGGTCGATCACATTGTCAATTTCTTCCAGTTCTTGGCGCAGGGACTCAGAGAGGTGATGGCAGAGTTGGGTGTCAAATCAGTGGATGAACTGATCGGACGTACGGATTTGTTGACTTTCGATCGTTCGTTGGCAGCAGAGCATGCGGGCAACATCGATTTGGAAGCCTTGCTTCAGAATCCATTCCACTCAGCAGAAGATGGCCTGTCTTGCAAAACAGAAAACCAAGATCACGAATTGGATATCGTGATTGACAATACACTGATCAAAGATGCTGCACCAGCCTTGGACAACAAGGAGAAGGTGAAACTAGAGTATCCGATCAACAACCAAAACAGAACGACAGGTGCAATGCTATCAGGCCAATTGGCTCGTCTGCATGGGCCCAACGGACTGGCAGAAGATACCATCAAGGTGAAGTTCGTCGGATCGGCAGGACAGAGTTTTGGTGCCTTCCTCGCACACGGGATTACCTTCAACCTCGAAGGGGAAGCCAATGACTATGTAGGAAAAGGTCTGTCAGGTGGACGAATCATCGTCTCACCAAATAAGAAGTCTGATCTTGTGGCAGCAGACAACATCATCGTGGGTAACGTGAACCTATACGGAGCGACCTCTGGCGAACTCTATGCCAACGGTAAGGCTGGAGAGAGATTCGCTGTGAGAAACTCAGGCGCTACAGCCATCACCGAAGGGCTCGGAGATCACGGGTGTGAGTACATGACTGGTGGTCGTGTGATCGTACTCGGTGAGACGGGCAAAAACTTCGCTGCAGGTATGAGTGGAGGGATCGCTTACATCTATGTAGACAATTTTGACTTTGCGTCAAGATGCAACATGGAGATGGTGGAGCTAGAAACGCCAAGTGCGGAGGATTTTGATTTCATCCATGAGATGATCAACAAGCACCAGAGATTTACAGACAGCAAAGTAGCCTTTGGACTACTGGACAACTGGGAATCAGCCAAAGGCAAATTTGTCAAGGTGATCCCGACAGAGTACAAGGCAGTACTAGAGAAACAAAAGTTAGCTAAAAAAGAGATCGCATAAGGATGGGACAAGTAGACGGATTTTTGACATACGACCGACACGCATTGCAATACGAAGAGGTCGACGAGAGAACGAAGCATTACAAGGAGTTTGTGAAGCCTGTCTCTGAGCAAGAGACCAACGAGCAAGCGGCCCGTTGTATGGATTGTGGCATTCCTTTTTGCCATAGCGGTTGTCCTTTAGGTAATAAAATTCCTGATTTCAACGATGCGGTGTACCGCAAGGACTTCAAGGAAGCTTGGGGGATTTTGAAAAGCACCAACAACTTTCCAGAGTTTACAGGACGTATCTGTCCCGCTCCATGTGAGGGGTCATGTGTCCTTGGGATCAACAAAGACCCTGTTAGTATCGAGCACATCGAGAAGACTATCGCAGAGGAGGCTTTCGCCAATGGCTGGGAAACACCACATGAGATTATGGTCAAGTCAGGAAAGTCTGTGGCCGTGATTGGTTCAGGACCTGCTGGATTGGCTGCTGCCGAGCAGTTGTGCAAGCAAGGCCATGACGTGACAGTGTTCGAGCGTGATACACAGCCTGGTGGATTGTTGAGGTTTGGTATTCCGGATTTCAAATTGGACAAGAAAGTAGTCGAGAGACGTGTTGACCTGATGAAAGCCTCTGGTGTGAAGTTCGAGTGTGGTGTGGAGATTGGCAAAGACATAGATGCCCAAGAGATCGAGGAGAAATTTGACGCAATCACGATCACGACGGGTAGTACGGTAGCGAGAGATCTACCGATACCTGGGAGAGAGCTAGAGGGAATTCATCTGGCGATGAAGTTCTTGAAGAACTCCAATAAAGTGGTGTCTGGTGAGGACGCGAAGATCGTAGACGAGATGAATGCCAAAGATGCACACGTCATCGTGATCGGTGGCGGTGATACGGGCTCTGATTGTGTGGGTACGTCCATCAGACAAGGTGCACAAACAGTGACACAAATTGAGCTACTTGATAAGCCCTCCGAGAGCAGAGAAGCGACCAATCCTTGGCCAGAGTGGCCTTTGGTACTCAGAACATCGACTTCTCAGAAGGAAGGTGCGGAGCGAAACTGGTCTATCCTCACCAAGGAGTTTATCGGAAACGAGCAAGGACAGGTCACAGGACTCAAAGTCGTAGACGTAGAGTGGACGGACAAGTCTAAGTTCCAGTTCAATGAAGTGGCTGGCTCGGAGCGTATCCTACCATGTGATAGAGCATATCTAGCGATCGGGTTTATGCACCCGCAGAAAGAGGGCTTGCTGGAGCAACTCGGTATCGAGACCAATGAGCGAGGCAATATCAAAGACGAAATGTACCGAACGAATAAGGAAAATATCTTTGCAGCAGGAGACTGTCGTAGAGGGCAATCGCTTGTCGTATGGGCGATCAGCGAAGGCCGAAAGGCTGCCTATTCGGTCAACAAATATTTGACTGCTTGATTTAGTGAAGCAGTACCGTAGCGGTGGAAAAACTGCCGCTGCATACAGCGTGACCCCAATACAATGACCATTTGTGCCGTGAGGTGAGGATGGAAGGAGAAGTAGTTTTCTCATATTGTAGTTGGAAAGGACTTCAACCTAGACTTGGAAGTCACCACTTGGAAAACCTCGAAGATGTAAATCGTCGGGGTTTTTCCTTTTTTAGTGACGGAGTGTCTGAGTGACTTTTGTGGAGAGGCAGTAGATGACAGGTAGTCATCTTTCAGATCGATTGATTCATAGATTGGGAGGCTTCTTTCGTCGAAAGTCAAAACTATTTTGATCCAAGGAGGTATTTCGGAATGACTTTTGCCAATAGGCTTGGAGATTAATTATCAAAAATTAAACCTATAGTAAATATGAATTTATTAAAAAATTTTACCAGAGTGGCTTGTGTAGGTCTGTTGGCCTTCAACGTAGCGTGTGATACGAATGATGATCTCGTTGACGAGATTTTGGGGAATGAGGACATTGAATTGACGGTCAATGACATGGTGTCTGAGGATGTGACAGTTTATGTCAGTGACTTGGAGAGCGGTGCGACTTCCTTTACGGCTAAAGTAGAGTTTACCTCTTCTGATGCGAGCATGAAGAGATTGTATGTGACGGAGAACTATTTCGGAGCAGGTGATGAGCCATATGAGCTCAAAGGAGTGTCTGTCGATGACAAAGGAGATGGTTCGATTGATTTGGAAAAGGACTACAAAGAAAGTTTCTCGTTTGACATTCCATTTGAAGTGTACAACACTAGTACACAAGGAGAAGTGGTATATACGCTTTGGGCGACCTCTGGTCGAGGAGACTTCAGAGATACAGACAAAAGATTGGCTGTAGGTATTGGTACAATCACCGTGGACTATGGTGGAAACAACCCCGCTTCTGATGTAAAAGAATATACAGCAACTATTCTCGCAGCTCCTTTAGCTGATGGCTCTTCTGAGACTTTCATTTCGCTATTGGATGGTGAGGTATATAGAGTGGACGAAGGAGAGGAGTTTGCAGCATTTTGGGATTTTGGGTACTATTACGGAAATTCAAATAAAGCTTCATTAGCTTCAGCGTTTGACTTCCCAAAATCAATTATTGATATACCAACGGTGGCTAGTACGACTGAAGAAGAGTTGAACCACACCTATTTTGCGGTTTCAACGATAAGTTTTGATGATGTCACGAAAGCTAGTGATTTGAGTAATGTTAGCGCTTCAGATTCAGAAGCGATAAATATGCTTTCGGTTGGAGACGAAGTTGAATTTATTGACAACTACGGAAAAAAAGGAGTAATTAAGGTTGTCGAGTTAGTAGAAGGCTTTGGTACAGAGGCAAAAATAACTATCGACATTAAAGTTCAGCCATAATAAGAAAAGGTCTCTCAAAAGGAGAAAAAGTAAAAACCCAACAGGCAACTGTTGGGTTTTTTTGTGTCTTTAGTAGTAGATCTTTAGTTGGAGGCTAGTGAAAAGTTGGGTTTTGCTCTCCACCGTTTTTGATGCGCTCCTCTTTTTTAAGTTTTTCGTCGAGATACTCGTAGTAGCGGTCAAGGCTGTTGGGCATGATCTGAACGAGCTCGTATACGTTGCGACGTGAGAAGGTGTCCAAGGTCATTCCTGAGTAGTGGATGAAGTCTAGGTAGTAGTATTCGTCGAGGCGTTCTCCTATGATTTCTAGTACTTCGTCCATTTTTTTCTTGGCCAGCTCGTACTTCTCATCTTGTTTTTCTCTGACTTGAGATTCTTGGTAGACGCGTTTTTGTTGTTTGTATTTCTTGCTGGTCATGCGGTAGACCGCTTCTGCAGGGCTAAAGATAGATCCAGCAACACCCAGATGATAATCATCTGCTTCCGTTTTTTCATTGTATACCACACCTGAGACTTCCATGGTTTGTTGCCGAGGATTTTTGATGATGGTATTGGCTTGGTACATGCTATTGATTTGCACATCGTCGAGGACGACCGTGCCTCGTTTGAGGCTGATGATCATGTTTTGCGTTTCGGTGGAGTCGTTGATTCCGATTTTGGCGATTTGATAGCCCAGGCTGGAGAAGTGCAAGGTGTCTCCGATCGAAGCAAGGATGGCGAAGTTGCCATCGATATCTGCGTAGGTACCGTGGGTGAGCTCTACATAGACGTGAACATCACGGAGTGCTTCGAGGGATTCTCCATCTACAATGGAGCCGCGTACGACGAGCTCTTGTGCTTGCAAGCTGCTCACCGCAAAGAGTAAAAGAAAGGGGGCAAAAAATGTGTGTTTCATAGTAGCGCTGCTACAGGGACAAATGCAATGTTAGCTTGAAATGACGGCTCAATTATTTGAGAAATGCGGAAATTTTCTTTTTTAGGGCCATTTTTTCTTCTTTGATGACTAAGTTTTTATGTACTTGGGGGTACATTTCCATAATGGCCCCATAGCTATAGCCGAGTTTGTCGGCGATCATGTTGCAATATTCTACTTCTTCATTGATGATTTCATCATCGATTTTCATGAGCTGGATGATGCTGTAGAGAAATTCGAATTTTTCGTCCGGACTGAGCTCCGCCACCCCTTCGAGTTTGCTAGGGTGGTCGATGATCTCTTGTATCTCTTGGTGTTCCAATTGGTGTGCGCGCCCTATCCTAAAGATCAGTTTGAGCTCTCGGTCATCGATATTGTCATCACTCTTGGCGAGGTTGACCAATGCGGTGATTTGTTTTTTGATCATAGGGTTAGGGTTCGGTTTGTTTAAAACATTTTCTTGAGCGCTTTGGCGGCTTTCTTTTTGGCTTCTTCTGCTGCTTTTTTGGCCTCACGTTCAGCAGCTTCTTCCGCTGCTTTTTTCTGTTTTTCTATTTCTTCTGCTGCTTTTTTTTCTGCTGCTTTTTTTTGTTTTTCTAACTCTGCTTCTGCGATTTTCTTTTGTTTCTCCAACTCGGCCTTGGCTTTTTCTTCCGCTTCTTTGATCTGCTTGTCTATTTCCGCTTTGGCTGCAGCTTTGGCGGATTGTGCAGGGCTGCCTCCATCTGTTGATTCTGTACCTGCGATGCTGATTTTTGGTTTTTCGTAGGAGCCAAGGACCTTGAGCTTTACAAGAAGTGTTTCGTCCACAATATTTTTTCCTCCTGTGTATTGAGCGAGAGCTGAATTGATTGCACTGCCAGCAGCACCTGTTTTGACGAGTGTGTTGATGTTGTAGTCTAACGAGCCGTCCAAGCCATTGGAGCCATAGACTGTAGCTTTTTGTCCCTTCATGGAGACATCAAATGGGTCCACGTAGAGTCGGCCTTCTTTGATCTCTACTTTGAGCTTAACATCTTTCATTTCCATTTGATCTCCGCTGAACTTACTCACGGCAGATAGGGCTTTCATGAGGTTGTCTCCTTTGAGTGCTGCGTCATCGATCTCTACGATACCTTTGCCGTTGAGGTGTTCGTAGATCGGCATCATGTCATCTCCCATGTTTCCATCTAGTTTGAGTTGGGCCGAAAACTTGCCTTCTACATTTTGGGCTACTGGAGCGAGTTTTTTTACTGTGTTGAAGGTTTCGTAGGATTTGGAGATGGAAAGGTTCTTGATATTGAAATCAAAGTCGAAGAATGGTTGTTTTTCGACGGAGTTGTATGTGCCGTTCATGATGAAGTCTCCGTCTAGTAAGTGGAAGCCGACTTGGTTGAGTCGGGCGATTTCATCTTTGACGGTGATGAGCCCGTCTAGATCTTGGATTTTCATGCCATCATAGAGGATCGTATTGATTTTGGATTGTAGTTTAAAATCAATTTGGGAGGGGATACGAATGACTTCTAAGGGTGCGGAAGTAGTGTCAAGCTCCGTTTCTTCTACTTCGTCGGTCATCCATTCGTTCAAGTCAAAAGTCGTTGAAGTTAGGTTGAGCGTGCCTGAGAGTGTTTCGTTTTCGCTCAAGGCATAGCCGATAAAATTGGAGAGTGTTCCGTCCAGCTGGATGTCGCTTTTGCCGAGACTCGCGTCAAAATCTTGTAGGGTGATGAGTCGTGGAGTGAAGCTCATGTGTGTTTTGCGAATGCTCATGCCTTGAGGCAAATCTTCGCTGATCATCTCAAACCCTTCGAGAGCTAGGCTTCCTTCCGCTGGAATTTCGTCATAGCGTTCTTCGTCGATCAATTTCATGTGTCCGGACGTACTTAGGTCGGCAGTCAGACGTCCTTTGAGGTCTATGCCTTCCAGGGGTACTACTTTCAGTAGTTTTTCTAGGTCTAGGTTTCCGTGAAGACCAAAATTCCAAGTGTAATTTTGGAGGTTGCTAAACTTGAGTTGAGCCATGACAGTCTCTCCATCGAGGAGCATTGAGAACTTAGACATGTCAAAAGTCAAAGCATCCATGTTGTCTCCAGGCACGTGAAGTGCAGTGCGAAGGGTGAGGTTTTCTACAGGGATTGGGTATTCAGCATATTTTACTTTGCCGTCATCGACATCTAGGGTGGCTTTTATATCTGGGAGCCGCTGGTCGTTGTAAATGCCTTTGGCAGACCCTGTAAAGTTGATTTTGCCACTGGTCTCGACACCTTCCAAGTATTCGTGATAGACTCCTGGAATGAGCGAGAGTATGCTTTTGATAGAGATGTCTTTCCCTCCAAAGGTTAAATCCATGTCTATGTCATCACCGGGCATGGCGACATAGCCATCGAAACCAACGCCAAAATCGTTGAGTGAAATTTTATTTTCCTTGAAGGTATACTTGGCATTGGGCAGGTCCATGTTGAGCACAAGGTCTGCATGTAAGGTTTTGTTGTGGAGGTAGTTGATGCCTTCCATGTCGAATGAGAGTCCGTCCACGTGGGTTTGAGTGGTGATGTCAAAGTTGTCTTGCGTGAAATCTCCGCTTCCACTGTGGTTGAGACCAAGTAGGGTAGCTATCATTTGAGATGATTGGTCGACATAGATGATGTTGGCGTTTTGGATGGCCCATTGTTTGATAGCAATAGCAAAGTTGGCGGCCTCTCCTTCTTCGCTTGGAAGTGTGTCTGTCTCAGTGCTAGGCTTGGTGATGTCGTAGTTGGAAGTGCCATCCGGGAGTACTAGGACAAGGATCTCTGGTCGATCGAGTAGGATACTGTTGATTTGGATTTGTTCTCCTTTGATGACGGACATGAGGTCGATTTCAAACCCAAAAGAACCTACCTGAACTAGTGTGTCTTGATCAAAGGGAGCCGTGCCTACGATTCCAAAGTTGTCAATACCCAAGGTGAAGTTGGGGAAGTTTTCTATCAAAGAAAGAGAAAATCCGTTTCGGTCGTAGAATACCCGTGCATTGATGTTGTCAGCGATGGCTTCATCAACGGCTCGTTGGATGTCGTCCTTGAAGAGGACAGGGATGAGGACGAGTAGTGCAACGATGAGGGTGATACCCCCCCCTAAAATGATAAGCAACTTTTTCATTGATGAGTTGAATTTGTGTTGAGTATTCTAATTTAAACTTTAATAGACAAAGAGTGTCAATGTAGAAGGTCAAATCATCTTGTAAGGAAGAGGAAGACGTCTTCTACGAGTTGTAGTTTGACTTTGTTTTCTGAAGATTCGAGAATGACGTAGGGCATGCCAAACTCATCTCCCTGGTTTTTGACATTGAGTGTATCGCCGAGGATTTCCCACGTGAGGGAATGAATGAGCGTGTCTTTGCCAAAGATGCAGTTGTCATAGCCGTAGGCACTTATGGTGATTTGACCATTCTTTTTGAGGTCCATCTTGCCGTTCATGGTCAAGTTGATGTTGGGGTCCAAAGGAGCGTTCTTGTCTGGGTAGGTTACCCATTGGACGTCCCATTGCCCGATGAGGTTTGTGGGAGAATTGTTTACGGTTGCATTTTGTGAATCCTTGGATTTTTGTTCACAGGCAAAGAATGCTGCCCATGCAAAAAACAATAGGACAATGGAAAGAGAGGTTGTGATGTTTTTTTTCATGACCAATGATTAGGGTTGCTATGATAAGTTTGTTGCAAGGTAATTGAGAGTTTGCTCGAAAAAAAGGCATATCCCTTTCGGATATTCCTTTTTATTACGCGCATTTGAACCTAGATTTGCAGAATTTTATACCCCATAAAAAAACAAAAGTCGTCGGAAAATGCCAAAGGACAATAGCATCAAATCAGTTTTAATTATTGGAAGTGGACCCATCGTCATTGGGCAGGCATGTGAGTTTGATTACTCAGGATCACAGGCCGCTCGGTCGTTGAGAGAAGAAGGGATTGAGGTAACCTTGATCAATTCCAATCCTGCAACGATCATGACCGATAAGGTGACGGCTGACAATATCTACCTCAAACCCCTAACCAAAGCTTCGATTCGAGAAATTTTGGAGAAGCACGATATCGATGCAGTATTGCCGACCATGGGAGGTCAGACGGCATTGAACTTGGCGATGGATTGCGACAAAGCAGGGATTTGGAAGAAATACAACGTCAAAATCATTGGTTCTAACTTTGACGCGATCGAGACTACAGAGGATCGTGAGAAATTTAGAATGAAAATGGAAGAAATAGGAATCGGCGTGTGCAAAGGGCGTACGGCGACTTCATTTCTAGAAGGAAAAGAAATAGCACAAGAAATAGGATTCCCATTGATCATCCGATCCTCATATACGCTCGGTGGAGCAGGAGGTGGATTTGTAGAGAAGCCAGAGGATTTTGACAAAGCACTCAATGATGGTTTACATGCTTCGCCGATTCATGAGGTACTAATCGAGCAGAGTATCCTTGGGTGGAAAGAATACGAGTTGGAGATCATGCGTGATAGCATTGGGAACTTCATCGTCATCTGCTCGATCGAAAACTTCGACCCGATGGGTGTACACACAGGAGATTCTATCACGGTAGCTCCTGCCATGACTCTGTCAGACACGGTGTATCAAAAGATGCGAAATCATGCGATCAAGATGATCAGCTCTATTGGAGAGTTTGCGGGTGGGTGTAACGTACAGTTTTCGGTCAGTCCGGAAAATGACGACATCATAGCGATTGAGATCAATCCACGTGTGTCTCGATCGTCGGCATTGGCATCTAAGGCGACGGGGTATCCCATCGCCAAGATTGCAGCTAAACTGGCCATAGGTTTCAATCTTGATGAATTGAATAATCAGATTACAGGAACTACTTCGGCGTTCTTTGAACCATCGATCGACTATGTGATCGTAAAGGTGCCAAGATGGAATTTTGACAAGTTCAAAGGAGCTGACAGACATCTCGGATTGCAGATGAAATCTGTAGGAGAAGCAATGGGTATCGGACGTAATTTCCAAGAGGCTTTGCAAAAGGCTTGTCAGTCTTTGGAAATCAAAAGGAATGGTTTAGGGGCAGATGGCCGTGAGCTCAAGTCGCACGATGAACTATTGGAGAGCTTGAAACATCCAAGTTGGAATAGATTGTTTCATATCTATGATTCTTTCAAACTAGGAATTCCGTACAAGACTATCCGAAATTTGACCAAGATCGACCCTTGGTTCTTGTATCAAATCGAAGAGCTCATCGCTCTCGAAAATGAAATAGAGAAATACACGTTGACGGACGTCCCGAAGACACTCCTCATGACGGCCAAAAAGAAAGGCTATGCGGACAGACAACTTGGTCACTTGATGGGCTGTTTGGAGAGCGAAGTGTTTGCGAAACGAATGGAGTTAGGGATCAAAAGAACCTACAAGACTGTGGACACTTGCGCGGGAGAGTTTGACGCGAAAACACCATACTATTATTCTACGTTTGGAGAGGAGAACGAATCCAAGCCCTCTGACAAAAAGAAAATAATCGTGTTGGGTTCGGGGCCTAATCGTATCGGACAAGGCATTGAGTTTGATTATTCGTGTGTACATGGCATCTTGGCTGCCAAGGAGTGTGGATACGAGACGATCATGATCAACTGTAACCCTGAGACGGTTTCGACAGATTTTGATATTGCCGACAAGCTGTATTTTGAACCTGTGTTTTGGGAGCATCTCTACGAGATTATCCAACTCGAGAAGCCAGAAGGAGTTATCGTTCAATTAGGAGGGCAGACTGCTCTTAAGCTTGCAGAAAAGCTAGACAAATATGGTATCAAGATTTTAGGAACGAGTTACAAGGCTTTGGATTTGGCAGAAGACAGAGGGTCGTTCTCTGATCTGCTCAAAGAAAATGAAATCCCTTACCCAGAGTTTGGAGTGATTGAAAATGCCGACGAAGCATTGGAACTAGCCAAAACGATTGGCTTTCCTATGTTGGTGAGACCGTCTTATGTACTCGGAGGGCAAGGGATGAAAATCGTGATCAACGAGGAGGAACTTGAGGAGCATGTGGTGGAGATATTCAGAACCATTCCTGGTAACCGAGTCTTACTGGACCACTTTTTAGAAAATGCTCAAGAGGCAGAGGCAGACGCGATCTGTGATGGAGAGGATGTGTACATCATTGGAATCATGCAGCACATCGAGCCAGCCGGGATTCATTCAGGAGATTCGTTTGCAGTATTGCCTCCTTACAATTTGGGTGATTTGGTGATTCGAAAAATTGAGGATTATACCAAGAAAATAGCGAAAGCTCTCAATACAGTAGGCTTGATCAATATCCAGTTTGCGATCAAAGACGATCAAGTTTATATCATTGAGGCAAACCCTAGAGCATCTCGTACCGTTCCATTTATTTGCAAGGCCTACGATGAGCCGTATGTGAACTACGCTACGAAGGTGATGCTGGGGGAGAAAAAAGTCAAAGACTTTGATTTCAACCCAAAGAAAAAAGGATACGCGATCAAAGAGCCTGTTTTCTCGTTCAATAAGTTTCCGAATGTCAATAAGGAGCTCGGACCAGAGATGAAATCTACAGGTGAAGCGATCTATTTCATTGACGATTTGATGGATGATTATTTCCTCAAGTTGTACAGCGAGCGTAACCTGTATTTGAGTCGTTAAGCACCCGTGATTTTATGTTGAAGTTTATTGTCATATTTTTTCTGTTCTTTTGGATTGTATTCAAGCTGGGAGGGTTCTTGGTTCGGATGTTTTTTGGCAACATGGCCAATCAATCAAGACAAAACACAACACAACAGAACTATCAACAACGCCAACCGTCGGAGGGCAATGTACATATCGACTATGTACCCAAGCAGAAGAAGGGAAAGGTGGATAAGCACGATTTCAAAGGGGGTGATTATGTCGATTACGAAGAAGTATAAGAACCATAAAGCAAAAAACGAGGATCAGCATTGATCCTCGTTTTTTGCTTCTAGCCATGACACGTCCAGACCAAGAGATAGTAGAGCTTCGCCCCGAGATACCAGTGGCCACTACGAGGCGAAGTGGGGAAGCGGAGAGGTTTCAGAATGGCATCATTAGGCCCATCGTTAAGTTACAACATGAGCTTGTCATGGCCTTGGTGGCCAAGGAGAAAACCTTCGAACTAGCGGTTGTCCATGCTCCAAACAAAGAGGAATACCGCAACAGGATAGGTATTTGGCTACAGAAGCGCCCCAAAATCAAGAACCAGCTGTTAGGAGTAATCGTGGGGATGATGACCCTTGAGGAGCTCTCGGGCTACCACTTGCACTATAACGAGTACAACAAGCGAATTATTCAGATCCTCGTGACCCGTATAGCAGATACGCTGTATAAGGTCGTGGTATGATGAGGATAGAGTCAGTCCTGCTTGTCGAATGAAAGAGCTCCAGAATTGATGCAGTATCGTAGGCCAGTAGGAGGAGGCCCGTCATTGAAGACATGGCCTAGATGACCACCACATCGGGCACACATGATCTCAGTACGTATCATGCCGTGAGAAGTATCTTTGGCTTGTACTACGCTGCTGTCTGTAGCATATTCGAAGTAGCTGGGCCAGCCACAGTGTGAGTCAAATTTGGCATTGGAATTAAACAGAGGATTGTTACAAGCCGCACAGGAGTATAACCCTATTTCTTTGTGGTCTGTATATACTCCGGTCCCTGGCTGTTCGGTGCCCTTTTGACGGAGAATATAGTACTCTAGTTCGCTCAATTCGGACTTCCATTGTGCATCCGTTTTGTCTACGGTATAGCGGCTAAGAGCAGTGTTTTTCTTGTCTTGTCCCTGAGTGTTGCAGGCAGTGATCAGAACGAGGAGTACGATGCTTGTATATTTCATGATGAACAAATGTTGTTAATGATAACTTGATACCATTACGAAAAAGTTCCTTAGAGGGATGGGGATTTATAGGTATTTAAAGTAGACCAATACTTTCATGTGGAGATGTCAGGTAAGGTTGATTCATGATTTACGAAACTAATCCAGTGTCTCGTAGTACTTTGAAACCCATTTGGGTCAATTAGTTTCTTGTAGGGTTAATAATTTGATCAAAAATGAATGAGAAGCAATCGTTCATATTTTGATTCAAACTGGGGCAAAGTCAACATCTAATAACTTTTTTAGCTAAAATGCTTTTTGACTATTTCATCCATCATGTCAGTAGTGAGAGGTTTAGTTTTAAATTCTGAGAGTAGATCTAGTGATTCCGCTTTGGTCTGATCGTCTGGATTGGTTGAAGTGGTCAGCATGATAACCATGATTTGGGACTGGAACTTTAAGTCTAGTTTTTTATACTCTTCGATAAATTCCCACCCATTCATTCCTGGCATGTTGATGTCTAATAGAATGAGTTGTGGGTGTTTGTCTGGGTGCGCGTCTCGGCTGATGAGGTAGTCGAGTGCTTTTTGTCCGGACTGGATAGCAACGACTGATTTTGCATAATTTCCTTTGCGAATAACGCGTTCGTGGAAGAAGTTGTCATCTGGATTGTCGTCAATCAACAAGATACAGTCTATTGGTGCGTTCATGGTCTATTTTTGGATGTCGTTATACTGTAGTTTTTTACGAAATGTTCAGACAGCTATTTTCACTAGTCTACACCATAAGTGGTTTGAGCCTTGTGATTTAAATTAACAGGGTGATTAAGACGTTGAATATAACGAATATAGGAAACGTTTGAAAACGATGGACGGTATATATCTACTTTGCTAGCAAGGAAAGATTATCGAAAGGTTTAGCCCTTTATGCCTTCCAATCCTTTGTAATTTCATCCAATTTTTTGATTTTGTAGTCAAAGTCACCTTTGAGTTTGTCTCGGACTTTGGCCATTTGGTCGAGGACATCATCTATGGTCTCGGGGATCACCTCGGTGAGCATTTCACGCATACGTTTGGCGACTGTTGGTGACTTTCCATTGGTGGAGATGGCGATTTTGAGATCTCCTTTCTTGACAACTGAACCAAGATAGAAGTCACACAACGCAGGTTTGTCTGCTACATTGACGAGGATGTTTTGTTGGCGACATATAGCCTGGATGCTCGCACTGGTCTCTGGATCATCTATACCGACGATAGCTAAGTTGATTCCCGCTAGGTCAGAAGGATCGAATGGCTTTTCGACCAACGAAATATTTGGGTAGCCCTTCGCCATTGCTTTGATTTCGGCACTCATCTCAATGGCGATTATCCTGATGGTCGCTTTGGGGCTGTTTTTGAGTACTGCACCGAGCTTTTCACGACCCACATAGCCTCCGCCTACGATGAGTAGGTTCATGTCTTCGAGTTTGAAAAATACTGGAAAAAGATTGTTGCCTGTGTCAGTCATGTGTGCACTATTCGAGATAGATTATAAATTGAGCTTGTTGATTTCCTTGTTGAGTTTGGCCTGACCGAGTTGGACGGTTTGTCCTACGACGATGATGGCGGGTGATTGGAGGTCTTTTTCCAACACCAGCTGCACCAAGTTCTCTACGGTACCGATAACGATCTGTTGGTCTTCTCTTGAACCGTTTTGGATCACTGCGGCCGGCGTATCTTGTTTCCCATGCTTGACGAACACAGCCATGATTTCTTCGAGTCGTTTCATCCCCATCAGGATCACGACGGTGGCGGTGGATTGTGTGGCCAGCTCTATGTCTGCAGCCAGACTACCATCGCTTTTGACGGCTGTCATCACCCAAAAACTCTCGTTGAGCCCACGACGGGTGAGGGGAATCTGGTTGAGGGCAGGCACCGAGATGGCACTCGTCACACCTGGTACGATCTCTACCTCTACACCATTCGCTTCGGCATACTCTAGTTCTTCGTGTCCTCTACCAAAGACGTAAGGGTCTCCCCCTTTGAGACGAACGACATGCCCATGAGCCAAGGCCTCACTGACGATTGTTTCGTTGATTTTGTCTTGCTGATACACGTGGAAGCCTGCCCGCTTACCGACGAAAGTCTTGATGACTCCCTCTTTACAATAGTCGAGTAGACTCTCATTGGCCAGCGCGTCGTAGAGTACGACATCTGCATCTTCGAGTGCTTTGATGCCTTTGAGCGTGATCAAATCCGGATCTCCGGGACCAGCACCTACGAGTGTGAGTTTTGCTTTGCGTGCCATACGGTAAATTTATGCTAATTAGCGGATTGGAAACGCACTTGGTTATTCAATACACTAATTCAATCTTTCCTGAATAGGAAATAAAAAAATACCCTTCCATAGCGTCCTCAGTGAGGGATACAGAAGGGTGTGTTTCGTTTTGTGTCTGTGACTTATACGGTTTCTGCTTCAGCAGCTTGTACTTCTTTGACTCTCGCCAAATATGCGTCTGCCTCTGCGATGTATTTCTCCGCCCATTCTTTCGTCGGTTCGTTTTGCTTGATTCTCAAAACAAAATCTGTGTAGGATGATCCCACAACTCCTTCGAAATCAGAACCGAACTCTTCGTCAAAGCTCTGCATGATGCCTGCTTGGGTATTGACAGAGACACCTCTGTCTACCAATAGTGCCTTAGCTCCGTTGATGAAGACGTTGTAAGCGTGATAGATCGAATCAGCATAGTGGTCGAGCTCATAGGCTTGTTTGGCCCACTCTGCTTTCTCTTCTGCCTCGAACATCAGTGTCGCGAACAAATCGATGATCACGCCCGCACATTCTCCGACCTCAGTCTCTACTTTGAACTGCTGGTCTTTGCCCCAGTCCACATAGTCAGAGTCTACGAGATTGTCCGTGTCTGCCAAGAATTTCAGCAATTGGTAGAAGTAATCTTTGCCTTGTCTTCTGAAGTATGTCGCGTAGTACTCACCCTCTTCTGCATTGTCATCATAGTCGTTGAACAAGACTCTCAATACATCCGGTGCTTTCTTACTCGGCACTTTGATGACTTTCTCAGCGATGTAGCCATCTCCGTCTTTGTCGATACCTCCACCGAGTAGCACTTGCACAGCTGGCAAGACCTTTTTGTTGGCTTTGTTTTTCAAAGACGAACCGTGGAAACCGATGGAAGCAATCCCGTGGTGACCACATGAGTTAGGACACCCACTGATCTTGATCTTGATGTCGTTGTTTTTGATCAGCTCTGGAAACTCTCTTTCGATCACGTTTTCGAGTTCCAAAGCGACACGTGTACTGTTGGAGATCCCAAGGTTACAGGTATCCGTACCTGCACAAGCGATGATGTCGGCAGTACTGTCGAACCCTGGGTTTGCCAAATTCAAGTCATCTAGCTCTGTAAAGAGCGATTTCAAACTATCCTCTTTGACATATCTGAGGATGTAGCCTTGGTTGACCGTCACACGAATGTCATCTGCGGCATACTTGCCAATGATGTCTGCAAACTTGTGAGCCTTTGCTGCGCCAATATCACCATTAGGCACTTTAACCTCCACATAGTAGTAGCCTTCTTGCTTCTGCGGATGAACATTGGTCTCTTTCCATAGCGCAAATCGCTCTGGGTTGATCAATGCCTTGTCAGAGAATGCAATTGTCGCTGGCAAAGCAGGCTTAGGCACTGCATTCGTATCTATTTTGTAGCTTTTCGTGCTGAGCGATTTCCACTCTTCTTGGATGAGTTTCATCACTTCTTCCAGTCCGATATCCGCCAACAAGAATTTGAATCTTGCTTTTACTCTTCTCTTGCGCTCACCGTATCTATCGAATACTCTCAATAGCGCCTCTGCGAACGGAATGATTTGATCTTCTTCGAGGAAATCGTAGGCTTTGACCGCAGCAGCAGGTTGTGCACCGAGTCCACCACCGATCATTACTTTGAACCCACGAACTTCTTTGCCATCCACCATTTTGATTTTTGGGATGTAACCAATATCATGAATGAAAGAAATCCCTGTGTCCTTTTCGCTTGATGAGAAAGAAATCTTGAACTTTCTACCCATGGCCTGACAGATTGGGTTACGCAGGAAGTATTTGAAAACTGCCTGAGCGTAGGGAGATACATCAAAAGGTTCATTTGGATCAATCCCAGCGATGGGTGATCCCGTTACGTTTCTCACCGTGTTTCCACAAGCTTCTCGCAAAGTGATGTCATCTTGCTCTAGTTTGGCCCATAACTCTGGGGTACGGTCTAGACTCACATAGTGAATCTGAATATCCTGACGAGTTGTAGCATGCAAGTTGCCTCCGCCATATTCTGTAGAGATATCAGCGATACGTCGCATCTGCTGGATGGTCATCTTACCAAAAGGGATTTTGATTCTGACCATTTGGTTGCCAGGCTGACGCTGCCCATATACGCCCCTAGCCAGTCTTAAACTTCTGAATTTGTCAGGATCGATGTCTCCACCGTGGAATTTTTCGATCTTGGCTGCAAGATCAATGATGTCTTGTTGGACGACTGGGTTGTCTAGATTTTCGAGTTCTGTTCTGAAACTTTGCATAGTATGCTTTTCGTTTTAATCTAAAAAAAGCCTCTCCTATAGTGTGGGAGAGGCTTTTTAATGTTTCTTTATTGTTATTGATTAACTGCTGTATCCAAATAACGCATTAAAATATATCTCCACTGGTGCTCGTGATCGCACAGCAACAACACGGCTGACAACAGCCCATCATTCTTGAGGTATATAATGTGTTAATAGTCATTGTTTTATCCTTTGGGTATATGCTAAACGCATTAGACCTAAATGGGGTTCAAAGATAGATTGCTTTTTGATAAATAGGTCGCATATTTAGCTGAAATCAAGTCCGAGCCTCATATTTTTATCAAAATCGCAATAATTTGTTAAATATTTAATGTTTAGACAAAAGCTCATCCAAGCCATTGTTTGAAGGCGGTGGATTTTTCACTACTGACGATGACTTGGTCATCGAGTGTGAGCTTGGGTTCGATCAGGAGTTGGCTTTTGCCGTATTTGTGCACAGCAGCTATGCAGTGATAGCAGAGGATGTATTGACGGTTGACACGATAGAATTTTTCTGGGTTGAGTTGTTTACTGATTTCGTCAAGGGTCAGGTCGATCAGGTACTTTTTGCCCGAATGGGTGATGAGGTGGACGAGTCCATGACAAGCCTGAAAACAAGCTATGTTGTCTGTTTCGACAGACATCATCTTTTCTCCCATTTTGACGAGGAAGCGCGATTTGTATTTGGCTTGTACGAGCTGGATGTTTTTGACGAGTTCTTGTAGCTTGGGTTGGGAGTCGCTAAGCTGTGTTTTGAGTGTTTGATACTTCTCCAAGCTCCGTTGGAGCTCCGACTGCTTGATTGGCTTGAGGAGATAGTCGATGCTGTTGACACGAAAGGCTTTGAGCATGTAGTCGTCAAATGCGGTGGTGAATATGACGGGTTTTTTGACTTCTATTTGATCGAATATCTCAAAGCTGATCCCATCATTGAGCTGGATGTCCATGAAGATGAGGTCGGGAGACTCATATGTATGGAGCCACTCGATGGTGTCGCTCACACCATCGAGTACTTCTACGATTTCTATTGTAGGGTCGATTTCGGTTAGGAGTTTTTGCAGTCGCCTAAAGGCTGGCGCTTCATCTTCTATGATGAGTACTTTCATGATTATACGGTGGATTGGAGGTGCTCTACTTCGGAGATCAGTTCGATCAATGGAACTTTGACGGTAAAATAGTTAGCGTCATGTGAAATGTCGATCTTTCGCTTACCCAACAATGCATAGCGCTTTTGGATGTTGTCGAGTCCCAGTTTGGTGGATTTTTCTAGGGATGTTTTTCGTTGTAAAGTATTGGAGACTATCACATGGTTTGCTTCATCTATCTGGACACTCACTGATAGTGGATGGTTTTTGGATACGGTGTTGTGTTTGATTGCGTTTTCAATCAACATCTGGATGGTGAGTGGTGCGATGTAGAGTTGTTGATGAGAGGGACCCACATGTATATCGACGTGAAAATTCTCTGGAAAGCGTTTTTTCAATAGAAAAACATAACTTTCACAAAATTCGATTTCTTCCTCCAAACGGACCAGTTCACGCTCTTTGTTTTGTAAGATGTAGCGGTATACTTCTGAGAGGGTCTGGGTATAATCTATGGCTATGTTTTGATCTTCGGAGATGAGAGCAGTGAGTGTATTGAGGCTGTTGAAGAGAAAGTGTGGGCTCATCTGGTTTTGTAACACGCCGTACTGGGTACGAATCTGTTGACTTTTGAGTGCCTCATTTTGCACGACGGACTCTTTCCATTTTTGAAAAAAGTACGTCGCTTCATAAATCGAGGCAATCATGAAAGCCGAAATAAAATTGAGATGTAGATGGCGAAAGAAAAACTCTGGGGACTGAAGGTTCGAAATAGAACAAAGCCCTAAACTAACGCTTATCATATTTGAGCCTATTGTTAAAAAAAGAGCAGAGTAAAGGAAGGTTAAGATAAGGCGCTTGGCTGTTTGGTTGACTGCATCAAAACGTCTACGCATCCACTTGATAATCATAAACACCCCGTTCCATAGAATGGCAGTGAAAATCACAGAAATGAAAAATTCCTCAAGAAGTGACATCTGGTCATGCACATCGTCATCGATAAGAAACGTCATGATGAAACTCAGAATAGGAATTCCAATCCATCGGATATGTACCTCTTTGATTTGACGCATGTGCAAGGTTAGTGGTTATGGCGGCCAAAAGTAATCATTCCAGAATGAAGCAGGAATATCCCTAGTTGAAACAGGGGATTTTGCCAGTGAAAAAGGTTGCAGGTAAGGATAGGGCTTCAGATTCAAATATTGGGGGTTCATGTAGGTATTTGACGTGTTCGGTCTCGAATGGTTTGTGTCTTTTGGTGTGGTTTTTACTTTGGTCAAAAAATCAACAATCAATGAAAAAGACACTAACCATTTTACTAGGTATACTCTTGGCAGTGATGACGCTCCCAACAAAAGCGCAAGTCCAAACGGTGAAAGGCTCAATCCTCGATGCTCAATCAGAGTATCCGTTGATCGGAGCTACGGTCCAAGTGTTAGGTACGGAGAGTATACTTGGAGGGATCACAGATATCAACGGGCAGTTCAAACTGGAAAATGTCCCGACAGGACGACAGACCTTGGCTGTGAGTTACATGGGTTATAGGAGCCAAACGATTCCTAATGTCCTCGTGACAGTAGGCAAGGAGGTCGTGCTACGGGTCAAACTAGAAGAGTCTGTTGAGAGTCTTGATGAAGTGGTGGTGACGGCTGATTCTGAGCGGGATCTACCACTCAACGAACTAGCCAAAGTAAGTGCGAGGACTTTTAGCCCAGACGATGTGACGCGCTTTTCTGGTGGGAGAAATGATGTGGCGCGGCTTGCAGCCTCCTTTGCTGGGGTGAGTGCTCCCAATGACTCGCGAAACGATATCGTCGTGCGTGGCAATTCCCCGACAGGCTTGCTTTGGCGACTCAATGGCCTGCCGATAGCCACGACCAATCATTTTGCTACTCTAGGTACGACGGGAGGCCCTGTCAATGCGCTCAACACGAACATGCTGCGGAGTTCAGATTTTTTGACTGGAGCATTCCCAGCAGAGTACGGCAATGCCAACGCGGCGGTGTTTGATGTCAATTTCCGCAACGGGAATACAGAGGAGTACGAGTTCATGGGGCAAATGAGTGTGTTTTCTGGATTGGAGGCTTTGGCCGAAGGACCAATTAGCAAGAAGAATGGCTCATCCTTTCTCGTGTCATATCGCTATGGGCTGGCCAATCTCGCAGCGACTGGGACGAGTGCTGTTCCCGTTTATCAAGACTTGTCGTTTAAGCTCAATTTGGGAATGAGTCCTTTCGGGCGTTTTGAGATCTTTGGAATGGGAGGGTTGAGTAGTATTGATTTTTATGGAGATGAGATTGATGAGGATGACCTTTTTGCCAACCCTAATGAAAATGCGTTTGTGGATGATGATTTGGGCATGTTAGGAATCAATCACACTGGTCGTCTCGGTAAGAGGGCTTACGTCAAATCAGCTGTTGGCGTATCGACGTTTGCCAATCAATACTATCAGGACAATTTCATTCGAGATGCAAGTGGAACTGTGACTGATGAGTATCGAGCGGTGAATGTGGACAATCGGGAGAGTCGTATTTCTTTCACGTCCTCGCTGAATAAGAAATTTAATGCCAGGTGGTCCATCCGAACGGGTTTTCTGAGTGAAGTATATATTCCGAAATTTTTCACTGAGAGCCGGGATAACCAGCCGAATATTCCTGATGACAATGGAGATGGGATTCCAGATTATTTCATTCTGGCACGGGATTTTTCGGATCGATACAGTGTGACTCAGCTTTTCGCGCAAGCGATGTACAACATAAGCGATCGTCTCAGCTTGACCTATGGTCTACATGGACAATATCACTACTACACCCAGTCGACGGCCATAGAGCCGCGTGCTGCGGTGAGTTATGAGTTCAATGCGAAGCAGCGCCTTAGTTTAGCCTACGGTCTGCATGCCCAAGCGATCCCGAGCCCGATCCTGTTCTATGATGAGGAGGTGAGTCCAGGAGTATATGAGCAGACGAATGACCATCTTGGCTTTACAAGGAGTCATCATGTAGTGATGGGTTATGATAGGAGTCTGGGAGTGGATTGGCGGGTCAAGGCAGAAGCCTACGTTCAGTATCTCTACGATGTGCCTGTAGAATCTGTGGAGAGCAGCTATTCGGTGCTCAACGAAGGGGGAGATTTTGTGTTTGACAACCGAGGTTCTTTGGTCAATAAGGGGACAGGGCGCAACCTTGGATTGGAACTGACGCTGGAGAAGTTCTACAGCAAAGGCTACTATTGGCTCACGACGACCTCTTTGTATGATTCACGCTATAGGGGGAGTGATGACGTGTTGCGGAGCACTGCTTTCAACAACCAGTTTGTGTTTAACTCCTTGTTTGGGAAGGAATGGAAATTTGGGTTGGGAAGACAGCATGCTTGGACTTTCGATACCAAATTGACGATGGCTGGTGGTCAGCGCTATACCCCGATAGATATCAATGCGACTCGTCTCAACAATGGTGACGAAGTGCGCTACGAGGATCAGGCCTTTGAGAGTCAGTTGGCCACCTACATGCGCTGGGATGTCAAATTTGGTGTACGTCTCAATAGCACCAAACGAAAGATCTCGCACCAGTTTTACGTCGATCTCCAAAATGTCACGAATCACAAAAATGAATTTGTCCGTCGCTACAACGAGGTAACGGATGAAATCAACGTGGTAGAGCAGACGGGCTTCTTTCCAGACGTGCTTTACCGTATCAATTTTTGATTAAAGTTCTCTTACCATTGATTGAAACAAAATGAAACTAACAGGAAACAAAATACTAATTACAGGAGGGACTAAGGGGATAGGCTTAGCGATGGCGGAACGTTTCATGATTCTGGGGAATCAAGTCATCGTGACGGGGCGCAACACCTATGCACTCAAATGTCTCTCTGAGAAGTACCCAGCTCTGATCACGTATCAGAGTGACCTGACCATTGAAGAGGAGGTAGTGGCACTGATTGCTTGGGTCAAAGCGGAACACACAGACCTCAACATCGTCATCAACAATGCCGGAGTACAATTCAACTATGATATCACAGAGCAGGATAAGGTGATGCATTGGGTGTCCGAAGAACTGGCTACCAATCTTTTGGCGCCTATTCATTTGTCCGTAGGATTGTCATCATTACTTGAGTCAAACGAGAATTGTGCCATCGTCAATGTGTCTTCGGCTCTAGCATTCGTCCCCAAGCAGTCTGCTCCAGTTTATGGGGCATCTAAATCAGGACTGCATGCATTTACACAAGTGTTGCGCTATCAGTTGGAGGGCAGGGTGAGAGTGTTCGAATTGATTCCAAGCTTAGTAGATACGGGCATGACCGAAGGGAGAGGGAGCGGTAAGATTTCCCCCGATCAATTGACGGATTATTTCATTCGGGCTTTTGCCAAGGATCAACTAGAGGTCAACGTAGGTAAGGTGAAATTGCTTCGGCTGTTGCATCGAGTGGTGCCAGCTGTAGCATATCGTCTGATGCGGTTTAAATAACTGCTTCTTTGAATGCGAGTTCTCTGTGTTTGACTCCTTTGTAAAACAAGACCAGCGAGATGATCATGAAAACATGGCTGACGTCATCTCGATTGAACCATAAGTGAAGGTCAATACCACCAAGCCGGAAAGGTAGTGTCAATATCATCAAGCCAATGGAGTACAGGAAGAGATAATAGTGGGACTGACCCATACGGATGTGATGTATCGCAGAGGCTCCCAAGATAATCAGTAGGCCGATGGCTGTATGCACCATGACCCAGGTGAATTGTAAATCGATTGATAACAACAGCAGTATGATGACTGCTTTGATGCGTACGAGGTTTTTGAGCGTGTCTTGGCGACTTTCATACTGAGAGGCTACAGCCATTTCGATGCTGGAGATCGCCAAGACAGCTGCGAGCCATCCAGGAATCTTGCCCATCATGCCAAAGTAGTTGTAGAGCAGGTGTGAGAATCCACCAAACAAAGTGGAGACAGCAAAGAGCCAGTAGAAATTGGTCCAGTATTTTTTGAAGTCAGTGGCATCCTCTTCCTTCATTCGCAAATACAGTGCAACCGAAACGAGACACATCACCATGTTGAGAAGAAATCCCATGGGCTCCAATAACTCCAAGCCCCAGAGTTCAAAAGAAATTTTCGTCATGATACTTTTTGATCGAGATGCAAAATATGTATAAATGCCATAGAATAAATAATTTTGTCTTTGATTTATTGATAAAATAAACCCTAGAGAGATGAGTAAACTCCGTCCTATAACGGAACCAGAGCGAACAATCGTATATGCCATGCTGGCTCATGTCGGTGTGACTCCAGATCAAGTCCCTGTGCCTGAGACAGTCAGTGAGTATGGTGACCCCTTTATGGGGAGCATCAATTTTGACAATGATCGTCCCGATCTCTATGCTGGGGATGTGGCGCAGTGTGAGTATTTGGATGAGGATGGGGAGAAGGTCGTCCTGTCTTTGACTGTGGATAAAGAAGGAAAGCTTTTGGACTTGGATTTTTGGAAATCTAATTTTAAACCCTTGGTGAAATACCCCGCTCCAGACAAAGTGACTTTCAAAGAACAGCCGTCCTAGTAGTTTGCTCTAGGCAGAAAACAAATGAAGCCCATCATCCGATGGGCTTCATTTGTTTTGATCTATGTATAATGGGTTAGTCCTCTACTTTTTCGGTGACTATTTCCTTGATGTCCATGATCAGTTTTTTGGCTAGGACTTCCGCAGTGTTTTGGGATTCGGACTCAGAGTAGATGCGGATGATTGGTTCTGTGTTAGATTTCCTCAAGTGTACCCACTCACTATCAAATTCAATTTTGATACCATCCTCGGTATTGATGGGCTGCTTTTCGTATTTCTTTTGAATCTGCAGCAAGACGGCATCTACATCGATGTTGTCCGTCAGATCGATTTTGTTTTTCGAGATGTGGTAGTTGGGATAGGTCGCTCGCAAGAAGGAAGAAGATTTGCCAAATTTGGCCAAGGCGGTCAAAAACAAAGCGATACCTACTAGAGCGTCTCTACCATAATGTAATTCAGGATATATGATGCCACCGTTGCCTTCACCCCCTATGATGGCATTTGTGGATTTCATTTTGGTCACGACATTGACTTCTCCTACAGCAGAGGCCTCATACTGGCCGCCGTTTTTGAGGGTGACATCTTTGAGTGCTCGTGTCGATGACATGTTGGAAACAGTGTTGCCAGGGGTGTTTTTGAGGACATAGTCAGCGATCATCACGAGACTGTATTCTTCACCAAATGGCTCACCATTGTCTGCGACAAAAGCTAGTCTATCTACGTCTGGATCTACGACGATTCCTAGATTGTATCGACCACTTTCTACTTCACTGCAGATGTGAGTGATGTTTTCGGGAAGTGGCTCAGGGTTGTGAGGAAACAGACCGTTGGGTTCATCGTACAATATCTTGTAGTCTCTTACACCCATCTTGTCGAGCAACTTGGGTATGGCAATGGCGCCAGTAGAATTCACTGCATCTACGGCGATTTTGAGGTCTGCACCACGGACTAAATCTACGTCGACTAGATCCAAAGCTAAGATTTTATCAATGTGGTAGTCGATGTAGGTGTCGTTGAGGGTATAGCTGCCAAGGTCTTTGGACGGGACATACTCGATCTCTCCCGACTCGGCGATCTCTAGTACACGCTGGCCTTGTGCATCAGAGATGAACTCTCCATCTGCATTGAGTAGCTTGAGTGCATTCCACCCGTTGGGATTGTGGCTGGCAGTGATGATGATGCCGCCTGAGGCATTTTCATGAGGCACGGCCATCTCTACAGTTGGTGTTGTGGAGAGTCCAAGATCGATCACATCGATTCCTAGGCTCTGGAGTACACCTGATACAATTTTGGTAATGAGGTCACCCGAGGGCCGAGCATCTCTACCGATCACGATTTTTTTGTTGGCGCTGTTTTCCTTGGTCCAAAGACCAAAAGCTGCAGCATATTTTACAACATCATTGGGAGTAAGTGCTTGGCCTTCTTTCCCACCAATTGTTCCCCGGATACCGGAGATAGATTTTATCAATGTCATCTATGCGTGTAGTTTTTTGCGGAGCGCAAAGGTATTCAAAGCTATGAAAGCACAAAGGAAAAAGTGTTTCAAGCAAAATACAAGCGTCCAAAGAGCTTTAAAATAAGGAAAATGCTAGTTGAATTTACTTAGGACTTTGTCTACTTCGTTGTCTGGGTTGCCACATGACTCCCCAGGAGCGACGGTTTTTCCACAAAAACCGCAAGGTTCACCTGTTTTGTTCAGGTAGGGGTTTTGTGAAGCACAAGTTCCTTTAAACTCGCCATTCTTCAAAAAAATAAGTCTGACACTCATGAAGATGAAGAAAATGCCAATAAATCCGATTCCTAAAAGTACTGTTGTCATAATTTCGAATACTTGCTGCAAATTTAAACATTAAGGGGATAGCTTTGTTCATTATGGTACGAAAGAATCCATGATCAAGGTCATAATGTCAACTATTGTCTCACCCAATCTATATTGAATGTCTCAACCAAGAAGTAAGCCAGATACCCAACGCCCTGAAAAATTGGCAGCATTTGATCGTCTTCTGACGGTCATGGACGAGCTGCGGGAGAATTGCCCGTGGGACAAAAAACAAACCTGGGAAACGCTACGCCACCTGACAATCGAGGAGACTTATGAGTTGTCAGATGCTATCCTAGAGGATGACCATGAAGAAGTCAAAAAAGAACTCGGGGACTTGATGCTGCACATGGTTTTTTATGCTCGGATTGCCCAAGAAAAGGGGGAGTTTGATGTGGCGGACGTGTTGCATGGCATTTGCGAAAAACTCATCTATCGTCACCCTCACATATATGGTGATACCAAAGCAGACAATGAAGCAGAAGTCAAGGCCAATTGGGAAAAGCTAAAACTCAAGGAGAAAGGAAACAAATCTGTCCTAGGAGGAGTTCCTAAGTCTTTGCCCGCGATGGTCAAAGCAATGCGTATCCAGGAGAAAGCCCGTGGTGTGGGATTTGATTGGGATGATCAAGAGCAAGTTTGGAACAAGGTCCAAGAGGAGCTAGGGGAGTTTAAAGAAGAAATAGATAAAGGGGATCAAGAGGCCTCTTTGGATGAATTTGGTGACTTGCTTTTCTCAATGGTTAATTATGCGCGATTTGTTGGGATTGATCCAGAGGAGGCCTTGGAGCGCACCAACAAGAAGTTCATCAAACGGTTCCAATATCTAGAGTCCGAAAGCAAAAAGGACGGGAAGCGGATGGGAGAGATGTCGCTAGAGGAGATGGACGAGTATTGGGAAAAGGCCAAATCGCTATAGCTTGGAGAGGACGTGGGGATACTTGATTACAAGATATTCGACAGGTTGCGTGAGACGATACAAAGTCAGGAGCGGATAGAGGCCTTTGATTTTGTGAGAAGTATGGCTGCATTGTCTGTTATTCTTACCCATTTTAAAATTGTGGAGACGCATAGCATTGATATTGATGCCTTTTTTATCCTCTCAGGATACTTGGTTGTACAGATGCTTAGTAGAGAGACCCCCTCCGTCAACCAGCGTTATTTTGTGAGTCGATGGACCAAGATCATCCCTTCTTATTTTTTCTTTTTAGTCTTTGCCTTTCTAGTGGGCAAGGTGTTTTTTGCAGACATCTATGGGGAGAATATACCACATTTTAGTGAGTGGAAACAGTACCTCTTGTTTTATCGCAACTATGCCGGATTGCCCCACCGGTGGGCGTTTGAGCATGTTTGGACCTTGTGTGTGGAGGAGCATTTTTATGCTTTGATATGGATCGTGTCGTTGGTGGCTGGGAGTAGGTCATCCTTTCGAAGAAGGGCGCTTTGGTTTGCTTGCTTCATCATTGTGTGTTGTGTATTGGCTAAGACTCAAGCTATTTGGACAGATATAGCCGAGTATCCAACCTATACACACAATAGGCTCGATGCCTTCTGCTATGGTGCGTTGATCTTTTTGTTGAGGGACCAAATCCAGAGCAAAGGGTTGTTTCAGAGTAGATTGTGGTGTGTCGCAGTAGTTGTTCTACTGCTAGTGATTGCTCAGATAGATGAGAGCGCACATCAGCTAGCTTTGAGAATCGCTTCGCCGATGCTTCTCGCTATTCTGCTGGTGTATCTCATGCAATTCCGATTTCATTCCATCTTTAGAGTCTTGGCTTATTATAGCTACAATGCTTACTTGTGGCATTATTTTATTTTAATCCCTATCGTATTCTATTGGGGGTATACCTGGGTGGGCTTTTCTATTTATTTGGGACTGACGGTTGTTCTTGCATTTTTGACAACTCATTTTGTGGAAGACGTTTTCATAGGACGAAGACGGCAAATATTTGCAATTTTGTTTAAAAACAGTCGGGATTGATGGTGGTTGGTAGGGAGACTGCTTTTATTTACATATAGAAGAGAAAATATAGTAGATGAAACCAAATATACGAGTAGGCTATGGGTATGATGTCCATCAGCTAGCAGAGGGAGAGGAGTTTTGGCTCGGAGGGATCTTGGTACCGCATACACATGGAGCCGTGGGGCATTCGGATGCGGATGTGTTGATTCATGTGATCTGTGATGCTCTGCTGGGTGCGGCAAATATGAGAGACATTGGATATCACTTTGCCGATACAGATCCTAAGTTCAAAGGGATAGACAGCAAAATCTTGCTCGCAGATGTGATGCAGCTCATTCGTGAAGCGGGTTTTGAAGTAGGAAACATTGATTCTACGATTTGTCTTCAACGGCCCAAAGTCAATCCTCACATCAATGAAATGAAACGAGTCTTGTCAGAGGTGATGGAGATGGACGAAGAGGACGTATCGATCAAAGCGACTACCACGGAGAAGTTAGGTTTTGTAGGTAAAGAAGAGGGAGTGTCTGCACATGCGACCGTATTGATCTATCGAAATGCCTAAAGTAGAAATATTTGAGACCAAAGATGGCTCGCACTCACTGCTTTTGCCAGAGATGAACGAGACCTATCACTCTACACATGGAGCTTTGACAGAGGCAGAGTATGTGTTTTTGGACAAAGGGGTGAAGTATTGGAGGGCGCAACATCCAGAAGCATCGTCTTTGCGGATTTTGGAGGTCGGTTTTGGTACAGGGCTCAATGCTTGGCTTACTGCCTTGGTAGCCGAAGAGATGGCTTTTGAAATTGCGTATGCTTCGCTAGAGAAGTACCCACTCGATACCGAGGTGCTAGAGCAGCTCAACTATGCCAGTAAGCTTGATCGAAAGGGAGCTCTGGAGTGTTTTGCAGCGGTGCATGCGAGCCCTTGGGGCGATTGGGGATCTATCACGGACAGTTTTACGCTGGCAAAACTGCATACAGATGTGTTGTACTATCAAATTGAAGAAGGAAGCTTTGATTTGATTTATTTTGACGCTTTTGCTCCGTCCAAGCAGCCTGAGATGTGGAGTATGGCGGTGTTGACTAAAATGTACGACGCGTTGAAGCAAGGAGGAGTACTGGTGACCTACTGTGCACAAGGGCAATTCAAAAGGGATTTGAAGTCGGTAGGCTTCCAAATCGAAGAATTACCGGGACCTCCTGGCAAAAAGGAAATGACAAGGGCGGTAAAACCATAGTTTTTTCGCACTTTTGATGATTCAACTAAAAGCTGATAGGGTGTCACCGCCTAGATGGATGTATTATATTTGTCAGAGGCGATCGATACTTATTAGAACTCAATGAGAATAATAATTGCAGGAGCAGGAGATGTCGGGTTTCATTTGGCTAAGTTATTGGCCTATGAGGCACACGACATCAATATCATCGATATGGATGATGATAGACTTCAGTACATCTCCAATCACTTGGATGTACATACCACCAAAGGGAACTCTACGTCGTACCGTGTACTTGAAGAGGCACAAATCTCAAAGGCTGATCTACTGATCGCTGTGACTGAGTCAGAAACAACCAATATTTCGACTTCTATCATAGGCAAGCACCTAGGGGCAAAAAAGACCATCGCCCGGGTTTCCAACACGGAATATATTCAACGAAAAGACATTTTGGACCTCAAGGACATTGGAATCGATGAGGTCATCTCTCCAGAGTCCTTAGCTGCCAAGGAGATCAAGAGACTACTCAAGGAAAGTGCCTTGACAGACACCTTTGATTTCGAAAAAGGAGTTCTTTCGCTGGTGGGGATATCGATCGACGAAGAGTCAGAACTCAAAGACAAAACCCTAGTAGAGACGGCTTATCTTAACCCAGAGTATTCGTTCATTACTGTGGCTATCTTGCGCGGAGAGGAGACGATCATTCCTCACGGAGACAACAAGTTCATGCTCAACGACCATGCCTACTTCATCTGTCAGCCCAATGGTGTGGAGCGTGTGTTGGACTTGGCAGGCAAACAGCGTGAATCGATCAAGAACCTGATGATCTTAGGGGGGAGTAAAATTGGGATACAAGCAGCGCGGCAACTCAGCAAAAAGTACAACATCAAACTCATCGAGCAGGATAGAGACAAGTGCTTTGAACTTGCCGACACTTTGCCCAACACCATGATCATCAATGGAGATGGTCGTGATGTAGAGCTGCTCAAAGAAGAGGGAATTGACGACATGGATGCGTTTATCGCGGTGACGGGCAACTCAGAGACCAACATGATTTCGTCTTTGGTCGCCAAAAATCACAATGTGCCTAAGACGATTTCACTTGTAGAAAACATGGACTATATCCATCTGTCACAAAATATCGGTGTGGATACGATGATCAACAAAAAACTGATTGCGGCGAGTTTCATCTTCCGGTACATTCGCAAGGGTCAGGTGCTCAACTTGACGACCATCCATGGTGTGGATGCGGAGATAGTGGAGTTTGAAGTCAAAGAGGGGTCCAAGATTCTTGACGCGGAGCTTCGCAACTTGGATTTTCCACAGTCAGCACTGATAGGAGGAGTCATACGCGGAGGAAAGGGAATCACAGCTAGGGGTAATTTCATGTTTGAGCCCAAAGATCGCGTGGTGGTATTGTCCAAACCCGAGTGTATCCGCAAGGTCGAAAGTTATTTTAAATGAAATTCAACTACAAAGTCATCCTCAATGTCCTGGGCCTGCTGATCCTACTCAACGGCGCCTTCATGATGACCTGTATTCCATTCAGTCTCTATTTTGGAGGAGAAGATTTTCAAGCACTACTAGTTTCTGGCCTCTCAGCGATGGTGATCGGCTATTTGATTTTTGCGCTTTCGCGAAAAAATAGGTCCAAAGAACTCAAGAAAAAGGATGGATATTTGATCGTGACATTGGGTTGGGTGACGATGTCTCTCTTTGGGACTTTGCCTTACCTTCTTAGCGGTTCGATTCCTGATTTTACGGATGCTTTTTTTGAGACGATATCTGGATTTACCACGACGGGAGCGACTATATTGACTGACATTGAGAGTCTAGACAAGGGTATTTTGTTTTGGAGGAGCTTGACGCAGTGGATCGGAGGCATGGGGATTATCGTGTTGGCTGTAGCGATTTTGCCACTTCTTGGTATTGGGGGTATGCAGCTTTTCGTGGCAGAGGCCCCGGGGATATCTCCAGACAAACTAAAACCACGAATTACAGAGACGGCCAAGAGGCTATGGCTCATTTATGTCACGTTGACCTTGACGGAAATGGTCCTGCTATGGGCGGGAGGGATGACTTTTTATGACGCGCTTAACCATGCCTTGACCACCATGGCGACTGGTGGATTTTCGACTAAAAACGCAAGTGTGGCCTATTATACTTCTCCCTATATACAGTATGTGATCATTGTGTTCATGTTTTTGGCAGGGACGAATTTCACCATGACCTATTTCGCCTTGCATGGTCGGTTGGGTGTAGTACTCAAAAACGAAGAGTTTCGGTCTTATGCTTTGCTGACTGTTTTGGCAGCTACATTGACGAGTATTGGGATATACAAGACGATGGGGACGCCTTTAGAGGTTTCTTTTCGTGATGGGTTGTTTCAGGTTGTGTCTATAGTGACGACTACAGGGTACGTCACGGCGGACTATACGCAGTGGCCCTACGAAGTGATATTGCTGCTGTTTGTCCTGATGTTTGTGGGGGCTAGTGCAGGGAGTACTGCTGGTGGGGTCAAGATTGTTAGACATCTGATTTTAGTCAAAAACAGTGTGCTGGAACTCAATAGGCAGCTACATCCTTCGGCGATTTTACCAGTTCGGTTCAACGGCAAAGCGGTACAAAAAGACATTACCTTCAATATTCTGGCCTTTATCATGATCTATGTGAGCATTTTTGCCTTGGGCTCTATGCTGATGGCATGGATTGGTGTGGATTTCATGACGGCCATTAGTTCGGTGGCAACCTCACTGGGCAACATCGGTCCCGGGTTGGGAGATGTAGGACCTGTAGATCATTTTGGTAACCTGCCTACTTTGGGCAAGTGGGTGCTATGTATGCTGATGTTGCTGGGACGATTGGAGTTATTTACCGTATTGATTTTGTTCACGCCTTATTTTTGGCGCAAAGTATAAAGAAACATGACAGTATTAGAGATGATTATTTGGAGTCCAAGTCCGGACATTTTCACTATTCCTGGTTTGGGACACCCTGTCCGATGGTACGGGCTGATGTTTGCCTTAGGGTTTATCCTCGCGCAGCAGGTGATGTATTGGATTTTCAAATCTGAAAACAAGAACGTCAAGGATGTGGATCAGTTGACTATGTATCTGGTGATTGCAGTAGTCGTGGGGGCCAGACTGGGACATTGTCTGTTTTACAACCCGGGCTACTACTTGACCAATCCCTTCGAAATCATTAAAATATGGGAAGGTGGACTGGCTAGTCACGGAGGAGCGATAGGTATGTTGGTGGCGCTCTACCTATACAGTCGCAAGCACGGAGACCAAAGTTATCTTTGGATCTTGGATCGTGTTGCCATTGTGACGGTGCTTGTAGGGGCTTGTATACGTATTGGCAACTTCATGAATTCTGAAATCATCGGTTTGCCGACAGGCTCAGACCGGGGTATTGTCTTTGCGCGTAGTGTCGAGGATATGTTTACGAGTATAGACTCACGGATTGAGGACGTGAGCTTCGAAGAAGGAGGCGAGATTGTAAGTAGTCAGCCAGGATATATACCTATGACGATAAAGTTGACCTACAAGCGGGGGATTGAACTGGATGCCAACAATGCCCAGTTGTTTTTTGAGACGACAATACCACGTGCCATCGCTCGGTATCATCAAGTAGGGGAGCACATAGCTCTACCCGCCAATCAAACGGTGCATTACGAAACGTACGAGTTGCGTGGTGTGCAGCATGCCAAAGTCGCCGTACTCGCGATTCCTAGGCATCCAGGGCAGCTCTATGAGGCGATCGCGTGTCTTTTGATGTTCTTGGTACTGTCACATATTTG
Source organism: Reichenbachiella sp. 5M10 (assembly GCF_002742335.1). Lineage (NCBI taxonomy): Bacteria > Pseudomonadati > Bacteroidota > Cytophagia > Cytophagales > Reichenbachiellaceae > Reichenbachiella > Reichenbachiella sp. 5M10. The sequence continues at coordinate 4,082,620 of NZ_MDGR01000007.1, read as the reverse complement.
GTACCACCATAGGACGCAGATCAAGACAGGCTTCTTGTTTGGGCTATTCATGGTAATGTTGTGGTCGGAGCGATTCTCCGTTGAGTTTTTCAAAGAGAATCAAGAAGCATGGGAAGCTACTATTCCACTTAATATGGGTCAATGGCTGAGCATACCTATGTTCCTCATCGGAGTAGTTGTGCTGGTCAGGTCTTGGGGCTTTACAGCCAAAAAGAAATAGGCATAGAGAGGTTTCAAACCTCACTATGTCTTGAAGATATACATGACCATCATGATGAAGTGCAGGACGGTGCCTGTCATGACGAATAGGTGCCAAATGAAATGCGCATATTTCATGCGGTAATCTATGATGTAAAAGACAATTCCGATGGTATAAGAAAATCCCCCTGCAGCGAGTAGCCAGAAAGCAGGCTCTGGAAGTAGGGACTTGACCAAGTTGATCTTAAATACAACGATCCAGCCCATGAAGGCATAGAGCGCTGTAGATAGGGTGTTGTATTTTCCTGTAAAGAAGATTTTGAGCAGGATACCGATCAGAGCCATCCCCCACTGAATCGCAAAAAAAGTCCAACCGGTGACCCCTCCTATGGTGATCAGCAGTACGGGAGTGTAGGTCCCTGCGATCAACAGGAATATCCCGCAGTGATCGAGGATGTTGAAGACACGCTTGGCTGTCTTGTGTGTGAGACTGTGGTAGAATGTCGAAAAGGTGTAGAGTAGTACCAAGCTACTACCATAAAATAGGGCGCTAAACAAGCTCCACTTTTGATCGCTCTGTACAGCCATGACGATGAGTACGATGAGCCCTCCGATGGCGGTCAATGCGGTGATGCCATGTGTGATGGCATTGGATATTTCTTCACCGAGCGTCTGGTTTTTTCCTATTCTTTTACCCATGAGGGTAAATACGGAAAGTCAACAAAAGAGTCGATGCTTGACTGGGAATTTTGTGCTGACCTGTCATTTCTTTAGCAAGGCCAGTGCTTTACGAAGATAGTTTTTCAAACCTGTAGCCACAGCCCTCGATGCATAGGAGATAGATGGTCAGTTGGTTGCCTTCGAGAGTATAGGGCAAACCGTAATCTGGGACAATGCTAGTCTCTGGACAATCATCAGGATAGATTTTTAGCTCTTCTGCGCGAAAGGTGCCAGTGCTTTTGGTGTTGAAATCACCAAAGGAGCAGAGTGAACCTTCGAGTGAGTAGGTGTCATCCGTGTCTATGTGTAGAATCAGATATTGGCTAGTGGGTTGGAATGTCCCGCTCCCGTCACCAGGGTCGGCGAGTCGTTCGGTGAGCTGCCAGTCTCCAGCTAATCTGGAGTGGTTTGGAGTTTCTTGGCTCTCTTCTTTGCACGAAAACAGGGTAGTGAGGCAGGCAATGAATAATATTTTTTTCATAGGAATGAGGGTTTTTGGATAAGACACCGTTTCATTGCAAAGGGTTGGAATGTGAAGACAGGTTTGTCAACTACAAAGAGAAAGGAAGCCAAAAATGCAACTTGTTGGTCAAGGTAATGTAACGGTTCGATGGTTCAAAATCATACTATGGATTTGGGTATTGGTGAGTGCCACAGTGGGGTATGCACAAGATACCCTTGTGCTACACAGTGGTAGGCGTGTGCCTTTTACAAGGATGTCATTGTATGATGATGCAGTAGAGGTCAAGGACTATGAGGAACAGCGATGGGAATTGTATCCTCCGGATTCTATTTTGGGGTATAGTCAAGCGCTCAAGGAGGAGACCTATTTTTTGATCCAACCCGAAGAAGTGGAGGGGTATGTGTTTGCGGAGCGCCACGAAGTAGGAGAACTCACTCTCTATGTCGACGACCAGTCGGGTTATAGAATGTATGTGGAGAGGGCGGGCCAATTCGCATGTGTGTACGACGGCAAGGACAATCAAAGAGAGCATGCGGTCAAATTGGAGCGATTCGTGGAGTTGGTGGCGGATGATGAGGAATCACTTGCCTATGTGCAGGCAGCGACTTTTAAATATCGTCCGAGAGAAATCGAGAAGGTGATTGCGTACTACAATGAACGTAACTATACCGTGCAGACCTTGACAGATGAGACGGTGAGAGGTACGATATATTTGTATCGGACGCGTTTTCAGAAAACGAAGAAAAGAATCAAAATTAGACAGAGCGGGAGGTATCACGAGTTGTATATCAACGACTTCATCCAGTTGCATTTGCCGATCAATTATCCGACGAAGCTTTTGTTGTATGATGGATCAATCCAGACGGAAATTCTCGTGTCGGGAGGGTTGAGAGATCGGTTTTACGAAGTGCTGTATGATGCGCGTAGTGATGATTTCAGGCTGGATGAAAAAGACGGCACGGAATTGCACTACGAGTTTTATGGCATCAAGGAAAAAGTAGGGGAGAAAATGGCTGGAGACTAGTGATTAATGATGAAGGTTTTGGGTAAGCATTTTTGCGAGTTTTTCGAGGTAGGATTGGTCGATTTCGTCAAAACTATCTGTTGCGTCACTATCGATATCCAGCACGCCGATGACCTGATCTGCCACGAACAATGGGACGACTATCTCTGATTTGGAGGATGAACTGCAGGCGATATGGCCAGGAAATAGAGCTACATCGTCTACGATGACGGTCTTGGCTTTTTCCCATGAGGTGCCGCACACTCCTTTGCCTTTGGAGATGCGTGTACAGGCGATGGGCCCTTGAAATGGCCCGAGAACCAATTGATCTTCCTTCACCAGATAAAAGCCCACCCAGAGAAAATCGAATGCTGCTTTGAGCGCAGCGGAGGTATTGGCGAGGTTGGCAATCAGGTCATTTTCTCCACTGTTGAGCGCTTCGATTTGAGGAAGGAGTGTCGCGTAGGTTTCTTCCTTTCCTAGGGTCTTGTTGAGAGTGAGTTCTTCTGCCATTTTGGATGTGTTTTGGTGCAATTTTACGAGAAGTACTTCGATTTGTTGATTATTTTGTTTGATATTTAGCCATGCGTGACGTCATCATCGTAGGAGGAGGTTTGGCAGGCTTGATCAATGCCGTATTGCTGTCTAGAGCGGGGCTTTCGGTCTTACTGATTGAGAAGAAGAATTATCCCTTTCATCGGGTGTGTGGTGAGTATATCTCCAACGAAGTGGTTCCTTTTCTTCGGGCCAATGACTTGTATCCAGAGGGATTAGCGCCTAGTCAAATTTCTCGGTTTGAACTCTCATCGGTCAAGGGTCGTGTGGCTCGCCAACCTTTGGGTATGGGTGGCTTTGGGATCTCTCGGTATATGATCGACGAGTTTTTGGCCGGCAGAGCTAGAAGTGCGGGAGTGGAAGTAATGGAAGGTACGACCGTTAGGGATGTTCGCTATGTCGAGGAGTACTTCGAGGTAGAAACGAGCGACGGTGACTTTGAGAGTCGTTTGGTGATAGGGGCATTTGGCAAACGCTCCAAATTGGATACTCATTTGAAACGGGAGTTTATGCATCGCAGATCACCCTATCTAGCAGTCAAGTATCATGTGCGTACGGACTATTCCAAGGATTCGATTGCATTGCATAACTTTCGACAGGGATATTGTGGTGTCAGTAGTGTGGGAGGAGATACTTACAACCTATGTTACCTAAGTCATCGAGACAATCTCAAAGGGGTAGATATTCCGACGATGGAGGAGCGTGTTCTTCACCAAAACCCTCTTCTTGCGTCGCTATGGCGCAATGCTGATTTCTTGTTGGAGAGACCCTTGGTGATCAATGAAATCTCATTTGAAAAGAAAGAAGCTATTTGGGGCCATGTTTTGATGTGTGGCGATACTGCTGGGATGATTACACCTCTATGTGGCAATGGCATGGCAATGGCGATCCGTTCGGCATGGCTACTCAGTGGGTTGATTTTGAGGCACTGGAACAACGGGAGTATAGATCGTGGTACGCTCGAGTTGGCGTATCAAAAGGTCTGGAATGAACAGTTTGCCTATCGCCTTTGGGCAGGAGGGCAGTTTCAGCGGATGTTTGGTAGCCCCTTACTTTCCGAACTAGGGGTAGCGTTGATGCGACAGGGATTGATCGCACGAAAACTGATTGGGCTTTCTCATGGAGAGGTTTTTGAACAAAAAAGCCAGTAGTCTCTCATTGAGTCTACTGGCTTATCGTTTTTATGTGCTGTTTTTTCAAGCGGCTATTTTTTCTTTGGCTTGTAAATTTCTCTCGAACTCTTCCAATTTCTTTTGTTCTGCTACGGCGGCCTCTTCGTCGGCTTGGCTAAACTTGATGCCTAGACCGAGCATACTGATGGCAACTACTGCAATACCAAAGTACATGAAACTATTTTCGAGTGTGGCGCCACTTCTGAGTAGGAACTGTGCGTAGATGACCGCACCTACATTGCCTCCAGCACCTACTATACCTGCTACTGCACCGAGAGATTTCTTGTTGATGAAGGGTACGACAGAGTATGTGGCTCCTTCGGCCATTTGCACAAATAGAGAGAAGAGGATCATTGTGCCGATGGCGAGACCAAGCATGTCCATTCTAGAGAATAGAATCAAGGCAAACCCTTCGACGAATAGTACCATGACTAGCCATTTGACTCGGCCAGCTAGACCGCCTGTTTTGGAGAAACGATCTCCTAACCACCCACCCATTGAGCGAGCGAATAGGTTCATCAACCCAAATAGGGCAGCGATCATTCCTGCGGTGGTTTCGTTGAGGGCAAATTTGGTCTGATAGTAGGTCGCTGCACGTCCGTTGACGAAGAGCTCAAGCCCAAAGCATGCACCGTATATGGCGAACAAGATCCATACTCTGCGGTCTTTGACTGCTGTCATGAATAGACCTGATTCTCCCTCAGCTCTGGTCGCTTTGAGTGAAGGGTTGTCTGCAAAATTTCCTTTGGGAGTGTCTTGGGTAAATCTCCAGTATAGGTAAGCCACGATGAGCATGATGGCGGCAGGGACAAACATCGCAGGCCTCCATTTGGACAGTTCGGAGTTGGCCAAGCCTACGGCAAGCATGCCTGATGCAATCAAGGGCATCAAAGCTTGCGTCACGCCTCCACCGAGATTCCCCCAACCTGCGGTGGTGGCGTTAGCAATTCCTACAACATTGGGAGCAAACATTTTGGTCGTGTGATATTGAGTGATCACAAATGATGCGCCGATCACACCGATGGCCATTCGAGACAATAGGTAAGTTTCCCAATTGTATGCGAACGACGATCCTGCTACAGCGATCGCTCCGAATGTCAATAAATATGTGTAGCTTTTTCGTGGTCCGATTTTGTCACAGAGGTTGCCGATGATAAGTCGGGCTATGATTGTGATACCCACCGATGCGATGAAAGCTGTGATCTTTTGTGCCTTGGTTAGATCCATGTCTGGACCAATGGTTGAGTTCATGAGTGGTGCGTGTGCAAACCAACCAAAGAAACATAGGAAGAAGGCCAACCAACTGAGGTGGAAGGTTCGCATTTGTATGGAACTAAAATCAAGTAGGTTGATTTTAGTGGCTTTTTCAAGTGAAGGTGTGTTTGTTTTCATAACGTCAAGTCTTTTGTCTTTCTACGTAGTGCGTCGTTTGGTACGTAGATGTTACAAAAGTATGACGACTAATTAGGCATTAATATGGTTTGATGACACAGTGAAATAAGTTTGTTGTCAATATAAAACCTGCAATCTTGCATAATAAAATTCAAAAACCCCTCAAATTGCTTTTTTTGAGAGGTTTTTATGATTCTACGTAGTGTGAATTGGACTACCTGAGTTTGATGCCGATGACTAGGATGTCGTCACTTTGCTCAGCTTTTCCTTGCCATTGCTTGAGGTCGTCTTCGAGTATTTGTTTTTGTTCGTCTATTTCTACTTTTTGGGCTAGTTTGAGCTGGGCTTTGAAACTCTCTGTACTCAGTACCTTGCCGTTGGGATTGCACTGGTTGTAGTACCCATCCGTATAGAGGTAGAGGGTTTCGCCGGGTAGGTAGGAGATTACTTCTCTGCTAAACTTGTCCTTTTCGTCTTCGGGACTCTGCCCAATGGGCCACTTGCCACCCGTGTATTCTGTGAGGCTGCCTGCTTCGGTGTAGTGGAAGAGTCCGTTGTTTGCTGCGGAGAAATATACCTTCTGCTTGAGTTCATCGACGATGATGATTGAGACATCCATGGAGTCTTTGAGTTTGGCACTAAGTGTTTTTGTTCTTAGGGCATGATCAAACTTCTTGTCCAATAGCCTCAAGACTTTGTCGGGGTAGAGCAGTTTGTTGGTGCTGAAGATCTCTTTGATCAGTGAGATGCCGAGCATACCTAGAAACCCTCCCGAGACCCCTTGTCCCATGCAGTTGGATACGATCACTACTTTGAATTCGGCGATTTGCTTGAACCAATAGAAATCACCGGATACTTTTTTCTTGGGTTTGAAGAGGAGAAAAGATTGGTCAAAAAGGTCATTGAGTGCAGATTCATCTTCTAGCACGCCCTTTTGTAGTTCGTGGATGTGTTGTAAGCTATTGTCGTATTCATCTTGCCGTGTCTGTAGGACGTCTCGCTCGGCAGTTGCTTTGTCTTTCATCGTGTCGAGCATGAGACTGAGTTGACGTACAGCTACGAGAGGAGGAATGACCGAGCCTTGTTCATCCATGTATTTGACTCGATCCTCGGCGATTAGTTTTTTGCGTTTTTCTTGATTGATTGACAGGTATTCGAAGACATTGTAGATGTTGTAGCCTTTGTCACTGACACGGACAGAGACTTGCGCGACTCTTTGGTCGTCGAACTCGTCGATTTTTACATCAAGGGAGTCTTCATTGCCGACAAAGGAACCTCTTTTTTCTTCGACTGGAGATACTCTGAGACCGATGGTTTTTTTGATGATTGTAAACATGATATAGGATACAGCTGAAGTGAAGACAAAGCAGGTCGCAATGCCCATGAATTGTACGCCGAGTTGCATCCATCTTGTGTGCATGAGCAATTCTTCTTGCCCGAAGAGCGCTACACACAGTGTGCCAAATACTCCGCCGATTCCGTGTACTGCTACTGCACCTACGGGATCATCGAGTTTCCATTTTTCGGCAATGATCACATAGAAGACATTGTGTATGACTCCTGCCAAGGCGCCAATCATCAAACTGGAAATGGGTGTGACGACATTGCAGCAAGCAGTGATGGCTACCAATCCTGTCAAACTTCCTCCAGCGATTTTTTCGATGACGTCCGTTTTGTTTTGGATCAAGTAAGCGTGGAAGAAAGCGGTAAAACATGCTGCCGCTCCAGCAAGATTGGTATTGAGGATGATTTTAACGACGTCTTCGTTGAAAGCCAAAGTACTGCCGCCGTTGAATCCCCACCATCCGAGCCATAGGATCATCACTCCTAGGATACTGTAAGCATAGTCAGAGGCTTTGGAGGGTTGGATACGCCCGTAGGCGTCGTACCGTCCTAGCCGTGGCCCTACCATGTAGATGCCCATCACGGCAACCCATGCTCCAGTGGAGTGTACTACTGTCGAGCCTGCAAAATCCATGAATCCCATGTCGGCGAGCCATGGAGTACTGGTCGTGTCCCAGAGGTTGCCCCAGGCCCAGTGGCCAAATACGGGATAGATCAAGGTAGCAGTGATCAGTGAGACAATGAAGTAGGCGACTACTCCAGTCCGTCCAGACATGGCGCCCGAGACGATGGTCAGAGCAGTGCCTGCAAAGGCTAGTTGAAACAGGAAGAAAATGAGAATTTTGCCTGAATCAAGGGAGTCTCCGAAAAAATATTGAAATCCAAGAAAGCCATCGAGGGTGTTGCCAAACATGAGGGCGAATCCAACTAAGAAGAATGCGATACTCCCTGCAACCCAGTCCAAGAGGTTTTTGGCTCCTATCCCTGAGCGGTGTTCTTTTTTGACCATACCAGTTTCTAGGACCTTGAAACCGGCCTGCATGAAGAAGACCAAGGCCGCAGCGACCATGACCCAGAGGTCATCGATGTTCAATGCTACGAGTGCAAGGTTTTCGGTGGGGTTGGCAGTTGGTGGAGAAGCGATTAGACAAAGTATGCCTGTAAAAATAGGGTTCATAAAAAGGAGTTGAGTTTAAAAGTTCAAGCTCACTTTTAGGCAATGCTGCTGTTATTGGTCAACTACAGGGGCGGTCCAATCGCACGTGCGAATTGCGGGAGAAACCATAGCTGTAATCAATGAATATCCTCGAAATATCGAATGTAATGATAACTGAAGAGGGGGAGCTAAAAAATGACGGCTGACACGCCTAAACCTGTTTTTACCACATAGAAAAGCAGCCGCTCCGTGGATTGTGGAGGCGGCTGCTTAAACACATACTTACTTACCAATAACGGTATCCCGTCAAATAGACGTTTTGATTTTAGCGAGTTCTTTTTCTAAGTTCAGGATTTTTTTCTCGTATTTTTTGTTGAGTGCGTCGATTTGAGATTCCTTGACTACTTCTTCACTTTTGGCAATTGTTTTGGAATTTTCCATGTCATTGAGCTTTTGTTTGAGCTCTAGGTTGGCTTCTTTGAGTACTCTTATTTTCTCTTTAGCTTGGGCGATTTGTGTGGTGGCGTCCGTTTTGTCTTCCTGGCTTTTCCCCAAAAATGAGATTGATTTTTGCACATAATCATGCAACTCCGAAATTTCCGATTCTTTTTTCTTGGCTGTGTTAAACATCGGACGGAATATAAAGAAGGCCTCCAAGACAATCAGTACCAAGGCCACCGCGAGCAAATAATACTCAGATTGAGAGAGCTCTTTGACTTTTTGTGAGGCCAAATCGTCATACTCAAAGGTGATGTCGTTCATCAATTTCAAAAATGAAGGCTCATTGTTGGATATCGTTCGGATGCTTTCGTGGATCCGCTCTGCTTCAGCTCCCGATTGACTAGCCGAATAGCCAATGTCTCGAACTTGGTCGACGGCATCTAATATGGCACTATAATAAGGCTGTACTTGGATGAACAGCTCATTGAGCGCTGCAGACTTATTCATTTCTGAGACATCTATGCTGCCACTACCATGCTGCAATGCTTCGTGGGATTGTGCCCATAGGTCAGCGGCATTGGTGAGTTCCAGTTTGGTGGCATAGTACTCTTCGCGGTTGACACTGTTTTGCAACTTAAGTGCCGCCTTGGTGATTTTCTGACTGAGCATCCTTTGTCGTCCTGAGATGTTGATGATGCGGGAGTCAGTTTTGCTATCTGAAATCGCTTTTTGTACTAGTATTTGGCTGGTAATAATTGCTACGGTGAGTATGGCTAAAAAGAGCAAATACTGCGCGGACAATTTTTTCATAATCAATGGTTTAAAAAATTCATCAAATAACTTCGGTAATCATAGTAGTCTGCGTGTTCGAGTACGTGGACCCTGTCTCTTGGTCTGTCGAAGGGGATTCTTAGCTCATCTCCTATTTTGGCAAAAGGACCGCTGGTCATCATGATGACTCGATCAGCCAAGAAGATTGACTCGTCTACATCGTGAGTGACCATGAGTGCGGTGATTTGCTCTTTTTGCCACACTTCGAGCAATACATCCTGAAGTTCGCCACGTGTCAGCGAGTCCAACATCCCAAAAGGCTCGTCAAGTAACAAAACTTTCGGTTTAAGTGCAAATGCTCTGGCGATTCCGACACGTTGTTGCATGCCTTGGGACAACTCTACGGCCCTTTTGTGGAGGTCATTACCTAGTCCGACTTTGTCCAAATAGTACTTGCAGATGTCTATTTTTTGTTTTTTTGACCCATGGGGGAAGACTTGTTTGACCCCTATCATTACGTTTTGTAGAGCAGTCAACCATGGGAATAGGCTAGGAGATTGGAAGACTACTGCTCGGTCTGGTCCTGCTCCACGAATGGCCTCTTGATCCACGAGGACTTGGCCACCGCTGATTTCGTTGAGTCCAGCGATCATGGAGAGTAGTGTAGATTTGCCACAGCCAGAGTGCCCGATGATAGAGATGAACTCTCCTTTTTTGACGTTGAGTTGGAGGTCAGCGAGTACGGTATAGTCCCCTTTGGGTGTGGGATAGATCTTTGTGATGTTTTGACATACGAGCATTTCGGGTCTGATGTCTTTGCCTTTGAGATTGGCTTTCTTTTGTATGATTTGTTTTTCTAAAACTTCCATAAGTATGTGTGTTTGGTCTTGACACGTTCGTCAAGTAGGGTGGAAATTGAATAAGAATTAGGTTGGTTGAGTATTGGTTTTGCTTGGGATCAAAAGTATTTGACTTTCTCCTTTTCTTTCTTTTTGCCCCACTGCAAGCGGCCTGGCATAATAGGCTGTAGATCTGGTAGCTCCAGGGTCGTTTGCGACTCAGAGCGACGAGTTGCACCTACTTTGATCAGGTATTCAATCACCTCGTTTCGTAGGTGTTTGTAGCTTGGGTTCTTATTGATCTGTGTGATGACTCTAGGTCGCTCAAAATCCACTTTGAACTCAGGACCCAGAGTTGCGTTGGGGCCGGGTTTGAGGGGGATGATGCGGTCTGCCATCACGATACCCTCGTCCACGTCATTGGTGATGAGGAGACAGGTTTTTTGATCTTCGCTCCATATATTGACGATTTCTTCTTGCAGCGTGCCTCGTGTCAGCGCATCGAGTGCAGACAAGGGTTCGTCCATGAGTAGCATGTCAGGATTCATGGCGAGTGCTCGGGCGACAGAGACACGTTGTCTCATCCCTCCAGATAGTTCGGCGGGTTTTTTGTCGATAGCGTGCCCGAGGTGTACCATATTGACATACTTCTCAATTCGCTCGTTTTTGTCTGCTTTGGAGGCTTTGGGGTAGGCTTCATCAATAGCTAGTTTGACATTGTCACGGACGCTGAGCCATGGGAGTAGGGAGTAGTTTTGAAACACAACTCCCCGGTCTGGTCCTGGACCTTGGATGGGCTTTCCGTTGAGCAGGACCTCTCCCGTATCGGGAAAGAGCAGCCCATTGATTAGGTTGATGAGCGTGGTCTTGCCACTCCCGGTGAAGCCTACAATAGCTACGAACTCACCCTCTTCGATGTGAAGGTTGATATCCTTGAGTACTTCTACTTTGTCCTTGCCAGTTCCGTAGGATTTGCTGACGTTGTTTAGTTCTAAAAATGCCATGTCTTTTTCGTTGATGGTTAATAGGATAAGGTATTCGATTAGGCCACTTCTGCTTTGTCGAAAGACATGAACTTCTGAATGGTGAGCATGATACGGTCAAGTGCAAACCCGATGATGCCGATGACGAACATCGCTACGATGATTTTGGCATTGGAATCATTGGCTCCATTTTGAAATTCTTCCCAGACAAAAGAGCCCAACCCTGGGCTTTGGGCCAATAGTTCGATAGCAATCAATACCATCCAAGCCACTGATAGGGTTATTCTCAGGCCCGTAAAAATGAGAGGGAAGGAGGCAGGGAGGATGACTTTAAAGATGTTTTTGCCGACAGAGAGCCTGAGTACTTTGGAGACATTCATAAAGTCCTTGTCCACGGTGGAGACCCCCATGCTGGTGTTGACAAGAGTAGCCCACATGGCGCATAGCCCGACGCTGATGAATGAAATCATAAACGATTTGTCCAAATCAGGATCGGTGACCAGTGTTTTGATGATCATAAATACCAGAAGCAGCCATACCACAGGTGATACGGGTTTGAAAATCTGAATGAGCCAGTTGAGGGAGGTGCGTAGTGTGGCACTGAGTCCTATGATGATGCCTATCGGGATGGCAATGAATGCCGCCAAGAGGAAACCCGCAAACACGGTTTTGATACTGGTTTTGATTTGGTCTACGAAGGAAGGCCTGCCAGTATAAGCAATGGCTCCTTTACCTTGTTCGGCTCTTTTGGCGTTGATTTTTTCGGTTTTTTTGGCAAAATCATCTTTTTTCTGCGCAATAGCGCGATGGTCCTTGAGTAGAGAGAGGTAGGCTCCCCATACTTGTGCAGGAGAAGGTAGGGTGTTGGGTTGGCAGCTGACATCCCCAGAGTCGATGCATGCTTTCATGGCTTGTGCAGCTTCTTCTCCTTGATCTTCTCGTGCCTTTTCTATTTTTCGTGTTTCTTCTTTGTGGTAGAGGTAGCTGGCTCCAGAATGCCAAATGGCGATGAAGATGAGGATGGAGAAAATTGGGAAAAGTGCTTTTTTGACAAAGTTGGTTAGGTTTTTTTGAGGTTCTTCACCATAGGCGAGTCTCACGAGTGGTTCGAGGAAACCAAGGCCACAAAATCGGAATGTTTTTATGAGCTTATCTTTCATGGTATTGTGATTTAAGTATGTGTGTAGCGTGGATAAAGAGGGAGGGTTTAGCCTCCCTCATGTTGTATGTTAGTCTTTGTTGCCTATTTCGAAGCTATTGATGTAGCCAATCGGATCTTTGCCATCATAGCTTGTACCGTCGATGAAGTCCTTGGTAGCCGGTTTGTACCCATCTGTCTGTGGGATTTCATCTTGGGCTAAGTAGCCCTCTTCGACAAGTAGGGAGGCTGCTTTTTCCCAGATATCGGGTCTATAGATATCTTGAATAGTTTGGCTATACCATTCGGCAGGTTTAGACTCGGGAATTTGGCCCCATCTTCTCATCTGTGTCAAGAACCAAGTGCCATCCGAATAGAAGGGGTAGGTAGCGTGGTGTCTGAAAAACACATTGAAATCAGGCATGGATCTTTTGTCTCCCTTTTCGAACTCGAAGGTTCCAGTCATGGAGTTGGCGATGACCACAGAATCTGCCCCGACGTATTCGGGCATGGACAAGATGCCGACTGCTTCGGGTCTGTTGCCAGGTGTGTCGAGCCACTTGCCCGCTCTGATGAGTGCTTTGGTTACAGCTATGGCTGTGTTGGGGTATTTTTCGGTAAATTCTTTGGTCATTACAAAGACTTTTTCTGGGTTGTTTTTCCAAATATCGTAGTTGGTAGTGACGGGTACACCGATTCCTTTGAATACCGCCTGTTGGTTCCATGGTTCACCGACGCAATATCCGTAGATAGTGCCAGCTTCCAGTGTAGCGGGCATTTGCGGAGGAGGAGTCACCGATAGTAGCACGTCTGCGTCTACTTGACCTTGTATGTTGTCTGCCGTATAAAACCCTGGGCTGATCCCCGCGGCAGCTAGCCAATAGCGGATTTCGTAATTGTGAGTAGATACAGGAAATACCATCCCCATTTTGAATGCTTTGCCATCCTTTTTGTATTGGTCGATGACCGGTGCCAAAGCATCTGCCTTGATTGGGTGTATGGGCTTGCCAGATTCGTCGACGGGGACATTGGCTTTCATTTTGGACCACACATCGTTGGAGACGGTGATTCCATTGCCGTTGAGATCCATCGAAAAGGGTGTCACGAGTTGAGCCTGTCGACCAAACCCTGCTCCTGCAGCGATCGGTTGTCCAGCGAGCATGTGCGAACCATCGAGTTGTCCGTCGATGACACGGTCGAGAATGTTTTTCCAGTTGGACTGAGCTTCGATGGTTACGAAAAGCCCTTCGTCCTCAAAGTAGCCCAATTCTTTGGCAATGGCCAAAGGTGCCATATCCGTCAATTTGATAAACCCGAAGGTCAATTGAGGCTTTTCTACATCAAGAGGAATGGTCTGTGAGATGGCATCAGAGACAACTACTGTCGAATCTTCGGTTTTTTTACTCCCACATTGGCTGAGTATGATCATCAGCACAACAAAGGCACTGAGGCGAAATAGAATGTGATTGAATACGTGTTTCATCTGAATTTCAATTAATTAAAGTTGTGTTACAAAAATTTTGGTTTGAAAATGAGTTGAGCCCAGGCCCAGTTGTTGATTGAAGCTGTTTCGCTAGTGATACTCTTGATGTCATTCATAGAGTCTGTGGCAAACATTTGCGAATAGCCGATTTTGAATGTCCCGGACTCGCCCAGTTTGCGTACATAGACAAGATCTATTTCTGTGCCGAGTCCTTTGTCTATCGGTGAGCCATTTTCGAGAACTTCTGCAGAGGTTAGGAAATAGTGGAGGTGTCCAAGTAGTGCTCCTTTGCCGATTTTGAATTTGGTCTTGAGGTAGATGTCTTGTAGACCGCCTTTTGAACCATTACCAACATAGAAGTAGTCCATGAATCCGTAAAAGGCATGGTTAGTGCCAAACAGCGGGGCAAAATTGGTGACCTTGTCACTGTCGGGGTCTTGTCCAGACAAGTGGTCATAGCCTACGATGATGGGGGTTATAGGTGTTTTTAGTGTAGCGGACAAGGAGAACATGTAGGCACTCAAGTCTGCAGTAGCGTATTTGCCACCTTGGTAGAAGAATTCTCCGTTAAGTTTTAGTTTGCTGAGTTGTTTCATCCCCATGATTCCATAGGTCTGTCGGTTGGCGACAGAATCTTCCAGGCCGTATTGGCGTGCGTCGTTGATGAAGTAGAGGGAAAGACTTGCTGCATCAAATTTTTTGTTCATGTAGGCGTATTCCATGTGCTTGTAGTTTCCTGTAGCATGGTATGGGCCATTGGCGGTGAATGGAGGGTAGTAGGTACCTGTGAGTCTCACCGGTTCACCAGCTGTCGCAGGGTTTTGGTTGAACGCAAGGCCAGCGTGAATTTTCAGGCCCAAAGTATCTTCGTACATGAAGAGCAAGGCATCGTGTCGGAGTCCTTGCATTGCCCATTCGAGTCCTCCGAACATTCGCTCATTGTCATATGCGATGATCTGGCGACCTACCTTCAAGGATAATTTTTCGCTCATGTAGTATCTCGCGTAGGCTTGAGACACACCAAAGGAGGCTCCGTATTGTTTGTCAACGATTCCATCCTCTCCCCACATACGGATGTCTTGGAGGTCGATTTGGATTTCGAGATCTTTCATTTTGTAGCCTGCGTAGAGTCGAGTTCTTTGCTCGATAAAGAAGGCTGGGTCTTGTGTAGAAAGTATGGGGCGTTTGAATCCGTTTCGGTATTCACCTCTGGCGTTTACCTCGCCGCTGAGCGATAGCTGGGCTTGTGAGGAGTAGCAGCCCAGTAGTAGAACTGCGATAATCAAGTAGAGATTTTTCATGTTATTAAGTTTTTTGTTAGAATTTATGTTTTGCAAAAACTACGTATAGATACGTATCTGTGTCAGTAGTTATTTGACAAACATACGTGGCGGCAATTTCACGGGAAATGCAAAATTGCAGTATAAAACAAATTTTTAGAACATATAAAAAATGGAGTAAAGTCAGTTTATGTGCGAAAATCGGTCTAAAAATCGTTTTTTAGCATTTTTGTGAAATACTACGTAGAAGTGCATTTTTTTAGGCTGAAAAATTAATTTTTGCTAGAATTGCCCATAAATAAGTATTACTACGTAGCTATAAATATGACAATTCGAGACAAATTGAACACGGTGATCAGCAGTATGAGTGACTTCTCGAGGCAGACCAACATGGTGGCTATCAACGCTGCGATTCATGCTGGGAAGTTGACTGGCCGGGAGGCAGCTCCCTTCATGGTACTCTCTCGGGAAATACAGAATATGAGTGCCAGATCTATGGATAAGCTAGAGGAGTTGGACCGCTTGGTAGGAGATATTGGTGAGGTGTCTAGGCTTATCAATCAGACAGGGAGACAGCGCATGTTGTTGATGAAAATGGTGAATGCTAGTTTGATGAATGATACTACGCAGGTGGCGGTCGCAGTGAGCGCATTTTCGGACAGCATGGTTCAGATCCAAAGAGCATCGATCAATTCTGTGAGATGCGAGCAAGTGATCCATAGTATCCGGGAGTTGTGGGATGAGCTGCAGTCCGATATGAGTGGTATGGCTCCTGAGGAGATGAATGGTCGGGTACTGCACATGATCGATCTGATCAATGACTTGCTAAGGGAGTATGAAAAATTCGCGGGGCAATAAAAAAGGCCATCCATCTTCTACGAATGGCCTTAGAATTTGAATAAGTAAATTTTAATTTTTGGTACGGTCAAAGTCACTTGCGATTTGGGGAGCGGCTTGATCAGTCATCTTTTGAATCACACGGTGCATCCATGTGAGGCAAATGGCCGAGAGGGCTAGCATGACGATCCAACAGCTAGACCAGAGCCCAGTGCCTTCGAGCAGGTAGCCGAAGAGAATAGGACAGATGAATCCTCCAAGTCCTCCCAGTACTCCGACCATGCCTCCGACGACTCCCACTTCTTGGGGAAAATAGTCCGGAATGTGCTTGTACACTGCTGCTTTGCCGATCCCCCAGATCGAGCCAAGTAGTATAGCCAAAGTAGCAAAGACCCATACGTTGGCTTGAAAGTAGATGTGTGTCTTTCCTTCGGCTAACAATTCCTTTTTCTTGATTTGATCACCTACCGTGACGATTGGCTCTTGCCATACTTCTTTGATCGGCCAGAAGTGAAATTCATTTTCTACGTTGTTTAGCCTATCTGTTTTTTGCGTGAGCTCATAGCTAGTTCCATCTAGGGAGACCGATGTGGGGGAGACGGCGGTCACCGTACCGGATGCTTTGGCGGGGACTCCTTTGCCTGTAGAGTAGATGTCCATTTTGGGAAGAATCAGTGCTATCGATAGGATCAATGTGCCACCGAGTACACGGTACATGATCGTACGTGCTCCAAATTTGTCCGACAACCAGCCACCAAAGGCACGAATAACTCCAGAGGGGAGGCTAAAGCAGGATGCTAGTATTCCGGCTGTGGCCAAGTCGAACCCGTAGACATTGGTATAGTAGGGGACTAGCCATCCAGCAAAGGAGACAAAACAACCGAATACCAAAAAGTAATAAAGTCCAAACCGCCATACGCGAATGCTTTTGAGTGGGCTAAGTAATGTCGAGATGGACTTGGAGCCGGCGCTTGGCTTTT
Organism: Reichenbachiella sp. 5M10; assembly: GCF_002742335.1. Classification (NCBI taxonomy): domain Bacteria; kingdom Pseudomonadati; phylum Bacteroidota; class Cytophagia; order Cytophagales; family Reichenbachiellaceae; genus Reichenbachiella; species Reichenbachiella sp. 5M10. The sequence goes on along the minus strand of NZ_MDGR01000007.1, from coordinate 4,065,865 downwards.
TGTTTTTTGTTGTGAGAAAGAAGATGATCGCTATGATCACCAGTCCTGCAGCGTAGAGCTGAGGCATGAGTCTCCAGTTTTCTAAGTTGGTCTTGTCGTCGGTGAGGTAGTCTAGGATGTTGGGACCGACCATCGTTGTGACTGCGGCGCCTGCATTGCCTGCACCAAATATACCCAGTGCAGTGCCTTGTTTGTCGCGGGGAAACCAAACCGAACTATAGGCGATCCCTATGGCAAAGCTGGTCCCAGCTAATCCGAAACCAAGACTACAGAGTGCGTAGGACCAAAAACTGTCGGCCAAAGAGAGTAGATAGAGAGGGATGGCACAAATGATAAGTAGGCTGGTGAAGACGGGTTTTCCTCCAAATTTGTCGGTAAGTATCCCGGCAGGCAGTCTAAATATGGCGCCTGTCAAGACGGGGATGCCGATGAGCCAGCCAATCTCTACAGCTGTCCAGTCAAAAAGTTGGTTGTCTACAAGAAAAGTGACCAAGATGCCGTTGAGCATCCATGCTGCAAAGCAGAAAGTGAAAGCGAGTGTGTTGAGGAAAAGTGTCTTGTTGGCCTGTGCCGGTTGAAAATCGGTCATTTTATTTATACGTATTTATACGTGCAAATAAAATGCGAATTGAATTCAAAAAATATGCCATAAAACATAATATAAACTGTCTTAGCACAGGTTTAATTTCAGCTGTCTATAAAGAAGTTGTGTTCAGATATCTCTTTTCGGAGCATGTCTAAGTCAATGATTCCAAGTCGTTTTCCACTGGCTCTCAGTAGATTTTCTTTTTTTAGACTGGAGATGACTCGGATGACTTGTTCGTCTGTTGTACCAGCAAAATCAGCTATTTCTTTTCGAGACAATTGGATATTGAGGTAGTCGTTGCTTTGTCCAAATTTTCGGTAGATGTATAAGAATGCATCGATAACTTTTTCACGGACAGTCATTTGCGCAAACTTTCGCACCTTGGTTTCGCTGCGGTTGAGCTCGTCTGCGTAGAACATCATGAAGTCATACGTGAGGTTAGGAAGCTTGTGCAGCATGTCTTGGAGCACATCATTGGTGAAGTTGCACAGCACTGTATCTTCAAGAGCGACAGCATTGATCTGATAAGATTGCCCGATCCCAAAGCCTCTGTGTCCTATGATTTCACCGTCTTTTGCGAAGCGAACTATTTGTTCACGTCCCTGAAATCCAGTTTTGGCGACTTTTACCTTGCCATTGTAAACGAAATACAACCCATGAACTGGTGCTCCTTCTAGAATGAATTGCTGACCTTTTTTGCACTGAATGGTGTGTTTTTGAGCCAGATAATCTTCTATCCCTTCTCCATAGCTGTTTCGTTTGATGATACACTCTAGGTTTTGACAGGTTTTGCACGCTTCATTTTTCATATCTCACAAGTATAATTACGTAATACTACGTACAAATAAATACAAATACGGAGTAATTAGCAACTAATCGTAATAAATGAACACTAATTTGGCAGGAAATAACACGTCGTAAGTTCAGAAAACAATCTGTATGAGGTTTAAAGGCAGATTTCTATAAAATTGGTATAATTTCGTTTTCTATGAAATTGACCAAAGCTTTTCCTGACCGTTCTCCATTCAAAAATTTGAAGCCATTTCAAGCTTCTCCTATACTCTATATGAAGGAGGCGGCAAATTGGGGATCCCCTGTTGATCTCAATCTTCCTATGGGGGATTTTGTCTTGATTTCGGATCCTGAGCACGCACACTATGTTTTGGCTACTAATCATCAAAATTATGTGAAGAGCCGAGGATACAAGGAGGTAGCTCGGGTGCTCGGCCAAGGCTTGCTGACTGCAGAGGGGGAGTTTTGGCATAAACAACGAAAGTTGCTGCAACCCTCTTTTCACAAGCCAGAACTGAAGAAATTGCTGCCTTCTGTGTGGGATACGGCAGAAGGCTATCTGGAGGCTATAGCTAGTGGCGGTACATTTCGTGTGGATACGGAGATGAGTGGACTCACCTTGACCGTGTTGCTCAATTCGCTGATACGGTATCAGCACGCTGAGCTGCGTGATACGATGAGCGAGAATATTGAGTTTGCGCAGGAATTTATCGTAGATAGGATACGGTCTCCATTCAAGTGGCCTGTGTGGGTACCTACCAAGACACATCGTCGCTATCACTATATGGTGCAGAAAAGCAACGAACTGATTCAGCAATGTGTAGATGCACGTCGAGCTGTAGGTGACCAAGAGGTCAATGATCTCTTGGCGGTGCTTTTGGAGCAGCATGATGGTGAGGGAGGTTTTGTGCGCATTAGGGATGAGATGATGACCTTTCTGTTTGCAGGACATGAGACTTCCGCTTTGTCGATGACATGGACCTTGCATTTGTTGGCGCATTTTCCAGATGTGCAGGCAAAGCTGTACGCTGAAGTCGGAGGGCTAGCGAGTTTAGCTGATCTGGACACGATGAATTTCAGTAATTTGAAATATACTCAGCAGGTGATCATGGAGGCCATGAGATACTATCCGCCGATATGGAATATCGTGCGTCGAGCTGTTGAGGATGATGTCGTGGGAGGAGTAGAGATACCTAGAGGCAAGCAGCTCATGATCAATATTTATCAACTCCATCACAACAGTCAGTATTGGGATGATCCCGAGCAGTTTAGACCAGAGAGATTTGCCGAAAGAAATTTCAAGCACAAGTTTCAATACTTGCCTTTTGGCGCAGGCCCACGTTTTTGTATTGGCAATAATTTCGCACTTTTAGAAATTACAATTTTACTTGTGCAGTTTGTGAGAGCGTTTGAGCTCAAACCACTTGGAGAAAAGGCACGAGCTTTCAATCCGCTATTGACGCTGCGTCCAGAGGCCCCGATAGAGCTTGAGTTAGTGCCTCGCTAGGTCAGCACACCTTCTATCAGACAGCGTGCGACGAGTTCGGCGGTGTTTTTCGAGGAGCTTTTGTTTAGCATGTTTTTGCGGTGTGTACGCACTGTACTGACGGCTAGATTGAGCACTTTGGCTATCTCATTTCCCTTGAGGCCCTTTGCCAGGAGACGAATAATTTCTATCTCTCGTTTGCTCAAAAGACTTGTGAGCTTCCCCTCGTGTTGGGGAGTTTGATTAAGGTCAAAACCCCCAGTCTGAGGGTCACAGTTGAAGTATGAGGGACTCCCGTTGAGACCGATGAATGAGACTAGATCATTTTTGAGCACATTGAAATGAGACACGTCAGTATGGATACTGAGTGCATGCTCGATGATGCCATTTTTGGAAAGCGTCAGCGGGATAGATTGATGCATCATAGTACGTTCCCTCCCATTCCAATCAACGAAACGAAAAAAGTACATCAATTTGTAGTTGAGTGCCATTTTAGGTGTTTGTCTGGAGTAGAAGTCCATGACCAAAGCCTCTTTTTGAACCAATAGGTCTGTTTCATGGGGAGAGAGAATACTAATCAGTCGATCTATAGTCAACTCGCTGGCTTTGATGCCAGTGATTTCTTCTACGTTGCCCTCGATCATTTCGATCTCTAATTGGTGAAGATTGAGTATGTAGCAGTAGCATAGCCCAGGGTTGAACAATGCTGCCATGTAGGTCAGTTGAGAAATGGGGTTGTAGGGTCGGTAGTGTTCGAGATGATCGGTATAGTACTCTTTCCATAGGTTGAGCACCTTCGCAGAGTTCTTTTCCATGCTTGCTTTCATTATCAATGGGCAAGGTATCAGAAAAATCTAGGAATACGTCTTTTTAGGTATTGTCTGGAGATTGGTAATTCCTCAATTTTGCAGAAGCAGAGTTTTTGCAGCATGAGATAGAGGAGACATAGAAAAGAGAGCGATGAAGAACAGCAAAAAGAGAAATGCTAGTATATGGAGATTGGTACTGATGACGGCTATATATAGCCTGTGTATGGGACTGCTCAAATACAAAGAGACAACTGATACTGAGAAGGACCATTCTGTTTGGCTCACCAAGTTGACAGATATGACGATCGGTTAATCTTTAGTATTGCCCAAAAATGCAAGACAAACCGACCTACCTATAGTATCAACAACTATAGAGTGGTACCAAATGCTCGATCGATGGGTCGGGCATTTACTTTTATTGGAGAGGTATGATTTGGCCTTGGGCAACTTTGAAGACCCGCAAAGGGTTGAAGTCATGGTTGAGTAGGCTCATGGTTCTTTCTTCGCGTGCGTCGGTGAGGAAGATCTGTTTGAATTTTCCAGAAGCGATGATGTCCAGCATTTTGCGAATACGACCATCGTCCAGTTTGTCAAATATATCGTCGAGTAGCAGGATGGGGGTCAATTGCAGGTGAGACTGTATGAATTCGAATTGAGCGAGCTTCAGAGAAATCAAGACGGATTTTTGCTGGCCCTGTGAGCCAAATTTTCGGAGCGCGTGCTCATCGATCGTGAAGAGAAACTCGTCTCGGTGTACGCCTACCAAGGTGCGCTGCATGGTTATGTCACGGGGCCTGCTTTCGCGAAATAACTCAGGAAAATGCTCGTCGAGTGCTTTGGATTTGTAAGTGATGTGTACTACCTCGCGTTGTTCGGAGATGGTATCGTAGTTGCTTTGGAAGAGAGGTTGGTACTGATTGAGAAATGCAAGACGCTTTTCGGCAATGACCATTCCTGATTGGATCAATACCTCGTCGTAGTTGGTCAAGAGCGTTTCGTTGAGTGAGCGCGTTTCTTTGACGCTTTTCAGTAAAGCATTTCGCTGTTTGAGGTGATGGTTGTAGCGAATCAGATGGCGGAGATAGTCTCCGTCATATTGAGAGATGATGCTGTCAAAAAATTTTCTTCGGACCTCGTTGCTCTCACGGATTAATTCATCGTCGTTAGGCGCGATCATCACTACAGGAAACTTGCCGACGTGTTGGCTCAGTTTGTCATATTCCTGCCCGTCGACCTTGAATAACTTCTTCCCCTGGCTCTTGAGACTACAATGAATCGTACGACGTTTTTCATGCAGCACAAACTCACCTTGTATGACAAAAAAGGACTCGCCGCGGCGGATGTTTTGGCTATCGATCGAGTTGAATGCAGATTTGGTCATGGACATGTAATAAATGGCGTCCAATACATTAGTTTTACCACTACCATTTAGTCCAACGAAGCAATTGATGTGATCGCAAAATTGAGCTTCTTCAGAGGAATAGTTTTTAAAATTGCTGAGTTTGAGTGATTGAAGAAACATATATTCTTTGCTGAAGTGGTGAAAATAACTAATTTCGCACTTCGCTGACCTAAGTGTTTTAGTCTAACCTTGAAAATATTGCGTGCTTACGCTTTAAACCTTATTTGAAATGGCAAGTGTAAAAGAAAAAAAGAATACCAGAGCAAAATCCAAAAGTGATTTTCCGAAAGAAACCTACATGGAGTGGTATGAGTCCATGTTGTTGATGAGAAAGTTTGAAGAGAAAGCCGGCCAGCTCTATGGTCAGCAAAAAATCAAGGGTTTTTGTCACCTTTATATTGGCCAAGAGGCATGTGTCGCCGGTGCAGTATCTGCCTTGGAAAAGGGAGATAAATACATCACAGCATATAGAGATCACGCCCACCCTATGGCTTTGGGTACAGACCCAAAGGCAATCATGGCAGAGCTATACGGGAAGGCAACAGGAATCTCTAAGGGTAAGGGAGGTTCAATGCACATGTTTGACAAAGAGAACGGCTTTTTTGGCGGACACGGGATCGTTGGTGGTCAGGTGCCGTTAGGAGCAGGGATTGCATTTGCTGAGCAGTACAACAACACAGGCAAGCTGTGCATGACCTATATGGGAGACGGTGCAGTAAGACAGGGGGCTTTTCACGAAGCTCTCAACATGGCGATGACTATGAAGTTGCCTGTTGTATTTTGTATCGAAAACAATGGTTATGCCATGGGTACTTCTGTAGCTCGTACTTCTAACGTCACAGGACTAGATCAGTTGGGTGCTTCATACGAGATGCCATCAGAGTCAGTAGACGGTATGTCGGTGATCGATGTACACCATGCAGTAGCAAGAGCGGCCAAGAGAGCTAGAGCGGGTGAAGGACCGACACTGTTGGAGTTCAGAACATACAGATACAAAGGACACTCGATGTCTGATCCTGCAAAGTATAGAACCAAAGAAGAAGTGGAGCAATACAAGCAGAGAGATCCAATCGAGCAAATCAAGCACGAGATTTTGGATCAGAAAATCGCTACCCAAGAGGATTTGGACGCGATTGCTAACAAGATCAAAGAAATCGTGACGGAATCAGTGAAATTTGCAGAAGAGTCAGAATACCCAACTGCAGATCAGGCCTACACAGACGTATATGCAGATCCTGCATACCCGTTCTTGGAGGATTAATAGGGCTAAAAAGACTAAAGCGGCGGCAATTCAAATTTATGATTAGATTTGCCGCCTTGAATTTGAATAACAATGACAAAAAAGAGAAAAGACGCAGAGCAGCATGGTAGTGATTTGCTAGAAAATCCAGAAGCACTTGCTCAGCAAATATCTAGAACCGAGCTTTTCATCGAAAAGAACAAAACACTCGTTTCGATTGTGTTGGGGATAGTGGCAGTAGCCATTGCTGGTTTTGTTTTTGGTAGATATTATGTCGACAACCAAAATGAAAGTGCACAGCGGGACATGTTTCAAGCCGTGTACTATTTTGAGTCTGATAGTTTGGGCTTAGCCCTCAACGGTGATGGTAATAACTATGGGTTTTTGGAGATCATAGACAACTATGGGATGACCGAAGCTGCCAACATCGCAAGCTACTATGCAGGAGCGACATATTTGAAACTAGGTGATTTTGACAATGCCTTGAAGTACTTGAAGGACTTCAGCGCATCAGACTATTTGATTCAGTCACGAACCTATTCATTGATCGGTGACGCGTACATGGAAAAGGGGCAGTTTGGTGAAGCAGCGAGCCAGTATGAAAAGGCAGCCGCTCACAATGCTAATGACCAGTTCAGTCCGACGTATCTTATGAAGGCTGCCATTGCCAACGAAAAAGCGGGTAGTACAAAGGATGCTTTGGATAACTACAAATCTATCGTCAAAGATTATAACAAATCTGCGGTCTATCAAGATGCAGTAAAGCATGTAGCCAGACTACAAGGGATCTAAGATTCAAAGACTTTTATTCATAAAAGGGATGGATATTTATCCATCCCTTTTTTATTTGCAAAAAATATAAACAGGATCATATCATGGCAAGCGCAATAAAGAATCTCAGTGACTACAGCAGCAAGAATTTAGTAGACATCAGTGAAAAGGTATTTGCAGTCATCGTCTCGGAGTGGAACGAAGAGGTAACAGGCTCTCTGTACAATGGCACAGTGCAGACCTTGATGGCCCATGGAGCTAAGACAGAGAACATCGTGAGGGTAGATGTTCCTGGTAGCTTTGAGCTTAGTCTTGGAGCCCAAAAATTAGCTCAACGTCAGGATGTGGATGCAGTGATCTGTCTAGGATGCGTGATCCAAGGGGAAACTCGACATTTTGATTTCATCTGTGACGCGGTTGCACAAGGGGTAACCAACGTGTCGTTAAAATATGATAAACCTGTCATCTTTGGCGTACTCACTCCAGAGACTCAAAAGCAGGCTATGGATCGTGCAGGAGGAAGACATGGCAACAAGGGGGATGAAGCAGCGATCACTGCGATCAAGATGTTGGCTTTGTAGTACAACCCTAGTTGTCAAGACATAAAAAAAGGGGAGCAAATCGTTTTGCGCCCCTTTTTTTATGGTTTTTTGCATTTATAATAAACCCCAATAAAAGAAAACCAACCATACCAACAGGAAGAGAGGCAACAAGATTGGGATGGAGAACCTTAAAATGTACCCAAAGAAAGAAGGCATCTTGATACCGACTTGTTCAGCGATAGACTTGACCATGAAGTTGGGGCCATTGCCAATGTAGGTCATCGAGCCAAAGAATACGGCTGCCACCGAAATGGCTTTGAGCGAGAGAACTGAGTTGACGAAGGCAGAACCTCCTCCAGCAAAATCAACAACTTGAGATAAATTGCTAATGGAGGCACCTTGTGAGGCCATAGCTGCCGTGAGGAAGTTGATATAGGTCGGAGCATTGTCGAGAAAGCCTGAGAGCAATCCCGTGCCCCAATAGAGTGTGTTGGGCGTGATCATTGCAGCACCTGTGTCTGATTGAGCAAAGTTGCCTACCAGTTCTAGTGCTGGCATCATCGTACCGAATATGCCGATGAAAATAAAGGCGACTTCTCGAATGGGTTCAAAGTTGAATTCATTGCCGTCCAATGCACGCTTGTCGGCAAATTTGAAAGACAAGAACCCACATGATAGCATGATGATCTCTCTTACGAAGGAGAATTTTTGGCCTTCGTATGTGATGGCAGGAACCCACTCGAGTACGTTGGGGTCTAAAAATACCGCCCCGACGATGACCGCTAGCCATGCAAAGTTTTTCGTACCAGTAAAGGTTATTTTATTCGTTGGAGTACCGGTGTCTTCTCCAAAGCTCAAATCTGTTTTGTTTCTTTTGTCAATCAAGAAAAATACAGCGCCAAGGATCAAGGATGCAAAAACCCAGGGAATCAAGTTGTGCTGTAAAGTCCAAAAGAAAGGAACCCCTTTGAGAAATCCCAAAAATAGCGGAGGGTCACCTATTGGAGTCAACGAACCTCCAATATTACTCACCATAAAAATGAAGAAAATAATATGATAGGGTTTGATTCTGTTTTTGTTGAGGCGGATGAAGGGGCGTATCAAAAGCATTGATGCTCCTGTGGTCCCGATGATGTTGGCAATGACCGCTCCAATCAATAGTATCATGACATTGGTCATGGGTTTGGCTTCCTTGTCTACTTCGATCATGATGCCCCCCGAGGCGATGAAGAGGCCGCTGAGTAGAGCAATGAACTGGACATACTCGGCCAAGGCGTGTACTGGCCCATGATGATTGTGCAGTGCAAACAAGTAATAGAGAACAACGATGGATGCTAGTACACAGGCTACAATGGGGTAGTTTTTGTGCCAAAAGTGTTCGTAAAAGAGGGGGCCTGTGGCAATCATAAGTAGGAGCATGACAAAGGGAATTACAGTCCATGCAGGAGCGTGGTGGTGAACCTCTTCGGTAGCATCGCTCACTACTGACATTTCTACATGTTCAGAAGTGCTTGTGGTTGCATCGGGATTTGAAGTGTTTGCCACACAGAGTTGTGAGGCGTTTAAAAGTAAAAATAGAAGTAAAAATTTGCGCATGAGGACACTAAATATAGTAAGGCAATTATAATACAAATGAGCTGAACCCGTCTATCTATAATTTACATTATTAATTCTTTTATCGGTTTTAGGGTTGTTTTTGACATATTAAATATAACTATGAAGAAAAGAAGCGAAAGCATGTTTGGGTAAACAAATATCGAGTTGGCATGGAATTAATACTTGGGTAACTTCACGATTCTTTTTTGAAGTAGTAAGATGAGAACTGTAGCTGTAGATATAGGGAATACGAAGATAAAGATAGGATGTTTTGAGGGAGACCAATTGCTAAATATCCTCTCAGTGTCTGAGCTGTCAGAAGCCAGAGAGCTACTGCTGCAGTTTGCTCCTATACATATCATTTCTTGTAGTGTAGCCGCTACTACGGAGGAGCAAAGAGTGTTTTGGGAGGGTTTTGAAGTCTTGTACCTCTCGCACGAGACCCCTCTTCCTATTCAGAATCTGTACGAAACGCCTACAACTTTGGGACTAGATCGACTTGCAGCGGTTGTGGGAGCCGAGAGCCTAAGCAACCAAAAGGACCAATTGATCATTGATATAGGGACATGTATTACCTATGATTTTTTGGATCGAAAGCAAAACTATCATGGCGGAAGTATTTCTCCTGGGATTGAGCTGAGATTCAAATCCATGAATGACTACACGCGAAATTTGCCTTTGATAGAATCTTTTGATGAGGTGAAGTTGATTGGGAAATCGACACGACAAGCATTAATAAGCGGTGTAATCAATGGTATCACGGCCGAATTGGAAGGGGTGATAGCGCAGTATAAGCAGAATTGGCCTGATTTACAGGTGATTCTCTGTGGAGGTGGTACGAATCGTTTTGAATCTAAATTAAAAGAATCCATCTTTGCAGCCCCTGAATTGGTGCTTGTTGGTTTGAAAAGGATTTTGGAGTATAATGAACATAAAAAGTAGAATAGCTCTTGTGGCTGCAATGTGTTGTGGCTATTGGGCTCAAGCACAAATTACGTTTTCCCCCTATTCTGTATTTGGTCTCGGCGATATGCAAAGTAGAAGCATGGCGCATCAAGCGAGTATGGGTGGAGTAGGTATAGCTGCTCCTAATTTTTACCATATCAATAGTATGAACCCAGCTCTGTTGACTTACAACGTTCTGAGTGTATTCGAGCTTGGTTTGCAGGGCGAATACCGTACGTCCAACAGTGGCTTAGACAAGCAAAAGACTGGCTCTGGTGGATTCAATTATCTCAGTTTTGCCTTTCCCGTCTTGTATGACCGAATGACAACCAATATTGGGGTAAGACCTTATAGTGTGGTCAATTACAATTTCGTCACCTCAGGGCCAGTGATTGGCAACCCCGATGTGGAGAACATTGCGGAGCGTACCGGAGAAGGAGGGATCACAGAGGTGTATTGGTCCAACGGGATCAAGGTCGTGGGAGACTTGTCGGTAGGAGTCCGAGCATCATTTTTATTTGGTTTTACGCAAGACGATCAAAAAATCATTTTGTCTGGTGATGATATCTCCTCTCAAATCCCAACTGGAGCAGCTGAAAAGACGAATTACAAAGGTTTTACTTTTGGGTTTGGAGCGGCATATCGCCTCAAGCTTGACGAAAAGAAAAACCTCAATTTTGGGGTGATATATGATTTGTCGCATGAGTTGGCAGGAGACCGTTTGGCCAGGCAAGTGAGCTATGCTGGTAACGTGACCATCCCTGGGGATACACTACAGAACCTTACATATAGCAGCACCTTTGATTTACCTAGTGAGCTAGGTATTGGGATCTCTTACGAATATAGAAACCGGCTGATCGTTGCACTGGACCTGACTCATACTGATTGGAAAGAGGATGCGCAGTTTGGGCACAATAGCGCGCTCAAATACCGGAAGACATATAGAGCAGGACTCGGGATCGAACTGACACCTAAGTACAACGATGTAGATAGTTATTTGAGTCGTGTTCGCTATCGTTTTGGGTTGAGCTATGAGCAGCTGCCATACCTTTCGGCAGGACACAAGATCGACGATTATGGCATTACTTTTGGTTGGTCACTACCAGTGAAGGCTGTCTCGGCATTGAATATGTCGTTCAAATACGGGCAGCGAGGGACGAAAGAGGACGGCTTGGTGAAGGAGAGTTACTTCAAACTCATCGTAGGCGTAACGTTGAATGACCGATGGTTCATTAAAAGAAAATATAATTAACAATTAGTTAGGGATAAGTTGAGAAAGTGGAATGTTCATCATAATTTTTCGCTTTTTAAAGAATTCAACTATCAAAACATAAATTTGATTGAAATATGAAAAAGCTACTATTGATAGGTTTTGTCGTTTTTATGAATGTCGCTGCGATCGCTCAGCCAGGATGGAAATGGCCAGAAGATATAGATAAGGCAAAGGAGAAGAACGCATTGTATGTAGATGCCCTGAAGAGTGATCAGTACGCCCGAGCGGTCGAGCCACACCAATGGTTGCTAGACAATTGTCCTGATCTCAATGAGTCACTGTACATCAACGGAGCAAAAATCTACGAAGGCCTAGAAGAAAAAGAAGCAGATCCTGCGAAGAAACTGGCCTATCAAGAGAAAGCCATGCAGATGTACGATGACCGTATCAAGTACTTTGGAGATGAAGCAGGTGTATTGAATAGAAAAGCATTCAGAGCGTATAAATTTTACAAAGGAAACAAGGACAAGTATCAAGAGTTGATGGATTTGTTTGACCGCACGTTTGAGCTCAATGGTGTAGATGTGATTGACAACAATCTAGTCGCCTATATGGATGTCGTAAGACGATACAAACTCAGTGGAGGGGATATTACCGATGAGGATGTGATCGATAAATACGGCTTGATATCGGACATCATCGCGGAGAAGGATGCGGCTAAAAGCAACCCTAAATACGAAAGGTATCAAGACAATGTCGACAAACTGTTGACGGCTACTGTAGATGTCAATTGTGAGTTTATCGAGACCAAGTTGGTGCCGAAAATGAACGAAACCAAAGACCCGAAGTTGGCTAAAAAAGTTTTTCAGTTGATGCTCTCTGCAAAGTGTACTGATAGTCCGGCATTTTTGGAGGCGGGCGAACTGGTGTATGAGAGTGATCCATCATATGGCATGGCCAAAGTGTTGGGTATCAAATTTGCCGCGGCGAAGGAGTATGATAAAGCAGCCAAGTATTATGATGCAGCTATCGACCTGTCAGAGGACAATTTGAAAAAGTCGGAGATCTATATGAATGTGGCGCAGATGTATGCCAATGCTGGACAAAAATCTACAGCCCGAACCAATGCAAGAAAGGCTTTGGCCAATGACCCATCTGCATCGGATGCTTATACATTGATCGGTAACCTGTACTTCCAGAGCTACAATGACTGTAGAAAAGGGGAAAGTAGAGTCGACGACAGATTGGTGTTCATCGCGGCATATAATCAGTACCAAAAAGCAGGAAACACGACAATGATGGCTAAGGCTCAAGAGCAATTCCCAACGATTGGTGAAATCTTTGAATTGGGATTGGAAGAGGGCCAGTCCATGACTGTAGGGTGTTGGATCAATGAGACGGTGATTCTCCAAAAGAATCCTAACTAATTATCTTGTAAGACATTTAGAAGAAAGCACTTACTTTTGCGAGTAAGTGCTTTTTTTCATTATATGAAACACATATTCTTTGTACTTCCGCTATTACTAGCGATTTGTTTTATTTCGTGCGAAAGCAAAAAGTCTGTCCTCGATCAAGAAACTTATGATGGCCCATCAGTATCAATGGACAGTATTGATGTTTTGATTTCTGATTCGGCACGGGTCAAGCTCCGGTTGGTGGCTGCCAAGCAGTTGGTTTATGAAAATGATGATCGTGATTTCCCTGAGGGGATTTATTTGGAATTTTACGACGGGTATGGCAAACTGTCTTCTACCCTGCGGGCCAATACGGGTTATTATTTTGCTGAAGAAGATTATTACAAGGCAGAGGGAGACGTGCAGATGTATAGTCTGGCCAAAGGTGACGATCTGCATACTGAGTTGCTCAACTGGGTGCCAGATGAAGAGAGAGTCCATACAGACAAGTTTGTGACGATAAAATCAGATGGTGAAATCTTGAAAGGAGAAGGACTAGAAGCGAGTCAAAATTTTGATGAATACACGATATTGAAACCGAAAGGAGTCATGACTATAAAACCCTCGTCAGGAGCGAACGCTGACGAAGAAGAGGTGGATACAGGGTTTGATGCGGACCTAGTATTTGAAGAGGATACGACGACTTATGAGGACTAAGCAGAGAGAAATTTAGATATGGGAGGATCATTGTTTCAAATCATAATTTTTACCTTGTGTGTAGGGTTTTTCTTGATCGGCTTGCATCAGACGATGCTCTATGGCTTCAGCCATTCGTATTGGATTTTTATGTTAAGCATATCTCTCCTATTTTTATATCAATTTAGAAAGAACAAAAAGTAGCTTTTCGATAATCAATGGATTCATACTTGATAGGAGCGATCCTAACCTCTGTCTTATTTTCAGCACTATTTTCTGGGATTGAAATCGCTTTTATCACAAGCGACAAGCTACACATCGAGTTGCAGGGGCAGCAGGGCAAATTGTCTGCGCGTATCCTGTCCAAACTATCAAATAACCCGTCCAATTTCATCGCGACTACCTTGATTGGAAACAACCTCACTATAGTAGTCTATGGTATTTTAATGGCCATGCTGCTAGACCCCTGGCTAGAGTCGTGGTTGCCCCCGAGTTTCAACAATGACATTGTGATTTTGTTGCTTCAGACCTTGATATCCACAGTTGTGGTGCTTTTTACTGCAGAGTATGTTCCCAAAAGTGTTTTCTTGACCAATCCGTACCGGTTTTTGTCCATATTGTCGGTGCCCATTTTTTTGATATACTATGCTTTGAGCCCTGTGGTTTATGTCATCATGGCGGCTAGTAAATTTTTGATTACCAAGGTGTTTGGGTTGGATTATTCGGATGATCGGCCAGTCTATGGGCTCACGGACCTCAACAACTACATCAAAAATATCATGGAAGATCATGAAGATCGCAATGAGCAGGATGTAGATGCCAAGTATTTCAACAATGCATTGGACTTCAAAGGTGTCAAGGTACGTGAGTGTATGATCCCTAGGACGGAGATCAAAGCGGTAGATGTAAACGATAGCATCACGGAGCTGCGTGAGCAGTTTGTAGAGACGGGCCACTCCAAGATTTTGGTCTACAACGAATCAATAGACGATGTGATTGGGTATTGTCATTCGCTGGCGCTTTTCAAAAAGCCGGAAGACATCCCCAGTATTCTCACCAAGATTATCATCGCGCCCGAGACGATGGCGGCTAACGAACTAATGATTGAGCTCATTCGAGAGCATAAGAGCTTGGCTTTGGTAGTAGACGAGTATGGAGGGACGTCTGGGATCGTGAGTTTGGAAGATATTATCGAAGAAATTTTTGGAGAAATCCACGATGAGCATGACGAAGATGATTTGGTCGAACTCAAAATTGATGAAAGCGAGTATATATTCAGCGCACGACAAGAGGTGGACTACATCAATGATACATACGCGCTCAATTTGCCAACAGGCGAATACGACACCTTAGGAGGCTTAATTTTGACTATCAATGAGAATTTGCCTGAGTTGGGTGATGTGATTGAGATACCAGGCTTTTGCTTTGAGATCATGCTGATGGAAGAAGCACGGATCGAAAAAATCAAACTTCGTATATTGGAAGAAGAATAGCCTCAAATCCAAGGATTTAACTAAGCACAGAAAATTTTGATATTAAGGAGAGGCTTTCTTATTTTGCGCTTCTTTTAACATAAAATACTCATGGCATTAATTAATACATTAAGGAATAAAGGAGGGAAGATAGTGATCGGCCTCATTGGGTTCTCTATTGTGGCCTTCATTGGCGCAGATTTGTTAGGACCTAACTCGAGGCTGTTCGGTGCGTCTACAGACGTAGGTGAGATAGCAGGACAGACTATTTCTTATCAGGACTTCTTGGCAAAGCAGGAGGAAATGACATACAATTTCCAAATGAACCAAGGAAGAAGTCCATCAGGTGCTGAGCAGGACTATATTCGCAACCAGACTTGGGATGCGCTGATTGGTCAGTATGCTTTCGAAACTCAGTTCAAATTGTTGGGACTCAGAGTTTCAAAGGAGGAGATCGTAGATATGGTACAAGGAGACAACATCAGTCCTCAAATCCGACAGGCGTTTACCAACCCAGAGACGGGAGCATTTGAGAAAGAAAATGTGATTGCATTTTTGCAAAGATTGAGCGAACAAACGCCACAGCAGAGAGCTTCTTGGTACAATTTTGAGAATAGCTTGGCACCAAGCAGACAGCGTGTGAAATACAATAATCTCATCTTGAAGACAAACTATGCGACAGAAGGAGAGGCTAAATTCGTATATGCCAGTGAAAACAACAATGCTGAAGTCAACTACATCTACGTACCGTTCTACTCGATCGAAGACTCCGCAGTGTCTGTTACAGATGCAGAGCTGAAGGCTTATTTGTCTAAGCACGAAGATGAGTTCAAGGCGGAGGCATCTAGAGCCATCCAGTATGTTGTGATTGATGTAGTACCATCTGCTACAGATAGTGCGGTAGTCAAAGAGGATATCATGAAATTGGTAGAAGGGTTTGAGACGGCAGAAAGTGATTCGCTCTATGCACTTGTCAATTCAGATATGCCAGGAGCATATAGAACATACACCGCTGCTGACCAACTACCAGCACCTGTGCAAGGAGCAGATACTGGTGTGGTAGTAGGGCCATTGGTGGAGAATGGTAGCTATGTGCTATACAAAGTGACATCGGCATCCGAAGAAGGCCCATATAAAGTAGCTAAAGTGGCTTTGGAGTTGTATGTGAGTGACGATACAAGAAACAGCTATTATAGAGATGCAGAGAAATTTGCCTTTGATACTGAATCTAGCAGTGATTTTGAGGCGAATGCTACAGCAGCAGGCTTGAGAACTAAATCTGCCAACAAATTGGGCGCTAATGATCAGAGGTTGCCAGGTCTCAACGAGGCAAGAAATATCGTATATTGGGCGTACAACAAGGCGTCTATTGGAGATGTGTCAGATGTATTCGAAATCGAAAACCAATATGTGATTGCTACTTTGGTGTCAGAACAAGAAGAAGGTTCTGCAAACTTGGCGTCAGTAAAGAACGAAGTAAGAAAGAAAGTAATCGATGAGAAGAAAGCAGAGATCATCACTCAAAAACTCAATGGTATCGAGGGAGCTGCTTTAGCCAACAAAATCATCCAATATGATGGCAACAATGCGAAGTACTATTCTATGTCAAACTTGAAGTTGAGTAGCAATTCATTGACAAGCGTCGGGTTGGCTCCTAAAGCAATCGGAGTGGCGTTTTCTATGGAGCCAGGTGAGGTGAGTGAACCATTCGCCATCGACAATGGTGTGATCCAGTTGGAGTTGATCAACAAAATAGATGCTCCTGAAGTATCGAACTACGAAAACTATAGAAACCAAGCCACGACCAAAAGACAGGCGAGACTGGCTTATAGCATTGATCAGGCGGTCAGAGAACTTGCTGATATCAAAGACGAGAGATATAAGTTTTTCTAGTAGAGAAACAAAAGATAACTTTGAGTCCTGATCGGTTGGTCAGGACTTTTTTATTTATGGACAATTCAGCACAATCATTCAAGGAAAAGCTCGAAAGCGTACATACCTTTCCGACGCTATATATGTTTAAGTTCATCGTGCCTGAGGCACAGATTGATGAAGTCAAAGCGCTGTTTCCAAAGCACGAAGTAGTGCTCAAGCCTTCTAAAAATGGAAAATATGCGAGTGCCACTATCAACGTGATGGTGGGCAGCAGTGATCAAGTCATAGAGATCTATGAGAAGGCCAAAAGAATCGAGGGGATCATGTCCTTGTAAAATTGATTGCGAGGAGGACATTCGTTCTGAGTTTTTGTCATTATTATTGAATCCATGATGCCTATCCGTTTTCTTTTTGTTTTGTCAATTCTATCTGTAGCCGTGATGTCGTCAGTATCACTTAGGGCTCAAGTCATGACGCAGGAAGATATGCCCACACGAAAGGTTGACCGCAAAGTGAAAGAAGATACTCGTAGAAACCAACCGGATCAGTCGAAGTTGAGTTATATCTATGTCGACTCGGGTCGAAGGTTGCTCTATGGTAACCCTTGTGCACTGGAAGTGACACACAACATGGGCTTTGAGTATGTACTGGAGCATCGTCCAGACCAAACAAGCAGAGAGCAATGGAGACGTTTTCAGAACAATCTTTGGGTAAAAACTAAATTGATTTTTACTAAAGGTCCATGGTGGAAGAGTACTGTGAATAAGCGTTTCAAAGAGTGTGCACAAGCGAGTGGTGATTTTCGGGGGTAGACTTTTCTCTTGGATCTTCTCAAAGGTGCCCGTGTATAGTTGTGTTACATATGCCACAATACGCCCTGTTTTTAAACAAAAAAGCAGGAACCTCAACGAAATAGCTCCGCTTTGATTCCTGCTTTGTATCAAATGATTTTTGTTATTCTTACTTCAGCGGGTTGATACCTGTGTAGTTGAATGGAGTAATTTTTTTCATTTGCGTTTTGAGTGCGTCACTGATTTCCAGTCCATCGATGAAGACCTTGAGGCTTTCTTGAGTGATCTCTTGGTTGCCTCTGGTGAGCGCTTTGAGCGCCTCGTATGGCTCTGGGTATGCTTCGCGTCTGAGGATAGTCTGAATGGCCTCCGAAACGACCGCCCAGTTTTGATCGAGATCATACTCGATATTGGCTTGATTGAGCTCTAATTTCCCTATCCCTTTTTCGAGAGACTTGAGGGCGATGAAACCATGACCAACTGGGACACCGACATTGCGGAGTACAGTAGAGTCTGTCAGATCTCGTTGTAGGCGTGAGATCGGTAGCTTTGCAGAGAGATATTCGTAGAGCGCATTGGCGATACCGAGGTTGCCTTCGGCATTTTCAAAGTCAATCGGATTGACTTTGTGAGGCATAGCCGATGATCCGACCTCTCCTTTTACGATCTTTTGTTTGAAGTAGCCCATCGAGATGTATTGCCAGATGTCACGGGCAAAATCGATGAGGATGGTGTTGATTCTTTTGAGGTTGTCAAACAGGGCAGCCATGTCGTCGTAGTGTTCGATCTGAGTGGTGGGGTAGCTGCGTCTGAGTCCGAGGGTGTTGTCTACGAAATTGTTGGCAAACTTGATCCAATCGATTTCGGGATAGGCGATGTGGTGCGCGTTCATGTTGCCAGTCGCTCCGCCAAATTTGGCACCATAGCGCACTGAGTCGAGCATGTTGACCTGCTGGGTCAGGCGCTCATGAAACACGAGGATTTCTTTGCCTAGCAAAGTAGGGGAAGCGGGCTGACCGTGTGTTTTGGCGAGCATAGGGATGTCTTTCCATGCTTCGGCCATGTCCATGAGCAGTGCTTCGATTTGATTGAGCGCTGGGATGTACTCGCTCTCGATGGCGTGCTTGAGTTGTAGTGGGATCGCCGTGTTGTTGATGTCCTGAGAGGTCAACCCAAAGTGGATGAATTCCTTGTAAGGCTCTAGTCCGAGTGTGTCGAATCTTTTTTTGATGAAGTACTCTACGGCTTTGACGTCATGATTGGTAGTGCTTTCAATCTTTTTGATCTCTAGTGCATCTGCTTCAGAAAACTCCACGACGATCTGGCGAAGCTTGCCATATACGCTTGCGTCTACACTCTCCAATTGTGGCAATGGGTGCTGACATAGCGCGATGAAATATTCGATCTCTACGTGTACTCTGTATTTGATCAACCCAAACTCGGAGAAAAACTCGGCAAGGTCTGCGGTGTGTCTTCTGTATCGGCCGTCTACTGGCGAAATAGCTGTCAATGCATTCAATTCCATCGTCTATGTATCTAATTGTGAGGCGCAAAATTAGCCAATATATGCTACTTATGCATCCGTGCGGTCAAGATTATTGGGTAGGCCAAAGTGTCTTGGAGGTCTGTCATTCGGCAAAATACGAAGAGCGATGAAGGGATCGCTGTGTTATCTCATCGAATTGTGTAATTTCGTTCCCTATTGATTTGAAAAATTATTATCATTCTCCATGCATAGGTTATTAGGGTTGATGTTGCTGTTGGTGGTTTCGAATGGTGTCTTTGCCGCAAAGCTAGACTCACTGCTCGATGTGCTCGATCAGGAGCTCGCCAAACGACCACTCTATGAGGAGCGCCGGGAGCTGAAGATCAACAGCATCAAAAGCCTCATGGATGACCCTACACTCACCGAAGCAGACCGCTACCACATCGATGTGCAGTTGATTCGGGAGTATGCCGCGTACAATTTTGACTCGGCACTCGCCTATATCAAAAGGAATTTAGAGATCGGTAGTCGTCTGCACAATGCTGCCTTCGAGGGGCAATCCGAGCTATATCTTGCCAAACTACTCGCACATTCGGGCAGCTATATGGAGGCGATTGAGATCCTGCAAAAAGTAGCTCCTGACAAACTGGATGAGTATTCGCTCAAAATGTACTATGTCGTCTACCGAAAAGTGTATGAGGATCTCCATTTCTACTCGCGCATCGAGTCCAACATCGTCATGTACCGTGAAAAGCTTGACAGTTATACGGATTCGTTGCTTAGGCATGTGGACGAGGGGTCGGATTTGTATTTGGACATTCAAGAAAAGGAATACCGTGATTCCCGTCAAATGGAGAAGTGCTTAGAAATCAACACGCGCCGAATGCAAATGGTAGAGATGGCGACTGCTGGGTACTCGTTGGTGGCGTTTCAGCGCTCACTGATCCATCAGATCAACGGCAATCGCGAGGAGCAGAAGGTTTATTTGGCGCTATCGGCGATCTCAGATATCCGTGCTGCGATCAAAGACAATGCTTCGCTGACTCAGTTGGCACAGTTGCTCTATGAAGATCACCAGATCGAGCGTGCCTATCGATACATCAAGTTCTCGTTTCAGGATGCGGAATTTTTCAACTCAAGACTGCGCTTTATTGAGATTTCTAACATTTTCCCGTTGATTACGGCGGCCTATCAAAAGCGCATTGACCAGCAGAATACTAAGCTTCGTTACATGCTATTGCTGATCAGTTTGCTCTCGGTGGGATTAGCCGTGATGGTGTTCATGATTTTCAGACAGGTCAAAAAGGTGCGTAAAGGCCGCAATGACCTGAGCAGAGCCAACCTCAGTCTCCAAAAGCTCAACGACGAACTCAAGTATGCCAATGATCAGCTCAATAGCCTCAACGGTCAACTTGTCGAGACCGATAGTATCAAGGAGCAATACATCGCCAACTTCCTCAACATCTGTTCGGACTTCATCGACAAGTTGGACAACTACCGTCGCATGGTGCGCAAGATGATTACCAGTCGAAAATTTGAGGAGCTGCTCCAGACGACCAGTTCGCCTGAGCTGATAGACCGAGAACTCAAGCAATTTTATGCGACTTTCGACAGTACCTTTCTCAATATCTACCCGGATTTTGTCAACCGTGTCAACGAACTCCTGCTGGAGGATGAGCGCATAGAGCTCAAATCGGGAGAGCTCCTCAACACCGAGCTGCGCATCTTCGCTTTGATTAGGTTGGGGATTCATGATAGTTCGCAGATCTCTAAATTGCTACGCTACTCTGTCAACACCATCTACAACTACCGTGTCAAAGTCAAGAACAAATCGGCGGGTCCCCGCGAGGAGTTCGAAGAGCAGATCATGAAGATCAGCGCACTCGTCCGTGGTGCGGGTAGCGAAAACAATTGATTCAATTTAGAGGTAGACTGGGCGTTCCTAGTATTATCGTTGCTTTTCCTTCACTGAGGGTTCTCCATATCTATCCACTTTTTTGACGGCACTGGTTTGTTTTAACTATTTGGTAATCAAACTATAAGTGGTTTTGTAGACTTCATTTCGTCCACTTCTTTACTACTCACCTTGGCGATTGGTTCTGGATCTTTCTTGGTTTACATATTCCTAAAAATGGGAACATGATTATTTCAAAAGACGAATGAACAACGCATGAAACACATTGACAAGATTAGATTATATGCTTGCGTGTTGGTAGTATTTCTACTGACACAAAGCGTCGCGATGGCACAGCAGAGTACTGTGGTGGGCCAAGTGACAGATGAATTTGCAGAGCCGATACCGGGCGCGACGATTCAGCTCGTCGGGACAACTACCGGAGCGGTGACGGACATAGACGGGAGGTTTTCGATCACCTATGATTTTTCCCCGACGGATCAGTTGGTGGTGAGCTCTTTGGGCTACTTGAGTCAGACTGTATCAGTGGGCAATCAATCCAGTTTCCAATTTGCGCTGGTAGAAGATGTCGTCAGTTTAGAGGAGATCGTGGTGGTAGGCTATGGGACGCAGGAGAAAAAGGACGTGACAGGATCCATCGCTGTAGTGGGTGACGAAGACATGAGCCTACGCCCCAACTCTCAGATCGGATCACTCATCCAAGGAAAAGCAGCGGGAGTGCAAGTGATGTCCAGTAGTGGGAAACCTTCTCAAGGACTCAACCTTAGAATCCGTGGAACCAACTCCATCAATGCGGGCAGTGAACCTCTCTACGTGGTGGACGGAGTACCCACGACTGACACCCGTTCGATCAATCCTGCAGATGTAGAATCTATTTCGATCCTAAAGGACGCTTCGTCGGCAGCCATATATGGGGCGCAAGGAGCAAATGGGGTAGTACTGATCACGACCAAACGAGGTACAACTGACAATGCACAAATCAATTTCAATGCCTACGGTGGTTTTGCCCAAGTATGGAAAAAAATGGATGTGCTGGGCAGCAGAGATTACATCGAGCTGATGCAGGAGATGGGCCAAAATACGGATTGGTCACAGTATACCGAAAACACGGACTGGCAGGATGAGGTATTCCAGCGCGGGGTATCACAGAACTATCAATTGTCGATATCTGGCAAGGACGAAAAGACGAACTACTACATCTCGGGTGGATGGACGGATCAAAAAGGAGCCGTACGTACTTCGGAGATGAGTCGAACCAATTTCAAAGTCAACTTAGACCATGAGGTGAGTGATTGGCTCAAGGTCGGAACACGTGTAGCCTATACGCTCTACTCCGATGTAGATGTGACAGACAACCAAGCCGTGAATTCGGGGGGAGTATTGCTTGGGGCATTGTCGACTCCATCGATCATTGGGATTTACAACCCAGACGGCAGCTTCACGAGCAACCCGTTCCAGAACTGGGAAAACCCACTTGCGAGTACCGATGGATCGGATAGAAAATACCGCAACCAACGTTTGATTGGAAATACCTATGCGGAGATCTCTTTTCTCAAAAACTTTAAGTTCAGGAGCAACATCGGTCTGGATCATAACAATGACATCTACGACTACTTTTTGAATCCTTATTTGACGAGCTATGGACGAGCATTGAATGGGCGTGCCGAAAACAACACGAACAAAAATCAGTATTACATTCTCGACAATACGCTATCCTACACCAAAGACATCGGGAAGAGCAGAGTGGAAGTACTGGTCGGAGCGGTACAGCAAAAATTCACTTGGGAATACAACAAGGTGGTGACTCAGAATTTTTCGAGTGATGGAATACAAACACCCAATGTGGGTTCGCAGATCATCGAGGCTACCGCGACCAAGTCGGAGAAGGCCAATCAGTCTTACCTCAGTAGAGTACACTACGAGTACAATGACAAGTATTTGTTGACAGCCAATTTTCGGGTCGATGGATCTAGTGTTTTTGGCCCTGAGAATCGCTGGGGATATTTCCCATCGGTATCAGGGGGATGGAGAATCTCCGAGGAGAGCTTTCTCGAAGGGATTTCTACCATCAGTGATTTGAAAATCCGTGCAGGATGGGGTATCGTAGGAAACGACCAGCTAAGTGGCGACAATCGCTACTCTTATCTTGGGTTGATTGGAGGAGGTGCCAACTATCCCATCGGAGGAGTGACTCAGCCAGGGACTTATCCAGCCTCGATCAGTAACAATACGCTCAAATGGGAGGAGTCGCAGCAGACCAATATCGGTGTGGATCTAGGCTTGTGGAACAACCGAGTGACGTTGACGGCAGATGCTTACCGCAAGACCACCACTGACCTATTGCTCAATGCTCCGCTGCCCCGATCCACGGGTTTTGACAATGCCATCCAAAACATTGGAGAATTGCAAAACCAAGGGTTAGAGTTTGTTGTCAGTACAGTTAATCTTGACAAAGACTTCAAATGGAATACGGATTTCAACATTTCATTCAATCAAAACAAAGTAATCGATATCGTTGGGCAAGAGATTTTTGACGGGGCTGTTGCAGGTCGTGGTGAAGCCAGTTTGGTTCGTGAAGGGGAGTCACTCGGTACTTTGTATGGTTATGTGTATGGAGGGGTGGATCCACAGACAGGGGATGCTTACTACCTAGATCAGAATGGAGAGAGCACTTTCACACCTACGGCGGACGACCGTCGTATCATTGGTCATGCCAATCCAGACTTCCTCTACGGGATGACCAATACACTGAGCTACAAGGGGCTCACCTTGCTCGTGTTCTTGCAAGGATCCTATGGCAATGACATCCTGAATGCATCGCGCATTGATATCGAGGGCATGACCGATCCTAAGAATCAATCCACGGCGGTACTGGATAGATGGAGACAACCAGGAGATGTGACGGATATTCCGAGAGCAACTTGGGGCAATACCGATAACTCTCGAATCTCTACTCGATTCATCGAGGATGCATCATACCTGAGAGTCAAAACCGTGACGCTAGGCTATGATTTGCCATCGTCACTCTTGTCCAAGGCCAACATCAAAGGACTGAAGGTTTATGTCACAGGTGAAAACCTCTTCACATTCACGGGTTATTCAGGTTTTGATCCAGAGGTCAATGCCTTTGGGTATAGCAACACTGCCCAGGGGATAGACTATGGTACCTATCCACAGACCCGCAATTTCATCGCTGGACTTAACCTCACTTTCTAAAATCGCTACCCATGAAAAAAATAAATGTAAAGATAAATATAGCCCTAAGCATGGCACTTGGTCTGTGCTTGGTGGCCTGTGATGATTTTTTGGACTTGGAGCCGATCTCTCAAGAGACGACCGAAGTAGGCTATGACAATGCTGGCCAGATCGAGGCAGCTTTGGTTGGCGCATACGAGTCCTTTCAGTCTTCAGATTATTATGCTTGGGACAAGATCTTGTTTCAAGATGTGCGCTCCGACAATCATTACGCAGGAGGAGACAACCCAGAGATTTTTCAATTGGACTGGTTGACGGTGACGCCTACTAACTCACGTCTGTTGACCAACTGGTCCAACATCTACAATGCCATTGCGAAAGCAAATGTGGTACTCGAAAGAGCACCTTTGGTAGAAGACCCACAGCTGACAGAGGAGCGCAGAGAGCAGATACTCGGGGAGGCGTATTTCTTACGTGCATATCATTATTATACACTAGTGACGACTTGGGGACAGGTACCGCTGGTGACGGAATTTGTCAAATCTACGGACCCTGATGTCATTCGTCCGGAGAAGTCTACAGAGGATGAAGTCTACGACCAAATCTTGTCAGATCTCACAATGGCGATCTCAATGCTGCCAGACACCTATGGCTCAGATGCGAGTGTCAACAAGGCACGAGCGACTGCTGGTGCTGCCAATGCCTTAGCCGCCAAGGCGGCATTGCAACGTCCGACGCCTGATTATCAAGCGGCACTGGATTATATCCTAGCGGTGGAGAGCAGTTCAGCCAATTACACACTGATTGACTATGCAGACTTGTTTGATGGGGCACACTACAACAATGCCGAGTCCATCCTGGAGGTGCAATATATCGGAGCACCTGAGGCGACTTGGGGACCACAGATGCATTTGCCTCCATCGATATCGGGAGATACTTGGAGGAAATTTACTACGCCTTCGCACAACCTCATCGATGCTTATGCTGCTGAGGGCGATGTGATTCGTAGAGATGCGACTGTACTGTTTGAGTCTGTCAATTGGGTGGATGAGTACTGGGGCAATGCCGTGGGCAGCTCGATTCCATTCGCTTATAAGTGGAAGCATGCCGATGGTTGGGCGAGTACAGACCGTCTGTACTTGCTCCGTCTAGGGGATGTGGTTTTGCTCAAAGCAGAGGCGCTCACAGGTCTCAATCGACTGGGTGATGCAGCAACTGAGGTCAACCGCATTCGGTCGAGGGTGAACTTACCAAATCTGACGGTCGCAGATCAGGCGAGTCAAGCTAGTATGAGACAGGCGATATTGGACGAAAGAAGGTTGGAGTTGGCACAAGAAGGTCAGCGCTGGGATGATCTCGTGCGCTTTGATCAGGTCGTATCGGTGATGAATAACCTGGTGGAAATCGATTTGCGTACGGGGCAGCCAGTTGAGTACAACATGGATGAGAGCAAGATTTTCGTACCGATTCCACAGGAAGAATTGGATAGAAATCCAAACCTGACACCCAACGAATAATTAAAATACTTCTGTCCAGATTGATAGCATGAAAGTCGGGATGGAAAACATAGGGGAAAGCCCGTTTGCCGACCCATGGTACATTTTATCAAATCAATTTTTAACAACTATAATTATGAAAAGACTATTTAGAAATTACAGTTATTTGGCGGCACTTCTCGTAGCGCCTGTGATTCTCAGCTCATGCGGAGAGGATAGCAAAGAAGACAAAACTGTGGATGCGCCTTTGGCGGGCTTCACACTCGAAGTGAACGAAGAGAATACGATGATGATCTCTGTGACCAATACGTCCATAGGAGGAGAAAGCTATGCTTGGGATTTTGGAGATGATTCAGACATTGTTACTTCTGCCAATGCTGAGCATACCTATACAGAGAGTGGTACCTATACAGTCACCTTGACAACTACCAATGAGGGAGGCAGTGATGATGCGACCCAAGAAGTGAAAGTGTCAGGGTTCGGCCCCAATCTCGTAGCAAGTGGAGACATGTCTGATGCGTCAGCATGGACATCCGCAGCACTGTGGACAGCTGATGACAACATCACGGAAGCGGCGTTTGTTGATGAGACTTTCATGTTCAAAAACGCGACGGATGATATGGACAAGGTTTACCAGTATTCGAACCATATCTTGTATCAGAAGGTGGCCTTGACAGCAGACAAAACCTATAAGTTCTCTGCCAATATCAGCAGTACGACAGGCAATGACGGCACGTGGTTCGAGGTATATTTCCTACATGAATCACCTGATTCAGAAGATATCATCAATAAGCCAGGGTCGCAAGTTGCACTCAAAGCCTACGGAGAAGGCGAAGATTGTCTCAAAGGTGCTTTTGATGGAGACATCATGGAAATCGCACAGGGGTGTACTGCTGCGAATGCTTACACTCAGTCGTTGGATGCTAGTGGTGAGTTTACTCTGCCCGCAGACAGTTTGACGGAGGATGGCTCGATCTATTTGCTTTTCAAAGCTGGTTCGGGATGGGCCTCAGATGAAGAAGTCTCTCCATTTGGTGAGGGCATGCACCTCGACAATGTGGAGATCAAGGAAGTATTATAATAAACAGGTTGAAAGCCGTTTGATCGGTTAGTGAATAAGTACAACATGAGCAGGTGAACTAGATTCACCTGCTCATCACTCCTGAATCGTAGGGTTCAGCAAATAACTCAAATGATGAATAGAAAAGTATGGATAGCAGTGCTGTGGGGAATGTGTTTGTGTTTACTCAATTGCGCAGAAAGTGACGACACTGTCGCACCACCTCCTCCAGTAGTCGAGCCTCCAGAGACAAACCTGCCCGAGGTGATGGTGTATTTGACCAAGGCCAATGAGTCGGTCAAGTTTGCTCAACAAGAGGGTTTAGTCGAAGCGGCAGTAGCCAATGCAAGTATCAACTTGACGATTAATCCAGAGATTGGCTACCAAGACATCGATGGTTTTGGGTTTGCCCTGACAGGTGGTAGTGCACAGCACATCAGCCAAATGAGTGATGCGGCACAGGATGACTTGCTCCAAGAGCTATTTGGAACAGAAGGGGATGGGATTGGCATCTCATATTTGCGCATTAGCATTGGAGCGTCGGATTTGGATGCTTCTGTGTTTTCTTACAATGATCTCCCGCAGGGAGAAACAGACATGGATCAGCTGCAGTTTTCGATCGAACCAGATCGAGCGGTTTTGATCCCGCTGCTCAAAAAAATATTGGAGATCAAACCAGACCTCAAGTTGATGGCAACCCCTTGGTCTCCTCCTGTGTGGATGAAAACCAATGGCGCATCCAAAGGCGGTCGGTTGCTTACCGAATACTATGATTCGTACGCGCTTTATTTGGTCAAGTATCTACAGGCTATGGAGGCAGAAGGGATCACGATAGAGACGATATCCGTTCAAAATGAACCCCTACATGGCGGCAACAACCCGAGCATGGAGATGTCTGCGGACGAGCAAAACGAGTTCATCAAAAGCAGCTTGGGGCCTCTCTTTGCTGCACATGATATTTCGACGAAAGTCGTTCTCTACGATCACAATGCAGACATGACGAGTTATCCGATCTCGATACTCGATGACGAGGAAACACGACAATATGTCGATGGTTCAGGGTTTCACCTCTATGCAGGCGATATCTCTGCCCTATCCTCGGTGCACAATAGTCACCCGGACAAGAACATATATTTCACCGAACAGTGGTTCGGTGCGCCAGGCAACTTCTCAGGAGACTTGCAGTGGCACATACGAGAGATCATCATTGGAGCGACGCGCAACTGGAGCCGCAACGTGATCGAGTGGAATCTATCGTCAGCGCCCAACCTACAGCCGCACACCGATGGGGGATGTACGGCATGCTTGGGAGGGATAGAAATCAGCGGCAATACAGTGTCGCGCAAAGCGGGTTACTATGTGATTGCCCATGCGTCGAAGTTTGTCGTGCCAGGATCGACACGTATCTCGTCCAATTATACTGGTGAGATTCCTAACGTGAGTTTTCTAACGCCTGAAGGGCAGATAGTCCTACTCGCCCTCAACAATACCGACGCTTACAAAACTTTCAATATGACTCAGGGCGAGCTGTCCTTTTCTGCTTCGTTGGATGCGGGGGCTGTGGCGACATTCGTCTGGGATCCAAACCAAACGATAGAATAATGAATCGAGTACTTACCTATTGCTGTGGTCTGATGCTAGCGGCGTGTGGAGCCAAAGACAGCCAAGAGATCTCAGATAATCAGACACAATCTCTTCATGTAGAACCCGTCGTACAAGTGTACGTGACTGATGCGAGTCGAGAGCGCCAGTTGGAAGAGTCCTCGGATTTGCTAGGCGAACCACGACTCGATGCTGATGTGCATGTGTTCGTAGAGCCAACACAAATGTATCAGCAGATGGAGGGGTTTGGCTTTGCGTTGACGGGAGGGAGTGTTTATCACCTCAGTCAGATGAACGAACAGGCACAGTCAGATTTGCTACAGGAGCTGTTTGGTGTCGGTACCAATGACATAGGCGTGTCGTATCTACGCATCAGTATTGCCGCATCGGACTTGGATGCAGAGGTGTACTCGTACAACGACCTGCCAGCAGGCGAAACGGATCTGATGCAGGAAAATTTCTCGATAGAGCGAGAGAGAGAACTGTTGATCCCTATGCTCAAAAAAATACAGGCGATCAATCCTGATATCAAAATCATGGCAAGTCCATGGTCACCTCCTGTCTGGATGAAAACCAATGGATCGAGTATTGGAGGCCATCTAAAGGAAGAATATTACGATTCCTATGCACTTTATTTGACTAAATACTTTCAAGCCATGGAGGCGGAAGGAATCACCATCGAGACGATGACCATCCAAAACGAACCCTTGCACCCTGGCAACAATCCGAGTATGAGCATGGAGCCGGAGGAGCAGGCCAATTTCATCGAGCGGAGTCTCGGACCTGCATTCACAGAAAAGGGGATCAAGACCAAGATTGTTTTGTATGATCACAATGCGGATCGACCGGATTATCCGATTTCAATTTTGGATCGTCCCGAGGTGCGAAAGTATGTAGCAGGGTCGGCGTTTCATATGTATGGTGGGAGTATAGCGGCACTGTCTGATGTACATAGTGCGCATCCAGACAAGGGACTCTACTTCACTGAGCAGTGGTTTGGCGCGCCCGGCAATTTCCCTGAAGATCTGAAATGGCATGTCCGTGAATTGATGATTGGTGCTCCGCGCAATTGGAGTCGTAGTGTCATCGAGTGGAACCTATCGTCTGCTCCTGATCTACAGCCACATACTGACGGAGGGTGTAGCCAATGTCTCGGAGGGATCACCATCGATGGCGATGAGGTGACCCGCAACGCTGGCTACTACTCGATTGGACATGCCTCGAAGTTCGTCCGACCAGGAGCGAAGCGCATCGCGTCCAACGCACCCGATGAGTTGCCAAATGTGGCGTTCTTGACTCCAGAGAATCAAATTGTGTTGTTGGCAATCAACAATACCGATACGAAACAAATATGTAACATCACCCAAGGAGAACAATCCTTCTCGGCAGTCTTGGAGGCTGGGAGTACGGCGACTTTCATTTGGGACAATTAGAAATTTATGATTCAGAATAAAATAGCATTCGTTGCATGGGGGCTAGGGCTGCTGGTGAGCTGCAGTGCCCCACAGTCTCCTGTAGAAGAAGTAGTTCCCGAAACAATACAACCAATAAAAGAGCTGAGTACAGCGACGATCTACACGACGGCCCGAGGTACAGACTTGAGACTGACGCGGACCGGTACGAAGACTTTTGGTCCGGGAGAGCAACCTTTGGAGACACAGATATCTGTTTTTGTCAATCCCGACAAGACCTTTCAGGAGTTGGTAGGGATAGGAGGAGCAGTGACGGATGCTTCGGCGGAGGTTTTCGCAGGACTCTCAGCGGACAAGCAGGAGGAGTTGCTGTCTGCGTACTATTCCCAAGAGGGTATTGGGTACAGTTTGCTTCGTACGACAATTCATAGCAGTGATTTTGGATCTGGATCGTACACCTACATCGAAGAGGGAGACACGGCTCTTGCGACTTTTTCGATAGAGCATGACCGAGCCTACCGACTGCCGATGATCAAAAGAGCGATTACAGAAGCGGGAGGTTCATTGCTGACCTATGTGAGTCCATGGAGCCCTCCAGCATTCATGAAGACCACTGGACGTATGCTTCAAGGAGGCTCGCTACTTCCTGAGTTTGCTCCTGCTTGGGCGAGATATTATGCCAAGTTCATCAAAGCATATGAGGCGGAAGAAGTGCCGATCTGGGGCCTGACGATACAAAACGAGCCCATGGCTACTCAAACCTGGGAATCGTGTATCTATACAGCAGAGCAAGAGCGTGACTTCTTGAAGAATCACCTCGGGCCGACCTTGGCGAGCGAAGGGCTGGGGGACAAGAACATCATCGTATGGGATCACAATCGTGACCTCATCACACAGCGAGCCAATACCATTTTTGGCGATCCCGAAGCGGCCAAGTATGCTTGGGGCATAGGGTTTCACTGGTACGAGACATGGACAGGTAGCGAGCCCAACTTCGAGAATTTGAGACGAGTCAAGGAGTCCTACCCAGACAAACAGCTGATGTTCACCGAAGGCTGCAACGAAAAATTCGATCCTGCGAAGTACCAGTATTGGCCAAATGCCGAGCGATACGGCAAGTCAATGATCAACGATTTCAATCGTGGCACAGCGGGTTGGACAGATTGGAATATTCTGCTGGATGACAAAGGAGGGCCGAACCACGTGGGTAATTTCTGTTTTGCGCCGATACATGCAGACAGCCAAACGGGCGACTTGATCTATACGCCATCCTACTACTATATTGGGCACTTTTCGAAGTATATCAAGCCAGGGGCTAAGCGGGTGAGCACCGTAGCGAGTCGCACCTCGCTCATGGCGACCACCTTTGTCAACGAAGATGGGAGCTACGCGACCGTAGTGATGAACGAGACGGACGAGGCGATAGACTATCAGTGCTTCGTAGGGACGCAAGTGATTGAGGCGAGTATTCCTGCGCGAGCGATTCAGACCTTGAGGTACTGAGTGCGAGAGTAGTTGCGAAACAAAAAGAGCCGCTACCTAAGATCAGTCTTGGGTAGCGGCTCTTTGCGCATCTGCTCGGTTGATATTAGTAACTAAAGCTATTGAGGAACTCGATCATTTGGTCTTTGAAGGACTCCTCTTCTCCGTATGGAATGTATTGCTTCAACTTCTGTTCAGCACTGACCAGCTGTTGGTTGTAGTTGTTTTGCTGATTGATGAACAGGAATTCGAGTTCTGGCTTGAGTTCTTTCAGTACATCGACGATATCGAGTACGGACATGTTGCGTTCGGACACGTTGTAGGTGTCTGCAGGGATGTCAGTCACCGCGATTTGCTCCAGTATGTCAGCGATCGAACTGATGTGAATGAAGGCACGCTGTTGGTTGCCGCTACCGTGGATAGAAAGTCTACCATCAAAGTTCGCCTCGAAGACAAATCGATTGATCACCGCATCGAATCGCATGCTACGGCTGTAGCCATAGACGTTTCCACATCGGAGGATGATCGGATTATGTGCTTTGTTGAGGCGCTTGACGTGCTCTTCGCCGCGCTGCTTAGAGATTGCATAGAAGGAGGCAGGGTTTACATCATGCCCTTCGGTGATTGGCTCATCCGAAAATCCATACACACCCATGCTACTGAGGTAGACGAATTTTTTCACGTCACTTTCTTCGATCGCATAGGTCAGCTCGGCAGTGCCCCAGTTGTTGATCTGCTCGTAGAAGTGTAAGTTGACATTGGCAAAGGGAGAAGTAGCCTTGGCAGCCAAGTGGAATACAACGTCCACGCCTTTGAGTGCGTTTTTGAGCGTGCGCGAATCCAACAGGTCTCCTTTGATGAATTCGATCGATTCTCCATGGATGAATTTGTCTCCCAAGAAGAGGTTGTAATTGCCACGCATCAGGTTGTCATAGACGATGATTTTGTCTATCTGTTTGTTGGCGCTCAATTTTTTGATCAATCTGGTGCCGATATATCCCGCACCTCCAGTTACTAATACTTTCATCTCAGTGTATGTCCAGTTCTCTCTGGATTATATGATTAAATAGCGCAGCACGGCAAGCGTGCTGCGTTGGATTATTTACTTACTAGTTCGGTGTGGAGTCCACATTCCGTTTTGTTCATGCCGTACCACCGTGCTTCACGCTCCATCATTTCGAGGCTTGGCTTGCGGGTACAAGGTTCACAACCGATACTGCTGTAGCCTACCGCATCGAGCGGATGGCGCGGCAAATCATGCTCTTTGATGTAGTCAAAGATCATCTTGTTGGTCCACTCCAGCATGGGATGAAAACGCACGGTGTTCATCTTGGAGGGTTCTTCGACACGCATCTTGGCACGGTTGGCATTTTGATCACGACGGATGCCGTTGATCCAGATGTCATAGTCCGAGAGGAGCTTGTCCATAGGCTGTACCTTGTTGTAGTAGCAACATCTGTCTGGATCCGAAGCGAATAGCAGTTTGCCTTCTGCATCTTTTTGGATGCTCTTGGGCACGTCGGGTTTGATGTCTTTGATGGTGATACCAAAGGCATCCGCTAGCTGGTCCTTGTACTCAATCGTTTCAGGAAACAAGAATCCTGTATTCAGACAGTATACTGGTATCGATTTGTCAATTCTACTCAACAAGTGGAGCAAAACGATACTGTGTGTCTGAAACGAGGAGGTGGTAAAGAGCTTTCGCCCGTCCTCCTGATACTTGATTATGCTACTTTTGATCTCTTCAAAATCCATATATTGCAGGACAATTTATTAAAAAACGAAGTTAGTACAGTTTGGATAAACTGATCTTATAAAAGTCTCGTTAACGCAGAATAATCTGATTTAGATGAAGATTATTGAATTTTTCTACTGAAGAATTGTTTAGAAAGTAAGATCAGCATTGAATTGTCGTCAGATTTGCAAAAATTTGTCAGTTCAATCCAAACGCCAAAATTTCCAAATCACGTAGCATGAAAACAGCTGTCATTCGAGAAGAACATTTTAATGCAGCGCATCGTTTGCATAATTCAGCCTGGTCGGATCAGCAAAACCAAGAGATTTTTGGGAAGTGCAATAATCCGAACTACCATGGGCACAATTATGAACTGCACGTGAAACTGATCGGAGAGATCGATCCTGAGACAGGCTATGTCTACGACATCAAGATCCTCAGCGACATGATCAAACGTCTCGTTGTAGATCGTTTTGATCACAAAAATTTGAATTTGGATGTAGCGGAGTTCAAGGACTTGAACCCGACGGCCGAAAATATTGTAGTTGTCATTTATGATTTGTTGAGAGAGGAGATTGACGAAAAGTATGACATAAAAATTCAATTGTATGAAATAAAAAGAAACTATGTCGAATACCCCGCTTGACAATGATGATATACTAGACGATCACGTTGCATCGTCTTACGATACGCCACTCAGACCAGATGCTTTCGAGATGGACGATGAGCTCAAAAAGGAGCTGATCGCAAAGCATTTCAAAGAAATCATGCAAATCCTCGGGATGGACCTGACAGACGACAGTCTAGCAGGTACACCGCGTCGAGTGGCCAAGATGTATGTAGAGGAGGTTTTCAGTGGGTTGAATCCCAAAAACAAGCCCAAAGCACGTCTGTTCGAAAATAAGTTTGGTTACAACCAAATGCTAGTAGAAAAGGATATCACGTTCTACTCACATTGTGAGCACCATTTTGTGCCAATCTATGGCAAGGCGCACGTGGCATATATCTCCAGTGGTGAGGTGATTGGCTTGTCCAAGATCAACCGCATCGTGCAGTACTACTCCAAGCGCCCACAGGTGCAGGAGCGACTCACTGTACAGATCGCCAACGAACTCCGCAAGGTGCTCAAAACCGAGGATGTCGGGGTGGTGATAGATGCCAACCACATGTGCGTGTCTTCGAGGGGAGTAGGCGATACCAACAGCAAGACGGGCACCGCCCACTTTAGTGGGAAGTTCCTAGAGGAGAAGTACAAAAACGAATTCCTCAACTACATCAATTCACCAGGAAACGGAATGGTATGAGTACGAGTATAGAGACAATGAAAGAAGTGTTTGCTTTGAACTTCGATAGACTAGAGACAGAGCTCAAAGCATACGAGAATGAATCTGATCTTTGGCTCTTGAAGCCTGGTATTGGCAATTCGGCGGGTACTTTGGCACTGCACCTTTGTGGCAATGCCCAGCATTTTTTCGGAGCGATGATTGGCGAGACGGGTTATGTCCGTGACCGAGAGGCTGAGTTTGCTCGGCGGAATGTTCCTCTCAAGGAGATTCTAGAAGAGATCAAAGCGGCGGAAAAGGCATTTGAGGCAGGGATGTCAAAATTGACGGAGGAGCAGCTAAGTCGGCCCTTTCCTGTCGAAGTATTTGGACATCCCATGACCTATACGTTTTTCTTGCTACGACTTCTTGGTCACTTCGATTATCACCTTGGTCAGATCAACTACCATAGGCGGTTGATGACTTAGCCCGTTGTTATTTGTTGCTGATGTGAGAAAATCCCATCAAGGAAGCCAAGTAGGGGTTTTCTTTTAAGATTTTATTGGCTTTGCTGACACTGGTATATCCATAGCCTACCCCCATGAGTACCAATATTTTCCAGAGTAGGCCGGTGATTAGATAGCCAGGGTTGATGAGTAGGAGCGCCAGGTAATATAGGATGATGAGTGCCAGAGGAACCAGTAAGGCAATTTTGGGCTTCTTGAAGGTGAAAAATCCAAAGCCAATGAATAGGACTCCAATGATGGCGCTGGTGAGCGTCACACTCGAAGTGGAGTTCATCAAAGGCGTGAAAGGAACCAAGACATAAAACCCTCCTAGCCCAAAGAGGATATTTCTTGCCGTTTTTAGTTTTTTGATGGATTCTTCTACGTCACTTTTTTGTCTGATTTGTTTAGAGAAGAATATGCCTTGTACTTCTTCTGTCCCATGTATTGGGAACTCGCATGTCGGGCACAGAGCCGTTTCTTGGCCTACTTCATTCTTACAGTTTTTGCAGTGCATGTGTTGTCATTTTAACAGATTGTTATCCAAGATGAATTGTAACATTCCTACTGCGGCCTCCTCTATTGGCTTGTAGGTGATGCCTAGTTCGTGTCTGCTTTTGCTGTTGTTGATTTGGAGTTTTTTGCCTACGTTTTCTAGGACGTACTTGCGTGTAAATCCTTTGGTGAAACCAAAGAAGTAGAGCATTCTACGAGACAACGTTTTGGTGGCAAAGCGAAACTCTTCTCCGAATTTTTTTTGCAAACTTTGAGATAATTTTAGCATGGAATAGACCTCACTTGAGAGGATGAATCTGCCTTGGGAATATTCGTCTTGAGCAGCGAATATGTGTGCTTGGGCTACATCACGCACGTCGACATAGGCATGGTTGAGATCGGGGACCCCCGAATCAAAAGTGCCGTCGGCTAAACTACGAATGAAGTCAATGCTGCCTGACTGGCTGTATGCAGTGAGCGAGGGGCCGACGCATAAGGCAGGGTTGAGTGTGGCTAGTGACCAGCGGGATTGGGCATCATGGATGCGCCATGCCTCGCGTTCTGCGACGGTTTTTGCAAATCCGAGTGGTTGATATTTGAGGTTGGAGGTTTTGTTCCAACTGGTCTCATCAAAGGACACAGCCTCTAGTCCGTTGATGTCGGTGGCATCTCCATAGACCGCTGACAGGGCACTGGTAAAGACTACTTTGCGCACAGAATGCGCATGATTGACTGCTCGCAAGACGTTTCTTGTTCCTTCGAGTGAGGGGTCGATGAGTTCTTTTTGTGGGTTTTTGACTCCCGAAAGAAGATAGGGCGAAGCAGTATGAAAGACGATGTTGCAG
This sequence comes from Reichenbachiella sp. 5M10, assembly GCF_002742335.1. NCBI lineage: Bacteria > Pseudomonadati > Bacteroidota > Cytophagia > Cytophagales > Reichenbachiellaceae > Reichenbachiella > Reichenbachiella sp. 5M10. The sequence goes on along the minus strand of NZ_MDGR01000007.1, from coordinate 4,029,764 downwards.
CCTGACATACAGCTCTTGAATGCCTCTGGATCGAGCAAGTCCGCTTGGAAGATTTCGAGACTCCCTTTGGATTGCTCGGCAATCTTGGTGAGATGACGGTACTTGTCCTCTGCATCCATGTCTCGAACAGTGATGCGGACCTTGTAGCCATCCTCGAGTAGAAACTTGACGAGCCAAGAGGCCATATAGCCTGCTCCCCCCGTGACCAAGACGGGGTAGTCTCTTCCAAGTATATTAGGGTTGGTCTCCTCTATCTCTGAGCTCGCATACATAGCTTCTAAAATAGTGACTATTCTGATGGAAATAAAATGGGTGCTTGAAAATCCGTATTAATTCGGAGGAAGTGAGGTCTATACGGGTTCGTTAGCTTTTCAATACTTAAATTTGCCGTATGAATCGAATCGTAGCTCTTTGTTTTTTATTGACCTCTTGTTCGGCTTTCGAAGGGAAGCAAAAGACAAATGTCAATGAGATCATTAAAACCCAAGAAATCAGACAACTCAATCATGCTGAAATCATCATCGCGGCGGAGCAATATGGTGCGCAGACGTATGCCCAAATCGACGAAGCATACCGTAGCGGACAGATCGATTGTGCCGATGCTGTGGCGCATGCTGATCAGACGATAGCAAGATTAGCCACAGAGATGGAGGGGCAGATAGTATTGGGTTTTGAACAAGGGGATTTTACCTCCAAGCAAGAAAAAGACCTTTTGGAAGCGTATCAGTACAACCAAGAAAATGCTGTGCAGAGTCAACCCTCGATACAGATGATGGATGACAAATATGCACTGTATACCGTCCCTTTCGCTAGGGAGGACTCTGTCTACAGCCATTGTGTCCCAGATACGGTAGTGGGAATGTGGAGTTTGGTTTTGCCGATCAAGACCGTGATCAACCACTTGGATTGATCAGCCGATCAATTCGATTCCTCCAAAGAGTACCAACCCTTTGACCGTGAGTACATTACCAAAGTATTCGGTAGGTTTGTGGATACGTTTGTCTTTGAAGCCCCCAAATACAGTAGTCGCTTCGTAGTTGACTACCCAGTCGTTGGGGATGAATAGCTTGACGGACCCAAAGGTGGTAAAGGAATCAAGGATGGCTTTGCCGTCTTCAAGAGAGGACTGTCTTAGATCCAGTTCTACCCCACCAAAGATTGTGGTGATTTTACCCCCTGCGAAATGCTTGCTTTGGACGGATTGGTTTGTCCCTCCGAGTATTGCGAGGTGATCGATGCTGTCTGTGTTCTCCTTATATATTTTTCCGGTTCGACTTTTGAAAAAAAAACTGAGTCCTAGCGCAATGAGAATCACAGGCCAATATTGTCTAAAACTGATGTCAAAATAATCAGGTAGCCACAGCACTAGTCCAATTGTAATGAGTAAGATGCCGCCACGTTGGTTACCAGTAGCGAGCTGAAAAACCCCAACAACCACTAGGATCATCTGCCAAGTAAATAGATAGTGTGGTACAGAAAATGAGAAGATCTGGAGGTTGTCAAGCAGAAATAGGATTCCGATGACGACTAACATAATGCCTAGAGAGGCGCGGCGATTGCTGTGATTCATAAGGTCTCAATTTAGACGTCTAATGTAACCAAAACCTCGATTTATCTGGGATTTTGGATCGGCAATTTCAGAAGATATCGAAAAAGGGCATAAAAAAACCCTACCGGTAGAGTAGGGTTCGAGGGTTAATGTGTCCTAGATTTTTTATTTGGTAGACACTAAGGTCACTTCGAGAGTGAACTTGTCATCGATGGCTTTGTCTCCTAAGTTGTCAAAGAAACTGCCTGACCCGTATCGGATGCCAAACTTCGTGCGATCCAAGGTGATGACCGCTGTGGCTGTGATTTTGTCACCTGCCACAGCTAGTTGTGCTGGGAAGTTGACAGTTTCTGTTTTGCCTTTGATGGTGATATTGCCAGTCACGTCATAGCTGTTGGAGCCTGTTTTCTTCACTTTGGTGATTTTAAAGGTAGACGTTGGGTATTTCTCTACTCCGAAAAAGTCATCTGACTTCAAGTGGCCGTCGAGCTTGTCCTTATACTCGCCTTCTAAGTCAGTCGTATTGATAGAGGTCATGTCGGCGGTGAAGGATCCCCCTTTCAATTCCGTTCCTTTGAGGACCAGAGAGGACTCCGTGAGTGTCACGGTGCCTTCGTGTTTGCCCGTTACTTTGGAAGCCTTCCATACAACGGTACTTTCAGTGACGTCAGCAGCAGGTGTGTGATTTTTTTCTCCTGCGAGGGTGACGAATGTCAATAGTGCTAATAGTGTGTTCAACATGGTTATTTATTTTGAATATGATTTTATTTTTTTAAACGTATCAACATTAAATGTTACAACGACAATACGCAGTGTTCCGGAAATAGTTGTTAAAAAGGTAAAATTAATTGATTCTCCACGGTGGATTTTTGCGGTTGTCCCCGGCATGGTACAAAATGATCCAATGACCATCTGGGTCTTGGAGTCGAGCTTCTCTCCATAGCCATTCTTGATCGGTCGGTGCTGTGGCAAATTGCACGCCTGCTGAGAGTAATCGTTTGTACTCCGCATCGACATCTTTGCACTCGAAGTAGATCGTAGTGCCGACATATTGAGCGGGTTGTTCCTCTTGATGAATCGAAAACGTACTGTCTCCCGCGGGGCATACAAAGCGAACATAGCGAGGAGCCGAATCGACAATCAGTTGCAAACCCAGTTGTTTGTAGAATACTACCGATCGAGCGACATCTGTGGACGAGATTGTGATTTGATTTAGGTTCATCCCTGAGTTTTTATGTTACGATTGTGCTTACGCTAAAGTACACCATAGAGGTTGCACAAGACGACAGAGGCGATTGATTCGATAGGTCGGCAATAGCCACAACAAAATTTGGGCGCTACATCTATCTTGAATCTATTTGCCTATCTTTGTGGCTAAATTGCTGTAGAATAAAGCTATAATATATATGATACATTCAGTATTGGCATTTGGGATGCCTGGAGGTTGGGAACTAGTGATTATCGTGCTAGTAATCGTCCTATTGTTTGGAGCGAAAAAAATCCCTGAATTGGCGAAAGGTTTAGGGAGAGGTATCAGAGAGTTCAAGGACGCTTCGAAAGAGATCAAAGACGAAATAGAAGACGGTATCAAGGAAGATAAGAAATAAGATTTGAAGAGTTATCATTCATTGTCTCAGGTCAGGTCTGACATAGCATCTGGGACCCTTACTTGCATAGATTTAGTCAAAGGTTATTTGTCCAATATCGAGCAAGCCAACCCAGAGCTCAATGCGTTGACAGAAGTCTACGATCAGGAAGCACTTGCACAAGCGGCTGTCGTGCAGGAAAAAATCAATAGCAGTAAGGCAGGGCGATTGGCAGGGATGGTGATTACCATCAAAGACGTCTACTGTCATGATGGTCATTCCCTACAGTGCGGTAGCAAAATCTTAGAAAACTTCAAGTCCCAGTTTACAGCTACTTCGATTCAGCGATTGTTAGATGAAGATGCGATCATTATTGGTCGCAACAATTGCGACGAATTTGCGATGGGTTCATCCAACGAAAATTCTGTTTTTGGTCCTGTCAAAAACGCAATAGGAGAAAATAAAGTGCCAGGGGGATCTTCTGGAGGTTCGGCAGTAGCGGTACAGGCAGAGATGTGTTTGGTGTCGATCGGGTCGGATACTGGGGGGTCAGTGCGACAACCGGCATCTTATTGTGGTGTGATTGGATTCAAACCGAGCTATGGGCGCATATCAAGGCATGGATTGACAGCTTATGCCAGTTCGTTTGATTGTGTCGGAGTGTTGGCTCAGTCAGTCGACGACACGGCACTTGTATTAGAAGTCATGTCTGGTGCCGATGAGTACGACCATACGGTGAGCCATCAGCGTGTACCTGCATATTCCAAAGCTCCCGAATGGGCCGAGAAATTCAGGGTGGTGTCGTTTGACAACATCAACACTCACGAGGCATTGGCTCCAGCTGTCAAGAAGTCGGTGGACCAAGTATTTGCTAAAATCGAATCGTCAGGCAATACCATACACAAGATGAATTTTGAGTACCTCAAGTATGTATTGCCAACCTACTATATCTTGACCACTGCGGAAGCCAGTGCCAATTTGTCTCGATTCGACGGGGTGAGATACGGTTATCGCAGTGAGAAGGCCAAGGATCTCGACTCGATGTACAAAAAGACACGGACGGAAGGTTTTGGAGAAGAAGTCATCAAGCGAATATTACTGGGGACTTACGTCCTCAGTGAGGGTTTTTACGATGCGTATTATACCAAAGCGCAGAAGGTACGTAGATTGATTCGCGATGAAACCAAAAAGCTCTTTGCCGACAATGATTTCATTATTATGCCGACGGCTCCTACGCCGGCTTTTGACTTGAATAGCCACGATAGAGACCCTATAGAGATGTATTTGGAGGATATATTCACTGTACAGGCTTCTTTGGCCGGTTTGCCTTCGATTTCTTTGCCGAATGGCACGGACGAAAACGGAATGCCTATCGGAATTCAAGTAATTGGGAATTCGTTTGAAGAAGAGAAATTATTATCTTTCTCTAAATATTTGCAAGACCATATATTAGAAACATAGGCAGTATGAAGGGTAGACGCTACATAACGATTTTCTGTTTGATCGGTTTTTGGAGTACATCCAATGCACAGGAAAACGGCGTGGATGCCTTGCCCGATATCAGCTACGAGCTCGTCGAAGATCGTATGTCATGCCTCCAAAAGGAGTTGCCTCTCGTGTTCAACGAAAAGGTGTTTTCATTCATAGATTATTTCACTGTTCGCAACAGAGAGTATACCAAGGGAGTGTTGTCGAGGACAAATTTTTACTTCCCCATCTTTGAGAAGGAACTAGCAGAACGCGGCATGCCTGATGAGCTGAAATATCTGGCAATCATAGAGTCGGGACTCAATCCCAATGCTGTGTCTAGAGTAGGGGCAGGAGGTTTATGGCAGTTTATGCCAGCGACGGGGCAGCACTACAAGTTGGATCAGTCCTGGTACATTGATGAGCGCATGAATCCGTGGGAATCTACTGCAGCAGCGGTGCGCTACCTGGGTGTATTGTACAGCATGTTTGACGATTGGGAGCTGGCCTTGGCTGCTTACAATACTGGCCCCGGCAATGTGCGCAAAGCCATTCGTCGATCCGGATATAAGAAAAGCTTTTGGGATGTGTACAACTATTTGCCTCGTGAGACGAGATCGTATGTGCCACAGCTGGTAGCGATGATATATGTAGTCAACTATGCGGAGGAACACAATCTAGTAGATTTGGATTCGGATCAGCAATACCTGATGGCATATGACACAGTGCATGTCAGTGATTATGTGCATCTCGAGACTTTTGCAACGCAAGCTAGCATGTGTTTAGATGAGTTGCTACGACTCAATCCACAAGTGATCCGTGGAGCGATCCCAGAGGGTACAAAAAACTACCCTCTGAAAGTGCCAGTGGATCTAGTAGACTCGATACGTCTGCACAAAGTGGCTTTGCTCGATACAGCAAGCAAAGTAGGCCGCAAGGAGCTGGAATATATGGCACGAAATACGCCAGGGTCTACTTACGGTAGAGAGAGACAGGTGTATCGTGTACGCAGCGGGGATGTATTGGGGTCGATAGCAGAGCGGTATCACGTCCGAGTGTCAGACATCAAACGATGGAATAACCTGAATAGTAACATGATTCGAGTTGGTCAGCGACTGAATATCTACGTCATGCCTTACTACAACCAAAGTACAAAAGATGCTTATGCTGCACAGCCTACATCTACTCCCAGTACGGAGCAGAAAACAGTGCCTGGAGGCAAATATCACCTGGTCCAATCGGGAGACTCTCTTTGGAGTATCTCCAAACAATACGATGACCTCTCTATCGAAAAATTGAAAAAGCTCAACAACCTCACAACGTCTAGTATTAAACCTGGACAAAAGTTATTGATCAACATGTAAATTGTTGATCTTCGACTTTGTAGCTTTACTGTTCTTCAATCCAAAACCTCGTATAATCATGCCCAAGTTAGTGAGCTCTTTGTTTCTTCTTTTCTCGATACTACTTGTCGTGTCGTGCTCAGATTCCAAACCAAAGGGGAATAGCACCAAGCAGTCAGATAAAACCTATTTGCCTAAAGCAGCAGGAGAGCCCAATGCTCTGCTCGTAGTGATGGACACGACGGATTGGCATACCGAGATCGGGGGTGCCTTGCGGGATGTTTATTCTGTCTATGTACCAGGACTGCCGCAAGATGAGCCGTATTTCAAAATGCGCAATATCAATCCTCTTAAATTCAACAGCATCATCAAGCGTGCATCCAATTTGATTTTTGTTCACACTTTGGACAACAGCGGGCGTCAAAGTAGACAAATGGAAAAGTATTATTCAGAAGAGTCCCTCAGCAAAATAGCCCAAGATTCATCCCTGTTCATGCTGCCGCAAAAAAATGCCTATGCCCAAGGCCAAGACGTCTTACATCTCTTTGGCCAGACCAAAGAGCAATTGATTGCTCATATCAAGGCGAATGAGAGTATGTTGAGAAATCATTTTGTCAAGGTAGAGAATGATCGGATGGCACGAAAATTATTCAAAGTACGTGAAAAGAAAATAGAGCAACGATTGGAGGAGGAGTATGATTTTACCATGAACATTCCCTATGGGTTTGAAGTAGCCAAGGCACTGAAGAACTTTGTTTGGATTAGACTGTTAGACACGGAGTCTGAAAAAGACCTATTTGTGTATTTCCAACCTTTTGACAGTCAAGACCCATTTGACGATGTGTTGGATTTTAGAGAGACCATCACCTCGACGTACATGAGAGATATCGAAAAGCCCGAACTATACATGACGCTACAAGACACCTTGAGTGTTATCAAAGAAGTGAATTTCAAAGGGAAGTATGGCAAAGAGGCGAGAGGCCTCTGGAAGAACAGTGACATTTCCGCAGGTGGCCCTTTCATCAGCTATGTGTTTGTGGATGAAAACCAAAAGCGGTTGTACTATCTCGAAGGCTACGTCTATCAGCCCGGAGATGACAAACGTGTACCGATGCAAGAGATGGAAATTATACTGCAGACATTCACGTCAAGTTTAAGTATGTAATGATAAGGCGGAGGGCTCCTCCGTTCATTTTGTAAATACATCATAGCCCAACAATCAAATGAGCAAAATTAGAAAAAAGGACGCATTAGACTTTCACGAGTTTCCGACTCCAGGAAAAATAGAGGTTCGCCCTACCAAAACATTGTCTACACAGCATGATTTGGCTTTGGCTTATTCTCCAGGAGTAGCCGAACCTTGTCTCCAAATCGCCAACAACAAAGAGGACGTATACAAATACACTTCTAAAGGAAACTTAGTTGGTGTGATTTCAAACGGTACGGCTGTCCTTGGTCTGGGAAACATAGGTCCAGAAGCATCCAAGCCAGTGATGGAAGGAAAAGGAGTGCTATTCAAAAAATTTGCAGGAATCGATGTTTTCGATATAGAAGTCGATGAAATGGATGCGGATGAATTCATCAAAATCGTTAAGGCATTGGAACCGACTTTTGGAGGGATCAACCTCGAAGACATCAAGGCTCCCGAGAGTTTCAAGATCGAAACAGAATTGCGTGAGAAGATGAATATTCCTGTCATGCATGATGATCAACATGGTACAGCGATTATTTCAAGTGCGGCATTGCTCAATGCGCTGATCGTAGTAAATAAGAAGATTGAGGAGATCAAAATAGTCGTCAATGGAGCCGGAGGAGCTGCCATAGCCTGTACGGATTTGTATGTCAAGATGGGTGCCAAAAAGGAGAACATCCTGATGCTCGACAGCAAGGGAGTCATCAAAACGAGTCGTGAAAACCTCGATCCTATGAAGGCTAAATATGCAACCGAAACGGAATTGACCACATTATCAGAAGCAGTCAAAGGAGCAGATATGTTTTTGGGACTGTCTATGGGAGATGTGATGACAGCAGAGGACTTGCTGTCGATGGCAGACAACCCGATCGTTTTTGCATTGGCCAACCCAGATCCTGAGATTCCCTATGCTCTCGCGATGAAAACGAGAGAGGATGTGGTAATGGCAACTGGGCGTTCGGATCATCCTAACCAAGTCAATAATGTATTGGGATTCCCGTACATTTTTAGAGGAGCGCTGGACGTACGTGCTACGGCGATCAACGAAGAAATGAAGTTAGCGGCAGTTGAAGCCTTGGCTGAATTGACTAAGTTGCCGGTACCTGATGCTGTAGCCAAAGCATATGGTTCTGAGGTCATCAAGTTTGGTAGAGAATATTTGATTCCAAAACCGCTTGATCCACGTTTGATTTCCAGTATCTCGTCGGCTGTAGCGAAAGCAGCCATTGATTCGGGTGTAGCCCGTGCTACGATCAGTGACTGGGATGAGTACAAAATGAAGCTTGAAGAGCGACTGGGAATGGGACAACGTATCATCTCCCGATTGGCTTCACGTGCCAAGAAAGACCCTCAGCGTTTGGTGTTTACAGAAGGAGATAGATTGTCCATCCTCAAGGCAGCACAGATTGTGATGGATGAGGGAGTCGCAATTCCAATCCTACTCGGCAATGCAGAAAAAATACGAGAAGTCATCAAAGAGAATGACTTAGAACTCGACTGTGAGATCGTAGACACTTATTTGCAACGAGAGAAGAGAATGGAGTACGCTGACGTCTTGTTCGAGAAGAGACAGCGCAAAGGGATGACCCTCCGTGAGGCACAGCGATTGATGATCGATCGCAACTATTTCGGAGCGATGATGGTAGAGAGAGGAGATGCAGATGGTATGATCTCTGGTTTGTCCAACGACTACCCAAATACCATACGTCCTGCATTGCAAATCATAGGTACAGAACCAGGAGTAAAGCGTGTCGCAGGGATGTACATCATCCGGAACCAAAAGGGAACGTACTTTCTCGCTGACACTACGGTCAATGTGAATCCAGATACAGAGGCACTACTCAATATCATAGAATTGTCGAATCGTGCAGTGAAATTCTTTGATTTCGAACCGCGAATGGCCATGTTGTCCTATTCTACTTTTGGTTCGGCCAAGGGAGATACTCCTGCCAAGGGTGCAGAAGCTGTGGCATTGGCCAAGAAAAAATGGCCAGAAATGATTATCGATGGAGAGATTCAGGCCAATGTCGCCTTGAACCCTGAGTTGATGGCTAAAGACTATCCATTCAGCAAACTCAACGGAAAGGGAGCGAATACTTTGATATTTCCTAATCTTTCTTCAGGAAATATCGCCTACAAACTGCTGATGGAAATAGGGTCGAGTGAAGCGATCGGCCCAGTATTGATGGGGATGAACAAGCCCGTACATGTGTTGCAGCGCGGATCGTCTGTGAGGGAGATATTCAATATGGCGACTATCGCAGCTGTGGATGCGATAGAATCCAAGGAGCGAAGTAAAAAATGATATCGTATATCGAAGGAAAACTTGTCGAGATAGATCCGACATATATTATAATAGATAACGGAGGTATTGGCTATCATGTCAATATCTCCTTGAATACATACAGTCTGGTGAAAAACCTGGATCAAGCACACATTTTCACACATTTTCATGTGAAAGAGGATGCACAAACCTTGTACGGTTTTTTTGACCAAGACGAGAAGAAGCGATTCCAACAACTGATTTCTATTTCTGGAGTAGGCCCATCTACCGGTCTGATGATTTTGTCTTCATTGTCGTCGCAGGAGTTGCATGCTGCGATTGTCAATAGTGATGTCAAGACCATCAGTGGTGTGAAAGGGATAGGACAGAAAACTGCCCAAAGAATCATATTGGAATTGAAGGACAAGATGTCCAAAGAAGAATTGGAAGCGGGAGGCCCTCTGCTGACCTTGAAAAAGGAGCACAGTGTCAAGTCAGAAGCATTGGCTGCCCTCACTACTCTAGGGATATCCAAATCAGTCGCTGAGAAAACGCTGGATAAAATCATGAAAGATAGCGATGAAGATCTGGGACTTGAGGATTTAATTAAATTAGCGTTGAAAAGGGCCTAAACAATTTTTAAGAGTTTGATAAGAGTCAAATTCCACATACGTATTTTCCTGATTTTCATTCATGCAGTACTGATGAGTGAGAGCGTATCTGCTTTTCAGCAAATTCCAAATGCTGCAGATACCGTCAAAAAAAAGGAAAAGTATGAGCCTAGTGAACACTCAACTTATCAAGCTACCGACCGATACGGCGACCCTTTTTCGAATCGCCAAAGTCACTCCCCACTACTGCTCAACAATCCCTCCAACATGAACGTGGAAGTGGAGATGGATAGCAACATGAACTATACCATATCTGAGAAAGTAGGGGCATTGAATTATCGTCCCAAATCCACGATGACTTTCGAGCAGTTTCAGGACTATCAGGATGCTCAGATGAAAAAGGATTATTGGCAAGAAAGGTCAGCAGGATTGGATGGAGAGAGTGCGGTGAGTGGTAGACGCTTGATTCCCAAGATCTACATTAGTCCGATGTTTGATAGAGTTTTTGGGGGCAACTATGTGGATATACAACCCAACGGGTTTGTCAACATGGATTTCGGAGGGAGATGGCAGACTGTAGAAAACCCCCAAGTGCCAGTCAGGAACCAACGTACTGGAGGGTTTGACTACAACCAGCAAATCTCAATGAATGTCATCGGCAAGGTGGGGGAAAAACTTGCCGTCACTGCCAACTTTGACAACAACAACTCCTTCGATTTTCAGAACAACATGAAGATCGAGTATACAGGCTATGAGGAAGATATCATCAAAAAAATAGAAATCGGTAATGTGAGCATGCCGATCGCCAATTCGCTGATCACTGGCGGGCAAAGTTTGTTTGGAGTGAAAACTCAAATGCAATTTGGCAAACTCTATGTCACCGCCATAGCATCGAGACAGCAAGGAAGTGCTCAGACCAAGACCTTTACCAACGGAACGGAGGGAACCCCCTTCAATATCAGAGCGTCAGATTATGATCAATACCGCCATTTCTTTTTGGGGCATTTCTTTCGGGACAACTATGAAAAATGGCTTAAAAACTTACCAAACCTTGTGTCTGGAGTCAAAATCTCGCGTTTGGAAGTTTATATCGTCAAGCAACAGACCGAGACAACGGGACTGAGAGGGGTCATCGCACTTAGTGATTTAGGGGAGCCCGTACGCTTGGGCAACAGCACAGGGGTGGTGACAGTTCCTTCTTCTCCCAACGATAATGCTGCCAACAATATTTTTGCCTCGATCGTGGATGCTCCTGAGATCAGGGACATCTCTCAGGCAGGGAGCTACCTGGAGACTGGGCAGTTTCAGATGGTGGAGGGCCGAGATTTTGAAGCACGGCCAAGTGTACGAAAACTTGATCCCTCCGAGTACAAGTGGGATGATAAATTGGGGTATGTGACCCTCAACAGTCGTTTGAGAGAAGGAGAAGTGCTGGCTGTGTCCTATGAGTATACTTACAATGGAAATACAACGCCATACCAAGTAGGGGAACTCTCGGAGAACTATCAAGGGCGGCCTGATGAGGACTTGATCGTTTTGAAACTTTTGTTGCCAGCCAATAATACGGATGCAGATTTGCCGATTTGGGATTTGGCAATGAAAAATATCTATAATCTGGGAGGAGCGAGAATCAACCAAGAGGGATTTGAACTAAGGGTCAAATATCGAGATGATATCAACAACTACGATGCGCCCAATCTGAACGAAGGACAAAACACCAATAATGTGCCCTTGATCGAAGTACTGAAACTAGATCAACTCAACGTCAATGGGGATGATCAGCCTGATGGTAATTTTGATTTCATTCCTGGGATCACATTTGACGCGGATTATGGCAATGTGATTTTTCCGGTACTGGAGCCTTTTGGAACTACTCTAGACAATGCTTTTACGGCTAGTGAACAAGGACTCAAGGACAAGTATGTGTATCAGGAACTTTATGAACGAACCAAGACGCTCGCAGAACAGGTGTCTGCCAAAAACAAGTTTAGATTGGAAGGAACCTACTCCTCTAGTGCGCGAAATGTATACAATTTGGATGGGTTCAATATAGCGGAAGGTTCAGTAAGAGTGACGGCAGGGAGTACACTGCTTGCAGAAGGGACGGACTATCAGGTGAGTTATCTAGGGTCTGGCCAGGTGACAATATTGAATGAGGGAGTGCTCAATTCGGGTAAGACCATCAATATCAGCTATGAGGTAGATGACATGTTTAGTTTTCAGTCCAAGTGGTTGACAGGGACTCGACTGGACTATCAGTTCAGTGATAAGGTCAATGTAGGAGCGACTTTACTTCATTTGAGTCAGCGCCCAGGAGGAGTGTCTCGTTATAGTATCGGCAATGAGCCCATCAAAAACACAAAGTATGGATTTGATGTCAATTTTCAAGAGGACTCGCGCATGCTGACCAAGATGGTAGATGCCCTGCCATTGATTAGTACCAAAGAAAAATCAACGGTAACGTTCAATGGTGAGTTTGCTCAACTTATCCCTGGTACATCCAATCAAGTGGATGGAGAAGGTACTTCTTATATCGACGATTTTGAGAGTGCAGCTACCCCATATTATTTGGGGGGAAATCATACCGCTTGGAGTTTAGGTTCTACGCCACCGGAGTTTGTCCAAGGGACAGACCTGGAGGTAGGGTACAAGCGAGCCAAACTGGCTTGGTATGTGGTCGACAATACCTTCTATGGTAGTCAGCGTCCCAGCCAAATTGACAAAGATGGACTGGAAAACAACTATGTCAAACCTGTCTATGCACAGGATCTTTTTAGACTGCAGGATGTCAATGTGGTGAATGTTCCCTTGCGTGTTTTTGACCTGGCTTATTACCCTTCGGAGCGTGGAGCTTACAATTACAACAGTGCAGAACTGACTCAGGACGGTTTGTTGGAGAATCCACAGGATAAATTTGCCGCAATCACACGAGCTGTGCCGACAAGTGTTGACTTCACCAAAAATAACGTAGAGTATATCGAATTTTGGTTGATGGATCCATTTACAGATGACCCTGTGATGGATGGGATATACAATGTACCCAATGATGATTCGACAGGAGAACTGGTCTTCAACTTAGGGGATGTTTCGGAGGATGTCTTGGCAGACAAAAAGCAGGCTTTTGAAAATGGGTTGCCTGAGGATGGTGGAGACGAAAACACAGAAATCACCCCATGGGGACGAGTGACTACCAACCAGTTTCTGACGCGGTTTTTTTCCAATTCATCTTCTACTGCTCGGAACAATCAAGATGTGGGGCTTGATGGCTATAATTTGACCGGAGAGAGAGATTTTTTTGTGCCCCAAATGGATCAAACGGTGATCAATAGTCTCAATGCAAATGGTCAAAACCGTGTATTGAATGACCCCTCAGCGGACGATTTCAAACACTACCTTGATGAGTCTTATAACCAAAGCAATGCACAGGTACTTGAGCGATATAAGAATTTTAATGGACATGAAGGGAATTCACCGGTAGGCTCTACCAATGACAACTACAGTTCGTCAGCGACCAACGAACCCGAAAATGAGGATTTGAATGAAGACAATTATGTGAGTCAGACGGAATCTTATCTCGAGTACCGCATTCCGATCAACAAAAACATCTTGCATGCAGGTGAGGGCTATGTGGTGGATGAAGTAGAAGATATTGACGGAAGAGCCAAGTGGTATTTGTTTCGAATACCGATCAGCAGTGGGACAGAAGTAGGTTCTCCTGATCTGCAGTTTTTGCGGTACATGAGAATGTATATGACCGGATGGAGAAAACCAGTTGTATTGCGCATGGCGGAGTTTCAGATGGTGGCTAGCCAATGGAGAAAATACGATCAAGACCTGTCGGAAGCAGGACTGGGAGAAATACCAGAAGTGGTCTCTTCGGATTTTGAATTGTCAGTGGTAGGAATTATTGAGAATAGCTCATCGGATGGGGATAGTCCTCCGTACATGGTCCCACCTGGAATCAGTCGAGATTATGACAATACCACGGCTATCCCAGTTCGGAGCAATGAGCAATCATTGAGCCTGTGCGTAGAGGATCTGGAAGACGGAGATGCACGCGCAGCGTACAAAAATTCTTTGAATCTAGACATGATCAACTACGGGAAGCTTAAAATGTTTTTTCATGCGGAAGCCAACCAAGGAGAACCGATTGGAGACGATGAGGTGACAGCTTTCATTCGCTTAGGTTTTGATCAGACGCAAAACTATTATGAAGTAGAGGTCCCGCTCAAGATTACCCCAGACGGCTTGTCCAGTTATACGGCAGAGGACGTTTGGCCATCGGCCAATGAGATCAATATTGCTTTCAACGATCTATATGCTGTAAAGTCCGCTAGAAATGCTGAAGATTATGATGTGACTTCTCGTTATACGCCAAATCCAGATTCGTTGGGGCTGGACTATACAGTGACCATCATCGGTAACCCAAAGTTGAGTGGAGTCACCGATATGATGATCGGTATACGTAACCCGTCGACACCTGATCAGCAGTCCAAGTCAGTTTGTATTTGGGCCAACGAAATGCGTGTTACGGACTTTGACGATGAAAAGGGCTGGGCCGCCAACGCTCAGGTGAATGTGCAGCTAGCTGATTTTGCGACACTCAATGCTGCGACGCGATATACTTCGGTGGGCTTTGGTAGTATTCAGGACCAGATTTCGGAGCGTACCAGAGAAGAAACCTTTGAGTACGACCTTTCGGCCAACATCAATGTGGACAAATTGATTCCTGCAGAGACAGGAATCAAAATTCCGATGTTTGTGAGCACGTCTAAATCCACGCAGACTCCACGTTATGACCCGTTGGACAATGATATTCCTTTGGAGGCATCCCTTCAAAAATACAATACGCAGGAAGAAAAGGATGATTACAAGAAGAAGGTGATTTCTCAGACGACCAACAGAAGTATCAATTTTATCAATGTACACAAAGAAAAGGTGAAGGAGGATGCGAAGAGCCATGTCTACGATATTGAGAATTTCTCTTTCAATTATTCTTTCTCAGAGCAGAAGTCATCCAACGTCAATACAGCCAAAAAAGTAACCAAGCAGTACTCTGGGGGTGTGGCGTACAATTACACCACCAAGGCACCGAGTGTGGAGCCCTTCAAAAAATCGAAGGCCTTTAGTAGTCCGTATTTACAGTTGATCAAGGATATCAATTTTAGCCCCTTGCCTAACAGTTTCTCAGTGAGGGCATCTGTGGATAGGCGTTTTCAAAAGACACAGTTGAGAAATTCTGATTTAACCACTACGGGTATTGACCCTAATTTTGAGAAGTATTTTAATTTTGACCGAACCTATAACCTCCGGTGGAGCTTGTTTCGTAATCTCAGCCTCAACTACAACGCTACTGTCAGAGCTATCATTGACGAACCCGAGGGAGATTTGGACACCAAAGCTAAGAGAGATTCTGTGATCAATAACCTCAAGAGACTTGGGCGGATCAAGACCTTCAATCAAAACATCAGCCTCAACTATCGTTTGCCATTAGACAAGTTGCCTTTGACAGATTGGGTGAGTGCCGATTACCGATATGCCGTAGACTATTCATGGGTTGGGGGCAACATCAATCAAGTAGAGGAGTTTGGTAACGTGATTGAAAATCAGCGCACTCAGGACTTGACGGGGAAAGTCGATTTGGTGCGCCTCTACAATAAATCTAAATACTTGAGTAGTATCAACAAACCACAATCCCGCTCTCGTACTTCACGCTACGATACTGTGCGCACCAGTGGAGGGGTGGATGCGTTCAAGGGTATCCTGCGTATGATTATGGCTGTCCGTTCTATCAATATGACTTTTGGTCTGCGGGAGTCGACTTCTTTGCCAGGGATGTTGCCCACTCCGTATATGCTAGGAATGGACCGTGATTTTAGTGCACCAGGCTGGGGGTTTGTACTGGGAGACCAGGATCCGGACATTAGAATTCGAGCGGCTCGGCAGGAATGGCTAGTCAAAAATGGACTTTTCACTGCGCCTTTTGTCCAGACCAGAACAGAAGACATTAATTTGAGAGCGGCTATCGAGCCATTCAAGGATTTTCGTGTGCAGGTGGATGCCAAGCGCAGCAACAATGCCGAATACCAAGAAATTTATCGTTGGGACAGTACAACTGTCAATACCTACAACTCCCTTACGCCGACTCGATCAGGTAGTTATACGGTTTCATTCCTGCCGATCATGACTGCTTTTGACAAAGATGGCGCAGACAATGTGTCCAAGGTCTTTGAACAGTTTGTAGAGAATCGTGACATCATCTGGGACCGGTGGAGGAGTCAAGGGCAGGAGTATGATACAGGCTCACAGGACGTCTTGATACCGGCCTTTATCGCTGCTTATACGGATAGGAGTGCTCAGACGGTATCGATGTTGCCGTTCCCTAAATTACCGATGCCCAATTGGCGAGTAGATTATGCGGGACTGAGCAAACTAGCTGGGATCAAAGAAGTCTTCACCTCCATCAATCTGACTCATGCCTATACCTCTACATTTAGTATTACCAACTACACCAATTCGCTGAAATATCAAGACGTCAACGTGTTGGACTTGACGAACAATATCCTCGACTATCCGACAGCTACAGTCAAGGACAATGGGTCATTGGTGCCTGTCTATATTATCAATCAAGTAGATGTAATTGAGCGTTTTTCGCCGCTGATTGGGGTGAGTGTTCGGACCAAAGGAATGGTCACGGGTAAAGTTGATTACGCCAAGGAGAGGAGTCTCAAGTTTGATCTATCCAACTCCCAGCTTACCGAAATCAAGAGCAATAATGTTTCCTTTGATATTGGGATTACCAGAGACAAGTTCAAAATTCCTTTTAAAGTACAGGGTAGGACCATCGTCTTGGACAACCAGATTCAGTTTAGAATGACCTTCACAGTAAGAGATACCAAAACAGTTCAGCGCAAAATAGAAGATGTCAGCACGATCACAGATGGAAATATCAACTATCAGGTGAGGCCAACTTTGAGTTTTGTGGCAAATCAAAAGCTCAATTTGACCATGTATTTTGAGAAGAACATCAATGAACCCAAGATTTCTAGTTCGTACAATCGGTCTTCATCCGCATTTGGTGTTCAGATACGCTTCAGTTTGGCACAATAATAATGGATTGGGTGACGTAAGGATTCTGAGGGTGTCAAGCGAATAATTTATAATTAAGGCTTATTTTTGAGACCTTATTAATTGAAAAACAAAAACAATTCAAAAATGAATATTCCGGATCATTTGAAATACACAGCAGATCACGAATGGGTCAGCATAGAAGGGGATGTAGCCACTGTTGGGATTACTGATTTTGCACAAGGAGAGCTAGGAGACATCGTCTATGTCGAGATCGAGACCGAAGGGGAGACGATCGCAAAAGGAGAGCTTTTTGGAACGATCGAAGCGGTCAAGACGGTTTCGGATTTGTTCATGCCCGTATCAGGAGAGGTATTGGAGTTCAACGAAGAGTTGGAAAGTGAACCCGAATTGGTCAACTCTGACCCATACGATGATGGTTGGATGATCAAGATCAAAGTTTCGGATTTGGCTGAGGCGGATGATTTACTGTCTGCAGAGGCTTATAAAGAGTTGATCGGGCAGTAATTGGCACGGGTCAAGTCAAGATATTATAGCATATTATTTATAGGATGGACAGGTGCCATCCTTTTTTTGTTGTTGCGCAAAGATGATGGAGATCATGGTCTGTTGAGCCAAATCCCTCATTTTGATAAAGTTGTCCATTTTGGATTGTTTTTTGTCTGGGCGGCTCTCGGTCAAATCTCTCTATTTTCTCGGGCTACTTGGGGCCGGTTGTGGGTAGTTGGAGGCGTGTTTTTACTGGCCCTTGCTGGAGGCTCAGAGTGGTTGCAGCGCTATGTCGAAGGCCGACAAGCAGACTTCGCGGACTTCATCGTAGATGTGTTGGGAGGAGTAGCTGGAGCATACTTGACAAAGTATTGGAAAATAAATCAATAAATGTGGAATTCTGCATCTGTTGTGTATATTTGAAGTTACTTATTGTTAACTGAATTTGAGAAAACTAAATATAAGAGCATGGAGGTAAAAAAGAACCCGAAGATTGCCCTTGAGAGAAAGAGCGGGATGTTTTTTAACATCGGGCTTGCTATCAGTTTGTTGCTCATCATATCTGCATTCGAATGGAAGTTTTATGATGATGGCGAATTGGTCGACTTAGGGCAGGTGGATGATGATTTTGAAGACATTATGGAGATTCCTCCAACGGAGCAACCCCCTCCACCCCCACCGAAAATCGAATTGCCTAAGATCGTAGAGGTTCCAGATGAGGAAGAGATCGAGGAAGAGATCGAAGTGGAATTGGATGTGGAAATCACGGAAGAAACTGTCATCGAAGATATTGTATTTGAAGAAGAGCCAGAAGAAGAAGTGGCTGATGAAGTATTCGATATCGTAGAGGATCAGCCAGCACCTCCCGGTGGTATGGCGGCATTCTACAAGTACGTAGGTAAGTCTATGAAGTACCCTAACCAAGCGAGAAGAATGGGTATCGAAGGTAGAGTATTCGTACAGTTCGTAGTAGACAAAGACGGTACGATCACTGAGGTGAGAGCGATCAAAGGCATCGGAGCTGGATGTGACGAAGAAGCTGTGAGAGTATTGCAAGGTGCTCCAAAGTGGAAGCCAGGTAAACAAAGAGGTAGAGCAGTGAAGGTGAGAATGATTCTACCTATCACGTTCAAGCTGAGCTAAGGCATAGGCTAGTAAAGGCACAAAAAAAGTGCTGAGGATTTCCTCAGCACTTTTTTTGTGCCTTATTTTTCAAGACGCTAAAGATCTAGATGATATTGAGAACCTGCTCTTTAATTTTTTCAAGTTCATCTTTCATTTCCACAACGAGCTTCTGGATGTCAGAGTTGTTGGCTTTAGAGCCTATGGTGTTGATCTCTCGACCCATTTCTTGACTGATGAACCCTAGTTTTTTGCCTTGAGATTCATGTTCGTCCAACGTGCTGTGAAAAAACTGCAAGTGATTCTCTAGACGTACAATCTCTTCTGAAATATCAAGTTTTTCGATGTAATAGATCAATTCTTGCTCGAAGCGGTTGGGGTCAGATTTTTCTGAGGCGCTCAATTCTTTAAGTCCCTCGTTGATTCGCTCTTTGATGTGTATCATGCGCTCTGGATCTTTGATTTTGATAGCATCTAGACGTAGTGAGATGCTGTCTGCGAATGATTTCAGGGCGATCTCTACAGAGTTGCCTTCTTGTAGACGAAAGGCATCACATTGATCCAGTGCTTGCTCGACGAGGCGGACCATGGTAGCCTTATCTGCGATCTCTTTTTTGTTTTCTGGTTGCTCGTAGATATCTCCGGTTTTCATGATGCTGTAGAGGATGTCGGCATCTGAGAGCGTCATGTCTTGCGTGACACTGAGGATTTGCTCTTTGTAGTGACGAAACAGCTCAGGGTCTATTTTTGGAGCTTGGTTGAGCTTGGACTTGGCCGTGATGTCCACGTTGAAATTGACTTTTCCTCGGATGAGGCGATCGGAGATGATCTTTCTGAGGTCATTTTCCAAGGCTGATATTTCCTTGGGTATCTTGGCTCCAATATCTAAAAATTTGGAATTAAGTGTTCTGATTTCCACTTGTATGCTGATTTGATCGTTTTCAAAACTCGCATGGCCATAGCCTGTCATTGATTTCGTCATGTGCAAAAATCGAGAATTATTGGGAGGATAAAAAATGTAAAACAAGGCTTAGAAATCATACCCTAAGGAGAAGTAGAATTTCATGTCCTTTTGGTGGTAGTCTTCGATCGGTTTGGCCATGTCAAAGCGGAGGTAATAGCCGAATATCACAGTGCGTACACCAAATCCATAGCTTTGTAGCCAAGGGTTGCGGCTGGTTTTGATGATCGCCTCAAAGGGAGAGCCTGGCTCTTTGACGAGCTTGGTGTCTACGGTATTGTCTTCGTTGAAAGGAGAGAGTCCAGTCCAAGCAGAGCCTATGTCGTAGAACCCGATGAATTGTAGGTTTCTGAGGAAATTGGATTTGATGGTGCCTCGTGTGAAATACTTGATGACTGGGAAGCGAAGCTCTGCGTTGGCAGTGAGGACATTGTCACCATTGAATCTATTGAAATTGAAGCCTCTTAGGTTGACAAATTCGGCAAATAAAATGTCGGAGTTGTCTTTGTAGTTGCTGAAGTAGAGTGGGGAACTAGGTTGATTTGTATTGTCCTTGTCGTTGAACATCCAGTTGTCCATGCCTCCGAGCATGTACGTCATTGGGCGGTTGCCAAAGGAGGCGCCATAGTAAACACGCGTTGCGAGGATGAGTTCGCGGTGGATTTTTTGGTAGCGGCGCAAGTCTACGTTGAAATTGCTGAAGGAACGAGAGTTGTCATTGAGGGCCTGGTTGTGCTCAATCGAGACCTTGCCACGCATGCCCTCAAAGAGGTTGAGCCCATTGACTAGCGTGTTGTCAAACACCCACGCTGCTTTGAAGGAGGCATAGGTGTAGTTGGACCCGAGGATGATGCCTTCTGGTACGGGACGTGTGCCTAGGACATTGGGGTTGATGTTGTAGTAGTTGGTAAATATCATTCCACCGTTGATTTCAAATCGGCTGGATACAGATAGGGGTAGGGCCGCTCCTAGTATAAAGGAGTTGAGTTTGTATTTTTGCAGAATATCTCGGTCGTCAGAGGCGTTGGAATTGCGGTAGCCCTCTTCGTGTATGACGTGTCGGTCATACCGAAAGCTGAAATCTACGGTGTGTTTTAAGTAATCGTATTCAGCAAAGAAGTCTCCACTCTTGAAGTCTGTGATAGCAACAAAACCGCCGTTGAATTTGTGGTTTTCAAGTGCGTCGGTCATTTGTGTCTCGACGAGGATGCCAAAGCCTCTTAGTTGGTCAAAAGTAAAAGAAGTAACGAGGTTATCAATCGTAAAACTAGTTTCGTAGGGTAGAGGGCCAGTCACTGTGGGCTCTTTTTGGATTTTTTCGTAGATGGAGAGGAAGGAGAAGCGTTGGTTGCTGTCGTCAGAGCCTTCATCAGGGTCGTCTTCAAATTGGTAATTGTCTGTGTCGATAAACGCTTCATCCATTACCATTTTGGTGCTGTCGAGCGCATCGATCGAATCTTGTTGTTGCTCAGCGAGCAGCATGGCTTGTTGACGCTCTAGTAGCTCCTGTGTTGCACGCTCTTCTCGTTTCTTACGAATGTACTGGACCTGCTCCATCTGGTGTCGTAGTGTTGGTGGAGTGAAGAGTTGTTGGTTAAGGTCAAACTCTTGGTCAAGGTAGATTTTCGATTTTCCATTGTTGAGCATGAGGTAGGTCAAGTCTTTAGTGACAGGGTTGATGTCGTATTGCTGGAGGCTCGTACGAAAATTGGATACTTGATGGTAGAGGTTGTCACTAAAAGAGTATTCGTAGAGGTTGTTGATGCCTTTGAGGTCACTCAAGAAGTAGACTTTGTCTCTGCTGACAGGTACAGGTTGTGTCTCGCTGCTAATGGTGTTGGTCATGCGATGCAATACTTGGTCAGTCGTATCGAGATCGTAGGCAAATAGATTGAGTAGCTCGGGCATTTCATTGATCCCAGGCGTGGTGATGTTGAGGGTGTCTGTGGTTCGGTTTGAGCTGAATACAAAGGCATCCGTGCCTGGAATGAATTCTGGAGTGAGGTCATCCCAACTGTCTTTGGTCAATCGTTTGATGGCGTTTCTGCGCATGCTGATTAGGTACAGGTCTGTTTGACCCTTTACGTCTGCACTGATGATGGCCAATTTACCATTGTCGTTGAAATCTATATGATTGATTTGATTGAAGCGCACCATGGATTTGCGCTGTTTGGAGCGTGTGGGCAGGTCATAGGTTACGAGAAAGTTCTTGCCGTACCATGTTTGTACGATTCCAAGTTGGGTCTCGCTGATCCAGTCGATGAGCGGTAGTTTGTAGGAGACTTCTTGGTCGATGGAGTGATAGCCTCCTTTGAAGGCAACACGCTCTTTGTTTTTCTCGATGTCTCGAATGATGATTTTATATTTGCCTTTGTAGTTTTCGATGTAGGCCATTTTTGTTCCTTGAGGGCTGATTTTCAATCCAGTCAGTTTGGTGATATTTCCAGTCACGCCGACCAATTTGTTGTCTTTGTCAGGTTCAAGATAGCTGTCTTCGAGCTCTTCGTTGGGGATGCCATAGAATTCGGCCCACTCGTACATGAACTGCCTAAAAGAGATACCTAAGGTACTTGCCACACTATGTTCTGTGTTTCGAATGATCCGTGTGAGGTTGAGAATATTACTTAGGTTGCTTGGCCCGTACTTTACAGCGATATAGTTCCAAATGGATTGGCCAACGAGTGTGGCCATTTCCCCTTCGAGTTTGGAAAATTTTTTTATTTTTTTCTCTTTGAGATAGTCTCGCACATAGTCGTCCATGTTGACATCCCAACCGTAGGCAATGTAGTTGACTCCTCCGTCGATGAACCACTGAGGCAAGTTAAGCAGGTAGTTACTTTGAAACATCTCCGTCAAACTACCGCCAAACATCATGTCTTCCAGAAGCATCTTTGAGATTTTGTAGCGTAACTCTCGTTTGAAGTCCATCATATTGCCAGGGTAAGCAATCTCAACGTTGAGTTTGACGAATTTGGTTTCTCCCGCTATCGAGAAGGTAGGAGACCCCACACCAATGTTGCTTTGGAGTAGATCTGTGTGGGAGTTATAGAGGAAGATTTCACTCTTGGAGAAGGGGGCATAGCCAATCATATCGGTGATCACCTCAAATTCCGTTTGCAGATATTCTAGGGCTACTTCGGCGTACTCTTCTCCTTGACTATAGAAATGAATGTCGTAGTTTTCTGTGCCATAGTAGTACCATTCAAACTCTTTGTATTGCACGCGGTTTTGCCCAAAGGTTTGTTTCTTGTACTGGCTGTGAGCCGACAAAACAAACATCAAAAGACATACCGTAAGTAAACTGTATTTCATGCAAATAAAGTAATCTGTATTCTTATGAAGAATAGAGTGAATAGAATCGCGAAACATCGACATCTTGAGACATCGGTTGTTGGTCCTCTACAAACGCAATGAATCGGGATGTAAAATAAGGAATCAAGGATACACCTTTAGACCCAAACCCATTGAAAACATAAATATGTTCATATTCGGGGTGTTTTCCAATGATTGGTCGGCGGTCTTTTGTGGCAGGTCTCACTCCTGCGACAATGTCTATCACTTTTGTAGGTTCGTGGAGGAGGTTGTTCAGTTTTTTTGTGATTTCGGTTTGTGCTGCCTCGGTGGGAGATAGGTCATCGAAGTGGTTTTGATAGTTGGATCCGATTCGTACTTGATGATTTCCGATCGGGATGACAAACACTCCGCGGTTGTAGATGGTGTCTATTTTTTTATGCATCTCTGCTCGGATGATTTCTCCTTTGACGGGACGTAGGGGTATCCACCCAAAGAGCTTGCTTTCAAGGGCCGATACTCCATTGCAGTAGATGAGTTGTCGATAGGACTCTTTCCCGTATTGGACATGGTCTGGTTCGATGGTTAACTGACCTTCGTCAAACTTTTCTTCGCGGTAGCAATTCCGGGTGATCAAGTAGTCTCGACTATCTGCGAGTAGTTGTGGAATACGGATATAGCCAGCAGGCTGCAGATGGATGCCGCCGTAGGGGTCTTGGAGCTGGACGGCTTGGTGGCTTTCCTTATGGATAGATGAGATGAATGGGCGATACTTGCTATCGGACTGTTGGGCATCCCAGTCGTTTTGTTCTTCAAAACTTACAAACGGACGATAAATGCCTATATCGTACAAAAAACGACTGCCCAGTTTGATTTCAAGGGCGCGGTAAAAGGGCTCTATGACAGGAAAATGTTCGTCGGCCATCCAAGTTTTGACCATTTTTCGACCAGTGACGGGGTTGTATAGGCCTGCGGCTACTGTCGAGCTATGGTTGGATTGGGGGGTGTCTAGGACAGTGATTTGGAGGTTTTTGTCGAGCAAAGATTGAGACAATAGTGCGCCCGCCAAGCCGTGACCTATGATGAGGTAGTCCTTCAAAGTGTTAAGATTTTGCGATTGACCAATATTAGGTCAAATTTGCAGATATATAATCACATTTATGATCCAGATACACAATTTCGTTTTTAATCCCTTTTATGAAAACACTTACGTTGTCTTCGATGAGACCAAGGAGGCTTTGATCATCGATCCGGGATGTTATGAAGATACAGAAAAAGAGGAGCTCACGGCATATATCGAGAAGCATGGACTGAAAGTCACCCAGCTCATCAATACACATTGTCACATCGACCATGTCCTTGGCAATGCTTTCGTCAAGAAAAAGTATGGCGTGGAACTGTACATTCACCCAGAGGACGAAGCGACGTTGAGATCGGTGGAGGTTTATGCACCAGCATATGGGTTTACCGATTACCGTACGACCGAGGCGGATCATTTTATCAATGAGGGCGATAAGATCAAATTTGGGGATTCTGCATTGGACGTATTTTTCACTCCAGGGCATGCCCCTGGACATGTGGTGCTGACCAATGCAGAACAGAAAATATGCATTGGTGGAGATGTGCTATTTGACGGCAGTGTGGGACGTACTGATTTGCCCGGGGGGGATTTTGAGGTGCTGATGACGAGTATTCGGGAAAAGCTGTTTGTACTGGCAGATGACATGGTCGTCTACCCTGGGCATGGTGGCACGACGACTATTGGCAAAGAAAAGGAGTCCAACCCATTTTGTGGAGTATCCAAATGAGCATCCGCAATTTTATACCCAACCTGCTGACATGCCTCAATTTGATTTTTGGTTGTTTGGCGATGATAGAGATTTTCGGAGGAGCCTATGATCAAGCGATTTATTATGTTTTTCTGTCTGGGATAGCGGATTTTTTGGATGGTTTCGCTGCGAGACTGCTCAAAGCGACTTCCAATATCGGAAAGGATCTCGATTCCTTGGCTGATATGGTGTCTTTTGGTGTGGTGCCAGCTTTTGTGATGTACAAGATGATTGAAGCGAATACAACCATCGAGTATGTGCCTTATATAGCTTTGATCATCGTAGCATATTCGGCACTTCGTCTGGCAAAATTCAATAATGATGAACGGCAGACAGATACTTTTCATGGATTGCCTGTCCCAGCCAATGCACTTTTCTTGTGCACCTTGCCGTTACTTGCCGAAGAACCTATATTTTTCGATGTGTTGAGCAACCCGTGGTGGTTGGCGCTGATTTCAGTAGGAATGGCCAGTTTGTTGATCACAGATGTGAAATTGCTTGCCCTCAAGTTCAAGCACTTTGGATGGAAGGGAAATGAGGCGAGATACGTCATTTTGGGAGGAGCATTGGTTGCTCTGCTTACATTTCAGCTTTTGGCAATACCTTTTGTGATAGTTTTTTACTTTCTAGGCTCTATTATTGTCAATAGATTGGCAATCTCAAAGGATTGATAGTCAATTGGAAAGGAGTTTGTTTGGATAGAAACAGTAGGGTGAAAAAAAAGATAGAGTATATCGTATGGGGACTCTTTGTATCCATGGGCTTATCGATGCCCGTGCTAGCGCAACAGAATTCGGTGCTGAGCAAGGGGAATTGGTACCAAATGGCGGTGTTGGAAGAAGGAGTATACCGGGTAGATGCAGAGCTGTTGGATCAACTGGGGATTGAGAGGGGCTCTCTAGATCCAGACCGATTGGCAGTATATGGCAATTCGTACAATGGAACCTTGCCTCAAGCCAACGCGATGGATCGTCCAGTGGATTTGCTAGAAAACAGTACCTATGCGGTAGGGTTGGCTGATGGTCAATTCGACAGAGAAGACTACTTGCTTTTTTATGCTAGGTCTTCAGACTTGGTGTATTTTGACACCCTTCGATCTGTTTTTGCATTCGAAAATAATTTTTATAGTGACACTTCCTTTTATTATTTGACGGTAAAAGATGAGGCTGCCAAGCGCATGACTGAGAGGGCTGCGGGAACAGTGTCTGGCTCTGCTTCAGAGACGTATTGGAAACTGTCTACTCATGAACTCGACGACTCGAATCTCCTTAATTCTGGTCGGCTATGGTTGGGCGAAATTTTCAACAATTCGCAACCGAGTAGGACCATAGAATTTGATGCGACAGGTCTGGTACAAGGCTCAGACGCTATGGTACTTAGTGCTGTAGTGACTTATAAGGTAGTTACAGCCTCTTCGTTTCAGTTTGCACTCAATGGCCTGCCTATCGATACGATACAAATGATACCTGTCGGAGGAGGTGAGTATGATACGCAGGCTTTCATTGGCAGAGATACGATTCGTGTAGATGAGGTACAGGGAGACGCACTTTCTTTAGAAGTCACATTCTCTATTTCTTCTGGAAATGCTCGAGGGTACCTCGATTATGCGCATTTGATGAGTCTACATTCTTTGGATGTGCGCAACGGATTTTTGTCCTTTTATCCGAAAGGAGAACAAGCATATCGAATCATTTCTGGAGATGACCCTATGTTGATATGGGATGTGTCTACTCCGACTGATCCGATAGGTCAGCTGTATATGAAGCAGGGAGATGAGGTGGTTTTTGAACGCAGCGTTGGGTCTCGCCAATATGTAGCTTTTGAGGAATCGCAGATAAAGAGTCCCATAGCAGTAGGAGCAATTGCCAATCAAAATCTACACGGGTTAGGCGCGGCAGAGGTGATATATGTCACGACAAGGGCTTTTGAGACTGAGGTGCAGCGATTGGCCAACTACCGTACAGCCCGCGACGGTTTGCTTACCCATGTGGTGACAGTGGATCAGGTTTACCATGAATTTTCATCTGGAAGGCAGGACCTCTCTGCGCTTCGTGATTTTCTCAAGTATCAATACGATCAGTATGGCGTGTTGAAGTATGTGACATTGGTGGGAGATGGGTCCTACGACTACAAGGATAGAGTGAGAGGAAACAACAACTTGGTGCCAATCTATGAATCGCGCAATTCGATTGATCCAATAGATACATATTCCTCGGAAGATTTTTTGGGTTTCATGGAGGAGGATGAGGGCGAATGGGTTGAGTCCTACGGTGGAGACAATACTTTGGAACTTGGTATCGGTCGTATCCCTGCCAAGACAGTAAGTGAGGTCAGTGCCTATGTCAACAAAATCATTCGCTACGAAACGAGCAGCCTAGGCTATGGCAATTGGCGAAACAAATTGGTGTTCGTTGCGGACGATGGAGACAACAACATTCATCAGCGCGATGCAAATCGAATGGCAAATTATGTAGATACCGTCGGGGCTGAACTCAATGTTAGGAAGGTTTTTCTAGATAGCTATGAACAGTTTGGCTTGCATCCAAACCAACGCTCCCCTCAAGCCAATGCAGCATTTTTAGAGGCGATTTCAAACGGGACAGTGATTGTAAATTATACCGGTCATGGCAATGAACAACAGCTGGCTGACGAAAAAATCATGAGCATAGAGATTATAGAGGGATTGTCGAACCGAAATTTATTGCCTTTTTTCGTCACTGCAACCTGTGACTTTGGCAACTATGACAACCCCCTAGTAGTCTCTGGGGGTGAACAAATCTTGTTGAGTGCACAGGGAGGGTCGATAGGACTGCTGGCGTCTACTCGCCCTGTGTTGGCAAGTACCAATTATGCGCTCAACTTAGCCATGTATCAAGCACTCTTGGCAAAAACTCCTGACGGTTACTACCCACGACTTGGAGATATGATTCGAGTGACGAAAAACACCAGTTTGTCAGGAGTTCGCAACCGCAATTATGCGCTACTTGGAGATGCGAGCATGCGCTTGGCCTTTCCGGAGAGGACAGTCCGCCTCACACATATCAACGATAAAGCCCTCGGTGAGCTAGATAGCTTGGGGGCATTGGGCAAGTATAAGATCAGGGGGCAGGTATTGTCTGGAGACGTGACGGATGAGGGGTTTGACGGTCAGGTTACGGTGACGATTCTTGATAAGCCGACGGAGTTTAGAACCTTGGGAGATGAATCCAGTGCTCAGACATACAGTGAGCGAGATGTGGTGCTGTTTCAGGGGAAGGCGACGGTGAATGAAGGGGTATTTGATCTTGAAGTGATTATCCCCAAAAATATTGATTATTCATTTGGCGAAGGGAAAATTAGTTTTTATGCGGTGAATTCCTTCAATACACTGGATGGTCATGGAGTGTTTAGCGAAGTGATAGTAGGCGGGTCAGTCTCGGGGGCCGAAGAAGACCGTCGTGCACCAGAGATGTCGTTGTATCTTGGCAATACAGATTTTAGGGATGGTGGAAAAGTCAATGCAAGCACGATTTTGCTGGCCCGATTGACCGATGAAAATGGTATCAATACGTCCAAGTTAGGGTTTGGAAATGATATCGTTCTATACCTTGATGACAGTACTGGAATCGCCCTCAATGATTACTATACGGCGGATTTGGATACCTATCAGGCTGGTTGGGTGATGTACCCGATGGACAACCTGACCAAAGGGCATCATGAATTGACACTCGTGGCATTTGATTCGTACAACAACCGTGTGGAAGAGACCATCGGATTTTATGTTTCAGAGAAGGACGATATAGAACTGAGTGATGTCATGAACTATCCCAACCCTATGCATGAGGAGACCACCTTTCGTTTTAGTCACGATCGTTTAGGAGAAGATTTGGAAATTTCTCTATCCATTGCGAATTTACAAGGTCAGGTGATACTCTCCCAAGTGTATGATATCATAGACGCTCCGGCTACAATTGACGGCATTATTTGGGACGGAACGGGGGCAAATGGGAGTAAAGTGAAAAAAGGAATCTATATTTATAGCCTAAAAGTGCGAAGCAGAGTGGATGGAGGAAAAGCACAAGCGTTTCGAAAGCTCATGGTTTTGGACTAGTCAGGTCAACAACACAAGATATGAATACTAAAGGGATTATAGGGCTGATGGTGATAGCGACCATGATTGTGCAGTCACAGGGATTTGCCCAATCTGGGTTTTTGAATGGTCAGGATCCAGATCGTAGGGTGATTACTACAGCAGTGCCGTTTGTGGCATTTGCACCGGACTCTAGAGCGTCGGGCATGGGAGATGTGGGGGTGGCTACTTCGGCAGATGCCAATAGCGTCCACTGGAACAATGGGAAGCTGGCTTTCATCGAGACCAAATACGGAGGATCGATCTCGTATTCTCCTTGGCTCGCTACCATCACCAACGACATGTCACTAGTTTACTTGTCAGGTTACTATCAAATTGATCGAGTACAGACTATCGGAGTATCGATGCGTTACTTTGACATGGGTAGTATCCAGTTGACGGGAGATTCTGGAGAAATATTGGGAGAAGACAACCCACGAGAGGGTGCTTTGGATGCGACTTATTCTCGTAAGCTGAGTGAGCATTTGGGAATCGGCGTGTCGGCTAGATACATTTGGTCCAATCTCATAGGTAGTGTGTCTGGTGTGAGCCAAAAAGGGCACAGCTTGGCGGTAGATATAGGGACCTACTACAACAAAGATATTCGTCTCGGAGCGACCAATGCCAACTTGGCCTTGGGAGCACATATTTCCAACATCGGTCAGAAGGTAACCTACAGTACGGATGAATTCAAAGATTTTATTCCAATCAATTTGCGTCTGGGTACAGCACTTACTTTGGAGCTTGACCCATTCAATAGCCTGACCTTTGCCTTGGATTTCAACAAATTGCTTGTCCCGACACCTCCGCTCTATGAATATGATGATCAAGGCAACTATGTTTATGAAAATGGAGAAAGAGTGATTGACAAAGGGGATAGGCCTGGCCAAAATTTAATCAAAGGGATGATTGGTTCATTCAGTGATGCACCAGATGGGTTTCCAGAGGAAATGTCTGAGATCATGATTTCTGCTGGGGCAGAATATTGGTACAGAGAGTTGTTCGCTGCACGTGCAGGATACTTCTACGAAGCAGAATCCAAAGGAGGGAGACAGTATTTCACATTAGGGGTTGGTTTTAGATACCAAGTTTTTGGGGTCGATTTTTCTTATTTGATTCCAAGCAAACAGAACAATCCACTGGCAGAGACGATCCGTTTCTCTTTGTTGTTCAATTTTACAAAGCAAGAAAATAAAGAAGACTTGAATTGATGCTGGATAGGACAATTGCCCCTCTTGCAGGGGAGATAGCCTATTCGCCCTTGCAAGAGGTGACCGAGGATAGGACTATCAATGATATTCCATTGTATACGCTAGATGCAGGTGTACAGCCTGTATTCAAACTAGAGCTGCAGCTTCAGTCAGGGATTTGGTATGAGAGCCAGCGTGCGGTGTCTTGGTGCACGGCGAAGATGCTTCTTGAAGGCACTCCTCACAAATCAGGAAGGGAAATTTCGGAATTGTTTGATGCCTTGGGAGCTTTTGTGGAAGTTTCTGCGGGATTCGACGATGTGTCGATTTCTATCTATGGAGTCAACAAGACCTTTGACCAAGTTTTGGATTTGCTGATGGAGATTTTGACTGAGTCGAATTTTCCAGTAGAAGCGATCGAGAGACTGAAGTCCATTCGGATCGATCAACTCAAGGTCAATGACCAAAAGAATGATATGCTGGCATCTAAAAGGATGCGAGAAGCAGTGTTTGGTTTGGATCACCCATATGGGCATGCCTTGCAGGCTCAAGAGATTGAAGCAATTACTCGTGAAATAGTTGTGGACTATTTCGAACAGTCATTGTTCAACCAACCCAAGATTTATCTTTCAGGGCGTATTGACTCAGTAATGTGGCGAAGTGTCCAAGAAAAATTTGGTAGATTAAACGCCTTGCAAAACGATGGGGAGGTGTTTGTGAAGAAGGGTTCTCATGAAGAGCTCTTTGTGGAGAGGGAGGATAGTTTGCAGTCTTCATTGCGTGTGGCGTGGGATATCCCAGCCAAGGGATCGGAGGGGTACTTTGATTATTTACTTGCCAATACCTTTTTGGGTGGATACTTCGGTTCTCGTTTGATGAAAAACATACGCGAAGAAAAGGGCTACACCTATGGGATCAGTTCTTATCCGATTCATTTGAAGCACGCTTCCTTTGCAGTCATTTCGACGGATATCAAGGCCGAGCATACACGGGATACACTAGACGAAATCCGAAGAGAGATAGAGTTGCTAAGGACCAAAGGAGTATCTGAGGATGAAATGAAATCGGTTTCCAATTATATGGCGGGATCGTTTTTGGCTTCTATTAGTACGCCGTTTCAGTTGATGAAGAAGTTTCAGAAGGTGCATGATTTGGGGTTAGATTATGCTTACTACGAGTCTTATTTTGCCGCGCTGCGGGTAGTGACTAGCGAGCAAGTGCAGCACGCTATGGAGCAGTATTTTGATATGAACAAGCCTTTCCTCTCTATTGTAGGAAAGAAATAGTTTTTAGCTGTGCGATTATTCCAAAATCACTTGGCACAAGAAGCGCCCAGGCGATAGCTCTGCGATTTGCTTGTACTTGAGGGGGATTACATACATGCCTCGCTCATTCATCAACCCTTCTTTGCCTCTGCGGCGTACGATGAACAGCCCGTTGTGGGTTTCTGCAATACGGTCGTAGGATGGGCCGAGTATTTTTTGTCCACCTGCATCGAATAGCCCGTACTTTTGTGCTTGTTTCACCACGAAGAGTTGATGAGATGTTCGCCGTATTGCGTCATATTCTATAGCGACTTTGAGTTCCCCTTGGTCGTTGTAGATGCCATAGTGATCTTCTCTCTTGACGATAGACATATGGTTGGAGAAGTGAGAGACACTGTCTAGATTGGGCTGGATAAGAAGTTCTTCTTTGGGAGAGACAAAGCCCCAGTGTCCATTGAGCTTGACAGGAGCCAGCTGCCCCGAAAATACCCCCACACTGTCGTAACGATGAGCAATATGCAGTTCTTGATCAAAATTGATGAAGCCGTATTTGCCATTTTTTTGGATGGACAACATGCCTTCCGAAATGTCTAAAATGTCTTCAAATCGACTGGTGAAAGGAATCAAGTATGAACCGTCTTTGTAGGAGACAGCTATTTCGTTTCCTCTTTTTAGAATGATGAACTTGTCCTGGATCAAGTCCGAAATGTAGTCGTATTCGGGA
Organism: Reichenbachiella sp. 5M10; assembly: GCF_002742335.1. Taxonomy (NCBI): domain Bacteria; kingdom Pseudomonadati; phylum Bacteroidota; class Cytophagia; order Cytophagales; family Reichenbachiellaceae; genus Reichenbachiella; species Reichenbachiella sp. 5M10. Next base: position 3,997,685 of record NZ_MDGR01000007.1, on the reverse strand, counting down.
TGAAAGAGGGTTTTTCCTCGGTGATTCACCAAGCCTATTTTGTTGTTTTCTGTGACTTCCAGATACCCCATCGTGTGTGGTGCCAGGGTGTTGTAGGTTTGGAAGAGCGCGGCTCCATTGTTGTTGAGGATGTCGGTGCGACTTCTACTCCTTGTCACGGCAGTGTTGTTGTTTTTGACCCATATCGAATCATAAGACGCTTCGCCTACGACCTCTCCAAATTGATTGATGAGCTGCTGATAGCCGAGGTATTTGACACGAGCGATTTGACCAACGAAGGGAGTCACTTCATCATACTTATAGGTGATTGCTGTGTTGCCACGGTGGTCTAGGTAACCCCAGTAGCCGTTTCGCTGCACCGGGATCAAGTTGTTGCTTTCGGGAAGGATGTCTTCGATGGATTTTTCATTGAGCTGACGTCCAAAATTGTTGTAGATATTCCAAGCATGGTCCGAATATCCAAATAGGTAGTGTGTGTCTACCTTGATGCTATCAAAGCTCATCTGCGAAAAGGAGTGTTCAGAAGGAGAGATGATGTCGGAGCGATTGGGTCTCTGGAGTATGAGGTGCTCCTTGAAGGCACGAACACGTAGTGGTTGACGTCCTTCGTATATGGTTTCGTTTTGACTGTTTTTCACATCCATCCATCCGTTGGTGTATATGGCAATGAACCGATCTCCGATCCACTGTATAGAGTCCGCAGACCAGGTATTCAAGACTTGATCTGTTGTGTCTTTGATCTCATACTGTGCAAATGGGACGTAGTTGTATTTGTCTATGATAGTTTTGTAGAGGGGAGGCAGGATGACTTGGCCTTGAGCATCGAGCAAGCCTTCTTTTCCAGTACGGTAGGTTTTGATGTATTCTTCGTTGAGTAGGGAGAGACTGTCTAGTTCGGGAGGGAGTTTGATGCTGCCATTTCGGTGGATGACACCTGTGTACCCTAGCGTGTCGGTATAGCTGAATAGGTCACGATGCAGATGCTGGATGTGGTGGTACTGTTTGGGGAGGAGTTCTTGGTTGGATTGATTATAGAGTCCATAGTAGCGTTGGTTGTTTCTTTTTTCGGATAAGATGAGGAGGTCGTGATCGACCTCCAAAGATTGATTCTGAAAGTCAATGATAGTTTGACCCTTTGAATTGATCGTGCCATAGAAGAGGAGGTTGGAGAATCGGCCTTTGAGTGAAGCGATAATTAAGCCGCGATGTACGGCGCGAAGGCTGTAATATTTTGCAGCAGTCACTCGCTTGTTGCTGAGAGAAACAAGTCCCCAGAGCTGACCTTGTTGATACCCGATGACATCATCTGTCGAGAGGTCAGAGCCATCGCTCCAGCCTAGTTTGTCGTAGCGTGGAGTGATGAGGATTTTGCCTGATTTGTTCTTGAGGCCCATTTTTCCATTTTCTTGAAAAAAGGTGTAGGGACTCTGTGCATACAGGGTGAGGACTGAGGTTGGAAGAAAACATATCAATAGAGCCAAGACTCTACTTCTTCGTTGGAGTTTCTTCACTAGTTGTTATTTGTCAATTGTCTCTGTTTGCTCTAGGTTGAAGAGATCGTTGAGAACTTCGATGAGTGATTCTGCTTCTCCTCTTTTGCAAGCTGCTTTGAGTTGTAGGACGGGTAGTTTGATGATTTTTTGCATCATGCTTTTGGTGACCTTATCGATCAACTCAGATTCTTCTTCACTGACCTTTTTGAGGTGCCGGGCTATTTCGTTTTTGCGAATGTCTTCGAGGGCATTTTTGAGTTTATTGATCACAGGAGAGACTTCCATTTCTTGCGACCAATTGGCAAACTCAGAAAGGGCTTCTTGTATGATTTGCTGTACCTGTGGGATAGCAGCGAGCCTTTTTTCCAATGCTTTGGATGTTTTTGCCTGGATGTTGTCGATGTTGTAGAGCAGTAGTCCGTTTACCTTTTCGATGTCTTGCTCTATACTACGGGGGACCGATAGATCGAAGAGGTATTTGTGGCTAAGCACACTACGGTCAGCAAACAGCGACTTGGTGATCAGAGGTTCTTCTACATGGACAGAAGAGATGATCACGTCAGCATGACTGACTGCAGTTTGATATTCTCCAAAAGGAATACTTTGATATCCGAGTTCTTGGGCCAGAGCTGATGCCTTGTCTTCGCTGCGGTTGCAAATGAAGACCTCTTTGCTTTGAATTTTCTCTAGATTTCGAGCGACATCTTCTCCGATCTCACCCAGCCCGAGCACGAGGATTTTAGGAGTACCAATGGCTTGTGTGAGTTCGCTGATCAAGTCGACTGTCGCGTAAGAGACAGAGGCCGCCCCGTCTCTGAACGCCGTTTCTTGTACCACTCTTTTGTTGGTGAAGAAAATAGTGTGTAGCAGGCGGTGAATGAAAGGTCCTGCAAGGTTTTCGTCAGCTGACCATTGGTAGGCGTTTTTGACTTGATTGATGATTTGTAAATCACCGACTACTTGTGCTTCGAGACCTAGTGAGACGTTGAATAATTGTAAGACCGCTACATCATGATCCACATAGTTGATGAAATACTCTCGGTATGCACTGGTGTCAGAGATACCTTGTGCCACGCCCATTAATTTGAGAATCGTATCGAATTGATCATGAGCCGATGAGTAGTAAATTTCGGTCCGGTTGCAAGTCGAGATGACGAGTGCTTCAGATATTTCTGCATATTCATCAAGCAGGCGCAAAAATGCCTTGACGGCTTTTTGATCCATGGAGAAGATCTCTCGTACGTGGAGAGGGGTTTCCTTATATGATAATCCTACTGCTTTAAATTGATTGTGCATAGCTCACTAAACTGTTGGCAAAATTAAGGCAAAAAGGTAATTTTCAATGTCCTAGATGTTTCGAGACGTTTATTTATAATCATTACAAATAATTGATCGTTTTAGGACGAAAAATAATTGTCTATACGATAAAATATTGGGAGAAAATTGACGCGATTAGATGTTTACACAATAGTTTTGCACGGCAAATAAAAACACTTATTTGCCCATGCATTTCGACAGTTCTAAACTCGTTTTTGAGGCGCTCACATATGATGATGTGCTTCTTCTCCCAGGATATTCGGAGGTCTTACCAAGAGATACTGATACCAGTACTTATCTGACAAAGAATATCAAATTAAACATTCCTTTGGTTTCTGCAGCGATGGATACTGTCACGGATTCCGCTTTGGCTATTTCGATGGCGTTGGAAGGCGGTATTGGCATCATTCATAAAAACATGACAATTGAGCAACAAGCGGCTCAAGTGCGAAAGGTCAAGCGATCACAGAGTGGTATGATCCTCGATCCAGTGACTCTGCCTGAGTCAGCCACTATTGGGGACGCGTTGGCTTGTATGAAGGAGTATAAAATCGGCGGCATCCCAGTCATCGATAAGGATCGTAGATTGATTGGTATCGTGACCAATCGTGATTTGCGTTTTCAAAAGAATCCAAAACTGAGCGTGAGAGAGGTCATGACCAGTGAGAATGTCATCACGGCCAACGATGGTGTAGGTCTCAAAGGGGCTGAAGCGATTTTGCAAGAGCACAAAATCGAGAAGTTACCCATTGTCAATGACAAAGGAGTGCTGACAGGGTTGATCACATACAAGGATATTTTGAAAAATATCGACAAGCCGATGGCTTGTAAAGATGAGTTTGGTCGATTGAGAGTCGGAGCAGCAGTAGGAGTCACTCCAGACATCGAGCAGCGAGTAGAGAAACTCCTCGAAGCAGGGGTAGATGTCGTGTCTATTGATACGGCGCACGGACACTCCAAAGGAGTGATTGATACGTGCAAGAAAATCAAAGCGAAATTCCCAAATCTAGATGTGATTGTGGGCAATATTGCTACGGCTGAGGCTGCTGTGGCTCTAGCGGATGCAGGGGCTGATGCCATCAAAGTTGGGGTCGGACCAGGGAGTATCTGTACCACGCGAATCATCGCAGGAGTAGGTATGCCACAGTTGTCGGCTGTCTACGAAGCTGCCAAAGCAGTCGAAGGTCGGGGAGTGCCTATCATCGCAGATGGAGGGATTCGATTTTCTGGAGACTTTGTCAAGGCCATCGCTGCAGGAGCCAACTGCATCATGATTGGTTCATTGTTAGGAGGGACCGAAGAGGCGCCAGGTGAAGTGATCATTTACGAAGGACGAAAATTTAAGACATACCGAGGGATGGGATCTGTAGAAGCCATGGAAGACGGTTCGAAAGATCGCTATTTTCAAGATGCCGAGGACGACATCAAAAAGTTGGTTCCAGAAGGGATCGTAGGTCGTGTGCCATACAAGGGTATGGTGGCAGAGGTACTGTATCAGTTGACAGGAGGCTTGAAGGCAGGTATGGGGTACTGTGGAGCAGGCAATATTGAGGCGCTCAAAACTGCTCGTTTTGTCAAAGTCTCTGGAGCAGGAATGGCGGAATCTCACCCGCATGATATTCAAATCACGAGAGAGGCGCCAAACTACTCTCGATAGTTTTTGTCTAGAAAAAACAGAGGCCTTGTCAGATTATTTCTGATGAGGCCTTTCTTATTTTTAGAAGGGAGGCAATTTGACAATTCTTACTAAATTGCCTCAAATTCTTAATAAGCCTGTATGCTATCACAAAAAAGCATCACTAGACTCAGCGTAATTTTCGGATCTGTATTTTGGTCTCTATTGACAATAGTAGACTTGATGACGCTATTTAGCGAGCAGAACCAGATTGAGTTTGGCTTGCCTGGTTTTGTGGCTAACATGCTTTTGGCTTTCTTTATCATTTCTGTACTGACTTTCTATCGCTACAATATTGGCAAAGCGGAAAGCGTCAATTTTGTGGAATTGCTTTGGCGCGTCTTCGTCTTTGGTCTTATTGCGACATTGGTTGTACTTGCTATTGAATTTTTCCTTACTCTATTTGGGACGCACAAGTTTGCCCAAAATGCCCTCATCAATAATTTCTTTTATCACATCATTCTCGGGTTGATTATTGGGTTTTTGATCTCGACGTATGTCGTGTGGAAGAGATTGATTCTCTATCAAAAATCTAAGTCCTTACTTGCGGCATGGCAGATATTCGAGTACTGTTTGATGTCTACTCTTGCTTTCGATTTATTTACACATACGTATCAGGACACCTCTTTCTTGGTGGTGTATGTGATATTGGCTTTGATAGGCATTGTTTTGTCTTTCAATCTCAAGTGGATCGCGTACCTCAATTTCAAGCAGAAATGGAGAAGCTTGCTGTTCATCCTGTTGGTGGTGATTTATACGTGGTACTTCATTCGGACACTCATGTTTTATGCCGAGCACACGTCATTGGTCAGAGACTTGCTAGACAGTGTGTTTGTGTTGTCGGTGATTACCTTCATAGTCGTTTATGCTTTGATTTCCTTTTTGGTAATATTGTTTAATCTTCCGACTACATCAGTGTTTGAGCGCAAGATCAAAGAAGCGGTCAACTTTCAGCGCCTCAGCCAGTCTATCCCCGCAGGTGAGAGTGAAGAGAAAGTCTATGAAATTTTGCTGGATAGTGCGGTCAGTGCTGTGTTTTCAGATGCGGCTTGGCTGACCATCGATGATGAAGAAAATGGTGTCAAGCTGACGCTCACCTACGAACTACAACAAAAGCAAATAGTAGACCTAGAGAAGGCTCTGAAAAAGAGTCGGTTTAAGAAGGTCCTCAACTCTGAATTTGAAAAGAACATAGAGCACCCTAAGTTGTCAGCCAACCTCAAGAATGCCTTGTACAAATCGATTCTCCATTTCCCAGTCATGGTCAAAGGGAGAAAGATAGGAGATCTCGCACTGCTCAAGCAGGTAGATGATGGATTCAATAAAGAGATGATGGACATCATTGATACCTTTGTCAATCAAGCGAGCATTTCGATCGAAAATTTCCGTTTGCTCAATGAGGCCATCGTGACAGAACGCTACAAGGAAGAGCTCGAGATTGCTAATCGGGTACAGAGCAAGCTGATCCCGCAGCAGCTGGAAGCCAACAGTGCGTTTGATATACACGCCTTTACTGTCGCAGCTGACGAAGTGGGGGGCGACTACTATGATTTTTATCAATTGGATGAGCATAGAACGGCCTTGATCATTGGTGACGTATCTGGCAAAGGGACCTCGGCAGCTTTCAATATGGCGCAAATGAAGGGAATCTTTCAGAGTTTGGTACAGCTTGATTTGAACCCGAAGGACTTTCTTATTCATGCCAACAATGCATTGAGCCGCTGTTTGGAGACGACTTCTTTCATTACGGTTTCCTATTTTGTGATTGATAGCCGGACCAAGAGGATCAACTTCGCTCGTGCAGGACATTGCCCTTCGTTGTTTTATCATGCAGAGATCAAGACAGCAGATTATTTCAAAAATAAAGGACTAGGCTTAGGCATATTAAGAAACTCTAATTTTCATAAATACGTACAAGTCAATGATTTCGGGTATGAACAAGACGATGTCTTGGTGCTCTATACGGACGGAGTGACCGAAGCCTGCAATGCCGACAAAGAGCAATTCGGGACTGATCGATTGCTTCATGCTTTGACAAAACATGCCGACCAATCTCCCGCTGCTATCCAGCAGGGTATTATAAACGAACTATACGGATTCTGCGGAAAGCGATCATTGGATGATGATTACACTTTGGTAATCCTGAAATTTTATTAACAGCAATGGTAAATATTGACAAACATATAGACGAGGAAACAGGCCGCTATGAATTGGTCGTGACAGGTGAGGTAGACGCGTCATCTTCTATTCACTTGGACGAAGCACTGCGTGAAGCGATGGAGAGTAGTCAACAGATTTTGGTGGATTTGAAGGGGTTGGATTACATCTCATCTGCAGGCTTAGGTGTATTCATGTCCAATATTCAGAAGATAGAAACCGAATCGATTCGTTTTGTTCTTTACGGGATGAAAGACAAAGTCTTTGAGGTGTTTGAAATATTGGGATTGGATCAGTTGCTCGTGATCAGAAAAGAAAAGGAAGAAGCTTTAGAAGCACTAAAATAATGCGCCAGTTCAAAACATCATGTGCGAGAGAAAAACTCAAGGAAATCCGAGAGTTCGTGGCAGAAGTGCTCAGTGGGATGGGAGTGGAAGAGAAGGAGTCACACAAGATCATCTTGGCGGTAGACGAGGTCTGTGCCAATCTTATCATCCATTCCAACAAGTGCCAAGCTTCTGAGCGACTGGAGCTGTTTGTCGAAGATCATGGAGAGCATGAAGTGTTTTTCGAGATCATCGATTATGGTCAAGGGTTTGAGTATGACAACTACGAAGAGCCAGACCTGGAAGAAATCATCCGTACCCGCAAAAAAGGAGGCTTAGGCATTATGCTGGTTAGAAATATTATGGATAAAGTAGAGTTCAAAATAGAAAAGAATCGCAACATTTGCCGCATGATGAAGAAGTTCTAAATGTAACAATGAAAGTATCCATAGCCTTAATTTTATCCTTTTCCCTATCTCTATTTGATGTCTACGGACAGACTCCGAGCAAACTGCAAAATAAGACTTTGTTCCGTCTTGGAGACCAATCTTATGATTTGGGCACCTTCGAATACTATTTTCTAAAAAATGCTGACCGACCGACTAGTGACAGTGCTGAATTTAAAATCGATGAGTACTTAAATCTATATGTCAATTTTCGGCTCAAGGTGCAGGAAGCCTTGGATCGTGGAATGGACCAAGATCAAGCTTTCGTGCAAGAGCTCGACGGTTACAAGCAGCAGTTGATCGAGCCCTATTTGACATCTAGCCAGCTCAACGAAGGGCTGGTTGAGCAAGCATACGATCGCTTGCATTACGAGGTGTCTGCCTCACACATTTTACTCAAAGTGGAGGAAAATGCACTGCCTGATGATACGTTGCGTGTGTACAACCGCATAGCCGAGATGAAGGTAGATATTGAAGCTGGAGCCGACTTTGGTGAGATGGCTCAGCGGTATTCTGAGGATCCGAGTGCCCAAACCAACAAGGGTTATTTGGGCTATTTTTCTGCCTTGCAGATGGTATATTCTTTTGAGAATGCTGCTTTTGATAACCCGGTAGGGTCCATTGTCGGTCCGATCAAAACACGCTTTGGTTACCATTTATTGAACATTAGTGACAAGAGACCTGCACGAGGGCAAGTACATGTCGCGCATATCATGATTCGGGCACAGCAAGACACTGCATCGATCGAAAGGGCACGTCGAAAAGCCTATTCAGTTTATCAAAATTTGGAAGAGGGTAAGGCCTGGGACGAGCAATGTGCATTGTACTCCGAGGATCAGAGTTCGGCTAAGAATGGTGGGGAGCTGCGCTGGTTTGGTACAGGAGCCTTGGTGCCAGAGTTTGAGGATGCTGCATTTGCCTTGGAGGAGTCGGGAGATATCAGCGAGCCGATTCAGACACGTTTTGGGTGGCATATCATCTTATTGATAGACAAGAAGCCGCTCGGTTCGTTGGAGGAGATGAGAGCTGATTTAGAAAAGCGCATAGCGCGAGACAGTCGTGCACAAGGCACACGCAAAGAAGCTCTAGCAAAACTCAAAAAGGAACATCAGTATGAACCCAATGAAGCACAGAAGGTCAGCGCCTTGGGAGCGGTGGACTCGACGCTTAGTCTCGGCAAGTGGTCGTACGATACGACGAGTTTGGCTTTGCAAGAAGTGCTTTTTACTTTAGATGATCAGTCATATACGAGAGGAGATTGGTTTCACTTTGTGGTGACGAATCAGCGTGCTCGTAAATCCTCTGATCTCGTGGAATATAAAAAGCAGCTGTACGATCGCTTTGAAGAGGAGAGTGTGTTTGATCTTGAGATGCAGTACATAGAGCAGACTAATGTCAACTATCAGCGGATATTGGACGAGTACAGGAGTGGAATCTTGTTGTTCAACCTGATGGAAAAGGAGGTTTGGGCCAAGGCGCTAGAGGATACGGCAGGTCTGCAGCAGTACTACAAAGCGAATCAGGGAAACTACAGCAAAGGAGAGCGCATCAAGGTAAAGAAATATATATCGGAGGATTCGACGGTGATAGCCTCGGTCTGGACAAAACTCGATTACTCAAATTCCGAGTTGGATAGTCTTTTCAATACCCAAGAAGCTTTAGCTTTGCAGATTGAGGAGTTGACAGTAGCTAAAGGAGAGTCTGTTTTTGCCGACGAGCATTGGACCGAGGATGTCTTTGTCCAAAATGAAAAAGGGTATTTTACGCTCTGGGTAGTGGAAGAAGTACTGCCTCAGGGAGTGACTGAACTTGACAAAATCAAAGGGCTAGTGATTTCGGATTATCAAAATGAATTAGAGCAGAAGTGGTTGGATGCCTTGAAAACCAAGTATCCGTATAAATTGAACAAACAAGTATTGAAGAGTTTTGTTAAGACATTCTAGTAGTCATATTTTAATATTGGTTCTCGCCTTGTTGTTTGGGGGCTGTGACAAATGGTACGCGCCGCTCGAGGAAGAGGAGGAAGTGAAGCGTACGCCCATCGCTCGTGTCAATGATATCTACCTGTATCAGGATGATATCGAAGGTTTAGCTCTGAGTGGGATAGAGAGTAGAGACAGTGTGCAAATGGTGGAAAAATATGTCGATTCATGGATTAGGAAACAATTGACTATTTCTCGTGCTTCGACTGAGATTGATTTTGATGAAGCCAATATAGAACGCAAAGTACTCGATTACCGCTATGCGTTGATGGTTCATGAATTTGAGAAGTATTACGTTAACCAGCGTTTGGACAAAGAGATTTCGGAGGAAGAGATCAAGACTTACTACGAAGAGAAGTTTGAGAACTTCGTGTTGCGTCAAAACATCATTCGTTGCTTGTATGCTGTAGTTCCTGCAGAGGCTCCACAGATTGACAACTTTAGGAAACTCATTCGCTCTTACCCTCAGACAGACTTGGAGGAGATCCAGTCGTATTGCTACCGTTTTGCTAAGCAGTCCTCGCTTGAGACGGAGATGTGGTTGAATTTTGATGAGGTGATAGCCGCTACGCCTTTTGCCAATGTACAGGATAAGGTGACTTTTTTGAAGAACAATAGCTACATCGAGAGCTCGGATGAGGAGAATTATTACTTCATTCGCCTGATGGATTATAAAATTTCCAATCAAATATCGCCTTTGGAATACATCCATGATGATATAGAAAGCATTCTAATCAATAAGAAGAAGGTCGAGCTGCGAAGAGAACTGGAGGAGGACCTATTAAAGAAAGGAAAAGAGAATAATGAATTTGAGATATATTAAAGTATGCGTGGTGCTGGTGCTGTGTATGATGGGCTCTACGGCTTGGGCGCAGCAGACTGACAAGGGAGTGGTGATCGACAAGGTCATTGCCAAGGTGGATGATTATATCGTGCTCAAATCTGAGTTAGAGAAGGGGTACATAGAGTTTCTGTCTCGGGGGCAAATGGCCAACGGAGACGTCAAATGCCAGATTCTGGAAAGTCTAGTCATCAATAAGATGATGGTCGCCAAGGCAGAGATAGATTCGGTACAGGTCTTGGATATACAGGTCGAGCAGAACCTAGATCAGAGGATGTCCTATTTCATCCAGCAGATAGGCTCGGAAGAAAAACTCGAAGAGATCTATGGCAAGACTGTGGCGCAGTTTAGAGAGGAGCTGTTTGATCAGATTAAAGAACAAATGATCGTACAGAAAATGGAAGGGCAAATCAGTGCAGATGTGAGTATTACACCTGCAGAGGTCAAGACTTTCTTTTCTAAAATCCCTCAAGATAGTTTACCGTACTTTTCTACAGAAGTGACCGTAGGACATCTTGTCAAGATCCCCGAGCCAAACGACAAGCGAAAAGACGAGGTGCGTTTGGAGCTATTGGATATCAAGGAACGTATCGAAAGTGGGATAGATTTTGGGGTCATGGCAGAGCGTTATTCGATGGATCCTGGGTCCGCCCGACAAGGGGGGGAACTGGGGTTTTTCAATCGTGGAGAGTTGGCACCTGAGTTTGAGGCTGCAGCCTTGAGTATGAAGCCAGGTGAAATTTCAGATCCTGTCGAGACTCAGTTCGGGTTTCACATAATTCAGTTGATCGAGCGACGAGGGAATACCTACAATTCTAGACATATTCTAATCATACCTGCTCCGACGCAGCAGGACATTCAAGACACCAAAGATTTTTTGGACAGTTTGAGGACTTCGGTATTGAGGGATAGTATGCGGTTTGATATCCTAGCTAAGGAATACTCGGATGATAAGCAGACAAGCGGGAATGGAGGCTATTTTAGTGACGCCTCTGGGGCGATGCGTATCTCTGTAGAAGAACTCGACCCTACGATGTTCTTCACCATCGACACGATGAAGGTCGGTGAGATATCGAAACCTTTCGAATACAAGATGCCAGATGGGAAAGGTGCGGTGAGAATAGTATATTACAAGGCAAAAGTGCCACCACATCAAGCCAATTTGTTGGAGGATTATCAAAAGATACGGTCTGCGGCATTGGCCAACAAGCGGAATGGGATCATGTCCAAATGGTTTAAGGGAGCACAAGGAGAAGTGTATATCAACATAGATGAAGAGTACGAGTATTGTCGTATTCTGGTAGATTGACGAATAAATGAGTGAATTCAAAGATGAAGTAGAGGCAGCCAAGGCATTGCACCAAGCGTTTGCGGACCTCAAAGCAGAAATATCCAAAGTGATCGTAGGGCAAGATGAAGTGGTTCGCTTGCTATTGATCTCGATGTTTTGTGAAGGACACTCGCTGCTTGTGGGCGTACCAGGCTTGGCCAAGACACTTTTGGTGAAGACTATTTCTTCTGCGTTACATCTTGATTTCAATCGAATCCAGTTTACGCCAGACTTGATGCCGTCGGACATCTTGGGAGCGGAGACCTTGGACAAGGATCGAAATTTTAAGTTTATCAAAGGACCAATTTTTTCCAATATCGTCTTGGCCGATGAGATCAACCGGACTCCTCCCAAAACCCAGGCAGCTCTACTTGAGTCGATGCAAGAGTATGCCGTCACTGTAGGAGGGAAAAAATGGGAATTGGATAAGCCGTTCTTTGTGTTGGCTACCCAAAACCCAATCGAACAAGAAGGAACTTACCCCTTGCCAGAAGCGCAACTTGACCGGTTTATGTTTATGATCAGCTTGGACTACCCCTCCTACGAGTCAGAACTCAGTATTGTCAAGCAGGGAGGAGCTCCTATACCCGAGATCAAACCTATCCTCGATGCGAAGCAAATCATGGTTTTTCAGGCTTTGATCAGTAAAGTACCTGTGGCTGACAATGTCATCGAATATGCGGTCAATCTTGTACACAAAACACGTCCCAATACTGAGCGTGCGGCAAATGTCACCCAGTCATATTTGGAATGGGGTGCAGGACCTAGAGCCTCACAGTTTTTGATCAAGGGAGCACAATGTCACGCACTCATCAGCGGCAAGTACTCACCAGATATCGAGGATGTCAAAGCGGTAGCTGAGCCAATATTGAAGCACCGCATCATTCGCAATTTCAAAGCCGAGGCTGACGGTATGAGCATGAGCAAAATCATTGCTGAGCTGTTGTGATTTTCTGATAAGCAGGTCTAGATAGCATGAGTATCTCGGGTTAAAGTGTTTTAGTTCATGATTAAAATCATGAACGGCAGGATTTAATTGTGACTGACTTTTCGTTTTTTTATCTTTGATAGAATTAAACCTCAAAAATCCATGCGTTCACAGCAATCCATTGAAAGTCTCATCAACGAAAATTTTGTCTACGCCAAAGTGTTGGACTTTTTTGGTGTGGAGTTTTATGAGTCTCGTCACAAGACACTGACTCAGGTGTGTCAAGAAAACAATATCAAAGTAGAGACTCTTGTGTCTGTTTTGGAAAACAAAGCCAGCGATCAAGCAATTGATTTTTTAGCCCTAAAAAAGTTTCCCGTACGATTGTTGATCGAGTATCTCAAGCATTCGCATCAGGTTTTTATCAAAGAGTCCCTGCCTTTTTTGCTCAAGCTCAGTAGCAAGTTGGAGACTCCCGTTAGTACTGAGTTGCAGCGCGATCTCAAGGTGATCTTACCCATGTTTGTGGAAGATTTTATTCATCATATCTACGAAGAGGAGGATCGCTTTTTTGCTTACGTCTTGGAACTGGACAATTTTGTGAATCAGCGGAAGTATTCATCCAACGTGTTGTCACGACATGAGTCTTTCTCGATTCAGGAGTTTGCGTTGCATCATAGTGATTCGGACGATGAGATGGCAGGGATCCGAGGGATTACCAATAGCTACGATATAGACGCGGTGAAAGAGGTGCAATTGAGGGTTTTGATGCAAGAACTCAAGGCCTTTGATGACAAGCTGGCACAGCATGCGCGGATCGAAAACGATATCTTGTTTCCCAAGGCGTTGGAATTGGAGAAGGCATCCAAAGCACTGTTTCAATCCAAAGTCGCTATGAACTGATGGGGAGAATTTTGGCCATTGACTATGGCAAAAAACGAACGGGATTAGCTGTGACCGATCCGCTACAAATCATCGCCTCTCCACTCGATACGGTCCCTACCCATGAAGCCATTCGGTATTTGCAAAGCTACCATGAGCAAGAAGGGATAGAAATTTTTGTGATCGGTATGCCCAAGGATTTGATGAATAAGGATACAGATAGTACCGCATCTGTGCGGTCTTTTATAAATTTGCTTCAGAAAAAATTTCCTCAACACAAAATTCACCCGATCGATGAGCGCTTTACAAGCAAAATGGCCAAGAGTGCTATGCTCGCAGGTGGGATGAGAAAGAGTGAGAGGAGGAAAAAAGAGAATGTCGACAAATTGAGTGCGACGATTATTTTGCAATCGTTTTTAGAGTCTAATAGTTTATGATTTATCCGATAGTGGTGTATGGTGACCCGGTTTTGAAAAAGGAAGCCGAGGATATCGAAGAGGGAAGTATGGATGTCAAGCAGTTGGTAGCTGACATGTTTGAGACCATGGAAAATGCTAGTGGAATTGGCCTGGCTGCTCCACAGATTGGGAAGTCTGTTCGCTTGTTTGTGGTGGATGGCACAGTGCTCGAGGACGAAGAGGGAATGGAAGGCTTTCGGAAGGCATTTGTCAATCCAGAGATACTATGGGAAGATGGCGAGGAATGGGCTTTCACAGAAGGATGTCTCAGCATACCAGGGATCCGTGAAGAAATCATGAGACCTTCCCGTCTACGCATCAACTACTTGGATGAAAATTTCGTCGAGCACGAAGAAGAATTCGATGGCATGAAAGCTCGAATCATACAGCACGAATACGATCATATCGAAGGCGTATTGTTTACTGATTATTTGACGCCATTCAAAAAGCGTATCCTTAAAGGTAAATTGGCGAATATCAGCAAGGGGAAATGTGATGCGGATTACAAAATCAAACTTCCTAAGAAATAATAATTTAGATGGAGGACCTGACGATTGCCATGCTACAAGCGGACCTATTTTGGGAAAATGTGGATGGGAATCTAGCGATGTTCGAAGAACAGATTTGGAGCATTTCAGAAGAGGTAGATGTTGTTTTGTTGCCTGAGATGTTCAATACCGGCTTTTCTATGCGGCCAAAATTGCTGGCCGAAGTGCCCGGTTTGAAAACGCAGCGATGGATGCTGCAGATGGCTGCACAGCGCCAAGCATTGGTGGGAGGTAGCTATATCGTACAGCAGGGACAGAGGTATTTCAATCGGTTTGTGTTTGCCTTTCCTGAGGGCAAGATACAGTACTACGACAAGCGCCACCTTTTTTCGCTCGCACAAGAAGAGAATTATTTCGCAGCAGGTGAGACTAGACTTATCGTGAATTACAAAGGATGGAAAATCTGCCCCCTCATTTGTTACGACCTTCGTTTTCCGGTATGGTCGAGAAACCAAACTCGTGAGGGACAATGCGACTATGACCTCTTGCTCTATGTCGCCAATTGGCCCGAAACACGTATTCAAGCTTGGGACACACTGCTCCAAGCTCGTGCCATCGAAAACCAAGCATACGTCGCAGGTGTCAATCGTATAGGAAGAGACGGCAATGATCACTCCTATGTAGGGCATAGTGCGGTTTATGATTATGCAGGAGACTGTATGCAAGGGCTGGTAGAAGAGGTAGGGGTGATTGTACAGACGATTAGTCAAAGCCCGTTGCTGCAATACCGGGAACGGTTTGCTTTTTTGCAAGATGGTGATGACTTTGTCATAAATTAAGCCGCTAGGGCAGGGCGCCAATGCAACGACCCTTTTTTGCTAGAGAGACGCTTGATGTCTGCATCCAAACATTGGTTTGTTATCCGTTGGTCGGGAGATACTCGAACATGTCGGTAAGCTTAATGGGCGTGACCTAGGGGAAACTTGTCAATGGCCTAGCCGAAACCTCAATACATTACTTTAGGATCAGCTTTTGAGAGGTGCTACGCTTGCCGTCGCGGATGTAGGCGATGTAGAGCCCTGGCTGGATATTGGATAGGTCGATTGTGGTGCTTTCCTCTCCTTCCAAAACCACTCCATCCAAGAGCGTTTCGCCCCACAGCGTCAAGAGTTGTAATTCGACTTGGAGATTGGAGCGGAAGCTGACCTGTCGATCGGGTTGTGAAGGGTTTGGATAGACGGTGAGTTCTAGTTTTTCTGGAGAGAGAATGCTACTCTCAAAGAGCCATAGCCCCCCTTGGATCGTACCGAAACTGATTAGCTTTATTCCTTGGTCTTGTCCTAGAGCAGGCTTGGAGTAGCGTCCTAGTCGACTTGTATGACGTGCTTCGTCTCCTTCGTATTGGATCAGTTTGTTTCGGTAGTTTGATTGATTTTCGGGGAACCCAAAATAGATTTTGACCTGTCCAGAGCGGTCCGTGAGGATGAGATCATCTGACCCATCTGTGTCTATGTCACCAATGGCAAGGGCGAGGTTGCCAGGGCCAGTTTCTTGTAGGATGTTGCCTTCAGTGAAGTCGAACGTGAGGTTGCCGTTGTTTCGGAAGTAGTCCAACTCTCCATAAGTGCGACCAATCAGCGCATCGATTTGCCCATCTTGGTCATAGTCATAGAAGTAGATGTCGTCCCCATTGTTGTATGAGAGCGTGAGTGGTGTCAGGTCGTCAGGATTGTATTTGAGACCAGCGTCTGGACTGGTGTTGGGGATGTATTGTATCTGGTTGCGATAGGAGGCATCCACTGAGCTAAATACCAAATCGAGCTTTCCGTCTTGCGTCAAATCTACAAATTGTGGCTTGATATTCTGATGACTGAGTTGGGATAGCCCAAAGGCATCGTTGCTCATGTATTGGAGAGAGCCATCCGCTTGTCGCGCGTAGTAGGAGAGACTGCTGACATAGCCGTCGGGTAGGTGAGAAGCACTGTTGCCCAAAATCAAATCGTCGCGGTTGTCTCCATCTACGTCTACCCAGGCGGGGTACGCCCAGTCTCCAACGTCAATCATGCCATGCTGTAAGAAGGTCTGTGCACTAGGGAAGGCATTGCTGCCTTGGTTGGGGTACACCCAGCTCGATGCTTGCATGTTGTTGCTGCCTTGGGTATTGTCCCGGACGTTGGGAGCTACGATCAGGTCGTCTTGTCCGTCAAAGGTGACATCCATGTAGTAGGCTGCTGGGAAGATGATATAATCCACGGGTTGACTCAGGCTGGGAAAGTCTGTACGGTAGTTGTCAAAGTCAGCAGTTGTGGCCGAGCCAATATTTTGGAGGTAGTTGAGTTGATTACAATCTTCTTCGCTGATGAGTAGATCCATGCGGCCATCCAGATTTTGATCGAGAGCGAGGAGAGCCTTGCCAGCGAGGTGTTTGAGGCGCCCAGCAGTCGTTTTGCAGTCCGTATCAAACACATAGTCTGAGCACTCGCAGACGTGAATACCACCGTAACTGTCAGCACTTTTGATATATGTCAAGTCACACAAACCCTGGTTGTCATAGGAGAGGTTTTGGTGATGCTCGATGGTGATACCTGTAGCAAAATCGAAAACCAGTATATCCAAGTCTCCGTCTCCATCCAAGTCTTCGATCACAGGGATGTCGGTGGAATTGAGGAAGATGTTGATGGGATTGGTGGTCTGGTTGGTGAGTAGCGGATTGGCGATCATCTCCCATGCCAAGCCCTCATCTGTGCCAACGTTTTGATAGACTTGTATGCCCAATTGAGCAGAGGCAAATAGGTCTTGGTCACCATCACAGTCATAGTCCTTGAGAACGATCCAGTTTTGAATCCCCTCTGGGAAAAGGGAGGCAAAGGCGGGATTGTAAAAGTATTGTTGGTCCCGGTTTTCAAAGCAATTGAATTTGTCCGAAGACCGATCAAATATGACCAAGTCTAGGTCTCCGTCTTGATCCATGTCCAAGGGGTAATATTGACCACTATTTAGCCCTCCTGCAAAGGGATGGGATAGGGGATTGTCTTGGTGTATGACGGGGATAGTAGTGGGGGTGAGGACGATCTGTCCTACAAGTGTTGATTGTGGGAGTATGGTGCCTAGGAATAGGAATATTTTTAGAACCCTTTTCATAATTGTAATTGTACCACCTAGTATAAGGCAATACTTTGGATTATTTATTGAATGCCGATTAAATATATTTGTAGATTACGAGAGCAAAGAACAAAAGATTGAAAGAAATCATTTCGAATTTATACAGTAAGTTTTTGGGGAGTACGGGGGTCAATACGGACACGCGTACTGTTGAAGCAGGACAAATATTTTTCGCATTGCGTGGAGATCATTTTGATGGAAATCAATATGCTCAATCGGCCTTGCAAGCGGGGGCGGCATGGGCAGTCATGGATGACCCGCGATTGGCGCTGGAGGGTGGTGAGCGGTGCATCTTGGTAGATGATGTGCTGGAGACGCTTCAGGAGCTGGCACAGCATCATCGTCGACAGTTTGATATCCCGGTTTTAGGGATCACTGGGTCCAATGGTAAGACAACTACAAAGGAGCTTACGGCTAGAGCACTGTCGGAGGAGTATAATGTTCACTATACGCAAGGAAATCTCAACAATCATATTGGGGTTCCGCTTACTCTACTGAGTATGCCCGCGGATACAGAGTTTGCGATCATTGAGATGGGGGCCAATCATCTAGGAGATATTGCGCTGCTATGTACGATTGCCGAACCTACCCATGGTTTGATCACTAATATTGGTACAGCCCATATTGGAGAGTTTGGCGGGAGAGAGAATGTCATCCGTGCCAAGAGCGAACTCTTCGATTACCTGCGCCGGACTGATGGTTTACCTTTTATCAATAAGCTGGATCCGGTTTTGGTCAACATGTCCAAGCGGTTTGGAACAGCCATTGAATTTCCCAACGAGGGATGTAAATTGATCGAAGCGTCTCCATATGTCAACTATGCAGATGAGGAGGATGATGAGCACAGCACGGAGATAATAGGTGAATACAACTACATGAATATCGCTGCGGCGGTGACTGTAGCGAGGTATTTTGAGATCGAATACCCTTACAATGCGATCGATCAGTATGTTCCTGCCAACAACCGTTCACAAATCCTTGAGCTCGGGACCAATACGGTCATACTAGATGCCTATAATGCCAACCCAGACTCTATGAAGGCTGCTTTGGAAAACCTGGCACACATGACAGGTGTACGGAAGATAGCCATGCTGGGAGAGATGAAGGAGCTTGGAGAGTACGCAATAGAGGAACACGAAAAAGTAGTGGAAGTTGCGGAAGGGCTTGGGATAAAGAATTTGTATTTGGTGGGCAATGAATTCAAAAAGGCTTCGGAGTTTGTGCATGTGCTCATGGATGTCGAGCGTCTGATTGAATACCTCAAGGCGGACAAGATCTCAGGGGCGACAGTACTGATCAAAGGCTCAAGAAGCATGCAGATGGAGCGGCTAATTCAAACCAAAGAAATATGGGACTGAGTGGGGTGATTGAGTTTTTGACGGAGCTGAGTCATAACAACAACAAAGAGTGGTTTGATGCGAATCGTAAGAGGTATGAGGCGTGTCGTGCGACCTTTATCTCACTAGTGGGAGAGTTGATCGAGGGGATTGCCGCTTTTGATCCTTCTGTCATCGGAGTGGACCCTAGAAAGTGTGTTTTTCGTATCAATCGAGACATTCGTTTTGCCAAAGACAAGACGCCATATAAAACCAATTTTGGAGCACTTATAGGTGAGCAAGGTAAAAAGACCGAGGGGACCGGGTATTATATTCATATTGCACCTGGGCATCACTTCATCGGTGGGGGTATGTACAAACCACAACCAGACAGCTTGGCTAATATTAGGCAAGAGATCGACTACAATGGGGCTAGCCTGAAAGAGATTCTCGATGAGCCAGATTTCAAACAGACTTTTGGGCAAGTACGAGGGGAGCAATTAAAGACAGCACCAAAGGGCTACCCAAAGGATCACCCCATGATCGAGATATTGCGGTACAAGAGCTTCTATGTGCTACGGGAGATGAGTGAGGGAGAGTTAACGGCTAAGAACTTTGTAGAAGAAGCGGTGAGGACCTATGCAAAGGCGGGTAAATTCAATCAATTCTTAAAAAATGCAATTAATTGAAAATTATTTCTAGAATCATTTGGAATAATACGAATGGTTTCTATTTTTGCACTCCCAAATCAACGGATTTAGGAACAAGTAGTGAAAAAAGCACACACTTGGGCGCTTAGCTCAGCTGGTTCAGAGCACCTCGTTTACACCGAGGGGGTCGGGGGTTCGAATCCCTCAGCGCCCACCAAAGACAGTCAATATTGGCTGTCTTTTTTTGTGTTTATACTTTTGGTGTTGTTATTCTTCAGCATGGCTTCACGGGCATGGTATAGATGGTTGTTTCGTTCAAAAGAAGGATAACGAACTAGGCTGTTGAATTGGCTATTACTCGTTTTTGTAAAAGTACACTGAATGTTTGCCTCTCCTGTCCGATGCATGCTCAGCCTTGAGCGTCCTGCGATTTGGTCTGTAGTTGGGTTACAGTACCTTGATGAGGATGTCGGAGATTTGCTCGGCGGATTTGATAGGCTTGGAGATGAATCCATGGATGCCCTTCTTTTGTGCTGTTTCTAGGTGCTCCCAGTGGGATGTGATCATGATGACAACAGGATCGTAATCTAAAGCCTCCACAAAGGCAAAGCCGTTGATGTCAGGCATATCAATGTCTAAGAATATGATCTCTGGTTTGAGTTGGTCTACCTTGACGAGAGCTGACAAGGGGCTTGTGTAGCAAGCTTGCAGTTCCAAGTAGTCCAATTGATTGATTTTACTGGTTAGAATCTCGATGAATAATCTGTCGTCATCGATACAAACACAACTGTACGTCTCTTTTTTCATAGCTGAATGATAAGGTAGGCGGAAAGGAGGGTTTGTCAATTCAGAAATTTCTGCGAATATATATGTTTTGCCTTTTACTTTTGCGGAATGAAAGTATATCTAGATAATTCTGCCACGACGCCCGTGGATCCCAAAGTGCTAGAGGCGATGATGCCTTATTTTACGGAAGTGTTTGGGAATCCTTCATCTATCCATTCTCATGGTCGTGAGGCTAGGTCGGTGGTGGAGCGTTCTAGAAAAAAAATTGCCGAATTGCTGAATACTTCTCCTGCGGAGATTTTTTTTACATCGGGTGGTACCGAGGCTGACAATACGGCGATTGTGTCTACGGTGCGTTCGCAAAGCGTGCGTGTGGCGATTACTTCAGCTTTGGAGCATCATGCTGTGTTGCATACGTTGCAGGCTTTGGAGAGGGCCGGGGAGGTCAAGGTTCAGTATGTGAGGCTGTTGGAGGATGGGGCCTTGGATATGGTTCATCTGGAGGAGTTGCTCAAAGCGAACCCAAGGTCTCTGGTGTCCTTGATGCATGCCAATAATGAATTGGGGAACCTGAATGATATACATCGTATCGGGCTGCTTTGTCGTGCACATGACGCGGTGTTTCACTCGGATACGGTGCAGGCTATGGGCAAGTATGTGCATGACCTGTCACAGTTGCCTGTGGATTTTGTGGTAGGTGCAGCACACAAGATCTACGGGCCAAAGGGAGTCGGTTTTTTGTATATCAACCACGAGACGAAAATCAACCCACTGATTTATGGAGGTGCTCAGGAGCGCAATATGCGTGGTGGTACGGAGAACCTTGCGGGAATTGTGGGGTTGTCGACGGCACTGGAATTGGCGTATGCAGGTATGGAGTCCAATCGCAGGCATATAGAGGCGTTGAAAGTGCTCTTGATTGATCAGCTCAAAGAAAAGGTGTCTGGAGTGACGTTCAATGGGTTGTCGAGCGATCTTTCGCAGAGTCTCTATTCTGTGGTCAATGTAGGGATACCAGAGTCGGAAGAGAACGATATGCTCTTGTTCAATCTAGATATCAAAGGTGTGTCCGTTTCTGGGGGAAGTGCCTGCTCGAGCGGATCTAGTATAGGTTCACATGTGTTGGAGGCGATCGGTTCTGATCCCAATCGTGGGGCAATCCGTTTTTCTTTCTCCAAATTCACTACCAAGCAAGAAGTGGTTTATGCCGTAGAAGCTCTTGCGGATATTATAAATGGCAGGTAAATAGCGCGGCGTATGTTGTGGTGTTGTTGCTTAGTGTTTTGCCATTTCTGCTACGCAATCAATCCATGACTCTTCGACATTTAGGCTTGGTACCAAATCCCACTGTTCTCCTCCTGCGTTTATGAAGTCTTCCCTATAGGTCTGTCCAACTTCGAAAGTGGTTTCTAGGCAATCAGAAATAAAGGCCGGAGAGAAAGCTAGTACTTTCTTTATTCCTTCTTCTGCTAATTCGACAAGTTTGTGGTCAGTGTAAGGTTGTATCCATGGGTTTTTGCCAAGGCGAGATTGAAACGCAGTGGTGACTTGGCTTTCGTCTAAGTTGAGTTTTTCTATGACGCGCCGTGTGGTTTCGAAACATTGGGCACGGTAGCAGTATTTGTTGGCGGGTCCGTAGTGGTTGCAGCAGCTTCCTAGGGAACATTTGCTGATCTCCGCTTTGTAAATTTGTCTTTCGGGCAACCCATGGTAACTGAAGACGAAATGATCGTAGTTGGTGTCTTTCATTAGTTTTCGGGCATTGGCGGCTATAGTTTCGATGAAGAGTTCCTGGTCTACAAATTGATCCACAATTTCTAATTTTGGAATGACCTGCCATTTAGAAACGATTCGCATGACTTCTTCAATTACAGAGCCGGTAGAGGCAGAGGCATATTGAGGGAATAGCGGGATCACTTTGATTGAATTGACTTTGGCAGCTTTGAGTTGGTTGAGGCCTTTTTGGATTGAGGGGGATTGATACCTCATTGCCAAGACGACTTCATAGTCTTTGCCAAGTTTCTTTTGAGTTGCTTGAGTCAGATCTTCTCCATAGTATTTCAAGGGGGAGCCCCTGTCTTCCCAAAGTTTTTGGTATTCTTTGGCTGATTTAGGTCCACGAAACGGGACAATGATTAGGTTGATCAATAGCCACCGCGAGAGAAAAGGGATGTCAATGACACGGCCGTCCATTAAAAATTCGCGCAGATACTTTCTTACATGTGGGACACTTGGGCTGTCGGGTGTGCCAAGGTTGACTAACAGAACTCCTTTCTTCATGGCGCAAATCTAAAGATGAGTGATGGAATTAGTGAGGTTAGGGCAAAAAAATAGCTCCAGAATGAGAGTTCTGGAGCCAGCAGCATTTTGAGAAAAATTAATTATTATGTACTGGCTAAATAAGGGGGTAATTATTTTAGAATCCTGCCAAATGACTTCATAATCCTGCCAATATGAATGAATTGAATCGTTTTTGCGTGTTTTTGGCGTGAGGAGCTGTAGGTGTCTGGGTTTCCGTGTCGAGTTTTTGTTGTGGTTGGAGGGTGGTATATGTAGGGAAGTGTTGGTCCTATTGTTTCCAATTTTATGAATGAAGACGGATCAGTTCGTGTCTCTAGGGGAGAGATAGTAGGTCACTTCGTTATTCAAGGTTCATTGTTCGAAATTTGTTTTTGAGTTTTTATAGATGTCCACCTATTATCATTCTTTGAGGTAGTGTTTGAATGATTGGAATAATGAGTGCTCTATGTCAGAAGGTTGATTTGTATCCCAACCATACAGGCTGATCTGTATGGCTTCTTGTGGAGGGGTTGGTTTTGAGGTTGGAGAGAAGTGAAATAAAAAAGCCGTTGAAGTTCTTTCAACGGCTTTGCTCCTCTTGTTGGACTCGAACCAACGACCCTCTGATTAACAGTCAGATGCTCTAACCAACTGAGCTAAAGAGGAATGTTCCCAGAGCAACTTTTTGCCCTCTTTTGATTTGGGAATGCAATGTTAGCAGCTATATTTTAAATTCACAATATTAGTGATGGAAAAAGTTTTTTGATTGGGAGTGATGCTTAAGGCGCAGAGACAAATTGTTGTTCTTTTTTGATAAAAACAAGACAAGTTGACATGTTTGTTTGTGTTTGGTGAATATTTACGGCCGTAATGACATGTTTTTTTTATTGAGAACACTGTTGGCATCAAATTCTCTATAAGCAGGGTACAATTGATTATTAAACTAAAAAACTTAAAAAGATGTCACTTATAACATACAATCCAGCAAAAACACGTAGACCAAGTACCTCGAGATTTTTTGAAGATCTATTCAATGACAATTTCTTTCAGAGTGAAGTGTCGGCGAGCAAGTCATTCGTACCTCAAGTAGATGTATCAGAGACGGATGCTGCTTTTGAGCTGCAGTTTGCGCTACCAGGTTTCAAAAAGGGAGATGTCTCCATAGAACTGAACAACGGTGTACTGACTGTGTCGGGAGAAAGAAAATTTGAAGAAGAGAAAACCAAGAAGAATTTTCATAGTGTGGAGACTAGATATGGTTCGTTCAAAAGAGCCTTTCAAATGCCTGATAACATCAATGATGAAAGTGTCGAGGCAAAATTTGAAGATGGAATACTAAACATTATTATTCCGAAGGACGTAAAGAAGGAACAAAAGAAGAACATAGCAATAAAGTAAGTTTAGGTTAGGTTGGTTTAAACCCCGATTCTTGAAGCCTCAGGGTGGAGAGGTCGGGGTTTTGTGTTAAATATTGTTAAGCAGTGGATCCTCTGTATATTTCTTACGTTAATTGTTCAGATTCCACAAAAGAAGAATGATATGAATACTAGAAAAAACTTTATCGGAATGATGATAGCTTCCTTGCTAGGAGGCGTAGTGGCTATTGGAGGCTATGAGTGGTTGGCACAAGATGCCCCTATGACAAATACAGTCCCAACAACACAAGAGGTTCAGTTTTCTAATTACAATACCACATCAAGTGCAGCAGCCCCAGTAGGTATGAATTTCGTAGATGCTGCCAAAGTGGTGACCCCAGGAGTCGTTCATATTCGTAGTACGATAGCTGCACAGACCACGAGTAGGCAGTCGCGCGATCCCTTTGAACAGTACTTTAGAGATTTTTTTGGAGCCCCTGGAGGAGGACAGTATCAGCAGCGCCCTTCGGTAGGTACTGGTAGTGGCGTCATTTTGAGTCCAGATGGCTACATAGCGACCAACAATCATGTGGTAGAGAATGCGGATGATATTGAAATCTTGCTCAACGACAACAGAACCTATAAAGCAGAGCTTATAGGAACAGATCCTACGACAGATTTGGCCTTGTTGAAGATTGACGAAAAGGGTTTGCCTTTCGTAAAAGTTGGAAATTCGGATGTGGTCGAAGTGGGAGAATGGGTTTTGGCTGTGGGAAACCCTTTTGAATTTCGGTCGACTGTCACGGCAGGTATCATTAGTGCTAAGGGGAGGAATATCAATATTCTAAGAAGTAGAGATCGTTTGCAGATCGAGTCCTTTCTGCAAACGGATGCTGCAGTGAACCCGGGTAATTCAGGAGGAGCACTGGTCAACCTAAATGGTGAACTGGTTGGTATCAATACGGCTATCGCTACACCAACAGGCTCTTATGCAGGGTATTCGTTTGCGGTCCCGGCTAACTTGGTCAATAAAGTGATTGGTGATTTGAAGGAATTTGGTGTCGTGCAGCGTGCCTTACTCGGTATAGGCATACAAGATGTCAATGCTCAACTGGCCGAGGAAGAAGATCTAGGCATCTTGCAAGGGGTGTATGTATCTGGTGTAAATCCTAACAGTGGGGCGGAAGAAGCAGGGATAAAAGCGGGAGATGTGATCATTGCGATCAATGGCAAGCGTGTCAACAAGACTTCTGAACTGCAAGAGAAAGTAGCACTTAATCGGCCTGGTGATAAGGTCCAGGTAACCTTGTGGAGAGATGGCAAAGAGAAGACCGTGTCAGCCACTTTGCAAAACACACTGGGAACGACCGCAACAGTCGCTGCGACCAATAATAGTGTGACGATTCAAGGAGCGACTTTTGAGGATCTGTCCAAAGAGGAGCAAGCGAAGTTTGGAGTCAAAGGAGGGGCAAAGCTTGTCGTGTTGGAGAATGGCGTCTGGAAAGAAGCAGGCATACATGAAGGGTTCGTAGTGACACGTATCGATCGTGGAGATATACTCAATGTTGAACAATTGTCTCAAGTTTTGGCCAGTGGATCCAATGGGTCAGGCATCTTGATTGAGGGATATTATGAAAACGGACAAAAGGCTTACTACGGAATAGGGTGGTGACACATCTATTTTCTTTCTTTGTGAACCATACATTTGTCAGTGCGTGGTGCCTTAGACGAGGAAGACCATACAGGAATAGAGGCTGTATGAACGACTCAGTAACTATTCATATAGTTTGATATGTAGGTAAAGATAAAGAATTAGCGTGGCTAACAATTTGGAACGCCCAGTCTGAAAAAGACTGGGCGTTCTTTTTTAGAGACGGTTATGGCTAGATCAAAACGAACGTATTTTTGAGAGGTGTGCTCTGACATTTTACTTACTTTTGAGAAAGTCATATTCAGCGATTCTCGGGTCATTGGACATAAGAATCTGTTGCAGATGAGTGCATATTTATAGTAGGGCGATGGTTCTACTGAGTTAAACAAAAACCCAAAATCATGTCTAAAGAATACGGAATACAGGACGCGCTTAAAAATCTCGATCTCAATACTGCAGAGTTAGGGTCGAGTACAGGGAGCTGCTGGTTGCCTTCTACGGGTACGGCCATTGCCTCTTATTCTCCAGCGGATGGTCAGCTGATCGGTACAGTACAGTCAGCCGATCCATCTACTTACACCAAGATAGTAGAGACTGCTGCTGCTGCTTTCAAAAAATGGAGAGAGATTCCTGCACCCAAACGAGGAGAAGTCGTGAGACAACTCGGAGATGCGCTGAGAGAAAAGAAACAAGCACTCGGTAAGTTAGTGTCCTATGAAATGGGTAAGTCCTATCAGGAAGGGCTTGGCGAAGTGCAGGAAATGATTGATATCTGCGATTTTGCGGTGGGGCTATCTCGTCAGCTTTATGGCTTGACGATGCATTCGGAGAGACCCGGGCACAGGATGTATGAGCAGTACCATCCTTTGGGCATTGTAGGGATTATTTCTGCCTTCAATTTTCCTGTCGCAGTCTGGGCATGGAATACTGCCTTGGCGTGGGTTTGTGGAGATGTTGCCGTGTGGAAGCCGAGTGAAAAAACACCACTGACCGCTATTGCTTGTCAAAAAATCACCGCCAAGGTATTTGCGCACAATGATGTACCAGAGGGAGTCAGCAACCTATTGATTGGCGATGCCCAAATGGGGCAGTTGCTCAGTGCAGATACGAGAGTCCCTTTGGTGTCGGCCACTGGATCTACCCGAATGGGAAAAGCGGTAGGACAGACTGTGGGACAACGACTCGGTAGAGCATTGCTTGAGCTGGGAGGGAACAATGCGATCATCATTACCCCAAATGCAGACTTGGATATGTCTCTAATTGGAGCAGTATTCGGGGCGGTGGGTACATGTGGTCAGCGCTGTACTTCTACACGCAGACTGATCATTCACGAAGATATATTTGACGAGGTTGTGGCCAAGCTGAAAAGTGCCTACGGGCAATTGAAAATAGGTAACCCACTTGATGAGCAGAACCATGTAGGGCCACTGATAGATAAGGAGGCTGTACAGATGTATCAAGAGGCGATAGCCAAGGCCAAAGCAGAAGGTGCCAAAACTGTAGTGGATGGAGAGATCTTGGTAGGGGGCGGTTATGAATCTGAATGCTATGTCAAGCCCGCGATATTCGAAGCTCGCAATGATTTTGAGATTGTACAGCACGAAACCTTTGCCCCGATCTTGTATTTGATTCGCTATGCTACTTTAGATGAGGCGATTGCTCTGCAGAATGATGTGCCCCAAGGGTTGTCTTCTGCGATTATGACACGTGACATGCGTGAGTCAGAGCAATTTTTGTCTTTCGCAGGGTCGGATTGTGGCATAGCCAATGTCAATATCGGAACTTCAGGTGCAGAAATCGGTGGAGCCTTTGGTGGAGAAAAGGAAACTGGAGGAGGACGTGAATCTGGCTCAGACGCTTGGAAAGTGTATATGCGGAGACAGACCAACACGATCAATTACACCAATGACTTGCCATTGGCACAAGGGATTAAATTCGAATTTTAGTGGCTTTGTGATCAATGTAGTAGGGCTTAGGAGCTTTTTATTTTATATTAGAAAATACTTAATCCCTATGTCTCGACAACAGCACCCTCTTTTGTATTCCCTTTGGGTCACTTTTTTTTTCCTTTTTGGAATGCAGGTTGCCGTATGTGGAAATGTGCGATCATCTGATCTTTCTGCTCCTAAGTTAGATTTTCATCATATAGATGGCTTGTACAACAATCAAATCACGGCCTTTTGTCAAGATGATAAAGGCTACATATGGATAGGGACAAACAATGGACTGCACCGCTACGACGGGGAGAAATACCGCCTGTTTTTAAACAATGGGGACTCGTCATCACTCAACTCCAGTCGCGTCAAGTGTCTATTAGAAGATAGCAAGGGGATGTTTTGGATGGGAGCTACTGATGGACTGTGT
This sequence comes from Reichenbachiella sp. 5M10, assembly GCF_002742335.1. NCBI lineage: Bacteria > Pseudomonadati > Bacteroidota > Cytophagia > Cytophagales > Reichenbachiellaceae > Reichenbachiella > Reichenbachiella sp. 5M10. The sequence goes on along the minus strand of NZ_MDGR01000007.1, from coordinate 3,969,798 downwards.
CGGTATGTGTCAGAGACAGACAAGTTTGAAAACCTAAATGTGGAGGAGAGATACTTTCCAGAATTGTCCTACCCCAATGTAATTATGGATCTTGTGGAGGATACTGTGCTCCGCCAACTGTGGGTTGCGAGTTTGTCCGAAGGATTACTCGTCTATGATTATGAAACCAACCGGTTGACACCTTTTTTTGCCAAAGGAGAGGAGACACCCCTGGCAAATTATCCACTTCACAGTTTGGCTTTGAGGGCGTTGGCTTTGGATGTTCAGAGGCATCAATTGTGGATTGGGCACAATGCCAAGGGGCTAAATTATCTTGATTTGAAAACCAATCAGGTGTATAATTTGCCCTTGCGAGATCAGAATGGACAAGATGTACAGTCCATTGTAGCACTAGAACTGATCGATGCTGATCATTTGTGGGTCGGTACAGCCGAAGATGGGGTTTTCGAGGTTGACCTAAGTCAAGGTTCCCCTGCCGTCGGTCGACAAATGGTACATATGGCTGGACAGAAGTATTCGTTGCGAAACAATTTTATAACCTCAATCTATTTGGATAGAGAGGGTCATGTTTGGGTATGCAATGATAATGGTGGATTGCATCGATACGACTCTTTGGTAGAGGGCTTTTACAACTACGTGCCCGACAACTCTCCCAATTCGATTACCAATATGTCTATACGATGTGTCTACCAAGATCGCCAAAATCGACTTTGGGTAGGGACTGCTCTAGAGGGGGTAGATGTGGTGGACCCGTACCTTAATAAATTTTATCACATCAGAAAGACACACGCAAAGAGCCTCAGCTTGAGCAATAACATCATTCGTGATTTTCATGAAGATGAAAGGGGGAGAATATGGATAGCGACGGATGGAGGAGGGATCAATGTTTACGACCCAAATAATGAATCCGTGGAGTTGATTCGATGGGATGATCATATAGAAACGTCCCTTTCTTCAGATGCTGTATTGACGATGTTGGATATTGGAGAGAGTCAACTTATGGTAGGTACCTGGAATGGAGGAATCAACATCATAGATACCGAGACGTTCGAAGTGAAGCGGTTTTTGCCTGAGAAGACAGCTCTCAACAGTGTTTTTGAATTGATTCAGGACAAAGACGGAATGATTTGGGCAACTGGTTTTGCTTGTGGTGTACAGCGTATCGATATGTCATCAGGAGAGGTCCAGAGCTATCGGTATGATCGGCAAAACCCAAATAGTTTGAAAAGTGATTTGACTTTTGCGTTATACGAAGACAGTCGAGGGGATATTTGGGTAGGTGGGGAAGCGAGTGGCCTGTATTTGCTACGGTATGAAAACAAGAACCGTGGGTATTTCGAGCCGCTTCAGTTCAATGATGATGAGTCATTTGATATTGCCAATGATTGGGTTGCTCAAATTATTGAAGGAAAGGATCGTCGTATATATTGTGCGACTTCCTCAGGGCTCATAAGAGTGGACAGTGAGACCATGGAGTTTGAGCGAGTGTTAGAGGAGAAATTGCCTGCATCTGACATTCGATCGATTGTTCAAGATGATCGGGGAGACTTTTGGTTTGCGACTATTCGGGGATTGAGCAAGTATCTAGTAGAGAGTGACTCTGTGGTGAATTATTCATCCAGAGATGGATTGCAGCAAGGCAAATTCACGAAAAACACCTTCTATAAAAGTCGTACAGGTAGGATATATGTCGGTGGGACTGAGGGGGTCAATTATTTCGATCCAGCTCAAATGCCCTTCAATAGCTTCGCCCCTGAGGTGTATATTTCGGGGTTGAAGCTTTTCAATAAGAAGGTATTGCCAGGGGACTCTACAGGTCTGATCGCACAACATCTCAGTACAGTAGATGAGGTGGTTTTCGATAGCGACCAATGGCAGTTTACGATTGGGTATGTGGCGCTCAACTATACGCGTCCAGAGTACACGACCTATGCTTATCAGCTCGAAGGAATGGATAATCGATGGAATTATGTAGGACACCAAACGGAAGCAACTTATTCTCATCTTCCCTATGGTTCGTATGTATTCAAGGTCAAGGCAGCCAATAATGATGGGGTATGGCAAGAGACTCCTGCATCAATTCGCATTGTGATCTTGCCTCCGTGGTGGCTCAAGTGGTGGGTGATTGTACTGGAAGTGATTGGGGTAGCGTTGGTCGTATATTTGATCGTGAGATGGCGTACACTCAACTTGTACCGACGAGAGCGTAGACTCAAAAACATGGTCAAGGAAAGGACCGCATTGCTCAGTGAGAAGAATATGGAACTGGAAGGACTCAACAAAGCAATCATGGATCAAGCCGATGAATTGAAAGCCTACAATGATGCTCTCAACGAGATGAATGAAAAGCTTGAAGAATTGGTACAGATTCGTACCCATGAGATTCGCGAGAAAAATGAAAAGTTGACCAAGTTTGCATTTGACAATGCGCACAGAGTGCGGGGTCCCCTCACACGTATCATGGGTATGATAGCTTTGGTCAAGAAGACCAGTTCAGAAGAAAAGAAATTTTGGATGGACAAGATCGAGGAATCTTCCTACGAGATGGATGAGATCACCAAAAGTATGGGGAGTGAAATCGAAGAGCATCTGAAGGAGGAATAACCCCCCAAAGGATGACTCTGGGGGATTAAAAGTGTTTGGGAGGTATTATTGTGCTCCCTTGATGATCTCGTCTACGACCTCTGGATTGAGTAGTGTAGAGGTATCACCTAAGCTAGACGTATCATTTTCAGCTACCTTTCGGAGGATTCGACGCATGATTTTGCCAGATCGGGTTTTGGGCAATCCCGACACGATCTGTACCTTGTCTGGTTTGGCGATTGGTCCGATGATTTTGCTGACCGTTGCACGGATCTCTTCTTTGAGGTTTGCCTCTGTACGCCCTTCCATGTCACAGATGACATAAGCATAGATGCCTTGTCCTTTGATGTCATGTGGGAAACCGACTACTGCCGATTCGATGACTTTTGGGTGCTCGTTGATGGCATTTTCTACTTCGGCAGTACCCATTCTGTGACCGGATACATTGATCACATCATCGACTCGCCCAAGGATACGATAGTATCCGTCTTCATCTCGTTTGGCTCCATCTCCAGTGAAATACATGCCTTTGTAGGTGGAGAAGTAGGTATTGATGCAGCGCTCGTGATCACCATAGGTGGTGCGTATCATCGAGGGCCAGGCGTGGCTGATGCACAGATTACCCTGTACTCCATTTCCTTTCAAGATTTTGCCGTCCGCATCTACGATCACAGGTCGTATGCCTGGTAGGGGCAGTGTCGCGTAGGCGGGTTTGGTAGGCGTCAACCCTGCAAGAGGCGAAATCATAATGCCACCCGTCTCGGTCTGCCACCAGGTATCGACAATCGGACATTTGCCTTTGCCGATATGATCGTGGTACCAGTGCCATGCTTCTTCGTTGATGGGTTCTCCTACCGTGCCGAGCACTTTGAGAGAGTCTAGTTTGTAGGGGGTGACAGCTTCTAGACCATAGGCTTGTAAGGCTCGGATGGCTGTCGGAGCAGTATAAAATTGATTGACCTTGTATTTGTCGACGATTTCCCAAAACCTCCCTGGCGTAGGGTAGGTAGGAACTCCCTCAAACATGATTGTAGTCGCCCCTGTCAATAGCGGGCCATAGACAATGTAGGAGTGTCCCGTGATCCACCCCACATCGGCGGTACACCAGTACACATCATCGGTATTGTATTGAAACACGTTTTGGAACGAATACTGGGTGTAGACCATGTAGCCTCCTGTGGTGTGTACGACTCCTTTGGGCTGTCCCGTCGAGCCAGATGTGTACAGGATGAAGAGCATGTCCTCTGAGTCCATTTCCTCGGCCTTATTGTTGGCGTCTACTTTGGCCACTTCGTCATGCCACCATAGGTCTCTGTCTGCCTTCATGACGACAGGCGTCTTGGTGCGCTCTACGACGATGACTTTTTCGACTGTTGTTGTTTTTTCTAGTGCTTCGTCCACGACTGATTTTACGCCGATGGATTTTGCTCCTCTGAAGTTGCCGTCGGAGGTCAAGACCATTTTGGCTTTACAATCGATGATCCGATCGGCAAGTGCTGAGGAGGAAAACCCCGCAAACACAACCGAATGTACAGCACCGATACGTGCACAAGCGAGCATGGCTATGGCCGCCTCTGGGATCATCGGCATGTAAATGATGACGCGATCACCTTTTTGGACCTTGTTGCGGAGTAGCACGTTGGCAAACTCACAGACCTTCTCATGGAGTTGTTTGTAGGTCAAGACAATGTTGTCTTCTTTGGGGTCGTTGGGCTCCCATATGATTGCAGGCTTGTCGCCAATGGTGAATAGGTGGCGTTCGAGGATGTTTTCGGTGATGTTGAGCTTTCCATTGATGAACCACTCTACTTTTCCGTTCTCAAAATCTGATTCTACTACTTTGTCCCATTTTTTTCTCCAGTAAAACTGATTGGCTACTCTCTCCCAAAAGGTGTCTGTATTGGCAACACTTTTTTCGTAGGCCAAAAAGTATTCACTGAGATTTTCTACTTTGCTTAACATGGCATTTTGATTTAGTCTTCTTGTTGGTCTAAATATAATTTTTTTTGCCTCAAGTGGGAGGAAAATTTAGCCGAGAGGCGAATAAAATGCCCTCAATGTCAGTAGAGAATATTCCAAGAACGAATCAATCGACGCAAGAGTAAGTTTATTAGCTTTGCGGCACAATAATATTGCACAATACCATGGACGAAAGATATATGCAGAGAGGCGTGTCGGCCTCTAAAGAAGACGTACACAACGCCATCAAAAACATAGACAAAGGCGTATTCCCAAATGCCTTTTGTAAAATCGTCCCTGATATGCTCGGTGGTAGCGAGGACTACTGCAACATCATGCATGCCGATGGTGCAGGGACCAAGTCGTCTCTGGCCTATATGTATTGGAAAGAAACGGGTGACCTGTCGGTCTGGAAAGGGATCGCACAGGATGCAGTCATCATGAACACCGACGACCTGCTGTGTGTAGGTGCAGTCGACAACATCTTGCTCTCGTCCACGATAGGTAGGAACAAAAATTTGATTCCGGGAGAAGTGCTCACCGCACTGATCGAAGGTACCGAAGAGGTCCTCCAGATGCTCCGTGACAATGGCGTGGATATCAAATCTACGGGTGGTGAAACTGCTGATTTGGGTGATCTCGTACGCACCGTCGTAGTAGACAGTACCGTCATCGGCCGCATGAAAAGAGCCGATGTGATCAGCAATGAGAAAATCAAAGGAGGTGACGTCATCGTCGGACTAGCCTCGTATGGACAGGCCAACTATGAGACCGAGTACAACGGCGGTATGGGTAGCAACGGCTTGACTTCTGCGCGCCATGATGTCTTCGCCAAGAAGTACATGGAGAAGTATCCAGAGTGTTTTGACCCATCTGTACCCGCTGAGCTCATCTACTCAGGGAGCAAGGATTTGCTAGACAAAGTAGAAGGCTCACCGCTAGACGCAGGTAAACTCGTCTTGTCACCGACCAGAACCTACGCGCCTATCATCAAAAAGATACTGGAAAGCTATAGATCACAAATCCATGGTATGGTACACTGTAGCGGTGGCGCCCAAACCAAGGTGCTACACTTCGTCAATGATGTACATGTGATCAAAGACAATCTCTTCGAGATTCCTCCGCTGTTTAAGCTGATCCACGAGGAGAGTGGTACGGACTGGAAAGAAATGTACAAAGTCTTCAACATGGGGCACCGTATGGAACTCTATGTACCAGAAGAGCTAGCAGCAGAGATCATCGCCATTTCGGAATCCTTCGGCGTACCTGCTCAAATCATCGGTCGCGTAGAATCCTCCGAAACCACCAAAGCCACCATCAAAACGGTGAACGGCGAGTTCGAGTATTTGAAGTAATACATGGGTGAACTGTGCTGCTCCATGGGTTTAGAAAAGCCCCATTTTGCTGTATGGAGAATTTTCGGATGGGTAGCGAAAAGGTTAGTGCCCTCATGTTTGGTGTTGGTTTGTGATACACAGCCCCTTTCTACCAACAAAAAATCCCATGGGCGTGAGCCCATGGGATGTGGTGTTTTCAATCTCTAGAAGAACGCCTTAGTCCTGTATCTGGTCTTTCTTAGACTTTCTGTAAAGGTAGGAATTGAAGATGTTTCGTTTGGCAAAGCGGTAGGGCTTGTCTGCGTTGACTAGCTTGGCATACATGTTTTTGTTGACCCCAAAGTATTCGTAGGTCGTGCCATCCATGAACGAGACCTCTAGCAGCAGCCCTTTGTGCTTGAAGTCTGCTATGCCAGATTCGGTAGTCGTGACCGTGTATTCGGCGAGATTGGCCTCTTTGGTTTCTGGTGCGATGCTCACAAGAAAGTGGTACGCATCGATGATTTGCTGACTTTTGAGCTCAGCAGCAGCCTTCTCAGTTTCATCTTGGAACTTGTCTGGGTGCCATTCTTTGACCAGATTTCTATAGGTCGTTTTGAGTTGCTTCAGATCAGTGTCTGGAGCTACATTATACAGTTTTCGATACTCGTTGACGCGCTTCATATGGGGCTTTTTTTCTATCCAGCCGCAAAGCTAGTGATTAAACCCTCATAATGCATCAGAAAATCTAAATCCAACCTAAATACCTTTGAATCAGTTCTTTTATTGCTAGAATTAGCATCATAAAACTCTATTAATGTTTTCAGCTCAGGTCTTGAAAGAAAAGGGATCACTTCGTGATTGTTTTTTATAAAACAATCACCTACTATGAGTCTTTGAGGTAATATTTAAATGATTGGAATAATGAATCTCGAATGCACAATGTCGCATACTGATTTTTATCCCCGACATACCAACTGATCCAAAAAGGGTGAATAGGATATTTCGCGAGAGTAAAGGGCTGTTTTCATGAAGTACCCTTACCTCGCACCAAAGCTTGCGCAACCATTGCCCTGAGCTTGCGCAAGCTCAGGGCAATGGTTGCGCAAGCTCAGAGGTGTTGTTGTACAACGTTTACCTATTTGTTGCGCAACCTTTCAAAACCATTGGGGGAAGCTAGAACTTTTTAAAAAGGAAAAACCTCTGTGGCGAAATGCGTTTTCGATACAGAGGAGGACAGTTATTAGGGGGATTATTTGATTGTCGCAAAGGCCTGATCTAAATCAGCGAGTATATCGTCGATATTTAGAATGGCGTAGTTGGCTGCTGCACTGCCCGTGCTGGGTATTGTCAAATTCGTATGCTACAGTTTGGTAAATCGGTACAGCTACAGATTTTGTAGTGGGTTCGTTTGCATACCCTCCATGGATACTGATGGTTTCTTTTTTTATGCTTGTTTGATTTGCTGAGTCTATAGTGCACAGGTCGAAATCATTTGATGACAACAAACAGACACTTCATAAAGAGTCTGTGGAAGCTACGTGATTCAGATTATAAAGTCGGAAAAAACATTCATTTTCGAATTGACTAGTACATCGTATTCCCATTTGCAGAGACTCTAGGGATTTGTTGGATTGCATCCCAGTGCTCGACGATTTTGCCATGCTCGTCAAAGCGAAAAAAGTCCATGGTGACATATTGGTCGTCATCAGGCCAGACCTGGTGTGTATGTAGCGCGACCAAATCTCCTTCGGCTATGGTGCGGACGAATTCGATGGACTTGTCTGGGTATTCGGCGTGCATTTTTTCGAAGTAGGAGATGAAGGCCTCTTTGCCGTCTCCTACAGCTGGGTTGTGTTGCTTGTATTGTTCTCCCACGTATTGTTCGGTGGCTTTGCGTGGGTTGCCTTCATAGGCCATTTGGTAGAATGCGATGGCGTTGGCTTTGTTGGCCTCTAGTAAATGGGACATGTCGCTTTTTGAGAATAAAGGTTTACCGTAGTATTTTGGTTCCGTTGCTTACATGATTTGATGAATTTTTTCCCTGAGAACGGGCAAGACTTGTTGGTCAAACCATGGATTCTTCGCTCTCCAGATATTGTTGCGCGGCGAAGGGTGTGGCAAGACAAAATACTTCGGCATATACTCTTGATAGTTCTTGACCGTTTCGGTCAGGGATTTTTTAACCTCTTGACCGAGATAGTATCGCTGGGCATATTGACCGATGAGTAGGGTTGTTTTCACGTTTGTCATTTCTTTCCATATCACGTCGTGCCATAGTGGAGCACATTCTTTTCTAGGCGGGAGATCGCCAGACTCGCCAGTGCCGGGGTAGCAGAACCCCATGGGTATCAATGCAATCTGCTCTGGATCGTAGAAAATAGTTTTGTCTATCCCCAACCATTGCCTAAGGTTATCTCCGCTTTGGTCGTCCCATGGTATACCTGATTGATGTACGGCTCTGCCTGGCGCTTGTCCGATGATGACAATTTTACTTTGAGAATGAGCACTCAGCACGGGACGTACTCCTGTAGGCAAGTGTGGTTCACACAGTGTACAATTCTTGATGTCGGAGAGAAGAGCGTCCATGACCGAATATAAAAAAAGGAAGCCATATAGACTTCCTTTGGTGGAGAATATCGGATTCGAACCGATGACCTCTACGCTGCCAGCGTAGCGCTCTAGCCAACTGAGCTAATTCCCCTCGTTGGGGTGGGTATACTCCGTGATTTGAAACCAAATCTAGAAAGCATGCTCCCAAGCAGGTCGCAAATATATCTTTATTTTTCAATTTCTTCCATATTAAAGACTTTCCTACTGAAGGAATTGACAAAAGCTCGTTTGAATCATGGTTTGTCCTCGCGGATCATTCATTATTATTGCATCGAATCATTTTGAATTGACATGTGTGGTGTTACAGGTATATGGGCATTTGATGAAGAAGGTAGACAGGGGATGTCCCGTCTGCAGGAGGCCACGGAGCGGATCGCACACCGCGGACCAGATCATCACGCTACATGGAGCGATCATTCGGTAGGATTAGGTCATCGTCGCTTATCCATCTTGGATACAAGTGAGCATGGACATCAGCCTATGCAGATCATGGAGGGTCGCTATGTGATGGTGTTCAACGGAGAGATTTTTAATTTTCGAGAGCTGCGTCAAGAACTCATCGCCAAAGGAGTCCAGTTTCACTCCGATACCGATACCGAGGTGATCATGCATCTCTATGCGCACGAAGGGAAGTCTTGTCTCGATCGCCTCAACGGTTTTTTTGCTTTGGCCATCTATGACACGCTTGAGAGGTCTCTTTTTATCGCACGGGATCGCATGGGGATCAAACCGTTGTTGTATTGGCAGGATGACTCCAAATTGCTGTTCGCTTCTGAGATGCAATCTCTATTGGCGTTTGACATTGAGTCATCGATTGATCAGCAGGCGTTGCATTATTATTTGCAGCTCAACTATACACCTGCACCGCTGACAATGATCTCAGGGGTCAAAAAACTCATGCCAGGTGAGTATATTGAAATCCGAAACGGAGTAGCTGAGATCAGTACTTATTATGAGCTGGTTCGTTCTAAAGTGCGTCAGGATTTGAGTTATGAGGAGGCTAAAAAGGAATTGGCTGAGCGATTGGAGGCATCGGTAAAAAAACGCATGATAGCGGATGTGCCGCTGGGGACTTTTCTCAGTGGAGGGATTGACAGCAGTGTGATAGCCAGTTTGGCCGCTAGGCATACGGAGCATTTATCGACTTTTTCAATTGGGTTTCAAGACAACCCTTTTTTTGACGAGACAAAGTACGCCGAGCTGGTCGCGCAGAAGTGCGGGAGCCATCATACGACATTCAAATTGAGCAATGAGGAGATGCTCTCCTATATGGGAGATTTTGTGGATCACATTGACGAACCCTTTGCAGATTCGTCGGCTCTACCGGTGTATATATTGAGCAAGAAAACACGCGAACATGTGACAGTGGCCTTGTCTGGAGACGGAGCAGATGAGATTTTTTCGGGTTACAACAAGCACGCTGCTTGGTACAAGATGGAGGAGGATGGACTGTTTGGTAGATTGGTGTCTGCCGCTCGCCCCTTGGCAGAACTCATGCCTCAGTCACGGTCAGGCAAATGGTCCAACATCATGCGTCAGGTACTTCGGTTTGATCGGGCGAAAAAACTTGGCCCTCAGGAACGTTATTGGTTTTTGGCCACTCTGGCAGATCAGGAGTATGCTCAGCGTATGATGCGCTCGCCTCAGCAGCAGGATAGCCACTATGCACAATGGATGAGCCCGCTTGCGAATTATCAAAACATCAATGACATGCTGATGGGTGACACTCACTTCGTCTTGCCCAACGACATGCTCAAAAAAGTCGACCTGATGTCTATGGCGACTAGCCTAGAAGTCCGTGTGCCGTTCCTGGATCACGAGTTGGTAGAGTGGGTTCATGGCTTGCCGATGGAGTACAAAATAAATGGTAAAATGCGCAAACGCCTCTTACAGGATACTTTTCGAGATATTTTGCCTGCGGAGCTGTATCAGCGACCCAAAAAGGGGTTCGAAATGCCACTGCTTGATTGGTTGAAAACCTCTTTGGCACCTGATCTGAACCGTACGCTGTTTGATCGTGATAGGATCGAAGCACAAGGGATGTTTGAATGGAAAGAATTGACCCAGCTCAGAACACAATTGTATTCGTCCAACCCTGGGGATAGCCATGCGCAAGTTTGGGCTTTGTATATTTTTCAGAATTGGTATGAAAAGTACTTTTAAAGTCTAGCTCTAACTTGTTATCCATTGAATTTGCTTTAATTTTATTTCGTACAAAAAAGAATACTTGAATGCGCAATCTTAAGAATATATTAGTTTGTTTGGATGGTACCAATTTGGATGACTCCCTGCTCGAGTATAGCTCGGTGATGGCGGGCTTTTTTTCAGACAAGGCCACCAAAACGACATTTATCCATGTAGCAGAGACCAATGTAGATTCGGGACTTCAAAAAGCACTGGAAGACAAAGTCAACAAGCTCTTTAGTTTGGATTGTGAAAAAGAAGTGGTGATCATCCAAGGAACAGGGGCACATCATATTTTGGGGTGGGATCGTCTCAAAGAAATAGACATCATACTCATGGGGATCAAACCCAAGTCTATATCATCGGGAGTGAATGCCACCAAGGTGCTCAATGGCTCTCTATGTTCGGTACTGTTGGTGCCAGTGACCAATCACTATGAAATCAGTCGAGTGATGATTCCGTTGGACTTTTCGGAGAGTTCGCTTCGCTCTATCAATGCGGCATTGCGTATCAAAGAGCACAACGATATTGAAATCATTCTGCAGCATGTGTATTATGTGCCAATGGGCTATGGCAGTACAGGCAAAACCTACGAGGAGTTTGCGGAAATTATGCACAAAAACCGGATCAAGGAATTTGAGACATTTATGTCGGTCAATAAGTTGGATGCAAGCCAGCTTGAGGTAGTTTATACGCTAGACGAAGACCATGATCCGTCTGACAACATCTACGCATTGGCCAAGGAAAGGGAGGCAGACTTGATTATCATCGCTTCGACTGGCCGTACGAAAGCCGCTTCTATGCTGATCGGGAGTACTGCGGTGAGTTTGGTGCGCTATGACAAGGATATCCCGTGTTTGGTGGTCAAAGACAAAGAAGAAAGCTTAGGGTTTTTTGATGCTTTGCTCAAAATCTAGAGGCTCAGTGTACCACGGATAGTGTACACGTTGGGGTCTAGGCCAATGATTTTTTGAGTTCCGGCTAATTCATAGTGTTTTATGATCCCCGTGATAGGGTCGAAGAGATAGCGTCCAGTATTCTGCATTTGATACAGGTAGTTGTCCCTGGTTTCGATGATTTTGAGTGAGGCCAGGCGGCCTTGGTGATCAAATGTGAGGTCAAGTTGTAGAGGCCCTGCATTTTCACCTTCTTTTCGGTTGTAGGTAGTCGTTTGGTCTGAGGCGGTTTTGTGATAGGCCCCGTTGGTGAAGACGGCACCAAAATTTTTGCTGAACAGCAATTTGAACTCAGAAACAAGAAAGGAGGAATCAGCTGTGATGTGTAGAGATTCTTGGGTGCCGTTGATTTCTGCTTTTTTGTCGATAGATACACCGACCAATGCTTCTTTTTGTAGTGCCATGAGGGAGTCCACCAAAGACAATTGGGCGTCATCTGTAGAGACGATTTCTTCTTGAGAAAGACAAGACGGCAGTGTGACGGAGAGAGTAAGGAAGAAGAGTAAAAGGGGACTTTTCATGTAACAATATTTTGTCGGCAATTTAATTGAAATCTTGATTTTGGGAGAGCGATCGACACGTCTCTTGAAGATAGCAACGTATTTAAGATTTTTTAGACCAATTCCATTCATTAGTTTTGTAGAAAATACGAGTATATGATTGACAAGTTAGAAGAAATAAAGCACAGATTTGAAGAGGTGGGACAGCTGATCGTACAGCCTGAAGCGATGAGTGATATGTCCAATTACTCGAAACTGAGCAAGGAGTACAAGGACCTGGAGAAGATTGTCAAGAAGTATGATGAGTACAGCACGGTACTAGAAAATCTCAAAAATTCTAAGGAGATACTCGAAACCGAAAAGGATCCTGAGTTTAGGGAGATGGCCAAGATGGAGCTTGACGAACTGGAGCCACAGAAAGAGAAGCTGGAAGAGACACTCAAAGAGATGCTGATCCCAAAAGATCCGAATGATGACAAGAACTCGATTTTGGAAATCCGAGCGGGAGCTGGAGGTGACGAAGCAGCGATTTTTGCAGGAGACTTGTTTCGTATGTATCAGCGCTATGCGGAGAAGCAAGGTTGGAAACTCAACGTGATGGACTTGACCGAAGGGACCTCTGGAGGTTATAAAGAGATAATCAGTATGGTCACAGGAGAGGACGTCTATGGCAAGATGAAATTCGAATCGGGTGTACATCGGGTACAGAGAGTGCCAGCTACGGAGACCCAAGGCAGGGTGCACACCTCAGCTGCTACCGTAGCAGTACTGCCGGAGATGGAGGAGGTAGATGTACAGATCGATATGAATGACGTACGGAAGGACACGTTCTGCTCGAGTGGGCCAGGGGGACAGTCGGTCAATACGACCTATTCGGCCATACGTTTGACTCACCTTCCTACTGGACTCGTCGTATCTTGTCAGGACGAAAAAAGTCAAATCAAGAACCTGGAGAAGGCTCTCAAGGTATTGCGCGGTAGAATCTACGATATCGAGCTCAAAAAGCACAACGACGAAGTGGGTGCTCAGCGTAAATCCATGGTGGGTAGTGGTGACCGCTCAGATAAGATCCGTACCTATAACTATGCGCAAGGGCGGGTGACAGATCATCGTATAGGCTACTCACAGCACAATCTACCGACGGTCATGGATGGAGAGATTGGCAATTTCATCGAAGAGTTACGTATCGCCGAAAATGCAACCAAGCTCAAAGACGGGGAGATGTAACGCTTGTGCTAAAACTGCAAATGGTGAAAACAAAGGTTTCTATTGTCGCGCTGATTTTGGGATGGGTATTGGTCCAGTCCTGTGATCCGGTGTACGAAGAGATCTCTACCAATACATCCTCTAAACTGGAATTCTCACAAGACACAGTACGTTTTGATACACTCCTCACCAGTGTGGGCAGTATCACACGTCGCTTTCGGATAGTCAACCCCCATGACAAGGCAATCGAAATCAAGAGATTGGCTTTGGGTAGTACAGATTCGCCCTATATGCTGACGGTCAACGGAGTGAGGGGAGATTCATTTTCAGGCGAAGTGATATTCGGGAAAGATAGCTTACTGGTACTGGTGGATGTGAGGATTGATCCAGAGGATGAAAGTCTACCGTATTTGGTCAAGGATTCTGTCATCATCGAGTATAACCAGAACTCCTCGGATATCAAGCTCGTAGCTTGGGGACAAGATGCGATCTTTCTGGATCGAGAAGTCATCGAGTGCGATGCGGTTTGGACATCAGGCAAACCCTATGTGTTGTATGATACTGTGTTGGTAGCAGCAGGATGTACACTGACTGTTGAGCCAGGGGCACGGATCTTGATCGACAACAATTCGGCCTTGGCGGTGGCAGGTACACTGCAAGCACTCGGGACAGTGGAAGACAAGATAATCATCCGAAACACCCGTTTTGATGCCAGATATGAAGTAGCACCAGGACAGTGGAATGCGATCTTGTTTCTCGAGGGGAGCAAGGACAATATCATCGATCATGCCGAGATACGCAATGGGGTGATTGGACTCAGGGTAGGCAGCCCCGATGAGGATGATGTGTATGACTTGGTCGTCTCCAATACTAGTATTGGACACATGTCTTCTTCAGGAATATTGGCGTTTAGTTCAGACATATATGCGTACAACACGGAGGTGTTTAACTGTCAGTCAGAGTTGGTTGGTAACTACCTGGGAGGCAATTATACATATGAGCATTGTACGTTTAGTAATGCTCCCTCACTGTACACGAGAGACAATCCCTCGGTCGTGTTTTCTGACAATATCCAACTATCGGATGGCTCGGCATTGCTCGAGGACTTGGAGGTGGTATTCACCAATTCGATCATCTGGGGAGAAGAAAAGGAAGAACTACAGCTGTCGGTGTCTGGGCAGGCTAATGTATCCGTGGAACTGCATGACAACATCATCCGCTCGGCCAACGAGGACTGGGTGACACTCGGCAATACGATCAGTCAAGAATCCAATTTCCCAGGTTTCTACGCTCCGGCCTTTTACAATTATCAGTTGGACTCATTGGCCAACGCCAGAGATATAGGCATAGTGTCTACGATACAGTTTGATCTGCTGGGTACACGGAGAGATATGCTCCCGGATTTGGGAGCGTACGAAAGAAAAGATTCTTTGCCTTAGGTTTTTGATAGGGAATTCCTATTTTTAGTATGTGACCAACCCATTTGCTACATTTCTACGGAGATACTTCGGCTTTTCCAGTATGGAAATCAGAGGTTTGTTCGTACTCATTCCCGTTACGCTGTTCATGTTATTTGTGCCACAGCTTTACAAAGCGTATTGGCTAGCCAGTCACCCTACGATGGATGAAGAGGATGCTAGACTACTTGCCGAGTGGAAAGAACAATTGCGTGCCCGTATCAGCGCAGAGGAGGAAGTGTTAGCAATGAACACAGAGCGGTTCGATCCGAACCATATCGATGGAGCGCAATGGAGGGATAGGGGATTCAAGCCGAAGATTGCCGAACGAATCATTCGCTATCGAGACAAAGGAGGGCAGTTTAGGCAAAAGGAGGATGTCATGAAGATTTATGGGATAGACACGGCTTTGGTCAAAGCGTACTTTGACTACATGGTTTTCCCCGTTCGGGAAAAGCCAAAGGCTCAGTGGGCGGAACCTTCCAGACCAAAGGGGCCGACCGAGGAGGTTTATCGAAAGGAAAGCAAGCTGCGTGAGCCTCAGAAGAGAGAAGTGTACAACCTGAGTACTGCGGATACGACACAGCTCCAATCGATTCGTGGGATCGGGTCCTACTGGTCACGATCTGTGGTAGACTATCGTGAAAAGCTAGGTGGGTTTGTGGATCGAATGCAGGTCTACGAGATTTACTATATGAAGGACAGTGTCGCGGATTTGATCCTTACTCACACGAGCTTTGATCCAGTGCCTTTGCGACAAATCAATGTGAATACAGCAACTGTGGATGAGCTAGCTGCTCACCCATACATTCGATTCAAATTGGCGCATGCTGTGGTCAAGTATAGAGAGCAGCACGGAGACTATGAACTGCTCGATGACATCAAAAAGATTGTGATACTGAAGGAGGAGGAGTATTCTAAAATCAGGCCCTATCTAAAAATTTCAGATTAAGGTATGATTCGCATGGAAAGTCAAAGCACTTCACTATTTTAGAAACTCAACAATACTTATGCAAGAGATTCTAAAATCATACCTACGCCGATTGACCAATCTGTCAGGCAACAATCGTTCGCTGTTGCTACTCAAATTGCTGGCTGATCAATTCATTGATATCCATGATTTTGACTTTGCACTCAATGAGCCGTCCTTTAAGATAATGGATGGGGTGATGGCGCGAAAAACCAAGATACCGCTGTGTAGCATACAGGATAGTAGAGACCAAGACAGCAACAAACTCTCGACACGTCTAAAAAAAATGAAACGTATCGATCACCTCTTGTTTGAGGAAAGGGGAGTTCGTGATTTGTATGTGGGGTGGCCTTTCATCAAGGGAAAATTCAACGATGGGACTTTGGTACGGTGTCCGTTGATGTTTTTTCCTGTGACACTAGAGTCTGATGATCAGCAGTGGTATCTCCAGTTTCGCAAGGATGTGAATATCACGCTCAACAAATCTTTTGTATTGGCTTATGCTTTTTACAATACACTGCCTTTGGACGAGAACTTATTGGAGCGAGTATTTGATGATTTTGACAGAGAGAGCACTGGTTTTCGTACGGATCTCTATGAGCTGCTCAAGAAGCACAACATGGAGGTGAATTTCAATCAGGACAATTTTAAGGATGAACTTAGAGCTTTCGCTCACTACAAAAAGACAGACATGGAGTCCTCTGAAAACGAGGGGGAGCTCAAGTTGTTTCCTGAGGCAGTTTTAGGGATTTTCCCACAGGCGGGTTCCTATCTTGTGCCAGACTACATGACTCTCCTTGAGGAGGATAAATATGCCTCGCTGGAGGATTTTTTCTTGGAGAGGAACCTGGATGAGGAGGACGAAGAAAAAGGGTCTTCTTCCTACTACCGGTTTTTGAAACGGGTGAAGGAGGACCAGACTTTCACTCCCTTCAAAATGGATGCTTACCAAGAAAACGCGATCAAAGCCATCAAAAAGGGAAACTCTGCAGTCGTACAAGGGCCTCCGGGTACTGG
Source organism: Reichenbachiella sp. 5M10 (assembly GCF_002742335.1). Classification (NCBI taxonomy): domain Bacteria; kingdom Pseudomonadati; phylum Bacteroidota; class Cytophagia; order Cytophagales; family Reichenbachiellaceae; genus Reichenbachiella; species Reichenbachiella sp. 5M10. The sequence continues at coordinate 3,953,037 of NZ_MDGR01000007.1, read as the reverse complement.
TAAATCTCAATTGATTTGTAACCTCGTGGCGGATTACATCGCTCGGGGCAAAAACGTACTGGTCGTGAGCCAAAAGCGTGCTGCATTGGATGTGGTGTTTGAGCGGTTGAAAGAAAAGCAGCTGAATGATTTCATCGGGCTCTTGCATGATTTTAAGAATGACAGGAAGCCAATCTACGAACAACTCGAGGGGCAAGTCAATAGACTCAATGACTACAGTGGGATGAATAACTCACTGGATGCGCTGCAAATAGAGAGAAACTTCCTCAAAACGAGTCGGCGCATTGATCAGTTAGAGGAGGAGCTGGAGGAGTTTAAGGACGCCTTGTTTGATGAGTCAGAATGTGGGCTTTCGGTCAAAGAGCTCTACCTCACATCCAACCCACACGAAGGGTTTTTTGCCCTCAATCAAGAGTATCGTCGTTTTCAATTTGATGATGTCGATGATTTTGTCAAAAAAATAAGAACCTATAGTCGCTATGCGAGCCATTTTCTCAACGAAGGCTATGCGTGGTACAAACGGCTATCGTTTGCAGCATATACTGTGTCGGACTTGTCCATGATTACCAAGCACCTGGAGGAGATGCATAGCTATATCCATGTATTGGAGACGGTCACAGAGAAGGCTGTGGGAAAGAAATTGAAATTCGAAGATGCTGTAGAGATTATCGATAAGCGGGAGGACTTGTCACACTTGTCAGAGTTGCTGAATGAGCAGTTGGTCTACCATGGAGTCTTGAAATTGCATAAAATAGGTCATCGGCCGATCACAAAGAAGGAAGTGGTCGAGGTAGAGAAAAATACGATGCAATTCTTTAAAGGAAAGGGCCCAGAATTGTCTCTGCAAAGCGCAGAGTTGGGGAGATTCCAGGAGGTGTTAGAGCGTGGGATCAGTGCACGTGAGAATATCTTCAAGTGGTTTTTATGGAAGTTTTTTTCCAAGGATAAAATATTCATCACGCGGGTGTTGGTAGCGAACCAACTCAAAAACAACAAGGAAGATTTTTCCACATTGGTGACCATGGTGGACAATCGTCTCAATCTCGAACATAATCTGTCCCAGTTCAAAAGCAGAGAAGGGCTCAATCGGCTACCAGAAGTCTATGACCGCATCAATGTACAGAACTGGTTTTTTTATCAAAAGCAGGCGATCGAAGCGAGAGATTTGCTCAATGGCGTCAGGCCGTTGAGAGATTATATCTCCGTCGAGACCCATGATGAGATTACATATACGACGAAGCTCAAAAAGCTAGTGACTGCACTGGAGCCTATCGCAGATAAGCTCAGCAATTGGTTGGAATACTTCTCTATTCCTCAGATGCGGGAGATTTTTTCCAAGCAAATGGAAACGGACTTTTTGTTGTCAACGCTCAAGAAGGATTTTGATTCCTTATGTGAGTTTGATAAGCTGACCGATACGCTGTCTGTGGAGGAAAAAAGTATCATCGAGAAACTCAAGGATTCGAACGTAGAGGAGGACGAATGGGAGGGTATGTTTTTGAATTCACTCAAACTCGCATGGATAGAGCATATCGAACTAAAGTATCCGATACTGCGTGCTGTCAGCTCCAACAAGCTAGAGGATATGCAGTCCGAATTGCAGGAGTGTGTGCGAGAAAAACTTCGAATCAGCAATGAAATCTTACTGATCAAAGCACGCGAGCGAGTGTACAAAAATGCCGAATACAACCGTCTCAATAACATGGTGACGTATCGAGACTTGTATCATCAGGTGACCAAGAAGCGAAGAATATGGCCTGTGCGAAAGTTGATTGCGAGTTTTCCTAGGGAGATATTTGATTTGATGCCGTGCTGGCTGGCTTCTCCCGAATCGGTGTCCGCGATTTTTCCGATGGAAAAGATGTTTGATCTTGTGATTTTTGACGAAGCTTCTCAGTGTTTTGTGGAAAAAGGATTGCCAGCGATGTATCGAGGCAAGCAAGTGGTGATCGCAGGAGATGACAAGCAGCTCAAACCCAATGATCTCTACCAGATTCGTTGGGAAGAAGAAAACGAAGAGGAATTGCCAGAGTTGGATTATGATTCGTTGCTGAATCTGGCGTCACAGCACATCATGCAGGTGCAGCTCAATGGTCACTATCGCAGCAAAAGTGTAGATCTTATCCGTTTTTCTAATGAGCACTTCTACGACAAGCGTCTAAAAATGCTGCCAGATTTTGAAGAGGTCAATCAACACCAAGTGGCCATCGAATATATGAAGGTCGATGGGGTGTGGGAGAAGAATCATAATCATATCGAAGCGGTACATGTCGTGAGGTTGGTCAAGAGGCTATTGGAAGAGCGCCCTTCTTTGGAAATAGGAATAGTGACTTTCAATGCACGGCAACAACTCTACATTATGGAGTACCTCGAGAAGTATGCCATGGATCATAATTTCTTGATCCCAGAGACACTGATTGTCAAAAACATTGAAAATATTCAAGGGGATGAAAAGGATGTGATCATCTTTTCGACAGTATATGCGCCAGATGCATCGGGCAAGCTAAACATGCAGTTTGGTAGTCTCAATGCCGAAGGGGGAGAAAATCGCCTCAACGTGGCGGTGACTCGTTCGCGTGAGAAAATCTATCTCGTGTCAAGTATATTGCCGCAGCAGCTCCGTGTGGAAGATAGTAAAAATGAGGGGCCGAAGCTTCTCAAAAAGTATCTCGAATATGCACATCAGGTGTCTGAGGGCAAGCTGATCAAGTATGATTCTTCGGACACTGGGCATACTCAGGAGTGGTATTTGAAAAGCCGAATTGCCAAATTGGGCTATGAGCATTTTGAGAACATTGATCTTGTCGAGGAGTTTCCCGACATTGATCTGACAATCAAAGAAGGAGAGGATTATGCTGGAGCAGTGATCACTGACGATATGTATTATCATCAGTCTGTATCGGTCAAAGATGCGCATGTCTACCGAGACTTTACACTTCGCCAAAAGAAGTGGCCGTTTACTAGAGTATATAGTAGGCAGCTCTGGATGGACCCGCAGCACGTCAAAGAGCGAATCAATAGACTCATCTCCCGAAACATCAAAGAGTAGTCGTGTTACAGTTCTGTTTGTTGCACTTTGAGACCGAAGGACATGATGCCAGGGAGTTCTTCCATTCTCATAAATTGCTTGATCTTGAAGGTGTAAGTGCCGCTGTAATCAAATTTTTTGTTTTTGAAAACTAGGATTTCATTGTCGAAGAGATCTCCCATTCCTTCGCCAAGTGGTTGGCCACTTTTTTTGTCAAATAAAATAAGTTCTTGAAGCTTTGAATCCAAAATGTTGGCAGCTGAGTCTTCGAGATAATAGGTCACATACAGGTTGTAAAACGGGTAATTGACTGCATTGCGAACGTGATAGGAGATGTTGTATTGGTTGGTCGAATCTGGGATCTCAAAAGTAAAAGAGGCCAAGGAGTCTACGTGCCAAATACCTTGGCTGATATCTTGGTTTTGGTTGATGACTACATCATCAGTACAGGACCACAGGAGTAGGCAGCCAAGAGCTACGGCAAGAGATATAAGGCGAGTTTTCATGACTTATTGGGTTTCTTTTTTTGAGGGTTAGGTTTCTTGTTCTCGTTTTGAGCCTGCTGAGGGTTGTTAGGTCCCTTTCTTTTTTTGTTTCGCCTTTTTCTGTTGGCATTTTTCGGCTTGGACTTCTTCGTGTATTTTTTGTCCATTTGCTCCAAATCACTATTGAGTGATTGAAACTCAGCACGCTCTCCCCCTTTGATGTCTTCGATGAGAGTCTCTGGGGTTTTGCCTTGCGCATTCATTTTTTGTACTTCTACCACGCGAGCCGTATCGAGTGCGATCCATGCATTGTCATTTTTATACCCAAACCACATGATCTTGCGAAAGATGTCAGTTTTTTGTAGCCTAGCTTCGCCTTTTTGTGTCAAGAGTCCCTTTTCTACTTTTGGTATGTCCTTGAGCGCATCCATATAGGTGTCAAGTTCGTAGTTGAGGCAGCACTTGAGGCGACCACATTGCCCAGAGAGTTTGCTGGGGTTGAGAGATAGGTTTTGGTAGCGTGCGGCAGAGGTCGAGACACTTTTGAACTCAGATAGCCAAGTCGAACAACATAGCTCACGACCGCATGAGCCAATTCCTCCTAGGCGGCTGGCCTCTTGCCGGAGACTGATTTGGCGCATCTCCACGCGAATCTTAAATTCAGAGGCGAGTTGCTTGATCAATTCCCTAAAATCTACCCTTTCGTCTGCTGAGTAATAAAAGGTTGCTTTTGAATTGTCCGCTTGGTACTCAATGTCTGTCAACTTCATGTTGAGTTTGAGACTGTTGATGATCTCTCGGGTCCTAAACAAAGTGGGGTTCTCACGTTTTTTTACCGATTCAAACTTTTCCAAATCCTTTTCGGTAGCTAGTCTGTAGATGCTTCGAATGTCGTCATCGTTTTTGACTTTTTTCTTTTGCATCTGGAGCCGTACGAGTTCGCCTTGGAGAGACACGTATCCTACGTGATGCCCATTGGGCACATCCACAACGACTGCATCGCCTGGGTAGAGGTCCAAGTCGTTGCTGTTGCGATGAAACTCCTTTCGTCCATTTTTGAACCGAATCTCTAAGATGTCAAAGCGGTCTACGGTCGGCATATCCATGTTGGATAGCCAATCAAATACGTTCATCTTGTTGCAGCCACCGCTACTACACCCTCCATTGCTCTGACAGCCTTTGACGCTTCCGTCAGCGGCAGTGAGCACTCCACATGAACTACATCCTGACATATATATTTCTTTAGAAAGCCCTAAATATAATCAAGAAATACGATGATATGGATAGGGTCGATCACTGATGCTACGAGAAGTTATGAAATGTATTTTAGGAGATCTTGACCGATATCTTTTCTGTAATTCATTCCTTCCCATTGGATCTTGTTTAGGTTAGCATAGGATAGGTCGAGAGCGTCTTGAATAGAGCTGCCTAGAGCAGTAGAAGTCAATACTCGTCCTCCATTGGTCAAAATGGCATTTCCTTCTGGTATAGTCCCTGCATGGAATATGATGCCTTCGGTCACAGAGTCGATTCCCGAGATTGGTAGCCCCTTGGGGTACGAACCCGGATATCCTGCAGATACGGCGACTACTGTGGTAGCCGTTTCGTTACCGATTTCGATTTTTTCGTTTTTGAGTTCTTTTTTCCCAGCGGCAATGAGGTGCTGGAGCAGATCAGATTTGATGCGTGGCAATACAGCTTCTGTTTCTGGGTCACCCATGCGTACATTGTATTCGATGACATTAGGCTCACCGTCTTTATTCATCAGTCCGATGAAGATGAAACCGACATAGTCGATGTTGTCTTTTTCTAAGCCTTCGACGGTAGGTTTGATGACTTTTTCTTCGACATTTTTCATGAAAGCTGCATCTGCGAAAGGTACAGGAGAGACAGCGCCCATTCCACCTGTATTAGGGCCAGTATCGCCTTCGCCGATACGCTTGTAGTCCTTTGCTTCGGGTAGGATAAGATAGTCTTTGCCATCGGTCAGTACAAAAACCGACAGTTCAATACCGTGAAGATATTCTTCGATGAGGACTTTGCTACTTGCCTCGCCAAATTTGCCCGCGAGCATTTCATCGAGTGTGTTTTCTGCTTCTTGGATGTCTTCTGTAATGATGACGCCTTTGCCTGCGGCGAGTCCATCGGCTTTGAGGACATAAGGTGCCTCTACTTCTTTGAGGAATGCCTTTCCCTCTGCGATGTTGTCTTTTGTGATGGTTTTGGATCCCGCAGTGGGGACTCCATGTCGCTGCATGAACTCCTTGGAGAAGTCTTTGCTGCCTTCCAATCGAGCGCCCGTCTCGTCAGGCCCTACGAGGAGGATGTCTTGGAGAGCTTCGGTAGTGGCAAAATAGTTTCGAATGCCCTTGACGAGTGGCTCTTCTGGTCCAACTACTACGAGTTCAATGTTGTGTTCTAGTACAGCTTGACCTATTTTTTCAAAATCATTGACGCCATATGGCAAGTTGGTGGCAAGATCTTGTGTGCCTGCATTGCCGGGTGCAGCATAGACTTGACCACAAAGTGGACTTTGTTTGATCTTCCAGATTAGTGTGTGTTCTCTGCCTCCAGCTCCTATGACAAGTACATTCATATTCTATGTTTCTTTGTATCAATGCCACAAAATTAATTGAAATAACTTATCGGAGACTAGACGTGCCGATTATTACAAAGATTTAATTGGCATATTCGGAGATGAACTTAATACGCATCAACCTCACTTCATCTTCGGAGTACCCATCATCTTCGAGCTCATCCATGGCGACCTCCAAATCATCAGTGTCAGCAGTAAGGAAGTAGTCCAAAAGATCATCCTGACGATCTTCATCAATGAACGAATCGATATAGTAGTCCAAGTTCAATTTGGTGCCTGAGAAGCAGATATGCTCGATCTCGTCAAGTACTTTGTCAAAGGACATGTTTTTGATTTCTGCTATTTCTTCCAAATCCACTTTTCGGTCAATTTGCTGGATCAAGAATATCTTGATTTTGGATTTGTTGACGGCTGACTTGATGACAACATCTGAGGCCGTCGTGAGGTCATTGTCGCTCACATACGTGGAAATGAGATCTATGAATGGCTTTCCAAATTTCATCACCTTACCCATACCTACTCCGTTGATTTGGGCCAAATCTTCGTTGCTGGTAGGATAAGTAGTGGCCATTTCTTCTAGCGATGGGTCCTGAAAGATGACATAGGGCGGAAGGTTTTTTTGTTTGGCGACTTTTTTTCGCAAGTTTTTGAGCAATTCGAAAAGCTCAGCGTCGTGAGCCTTGCCTGCAGGCTCTTCTTTGCTTTCTAGTTCTTCTACCATGTAGTCATGGTCTTTGGATAGCTCGATGGAGTAGGGAGTGTTTAAGAAATCATGTCCCTTGGCAGTGACTTTGAGTACCCCTATGTTTTCAATGTCTTTTTCTAGAAATTCATTGATGAGCGTTTGTCTTACGACTGACCTCCAAAACACCTCTGTCTCACTGCTGCCCACTCCAAATACATCGAGAGTGTTGTGATCATAGCTTTTGACATACTGGCTCTCGATACCTCTGGCTACATCTACGATATGCTTGATACCAAAGCGCTCTTCTGTTTTGAGAGCAATGTCAATCGCATGTTTGATAAATTCCTGTCCTTCAAAAAGCTCTTTGGGATGCGAACAGTTGTCACAGAGCCCCTTGTCTGTACAGTCAGAGTCCGTATATTCTTCGCCAAAATAATGTAGGAGTTGTCGTCGGCGGCAGACGGATGATTCTGCATAAGAAGACATTTCCTCCAAGAGCAATTTGGCGTTTTCTCGTTCGGTGACAGGTTTGTCTTTGTTGAATTTTTCTAGTTTGATGATGTCGTCAAGGCTGTAAAACATGATGCACTTACCTTCTAGTCCATCACGGCCGGCCCTTCCTGTTTCTTGGTAATAACCTTCTAGTGACTTGGGAGTGTCATAGTGAATCACGAAACGGACATCTGGCTTGTCAATTCCCATCCCAAAAGCGATTGTTGCTACGATTACGTCGACATCCTCGTTGAGGAAGTCATCTTGATTTTTCATTCGGACAGAGGCGTCTAGACCGGCATGATAGGGTGCTGCATTGATGTCATTGACTTTCAGCAACTCTGCGATTTCTTCTACTTTTTTGCGACTCAAGCAATAGATGACACCAGATTTGTTTTTGTGTTCTTTGACGAAGCGTATGAGCTGCTTCTTGACATCCACTTTGGGGCGAATCTCGTAATAAAGGTTTTGCCTGTTAAACGAGGATTTGAAAACATCGGCATCCTCCATTTGTAGGTTTTTTTGGATGTCAAGCTGGACCTTTGGTGTCGCAGTGGCAGTGAGTGCTATCACGGGGATAGAACCAAGCTGTTCGACGATGGATTTGATACGTCTATATTCTGGACGGAAATCATGTCCCCATTCTGAAATGCAGTGCGCTTCGTCTATCGCTACGAAGGATATTTTGGCTTGACTCAAAAACGCCACATTTTCCTCTTTGGTGAGAGATTCTGGAGCGACATATAGGAGCTTGATTTCTCCAGCTAGTGTTTCTTTTTTGACGCGTTTGATTTCGGTCTTGTTGAGCGTCGAATTCAAAAACTGGGCATTGATCCCAAAAGCATTCAACTGATCTACCTGATTTTTCATCAGAGCAATGAGGGGAGAGATGACTATCGCTGTACCCTCTTGTATGATCGCAGGGAGTTGGTAGCACAATGATTTGCCAGCACCCGTTGGCATCAACACAAACGTGTTTCGGCCACTCATGATGTTTTTGATGATTTCTGCCTGATTCCCTCGGAAATTACTGAATCCGAAAGTCTCTTTCAGTTGCTCACGAAGCAGTTCCTCCTGATTAACAACCATTTGTCTTCACTATTTGTCATTCATAATTTAACTAAAATCGACGTGGTTTGGTCAATCTAGGGTCAATTATGTTTGGGTTAACAATTATTAAACTCTATTCCAATAAAATAATTTGTCTTTCAGAGACTCATTAATACGTGACTGGTATATTTGCGTTTAAGAAAACGGATTTAACTCATGAACGCAAACGTACACATCGTCATAATGGCTGGTGGGGTTGGAAGCAGATTTTGGCCTTACAGTAGAAACTCAAGACCCAAACAATTCATTGACGTCATGGGTATAGGGAAGTCGCTATTGCAAATGACCTACGAGAGGTTTTTGTCAGTTTCAAACAAAGATAATATAATCGTAGTTACAAACCATGACTATGCAGACTTAGTCAAAGAGCAATTGCCGGAACTGTCTGAGGATCAAATTCTATGTGAGCCTAAGCGCCGAAATACTGCCCCTTGCATTGCCTATGCTGCATATAAGATTCATAAGAAGGATCCCAAAGCTGTGATGGTAGTGACGCCAGCAGATCATGTGGTGCTTCAAGAGGAGCGATTTAGCCGAGTAGCCACTGTGGCGATAGATGCCGCGACCGATACGGACAAGATTGTCACAGTAGGAATCAAGCCTACCCGGCCCGAGACGGGATATGGGTATATTCAATACATCGAAAAGAGTGAAGGGGCTGTCAAGCCTGTCAAAACTTTTACGGAAAAGCCCGAACTTGAACTAGCCAAAACATTTTTGGAAAGCGGAGATTTTGTATGGAATGCGGGAATTTTTGTCTGGTCTACCGAGACTATTACGGATGCCTTTTCGGCCTTTTTACCAGACATAGCTGATACTTTCGAAGAGGGGAGTAGTGTGTACTATACCGCGGACGAACAAGATTTCATCAACCGTGTGTACCCTTCTTGTCAAAACATTTCTATCGATTATGGTATTTTAGAAAAATCCTCTAATGTACATGTCATTGAGGGGGATTTCGATTGGTCGGATTTGGGTACTTGGAACTCTTTGCACGAGGCTCGAGAGAAAGATGAATCGGAGAATGTCATCGATGGTGAGGTTATGGTTTTTGACTGCAAGGACTCGATCATCAAAAGTGAATCGGGTAGACTGGTGGTGCTGGATAATCTTGATGGCTATCTAGTAGGGGATTTCAAAGATGTACTGATTGTTTGCAAAAAAGATAACGAGGGTAAGTTTAGAGAGTATGTAGCTCAAGTAAAAACAGAAAAGGGAGAGAAGTACTTATAGTACTTTAACCTCTTTGTCTCATACTCTCAAACAATACGACTCCAGCTGCTACAGATACGTTGAGGGATTGGATACTGCCTATGATTGGGATTTTGAGTTTGAGGTCTGCTGCTTCTAATAACTCATCCGAAATACCGTCTTCTTCAGATCCCATGATGATAGCTGTAGGGATGCTCAAATCTGATTCATAAATTAGCTGGTCAGACTTTTCTGTACAGGCAATGACTTGAAAACCACTATCCTTGAGGTACTTTATGGATTCTAGAAGGTTATTTTCCTTAGCGATAGAGAGGTAGTTCATCGCACCTGCAGAGGTTTTGACCGCATCACTGTTGATTGCTGCGCCACCTTTGGACGGTACTACGATTCCATTGACACCTGCACATTCGGCTGTCCGACAGATGGCTCCAAAGTTGCGTACATCAGTGATTCGGTCGAGGATCAAGACGAGCGGAGCGAGTCCGTTTTCATAGCTGGTCGCCACGATATTGTGAAGAGCTACAAAATCGACTGGAGAGATAAAAGCGACAACTCCTTGATGATTTTTTTTAGTGAAGCGATCGAGTTTTTCGGCAGGTACCCGAGCGATACTAATCATGGTCCCACGGACAAGGGATAGCAACTCTTTGACAAGCTCATTGTCAATTCCTTTTTGGAGAAACAATTTGTCAATTGTTTTGCCAGCTTTGATTGTTTCAATCACAGCACGGGTGCCGAAGATCATGTTTTCATCTTTGGGTGCTGAGGGCTTTTTGTAGGTTATGAATTTCCTGTTCTCCATTTTTTTATTTCGCTATACCAGACACCCGAATACTCCATGGCTCGAATGAGCACATAGTGATGTTGAGTGAATAAATTAACTTGTTTGGCAAAAGTAAAGCTAATCTCCCCCTCAAAGCGTTGATATTTCCAAATTTCTTCCTGTTCACTTCGGCTTACTTGGTCCGGAGGTCCATATACCGTATAGATCATGCCTGGATCTGTTTTCCACCCTGTTTTGTAGGTGGTAAACAAGGTATTGGCTTCTTCGATCCGGTCGTAGTATTTTTTGATAGTCTCAGAGGCCTTTTTTTTGGAGGGAATGATCTTTAACCAAAAGTCCTCAAAGGCCTTTTTGCGGTTTTCTGCGGAGAGGATGTTTTGATATTCTTCACGTGTGCAGATGTAGACGAGAGGTTGGACGATGTCTTCGATGGTTTTGAGGTTAGGGAATCCTACGATTTGGCTCAGGCAGGATTGTCCTCTGTTTGAGCTAGAATCCTTTTGTACGAAGTACAAGGTGTTTTCAAGCGAGAGAGCAAAAGTAGATGGAATTGTAGAGTACTGGTGTATTTCGAGACTATTGGCAGCAGAGTCTGGCGGACGAGTAGCCATAGGAGGCAAAGCATGACTGAAGGCGTCATGGTACTCATACAAGTGAAAGAGCGGGGAGTTGTCGAGACTGACAATCTCAATGGTGTCACCAGTAGTCATGACGTCCAAGATCGAGGTAGTGTCTTGTGGAGTCAAGACGAAGCTGGCCAATGGTATGTCGCAGGCTGCATGAACGGGGAGGTCAAAATAGTAGGACTTGTCGTGGTAGTCGAAAGCAATGATAAGGTAATTGTGGGTCTGAGGGATGTGCACCGTCAGGTCGTGAGATTCTCCGAGGACTAACCTATGTGATTTTGAAACTGTAGAAGTAAGTACACGATGTTTGGACGAGGTGAATTTCTCTTGAGAGAGCAAGCGGAAATTTTCAAGCTGGTCTCTCCCTGAGTTTCTTTTGTATCGTGCCGAGAGGATGATACGGTGTAGTGTGTCTTGTTTGGCGATTTGGTAACTGAATCGCACGCCTGATTTTTTATAGTATGGACTGTAGTCCATTTTAGAAAGATCGATTCCTTGGGAGAGGAGTGGAGTGAGGACTAGAAAAAAGAGAGTCAGATGTTTGGCTATTGGCATGCTCTAAATATATGATTTTTTCATGTTTTGAGATCATTAATACTTTAGTTTTGCTGGATGTCGACATTCACAACAGAAATAGCTTCGGACAAAATTGTTTCGGACAACCCGATACATCAGCGCCTATTGAAGGCTTATTATGAAGCCATGCCTTTCGTGTCAGGCAAGGTGCTCGAGCCCGGATGTGGAGAAGGGAGAGGGATAGAATTGCTCTCACCACAAGCGGAAGAATATGTAGCTTTGGATAAGATACAAGAGGTGATTGACGTGCTGAAGGAGAAGTACACAGGAGTGGATTTTCGTCAAGCAGTTTTTCCGCCTTTCGATGGGGTCGCTTCGGACAGCTTTGATGTGGTGATTAGTTTTCAAGTCATTGAGCATATTCAAAATGATAAGCTTTTCTTGGAGGAGATTCATCGTGTGCTTAGACCAGGAGGAATAGCGATCATTACCACTCCCAACATTAAAATGTCGCTTTCGAGAAACCCATGGCACATTCGCGAATACACCAGTACCGAGCTGAAAGAATTGGCTCTGGGGGTTTTTTCGAAGGTGGAAATGAAAGGAATTGCGGGGAACGAAAAAGTGATGACTTATCATGAGCAAAATAGGGCTTCTGTCAATCGGATCATGCGCTTCGATGTTTTCAATTTGCAGCACAAATTACCTGCACAGCTGTTGAGGATTCCTTATGAAATACTCAACCGATTCAACCGAAACAAGCTCCAAGGGCAAGATGCAGGCCTAGTGGCTGAAATCCACCATGATGATTATTTTTTGGCGGATGAGTCGGATCAAAATTTAGATTTGTTTTGTGTCTTGACTAAGTGAGCAACTAAAGCCAATTTGAACCAGATAGTCCACTCAACAAGAAGTTTGGAGATGTGCTTCTATTAATTATTATTTTGGGGCTGCCCTATTTGTTATTCAAATTGTTTGGGTGATATTTGCGGCTCGGTTACCGAAACTAAATGGGGTATTAGCTCAGCTGGTTTAGAGCGCTGCCTTGACAGGGCAGAGGTCACTGGTTCGAATCCAGTATGTCCCACACCTTTCTTTTGCCAACCACTATTCGATGGTTGGCATTTTTATTTTAACCCTACCTGTCTTTGGATCTCAATGTTTTGTTTCTGTAAAGCAGGGATGACTAAAATCGTTTTGAAAATCATTAATTTGTAGGATGAAACAATTGCTGGCAGTTCTTTTATGTTCTTTCTCCATGGCGCAAGCACAAACGGTGGTCGATTCGACTGCTTCATTGCGGGGTATATCGGTGTATAGTCAAGATATTATCTGGGTCGGAGGGAGTGGTGGTACGCTTGCCAAAACCACAGATGGCGGGAGTACATGGACTAGAGTAGTAATCCCAGACACGGATACCATGGATTTTAGAGACGTAGAAGTACTGACTCCTACAGAGATCGTGGTGATGAGTGCAGGAGAGGGCACTAAGTCCAACTTGTACCGTAGCGAAGATGGTGGGGAGTCTTGGGACCTTGTATATGCCAATCGTTTTCCACAGGGTTTTTTCAATGGATTTTCATTCTCTGATTCCAAAAATGGTGTATTGACTGGAGACCCGGTAGATGGCAAGCTATTTGTGCTTAAAACAACCAATGGTGGAAAAACATGGAAGCGTGTGAACCCAAGCAAATTGCCGTTGATGGCTCAAGGTGAAATCGGAGGGTTTTCTGGAAGTGGGAGCCATTTGTACCTAGGAGATGATTTTTTTGTGAATGGTACGGGAGGGCGTATGGCGAGAGTATTGAAAGCGAATAAGAGTTTGACAATGTGGAAGCCGATTTATGTGCCATTTATACAAGGAGAATCCAGCCAAGGAATTTATTCAATGGATTTTTGTGATGATCTACATGGAGTAGCCGTAGGAGGGGATTATACAAAAGAGCATGAGGGAATTGACAATGTGATGGTGACAGAGGATGGAGGAGAAGTATGGGTGCCTGCTGATAATTTTCCTGTATATCAGTCTTCGGTTCGCTTTGTGACTTGCGAGATGGTTGTATCTACGGGACCAGGAGGGAGCTATCAGTCGGCTGATGGAGGGTTTGTTTGGCACAAGATGGACTATGACGGGTATCATACGCTAGATGTAGGGCAGGACGGAAGTATATGGGCTGCTGGAAGCAACGGCAGGGTAGAGAAGATAGAATTAAAGTGACCAAGAAAGAACAAGTGTACCGCGCCTGTATGGATATGCTGGCAGGAAAGATAGAGATTGCCCAATCAGGAATGAAAGCGGCACAGGACTCTGCCAATAACGAAACCAAGTCTTCGGCAGGGGATAAATATGAGACCGGGAGAGCCATGAGTCAAAATGAGCGAGACATGTACGCCAAGCAGCTCACCGAACTCTTGCACCAGCAAAAGATGCTCAAAACGATTGATCCCCAAAAAAGAAATCAGACCGTTGAATCAGGGACTTTGCTTCGAACAGAAAAGGGGATATTCTTTTTGTCAGTTGGTTTGGGGTTGGTCAAAGTAGGGTCACTACAGGTCATGGCCATATCACCCTTGTCTCCGATTGCGCAGTTGATTTTGGGTAAAACCACTGGAGATGATTTTGAGTGGATGAGCCAGGTTCAGACGATTCTGGAGTTGGAATAAAAAAGTAACGGCACCATGAACATGGTACCGTCAGCAGCATTTATTCGAGAAAAATTATCTTTAAAACCTAGGTTTAGGTGTTGTTTAATGACAATTCAAAGGTGGGTATAATGCCTCCCAGGTTCAATACCCATAATTGGGTATATTTGTTTTAGCGCCTTTGTTTTGCTTCTGATCGACTAGATCTCAAAGCGTTATTTCGTGTATTCATGCCATTCTTGTTTTTAGTATGGCATACTTCTTGTCTACCTCCATCTCACATAATAGTTAATCGAAAAACACCAGTGAGATGAATGTATATAAGAAACAAATAATAGGATGGGCTTTGTCTACGGTATTGGTAGTGGGCTTGTTTTCATGTGATGACGAAATTGACGCTTCGTCAACAGTCACCACAGAGGAAATTACGGTAGGGGATTTTCATGAAGTGGAAGTATCCAATGATTTTGATGTAGAAATTTTTGATGCAGAGGATAGTGATGAGTATGTCTTGATCGAATCCAACGAGAATTTGCACAAATATATCCAGGCATTTCAGGAAGAAGGGCGTCTCGTGATCCGAATGGATAAAGGGACGAACATTAGTGGACGTACTATTTTGAAAGCACGAGTCTATACGAATAAGCCCATAGAATATATTTCCGTATCAGGTGCTTCACGCTTGACTGCTAGTGACGTGATGTATGGAGACGATGTGACCTTTGAGTTGTCCGGAGCTAGTTTTTTACGAACCAATGTGGATTCGGTAAGTACGATGATTGCTCAAGTGACAGGAGGTTCCAATTTCGAAGTACAGGGCCAGGCCAATTCTATCGATGTGGAAGTGACTGGAGGGAGCCGTATTCAAGATGCTAGGTTGGAAGTGAATATGGCGAATGTGATATTGTCTGGAGGAAGTACGGCCGAAATGGCTATCCTCAAAGAAATCAGGTTGAGTGCCTCTGGGGCAAGTGTCCTAAAGTATGCAGGAGATGCGACGATTAAGGCTATCGATCTGACTAGTGGATCTACGATAGAGAAGTTGGATCAATGAGAGTAGAGCATGTCATAGAAAAGGTGCTCTCTATTGGGGTATGCCATAGGGAGCACCTTTTTTGATTCGAGTTCTTCTTTTAGCTTACTTGTGTCGTTCGTCCAATACCTTTACGACATCCTCTAGCGAGTAGCCTTTGGCTCTGAGGAGTATCAGGTAGTGGTACATCAAATCTGCCGACTCGTTGAGGAACAGGCCTTCGTCATTGTCTTTTGCCTCGATGACGACTTCTACAGCTTCTTCTCCTACTTTCTGAGCCACCTTATTGATGCCTTTTTTGAACAGAGAGGAGGTGTATGATTTTTCGTCTGGGTTGTCGTGACGGTCTTTGATGACTGCTTCTAGTTGAGAGAGAAAACCATAGCTTGCTTTGTTTTCTTCGCCCCAGCACGTGTCTGTTCCTTTGTGACAGGTAGGTCCGACTGGATTGACAGCTATCAATAGCGTATCATTGTCACAGTCTAGCTTGATGTCTTTTAGCTCTAGGAAGTTGCCACTTTCTTCGCCTTTGGTCCAGAGCCTTTGTTTGCTACGGCTGTAGAAGGTTACCTTGCCCGTTTCTTGGGTTTTAGTCAGTGCTTCTTGATTCATGTAGCCTAGCATCAGGACATTCTTTGTCTTAGCATCTTGAATGATCGCAGGTACTAGTCCATCAGTTTTTTCGAAATCTATATTCATAAGTATGTAGTCGTTAGTCGGAGTGTGTAGTCAATTGCCCTTTGGGTTTTTGTCTATTGTTCCAGACTGATTTATATTCTCATCGCTATTCCTTGCGATTTTAGTTCCTGTTTTAGTGTTGGGATTTCAATTTCTTTGAAATGAAATACGCTGGCGGCCAGTGCTGCATCTGCTTTGCCATGCACAAAGGTATCCGCAAAATCTTGAATACTCCCCGCTCCGCCTGAAGCGATGATCGGGATGTTGACCATATCGGACATTTTAGCCAGAGCTTCGTTGGCAAAGCCGGCTTTCGACCCATCGTGATCCATCGAGGTGAACAATATTTCGCCTGCACCACGGCTTTCTGCTTCGCGCACCCAGTCAAATAAATCCATCTCGGTAGGGACTTTCCCTCCTACCAAATGCACCTTCCAGTTGCCATCTATCTGTTTGGCATCCACGGCGAGTACGACGCACTGACTCCCAAACTGTGCAGCGAGTTCGTCGAGTACTTTGGGTTCTTTGACCGCCCACGAGTTGATCGATATCTTGTCTGCGCCACGATGCAACAGTGTGTATACATCTTCCACAGATTTGATTCCACCACCGACGGTGAATGGGATGTTGACTTTCTCGGCGACTTTCTCCACGAGCTCTGCGGTGGTTTTTCGGCCATCTCCAGTGGCGGTGATATCGAGGAAGACGAGTTCGTCGGCTCCTTGCTCCGAGTAGATCGCAGCAAGTTCGACAGGGTCTCCAGCGTCACGTAGGTTGACGAAGTTGACGCCCTTGACGGTACGGCCATCTTTGATGTCCAGACATGGGACGATTCTTTTAGTCAGCATATGCTTCGAGTTGTTTCAGTGAGATCTTGTTTTCGTAGATGGCTTTGCCGATGATGATGCCGTCCATTTTTAGTGCAGCTGCAGCCTCTACATCTGTGATGTCTTTGACACCACCGCTAGCGACTATCTTTTGTTTTGGAAATTCACGCATCAGGTCTTCGTACAAATCTACGGCGATTCCTTGCAACATACCGTCTTTGCTGATGTCTGTACAGACCATATACTGGTTGCCCATTGCTTCGTATTCTTTGATCAGGTCAAAAAGGTCTACTTGAGATTCTTCTTGCCAGCCGTTGATGGCGATCTTGCGATTGGTGGAGTCGGCACTGAGGATGATTTTTTCACTCCCAAACTTTTGGAGCCACTCACCGAATAAGTTTTTGTTTTCTAAGGCTACACTGCCGAGGTTGACCTGAGCAGCACCCGCATCAAAAGCGATATTGATGTCCTTGTCCGAACGAATACCTCCCCCAAAATCGACGATCAGCCCTGTGTGAGCAGTGATGCTTTCAAGTACTGCTGCATTTTTGATTTCACGAGCTTTCGACCCATCCAGATCTACGAGGTGGAGGTATTTGATGCCCGCCGCTTCGAATTTCTTAGCCACTTCGAGTGGATTTTCGTTGTATATTTTTTTCTGATCATAGTCACCCTTGGTGAGTCGGACACACTTGCCATCTATTAGATCTATTGCGGGTATTATTCTCATGGTTTAAAAAAGGCAATGGTCAATAGACCATAGTCCGTAGTTATTTCAGTGAATTTTTT
Source organism: Reichenbachiella sp. 5M10 (assembly GCF_002742335.1). Taxonomy (NCBI): domain Bacteria; kingdom Pseudomonadati; phylum Bacteroidota; class Cytophagia; order Cytophagales; family Reichenbachiellaceae; genus Reichenbachiella; species Reichenbachiella sp. 5M10. The sequence goes on along the minus strand of NZ_MDGR01000007.1, from coordinate 3,935,533 downwards.
AGTCCGAAAACATCTTGATGATTTCGGTTGCTCGTACATATATTTCATTAAACATTTTGTGATCAACTAATTCCCTTACTAGTGCCAGGTACAGGCAGTTGATAAGCTCTAATGTGGATCTACATCTCAATAAAATTCTTTAAAATCTGCTGGCCAAATGTCCCACTCTTTTCGGGGTGAAACTGGCAGCCATAGAAGTTGTCTTTGTGAAGTGCCGCACTGAAGGGGGTTGGATAGCTGGCTTTGGCAATGGTCCATTCCGAATCCGGTACGTAGTAGGAGTGCACAAAATACATGTACTCTTTCTCTTCCAGTCCGTTGAATATCGGTGTTTTCAACGCTTCGATTTGGTTCCATCCCATGTGTGGCACTTTCACTGTTCCTCCAGCGAACAACTTCACAGGCAAAGGAAATATACCGAGTCCTTGGGTGTTATTTTCTTCGGATGACTCACACATCATCTGCATGCCGAGACAGATACCTAGGAAGGGCTGCTTGGCGTTTTGGATCACCTCGATCAATCCGTAGTTTTCCAGTGCTTTCATCGAGCTACTTGCCTCACCTACGCCAGGGAAGATGATTTTGTCTGCGGATTGGATCTCTGCGGCATCTCGGCTTAGCATCGGCGTGATGCCCATGCGCTCCAGCGCAAACTTGACCGAGCGAACATTGCCAGCTCCGTAATCTATTATTACTACTTTACTCATAGCATCCCTTTGGTTGATGGCAGGATCATTTTGTCTTTGTCTTGTTTGACGGACATTTTGATGGCTTTCGCAAAAGCCTTGAAAATGCCTTCGATCTTGTGGTGTTCGTTGTCTCCTTCTGCTTTGATGTTGAGGTTGCACTTGGCTGCATCAGAGAAGGATTTGAAGAAGTGGAAGAACATCTCGGTAGGCATCTTGCCGACCATTTCGCGTTTGAACTCCGCATCCCATTCGATCCAGTTTCGTCCTCCGAAATCTAAGGCTACCTGACAGAGGCAATCGTCCATCGGTAGGCAGAAGCCGTACCTTTCGATTCCTTTTTTGTTGCCTAGCGCTTCGGCGATCGCCTCGCCGAGGGCTATGCCAGTGTCTTCGATCGTGTGGTGTTCGTCTACTTCGAGATCACCTTTGACTTGGATTTTGAGATCCAATAGTCCGTGTTTGGCGATCTGATCCAGCATGTGATCAAAGAACTTGATGCCCGTGTCGATATCGGCTTGGCCTGTGCCGTCTAGTTCCACTTCGATATCGATATCGGTTTCTTTGGTGGTACGCTTGACGGTACCCTTGCGTGAACCGCGACTGACGAGGTTGTAGATATCTTCCCAATCAGTGGTTGTCAGCGCGATGGAGGGTTGCAATTCTTCTACCTTGGTAGATATTTCATCAGCGCCCAGCCCTTCTTCTTGTTGGATGAAAATCGCCTTTGCACCCAAGTTTTTTGCCAATTCTACGTCTGTGATACGGTCACCGATCACGTATGAGTTGGTCAAGTCATAACTGCCATCCATGTACTCGGTGAGCATGCCAGTGCGCGGCTTGCGTGTCGGAGCATTGTCAGCAGGGAAGCTGCGGTCGATTTTGACTGCATCGAACTTTACTCCTTCGTTTTCAAATGCCTGCAGGCATTTGTTGTGCGCTGGCCAGAAGGTGTCTTCTGGAAAAGAGTCCGTGCCCAAACCGTCTTGGTTGGTGACCATGACGAGTTCATAACCGAGCTTGGCGATTTTGGCCATCCACTGGAATGCCCCAGGGTAGAATTCCAGTTTTTCCAGAGAGTCTAGTTGGTAGTCCACTGGAGGCTCCAATACGAGGGTGCCGTCTCTGTCGATGAATAGTACTTTTTTCATAATAGATATTTGGTCAACTTAGGTAGTCAACGGTTTCTTTATTTCTTTTCGTAGGCTGTTATTCCGTCCAGCAATCGCAGGTTTTCCTCGGGTGTACCGATGGTGAAACGAAGACAGCTGGCACACAAATGTTCTTTGGAGCGATTTCTTACGATCACTTTTCTCTCTAGTAAAAAATCATACAAAGCGTTGGCATTTTCGACCCGAGCGAGTACAAAGTTGGAGTCCGATGGGAACAACTCTTGGACACAAGGCGACTGAGCCAGTGCCGCTTCTACTTTCTTCTTTTCGTCCAGGATAATCGCCAGTTGCTTTTTGAATTCGTCCTCTTGGTTTAGCGCCTTCAGTGCCGCTTCTTGGGATAGCACATTGACGTTGTACGGAGGTTTGATGGCGTTGAGTACACGGACGATTTCTTCGGATGCAAAACACATACCTACTCTCAGGCCTGCCAACCCCCAAGCTTTGGACAGGGTCTGGCATACGATGAGGTTGGGGTAGCGGTCTAGCTCGGTGAGCCAAGAATCCGTCTCTGCAAAATCTATATATGCCTCATCAATCACGACGATTCCCTTTTTCAAATCCAGAATCTGACGAATCTCCTCTTTGTTGAGCAGATTGCCCGATGGGTTGTTAGGCGAGCAGATGAAGAACAGCTTGGTATGCTCGTCTGACGCAGCGATCATTTTTTTTGCGTCAAGCGAAAATCCTGCATCCAAATTGACTTTTCGAAGTTCCACGTCATTGATCTCTGACAAGACGGGGTACATGCCGTAGCTCGGATTGTGTGAGATGACATTGTCCACTTTGGGTTCGCAGAATGCGCGATAGATGAGATCCAGCACTTCATCGCTCCCATTTCCGAGTAGGATTTTCTCTGGTGCGATGTTTTTGATCTCACTTAGGCGTGCCTTGACGGGTTTTTGATAGGGGTCAGGGTAGCGATTGACGCCATTGTCAAACGGGTTTTCGTTGGCATCTAGATAGACCTCTGCTACGCTATCAAATTCGTCACGTGCCGAGCTGTAGGGCGTCAGCGACTGTATGTTCTTTCGTAAAAGACTTCTTATGTTCATGGCTTTTTATTCGCCTCGTGTTTTTAAATAATCTAACCGTACGGTGACGGCATTTTTGTGTGCGTCTAGCAGTTCGGCTGCCGCCATGTGTTCGATGGCAGGGCCTATATTTTGTATGCCTGTGGCCGTGATTTTCTGGAAGGTGATTTTCTTCATGAACGAATCCAAATTCACGCCGCTGTATGACTTGGCATAGCCATTGGTTGGTAGGGTATGATTGGTGCCCGAAGCATAATCTCCCGCGCTCTCCGGGGTGTAGTTGCCGATGAATACCGACCCTGCGTTCCGAACCTGATCAAGGTAGAAGTCCTCGTTTTGGACACAAAGGATGTAGTGCTCTGGCGCGTATTCGTTGATGAAGTCCACACAGTCCTGATCCTCTGCGATGCAGATGATTTTGGAGTTGGCGATGGCTTTTTGGGCGATCTCTTTGCGGGGCAGTACGGCGAGTTGCGCTTCCAATTCGGATTGGATCGCTGTGACTTGGCTCTCGCTTTTGATTACACAAATCACTTGACTATCGATCCCATGCTCGGCTTGGGATAGCAAATCAGATACGACGAAAGCCGGTACAGCGGTTTCATCTGCCATGACGAGCAGTTCTGATGGACCTGCAGGCATGTCTATTGCGACACCTAGTTGTGCGGCTCGCTGTTTGGCAGCTGTGACGTATTGGTTGCCTGGCCCGAAAATCTTGTCCACTTTTGGGATACTCTCTGTGCCGAAAGTCATCGCGCCGATGGCTTGGATGCCGCCGACTTTGTACACTTGCTTGACGCCCGCGTATTGCGCGGCGAAGAGAATCGCCGGGTTGACCGACCCGTCGGGTCCTGGGGGGGTGCAGAGTACGATTTCGTCGCATCCTGCTATTGTAGCGGGGATGGCAAGCATCAGTACGGTCGAAAACAAAGGGGCTGTCCCACCAGGGATGTATATTCCTACTTTTTGGATGCCTTTGGCTTCTTGCCAGCACACTACGCCAGGAGCCGTTTCGACTTCTACACGTCCAGGTTTTTGGGCGGCATGAAAGGTCTCGATGTTTTGGGCAGCCAATTGAATGGCCGCTTTGAGTTCGTCAGAGATGCGCTGCTCGGCCGTTTCGATTTCTTGATCCGAGACAACAGATGAAGACAACTGTGCCTTGTCGAACCGCTCGGTAAACGACAAGACAGCTTGGTCGCCATTTGCCTTGATCGCATCAAATACACCATCAACCGTGGACTGCAAGTTTTGCTGCTCGAGTACAGGGCGCTGTGTCAGTGCTGCCCATTCTGATTTTTTGGGATAGAGAGAGACAATCATAGTACCATTTTTTCGATTGGGACGATGAGGATTCCTTCTGCACCGGCAGCTTTCAGTTGGTCGATCACTTCCCAGAATTTTCCTTCCTCGATCACGGTGTGTACTGAGCTCCATCCTGCTTCTGCCAAGGGCAGTACCGTAGGGCTTCTCATCCCTGGGAGCATGTTGATCACACCATCGATTTTGTCATTGGGTACGTTCATGAGGACATACTTCGATTTTTTACCTTTTTGTACCGCATCCAGTCTGAATAGAAGGGTGTCCAGTAGTTCTTCTTGCTCTGGGGTTAATTTTTTGCTTTTGACCAAAACGGCTTCAGATATCAAGATTTGATCCGCTTCCTTGAGGCCGTTTTTAAACAAAGTACTGCCTGAGCTGACCAAGTCACAAATCCCTTCGGCCAAGCCGATGTTGGGAGCGATCTCTACGGATCCTTTGATGACGTGGATGTCGGCTTTCACGTTGTGTTGGTCAAGGTATTGCTGAAGGGTGTTGGGGTAGGAGGTAGCGATACGTTTGCCGTCGAAGTATTGTACGCCTTCATAGTCCAGTTCTTTGGGTACAGCAAGAGAGAGCTTACACTTAGAGAAACCGAGTTTTCTCACTACTTCTATATCGTTGCCTGCCTCGACCAGGAGGTTTTCGCCGACGATAGCAATGTCTGCCACACCATCTTCTACATATTGGGGGATATCACCATTTCTCAAATACAAAACATCCATCGGGAAGTTAGACGCGCTGGCCTTCAATTGATCTTTGCCATTGTCAATGTGAATGCCGCAGTTCTTCAATAGACCAATAGAGTCGTCGTTTAATCTTCCGGATTTCTGAACTGCGATTTTTAATGTGCTCATGTTTCTGTTTTTAAAGTCTGGGTGTTCTGGAAAGGGCAAAAAAAATCCCGTCCAAAATTAATCAGACGGGATTGATAAAAGTATTTTTTAGACACAACTATATCACCTCGCCTGAGCGTTTCATTGTATGGTGATGATGTTGTCTGTTTGTTGTCATAACTATTGCCGCAAATGTAGGAAAAATAACGGGTTTGCAAACGGCTCGATCGTGAATTATTTCAGAGAGTTTGTCGAGCAAGGATAGGTTTTGGATTGCCATTATATGGTTTTAAAAGATCATTTCTGAAAGGACAGCCAAGCCTGCACCAAAAAGGCTGATGATGAGTTTGCGTGAACTCCAGCGGTGTCCGGGGCTCGATTCCAAGAATATCGTCGTAGAGATATGGAGGAAGTTTCCCGAAACGAATGCAAACAATAGGACCATGCCTGTCGAGTCGAGCAATCCGAAATCTCCTAGAAAATGCCCCGTAAATACCCCGATTGGTGAGGCCAAAGCAAAGATCGTCAGCAAGATCAGTTGCGTCTTGCGAGACTTGTATTGGCAAGCGAGTACCGAGATCAGCGCCAAAGCTGCAGGGATTTTGTGAAAGATGATGCCTGCTAGTAGAGTGCCTTCGGTATGATCGGCATGTACGCTCCCGGGATGAGCGAGTAGCGTACCCTCGAGAAAACCGTGGACGCTGAGTGCGACCATGAGCGAGATGCTTTTGAGGGTCGTATGCCCTTCTTGCCCTTTGTGATGATGGTGCATGTGCCCGTGCTCTACGCCATCGGTGAAGTATTCTAGTACTTGTTGAAAAAAGAACCCTAGGAGTATGAATCCGCCTACGTGCAGGTGGTCTTCTCCTGCTTCGAATATCTCAGGTAGGATGTGGATGATGGTGACCGAAAATAGAAACGAGCCCGCAAACACGAGCAAGTGCTTGATGTTTTTGCTGATGATGTCTATGGAGTTGATCGCAAGGATACCTCCGAGGAAGGCGGACAAGAATAGGATTACGGCGCTTTTGATCATGCGGGTTTTTGGATCACAAAGATGAGACGATCGGATTTTTCTTTTTCGTAAGGAGCCAAACTATAGTCTCCGAATAAATCTAACACCTTAAGCCCATTTGCGTCGAAATAGTTCAAAAAATCTGTGCGGCGAATGGCTTTTACTTTTTCCATGTAATCAAAGTGCTGGCCGTGATCATCCACGGAGATGTTTTTGACGATGTATTGATCGTTGGTGTATTCGCGGCTGATCTTGAAGTGTATGTTGTCGATGGTTTTATCTTCTGCCTCGACGAGGTGATTGACCACCACATAGGGATTCAGGAAGTCGATCAGCAGTTTGCCTCCAGGCTTGAGTGAAGCAACCGTGGCACGGATCACGTCCAAGTTTTCGTCGATCGAGTCAAAATACCCAAAGGATGTGAACAGATTGAAGACATAATCAAAGGCCTCTGGTCGATAGATGTCTCGCATGTCGTGGATGTCGAAGTGCAGCGTGTTGTTCTCCTTTGTCTTGGCAAAGGTTATATTTTGCTCGGAGAGATCGACTCCAGTCACGTCAAAACCCTTTTCGTTGAGATAGATCGAATGACGGCCTTTGCCACAGGCTAGGTCTAGGATTTTGGCATTGGCCGAAAGGTCAAAGTATGTGATGAGGTTGTCTAGGAAACGACCTGCTTCAGTATAATCTCTGTTTTTGTATAAAATGTGGTAATAGATGGTGTCAAACCATTCATCAAACCATTCTTTTTTCTGCGCTTGTTTCTCCATTCGAGCGCAATATTAATGCGCAGGGCTAAGAAGACCTAGTCTTGCTAAGGATCGGCGTGTCGAAAAGCTGCTGAAAGCTTGTCATATGGTGGTGTTGATGAGAATATAATCACCTGATTAGATGATTCACATCATGTGGCTTGGCTCAAGGCACGTCAAAGAGTGCCCTAGTTTTGTGTGCTAAATCAGTTGATGTATTATGACAGAAAAAGTAACGCAAGTAAAGCTTAGCTATGGTCGGTGTGCTGTTTCACCTAAGTTTTTTGAAGATTTCTATGATGATTTTATGGACTCGTCACCTTTGATTCGGGCACGGTTTGAAAATACTGACATGGAGGCACAAAGAGCACTGCTGAGGCACGGGTTGTCTCATCTCATCATGTATGCAGCAGGGAGTCATGCTGCAGGCATGAAAGTAGACCGGCTAGCCGACTCTCATGCCAAAGGAAAGTTGGATATCCAACCTTGGATGTATCGACACTGGATTGATTCCCTCCTCCGTACTGTCCAAAACCATGACAGGAAAGCGGATGATTTACTGCTTTTGGTTTGGAAGGAAACAGTACAGCACGGGGTTGACAAGATGGTTGCTGGACATGGAGGGGGGAGAATTTAGGGGAGTACCTCGATGAGGGACTGTACTCCTTTGGAAGCATAGGTCGCCAAGCTCCCGTCTTCAGCAGAAAAGATTAAGAACCCTTCTAGTTCCTTGTTGTCCTCGATCATCTGGATGGAGCGGTCTACGCCGAGCACCATACATGCGGTAGCATAGCCGTCGGCTAGGGCACAGTTTGGCGCGTAGATCGATGCACTCAAGAGGTTGTGACGAATTGGAAACCCTGTGTATGGACTAATTGTGTGAGAGATGATTTGCCCGTTTTCTTTGTAGTAGTTGCGGTAATTGCCTGAAGTGGCAAGGGCGGTGTTTTTGACAAACGTCGTTGCAAATAATGTCCCCGCTTGGCGGTTCATTTCTGGTTTTTCTATGCCAATTTTCCAGTAAGTTCCTTTTTCGTTTTTGCCTCGACAGACGACTTCACCACCGATCTCTACCATGTAGTTGCGGATACCTTGGGCATAGAGGAAGTCTGCGACTATGTCCACGCCATATCCTTTGGCTGTCGCGCTAAAGTCGAGGTAGGTATTGGCAGGCTTGCTGGCTCTCTGCTGGTCAAATTTGACTTTGTCAAATCCTACGATCTGAATAAGTGAATCTACCAGACTACTGTCTAGACTTAGTTTTTGTTGTGGACCAAAGCCCCACACATTGACCAATGGACCGATGGTTGGGTCAAAAGCGCCATGGCTTTTTTGGTAAATCTCCTGACTGATACGCAGCATGGGGTAGAGATAGGCAGTTTCATAGTTGGCGTGATTGGTTTCATTGAAGGTAGAGATTTCAGAACTCGGGATGTAAGTCGAGAGGGATTCGTTGAAATCCACCAAGAGTGAATCGATTTCAAGTTGATAGTCACGACCAGCTAAGTCGATATATTTAATCGAATAGGGGACAACTCCCATCGTCGTGCCTTTGAGATGGGTGATTTTTGCTTCTTCATCTTTATGAAGCTGGCGCCAAACAACCAGTATACCTATGGCCAAAACGATTAATAATATTCTTCTTTTTTGCATGTGTGAGGATCGATATCGGAGCGCAAAGAAATCGAAGAAAGACTAGAATGTGAAACAACGTCAAAACTTGTTGATTCCTTTCTATCAGAGAATCACTAATTTTGCTTCGAATGTCCCTATTTTTAGTTGTTGATTAGAGATCCTAGATGAGAGAAGATTATTTGAATTCAGACGGTGAAGACATGGTGCCCGAAGAGGTAGAGTTTGAAAAAGCACTGCGACCCTTGTCGTTTGATGATTTTTCGGGGCAGCAAAAAGTGGTGGACAATATCAAAATATTTGTGCAGGCGGCCAAACAGCGATCCGAACCATTGGACCATGTGCTCTTGCATGGCCCTCCAGGCCTGGGTAAGACTACCTTGTCTCATATCATTTCCAACGAACTGGATGCGAGTATCAAGATCACTTCTGGTCCAGTACTGGATAAGCCAGGAGATTTGGCAGGGTTGCTCACCAACTTAGAGCCAAACGACGTGCTTTTTATCGATGAGATCCACCGACTCAATTCTGTGGTGGAGGAGTATCTCTACTCTGCGATGGAGGATTACCGCATCGATATCATGCTCGATTCGGGTCCCAATGCACGATCCGTTCAGATCGGATTGAATCCCTTCACGCTTATTGGAGCGACGACTCGTTCGGGATTGTTGACCTCTCCATTGCGTGCTCGGTTTGGGATCAATGCACGATTGGAATATTATGATTCGACGTTGTTGTCCAAGATTGTCAAGCGTTCGTCGGCGATACTCAATACCCCGATAGATGAAAATGCAGCCTTCGAGCTGGCACGCAGGAGTCGAGGTACTCCTAGGATTGCCAATAATCTGCTGCGTCGTACGCGAGATTTTGCTCAGATCAAAGGGAATGGCACCATCACAAAAGAAATAACCAACATGGCACTCGACGCATTGGATGTAGACGCAAACGGGTTGGATGTGATGGACAATCGTATCTTGTCGACAATTATCAATAAGTTCAAAGGAGGGCCAGTAGGGATCTCTACTATTGCCACGGCGTGTGGGGAGGAGGCCGATACAATCGAAGAAGTATATGAGCCTTTTCTGATACAGGAGGGCTATATCAAGCGTACTAGCCGCGGCAGGGAGTGCACCGAACTCGCTTATAAGCATCTGAAAATCGTACCTCCTTCGCGGATGGGGACTTTGTTTGACTGATTTGGATAGGGTTAAACTCACACATCTCATCAAACAAAAGGCTCTTCAGGAGGGGTTCATGGCCTGTGGGATTGCCAAAGCGGATTTTCTAGCTGAGGAGGCACCCAAGCTGGAACGCTGGCTCAACCAAGGGATGCATGGAGAGATGGGGTATATGGCCAATCATTTTGACAAGCGCCTCGATCCCCGCAAACTTGTTGAAGGGGCAAAGACGGTGATTTCATTGAGTTACAATTATTTCCCCGAAAGTAATCTAGCGAAGGAGGACAACTACAAAATCGCCAAATATGCCTACGGCAAGGATTATCACTACATCATCAAGCCAAAACTCAAGACAGTGCTCCAGGAGGTCATCGAGCAGGTCGGGGAGGTCAATGCACGTGTTTTTGTGGATTCGGCACCCGTCCATGAGCGAGCTTGGGCCGCCAAGGCAGGCATCGGTTGGGTGGGAAAGAACTCTTTGTTGCTCAATAAGAAGAGCGGATCTTTTTTCTTTTTGGCAGAGATCATCTTGGATGTAGAACTGGATTATGACAGTCCGGTCAAAGACTATTGCGGGACATGTACCAAGTGTATGGATGCTTGTCCGACGGATGCTATTCCAGAGCCTTATGTGGTGGACGGGAGTCGCTGTATCTCATACTTGACGATCGAGCTCAGAGATCAGATTCCGAGTGAGTTTCAAGGCAAAATGGAGAATTGGGTGTTTGGGTGTGACATTTGTCAGGATGTGTGCCCATGGAATCGGTTTTCAAAACCGCATCAAGAGGAGAGTTTCATGCCACATGCTCAGCTGGATGAATGGTCCAAGTCGGACTGGGAAGAAATGACGGAGGAGGTGTTTCGGGAGGTATTCAGAGGGTCGGCTGTGAAGCGAGCCAAATACGAAGGCTTGAAGAAGAACGTCGCTTTCGCGAAAAGTAGGAATACCTAACACCTTTGAAAACAAAAGTGTTAGGTTGGTTTTTTATTGTTTGAACGTATAGTAAATACCTACGTTGAACATCGACTGTGGAGACATGTTGGCATCCAAAGTGAAGCTCTCGTTGATCAAGCCAACCGAAACGATTCGACCGACCATGCCCCATCTCGGCGCGATAGCGAAAGCGAAACCTCCGTCAGCAAAAACATCTACGTTTGTATCAGAGTCTCCAGGGTCAGAGGATACAGAATTGATTCTTATATTGGCGCCTGCATACAAAGAGAATTTCTCTGAGATAGGCCACCAGTATCTACCGTAGACATGTGGAGCGATGGTTGTCACATCAGTAGCGCCAGTATTGTCCCCTTCGAGGTGCAATACAAGACCCAACTGGAGGTTGTCCTGTAACCAGTATCCTGCTTCTGGAGCGAATTTCCAATAGTCTTCGGCAAAACCGATTCCACCACCAGCATACATGCTGCCCTGCTGTGCGTACATTGTGTTAGCGGCAAATAACAGTACCGCGATTGCTAAAAGTTTTTTCATGTGTTTAAAAAATTATGTTCAGTATAAAATTTGTCATAAAAGAGACAGTATGCAACAGCTGTAGATGATTTTTTTGTGAAAAGAAATTAGGAAAATCAATATTGGTTCACAATCCTATAATTTAGCATTCCAAAATTTTGAATAAGACTATGTCAGATAAGAATCCTTTGTTGGAGCCCTTCACAGGCCCTTTTGGTGTGGCGCCATTTGCTGCCATTGAGTTAATACATTATGAATCAGCGGTCAAGCAATTGATCGAGGAGTCCTTGGCAGAGATCGATGCACTGGCGAATAGTTCGGATGCAGCGACTTTCGAAAATACACTCGTCGCTCTGGACCGTAGTGGCAAGCAATTGTCTGCAGTAGCAGAAGTGTTTTTTAATCTCAACTCGGCAGAGACGTCTGACGAGATGCAGGCACTCGCTTCGAAGTTGTCACCTCTCTTGACCGACTACAGCAATGCTATCATGCAAAACCAAGAGCTATTTGATCGAGTCAAATCTGTATACGATACGATAGATCAGTCGATACTCGATGCGGAGGATCAGATGCTGCTGGAGAAGACCTACAAGGGGTTTATCCGCAGTGGTGCTAACCTCAGTGATGAAGAGAAGAAGATCTATGGTGAGAATGCCAAAGAGCTGGCACAGCTTCAACTCAAATTTGGAGAGAATGTACTTGCCGAAACCAATGCTTACGAACTCATCCTCGAACACGAGGACGATTTAGCAGGACTCCCCGAGGGTGTACGTGATGCTGCAGCTCTAGCAGCAGAGCAAAAGGGCTACAAAAATCAATGGTTGATTACACTACAAGCACCGAGTTTTGTTCCTTTCATGGAGTATGCTGATCGTCGAGAGTTGAGGGAAAAACTCTACCGCGCTTACATGTCCAAGGCTTCTAAGGGTGACGCCCATGACAATCAGGAGAACGTCAAAAAAATAGTGGCTCTTCGCTATGCGCAGGCAAAATTACTGGGGTATGACAGTTATGCGGATTATGTATTGGAAGAGCGGATGGCAGAGTCTCCAGACAAGGTCAATTCGTTTTTGAATGACTTATTGGAAAAAGCCACTCCGAAAGCCAAGGAAGAAGTCGAAGAGGTCAAAGCTTTCGCAAAAGCGCAAGGACTCAAAGGAGAACTCGAACGATGGGATTGGTCGTATTATGCGCAGAAACTCAAAAACGAAAAGTTTCAGATCAATGATGAAATGTTGCGGCCGTACTTCAAGTTGGAGAATGCGGTGCAAGGAATATTCGAAGTGGCGAAGCGTTTGTATGGTTTGACTTTCAAGAAGAACGTCGAGATACCGGTCTATCATGAGGAAGTGAGCGCCTACGAAGTGCTCGATGAATCGGGCAAGCATATTGCGGTGTTTTTTGAGGACTACTTTCCTCGAGAAGGTAAGCGTGGCGGGGCATGGATGACCTCCTATAAGAGTCAGTACAATGATGGAGTAGATCATCGGCCGATTGTATCGATTGTGTGCAACTTCACACCAGCTACGGGGACGAAGCCTTCGCTGCTGACATACAACGAGGTGGAAACTTTGTTTCACGAGTTTGGACATGCACTCCACGGAATGCTAGCCAATAGCAAATATGCGTCACTGAGTGGGACGAGTGTGTACTGGGACTTTGTGGAATTGCCTTCTCAGGTCTTAGAAAACTGGGTTCAGGAGAAGGAATGCCTGGATTTGTTTGCCAAGCATTACGAGACAGGAGAGACCATCCCAGAGGAATACATCCAAAAGATAAAGCAGTCGTCCAATTTCAACGAAGGTTATCAGACCATGCGTCAGTTGAGTTTTGGATTGATGGATATGGCTTGGCACTCGCTGCGAGGCGAAGAGTTGGAGGTAGAGAGTGTGGTGGGGTTTGAGCGCCAAGCCATGTCACGTACCGAGCTTTTCAAGCCCATAGATGGAGCTTGTATGAGTACGCAGTTTAGCCATATTTTTCAAGGAGGCTATGCTGCAGGATATTATAGCTACAAATGGGCGGAGGTTTTGGATGCTGATGCATTCTCTTTGTTCAAGGAAAAGGGCATTTTCAACAAAGAAGTTGCGACTTCCTTTCGTGATCACATCTTGTCTAGAGGAGGGAGTGAGCATCCGATGGACTTGTACAAGCGATTTAGAGGACAGGAACCAACCGTGGACGCACTGCTTGAGCGGAGTGGTTTGAAATAATGAGACTATTCAAGGTTTTTTGTGACAAGCAACTCTACGGTAGTGGGGTTGCTTGTTTTATTTGTAGTGGGCCAGTGGTCTACCCATACGACTTGAGTCAAGGAGACTGTGTATCCAGAGACTTGTGCCGAGTTTGGAAGGACTGAGCCGATGGATAGGTTGAATTTTTGCTGATTGAATGCGCACTGTATGGTGAAGGAACCTTGGCGTATGCATAGTGCGGTGTCTGGGCACAAAGAGTCCTCAAGTACTTCTTCAAATCTGATGCTGTCTTTTTCTACGTGTAGATAAACCACCTCGTCTAGGGAGAGTACAAAGGTGTCGGAGAGAGAGACATAGCGAGGCGGCTCGTCCTGCTGGCAACTGCTCATCCATAGTACGATGAGCAAGAGGCCTACCACTGAGCCTACGGTTAGAATGATTTTTTTCTTCATATGCTATAGACACAGTTTGAGAGGGATAGGTTGGAAGAAAATTGTACGCGGTGTGCGCTACCAAATCCGAAATCTACGTAGATTGCATGACCAAAAATCCGAATGGAGTCATGTTAACAAGAAGAAAGAATCCCGTCGTCTGTCAGTACGCCTAACTCTAGGCCTCACAATCACTTCTTTTACTTTACGCTTAACTACAATTCTCATGACTTCTATGTTCGATCAAATCAATAAGATATATAAGTATTTTTTGCTCGCTTTGCGAGGCAAAGAGACCGAGTTTACGACAGGGAGTATCAATCGTGCGATTTTCTTGCTGTCTGTACCGATGGTGCTCGAGATGATCATGGAAGCACTGTTTGCAGTGGTGGATGTGTATTTTGTGGGGAAAGTCAGTGTAGATGCTGTCGCGACAGTTGGGCTGACGGAGTCTGTGATGATGATGGTCTACGCCATAGGCATTGGATTGAGTATGGCTGCTACAGCTGTCGTGTCTCGCCGCATTGGAGAAAAGAAACCAAAGAAAGCAGCGGACGCGGCGTTTCAGGCGATCATGGTGGCCGTCGTGTTTTCTATCGGGATATCGATCGTCGGGATAGGGTATGCGGAAGATATACTGCGCTTGATGGGAGGTTCGGAAAAGCTCATTGCCAATGGTCATGGATATACCAAGGTCATGCTCGGGGGCAATTTGTGTATTATGCTTTTGTTTCTGATCAATGCCATCTATCGTGGAGCTGGTGATGCGTCCATGGCGATGCGTTCGCTTTGGATTGCCAACGGGCTCAATATCCTGCTGGACCCGTTGTTTATTTTTGGGTTGGGTCCTATTCCTGCTTTTGGAGTGGAAGGGGCCGCTATTGCGACGACTATTGGCCGCTCGATGGGCGTGTTTTATCAAGTCTTTGGATTGATGAGTGGCCGGCGTATCATTACTTTGACGATTGACAATCTCAAGTTCAAATGGAGGACCCTTCAGCGTATTGTTCGGATTGGGGCAGGAGGTATGGGACAGTTTCTCATCGAGTCAGCCAGTTGGCTTTTGTTGGTGCGTATCATTTCAGAATTTGGCTCGGCGGCCTTGGCGGGGTATACGATTGCGTTTCGAATCATCGTGTTTACAATCTTGCCCTCATGGGGGATGGCCAATGCAGCGGCGACCCTTGTAGGGCAAAATCTAGGAGCGGGAAAACCTGACCGGGCGGAGCGATCGGTGTGGGTAACTGCTCATGTCAATACGGTGTTTTTGTTTTCGGTTTCGATCTTGTTTTTTATAATGGCACCGGAGTTTGTGAGTATCTTTTCGGATGATGTGGTCACAGGAGAGTATGGAGCTTTGGCGCTGAGGATTATTTGTGTGGGGTACATCACTTTTGCTTACGGGATGGTCATCAGCCAGGGTTTCAATGGGGCGGGAGACACCAAAACGCCTACTTTGATGAATATTGTTTTCTTTTGGTTGATTCAAATTCCGCTGGCATACTTGTTGGCAATGGAATGGGACTTTGGATTTTCGGGGGCGATTGTGTCTGTATCGATTGCTTTTGCCTTGCACGCTGTAGCTTGTGTGTGGCTGTTTAAAAGAGGCAAATGGAAGGATACAAGGGTTTGATAGAAATCATCTATGTTCTGTAGAGCCAGAAAGGCAGAAGAGACCAGAGGCTTTGTGTGGGATAATTCTAAGGGCTTTCATGGCTTGGGTTGTTGCCTATTTTGGAACTTAATCTGTATCTTTTCAGCATGAAGAGATATCTCTTGTTTTTATCCTTCCTCCTGTTGACTTTTTTGGATATGATGGGTCAATCCCATAAGGTGGACAGCCTTAAGGCGCTATTGTCTGCTAGTAAGGAAGATACCAACAAGGTTCAGCTTCTCAACGAACTGATTTTTGAGTTGTCGTACGGAAACAAACACGAAGCGCTAGATCGTGTATGGGAATCTGTCGCTCTGTCTATCAAGCTGCAGTATGATGAAGGGATCTATGAAGCATACGATTTGCTAGGCATTATATATCTGGACAAAGGGGATTTGGATTCTGCGGAGATGTTTTTGCTCAAGGCGATGGTTTATTTTGAGGACCAAGAAGATGAGCGTAAATTATTCAATGTATACCAAAAATTGGGGCAGGTACATGTGGATCGAAAGAGTTACAAAATCGCCTCGAATTATTACAAAAAGGAGCTAACGATTGCGATGAGATTGGATGATCCTCAGATGATTGGTAGTGCCTATAATGACAAGGCATCACTACTGATCAGCAAGGGATGGGATCGGCGCAACAGTGTCAGAGACACAGCGAACTACATCTCTTATTTTTATGATGCGGTTCCTTATATCTATCAGTCCATCGAGTATTTCAAAAAAGCAGATCACCCAAAAGGAGTGGCGTTGGCGTATGGCAATTTAGCGATTCTACAGGAGGAGTTGTATGAGTTGGACGCTTCGATGCACAGTATGAGTCATGCTATTTCTTATTTCGAAAGGATGAACTATAAAAGCTATCTAGTCACAGCGTACAATCATCTCAATCGAATTCATCAAAAACTGAATCAGTATGATTCTGCTTTGTACTACTTGGATTATAGTTTGGCTCTAGCCATCGAGCTTGAGAGTAAGATCGATGAGCGCAATGCCTATGCTCAATTGAGTGATGTGTACTATAGTTTGGGGAATTACAAACTTGCGTATGGGTACCATCGTGAATTTGACGAAATCAACAATCAGATCTTGGCACGAAACAAACAAGCGACAATTGACGAGCTGGAGGTGCAATATGCAAGCCGAAGGCAGCAGCATGATTTGGAGATACAGGAAGTCGAAAATCGCCACCAAAAGATCATTATATTCTCGGGAGTAGTATTGTTGACGGCTATGCTTGTGGTGATTTTGATCTTTTGGAGAAAGAATCAAAACGAACGCCAACTCAATGTCCTATTGGCCCAGAAGTCTGGTGAATTGAGGAAGAGTAACTTACTCACTGCACAACAAAACGCGCAGTTGACGGAGTCTTACAATGAACAAAAGAATCTAATGGCAGTCGTGGCGCATGATTTGCGAGCCCCTCTCAATAACCTCAAGGCGCTGATCGGTTTGGTCGGTGCGGTAGGTCAACTCACCGAGGAGCAGGACGAGCTGAATCAAAAGGCACTGCAAGTGATTGAGGGGGGAGAATCGTTGATCTCAGATATGGTCAATCTGACACGGTTTGAAAACACTATTGAGTTGCGAAAAGAAGAGCTACACCTCAATAGTTTTTTGGCGGAGATCTTGGAGATCCACACCTCGTATGCGGAGCGAAAGGGGATACGTTTTCGTATGAATGCTGACTCTCACTTCATCTATGTAGAGACGGATAAAAATCATTTGACACGGATCATGGACAATTTGATTTCTAATGCGATCAAGTTTTCTCCTCACGATAGTTTGGTAGAGGTGCAGGTCATGACTGGATTGGATCATGTGATGATCAGTGTCGTGGATCAAGGACCTGGGATGTCTTCAGAGGATTTGAATCAAGCATTTCAGCGATTCAAAAAACTATCGGCACGTCCGACAGGAGGCGAAAACTCAACGGGGCTCGGACTGTCTATCGTCAAGACGCTGATCGAAAAATTGGGAGGTGAGATCACGATAGAATCAAACATGGGAATGGGTACGAGTTTTTTGATCAAGCTACCCTGCTCAGAAGTACTCATAGAAAGAAGTCAAAAAAAAACCGGATCTATGTCTGACCCGGCTTAGTTTGTCTGTGTTGTATTCAGGAGTCTAAATCAATAGGTCCCCAGTCATTTCCTCTGGAATCTCTACACCTATCATTTTGAGAATTGTAGGAGCTAGATCTCCCAGTTTTCCATCTTTGACAGGTTCCTTGATGTCCTCATCGACAAATATACAGGGTACCAAGTTGGTAGTGTGCGCTGTGTTAGGAGACCCGTCTGCATTGACCATGATGTCTGAGTTGCCGTGATCTGCGATGATGATGGCTGAGTAGCCGTTGGCTTGAGCGGTCTCTACGACAGATTGTGTACAAGCATCTACGGCTTCACAAGCCTTGACAGCTGCTTCGAACACACCTGTGTGACCGACCATGTCAGCATTGGCAAAATTGAGACAGATGAAGTCTGCTTCGCCTTTTTCTAATTCAGGGTTGATTTTGTCACGGATATCTGCTGCGCTCATTTCAGGCTGTAGGTCATAGGTCGCGACTTTTGGCGATGGAGCGAGTAGTCTTGTTTCTCCTTCGAATACTTCTTCACGCCCTCCAGAGAAAAAGAAGGTTACGTGAGGGTATTTTTCGGTTTCTGCAATTCGGATTTGTTTTTTCCCAGCTGCTGCGAGTACTTCTCCGAGTGTGTTGACCAAGTTGTCCTTGTCATACATGACAGTGACACCTTCGAAGGTATGGTCATAGTTGGTCATTGTGTAGTACTTGAGAGAGAGTTTTTTCATGCCTGCCTCTGGGAAGTCCTGTTGAGTGAGTGCTTCAGTGATTTGGCGTCCTCTATCCGTACGGAAGTTGAAACAAATCACCACATCGTCTTCTTCGATAGTTGCCAATGGCTTTCCCTCTTCGTCGACATGTATGATCGGCTTGATGAATTCGTCTGTGACTCCTTCGTTGTAGGATTTTTCTAGGGTGGCGATTACATCATTGGTTTGCTCTCCTATAC
This sequence comes from Reichenbachiella sp. 5M10, assembly GCF_002742335.1. NCBI lineage: Bacteria > Pseudomonadati > Bacteroidota > Cytophagia > Cytophagales > Reichenbachiellaceae > Reichenbachiella > Reichenbachiella sp. 5M10. The sequence continues at coordinate 3,917,129 of NZ_MDGR01000007.1, read as the reverse complement.
CATTGACCATGGCGTCATAGGCGAGTTTGACGCGCTCCCATCGCTTGTCTCTATCCATGGCGTAGTATCGACCTGTGACAGAGGCGATTTGGCCTGTGGTTTTGTCCAAGTGGTCCTGTAGTTCGGTCAGAAATTGCTTGCCGCTTTTGGGATCAGTGTCTCTACCGTCTGTGAAGGCATGGATGTAGACATTGTTGAGGCCTTGCTGTGCAGCGCCATCGCTGAGCGCTTTGACGTGGTTGATGTGAGCATGGATCCCCCCGTTGGATACTAGGCCGATGAGGTGGACTTTCTTGTTGTTTTCTTTCGCGTAGGCAAATGCTTCCAACAAGGTTTCGTTTTGGGCCAAAGACCCATCTTCAGCTGCTTTATTGAGACGGACGAGGTCTTGGTAGACGACTCGGCCTGCACCGATGTTCATGTGACCAACTTCAGAGTTGCCCATTTGTCCTTCGGGTAGACCTACTGCTAGCCCAGATGCTTCTAGTGTGCTGTTGGCATACTTGGCATACATCGAGTCCACGAAAGGAGTTTTTGCACTATTAATCGCTGAAACCTCAGGGTTTGTCCCTAGCCCCCAGCCGTCGAGTATCATTAATATAACCTTCTTGTTCATCGGGCAAATATAGAATTTGCGCTGCTTGTATTGAAGGGTTAGAGACTAAAACAGGTTAAGTTAAGTAGTGATTTGTGTTATTTCTTGTACAACCACTTCTCTGGATCGAGCTTGACGTTGTTTTTCCAAACTTGAAACTGCAATTCTGAGATTCCATCTTTGTTGGTGTAGACGGACCCGAGACTTTGTTTGGCTTGGATGACCTGCCCTTTTTTGACGTTGACGGTTTTGAGCTTGGCGTAGAGCGTGTAGTAGTCTCCGTGTTGGATGATCACGACGCTATTCATACCAGGGACGAAGGCAGTGGTAGCGACTTTTCCGCTAAATACCGCGTGGACTGTCGCATCCTTTTGGGTTTGGATGTCTACTCCTTGATTTTCGACGGTGATGTTTTTGAGCACCGGATGTGGGTGTTTGCCAAATTTTTCTGATACAAACCCTGAAGTCACTGGCCAAGGTAGTTTGTTTTTGTTTTCTTCGAATGAAGAGGATAACACAGCCCCTTCTGCGGTAAGAGCGATGGTGTTGGATTTAGACTCTTTGCCTTCGTTGGATTTTTTGATTTCCTTTTGGATGATTTCGGCGAGTAGTTTGTCCAGTTGTTGGATGGACCTTTGTCGGTCTGTGAGTTCCCGTTTAAGCTCTTTCTCACGCTTGCTTAGGTCTTGAATTAGCTTGTCTTGTTTGGTTTTTAGACCGAGGAGGTTTTTGTTTTCCTTGATTTTGGAATCCAAGAGGTGGCTTTGTTCTTCCTTCTTGGCGAGTAAGCTTGATTTTTGACCGTTGAGCGCTTCTGCGACTTTTTCTATTTGTTGTACTTGTCGCTGACGGGCAGTGGCGTATTGTTCCAAGTATTTCAATCTCAAAAAGAGCTGATTGAAAGTGCTTGCCGAAAACAGGAAAGTCAGTTGGCCAAACCCCATATTGGCTTTGTAGGCATTGTAGATCATGTCTGCATATTCTTCTTTGAGTTGATTGAGATCAGACTCTAGAGATTGGGTCACGATGGTCAAGTCACGGATTTCACTATTGATCATCGACACCTCTTGGTTGATGGATTGGATGAGCTCCTTACGGATGCCGATTTGGTGGTTGATGGCCTGTAGTTGGCCGAGTGACGCTGTTTTTTCTGTAGCGGTCTCTTTTAGGATTTTTTGGGCCTCATTGATCCTTTTGAGGTTTTCTTGTTTTTCCTTCTCGATTTCAGCTTTGCTTTTTTGTCCCGAGACTTGTAGGGATACGAGCAGTAGTAGGCAGACAAGAATGGGGTTAATTTTTCTTGCGAGCATATTTGGATGGAATACTGATAGAGTAGTTGTAGTTGTTTTGATCAATTTCGACTTTGACGTGATTTATTGTAATGTTAGCAATTTTTTTCTTTTGATACTTCGTGTCAAAGTAGTCTGCATTGATCTCTACCTTTTTTGGGTATACCATTAGACTATCGAGCTTCTCAAAATTGTCATAGGAGATGTCAAGACGGTTGGGGGTATTGATGCTTTGCGCTTCGAGTCGTTCGAGTTTCATGGTTTTGAAACCCACGTAGCTGATGAGTCTTAGGTCCCCTTGCTCTTGGGTGATGACGTAGTAGCCGTTGCGTTTAGTGACTTGATTGTTTTTTTTGACTGGCCAGACGAGGTTGCCGACGATGATAGATTCTATCATCCCGATTTGAAAATCAAAATTAAAACCTTTGAAGAGGTTTTCGAGATTTCGATGTGTGTACTCTTTGTGGATCTTGTCGAGCAACAGGATTGAATCTGAATCAATCAAACCTCGTGCGGCTTCTATGCCAAGGCCAGGAGAGAGCGAAAACCAAATGGCGCTGTCTTTGCGCATACGGATATTGGCAGTGAACTTGAGGTTGTCATCCCCTTTGTACTTCATTTTCGACTTGATCGCGATGTTCTCGTATTTCAGATCATTGAGATTGAATTTGTCGTTGGTGCTATTAAATAAAGTGAAGTTCTTGTTGCAGCCTGTCAGTAAGACGGCACAGGCGATGCACATCAGTAATTTATTCATAAAGCTGTCTATCCGCTATTTTTTTGTCAAGGGTACTGCTGTCCTCTACCAAATCTCGTGCCCGTTTCCATTGGGTGACTGCTTCGTCGATTTTTCCGGATTGGAACAATGCGTCACCGTAGTGCTCGATGATGACGGCTCCCGAGTCATATTTGATGGCTTCTTCGAGGTATTTGACCGCTCCCTCATAGTCTTTCATCATGTAGAGTACCCAGGCATGAGTGTCGAGATAGGTCGGGTTGGTGGGGTAGTCTTTGACCAATTTGGAAGACATAGCCTTGGCTTTCTCTAGGTCTTTTTTTCGCAAGGACAAAAAGTAACTGTAGTTGTTGAGGACATGGTCGTTGTCTGGCTTGGACTTTAGTGCTGCTTCGTAGGCTGCATCGGATTTGCTATGATCGCCTAGGCTATTGTAGGCATCTCCAAGTTGTCCATAAAATAGGCTATTGAGGTTTGCGTCACTAGCTGCGTAGACTTTCCCTGCGTTGAAGGATTGGACGGCTCCTTGGTAGTCTTTGTTGATCAGATGAGCTGTACCATTGTAATAGTAGAGAGAGGCTTGGTTGGGGAAGCTTTCCATCGCCAATTCCGTGTGCTTGATGACGGCATCATAGTCTTGGAGTTCCATGTCTATGTTGAGGATGTTTTGCCACACGTTGAAATTCGAACCATCGAGAGTGAGAGTTTGTAGGTAGTATTCGCGAGCCTCTTTGAGTTTGCCTAAATTGTAATAAAGATCACCAGTCATCGCTAGCGCTTGGTACGAGTCTGGGTGTGTTTCTACTAGCGTGCCTGCTAGTGCGAGGAGCGGTTCATTGAGCTGCTGGTCTGGGAGCATGCCGAGGTAGCCAGCGAGTGTTCGGATTTTGGCTGTGACATCCACACTGGAGCTTTCGAATGGCACTTGTAGCGCATTTAGAGCCTCGACCGTTTTCCCTTGTTTGCGGTAGACTTCAGACAGCATGATGTAGAGACTTTCATTTTTTTTGCGGGTTTTGATTTGTTCGTTAAGGAAAGCCTCAGCCTCGGTGAGGCGTTCGTTGGAGAGCAATATTTTGGCTTGAGTCATGACATATGACTCTTCGTCAGGATTGAGCTGTATGAGTTTATTGCCCTCTCGGATGGCTTCATCCAGATTGTTTTCTTTGAGGTATACGTGTTGTTTTTGTACGGAAATTTCTTCCATAGGGCCAAGAGCCTTTTCCGCTTGTTCGTAGCTAGCGATGGCTTCTGGATATTTCTTTTGATAGATCTGTACAGCAGCCAAGTCAAAGAGGTAGTTTTCTGTGCCAGGGATGTTTTGTACAAGGTCACTGTAGGTGATTTCAGCTTGATCCAATTCGCCAAGGCTTGTTTGTACACTGGCGAGGTATAGATAGTAGAACTTGTTGTCAGGATCTAGATTTCGTGCATTGGTAGCATATGGGAGGGATTTGGCGAGATCTCCTTCGGCATTGAATATTTCTGCGATCTTGTAGTGTGCTGCAGCGTTTTGTGGGTCTATCTCGAGTGCTCGCTCAAAAAACATGTAGGATTTTACATAGTCCTTGAGGATGTAGAATTTTTCTCCTTCGAGGAAGTAGTGATCAAGTTCGGTACGTTTTTCTTCGGATAGCTCGTTTTTGGAAGATTTGGATTTGTCGTTTCGACGGTTTTTTCGCTGTGCAGAGGCTCCTTGACTGAGTAGAAGGATACACATGGCAAAGGCTAGATATCGAGCGAGCGAGGGAATGTGAAACGGAAAATTCATAGATCAGTTTGAAACGAAAAACAAAATTAACTAAAAAGAAGAGTTACTTATCAATTTTGATGCCTTTCTAGCTAAGGCTGAGTGCATTCATGGTGTTTAGGGGATTTTGAACCCAAAGATGATGCGGCCTGATAGGTGTTTCTTTTCTCTAAAGTAGATGTACGTGATGAAAAGCAATACTGCTGTGTTTTTAACCAAAAAATTGACCGCCCAATGTCCTAGGTTCAACTCAAACAATGCGACACTACCTATACTGGAGAGTAGGAGGTATTCCAGAGCTTTGGGGAGGTCGTATGGGATCGGATAGTATTTTCGTCCCAGCAGATAGCTAATCATAGTCATGCTAAAAAAGGTTGCCAATGTAGCGAGAGCACTTCCAAAGTACCCCATGGTCGGGATTAGAAGATAGTTGAGCCCGAAAGTTAGTAGAGCGCCAAACCCTGTGATGATTGCACCATATTTGGTTCGATCGGTGATTTTGTACCACACGGATAGGTTGTAGTTGATCCCACTAAAAAGATACGCTAGTAGTAGGATGGGGACGATGTAGATTGCTTCGCGATAGTCAGGGTTCGTCAAGAAGATCACGCTGATGGGTTGGAGGTTGACTGATACGGCGAGGAGTACCACTGAGTTGAATACAACGAATCCGCTCATCACTCGTGCAAAGAGTTGGGGAGAGTTTTTGCTCTCTGCATTAGAAAAAAAGAAGGGCTCTGCGGCATAGCGGAATGCTTGGATTCCTAAAAGCATGAATACAGACAGTTTGTAGCATGCGCCAAATATTCCGAGTATATCCATGTTGCTCTTGTCAGGGTAAAATCCTTCGGGGAGCCAATATTTGAGCATGGCACGAGATAGCATTTCGTTGGTGACAACTGCGAGACTCATGATGAGCAAGGGTGAGGCGTAGCTGAGTATCGGTTTGAGTTTATGAAGGTCTATTTTGAACTTGAAATCGCGGAGCTCTTTGTGTAGCAGGATGAGGACGGTTGCATTGGCTAGGACGTTGGACAAGAAGATATATTTGACTTTGAAGGTCATGTCATAGTGTCGTGCCACGGTGTCTTGTAGTTCAGGCCAGAGTGTGCCTTGTATGATTTGGTAGCATATCACATAGAAAAACACGTTGAGCAGGACTGTGAGGATCACATTGAAGAGCCGAATGAAGGCGAATTTTTTGGCTTTTTTCTCTAGGCGAAGCCTTGCATAGGGGATCGCGACGATGGCGTCTATGGCGATGATCATTGCCAGCCAGTAGATGACTGTTTCGTGTCCAGCATAGCCCAGTACAGCAGCGACCGGATGAGCGAATACGCAGATGATCGCAGAGAGGGTCAAGCTGGATAAGATAATCGAACTGAGAGACAGGTTGTAGATTTCTGAACTACTTTGATCTGCTTTGGAGGCAAAGCGAAAATAGGCAGTTTCCATGCCATAGGTGTAGATGGCATAGAGAAACCCCACATAGACGTAGAGCTCTGTATAGATGCCAAATTCGTCGGTGAGCAACACTGCGGTGTAAAGGGGGGTTAGAAAATAGGTAATCATCCGCCCGATGATACTACTGAGTCCATACCACACAGTATCGCCTGCCAATCCTTTTAGCCCTGCCATGTTAGTTTGTGATTTAGATTATTCGCCAATGAAATTGGGCTTCCTTTTCTCTAAGAAAGCTTGTGTGCCTTCTTTGAAATCTTGGGTGCCACAGCATTTGCTGAACGCATTGGCTTCTGTTTGGTAGCCGTTTTCTCCACTTGTATGTACGGCATTGATGCTGTCGATGATGAGGCCCACTGCGATGGGGGCCTTTTCTTTGATTTTGTTGAGGATTTCTAGAGCCTTGTCCATCATGCTGTCTTTGGACTCACAGACATAGTTGACCAACCGGAGTCGGTAGGCTTCTTCTGCGTCGATCATGTCTGCGGTGAGGAGGAGTTCGATGGCTTTTCCTTTTCCTACCAGACGAGTCATACGCTGTGTGCCGCCATAGCCTGGGATAATACCCAGATTGATTTCGGGCTGACCGAATTTGGCAGTTTTGACCGCTATCCTGATGTGGCAAGCCATCGCCAACTCACACCCCCCACCAAGGGCGAAACCATTGACTGCAGCGATCACGGGTTTGGAGAGGCGTTCGATTTTTTCAAACAATTCTTGGCCTCTTTCGGCCATACTGCGTCCATTGACTTCATTGACTTGAGAAAACTCTTTGATGTCTGCGCCCGCTACGAAGGCTTTTTCGCCTGCACCAGTGAGGATGACTCCTTTGATAGATGGGTCATCGTCAATCTCTGAAAACACCGTGTCCAGTTCATCCAATGTCTCGCGATTGAGGGCGTTGAGTGCTGGTTCTCTTTGGATAGTGACGATTAGAATCTCGTCTCGTTTTTCGATGTGTAGGTTTTTAAGTTCCTCCATTATTTTGATTAAAGGCTTGGCCAAATGTATTTAATGCGGACAATAATTACTAGCTAAGCGAGAAATTATCATCCGCAGGTCAGCTTCATGCCTAGGCTTGTGTTACCAGCATGGGCACCATCTATCGTTGGATTAGAGGTTGGCCAAAATCACTTCAGTCATGCGCTGAAGGTCGTACGCTGGTTCCCAGCCCCATTCGGCACGGGCCACAGAGTCATCGATGCTTTGTGGCCAGGATGCGGCGATATGCTGCCGTTCGTCTGGACGATAGCTTATTTGGAAGGATGGATAGTGTTTTTTGATCTCTTCGTAGATTTCACTTGGCGTGAAACTCATGCCAGAGAGGTTGTAGCTAGATCTGACGGATATGCGATTTGCAGGTGCATCCATGAGCTCTATGGTGGCACGAACAGCATCATCCATATACATCATGGGTAGACGAGTGTCTTCTTTGAGAAAACATTCAAAGTCCAGCCCAGCCTTGGCTTTGTGGTAGATGTCTACAGCATAATCCGTGGTGCCACCGCCAGGTAGAGATTTGTAGCCTATCAGACCTGGATAGCGGATGCTTCGCACGTCGACATCATGCTTCTCATGGTAGTATTCACACCAGCGTTCTCCGGCTAGCTTACTGATGCCATAGATCGAGTTGGGATCCATGAAAGTCTCTTGGGGCGTGTTGAGTTTGGGAGTGCTCGGTCCGAAGACTGCGATGGAGCTCGGCCAGTATAATCTTTTGAAATGCCCCTCTTTTGCCAAGTCGAGGATGTTGACAAGGCTGTTCATGTTAAGTTCCCAAGCGAAGCGTGGACTGGCTTCAGCTGTGGCAGACAGCAGTGCTACCAGATGGTAGACTTCTGTGATTTTGTACTTGTGGAGGACTTCTTTGACACGGCTCATGTCCATGACGTCCAGCACTTCGAATGGCCCGTTTTGAAGAGCCTCTAAGGGTTCTTTTTTGTCTGTAGCGATGACACGATCATCACCGTACAGCTCACGCAAACGGAGGGTGAGCTCTGCGCCCAATTGACCGCATGCACCGATCACTAATATGTTGTTCATAAGGGTTCAATGTTGTGAGCCAAAGGTAGGAAGATTTCCATTTCAAAAACTGCGATTTTGGTCGTCAAAAGCCATAAATTGCCCACTAACTCAATTTGTTTGTCTACGGATATGGAAAATCATCAAAGCTTTGAGTCGTATTTAATTTCGAAAAAAATTGATTCGGCAAAATTTAAATTGGCAGAGCAGTCGCTCTATGAGGCATTAGCGTCTGATTTTGAGCAGATGCATCCCGATAGTTTTACTCAGCAAAAGTTGTTTTTAATCAATCCGTTGAGACGAAAATATTTGGCTCAAGAGCCAAGTGTATCTCCTCCTATATCTCCTAGAAAGATTTTCAAACCCAAAATCCAAAAATGATATGTACAAAGCATTAAAGAGCAAGCTCACTGTCGCACTCAGTGAGCTCGAAGAGCAAGGGCTTTTCAAAAAGGAAAGAATCATTACGACCCCTCAAGGAGCAGATATCCAGACCTCTGAGGGCAAAGCAGTGATTAATTTTTGTGCGAACAACTACCTTGGACTGTCCTCTCACCCACAGGTGATCGAGGCTGCCAAAGCTACGATCGATAGTCATGGGTTTGGGATGTCTTCAGTGCGTTTTATATGTGGGACACAGGATATTCACAAAGAACTGGAACAGAAGATATCTGCATTTTTAGGCATGGAAGACACCATTCTCTATGCTGCTGCGTTTGATGCCAATGGAGGGGTTTTTGAGCCTTTGCTTGGGCCAGAGGATGCGATCATTTCTGACGCACTCAATCATGCTTCGATCATCGACGGTGTGCGTCTGTGTAAGGCGCAGCGGTTTAGATATCTGCACAATGATATGGTTGATCTAGAAAAGCAATTGATAGCAGCACAGGATGCCAAGTGCAAAATCATCGTGACCGACGGGGTGTTCTCTATGGACGGTACCGTAGCGCAATTGGACAAAATCTGTGAACTGGCGGAGCAGTATGATGCGATGGTCATGTCCGACGAATGTCATTCGACAGGGTTTATGGGCAAGACAGGTCGTGGTGTACATGAGTACAGAGACGTCATGGGACGTGTAGATATCATCACCGGGACGTTGGGTAAGGCACTGGGCGGGGCTTCTGGAGGTTTTACTTCAGGACCCAAAGAAGTCATTGAGATGTTGAGACAGAAGTCTCGTCCGTATCTTTTTTCGAATACGTTGGCGCCTTCTATAGTCGGGGCATCTATCGCTGTGATCGATATGCTCAGTGAGACGACTGAGTTGCGTGACAAACTGGAGAGTAACACGGCCTATTTTCGCAAAGGAATGGTAGAGGCGGGTTTTGATATCAAACCAGGAGATTCGGCGATCGTACCTATCATGCTCTACGATGCAGTGCTATCGCAGGAGTTTGCGGCCAAATTGCTCGACGAAGGCATCTATGTGATTGGGTTTTATTATCCTGTCGTCCCACAGGGGCAAGCCCGAATCAGGGTACAGCTCTCTGCTGTGCATGAACAGTCGCATTTGGATCAAGCCATAGCGGCCTTTACGAAAATTGGCAAAGAACTCGGAGTGATTCAATAATTGATGCGTTATTTTTTAGAAATCTCATATGATGGCACGGCTTACCACGGCTGGCAGGTCCAAAACAATGCGGCAACTGTGCAACAGGTGCTCAATGATGCCTTGTCTACGATATTGCGTCAAGAGATTTCTACGATAGGAAGTGGGCGGACAGATACAGGTGTCCATGCACTCAATCAAGTAGTGCACTTCGATTTGCCTGCAGAAGTACAGGTACAGAACCTTTGTTACAAACTCAATCGCCTCCTGCCTTGGGATATCTCGGCCAACGAGATCCGGAGGGTACAGGATGATGCGAGCGCACGTTTTGCAGCGGTGTCTCGATCGTACCTTTATCGGATGCATCAGCGCAAAAACCCGTTTTTGGAAAAACGCTCCTACCAGTATTCATTTCCAGTTGATTTAGAGGCGATGAATGCGAGTTGTGAAATAGTAAAGCAATGGATGGATTTTGAGAGTTTGAGCAAAGTACAGACAGAGGTCAAGACTTTTCAGTGTGAAATATTTGATGCAAAATGGGAAGAGTACAACGATGAATTCCATTTTCACGTTAGTGCGAATAGATTTTTGCGAGGGATGATTCGTGCGATGGTGGGTACGATGCTTTTGGTGGGTGAGGGAAAGATTAATTTGGATACTTTTGCCGCGATATTAGAAAGTAGAGATCGTACCCGAGCTGGGCGTAGTGTGCCGGCTTGTGGCTTGTATCTCAAGGATATCATCTATCCTAAAGACGTGTACATTTAAATTCAATATTCTGTTTTGAAGAAAGAAAAGGCAAGTGGAAACATTGTAGATTTTAAGGTGCTCAAGCGGCTGTTTGCCTTTGCCAAACCCTACATGCTGTCGTTTAATGTGTTGATATTTTTGACTGTTGCTCTGGCAATCCTTGTGCCGATTAGACCCTATTTGATACAGGTCGCCATCGATACGGATGTTGCTCAAGGCGACTTTGATGGTTTGGTGGAGATGATTGTGCTGTTGATTGGTTTGTTGGTGGTACAGGCGATCGTGCAGTATTTTCATACTTACCTGTCGAGTTGGCTAGGCCAGCACATTATTCGTGACATTCGGACGACTTTATATGCGCATGTTCAGCGACTCAAACTCAAGTTTTTTGACAATACTCCGATTGGTAGATTGGTCACTCGAAACGTGTCGGATATAGAAACCTTGGCGGATGTATTTAGTCAAGGGATAGCCATGATGATTGGTGATTTGCTACAGCTAGTATTCATTCTCGGTTTCATGTTTTACACCAATTGGAGGCTCACTCTTGTGAGTTTGTCAATGTTGCCGATATTGATTTTTGCGACCTATATTTTCAAAGAAAAAATCAAAGTCTCCTTCAATAATGTGAGAGCTGCAGTGGCCAATCTCAATTCCTTTGTGCAAGAGCATATCACCGGAATGAACATCGTACAAATCTTCAATAGTGAGGAAGAAGAATTGAGGAAATTCAAAGAAATCAACCGAGAGCATCGTCGGGCCAATATCAAATCAGTTTTGTATTACTCGATTTATTTTCCAGTAGCAGAGGTGATCCAAGCGGTAGGGATCGGTTTGGTCGTCTGGTATGGTGCTATACAGATGATCGACAGTGTCTTCGAACCTGGCGAGTTGATTGCTTTTATCATGTATATCATGATGTTTTTTAGACCGATTCGGATGATTGCAGATAAGTTCAATACCCTGCAGATGGGGATTGTGAGTTCCAATCGAATCATGACACTGCTAGATAGTACGGAGCACATCCCCAACGAGGGGTCATATGTTCCTGAAAATTTTGAAGGAGGAGTGATTTTTGATAAGGTGTGGTTTGCGTACAACGACGAAAATTATGTCTTGAAGGATATCAGCTTTGAGGTTAAACCTGGAGAAACTATCGCGCTGGTAGGAGCTACGGGTGCTGGCAAGTCGTCGGTGATCAATTTGCTCAGTCGGTTTTATGACATCAACAAGGGAGCAATAAGCATTGATGGTGTGGATCTACAGGAGTATGATTTGGAGTCCTTGCGCCAACATATAGGGGTAGTATTGCAGGACGTGTTTCTGTTTTCTGATACGATCAAGGCAAACATTTCGTTGGGCAATCCGGATATTCCTCTCCAAAGAATCATAGAAGCAGCAGATCTAGTAGGGGCTCGTGAATTCATTAGCAAGCTACCGGGAGGGTTTGAATACAATGTGATGGAACGAGGAGCCACACTGTCGGTGGGGCAGAGGCAATTGATCTCCTTTGTGAGAGCTATGGTTTATGATCCCAAAATCATCGTCCTTGATGAAGCTACTTCCAGTGTAGACACAGAGACAGAGGAACTTATACAGAAGGCTATTGATAAGATGATGAAGGGGAGAACCTCTATTGTGATTGCGCATAGGCTATCGACCATCCAGCATGCGGATAAAATCATCGTCCTCGATCACGGACGGATCATGGAGAGTGGAACTCACGACGAATTACTTGCGAAAGACAGTTATTATTCGCAGCTTCACAAAATGCAATACAAGGAAGTGGTATTAAGTGAATAACTATTGGCTTACCCTAAGAAAATATACTTAATAGGTATGCCCGGCTCGGGCAAAAGCACCTTTGGAAGAAAACTGGCGGACCAGCTAGGAAGACAGTTTTTTGATCTAGATGAACAGATTGAAAAGATGTCTGGTTTGACGATTCCTGAGATTTTTGCGGATGCAGGAGAGGATCAGTTTCGTATGTTTGAGACCTATGCCCTAGGGATGATTACCCAACTCAACGAACCTGCCTTGATTGCTACGGGGGGGGGAGCACCTTGCTTCAATTCCAACCTGGAACTCATGAATGAAGCTGGCTGCACCATATTTTTGGATACACCACTCGAGATCATTATCAAGCGCGTACTCAAAGACAAAGCGACGAGGCCTTTGGTCAATGATATGCCAGATCAAACGGTAATTGCGGATATGACTAAGCTATACAACCATCGCTTGCCTTTTTATCAGCAAGCTAAGTTTACCACTGATTCTAACATGGACGAGGTGGTCGCGTACTTGGAGACATTGTGATAGGTTTCTCTTAGAAAGAAAAGCCGGCAGTGAGAGCTACATTGAGGTTGTTGTTGGATATGGTTGCAACAGGACTGATGTTGTCCGTAGGGTCGTCGAAACTATATATCGTGTAGGGGCTCCGTTGTGAATCGTAGTGCGTATGAACCACGGACAAGTCGATGAAGAAGGCTTCATTTTTGTAACCTATCCCTCCTGATATCCTCTGTATGCTGTTGTCAATACTACTGTCTATATAAGGATCTCCATCTATTCCATAGCCCCCTCGGAGCATAAATTGGTTGATGCGAAATTCTCCTCCTATTCTAAAGTTGATGGTATTGGTATAGAGGTTTTGAATGGAAGTATTGTCCGCGTCTACTTCAAAATCATTGGATTGTAGTGTGGACTCTGCATAGTTGATGAAGTCTACATCAGCAGATAAAAACCCACGTTTTCCAATGAAGATGGAGGCTCCAGTGGTGAATTTCCAAGGAGTGACGAGGCTATACCGGGAATTGGAGAGGTACTCGTCGTAGTATTCATAATCTGGATTGTCTATAAGTTCGTTGTACACGGTCCAAAAATCCTCCGAGGATTTTTCGCGCATGCCATAATAGGTCGGAGTGTTGACCGTGGCGCCTAACCTTACAAAGGGTGCTGGCCTAGCGATTATTCCGAATTTGCCGCTGATCCCTGTACCGTTGACTCGTAGGGTGTTGCGGGTACTGTAGAAATCGATAACATGATCGGGCTGGCCGTTGTATAGGAAGTCACTCTCTGTATAGGTGCTCTCTGTATAGTAGTTGATGGTGCTGATGCCCAGACCTGCGCCAAAAAAGAAGATGTCGTTGATATTGGCTCCTCCAGAGAAATCCCACTCGTACTGGGCACCGCGTGTTAGCACATTTTCTTCTTGGAAAGGAAAGTCACCAATGAATTTGTCATAGGCAGTGAAATCTTGCCCAGTTTGCGAGTCTGTCGCGATGTAGGGGTTGATCAAGTATTGGTTGTATGCATCGAATAGGTCACCCTGAAGATCGTCCTCTGGAATGCCCCAAGCACGATCGAGATAGGAGTCGACGATGGAGGATTTGCCAACCTCTGTGTCGTTGTATCCACCGTAGCGATAGTTGCTGTGGAAATTGTTTTTTCTCGTAACTGTGATAGCAAAAGTTCCTCCTCTAAATGCTCCGGGTTCGTTTGCTTCTTTGAGCATGCTAAATGCCATGCCCAAATTGGCAATATTGAAATTTGCTTTGAAGCCGTCGGTAGTAGTGTCGAAGTACTGTGATCGGGTGTTGTTGAAGTCTAAGGCCATGGTCATAGCCATGCTCGACCTACGGATCGAGCCGAGTCCAGCGGGATTGGCATAGGCAGCATTGATATCTCCACCCAGTGATACTTGCGCTCCACCGATTCCTTGCATCCGTGCTGTCCCCCCATCATATGTCCTGCTGAAGAGCAACGCGTCATTGTAGTAGCCAAACGCCCCGTCTGCCACTTGAGCAGAAGTAATTGAGAGCGTACTAAGTAATACCAGGGAGAGGGAGATAATTTTTTTCTTGAGCATAGCTATGTTGTATCTCTCGTGAGTTGGGATTGAGGTTTTCTATTGGGATTAAGGTTATCTTCTACTTCTGCTCGAAGAGGAAGAGGACCCAGACGACCGGCTTCCAGAGCTACTGCTTCCAGAATTACTACTTCCTGATGATCTAGAAGATCCACTTGAGCTTCTAGAATAGCTGCTGCTTGATCGCCCGCTTGAAGCCCCATTGCTATAGTTGGTTCTAGATCCACTGTTGCTAGCCCCACTGTTGTATGAGTTTCCACTGCTTTGGTATCGTCTAGTGGAGTTGCTAGTGGAGGAGTAGCTAGAACGTTGCGTTGGCGCATTGCTTGTTCTACGCGGTGTTGTATTGCTGTTAGAGCGTTGACTAGTGTTCGTGCTTTGTGTACGAGTACGAGTTGAGTTTGTCGAAGAGCTGGTTCCGCTTGTTCTGGTGTTAGAGCTACTTGATGTAGCGGCTCTTTGATAAGAAGTCGTCGTGTGATTACTTGTTGGGGTTGGGCGCGTGCTATTGTTGCGAGTAGCACGTGACGAGGACATGCTTGTGTTCGCGCTGCTGTACGATCTGTCTCTAGCGATGTATTCATTTTGACTGGAACGGGTGCGTGCCGTACTAGTGGCTGCCGTAGAGCGGGTACGCGCGCTACTTGATCTGCTGGCTGTGGTAGCCGTGCGATCTTGTACACTGTTCGTACGTGAGTTTGAACTACGTGAAGCACTGCTGCGTGCAGGTTCGACAGAAGAGAGTCTTGTCAGCCTTCCGTTGTTGGTGGATACGGTTGAACCCCTGCTGTAACGAGGGCCTCTAGCGGAACTGCTCGAATAGACGTATTCGGGATAGTGCCCATAGCTAGGATAGTAGCCTCCACCATAGCCATAGTATCCACCATACCATCTATAGCGGTTGTAGCAGTACATTGGGCTGTAAAAGGGGTCGTAGAAGAAGGGGTCATAGTAGCCATATCCTCCTCCGTATCCATACCCATAGCCATAGTTAAAGCTCAGGGACCAGCCCCAGCCAGCGTTGTACCCTATGCCCCATGCTGGGCTGTAGATAGGGTAAGCTGCACCATAGTATGGGGAGGTGTTGCCATAGTAGTTGTTGACTATGGTTGTACCTGTGGGTTGAGAGTTGTAGTTGGAGGAGGTATTCTCGTCGTACCCTTCGACATAATAATCCGATTGGGAATAGATAGGAGCATCAGCGTAAGATTGTGCTGTACTCGTATTGGTCTGGTCTTTGTATTTTTGGAGGTAGTCGGGATTGACTTGCTTGTCTGCATAGGTATTGTTATATGCGTCATTGTTGTATGCAGTGATGACCTCTTCCGAATCGTTGGCTTTGGCTTCTTCCTTCTCGGCTATTTTCTCACGATCTTTGCTCGTATAGTACATGTCATCGTAGACTTGCGCTACGGTAGGAGCGGCACTCCCGAAGAGAATGATCGCTGATGTGATGCCGATTATTTTAGTGATTTGTAGTTTCATAGAGTCCTCCTGCTAAATGATGGTACATTGAGTTTATATTATACGACAAAGAATTATATTTGCCGCATATCTCTTCGGAAATATTGCAATTTTCATACCAAAGAATTAAAAAATCAAGATGAGTAAAGGATTACCTAAAAGAAGCGAAGATTATTCGCTCTGGTATAATGAATTAGTGAAGCGAGCGGACTTGGCCGAGAATTCGGCGGTGCGAGGATGCATGGTCATCAAGCCGTATGGTTACGCTATATGGGAGAAAATGCAAGCGGTACTGGACGAGATGTTTAAGGATACAGGGCATAGCAATGCTTACTTTCCTTTATTTATACCCAAGTCATATTTGAGCAAAGAGGCTGATCATGTAGAAGGTTTTGCCAAAGAGTGTGCCGTAGTGACACACTACCGATTAAAAAATGATGAAAATGGAAACGGAGTAGTCGTCGATCCAGAAGCCAAACTGGAAGAGGAGTTGATTGTGCGTCCTACGTCGGAGACTGTGATATGGAACTCCTACAAAAACTGGATCCAATCGTATAGAGACTTGCCGTTGTTGATCAATCAGTGGGCCAATGTGGTGCGTTGGGAGATGCGAACACGGCTCTTTTTGAGGACAGCTGAGTTTTTGTGGCAAGAGGGGCATACTGCTCATGCTACCAGACAAGAGGCGATAGACGAGACAGTGCAAATGATTAATGTCTATGCAACATTTGCGGAGGAGTATCTTGCTTTGCCAGTACTCAAAGGAGTCAAAACGGAGAGTGAGAGGTTTGCTGGAGCAGAAGATACCTATTGTATCGAAGCACTGATGCAAGATGGCAAAGCGCTGCAGGCGGGTACGTCACACTTTTTGGGACAGAATTTTGCGAAAGCATTTGATGTCAAGTTTGCCAACAAAGAAGGCGGAGCAATGGAGTATGTGTGGGGAACGTCATGGGGAGTGAGTACACGCCTCATGGGAGCGCTGATCATGGCCCACTCGGATGACAATGGTTTGGTACTGCCTCCTAAATTGGCCCCTTTTCAAGTTGTTATCGTACCGATATTTAAGGGAGAGGAGCAATTGGCTGAAATCTCAGAAGTAGCATTGAAAATCAAAGCAGACCTAAAGAAGGTGGGAGTATCGGTCAAGTTTGACAACAGAGACACTTATAAGCCAGGGTGGAAATTTGCAGAATATGAACTTAAAGGGACACCTGTGAGGATTGCTATCGGACCAAAGGACCTTGCGAATGGTACTGTAGAAGTCGCTCGTCGGGATTTGTTGGAGAAGAGTGTCATGCAGTTGAATGATGATTTTGCACAGAATATTTCGGCACTTTTGGACAATATACAGGAGACCATTTATAAGAAAGCACTGGCATATCGTGAGGAGCATTCGTTTACGGCAGATACATACGAAGAATTCAAGACTATCATCAATAGCGAAGAAGGAGGGTTTGTCTATGCACATTGGGATGGTACCGCGGAGACTGAGGAGAAAATCAAGAATGAGACCAAAGCGACGATTCGTTGTATTCCGATCGATCAACCAGAGGAAGAAGGCAAGTGTGTCTATTCTGGAGCACCATCCAAGGGGCGTGTTGTTTTTGCAAAGGCATACTAAAAAGTAAAATATACCAAAGTGTCACTGAGAGAAATCGAGGCTAAATGTAAGCTGGGATTTTTCGGTATCGGTGACATTTTTTTTGATAGGGTTTAGGTGGTGAGGCGGATATGTGGCTATCTTAGGCTCCCAAAATAAAACAATCTTTACCTTGATAGACTGGATCATCATTGGCTTACTCATATTGGCAGGCATCGGACTGATTATTATAGAGATCGTCTTTGTGCCAGGCACGACGATTGTGGGTATTGCTGGTTTTTTGGTGGGTGGATATGGTATCTATCACAGTTATGAGCTTTTTGGGACGATGACAGGACATTGGGTGCTTGCTGCTTCGGTGACTGTCGGAGTGTGTGCAATAGTTTACAGTTTCAAATCCAATACATGGAGTCGATTTGCACTCAAAGGGTCAATCCAATCCAAAGTCAATGAAAACTTGGGAAGTACTTTGGTACTAGGTCAAGAAGGTGTCACTCGTTCTTCGCTCAAGCCTATTGGCAAAGCAGACTTTGGAGACGTCGTGGTAGAGGTGCGCTCCTCAGGACAGTTTGTTGAAGAAAATAAGGCCATCAAGATTGCCAAGATGGATGGGAATAAAATATACGTGGAACTAATTATAACGAATAAGATATGATGTATTATGCCATTTATGCAATGATAATCATTGTAGGATTTTTTATCTTCTTGTACTTCGTGCCAGTGGGCTTGTGGATTACAGCTCAATTTTCTGGAGTGAAAGTAGGGTTGTTTGATTTGGTATTTATGAGAATACGGAAAGTGCCTCCGTCTCTTATTGTCAACTCATTGATTACAGCAACTAAGGCAGGATTAGATGTGACCTCCAGTGAATTGGAGACACATTACTTGGCAGGAGGGCATGTGCCGTCTGTGATCAAGGCTTTGATTTCGGCGGACAAGGCGAACATCGCATTGGAGTTTAATCAAGCTGCAGCGATCGATCTAGCAGGTAGAGATGTGTTTGAGGCAGTGCAGATTTCGGTCAATCCTAAAGTAATCACCACACCAAGAGTCGCTGCAGTAGCGTCTGATGGTATACAGTTGATTGCTGTAGCGCGAGTGACTGTGCGTGCCAATTTGACTCAGCTAGTCGGAGGAGCCGGCGAAGACACGATTTTGGCTCGCGTAGGAGAAGGGATTGTCACTTCGATAGGTTCGGCAGTGACACACAAGGATGTATTAGAGAACCCCGATAAGATTTCGAAGTTGGTTTTGTCAAGAGGGCTGGATGCAGGTACAGCATTTGAAATCTTATCGATTGATATTGCTGATGTAGATGTGGGTAAAAACATCGGAGCAGATCTACAGACGGATCAAGCGGCCGCAGACCTCAAAGTGGCAGAGGCCAAAGCAGAGGAGCGTAGAGCGATGGCAGTTGCTGTAGAGCAAGAAATGAAGGCCAAAGCACAAGAGGCACGAGCCAAAGTGATCGAGGCGGAAGCCGAGATACCGAAGGCAATGGCTGAAGCGTTTCGTGATGGTAACCTTGGGATCATGGATTACTACAAGATGGACAATATCAAAGCAGATACTGAGATGCGTGAGTCCATCGCCAAACCAAAGTCTAGCGGAACTAAAAAGAAGGATGACAGGTAACAACCTGTGTGCCGTGAAGAAAATGGGGGCTGAGGAGAAATCTTCAGCCCTTTTTTATGCTTCCAATTGATGGATGAAATTTGACTTATACCCCAAACAGGGTATTTAATTTGACGGCTATCCTACACAACTTTGAAATCTCCTGCCTTAGCCTTACTTTCAAGGAATATGTATTTACTTAAACTTATTGAAAAATGAAAAATCTAATGTTGTTAGGTGTGTTTGTCATGCTGATGAGTGCTTGTACGGACTCGGCAAGCTTGTCAGACCTGAAAGAAGAAAACGCGTCGTTGAAAGAGAAAATCATGGAATATGAGAGCTTGGATGCCGTCAAAGCATACAACAATGACCCGGAGTATTTGGAGGAGCTGAAGGTGCAGGATTCCCTGGAGCTGATATTTGCAAAGAATGTAAGAATCTATCCAAACTTGGGTCGAGCTTTGACGACTAGTGAGGAGGACACGATAGTCAATGTGGAAATGCCCCAGTTTAAAAAATTTCGTAAAAAATTGAGACAGCCAAGTGGGTTCTCTGTATCGGTGTCTTCGAGTTTCTATATCGGTATCTCGACGATGCAAGACATGGTTGATCAATATATGGCTGTCAACTTGAAGTACGGGACTGATACAACGAAGTGGCCTATCCAAGGAGTCGGGATGCACATCTATACAAAGCCAGGAGCAAGAGGGGGTAAAAAATCTTTTACTGATCTTGTCCTTCTACCTAGTGGAGATGCCCCAACTTTCGATGATGATGTGATGGAGTTGCGTGGAGAGCCAGGCGCTCCAGGATACAACAATACAACGGCTTGTCCTGTTTGCAACTAATCGTAGGTTTAAGAAGGGGAAATGAAATTGGATACAGGCTTAGTGCTACTTGTTGCGCAGTATACATCTACTTTTTCACCTTTATTGTTTTTGGCCGTATGGGTGTCTAGCCAAAGAATAAAGGCCAAAGAGTTGTACTATCTGTTTGGAATTGTACTGCTGTCATTCAGTTCCGATTTGATTTCTCTTTCTTATTATAAGCTGACGGGTAACTCGACGTATTGGATTCTCAATGTCTACAATCTGATCGATACTTGCTTGGTGTTTCTCTTTTTTGGTGCCATATTGAGCAGGGCAAAGGCTGCCTATTTTTGCCTTTTTGTCGTCCTGTCGTTTACAGCCTATTACCTTTTTCATCTTGGTATACATGTGATATGGAGCGATGCTATTTCTATCAAAAATGTACTGGTATTGGGGCTTTGCATTTTGTACTTGTATGAATTGTTTGCCAAAGAGGCCGAAGTATTCATAGAGCGCAACCCGTTGTTTTGGGTGATTGTCGGTTTTTTGTTTTATACATCGGGGACACTTTTTTTGTGGTTACTGAGTGCAGAGTTCATTGGGGCAGGCAAGGTTTCATGGATGATTAATATGGTGTTGAATATTCTGAAGAATGCTTTTTTTGCTTTAGGTCTATGGAGAGCCAGAGTAGCCCGTTGAATGTAGAAATGGTCCTAGTCCTTGGGACCAGTGGGATGCTGCTGTTGGTGGCATCCATCATCCTGTTTATCTACCTCTATCAGCGCAAACTGCTCAAGAAAAAACTGGAGTATCAGGAGATCGAGGACCTGCTCAAGCGGGAGGAACTCAAGTCTGCCTATGCCATGCTCGAAGGCAAAGATAAAGCCTACCGACAAGTGGCAGAAGAACTGCATGACAATCTCGGAAGCATGCTAGTGACTCTAGGGATGCTGTCTGACACTATCCCAAAGAAGAAGGATGAGGAGTCTCGCAATCGCCTCGCGGGTAAAATCAGTGAGGTAGCTGCACGAGCCACGGAAGTGACGCGGAGGATATCTCACAGCCTGCACTCCGAGGCTTTGATGCACTTTGGGTTGAAATCAGCGGTATATGAACTGACCGACGCACTCAACGAATCACACAGCATATCGGTGAGTACTGAGGTGCACTTGGACAGGGATATTGATAGTCAAGTGAGTCTGAATGTCTACCGTATCATCCAAGAATTGATCAACAACACTTTGAAGCACGCCAAAGCGAGTCAAGTCAATATTGACCTGACCGAAACGCAAGGACATCTCAGTCTTATTTTTGAGGACAATGGAGTGGGGTTCGAAAAGCCAGAAGAACACGAAAAAGGCTTGGGGTTGAAGAGTATTCGTTCTAGAATTGATACTTTGGATGGTCAAATGACTTTACAAACAGGAAAAAAGGGAACTACGTTTATTATTGATATACCGGTATGAGTGAAATCAAAGTGTTGTTGGCAGACGATCATGCGATCGTAATGGAAGGTTTGGAAGTGATTCTAAGTGCAAGTGCAGAGGTAGAGATTGTAGGCTCTGTGTTCAACGGAGAGGAGGTCTTGGCGTTCGTCAAAAACAATGAGGTTGATCTAGTAGTACTTGATATCAACATGCCCGTGATGGACGGCATCACCTGTGCGAAGCAACTCAAGAAGGCGTATCCAGCAATCAAAATAATTATCTTGACTATGTACGCCCAAAAGTCCTTCGTCGAGGAGATCGTCAAGATTGGTATAGATGGTTGTTTGCTTAAAAGTAATACGGGCAAGGAGCTCCTTGGGGCTATTTCGATGGTGATGAATGGAAGGCCATACTACGACCAGTTGAAAGCATTCAAATCCGAAGACGAAGTGCGTCAGTACAAGCTCAGCAAGCGCGAGATCGATGTGATCCGGCTCATGGCTGAGGGGTTGACCAGCAGTGAGATCGGAGAACGGTTGTTCATCTCTGAACTCACCGTGCAGACCCATCGCAAAAATGTCATGCGCAAGCTAGATCTAAATAAAGGTCTCCAAGTTGTACAATTCGCCAAAGACAACGGTCTGATTTAGCCCCCTTTTATTGAGCCGTTCTTTTATCTTTCATGGGCCTCCGACCTCTCATTTGATTTTCATCACGGAGATGTAGTAGTTGCTGTCAGGGCTCAGCGAATGCCCTGAGACTTCCTGCCATTTGCCCTGCTGTGGAGAGAGGGATTGAGGTTGACCATCGATGGTGACCTGTACCGGCATGTCAAAAGTGTCAATGGTGTTGGTCCAGCGGTAGAAAAGGCTCTCGTCCTTTGCGAAATATTCCAAAGTCGGTACACGTATATCTCTCAAGTACTGGTCAAAAAAGGCTTCTAGGTTCAGGCCAGCGTGTTGAGAGATATAGTCCTCGATCTGCTGACTGGTGACCGTCTGGTGGTAAAACTCCTCTCCCAATCCACGCAGAATTTCACGCCATTTGTCGTCATCATTGATCCAGCTGCGTAGGGTGTTGAGCATGTTGGAGCCTTTGTAGTACACGTCCGAATCGTGATGCTCTGCGTTGATGCCATAGTCGCCGATTACAGGGTATTGATTCTGGATGTTGGCACGGGTGCCGCGGATGTACTCCCTGCCCGCATCTGTGCCGTAGAAATACTCTACAAACACCCCTTCGGAGTAGGCCGTGAAACTCTCGTGTATCCACATGTCAGCCGCATCACGATGGGTGATGTTGTTGGCAAACCACTCGTGTCCTGACTCGTGGATGATGATGAAATCAAATTTGAGTCCCCAGCCTGTACCACTCAGATCCCTGCCCAGATAGCCATTCGCAAATTTATTGCCATAGGTAACGGAGCTTTGGTGCTCCATGCCGAGATAGGGCGCTTCTACGAGTTTGAATCCATCCTCGTAGAAGGGGTAGGGGCCGAACCAGTGTTCGAAGGCTTCTAGCATGCGGTGGTTTTCTTTGAACTGCGCACGCGCCTTTTTTTCGTTGTATCGGAGTACCCAGTTGTCTATGTCCAGCGTCCCTTTTTCTCCCGCATAGGTCTCGTGCCAGTGGGTGTAGTTGCCGATGTTGATGTTGACGCCATAGTTGTTGATGGGGTTGGAGACTGCCCAGTGATAGGTCTTCGTTTTTTTCTTTTTGTTTTCCTCTGTCTTGACGAGGCGTCCGTTGGATACGTCGATGAGGCCTTTGGGCACCTCTACACTGATCAGCATGCTGTCCACTTCGTCGTACATGTGATCCTTGCATGGCCACCAGACCGATGCGCCCAGCCCTTGGCAAGAGCTGGCGATGAAGTGCTTGCCTTTTTCGTCCTTCTTCCAACTGATGCCGCCATCCCACGGCGCGTGGACTGCTTCTCTCGGTTGGCCGCTATAGGTCACGACGATGGACTCTGTAGCACCTTTTTTTTGTTCTTTTTGGAGGGAAATGAAATGTGCATTGCCTTCGGATTTGAAATCAAGTACTTTTCCATCCTGTGTCACCTGCGTGATCTTCAGTGGAGGCTGTAGGTCGACCTGTATGACCTGATGCGGTTCTAACACTTCGTACTGGATCAGGTTGCTACCCACGAGGCTTTTGCGCTCTGGCAGTACCTCCACGGTCAGGTGGTAGTAGGTCAGGTCCCACCAGACACGCTCCGGTGTGATCGTGCCACGTAGGCTGTCTTGTCTGTCGTAGGTTTGTGCTGTGCTCAGTTGAGCCGCGAAGAGCAATAATGAAAGTAGTACGTAGCGCATAATAGTAGAATCTATGTGTGCTAATATCGCAAATTTGTCAGCAATAAGTCAGGGGACTTATATGAGTGGTCAGATTTGAGCAGGTGAAGGTTTGGGGAGGGCGTCTGCGTGGTAGAACTAAGGAGCAAAATTTATTGTCAATATGTCTTGATAGCTATGTGGTCTGAGACAATTGTAATTGGCTAATTTTCATGTCGAGTTGATTTTCTCCTTCGAGAGCTTGTTTTTAGCTGATAAGACAATCAAAAACATGGCAAATAGTCAGCGTTGAACGATTCCTAGAGATGGTTTCGAGCCAAGAGGGCATTGTTACACTAAATCTAGGCAAGTGATTACTCAAGGTAGTATCAAGTGGTTCTGTTGGTTATTGTAAGAATTGTTTTTTACTGTGTTGAGCTTGAGTAACCTGATTACTCTCAATAATTGGGTTACAGAGAAGAGGAATGAGCTCTTGCAGCTATACAGACTTCTAGCTCGGGCAGGCTATCAAAGAGAGTCTGGTAGCTGTCGATGACGAAGTATTGCTTTTGGAAGTCGTGTTTGTAAAAGGGCGTGTCGAGTACAGTAGATACATCATAGGGGATGCGTGGCACGTTGGGGTCTTCTAGGGCATAGAGCGATTCGCCAGGAGAGGACACGATGCCTGCGCCATAGATTTTGATTTTTCCATCCTCTCTGATCAATCCAAACTCTACTGTAAACCAATACAGTCTGCTCATCAGTTCAATCGCTTGTGGACTATCGATGTGTTTGAGCGCGATGGCGGCCAGTCCTTTCATGAACTCACTGAAGTGCGGGTTGCTGAGCAAAGGAACGTGCCCAAACACGTCGTGAAACATGTCTGGCTCCTCGAGGTATTCGAGTTGGTCGAGTCTGCGCAACCACGTGGTGACAGGAAAGTGTTTGTTGTGCAGAAACTCGAAAAAGGGTTGATCAGCGATCAAGCCAGGGACGACATAGATGTGCCATCCCGTAGCAGTTTCTAGGTTTTGGTTGATTGAGTCTAAGACTGGGATTTCCTTTGGCGTGAAGCCGCAAACTTCTAAACCCTGCGAGTAGGCCTCCGAAGCACGGTCTTGCAGTAGGGTGATTTGCTTTTGATAGAGTCGTTTCCAAACCTCAAAATGCTCCTCAGAATACTGACTGTAATCCTGATGCATCGGTTCGGTAGGAAAGGCATAAGGTGTTCTGTTTTCCAACATGGTGTATCATTTTGGGGTGAAGGAAGACTAACAAACGTTAGTTTTTATGGAATTTACATAAAAGTACGGAGTAGCACAATTTTATTGGTAACTGTTGGGACTAAACGATGCACTTTCGCGCATCTTACTTTACTTCACAGAAACCTCAACTGGATACTAGTATTTAGGTTTTAGACAAAAACGGAACGCCTTTTTTGTCTAAAACCTAGTGTCTATTGAACTAAAGGTCTTGGATTGGCGTGTGGCTAGGATTTGTTGGTGAGTAGTTCGTTTTTGAGTGCAGAGGCACGCTGCATCATGTCCACTTCACGCAAGAGATCGATAGATGCATCTATCTCCGCTTTGCGAATGGCGACACTTTCGATATTGAACCCAATGGGAATGTTTTTCACTCGGCTAAATTCTAGGAGTTCTTTGGCGACTATTTTGCAGATGTCGAGCGAGCGTGAGAGTATATCCTCCGAACGCTCTAGGTCGTTTTTGAGCCATTTGGGGATATAGATGCCTAGCCACTCCATGAACTGCAGCGTCTTGACAGATCCGCACGGAGTGAGGGTGAAAATGATGGGTGCGAGCGGTGTGTTCGTGTCTTGGCAGTGGTAGTAGTAGTCGGACAAGAAATCCTTGGCATTGTCGAGACTATAGACGCACTGGGAGATGAAGAAGCGACAGCCGTTTTCGATTTTGCGTACGACACGTAAGTGTTCGTCTTGTTTTTTGAAATGTCGCTCGGGGATGGTGACTCCACCGATGATGAGCTTGGAATCTGCCGATTCTTTGATTTCGTATGCGTCGTTGAGTGATAGGCCTTCTTGCCCTGTAGAAGGTGATCCGACGAATACTGAGTACTCGATCTGATTGGGGTTGGTAGCCAGCCACTCTTGAAACCCCGCTTGGGTGAACTTGCCGACACTTTTGTATATGATCTTGGGTACGTCTAGATCCTGCAAGTAGCGGGCACTGTATGCACCAGGATCCAGCGTCTGCATGAACGGGAACGGACGAGGGACGTCTGTTCGAGCAGATTCGTCCTGTATATCGTACAGAACTAAGGCGTCTAGATTGATGTTTTTGAGTCTTTCGATCTGGCGACTGGCTATGGCATGGATTTTTTCCTCGTCGGTGTTATCCTTGGGAGGAGTCAAGCCATAGAATAAATAACCACTTTTGTTCTGTTCAATTTTATTATTTAGCATTCGTCTGTTTCTGGTGGATAGGTTATGGTTTTATTAGCCCAGTGCTTTTTCTAAATCAATGACCAAGTCTTCGGCATCTTCTATCCCGACACTTAGTCGTATAAGCGAATCTTTGAGACCAGATTTGAGGCGCTCTTCGCGTGGGATAGTCGCATGTGTCATGCTGGCAGGGTGGCCTACGAGTGATTCTACCCCTCCGAGAGATTCGGCTAGAGAGAACAGCTTGAGGTTTTCCATGAGAGCAATTGCGTTTTCGATTTTGTCAGATTTGAGTGCAAAGGAGATCATGCCACCAAAGTCGGACATTTGCCGCTTGGCTATGTCATGATTTTTGTGATCTTCAAATCCCGGCCAAAAAACGTCTTTTACCTTCGGGTGTGATTTCAAAAAGAAAGCAATACGGCGTCCGTTTTCACAATGTCGCTGCATGCGGATGTGCAGTGTTTTGACCCCTCTGAGCACAAGAAAGCAATCTTGAGGTCCAGCTACAGCTCCTGTTGAGTTTTGTATGAAGGCAAGTTTTTCGTGGAGATCGTCACGGTTGAGCATGAGTGCCCCCATCACTACGTCTGAGTGTCCTGAGATGTATTTGGTGACGGAGTGCATGACGATGTCTGCTCCTAGTTTGATGGGGTTTTGTAGGTAGGGGGTGGCGAAAGTATTGTCCACACAAAACAGCGCGTTGAATTTTTTGCATACTCCACTTAGCCCTTTGATATCGATGATGTTCATCATGGGGTTGGAGGGAGTTTCGATCCAAACCATTTTAGTGTTTTCGTTGAAATGCTCCGAGACTCGAGTCAGGTCTAGGAGATTCACAAAGCGGAATTTGATGCCTGCTTCTTGATAGATTTGTGTAAACAAACGGTAGGTGCCACCATAGAGATCGTTGGAGCTGAGAACTTCATCGCCAGGTTTCAAAAGTCTCAGAACCGAATCAATGGCTGCCATTCCCGATGCAAATACCAATCCATGGTTGGCATTCTCCAAAGCGGCCAGGTTCGATTGCAATGCGTCTCGGGTCGGGTTTTGCGAACGAGAGTATTCATACCCTTTGTGTTTGCCGGGAGACGGCTGTACATAGGTAGAGGTCTGGTAAATAGGCGTCATGATGGCTCCAGTGGTGGGGTCTGGCTTTACCCCAGCATGTACGGCTTTTGTTCCAAATTTCATAGGAGTTGGATTCGTTATGTTCTTTCCTCGGTGCTGCTGATTGAATCTAAATAATTCTTTTGAGGATTTTAAGGAACAAAACTAATCAATATCGGATATTCGCTCTTATTTTTTGCGATGACATTTGACAGATTGGGACAGCAGCGGTTTATTACACTTTTTAGACAAAACAAAAGCATAGGGATACTGATGCTCTGGATGGCTATTGTGCCACTTAGTGCGTCGGTGTTGAGTGCGTATTTTTTGGTGGGTAGGGAGGAGGCTATGTCAGAGTGGACGATGGTCGCTTGGCTGTTGCTCTACGGTTTGACAGCTGTAACGATGGCGATGGCCATCACCCCGACGACTTATGTGGCTCTATTGAGTGGTTATTTTTTTGGGTGGGAAAGCCTCGTAGCTGTGGTGGTGGCTTACCAATGTGCTTCAGTACTGGGATATGGACTGGCCAAGCTGCTCAATGAGGGATTTGTGTCTAACCTTGTCAAGGTGTACCCCAAAGCGAAAGGATATATGGACAATGTCAGCCAAAAACAGTGGGCTACCACTGTACTTTCTCGTCTTTCACCGGCTTTGCCTTTTGCTTTGATGAATGTCGTTCTTTCCTCGTCAGGTATTCGGTTTGTGCCTTTCTTTTTTGGAGGGCTGTTCGGGATGTTGCCTCGTACCGTCTTGTTTGTTTGGGTGGGGAGCAAGGCGCACGAACTCCAGGACGCCTTGTATCAAGATCAAGGAGTACTCTGGAGTTTGCTTATTTCACTTGTCGTGTTGTACGCTATTTACCGCCTTCTACGTCCTGCTTCTCCATAAAATACTTGTCTAGACGCTCGTTTAGATCCTTTTTGGTCAATGTGTATTCGGGAGACAGACTCAGCTGGCCAGGTAGATCCTCGACGTGTAGGGTTTGCGTTGGGAAGGCAAAATGAACACTCAATAGACGTCCTAGTTTGAGGATTTCGAGGATGATCTCTTGTCTGAATTTCAGCTCGTCTGACCAAGTCGGTGCTTCGAAGAAGATATAGAACAAAATGTCTAGTGACGAAGCACCCATGTCATTGAGATGAATTTCGAAGCGGTCTTTGTGGGTGTTGGGGTGAACATTGTGGATTTTTTTCAAGCCTTCGACGAACACTTCGATGCGTTCTGGAGGAGTATCATACTTGATGGCTAGTGTAGTTTTGAATCGTCGATATTGTCGTAGACCGTTGTTGTCGATGGTACTGTCGGCTAACTGGCCGTTGGGTATATAGATCAGCGAGTTGCGAAAGGTACGTATACGTGTGGAGCGAAAGCCCACTTCTTCTACCGTGCCGTCTATTTCTCCAGTAGTGATCCAATCGCCTATCTGAAAGGGTTTGTCAACGAATATCATGAGCGAACCGAAGAAGTTTTTGATGGTGTCTTGGGCGGCCAAGGCAAACGCTAAACCTCCTATGGATAGACCTGTGAGAAGAGGCAGAATCGGAATGCTCAGATTGTCCAAAATCAAAAGACCACCAACAATGACGACACAGATACGAAGGATTCGTTTGAGTAGAGGGACCAGTTGGTCATCTAGTGAACTTTCTGTTTTGCTGACCCATCGCAGCATGAAAATTTCTACGATATTGATCAGTCGCAAAAAGGCAATCATTCCAAAGAAAGGCACGAGCCCTTTGATAGCCAACATGACATAGTAGCCGACCTCCTTGGGGAGCTGTAGCATCGGATAGACCACTGCCAAACTTAAGAATACAGCCATGGTACCGATGGGTTTGGCTACTGGTAAAATGTATCTATTGCCAACCTCTCTATGGGAGACTTTGTCAAGGACTCGTACGATGAGCTTTTCAAAGACTAGAGAAAAGAGCGCACGAACAAGGTAGCTGAAGACGAAGATGGCCACAATGCCGATCCATTGCCAGATCTTTAGCCCGAGAAAGTAGGCCCCTAGTTTGTCTTCTTTGGCTTCTTCACTGAGGATGAAGTCTGTGCCAAACTTGAAAAGCTTTTTATGTACCGTGTCGATTTGAGCCATTTCTGGCGGTTGGATTTGCCAACGCCCATTCTTTCGCAGGAGAAATACGTCGGGGTATTCTTCCATGAAGGCGTATCGATGCTCATTGGTCAGCGAATCAAAATAGTCCTGCTCCTTGGGAACCTTGTCAAAGAAGATGTAGATGCCAGCACCTTCTAGAATTTGCTCTAGTTTTTTGGTATATTCTATTTTTTCTTCGGTTTTCATCTTGTAGTTGTTGAACAAGATGGATGCGGCAGACAGGTTTTCTTCTTCTCCTTCTGTGTTGGTAACGAAGGTTTGTAGTGCTTCGTAGGGAGACTCTAAGCGTGAGGTGATTGTGTCTTGCTGCACACGAGCAAGCGAAGAGAATGATACGGCTAGAAATAGGACAAGTAGTGATTTCTTCATGAAGTCAAGTAGTATGTTGCTGTAGCAAAATTAGAAATTATTGTTTGCTCTGTGAGAGCATCCAGTTGTAAATATCCTCTCCAGCATAGACCCTTTTCCAGGTGTCATGTCCAAGGTCTTCTTCTGTGGTGAATTTGAATTGACGATGACCCAACGAGTCGAGTGCATTCATGCCAGGGTAGAAGTATTCTACCTTGATGACTTCATCTCTGCCTCCTGCAAAGCACCAGATTGGTGTTTGGTGATGCGCCAAGGAGGGCATCAAGTCTGGATGACCCCATCCCACTACAGGGTGTATGGCCGCAAAAAGGTCGGGGTGTTTGCTACCCATGTACCAGGTTCCGAATCCTCCATAGCTCAGCCCCGAGAGGTAGATCTTACTTTCATCCACCCGGTATTCATCTTTGACCTGTGCGATCATATGGAGCAAATCCTTTTCGACCATTTCCCAACCTCGCATCGGGCCGTATTGCTGGTAGGGGAAGGAGTCGTTGGCTACTTGACCATTCATCGGGGAGTGAGTTGTAAAAAAAGCTTCTCGCTGAGGGGTTCCAGACTTTAGTCGCTTAGGAGCCTTGTTGAGGTCTCTATTTTGCAGATAGGGTATGCCCAAAGTGTCCAGCCCAAACATGTGGAGCTGGGGCATGATCATCAGGAAGGGGAGGTCGCGGCGTTGCACCCATGCTTCGTAGATGGGGCCATGTGCCATGGTATAGGCGAGTTCTTCTTGTCCGTTTCCTCGTTCGCCATTGCCATGCAAAAATAAAATCACAGGCCAGTCTTTGTCCTCACTGTCGTACCCTTTGGGTATGTAGAGGTAGTAGTTGCGTTCGGATTGATCTGTGTCACTGATGTATGGGATTGTTTCGAGTCTTTCGGGACTAGGGGTAGGAGGGTGACATGCCACACATGTGAGCAGAGCGAGTAGTAGTAAATAGTTCGTTTTCATAAGACACAAAAAAGCCACAATTAAGTGGCTCAATTTAGTGGGATAATTTAAAATGTTTGTCAAGAATCTTGGGGTAAAGGTGTCCAAATTTTTCGTAGCACCATGACCTTAGCTTTTCGATATGCTCGCCTACAGAGGCGATGGCTTTGGTGAGCTCTTTTTCGAACAGTGACCTGTCGAAACTTACTTTCGACAAAATCGTTTTGGAGTATTCTAACATTTTGCGGTGGGTTTTTAGAAAATAAAGACTATTGTGTACACTGCTCGTCTAGCAGCCAAATAGCAATGATCAATATAAGAATAATCGATTACATTTGCAATTTGTCAAAGTAAATACGGCTATGAGTAAAGTAGGTTTTTCCTTCGTTATTTTATGGATGGTTTTTGGTTCTGTTTTGTCAGCTCAAGACGTTTCTATTGAGCTGGGACAGACCGATATTGCCCTCAATCAGATGTTTACGATCACGATCAAAGTCGAGAACGCTAGGTTGCAAAACTATGGTGGTTTCCCAGAAATAGAGGGTTTTCAGAAGCGAGGCACATCTTCGTCCTCTTCTACGAATTTTATCAATGGGGTGCGCAGTTCTACCCAGAGCTTGACGCAAAATTACTTGCCAGTATCAGAGGGAGAGCACCGTCTGCACCCGTTTAGGATGACCATCAATGGCCAATCGTATACATCCGAAGGGCAGCTCATCAAAGTAGGGCCAGCCATGCAACAGCAACAGCGCCGGAACTCTGCTGACCCGTTTGGGTATGATCCGTTCGAAGAGCTGTTTGGTCAGCGCAACCGCAACCAGCCGCAGGAATTTATCGATGTGGAGGCAGATGCTTTTTTGGCTTTGACGACAGACAAATCTTCGGTATATCCAGGCGAAGGGTTTACGATGACGTTGGCCTTTTATGTTTCTCAAAAGAACCGTGCAGAGATGCGTTTTCATCAGTTGGGTGAGCAACTTGAGGATATTATAAAAAAAATAAAACCGACCAACTGCTGGGAGGAGAATTTCAATATAGAAAGTATCACCGCTGAGCCAGTCAAGATCAATGGCGAAGAGTACAATCAATTTAAAATATACCAAGCGACCTATTATCCTCTCAATGAAGAGACGATAGAGATACCGAAAGTGGGCTTGGAACTCATCAAATACCAAGTGGCAAAAAACAGGACCTACTTTGGTAGAAACAAAAAGGAGGAGTTGGTGATGTTTTATACCAAGCCGAAGAAGGTGACCATCAAAGAAATGCCCGAACACCCGCTCAAAGAAAGTGTAGCGGTGGGTAACTACACTCTCAAGGAAAAGATAAGCGCCGAAGAGCTGCGGACAGGTGAAAGTTTCAGCTATGACTTTAGTATAGTGGGAGAGGGAAATATCTCAGCAATCAATGAGTTGGAACTGAATAGCGATGAGAATTTCGATTTGTTCGCGCCCAATATCAAACAGGATATCAGCCGAAGCAATGGTAAAGTAAGAGGAAGGAAGTCGTTTAGCTTTTATGGTATACCCAATGAGCCAGGTGATTTTGATATGGGTGAGTACTTCCATTGGATCTACTTCAATACCAAAACGGAGACTTATGACACGCTCAAATCCGAAATCGTGCTACATGTGACAGGGGAAAGCAAGAAGAATGAATCCATCTTGTCCAACGATATGGGGTCGTTTTATGATGGGATCGAGTTGGAAGACAATACATTGATATCGCTAGATAGTCGTAAAAACCTGCGAACTATCGTCAATCTTGTTATTTTTGCGCTCATAGGGATATCGATGGCTCTCATGTTTAAGAAGTAGCCATCTATAGCCGTAGACAACAGCCCATTTCAAGTACTACACGGTGGAGTCGGAGGTCGATTCCAGATAAAATTTATTAGATGAGCAATTCATTTGGATCTGTATTCAAGATCACTACTTTCGGAGAATCACACGGTAGAGCTTTAGGCGTGACCATCGATGGTTGTCCAGCGGGCATAGAGTTAGATATGGCTTTCATACAAGATGAACTGGCAAGAAGGAAACCAGGCCAATCCAAAATCACTACACAGCGCAAGGAGCCCGATTCGTTTGAGATATTGAGTGGGGTGTTTGAGGGCAAAACCACTGGTACACCTATGGCCATGGTGATATTCAATACTGATCAGAAAAGCAAAGATTACTCGCATATCGCTGAATCATATCGTCCTTCACATGCTGATTTTACGTACCAAGAAAAATACGGCATCCGAGACTATCGTGGAGGAGGACGTAGTTCGGCTCGGGAGACAGCGGCGCGTGTAGCAGCCGGAGCTGTGGCCAAACTGGCACTCCAGCAGCTCGGAATAGCAGTACAGGCTTACGTGTCTCAAGCCGGCACCATCAAGACGGATAAGGCATACCATGAGCTAGATTTGTCGCTCACCGAGTCCAACATCGTGAGATGCCCTGACGGTGAGGTGGCGGATCAGATGATCGCACTCATCGATAGTGTTCGCAAAGCAGGGGATACTATCGGGGGAGTGGTGAGCTGTGTGATCAAGGGCACGCCTGTCGGGTTGGGTGAGCCTGTGTTTGACAAACTGCATGCAAGATTGGGAGCCGCTATGTTAGGCATCAATGCCGTCAAGGGCTTTGAGTATGGTAGTGGCTTTGAGGGAGCCAAGATGCGTGGTTCTGAGCACAACGATATTTTTGATAGCGAAGGTGGAAAAGTCACGACCCGCACCAACCTGTCAGGGGGGATTCAAGGAGGGATTTCCAATGGAGAGGATATCTATTTCAATGTGGCATTCAAGCCTGTCGCAACCATCATGAGAGATCAGGAGTCCATCGATATCCATGGTGAATCGGTGACAGTGTCGGGTAAAGGCCGACATGATCCATGTGTCGTGCCAAGAGCCGTGCCGATCGTAGAAGCCATGGCAGCCTTGACGATCCTAGACTTTTACCTGTTGCAAAAAACTACGCAGCTTTAGGGACTTCAAATTAGGTGAAATAGCGGATTGAATTAGCTGAGAGAGGAAGGTTAACTTTGTTCTTTTTGAATTTAAACCAAAAGACTATGAGTTCCTTTTACGAAAATGAAGGCTTCGTCACGACCCATCTAGACCTTAGTGATAAATCGATGCACATCAAATGGGCAAAGCTATCCAATGACGCTGTGATTGAAGCGTGTTGTTTGGCTCAGATTGAGCAGGTCAAAAATGGAATTGTACGCATGTATCTTGACGTGTCAGATGCGGTGGGTGTACCCACCCAAGAGAGACAAAAGTGGTTCGAGACAGTTTTGTTTCCTGCATTTTCTGAGCACGGACTCAAGGTGGCTGTGACTATTTTGCCGAGTAGTGCGATTACAAAACTGGCTTCAAAAAAGTGGGTCAAAACGAGTTCCCCCTTTTCGTTTGATATGTTTGAAGCACAAGATTTGGAGGCAGCAAAAGAATTGGCAGCAGGGTACTGAGAATATTTTTCTAACATAGATTATCAAGCGGAAACTTAATTTGTTAAGTTTCCGCTTTGTTTTTTAAACAACCCCAAAATAATTTGTTGTACATCCGATGGTGATCATTCGGAATTAATCAATTACCCAAAAGATGAAAAAATTACCACTACATGTCAAAATCATTTTAGGCCTCGTGGCAGGTGTCATATGGGCCTTGGTGTCAAGTGCCTTAGGTTGGAATGAATTTACCATTACATGGATTGACCCGTTCGGCACGATATTCATTCGATTGCTTAAGTTTATTGCCGTGCCGTTGGTGTTGTTTTCGATCATCAGCGGGGTGGCAGGACTGAGCGATGTGAGTAAGTTGGGGCGCCTTGGTGGCAAGACATTAGGAGCTTACCTTGTGACAACTATCGTGGCAGTAGGGATTGGCTTGTTGCTGGTCAACATGGTCAAGCCGGGCACGTTCATGGATGATGAACAGCGAACTAAGAACCGTGTCTCCTATGAATTGTGGCTCAAGGACAATGGTATGGGAGCCCCAAAAGATGGTAAATGGTTTATCAATATGCCTGAAAATGCTCATTTGATGAATCAGGCAATGAACGAAGAGATTGCTGCGGAAGACCTCAAGGAGGTAGAAAAGAAAATGGCTCTAGCCAAAGCTCAGAAGGAGGCGAGTCCCCTACAATTTGTTGTAGAGATGGTGCCTGAGAACGTTTTTTTGTCGGTTTCTGACAACCGGTTGATGTTGCAAGTGATTTTCTTTGCCATCTTTTTTGGAGTGACGATCGTGATAGTGCCTCGAGACAAGTCCAAACCGGTAGTGGATTTTATCGAGGGGGTCAACGTGATCTTTCTCAAAATGGTTGACAATGTAATGAAAGCAGCCCCATTCTTTGTCTTTGCTTTGCTAGCAGGGGTGATCGCCAAGATGGCAGATACCCCGAGGGAGGTTTTGGAGATTTTTCTAGGTTTGGGGTCCTATTCGGTGACTTTGTTTGTGGGGCTAGCATTTATGGTCTTTGTGTTTTATCCGATGCTCCTCAAACTATTCGTCAAGAAAATCAAGTATCAGGAGTTTATCAAAAACATTAGCCCTGCTCAGTTCTTGGCATTTTCGACTAGCTCAAGTGCGGCTACTTTGCCTGTCACTATGGAGTGCGTCGAGGAGAACATGGGAGTGCCTCGAAACGTGACGAGTTTTGTACTGCCAATCGGCGCAACGGTCAATATGGATGGGACCAGTTTGTACCAGGCGGTGGCGGTTGTGTTCTTGGCACAGTTGCATATGGTGGATTTGACTTTTGCTCAACAGTTGACAATAGTATTGACGGCAACCTTGGCATCTATCGGAGCAGCAGCCACGCCGAGTGCAGGTCTGGTGATGATGATCATAGTGCTTCAGTCTGTAGGTTTGAACCCTGCTTGGGTGGCGATTATTTTTCCAGTTGACCGTATTTTGGACATGTGTCGTACAGTGGTCAATGTGACTGGAGACGCTACGGTTTGTTCGTTGATTGCAAAATCTGAAGGGGAGTTAGAAAAGTATTCCTAATCATCCCAACCAATTTATATGCTTCACGTCCTAAGTGATGTGGAGCAATTCCACTAGTTTTGTAAAAGAAGAAAAGATACAATCATGGAAGACGGAGTAAAAAACGCACCAGCAACGATATATTTAGAGTCCAACCCAAACCCAAACACGCTCAAGTTTGTGGTCAATTATTTTTTGATTCCTGAGGGGATGAATTTTGACTACCCGACAGTGGAGTCTGCGACCAATTCTACTTTGGCGCAGGAGTTGTTTACCTTTCCATTCGTCAAGGGAGTGTTCGTGATGAGCAACTTCGTGACAGTGACCAAGGATGCTGAGACAGACTGGGCCGAAGTACAAAATGGAATTAGAGATCACATCAAGGGATATTTGGATTCAGGACAGCCAGCTGTTGACCTATCCAAGGCCTATGAACAAGCGCATGAGGAACAAAAAACTACAGCACCAGTTTCGGACATGGACGAAAACATCAAAGGAATTCTTGATGAGTATATTCGTCCTGCGGTCGAGCAGGATGGGGGTGCCATCAGCTTTCATTCGTTTGAAGATGGAGTGGTCAAAGTGGTCTTGCAAGG
This sequence comes from Reichenbachiella sp. 5M10, assembly GCF_002742335.1. Classification (NCBI taxonomy): domain Bacteria; kingdom Pseudomonadati; phylum Bacteroidota; class Cytophagia; order Cytophagales; family Reichenbachiellaceae; genus Reichenbachiella; species Reichenbachiella sp. 5M10. The sequence goes on along the minus strand of NZ_MDGR01000007.1, from coordinate 3,881,391 downwards.
ATCATGTAGCGGGTGCCCATCGTCGACATTGACGCTCAAAGCGGGGATTGAAAACCTACTGAAAAGAATGGTGCCAGAGGTGAAAGAAGTAGAGGCGATCAACGGGTAGTACTAGTTGTCACCGAAGAATATGAAGAGCCCTGAGCAAGGGCTTTTTTTATACCCATTCAAAAGCAAACAGCTCGCCTAGGTGTCGTTTGAGCTTGAGCTCCACAGCTGTGAGGTCTTGTTTCTTGCCCAGTTCTTTTTCTAGAGATGTGACAGCTTTGTCATCGATCCCACAAGGCACGATGTTGCCGAAGTAGTGGAGGTCGGTATTGATGTTGAACGCGAACCCGTGCATGGTGACCCATCGGCTAGCTTTGACGCCCATGGCACATATTTTTCGGGCACGTTTTTCGTTTTTGTAATCTATCCAAACACCAGTGAGTCCGTCGATACGCCCAGCTGAGATGCCATAGTCAGCACAGGTGAGGATGATGGCTTCTTCGAGGAGGCGGAGATATTTGTGTATGTCGGTGAAGAAGTTGTCCAAGTCTAGAATCGGGTAGCCGACGATTTGTCCTGGTCCGTGATAGGTAATGTCTCCACCTCTATTGATTTTATAGTAAGAGGCTTCTTTGGCCTGCAAACCTGATTCGTCTAGGAGCAGATTTTCTTCTTTGCCAGATTTACCCAATGTATAGACATGGGGGTGCTGGCAAAACACCAGACGGTTTGGAGTAAGGGAGTGTTGTGCTGAAGGTAGTTGCCGGTTAGCAATTTTGATATCTACGGCCTCTTTGAATAATTTCTCTTGGTAATCCCAAGCTTCTTGATAGTCAATCAAACCCAGATGGATGAACTGGGTTTCCTTGTTGATGATGTGATTCATACGTGGGAGGAGAGTTACTCTTGTTGTCTTTTTTTCAAAGACTTGATGAAACGATTCCATGCAAATGGGTTGAGCAAGGAGATCGAGTTGGGTTGATATTGTAGGCTGTAGGCATTGGCCTGTTGCTCCATGTAGTATTCGTAGTTGCCACTTGATCCCATAGTCAGGTCGCCAGACATACGGTTGAGCATTCGTTGATCAACGTTGCGTTGCATATTGTTGAGATCGTATTGATTGGGTAGCTGCAGGGCTAATACGGCCTCCTTAAACATTTCTTCGCTAGGGAAAGCGAAGACTTCCAGTTCTTCGAGGTACGTAGTGTCACGCTTGAGGGAAATTACTACCGTGAGGTTGTCTCTGTCGCTGACTAGTACTGGTACAGTGAAATTTTCTTTGACAAAACTAACGGCACTGACGATGAGGCTATCGCCTTCTAGTACAGCCATGGAGAAATATCCGTAGGGATTGGTGGTAGTGCCTCGCCCTCCTTTTGGTGCATAGAGATGGACCCCAGGGATGCCCATTTCTGACTCTGCATCCACGATAATTCCCGAAAATTGGATGACCTTTCTGTCTTGTTGGGCAAAGGAATCTACCGACATCAGAGTCAGTAGTACAGTGGTCAATATCGTAGCGGTAAAAAGCTTCAAGGGTTTTGTTTTATTTAATGCTAATTTGCGTAAGAAAGTTTTCCAATAGTGTAAAAATACTAAATAATAGCGAAATGCGTGGAGGTAGTGTCGGCTGCCCTTCCAAAAGTCGTCTTCTATGAAACTTAAACATTTTAATATTCAATATGGTTCTCAGATATTCAAATCCTTTTCGGATGAGGCGAGAATTCGAATTCTTTCGTTATTGTTCAATCATGAGGAGCTATGTATTTCAGATATTGAGCATATTTTGGATTTTACGCAGACGAAAACTTCTCGACATATTTCATATCTAAAAAATGCTGGCTTGTTGAACTCCAGAAAGGATGACCAATGGGTGTTTTATGAGATCAAGGAGGAAGTGATGGGGTTGGTGTCTCAAATATTCAAATATTTGGATAAGGATGTACAGCTTCAGAAGGACGATGAGGTGTATCAAGTACTAAGGTCCAATCGGGAATTGGCGATGAACAAAAGACAAAACAGATTTGAGTAAAACGTACAAATACATATTCTTTGATTTGGATCATACCTTGTGGGATTTTGATGGCAATGCCAAGCAAGTGCTCAGGGATCTCTACGAGTTGCATGATTTGGCTAGACTAGGGGTCGTCTCATCGGAGCACTTCATCGAGCGGTTTTTTGAGACCAATGATGCGTTGTGGGCCCAGTACAATGTGGGTGAGATAGACAAGTTCTATCTGCGTAATCAGCGTTTCAGGTTGGTGTTTGAAAATGCGGGGGCTTTGATGTCTCTAATCAGCGAGTCGTTTTTGAAGGAGTTTAACAAACAGTTTCTCCAAGGAAATCCAAAGCAAAATCGACTCATGCCTGGAACGATAGAAGTTTTGAACTATCTCCATACCAAATATCCTTTATTCATCATTACCAATGGATTCGAAGAGGTACAGTCCATCAAGATGGAAAACTCCAAAATTGATGGATATTTTGATCGAATCATTACTTCTGAGAAGGCCGGGTTCAAAAAGCCATTTGCGGGGATATTTAATTACGCCATGAAATGGTCAGGTGCAAATGCAGAAGAGTCTATCATGATCGGAGACAACCTAGACACGGATATCAAAGGAGCGCGTGACTATGGTATGGATCAGGTGTATTTCAATCCAGAGCGAAAGCCGCACCAAGAAGAAGTAACTCATGAGATTCAACAGCTAGACGAGTTGCTGGGTATTCTCTAATCGATGAGCAAGAGCTTGTGGGGCTCGTTAAAAATAGTTAAAAGAGGAGTCGCCAAAGGCTAAAAGCGTAAATTTGATCAATGGCGCGAATCAAAATTAGATGGCTAGTCTTGGCGATGGGTGGGGCTTTAGTTGGCTTGGTGGTCTTTCAGATCGCTTGGTTGGACAATGTCATTGGCTCCAACGAACAGGCGTTCAAGATGAACGTCCAGAGTGCCATGGAAAGTGTCGCATCCAAACTCGAGAAACGGGAGGCATTGGAAGTGACGGTAGACAATTTTCATACGGATTTCATGTACAAGAGCCTCTCCAATGTAGACAGCAGTCATGTAGAGTTGATTGAGAGCACCTTTGAGAAAAAAATCATTGACATTCAAGATCTGGTGAAAGATTCGACCAATCGCCCAGAATGGATGAGCTTTTATTTCAATTCGGAAACGGGTGAAGAAGGACTCAAAAGTACAGAAGTGAAACTCTCGGAGGACCTGAATGGGAATGATAACAAGGTCATTTATTTGGGTGAAGACCCAGATACCGTCCGGACAACCAAAAGGGAGTACGAGAAGCGGTTGAGGCATGTGGCCAAGAAGACTGAGTATGTGCAGTTGGCGTTGCGCGAGCTGTTTTCGGGCAAGAGGAAACTTGTAGATAGACTGAATACGGAAGATTTGGACTCGTTGATTGCAAGTAGCTTGGCGGACAAGGGAGTCTATCTGGAGTTTGATTATGCGGTATATGACCCACTCGAAGGCGTGGTGATGCATGACAAGGATGGCGAAAAAGTGTTGGAGTCCGACTTGAAGATTAGCCTCTACCCCAATGATATCATTGGAGAAGTAGGGTATTTGTATGTCCGCTTTCCTCATCAGAAAAGGTATATTTTGGGGCAAGTGTGGATGACCCTTTTGTCGTCGTTGTTTTTTATTTTGATCGTTTTGTTTTGTTTTAGTTTCGCAGTACATACAATTCACAAACAAAAGCAACTATCAGAAATCAAAAACGATTTTATCAACAATATGACACATGAGCTTAAGACACCGATCTCTACGGTGGCTTTGGCAAGTGAGGCTTTGCGTGATCCTGAGATTCAGAGTACCGCATCGCTAAAGGACAGGTATCTGGGCATCATACAAGATGAGAACAGCCGTCTAGGGATGCAGGTTGAGAAAGTACTACAAATGGCGGTGATAGACCGGAATGATTTCGAACTCAAACTGGAGACGATCAATATTCATTCGATCATTGAAAATGCCTTGGATAAGAGCTTGATTCAAGTATCGAGCCGAGGAGGACGGGTTTCTAAAGAGTTGAATGCCATCAAACAGGAGTTGGTGGCAGACCGTGTGCATCTAACCAATATTATTTTTAATCTACTGGACAATGCTGCAAAATACTCGCAGGGAACTCCAGAGATCTGTGTGATGACTGAGGATACCGCCGAAGGAATCGTGATCAAAGTGCGTGATCATGGCATTGGGATGTCTCGGGATGGAATCAAGCGAGTTTTTGAGAAATTTTATAGGATACCGACAGGTAATTTGCATGATGTCAAGGGGTTTGGCTTGGGGTTGTCCTATGTCAAGAGTATGGTCGAGGCGCATGGCGGTGAGATCAGTGTACAGAGCGAATTAAAAAAGGGGAGTGAGTTCAAGGTGTATTTCCCGTATGAAAACAAAAATAAAACAGTATGACTAAAATATTGGTGGTAGAAGATGACCCGAATTTGGGACAAATTCTCAACGAATACTTGCAGCTCAAGGGCTATGAGACAGTGCTGTGCAAAGATGGTGAAGAGGGGTTTGAGGTGTTCAAGCGTGAGTCGTTTGATTTTTGCATTTTGGATGTGATGATGCCCAAGAAAGATGGCTTTACTCTGGCACAGGAAATTCGAGAGGTCGACCGCAACATTCCGTTGATTTTTTTGACGGCCAAGTCGATGAAAGAGGATACCATCGCAGGACTAAAGATCGGTGCGGATGATTATTTGACCAAGCCTTTTAGCATGGAAGAGCTTATTTTACGTATTCAGGCTATTCTCAAGCGGAGTGGTGGGCTATCCAATAGTGCTACACTAGTGAGTAAGTTTGAGCTGGGATCTTTGACGTTTTATTATGATAAGAGTCTGTTGGTACGCCCATCGGGGGACGTGAAGTTGACCTCACGTGAGAATGAGCTGTTCAAAATGCTATGTGACAACATGAATCAGACCATGGAGAGAACAGCGGCACTCAATGCCATCTGGAAGGATGACAGTTATTTCAATGCTCGGAGTATGGATGTGTATATTGCAAAATTGCGAAAGTACATCAAGGAAGAAGAGCAAATTCACATCTTGACCATACACGGTCAGGGATTTAAGCTTGTCAAAGTAGAGTAATTATCGTATTTTTTTGCTATCTCTGTTTTACAGAGTAAAACATTAAACCACAGCCCAATATGCAACTCGTCCCGTCCATTGCCATCAAAGATGGAAAAGTCGCCCGTGTGACTAAAGGTGATTTTTCGAAGGCAACTATCTACGACCAAAATCCGATTGATTTGGCCCAGCAGTTTCAAGATCATGGAGTCACTAGGCTGCACATGGTTGATCTAGATGGGGCCAAAAAGGGGAAGGTTATCAATTACAATATTTTGGAAGCCGTCGCAGGCTATACTGATTTGGCCATCAATTTTTCTGGTGGTGTACATACAGATGGTGACATCATGAAAGTCCTCGAGTGTGGTGCAGAGAGTGTGACTTGTGCGACGATGGCAGTGTACTCTCCGGATGTGTTTGCCTCATGGATTATGTCTTATGGGAGAGAGAAAATCGCCATGGCTGCAGATAGTTTGGATGGACAGATTCGCGTCGGGGGCTGGCAAAAAGATACCAAAATTGATGTGCACTCACATATCGCCTATTTTTATGACCGTGGATTGAAGTATCTTAAAACAACCGATATATCTAGAGAAGGAGTCTTGTCAGGCCCCTCGGTGGATCTTTATAAAGACATTCTACATCACTACCCCGGGATTTTCTTGTTTGCGAGTGGAGGGATCAGGGGGGAAGAAGATATCATACAACTCAAAGCTCTTGGGGTACATGGCGTAATATTTGGCAAAGCTTTTTATGAAGGGCACTTGACGCTCAAGCAAATCGAAAAACTATGTGCGAGCTAGAGTAGAGGATGACGCTCTCTCTCGTGCGCTGAGAGCGTCCTATTCGTTGTAGATAGGGCGCCTTTTTTGCTTAGGTACGATGAAGTAGAGTCCGTCACTTTTTTCTACTTTTCGCCCTTCTCCATATTCTAGCGGATGCTCTAGATCTTTTTGCGAGTCCTTTTGTGTTTTGGAAGCACTGACCTTATTCCTTCCGAAAATGAAGTTGATGCCAAACTGTATGTCGAAAGATTTCATGTTGGGTACATCCCAAGATTTGAGAACTTGGTCACTAGCGATGTAGAGTTGCAGTGCGCCTAGCGTGACCTCTGCTGCTAGCCCGAGATCTATCCCTTGTTGTGGTTTTTTGATGATATTTCCTGATACGGAGAATATATTGCCCAGTTGTCTGGTATAACCGACAGCATAGAGCATGCGCCAAGAGCCTTGGACGATTCGTGACGAGACAGTAGCCGTGACTTTGTCCTTTGGACTGAGATGGTACATGCCACTAGCATACACGCTGGTGTTGAGGCCTGATCGGTAGGACTTGTAAGTCACCGAGTCATCTAGCTTATTGAGGAGTGAGTCACTGATGATGTCTTCGATGTTGTCGGCATCTTTGAAGCTGAAGTCACCAAAGTTGATAGTGGTGTCGGCGACAATATAATTGCGAGGATCAGCCTTCCAGTTGATGAATCCTAGGTCGTTGATTGCTACAGAGGTACTGAACTTATCGTTGATACGCCAGTTGGCACCTAGATCTATCCCAAAGCCTAAGTTGTCGTTGTAGGTGAAGTATTCTTGGATTTCTTCGTTTGAGCCATCTTCCAAGATGTTGAGTCCTGAGGTGTTTACCGCCGTGTTTTTGATTTGGAGTTGGTGTTGATAGTCATCGTCTATGGTCACCGATCCCGAAAATTGAGTGTCAGAAATGGCACTGACCATTCCATTCAAGAACTTGCCTCTGATGCCCACTTCTAGTTTTTGTTTGGGGAATTTTTTCCAAAGGCCTAGGCCATATTCACGGTAGTACCTTGAGTCTGTCAAGGTGTTGGTCAAATCCAATGTCTTGCCGATATAGGATTCGTTTCCGTTCCAGGCAAAGTCTACGAGATCATGACTGTAAAAGGACTTGGTAGAAATTCGTTCCCGGACAAATATAGATATGGCGGTATTGTTGTTGGGTTTGATGCCCAAATAGAAGGTGGAGATTTCAGCTACGACGCCTAGATAATTGTGCTCTTGGGATTGATTGACAAAGTTGTCAAAATCATAGACCTTGTTGCCATCTTCGTCCATAGTGACCATGTCATTGTAGCTGACACGTGAGTTGACGTCTACAGCCAGCCCAGACATGAGAGGCAATCCAAAAAACACTTTTGCCTCAGGGACATAGGATGCGTTCATGTTGTTGCCTTGGAAGGTTCTGTTGCCAAGATGGTATAGGGATAGACCCGATTGGGCGTTTGCCGCAAAATTGATGCAGAACAGGAGCAAGGTGGTGAGGGTTAGATTTGCTTTCAATGCTTTATAGTTCTATGTCTAGAGTGGCTTGCACTCCCAAAATAATTTCTAATTCGTAGTCTGCGTATATTTTGACGTAGGTGTCATTTATCGCATCATAACTGTCGATGTTGAGCAACAGACGTAGTGTTGGTTCGTTGTTGAGCGCCTCGATGCCCTCTCCATATATTTTGACGAAACTGATGTTTTCAGAAGGGTCTTGTACTTTACCGTTGGAGGGAACCTCCGGGGAATTAAATACAGTGACTTGATCTAATTGGTAGACCACCGCACTGTCTATGTCTAAAAATTGGAGATCAATCGTGCCGCTGAGAGGGAGTCGGTTGAGTGTCTTGATTCGGAGGAATAGGGAGTCCGCCTCTTCAAAATCGATGTCTTCTAAGCTGTAGTCTATGTTTCTGGCAATGTTGCTGATCTGTAGTTCGAGAGGAAGTTCTATTTCCATGATTGTCGTAGCACTGCTGTTTTGGTCGACAAAGTTACGGTCCTCGATAGGTACGATGTTGTTGCTGTTGCTGTAGTTGCTTAGGGCATTGATCGCAAAGTCTAAGCGGTTGGGAGCATTGCTAAATAGCTCACCAATATTGGAATTGCTATTGTTGATCCGGATGGTGGAACTTGTCGTTGATCCTACAGAATAGATGTCTGGGGCATTGACAAATTGTGGAGACTCGGTGATGCTGCCCGAAAGAGTGACTTGGTCACCATCTGCATTGGTGGACACGATTTGATTGAGTTCTAGACCCATGGTGACCCCAAAGGAGTTGTCTATGGTCAACCGAACCTCTGGGTTGTTGAATTTAATGTCTCCATCTAGTTCGTCAAAGAAGTCCATTTCGATGACTTGGGAATCAATGGATAAGTTCTTTTCTCCAAAATACCCATAGATTGTTTCGAATGTAGCATCGGTGATATCAATGCGGTACTGAAATACATCAGTGGCATACACACTGCCACCTTCGGGTATTTTCAATGTGCCGTTAAAAACACCTGTAAATACGTTTTCGTTGGTACTGTTTTTTGTGGTTTCGGTGATGTGCCCTGAGAGGGTTTGGCTTTGATTACCTGTCCCGTTTGGTGCTACGTTAGCGTTGAGGACGATGGGGAGACCAGTATTGCGGTCGATTATGTCGTTGATTACCATCTCAAATTCGAGATCTACATCAAAGGTCGATTCGTAGGTGATGGTGATTGTTCCTCCGTTGTAGAGGAGAGAGTCTAGTTCTTCGCCATCTTCGATGGGGTAAATGAACTCTAGGTTTTGAGAAAAATTCAAATCTCCCGCTTCGATGGGCGAGGCGTTGGTGATTTCTGCTGGAGACTCGATTTGTCCTTCGTTGCTGTTGTCATCGATGACTACAATCTGGTCTACATCAGTGAATTCCGTGGTGTCACGGTAGATTAGCGATAGTATGCCGGCTTGAGTGGTATCTACCTCCAACTGTTCGTCTTGTAGGTCCTCGATGAGTTCTCCAGCGGTATATGTTGTGTTGCCCAGTGGAGCTACTACCGTACCTGTATAATTGGGGAGCTCTATATTGTCAAAATCCAATTGGTCGGTGTTGCATCCAAAGAATGCAAGAGAGGCAAATAGGAAAGACGAAAACAGGTGGGGTTTTTGTCGGTTAAGATGTTTCAAGTTTATTCGGAGTTATATCACACATTTAGGCGTCCAAAATAGATCCACTAGCTGATGATGAAATGGTTTATGAATGTAAAATCGTAAAATAAACCTACTCTTAAACGTTCGATCTGGCAATTATTGCAGGAGCACAGGATTAAATCCAAATACTACAATTCCTTAATAGAATCTTCCACTTTTTGTTTCATGTCTAACTTGTATTTGGCTAGATTATTACCGATTTGAGTGTCATGGCTCCCAATGATTTGTGCTGCCAAGATGCCTGCATTTTTGGCACCATCTAGAGCAACAGTCGCTACAGGTACACCACCAGGCATTTGCAATATCGAGAGTATTGAGTCCCAACCGTCAATTGAGTTACTTGATTTGACAGGGACTCCTATGACAGGTAGTGTCGTCAGTGAAGCGACCATGCCGGGCAGATGTGCGGCTCCTCCTGCTCCTGCAATGATTACTTTGAGGCCTTTATCTTTGGCGGATTCTGCATATTCTACCATTCGGTGGGGGGTTCGGTGGGCCGAGACGATGGTGAGCTCGTAGGCTACACCGAGTTCTTCGAGTACTTGTGCTGCCTGGTTCATGATGTTGAGGTCAGACTTACTACCCATGATGATTCCTACTTGTGCTGTCATAGTATTATGCGATTATTTTGATGCTTTCTTTGAGTTTTCTTGCGGTTTGTTTCAAGGTTTGGAGGTCTTTGCCTACCAGTGTCACATGGCCCATCTTTCGATACGGCTTGGTGTGTTTTTTGCCGTACAAGTGGACGTGCATGCCTTTGATTCCCATGGCCTGATCGATCCCTTCGTATTTTGCAAGGCCTGTATGGTCAGGGTGCCCGAGCAGATTGATCATCACCGCACTGCCTTTGGTGTCGGTATCACCTAGAGGTAGGTTGAGGATGGCACGGATATGCTGCTCAAACTGCGAAGTGATGTTGCCCTCAATGGTGTGATGTCCACTGTTGTGCGTACGAGGTGCGCATTCGTTGACCATGAGATTGCCATCCTTGGTGACGAACATTTCTACGGCCAGTAATCCCACCATATCAAATTTTGATATCACGGTTTCAGCTAGTTCTCGTGCTCTGTTGCGTATGTCGAGATCAATCTCTGAAGGGGAAAAAAGAAATTCTACGAGATTTTGCTCTGGATGATACTCGAGTTCTACGACAGGGAAGGTAGTCATGTCTCCGTTTTCGTTGCGTGCTACGATGACCGATATTTCTTTTTGGTAGTCAACGAACTTCTCCAAAATAGAGGGGGCTTCAAACCCTTTATCCAGTTGTTCTGCTGTTTTGATGATCTGTACACCTCGCCCATCATACCCGTCTGTGCGGAGTTTGTTGGCGGCAGGGAGCATGTCGGTATAGTCCTGCAGGTCTTCCTTTTGGTGGATGAACACAAACTCTGAGGTAGGAATGTCATGATCTAGATAGAATTGTTTTTGGAGTCCCTTGTCCTTGATAGTTCTCAGGACGGAGGGTTGCGGAAAAACTTTCTTGCCTCGCCTTTCGAGTTCTTCGAGCGCTTCGACATTGACATTTTCGATTTCTACTGTGATTACATCACAGGGGTCTCCGAAAGCGAGGACTTCATCGTAGTTGGTGATGTCTCCGTTGACGAAGTGGCTTGCGAGGTTTTTACAAGGAGCGTTGGGGTCCGGGTCAATACACGAAATCTCTAAGTTGAGGTCCATGGCAGACTGGATCATCATGCGACCCAACTGTCCACCACCCAAAACACCAATAGAAATACTAGGATCAAAAGTCATAGAGCAATATTAGAATGAAAGCGCAAAAATAAGCGACCCGGTCTAAGTAGAGCAAGTATTTCTATTTTTTGATAATTCCCATCTTTTCCATGAGGGCGCTGGCGTTGAAACTGCGACAGGGACCAGGTGTGAGTTGGTAGTCGAAGTGGATTTCTCCATTTTCTAGTGTACTGTTGAAGCTGAAGTTATTCATCAGTGGGTTGCGCAGTTCGGCGAGTTCTACATCGTGAGTAGATATTAGTCCCATGCAGTTGCTGTTCGTGAGTTGACCGATGAGTGCGATAGCTCCTGTATGCCTGTCTTTCGTGTTGGTGCCTTTGAGGATTTCGTCGAGCAGGTAGAGAGTTGGCTGTTCTTCGCTCAGCTCATCGAGGAGCTGTTTGATGCGTCGGATTTCGGCGTAGAATGAACTGACGCTTTCTTCGAGGTTGTCCTGAGTCCGCATACTCGTGAAGATCCGAATGGGTGAGAAGGAAAGTGTCTCAGCTGCTACGGGGGCACCGGCCTGTGCCAGTACGAGGTTGATGCCTAGGGTACGGAGAAAAGTACTCTTGCCTGACATGTTGGAGCCAGTGACGAGAGCGAGTTTTCCTTTTCCCGAAAGAGAAAAATCATTGGAGACTGATTTTGTCGGGAGCAACAAGGGATGTCTCATCTTTTGGGTCGCAAATTGGCAAGGTTGGTCTTCTACTCGTGGAAAGCTGTAGCTTGATTCAACAAAGGTGTATGTCGCCAAGTCCGATAGTGCGACGACTTGATCTACAGCGGAAAACCATTGTAGAACCAAAGGGCTATGGTGTTGGTGCCAGCGCTTGATGCGGTGTATGATCATGAGATCGGTCAAAAGAAGGGAGTTGATGATTTGGTAAATCATGTTGCCTCGATTGGTGAGGAAATCTAGTGAGATGCGGAGTTGTCGGATGGCTGATGAAGCAGCGTGGTTTTTTCCGAACTTGTCCTTGAGTTGAGTGAGGTGAGGGCTTTCAAAATCACGGGTTTCGATATCACGAATGAGCAACTCATAGCCTTTGAGTAGACGGTTGAAGGCGCTTAGGTTTTTGGTCAGGTTGAGCAAGGGCTGGAAAACTACTCTCAAAAGTAGGAAGTTGATTCCTACAGCAAGGAAGATCCATTGAAAGGGGATTGCAAAGATCTCTATGCTAATGATGAGACTGAGTGTAGCGAGGGGGAGTGCGATTTGAGCGACAGACCATAGCGCGGGCAGGGGGACTTGGGTGTCTGACTCTAGTCCTTGGACGAATTCAGTCAAATCAAGTTTTTCTTCCTCTTTGTTGGCTACATGGACCAAACTGTAAGCGGTGTGTTTTTGATTCCAGTCTAAGTCTTCGCTGAGCTCGCGTATGGCTGCTTGACGTGCATTTATTTCCTCCGTTGTAGCGGGGCTAGAAAGCCAAGCAGCGAGGGTGTCTTGACTGCCAACAAAGCGACTCCTGTTGAGCAACTGAAACAACGAGTGTTTGCCAAAGATGTCTAAGTCTGGAGCGTAGGGATGACCACTATGCAAGTAAGAATTCCCATCTGGGAAGGTTTTGAGTTGTCGGTCGATGCGCAGGATTTCTTCATCGTTGACTTGTGTCAAACTCTTGGCAAGTTGGAGCTCAAAATTTTTGCGATTGTGTCGATTGATCAACAAACCAAAGCAAGGAACATAGAGTATAAAAGTGAATAAGGCAAAGGCTGTTTCACGATTTTGGAACAACAGATAAATGACATATGCCACGATCACAAAGCTGATGAACCGTACCCATCCGAGTACAGAAGCCTGTCTTTTTTTAGATAGATACTCCTGATAGAATTGATCTCTGCGCGATTCGAAATACTGTTTTTTGTCGTTGTGACTCATTTATTTGAAGACTTGGTAGGCTATCAATGCACACACGTAGGCTAGACCTGACATGTAAATCAATTGCAAAATAGGCCATTTGAGCGACTTGGTCTCTCGGTATACTACCGCGAGGGTACTCATGCACTGCATTGCAAAGGCGTAGAAGATCATGAGTGAGAGGCCAAGTGCAAAAGTGTACATCGGTCCACCGGTGATGGGGTTGACTTCTGCACGGAGTTTGTCTTTGATGGTGCTTTCATTTTCTTCGTCAGCGCCTACACTGTAGATCGTAGCGATTGTACCTACGAATACTTCACGAGCCGCGAATGAAGTGATGAGTGCGATACCTATTTTCCAATCGTACCCGAGAGGTCGAATCATTGGTTCGATGGACTTGCCAAGGATGCCTGCGTAGGAGTTTTCGAGGCGATATGAAGCCACCGCGTGATCCAAGGCCTCTACATCATTGGACAGTTCGGGGTGTGTCTGTGCTACGAGAGCCTCTGCATTTTCGAACTGATCACCTGGTCCATAGGATGCCAGCACCCATAGTATGATGGAGATCGCCAAGATGATTTTCCCTGCTTCGAACACAAAGGTCTTGCTTTTGGAGAAAATAGTAATCCAAACATTTCTCCATTTGGGCATACGGTAGAGAGGGAGTTCCATGATGAAGTAGCTGCGTTCTTTGACTTTGAGGATTTTTTGCAAGATTAATGCAGAGAAAATCGCTCCGAAAAAACCAAGTAGATACAAGAACATCAGAGTCAAGCCTTGTAGGTTGAAGATGCCGAGGACTTTTTGCTCTGGGATCACAAGTGAGATTAAGATGGCATAGACGGGGAGTCTTGCCGAACAGCTCATAAAGGGAGTGACAAAGATGGTAATGATACGATCCTTCCAACTTTCGATGTTTCGGGTAGCCATGATGGCAGGGATGGCACAAGCGACCCCAGAGATTAGGGGGACAATGGACTTACCGTTGAGTCCAAATTTACGCATGATTTTGTCGGTCAAAAATACGACACGAGCCATGTATCCAGATTCCTCCAAGATCGCAATGAAACAAAACAACAATGCGATTTGAGGGATAAAGATCACCACACCTCCTAGACCAGGGATGATGCCCTCTGCGATGAGATCGGTGAGGATGCCTGATGGCAGGTATTCGTTGGCTAGAGCGCTGAGCTCTGCGAATCCCATGTCGATCCAGTCCATGAAGGGGTTGGCCCATTCGAAGATGGCTTGAAACATCACAAGCAATACTGCCATGAAAATGAGGTAGCCGTAGATTTTGTGCGTCAGAATACGATCAAGTTGACTTGTTCGGGTTTTGACCTCCGTTTCGACGGTTTTGGTGACGACATCACGGAGTTTGTTGCGGATGATTTTGTACCGTTCGACAGTTTCTGTGGTCTGAAACTGCCGGTCACAGAAGTTGTACTTGACTTTAGCGTCTGCTATAAATTGCTTCTCTTCGTTGCTCAAAAAAGATTTGCTGTAGGTCTGCTGTGCGTATTGGTACGCTACATAGTCGTTTTTGAGGTTGAACTTGTCACGGATCACAGGTATGATCTCAGGCGACAATGTATTGGTGTCATAGAAGGGCTTGTAGTCTTGGCTTGTTTCATTGAGTATCTCGTCTTTGAGTTCTCCTAGCCCTTCGCCATTTCGTCCGTTGATGGGGATGACCTTGGTGTTGAATTCTTTCTCAAGGGCAGTGATATCGATGTTGATGCCTTGTTTGTTGGCGATATCCAGCATGGTGAGTACGAGGATCGTAGGCTGCCCGAGATCGATGATTTCGGAGAAAAGGAGTAAGTTCCTTTCGAGGTTGGAGGCATCGGCTACCGCGATGATTTTGTCCGGATAGTCGTGAGCATTTTCGTCGCTGAGGAAATCGAACACGACTCGTTCGTCCATAGACCGTGGGTAGATACTGTAGGTGCCAGGGAGGTCAAGGACGTTGGTGAGCGCCTCTTGATGCAGGTAGGTGCCGGAAACTTTGTCCATGGTGACTCCAGGGAAGTTTCCGACTTTTTGGTTCATACCCGTGAGCAGGTTGAATACCGACGTTTTTCCTGCGTTAGGATTGCCGACGAGTGCGACGTTGATAGCTTTTTTCATGCGAGGGTTATGAGAGGATGATAGTCTTGGCTTCTTCGACTCTCAAGGAGAGTGCATAGCCCGACACTTCGACACAAATCGGATCACCAAGTGGAGCAGCAAACTTCATGAGGATTTCTGTGCCCGGGAGCACACCCATTTCCAACAACTTGAGAGAGATATACTCGTCGGTGAAATCTTTGACCATGCCCTTTTGACCTGGAGTCAAATCAGCTGCTGATTTTTCCATTTGCGTTATTTAGAATCTTTTAAAATAAGGGCAAATCTATTCCTTTTGTCCTAGGGGTGCAAATATGCGGAGGTGAGATGTCTCATGTTCTACTTTTTGGGTTAAACCGATTTTAGATTTGTTAATTTCGTATCCTTAGAATCATGTACTTATGGCGAAAGCAAAAACTGTATTTTTTTGTCAAAACTGTGGCGCACAATCTGCCAAATGGGTTGGCAAGTGCAACAGCTGTGGCGAGTGGAATTCCTATGTAGAAGAAGTGATTGAATCTACTTCTGAGAAAAATGTCAAAATATGGAGTTCTCAAGAGCCGCAAAAGAAGGTCCCTAACCGGCCAGTGAAAATCAAGGAGGTACAATCCGAGAAAAGTGAGCGTGTCACGACTCACGACCAGGAGCTGGACCGTGTCCTTGGTGGAGGCATCGTAGCGGGGTCTTTGGTACTGGTGGGGGGAGAGCCTGGTATTGGGAAATCGACACTTTTTTTGCAGATGGCCTTGAAAATGAATGACCGCAAGGTGCTCTATGTGTCAGGAGAGGAGAGCCCTCAGCAGATCAAGATGCGGGCTGAGCGAATGGCCCCTTTGTCTTCGGACAATTGTTTTTTGCTAGCGGAGACCTCTGTGAGCCAGATTTTTCAACAGGTCCTTCAGGTACAGCCTGATGTGTTGGTCATCGATTCGATACAAACGCTCTACAGTGCCAAAATTGACAGTTCGGCGGGGAGCGTGAGTCAGGTACGCGAGTGTACCGGGGAGTTGCTGCAGTTTGCCAAGACTTCAGGGGTACCGGTATTCATGATTGGACACATCACCAAAGAAGGAAGTATAGCAGGTCCGAAGGTGTTGGAGCACATGGTGGATACGGTCTTACAGTTCGAGGGGGATCGTCATTTGAGTTATCGGATTTTACGTACGACCAAAAATCGCTTTGGTTCTACCTCGGAGATTGGTTTGTATGAGATGTTGGGCAATGGGATGCGACAAGTGACCAACCCGTCTGAGATTTTGATTTCTAATAAGGACAACCAACTCAGTGGAGTGACTATAGGTGCTTCGATTGAGGGCAACCGTCCCTTGCTTATAGAGACTCAAGCTCTGGTGAGCACCTCGGCGTATGGCACACCACAGCGATCTACGACAGGCTATGATGCCAAGCGTCTCAATATGCTCCTCGCCGTACTCGAAAAACGAGGAGGTCTTCGGCTTGGCAATCAAGACGTTTTTCTCAACATTGCTGGAGGATTGAAAATAGACGATCCAGCACTCGATTTGAGTATCTGCGTATCGGTGGTGTCCTCACATGAAGATCAGGTGATATCGTCCGACATTTGCTTTGCAGGTGAAGTGGGGCTGGGCGGAGAGGTGAGAGCAGTCAATCGCATCGAAAATCGAGTTTCTGAGGCTGAAAAATTGGGCTTTTCAGATATTTACATTTCTCAAGTGAATCAAAAATCTTTGGATCCATCCAAATTTCGAATAAAGATTCACTTTGTCGCTAATATTGTCGAGGTATTTAAGCAACTTTCGTCAGAGTGAAATAGAACACCATGTTCATTAGCCCGTACAGGGTTTAGAAACCAAACACTATAATAGATATGAAAAAACTAATCTACCTTTTCGTTTTTGTCCCGATGCTAGCGTGGGGACAAGCACCTACTGTACAACAAGAGTTTGCTGGAGGAGCTTCCTTCAACAAAGGACACATCGTTCAACTGCTGGAGATTATCCCAGATGATATGCTTGGTTGGAAGCCTAATACCGATGTCAGAACCATCTCAGAAGTGGTCGCTCACATCGCTGCGGCCAACTATATGTTTGGGGGCTTCTTGGGAGCAGCGCCTGCTGTTGGTGTGGACGCGCAGAGTTTTGAAAAGACACTCAAGTCGAAAGAGGACTTGCTCAAAGCCATCAATGATTCATTCGATTATGTGACTGCAGCTTCTGCGGCAATTAAGAAAAATGATCTAGAGACTGAGGTTGAATTGCCATTTGGCAAGTACACCAAAAGAGCGATCATGTCCATCTGCAATTCCCATTGTTCCGAGCACAAAGGTCAGTTTGTCACCTATGCTCGGTTTATCGGAGTGACTCCTCCGTGGAGTGGACAGATGTAATGCGGGGTGAGGCACAAAAAAAGCACTGCAGGATACGCAGTGCTTTTTTTGTGTCTTGGTGGCTGTATTAATTTTCTTCTTCTTTTCTCATCTCACCCAAGACGTTGATTTCTGGGATTTCTACATAGTTGAATTCATAGTTGAAGAACGAACTCAAATCTTCACCGGCTTCTTGCATGTCTTCGTCACCGTCTTCGAAGTACCAGTTTACTTTGACATTTTTGCCTTTATCGATTCTCAGGTCATTGACTTTCTTGAATAGGATATAGATGCATTTTGACGAACTCGTGTTGAAATACTCATAGGCAATATTGAGCGTCAACGTAGGGGTGTCTGTACTGCCAAACTGATCAATGCTCTCGTGCAAGTGTTTGTAAAATGCCAATGGATTTTCTGGGCTTGATTTCCCCCTGATGTCAAGCAACCCCTTTTGTGGATTGAAATATATCGATGGTGTGATTCTAGTGGCTCTTATAAAAAATCCTTTCATGTGAATTCAATCTATTTTTCTTCGTTATCAAAAATGAAAAATTCCTAGCACTTATAAAATAAGCGAATCCCCTAAAAATAAATTTTAAGTAGATATGCCATAAATAAGTTCGTAGGGCTGTTCTTGCTGCTTGTGGCGAGTAGAACTTTTCTCAACTCGACGAGTAGAGTTACAAATTAGGAAAAATTCTTAGAAAACCAAGGATTAGTTTTCGGTGTCTTCGTCCAAATCCGAAAAGAAACGATCACTATCATCTTGTTCAGAATCTTCATCCCCTTCTTCGCCTTGTTCGAAATCCCCTTCTTCATCACTTGTATCTTTGGGGTTGTACTTGATCACTTTAAATTCCGTACGACGGTTTTGTTGGTGTTCGATTTCGGAGTCTGCATTTTCGATGATGAGTTTGGACTCTCCATAGCCTTTGGCTGTGATTCGCTTGCTATCTATCCCTTGGGCGATGATGTAGTCTACTGCAGATTGTGCTCTACGCTGTGAAAGCTGTTGGTTATATTTTTCATCTGCACGGACATCAGTATGCGAACTCAGTTCGATGGTGATCTCGGGATTGTCACGCATGATCACTACTAGTTTGTCCAGTTCCTTGGCAGCCTCTTCTTTGATGTCTGATTTATCTAGATCGTAGTAGATGTTGTTGAGTACGATAGGTTTTTCGATGACGATCTGGTTGAGAGGGAGATCGATCTCGAAATTGACGTTAGTGACCATTTCTTTTAAGGTGGTTTTGTCGAGGGATTTTCCGATCGTAGAAAAATCGATTCTGGTCGTGAAGTAGTTTTCTTTTTCGGCGATGAGGTAGTAGTTCTCTTCAGCATACACACGAAACTCGTATTGCCCATCGGACTTGGTGAATACCTCGTCTATGATGCCGTCTTCTTCGTCCACGAGCACGACTTTGGTATTGGATAGTGGTTGCATGATTCCTTGTTGGTCTGGGGTCAGTGTGGTGCCTGAGAGGAAATAATTGACGATTTTGAGGTTCGGGTCATCATTGACGAAGGTGTATATGTCATCATCTCCTTTGCCTCCTTTTCTGTTGGATGTAAAGAACCCACGAGAAGGGTTGAACAAGAATAGGCCAAAATCATCGGCAGGAGAATTGATAGGGAGTCCAAGGTTTTCGACGACTACCTGTCCTCCATCTCTTGTGGCTTGGAAAATATCGAGCCCACCGAATCCTGCCTGCCCGTCTGATGAGAAGTACAGCATGCCGGTCCCGCCCACATAGGGAAATATTTCATTGCCAGGGGTATTGATGTGTGGCCCCATGTTGCGAATGTCTACCCATCGACCTCTTCTGTTGAGTTTAGCGATGTAGATGTCTAGTCCGCCATAGCCTCCCTCTCTGTTGGAGGAGAAGTACAGTGTTGTGCCATCTGCAGTGAGTGCAGGGGTGGAGTCCCAAGAGTTCTTGCCGTTGATAGAGAGTGGACGCGCTTCGCTCCATTGCCCGTTTCGGTAGCGAGTGAAGTAGAGGTTGACTTCATTTGTCCCGTTGGATTTCCCGTTGTTTGCTTTCGCGAAAATCACGGTTTTCCCGTTGGCTGACATGGTGATAGTGCCTTCGTTGATGTCTGGGTCGTTGATGTTGTCGTCGAGTGCCTCTAGGCTTGAAAGGTCCACCTTGGCACCTTTGGTACGTGCACGGTAGATGTCGGTAAAGGGGGTGCCGGTTCCTTTGTAGGTCTTGCCCCCGTCTCGATTGGATGTGAAGTAAAGGTAGCCATTGTTGTATACGGGGGAGTATTCTGCTGCAGGGGTATTGATTTCGTCTAGATTCTTTACTCGGAAGTAGTTGACTTTTGCGCGTAAGTCATCTAGTTTGTACAGATTGTCCAACTCGTTTTGTGCCCATATGATGACATCTTCGTCTTCGGCTTTGGCCAAGTACTCCCGGAGAATTTTCTTTTCTTCCTCTTCTTTTTGGTTGCTTTTGAGGGCCAAAGCATAGTAATAGTAAGCTTTTTCTTCTTTCGTGCCATGGTCGATGGCAGCCTTATAGTAGGGTTCTGATTTTTTGAGGTTGTTGGATTTGCGGTAGGCTTCTGCTAGGGCATAGTTAGATAGGGGGTCGTCTGCTTTGAGTGCTTTCTTGTATTGATGGATGGCCGTACTGTATTCCCCCTTGTCGAAACTCTTGTTGGCTTTTTTGAGAGGGCTACAACTGGCGACTACTAGGAGCAGAGCGGAAATGAGGTATCGATTAAACATTTTCATCTAATGAGTAATCTAATAAAAGAAAATGAGCTTAGAAATATCTTTTGATCCAGCTGTCTTGTGCGGGCACTATCCACGATGCATTGAGCTCTTGGATGGTCGGGACCAAGTGGTTGAAGGTCAAGGTGTCTTTTTTGATTTTCCCATTTTCGATATGGGTTTTGAGCTCAGAAATAGGGCTTTCGAAAATTTCATCCTGGAGTATAAAGCAAACCTGGGTACGGTCAAAAAAATCCACGTTGAGCTTTTGGGCTAAGTTGCGAACTAGACCTACGGACGCATCAATCGAACAGCCGCTGGCTTGGTTTAAACTTTCGTCGACAGACAAAATCAAAAATTTATCGTGAAGGACTTTGAATGCGCTCTTGAGCGGGGCACCATGTGCTGCCCATCCTGTTAAAAATTGTGTGGCTTCCTCTTGAATGAGCCTCAAGTCTTGTGGCTCAAATGATTTATTGGCTTGGTATATCCATACTCTTGCCGATTCGGGCATTTGGTCAAAGGGAACTATCATTCTTGTACGTTTTTATTTTAGATTTACGAAAAAGAAAGAAAAAGGCTACACTTACTTTGTGTCGGCTTGTTCGACAGTTTCCACGGCCTCTGGAGACTGCGGGAAAAGAATCGAGAGCACAATGGATAGTGTCAGTGCCAAGATGATAACGATAAATGACCAGATCACAGGTATGTGTAGATGTCCTATGCCGATCCATTCAAAGCCACGCTGTAGGATGTCCCACTCTAGGAGCATTTTTGCGCCTATAAAGATAAGTACTACCGAAAGACCCTTTTGAAGAAGGTAGAACTTGTCCAAAATATTGGCTAAAAGAAAGAACATAGCTCTCAAGCCCATCACTGCGAAAATATTGGAAGTGTAGATGATGAACTCGTTTTGACTGATGGCAAAAGCTGCGGGAATAGAATCCACTGCAAAGATCAAATCTGTAGATTCGATCAATAGGATGACGAGAAATAGGGGGGTAAACCAAAACTTTCCATTTTCTCGAAAGGCGAATTTTCCTCCTTTTTCGTCTTTGGAGATGGGGAGAAATTTTCTCGCCCATTTCGTAAGGATGTTTTTTTCTGGATTGACATCCATTTCTTCGTCTTCGTTGAATATTTTGATGCCCGAATAAATCAAAAACACACCGAAGATGTACAAGATCCAGTGGAACTCACCAATCAGCAATGCCCCAAGGAAGATGAAAATGGCACGGAATACGATGGCTCCTAGGATACCCCAAAAAAGGATGTCATGGTAATATTCGTCTTTGACTTTGAAGTACCGAAGGATCAAAAGGATGACGAAGATATTGTCTACTGAGAGGGCCTTTTCTGTGACATATGCCGAAAAGAACTCCAAGGCATCTTGAGACCCGCCACCAAAATAGTAGATGAGTCCTCCAAAGATTGCAGATACTACAATCCAAAAGATGGTTTGCATCAAGGCATCTTTTTGGGAAATCTTCTTGGGTCCTTTATGGACCAGTCCCAAGTCTACCACTAGGAATAGCACGATGACCACCCCGAATATGCCAAACAATAGGCCTTCGTTGGTTCCAGAAAAGAGATTAGTAAGTATCAAGTTCATTCCTTCAATGTTATTTGGTGTCCTAGGTCGGGCTAACCGCAAAAGAAAGCAGAATATAATATAAACAGGATATAATACTCAACTCTTTTGGGTGCTTTAGATCAGTGCTACAATCTACGGGTTCAATGTGTAAGATTATTCGACCAATTG
This sequence comes from Reichenbachiella sp. 5M10, assembly GCF_002742335.1. Classification (NCBI taxonomy): domain Bacteria; kingdom Pseudomonadati; phylum Bacteroidota; class Cytophagia; order Cytophagales; family Reichenbachiellaceae; genus Reichenbachiella; species Reichenbachiella sp. 5M10. Next base: position 3,859,805 of record NZ_MDGR01000007.1, on the reverse strand, counting down.
TAGATTGACCATGTGGCTGTATGTACTATTGGTTTGATTGACAAGATTGTCATGGTTGCCGGACTCTATGATTTGCCCATGTTCCAATACGAAGATCTTGTCGGCAGTTTTGATAGTAGCCAATCGATGCGCTATGATTAGTGTTGTACGGTCTTTCATCAGTTCGTTGAATGCCTGCTGTACTTGGTTTTCTGATTCCGAATCCAATGAGCTGGTCGCTTCGTCTAGGATGAGGATGGCGGGGTTTTTGAGTATCGTCCGGGCAATGGCGATGCGTTGACGTTGGCCACCAGAGAGCTTGATGCCCCGTTCGCCTACGAGCGTGTCAAGTCCTTCAGGGAAGCTGTCTATGAACTCCATAGCGTGTGCTTTTTGTGCCGCATCGAGTATCTCAGCTTCGGTTGCGCCGGGCTTGCCGTAGGCGATGTTTTCTCGGATAGATCCACCAAATAGGATGATTTCTTGCGGGACGATACCGATGTTGCCTCGTAGGGTTGCGATATCGAAAGCTTCGATGTTGGTGTTGTCAATTTTGATGCTGCCTTGATGTCCTTGGTATAGCCTTAGCAGTAGCTGGGTAATGGTTGTTTTGCCTGCGCCACTTTTGCCGACCAAGGCGACTTTTTCTCCTGCCTTGATCTCCAGTGAGAGCTGATTGAGGACTTGGATGTCTTTGCGGCTTTCGTAGGCAAACGAGACCTTGTCAAATGAAATGTTGCCATTTACTTTGGCTATTGGGGCTACTTGCTCTTCAAGCTCTTCGGGCGCTTCATTCTGAATCTCTAAGACACGCTCTGAGGCACCAATGGCTCGTTGCAATTGCCCAAATAGGTCTCCGAGACCTGCGATGGATCCTCCGATGAAGGAGGTGTAGAGGACAAATGAAATCAAGTCTCCGATACTCATTTCTCCATTTTGGAGGAGAACTGCTCCATACCAAATGATGGCTACCATCGCACCGAGTAGTGCAAAGATGATAAATGAAATGAAACCTGCTCGGTATTTGGCTGCTCCGATGGCTGCATCTACTACTCTACTGAGTGATCCAAAGAATCGATTTTGTTCGTAGGTCTCGTTGGTGAAGGATTTGACTGCCAGTATAGATTGGAAGGTCTCTTCAGCGATAGTGGATGAGGCGGCTAGTTCGTCCTGAGAGATACGGGACAATTTGCGGATTTTTTTTCCAAAAATCATCGCGACAAAAATCAAAATGGGCAGCACGCAGAGCATGAATACACTCAGAGCAGGCGTCGTGACGAAAATCAGTGTCAAGCCTACGATCAGTGTGATGATCTGGCGGATAAGCTCTGCGAGTGTGGTGGAGAAGGTCGTTTGCAACATGCTCACATCGGCGGTCATGCGGCTCATCAGGTCGCCTGTCCGGTTTTTGTCAAAAAATGAAATAGGCAGTTGAATGATTCTTTTGTAGAGGCCGTTGCGGATGTCAGCCATCGCGTTTTCGCTGACTTGTGCAAACAGGTACACGCGAAAGTAAGAGATGATGGCTTGTAGAAATAGAATGCCAAGTAGAAATAAAGCGATCTGTGTGATGTCTGTGAGTATCCAGCTTTGGTCGCCACTCGCTGCGTCGATGAGCTTGCCTGCTACGAGGGGGAAGGCCAATAGTAAAAAGCTACCAATGACTAAGAAAATAAGCCCTACGATAAACTTTGATTTGTATGGGATCAAGTATTGAAAGATGCCGTATAGCTTTTTGAAATTTTCGCCATTGAGCTTCCTCTTGTCCTCTTCCTTCAACTTCTCTCTTGCCATTTGTGTCCTAATATTTGCGCAAAAGTAAGCTTCTAATTTTTACCGACCAATCGATCTTGTTAATTTGGAACTATTGTCAATAGGATTGCTAGATTTGAACAAAAAGACATGAAAAGTATTTGTGTGTATTGTGGTTCGTCGATGGGAAATAATCCTGCGATGAAAGAAGTGGCTGCAGAACTGGGACAGGAGCTGGCAGAGAGGCAGGTTAGCTTGGTTTATGGGGGAGCCAGTATAGGCCTGATGGGTGTGCTTGCAGACGCATGTCTAGCTAAGGGAGGCCGGGTTATCGGGGTGATTCCGGGTTTTCTAGATACGGTAGAGATTACGCACAAAGGGGTTACAGAGATCATTCGGACCGAGTCCATGCATCAGCGAAAAACAGAGATGGCCGAGCGAGCGGAGGGATTTATCGCGATGCCTGGCGGCTTTGGAACTTTGGAGGAGCTGGCGGAGATCTTGACTTGGGGTCAACTGGGGTTGGTGCAAAAACCCATTGGGATCTTGAATGTCAACGGGTATTATGACCCGCTGATGATTTTCATGGACCACATGCTAAAGAACGAATTGATTCGAGAAGATCATCTCAGTTTGTTTGTGATTCGGGACAATGTCAAAGAACTCTTGGAAGACATGGAGTCATTTGAAGTCAGCAAGACTGATCATCGACAAAAACTCGGATTGACCTGATTTTTTGGATAGCTCGTTACATTTTCGTTTATTTGGTAGCAGTAGTTTTTTTGAGAGTAGCTTCGGAAAACTGTGCAAGAATCTTTTTTACATTTCGTTTGGCAGTATCAGCACTATGATACGCAAGGGCTGCAAACGACAAACGGTGGAGTTGTCGATGTTTTTGCTACCGGTCACCACAATACAGAGGGAGGGCCGGATTTCCTACAATCCAAGCTGAAGATTGACGGTATTCAATGGTTTGGCAGTGTGGAGATACATGTCAACTCCTCTGATTGGGAGCATCATCAGCACCACAAAGACCCCAAATACAATACAGTCATCTTGCATGTCGTATGGCACGACGACCGAGAGTGTCGTCGAGAGGATGGTGAGGTTCTTCCTGTTTTGGAGTTGAAAAGTAGGGTGAGCGAAAGCTTCGTGTCTCGCTACAAAAACCTGATCAATCAACCCGCCGAAATCCCTTGCCAAAGTCAATTGGATCAAGTGCGAACTATCGATAAGGTCTCGATGTGTGATCAGGTCGGGGTAGAGCGTCTTCGGCGAAAGTCCAAAGAAATACTAGAGCGGTTGGAACAAAACAAAGGGTCTTGGGAAGATACGGCCTATCAGACCATCGCGCAGAACTTTGGTTTCAAGAAGAATGCTGAATCTATGTTGAAGTTGTCAAATGTCCTTACCCACAAAATTCTTCTCAAGCATCTGCATAACATCGTTGATATCGAAGCACTGGTGTATGGAGTTGCGGGCTTTTTGGAAGGAGACATCGAAGATGGGTATCATCAGAGGTTAGCAGATCGCTACCAGTACCTGTCCCAAAAGTACAATTTGAAGGGGCGTGGTATGCTACGTGTGGAATGGGAGTTTTTGAGGATGCGTCCATGGAATTTCCCGACAATTCGTTTGGCTCAGTTGGCCTCTTTTTTTACAGACAATGCCAAATTTTTTGATCGAATACTGAATCACGAGTCGATTACCGAACTCAAGAAAATGTTTGTTCATCCCCCTTCTGAATATTGGCAAAGCCACTATGATTTTGACAAGGAGTCAGCCCGTAAGTTTGGTGGCTTGGGGTCAGGGAGTTTAGAGGTCATGCTAATCAATAGTGTGGCGCCCATCCTTGCTGCATATAGTCAGCATGTGAGGCAGGAGTCCTATATGGATCGTGCAGTGCAGCTTTTGCAAAGCCTGAAGCCAGAGCAGAACCATATTCTAGATAGGTGGGAGTATTTGGGGATCAGGGCTAAGTCGGCTTTCGATAGTCAGGCTTTGATCGAATTGAAGAATGAGTTTTGTTTGAAAAAGAAGTGTCTTTCCTGTAAAATTGGGATCAAACTGATCTCAGACTGATTTTGCAAAACATCATAGTGTACGTGTTGAACCTGCTGTTCTTGGCAGGAGGAGTGCTTTTGATTCGTCGTGGGATTGGTGCGGGGTTGCATCCGGCTGTGTTTTGGGTGGCTTTCGTGTTCAAATTGTGCTGTGGTCTGCTTCTGGGATTGCTGTATATGTACCATTATCAAGGAGGAGATACATGGTTTTATTTTGATCAAGCGTGGGGCTTGGCACAGTTGGATTGGGAATCATTTTGGTCAGAGATCAGTGAAGCGCCGGAGAGTAGTCAGGCTGTAAGAGCGATTTGGTTCACGAGGTTGGTGGCGGTAGGGATTTATGTTTGGCATGTGGATTACTGGTTGTGTGGGATGTATTTTTCATTGTTTAGTTTTTGTGCGGGAATATATGCTGTTGTTCGTTTCTCGGAGTGGAACGAGTCCTTCCAATGGCCAGCAGTTATATCGTTTCTTTTTTTTCCATCGGTAGTGTTTTGGAGTTCTGGTTTGCTCAAAGAGAGTTTGGCTTATGCTGCATTGCTGTTCGTGCTCGGGTTTTATGCGTCGTATCGATCCAGACGAGTTATCCGTTTATTGGATGGAGCTGTGTTGATATTGGGAGCTGTAGTATTGGTGGTCATTAAATACTACATCGCGGCGTTACTGTTTCCGGCTGTGGTGTTTTTGATGACGTGCCATGTGATGGGACGTTGGTTTCCTCAAGGGGGTGTCTGGAGTCGTGTGGTACGGGTTGGTTTGTTATGGCTTGTGCCTGGATATCTTTTTTTGTATTGGCTTAGTCCCAATTTTCATTGGGGCCAATTGTGGGGTGTGATTCAGCAAAATCATGACATGATTCTAAAGCAGAGTGATTCCTTCAGCCAAATTAGCACTTGGTCGGTGGGGGGAGGAATGATCGAATGGGCAATCAATCTGTTATATTTTCTTGTGTCCGGTATTTTTCGCCCGATGCTAGGGGAGACATGGTCCTTTCCTCAAGTGTGGAGTGCCCTAGAGAATTTTGCTTTGTTGGTTTACTGTATATATGCAGTGACGAGACGATTTAGTGTGAATAGGCAATACTTGATAGAAATTTGGAGTCTGGTGGCGTTTGTGGTGTGTTGTGCGGTGCTGTTGAGTTATAGTGTGCCCAATCTTGGAACGATCGCCCGATACAAGGTGTATTACATGCCACTCCTTTTGTTTTTAATTCTCAATATCCCTGTTTATCTCCCTTTTTTGAAAAGCAAGACGTGAGATTGTCTACGGATAATCGATAACTTCGCGGTATGGATAACCCAGTAATAATATTTGGAGCAGGAGGTTTGGGAAGAGCCGCTCTTGAGATTTTCGAATCGAATGGCAATGTCATCTATGGTTTTTTGGATGATAACAAAGATCTACATGCCACAGAAATTGACAATATCCCTGTTTTGGGAAGCACGGATGACGATGGTTTTTTGAAATTGATCGGAAAAAAGTGTGAGGTGTTTGTTGCAACGGATGACAACAAGGAGAAAAAGAGCTTGGCAAAAATGATCACCGACAAGCGAAAGAAAATGCCCGTCAATGCGATCCATAATGGAGCCCATATCTCCAAGTCATGTGTCATTGGTCACGGTAATTTTGTCAATGCAGGTGTGATTTTAGGAGCAGGAACAGAGATAGGCAGTCATTGTCTACTACACTCTGGTGCGATTGTCGATCATTCTGCTAAGCTGGGAGACTTTGTGCAAGTAGGTGCTGGAGCCATTATAGGGGCAAATGCAGAGATAGGCGAAGGGGCATTTATAGGTTCTGGATCTACCATCGTCTCAGGTGTCAAATTGGGCAAGAATGCTCGAGTAGGAGCTGGATCTGTGGTCGTAGCGGATGTGGCTGCTGGCAAGACTGTGTTTGGCAACCCAGCTGTAGAAGTCAAGAAATAGTGTGTCGCATCGATGCTAGACACTCGCAATGTCTAGATTTCTCAAACTTTTCATTATCTTGAAATAGTCCTTTGAGCCAATGTCTTCATGCAAACAATCTTAGAAACGGATCTCATCCTCAATCAAGATGGTAGTGTCTATCATCTCAATCTCAAACCTGAGAATATCAGTGATACGATCATCACAGTAGGTGATCCAAGTCGTGTGTTTCGAGTCAGTCAGTACTTTGATAAGATTGATTTTGAGATGAATCGTCGCGAGTTTATCACGCACAAAGGAAGCTACAAAGGGAAAAAAGTGACAGTGATCAGTACAGGTATGGGGACTGACAATGTCGAGATATTCATGACGGAGTTGGATGCATTGGCTAATATCGATTTGGAGACACGTCAAGTCAAAGAGAAAAAGCGTAAGCTGAATATCATTCGAATAGGGACCTCTGGGGGGTTGCAGGAGGATTTGCGACTGGGAACTCACTTGGTGTCTGATTTTGGGATAGGGCTGGATACTTTGATGATGTTTTACAACCTCAGGCAGACAGGGTTTGAAAACACCCTGACCAATAAACTCAAACAGTACATCGATTTGCCATTCAAGCCGTATTGTGTGGAAGGGTCCGTTACATTGAGAGAGAAATTCGCTTTTGATATGTTACGAGGCAATACCGTAACTTGTCCAGGGTTCTATGCCCCACAAGGGCGAAACATTCGATTGGATGTGAAATATCCGCATTTGATGGAGGACTTGATGTATTTTCACGTCGACGACTTTTGGTTGACAAATTTCGAAATGGAGACGGCGGGATATTATGCCCTTGGTCGGCTCATGGGACACGAGATGCTTAGCCTCAATGCTATTATTGCCAACCGAGCAAAAAATAAGTTTTCTAAAGACCCCGACAAGGTAATTGATTCCTTGATCCGCAAGGTGCTGGATAGATTGTAGTGAGGTCTTTGTTCGGGGGCCAAACATGGAGGATATTTCCTTTTGAATTGATTATCTTGATGACTAATACTTGATTATGAATAGTCCGACACGTGTATTTGATTTTCTCCATTATCAATTGGCTACACACCCTCTCGAGGTGTGTTTGAGTCAAAAGGAACAAGGGAATTGGCGTGCCTACTCAACGGGAGAAGTGCTGGATATCTCAGCCAAACTGAGTCTCGGTCTGCTCAAACTAGGGGTAGGACCAGGAGATAAGGTGGCCATCATATCGCCCAATCGGGCTGAGTGGAATTTCGTAGACCAGGCATGCAGCGAAATAGGTGCTGTGTCTGTTCCGATGTATCCGACCATCACTGTAGAGGATTACCGATATATTTTTGAGCACGCAGAGGTCAAGGTGGTCTTTGCAGCGGATCAGGAGTTGGTAGGCAAGGTGCAAGAGGCTTCAAAGACTACAAGTGTGCAACATATCTATTCGTTTGAGGATGTCGAGGAGTGTCCCAATTGGAAACAGGTGTTGAGTTTGGACCCCAATGGGGACTGTGCGCGTGTAGAGCAAATCAAGTCGACTATTCGACCCGAGGACTTGTTTACTATCATTTATACTTCAGGTACTACAGGCAAACCCAAAGGGGTCATGCTGTCACATGACAATGTCGTCAGCAATGCCCGAGCGGTCAAAGTAGCTCTTAGGGAATTGTTTGATCACGGAGGGTCTGCTTTGAGTTTTTTGCCACTGTGTCATATTCTGGAGAGGACGGCAATTTCTTTTTATTTTTTCAGGAGTGTATCGATCTATTATGCAGAGAGCATGGATACCTTGGCAGATAATCTCAAGGAGGTCAAACCGCTAATGTTTACAACGGTACCTCGTTTGTTGGAAAAGGTGTATGATCGTATTGTGGCCAAAGGTTATGAGTTGTCATGGGTGAAGCGTAAACTGTTTTTTTGGGCGGTGAGGTTGGGTTTGAAATTTGAACCCTATGCGTATCAGGGGGTATGGTACACGGTCCAGCTGAAAATTGCCCGTAGGTTGATCTTCACGAAATGGATAGAAGCTCTCGGAGGCAACCTGAGTTATGTCTTGGTGGGAGCCGCTGCGCTACAGCCTCGGTTGGCACGCGTATTTTGGGCCGCGGGGATTCCTGTTTGTGAGGGGTATGGACTGACAGAGACCTCTCCAGGTATTGCTTTTAATGTGCCCTTTGAAGGAGGAGTGCGAGTCGGTACCGTAGGTCGTGTATTGGACAGGATTCAAGTCAAGATTGCAGAGGATGGAGAGATTCTTTGTCAAGGTCCAAATGTGATGCTTGGCTATTACAAGGCTCCAGAACTAACAGCAGAGATTATTCAAGAGGGATGGTTACATACAGGAGATATCGGTGAGCTGGAGGACAATTTTCTCAAAATTACTGATCGGAAGAAGGAGATGTTTAAAACTTCAGGAGGAAAGTATATCGCTCCACAGCGAATGGAAAACCGATTCAAAGAATCTCCTTTTATAGAACAAATTATGGTCATAGGTGAGGGGCAGAAGTTTCCAGCGGCGATCATTGTGCCCAATGTGTTGGCACTTACGGATTGGTGTACTCATCATGGGGTGGTTTTTTCTCGCACGAGTGAGCTACTCAAACATCCGCAGGTCGCTACTTTGATCCAATCTCAGATCGATAAGTACAATACTGGTTTTGGTCACTGGGAACAAGTCAAGAAATATGAGCTTGTGGAGGATGAGTGGGGTGTGGATACGGGAGAGTTGACACCTACGCTCAAACTCAAGCGTCGTGTAATCAAGACGCGGTACGCGGAGTTGATTCGAAAGATATACGAGTCATGACAGAGCCTAGTGAAAGGCATCCTCGAAATGGGTGATTTTGTTCTCTGCATTGACCGAAAACACATCAAATCGTATGGCTTTTGGCCAACGTGTCTCTTCTAAGTAATGGGCAGCTGCTGATAGGATCAAAGACTGTTGATTGGGGGAGACAAATGCTTCGGGATGTCCATATCTCTCGCTTTTGCGATATTTCACCTCTACAAAAAGCAGTAAATCCTCTGTGCTTACTATCATGTCTATCTCTGCTCTTTTGTACCTATAGTTTCTTGCCAAAATACGGTAACCCAATGTCATGAGATGTTGGGCGATGAGTTCTTCTGCTTGATTTCCAGTGTTTTTAGTGTTTGTCAAGTGTGTGAGGCAAATGTTGTCTACTAATGTACTTAAGTATTTACGTAAAATCAAAACTCAGTATTTCTTCAATACTTAAATACTTCCAAGTAATAAACCTGCCATAACGCAGTAAAATAAATGTAATGACCGCATATTAGAGAGGTTTAAATCAAAATATGGGTCTTTTTTTTGATAATATGTCAATGTATGACTGGTTTTGTCATTGACGTTTGAATAATTACAATCAAAATACTGAAAAATTGAAAATACTATAAATATCATGTAAATCAGTTCGATTTCTGCACTTCAACTAAGTAGTTCTACGTGGTTTTGTTACTTTAGCAGCTGAGGGATATGAAAAACTTCAAAACCCACTCTTGTTTTGATGAGAGAATAGAGAATACAAGAGAGGGTAAACTTTAGCATTTTAATTCGGCGATTTGTGCTTTGCAGCAAGGGCAAATCATCTGCTGATTAGGACTATAAATTTATTTTAAACTTAAAATTATTGCTATGACAATTTTGACTAATGTAATGAGTGAAATGACTACTGAGGCGGCCGCACAGGCTTCTGAAGGAGCTGTTGCGCTTTTTACGGCAAACAACATCTGGATGATGTTGGCTACAGCTTTGGTGTTTATTATGCACTTGGGCTTTGCAGGTGTGGAGGCTGGTTTTGGACAATCCAAAAACACAGTGAACATCCTGTTCAAAAATACTATTACACCGATCATCGGTCTATTGACTTATTTGATCTGTGGATTCAACTTGATGTATCCTGGCGAGTTTCAGTACATCTCTGGCGTTTTAGGATTTGCTGGACCGGGTATCGGTTTCGATGCAGCTACTGATGGCGCTTCTATTGATTATGCTGGAGCAGGTTATACATACTGGACAGATTTCTTGTTCCAAGGGATGTTTGCTGCGACTGCTGCCACTATCGTGTCTGGTGCGATTGCTGAGCGTGTGAAAGTATCAGCTTACATGATCTTCACTGTGGTTTATGTAGGGTTGGTTTACCCAATCTTGGGCTCATGGAAATGGGGCGGAGGATTCCTTGATGAAATGGGATTCTATGATTTTGCTGGTTCTACTTTGGTTCACTCTGTAGGTGGATGGGGCGCATTGGCTGGTATCATCATCATCGGGCCACGTCTTGGCAAATACGTAGATGGAAAAGTAATTGACAAGCCAGGAGCTTCTGTGCCGTTGGCAGTGATCGGAGTATTCTTGCTGTGGTTGGGATGGTTTGGTTTCAATGGCGGTTCTGTACTGTCTGCTGATCCAGATCTAGTTTCTTACGTATTGGTGACAACTTGTATGGCTGCATGTACAGGTGGGTTGTTTGGCTTCTTTACAGCTAAAGTTATTTTCAAAAGAATGGACTTGGGCATGGTGCTCAATGGTATCCTTGCAGGTCTAGTAGGAATCACTGCTGGAGCAGACGTAGTGTCAGTGACTTCTTCATTGATCATCGGAGCAGTAGCCGGAATCTTGGTTGTATTGTCTGCAGTGACTTTGGACAAATTCAAATTGGATGATGTTGTTGGTGCTGTTTCGGTTCACTTGACATGTGGTATCTGGGGGACATTGGCTGTAGGTATATTCGGTATTGGTGAGTTCTCTTTCATGACTCAATTGATCGGAGTATTGTGTTACGCAGGAGCTGCTTTCCCAATCGCTTTCTTGTTGTTCTTCATCTTGAAGAAAACTACAGGGGTAAGAGTATCTGAACAACATGAGACCGAAGGCCTTGATAGCCACGAGCACGGTATCAGAGGTTACACGATCATATTCGACGAGTAATTCATTCTCATAAAATAAAGAAAGACCTGTTTGCACTGTGGTGCGAACACAGTAAACAGGTCTTTTTCTTCAACTTTAAATTTCAACTCTAAATAAGGTAATAATGAAAAAATTTACAAAAATTTTATTGGCTGCTTTGTTGGTAGCTTCATTTGCAGCGAATGCTCAGGACGAAGAAGAGTCTTCTAAACCAGCGCTTTCGATTTCAGGTAGTGTGGACGCATATTACAGGGTAAATTTGAACTCTGCAAATGACGGGACTGGTTCAGCACCAGGGTCTTCTTTTGCTAATCAAAACGGGTTTGCGCTGGGTATGGCCAACTTAATCGTTGGGTTAGAAGGAGAAAAGACTGGGTTTGTAGCTGACTTGGTATTCGGTCCAAGAGGAGATGCTGCAGTTTTTGGTTCAGTTGACCCTTCTGGCGATCCTTCCAACAGTGCTATTGTCAACCAATTGTATGTGTACTGGAATGTGTCTGATGTGACAACTTTGAGTTTTGGTAACTTCAATACTTTCTTGGGTTATGAGGTGATTTCTCCAACGGCTAACTTCAACTACTCTACTTCATACATGTTCTCATATGGCCCGTTCTCTCATACTGGTTTGAAAGCAGATTTTGCATTGAATGATGACTTAAGCTTGATGGTGGGTGTTTTTAACCCAACCGATATGACAGATTTCAACCCAACTGATACTTACTCATTGGGAGCTCAATTGGGATACAAAGGGGTTTACTTGAACTTGTTGTATGGAGATCAAACTGGAACTGGTGATGATGTGAACGCTCTGTTTCAAGCAGATTTGACTGCAGGATGGGACTTGAGTGATGCATTTTACCTAGGTGTCAATGCTACATATCAAACAACCAAAGTTGTAACCGACGGTGTAGATAACTTTGGGTTTTACGGAGCTGCTGCTTATGTGCAATATTCATTGTCTGATGCATTCGGACTGGGTGTAAGAGCAGAATATTTCAGTGAATTCGGCCAGTATGGTGCTATCGGTCCAGTATGGGATGCTGATGGGAAAAGTAATGTGTTTGACGTAACTCTTTCTGCAAACTATACTGTAGGAGGATTAACTTTCATCCCTGAGATTAGATTGGATGCAGCTTCAGAAGATGTGTTTGGAGACAAAGACGGTGATCCACAAAGTAGCCTTTCTTCATTCGTGCTTGCAGCTGTGTATGCATTCTAAGAACAAGACTTTATTAAGTGTTTAAGCAATTATGTGTTTGGAGTGGGTGCATATGCATCGCTCCAAATACTTTTTATGCCCAATTGATTATCCATGGATATGGAGGGTTTGAAAAAAGTTGCTACCTTTGGTATTCCGTAATAATACGTATTTGTTCTCGGTAGACCACAAAATAACTGACGACACATCTATCTCATATACAACACCCCCCCAAAAGTGAAAAGAGCTTAGAATTAGAAAATTATTAAATACTTATAGAAAAATGGCAAAATCAAAATTAGAGTATATCTGGCTAGATGGATACCAGCCTACTCAATCTCTTAGAAGTAAAACCAAAGTTGTATCAGATTTTAGCGGTAAGCTAGAGGATTGTCCTGAGTGGTCATTTGACGGTTCATCAACCCAGCAAGCAGAAGGCGGTTCTTCTGATTGTATTTTGAAGCCAGTCTATATATGTCCAGATCCAGCAATCGAAAACGGTTACTTGGTGATGACTGAGGTATTGAATGCTGACGGTACTCCACACGAATCTAATGGTAGAGCTACTATCGACGATCAAGATGATGACTTCTGGTTTGGGTTTGAGCAAGAGTACTTCTTGATGGATCCAGAGACTAAATTGCCTGTTGGATTCCCAGCTGGTGGATACCCTGCTCCTCAGGGACCATACTACTGTGGTGTAGGAGGACAAAATGTATTCGGTAGAGACTTCAAAGACGAGCATCTCGATCTATGTATCGCTGCTGGTTTGAATATCGAAGGAACTAACGGTGAAGTAGCTGCTGGACAGTGGGAGTGGCAAATATTTGCCAAAGGTGCACAGCAAGCAGGTGACGAGATTTGGATCGGAAGATACTTGATGGAGAGATTGTCTGAGCAGTACGGATTGTACATCGAGTACCACCCGAAACCACTAGGTGCTACAGACTGGAACGGTTCGGGAATGCACGCCAACTTCTCTAATACCTACTTGAGAACTGCGGCATCAGAAGAGAAAATCAAGAAAGTATGTGAAGCTTTCAGAAGCGTAGTAGATGAGCATATCGCTGTTTATGGTGCATACAACGATCAGAGATTGACTGGATTGCACGAGACTGCTGCGATCACTGACTTCTCATACGGTGTGTCTGATAGAGGAGCGTCTATTCGTATTCCTCTTTACACAAAGAACAAAGGATGGTCAGGTTATCTAGAAGATAGAAGACCAGCTTCTAACGCTGATCCGTACAAAGTAGCAGCAAGAATTATCAAAACAGTGAAGACTGTAGGATAAGAAATTAGCAATAAATAATAAGAAGGGCTGCCAGTGAGGTAGCCCTTTTTTTGTGCCTGGAGTTGCCTATTTTGGTTCAAAATAGGCTCCTGTAGGGAAGATACATGCTTCTTTGCGCCGAGTATCTGCGAGAGAAAAGATCCTCCAACCCTCTGTTGTATGTACGAGCTGAAAGGCATCTACACCACAATGACTGAAGCTGTCACCAGCAAAGAAGGCATAATCACACCAGACCTGCCCCAACCCTCCATCTACGGAGATTTTGTAGTTCCATGATTTTTCGATCCATTTGAATTCGTGGGCTGTACCTATGGCTGTTAGAAACTGAGAAACCTCGCCTCTATGAAATTGGGTCGAATCGTTTCGAAGGTAGATCGTGTAGAGTTTGGCGTCCGTTTGAAACAAATCATGAGCACGGCTACTATCTCCGTCATACATGGCTTGAAAGAGGTCGAGTACAACTTGGCGAATCGCTGTTTCAGTTGTAGTCAGTGTAGGAACGTCGGGCTTGGGAGGAGGGCTACATTGTAACAACGTGAAGAATAAGAGTAGTGCGGCAAGGGGATGCATTTTCATGTTTTTGAATGAATATGCGAGAGATTTAGGGGTGGGTCAAGCTACTCCTGTATCAATGGAGCTATGCGATGATAAGAGGCGGCTCAGATAGCGAAGGCCATCAAAGAACAACTGATCAAGACGATGATTAATATGACTCTGAACTGTTTCATTACTTAGCGTTTGTTTCTATGACAAACAAACGGTGTGCCACCCTTATTTATTGAGAGATGGATTGAAACTTTACATATTGTTTTTCAGATAGTTATGATGATGGGTTAGCTTTCTCTTCTTAGTATAGTGAGTGGCGTTTCGTTCAGAACTGGTCGCATATTGAGTAATCCCATCCCCAATGTGGAGAAAGTCACCACAAGAAGTAGATAGCCCGTCGAGGCAAAATCGATTGTGTACTCGGCTTCAAATAGAGTGACAGAGAGGACCCATGTCAAGAGGTGAGCGGTCAGCAGACCTGTGGTTGCTGCGATGAGACCTAGAGCGATGTATTCTATGGCGATGACACTCATGATATGTTTGGATTTGGCTCCTAGGGTTCGCAAGAGCACACTGTCCTTGATTCGCTGGGATTTGCTCAAAACGATGGAGTTGATGAGTACGAGTAGCCCTGTGAGTACGGAGATCAGGGCCATGAATTGGATGACAAACGAAATTTTGGTGAGCACTTCTTCGACGGTTTGTAGGACGAGTTCGAGATCGATGATTGATATATTGGGAAAGTGCTTGACGATGGTTTGTTGGAAGCTCGCGGATTGTTGATTGTCCTTCACTTTGGTGACGAGCACATGAAACTGCGGGGCTTCTTCGAGTATCCCTGTAGGAAAAAGTACGAGAAAATTAGTTTGTATCCTGCGCCAGTCTATTTTTCTAAAGCTGCCGATATAGGTTTTCATCAATGCGCCCTGTACATTAAATATAATTTTATCTCCAAGCTTCCATTTTCGCCTCTCGGCAAATCCCTCGTCTACAGAGATGAAAATAGAATCGTTGGGTTGGTGGGTACGTAACTGGCCCTCGGTGAGGGTCTCGGAACTGATCAAGCTGTCTCGGAAAGTCACTCGGTACTCTCGGTTGTAGAGCCAGTCCGGGATTTCCAAAGTTGAGTCCTGGCTGGCTTCTTTTTTGGTGATCCCATTGTATTCGAGAAGACGCATCGTTACTACAGGTACATTTTGTACAACGGGTAAGTCAAAATCCATGATCACCTTCTCGATCTCATCTTTTTGATGTGTTTGAATATCGAAGAGTACCATGTTGGGACGTTCTTTGCTTCCCGCAAGGGTAATCTGATCGAGCAGTACGTGTCGCGAAAAATACATGATAGAGATGAGCATGGTGCACATACCTACTGTGATGATGAGTAGACCCGTTTGGTTTTTGGGGCGGTGGAGGTTGGCTACTCCATGACGGAAGAGAAAACTCCAGCTGGGGGAGCTAGTGATTTTGGCTAGATAAATCAGACCTTTGGATAAGGCCCAAAGTAAAACAAAGGTCACCAGCAGGCCTCCGATGAAAATTGCTGCTTGATCCCATTCTCTAATTTGAAAGTAAGAAAAGGAAAACAAGAACAAAGTGATCAAGCCATAGAGGGAGCTTTTGACTAACAGGCCTTTTTGGTCATTCTCTGATTCGAATTCCGAGCGGATCGAATTGAGGGGAGAAACCTTCAATATCGAGAGCAGCGGCAACAAAGAAAAGAGCAGCGTGACGACTATTCCAATGAAAAGGCCTTCAAGAGCGGTGAGCCAGTAGAACCGTGTTTGGATCGAAAAAGGAACGAGACCTTCTACCCAACCAGGCATGAACAATTGGAGACTAGTTCCTATTGCTACTCCGATCAGGGAGCCGACAGAGCCCATGACTAGGACTTGGTAGAGATAAATGAGGAACGCTTGTTTACCACCGAGCCCCAAACATCTGAGGATAGCCACAGAGCGTTTTTTCTCTTGGAGGTAGCTGTAGACTGCTCCTGCTATGCCAATGCTCCCCAAGAGGAGAGCAATGAATGCGGACATATTCAAGAATATGGTCGTGTTGTTGAAGGCGATGCTGGTGTTTTTCTTGCGTTTGTCGACTGTCTCATAGCGCAACGACAACTCCTCGAGTCGATCTTTGTACGTCTCATCGAATTCCTCTTCGATAATTTCTTGATCTGTTTTGAAAAAGTAGGAGTAGTACACGCGGCTGCCTCGCTCGACAAGTCCTGTTTGCTGTAAGTATTGGTGTGGGATGTAGACTACTGGAGCTACGGCAGTATTGACACTGTTTTGACCTGGTATGCTTTGTAATTTTCCTATGATCTGGAATTCTAGTTGCCCTATCTTGACGGGATCACCGATGTTGGCATTGTACTGTATCATCAGAGTCTCATCTACGAGTGCATAGAGTCCTGATTTGAATTCTGTGGCTGCCGAAACTGGAGACGTTTCAATCACGCCGTAGTAGGGGTAATCCCCCTTTAGAGTTCTGACTTGTATCAATCGGGTAGCTCCCGTTTGAGGGAAATATATCATGGAAGAAAAACGACTCTGTAGAGAACGAATTTGCCCCATACTATCTATCAAGCCCATTTGCTCTGCAGTGAAGGGCTTTTGAGAATATACCTCCAGATCTGCGCCGAGTAGGGACTTAGATTGGTTGTTGATCTCGTCGTTGAGGTTTTCTTTGAAGGAGTTGATGGCAACTAGTGCCGCTATGCCTATCGTGATGGATAGTGTGAATAGTAGGAGTTTGGATCTGCTGCGTCGGCTGTCTTTCCAGGCCATGCGGAGTAGCCAGGTGTGGGACATTTGTCTAGGAACTAAATGCGGTGATTTCAAGATTGAGCGTGTGTTTGGCTGAGGAGATCGGATTCAAATACTTTTCCGCCCTTGAGACGAATGAGGTGGTCGGTTTTGTGGGCGAGCTCTATGTCGTGGGTCACGAGTACGAGGGCAGTGCCCTTGTCTCGGTTGAGGTCGAAGAGCAATTTTTCGATTTTAGCACCTGTCTCTTCGTCTAGGTTGCCGGTGGGTTCGTCGGCGAAGAGGATTTTGGGACGGTTGGAGAAGGCGCGTGCCAGTGCTACTCGCTGTTGTTCTCCTCCTGAGAGTTGGGACGGGTAGTGGTTTTTTCGATCTGCCAGCCCGACTTGATCGAGGAGAGCTGTAGCTTCTTGAAGTGCATTTTTGTCACCGAGGAGTTCGAGGGGGATCATTACATTCTCTAGTGCTGTGAGCGTAGGGATCAGTTGGAAGTTCTGAAAGACAAAGCCTACGTTTTCGTTGCGTACTTGCGCTTTTTGATCTTCGCTGAGTTGATCAAGGACGTGCCCTGCTATGCTGACACTGCCTGTATCGATTCGATCTAATCCTGCGCAGAGTCCGAGTAGAGTGGTTTTGCCACTGCCAGAGGGACCTACGATCGCAAGGGATTTTCCTGCTTCTAGACTGAAGGAAATTTGATCTAATACGGTAAGGTTTTTTTCTCCGCTTTGGTATGTTTTGGAGAGCTTGTGAACTTCTAAAATCTGTGACATAAAGGATACTATAAGTCACAATTTACGGGATATGAACCAAAGGGTTTAAGCTTCGAGGCTCCTAATTGCCTTTTGTTTGTAGGTTCTGCTGATGGGAAGGGTGAGTTCACCGATTTGAACTTGATCTTTGGCGAATGCCGTGACATGATGACGATTGACAAGGAAGGAACGGTGGATACGGATGAACTGGCTGGGTAGGCGATACTCGAGTACGCTGATTTTTTCTTTGGTGGTGATTTTTTCACCCGAGAGGTGAATCGTGACATAGTCGCTGAGGCTTTCGATGTAGTGGATGTCATCGAGGTTGACAGGGCGATTTTTGCGATTTTCTTTTATGGTAATGGTGGTGGTACTTGCTTTTTTGACTTCCTCTTCGAACCGAGAAATGGATTGTTGGTTTTGAAAATAGAACCGAACCAAACGAACGAAGGAAAAACCAAAAACGACAAAGTATAGCGCTAGGGTCAATATGGACACGTCTGTGGTGATGGGGTTCATGTTGGTGAAGTCATACTCGGCGAGTACAATGAAGGCGGTGGTGATGACGAGCATCTCAAGGTTGAGTGAGATGATTAGTAGATAAAAGCTGTAAAGTACAAACTTGCCATAGCGCTGCATGAACAAGTACTTAGGTACTAAATAATAGTTGAAATAGTAAGCAGTACCGACTGTCATCGGGAGTAGCAAGCAGACGAAGTAAAACGACTCTGAAAAGCTGTGATAGGATTTGCCAAAGATCAAGGTGAGCAGCAGGACGATGACGACCCAAAAGAAAACATGTCGAGTGATTTTCATGTCGCTAAAATGTTGAATTAATACCGAATATCGAACTTTTGTCGACGAGTAGCAGGTTTAGGACTGGATTCTGCATTGACATCAGGCTGTGGCTGACTCTACCTTTGATTTTATATTTTTCACTTAAATTTAAATGATCATGGTAGAATTATTTTACATGGGCGGAAGCCTTTTTATGGGCGTGTTGACATTGTTGCTGATGGGGATAGTGGCGATAACAATAGCTCAATTTATTGCTCTTTTCAACGGGAAAGCGGTGGATGTCAGTTGGGTCAAGTCTATAGGGTTGTTTGCTTTGGTGTTTGGCGTGCTGGGGCAGTTCATTGGTCTGTATTCGGCTTTTCAGTCCATAGAGCAAGTGGGGCAAGTATCTCAGGCCTTGTTGGCCGGGGGATTGAAGGTGTCTTCGATCACCAGTATGTATGGGATCGTAATATGCTTGATTTCTTACCTGCTGTGGTTTGGTCTCAAGATGGCTAGTGCCAAAATGATAGCGAGACAGGCTGTTTGATGAGGGATAAAAAAAGGATGCTGGAGAGTCATTTCCAGCATCCTTTTTCTACGATAGGTTCAATGGCTTAGAGAAAGCGGTTGAGCTCTACGGATTCTTCGAGGTATTCTACGAAGTTGTTGTCTTTGTCCAGTAGAATCACACTTGGAGTGATGTCTTCATTGGTAAGTTCGTACCCGATGATGATGATCTCTTCGCCTTCACCGATGAGGTGAGAGGCAGCACCATTCATACAGATTTCTTTGGATCCACGGTCTCCTTCGATCACGTAGGTTTCTAATCTAGCACCCGAAGTGTTGCTCACGATTTGGACTTTTTCGCCCTTTTTGAGCCCTACCATATCGAGGAAATCCTTGTCTATAGTAATACTCCCCACATAATTCAGATTCGCTTCGGTGACTACCGCTTTGTGAATCTTTGATCTCATCATCCATCTCATAATCAAGTCGTTCTTGTATGGTTCAGCACTTACGTTGTGCCCTAATGCAATGTTGTTTACGAAACGCAAAATTAATTATTAATTTATTTCAAACCATTTAGGATTAGAAAGTTAATTTTGGTTTCTTATCGAAATACACCCGAAAATCATGTGCATTAGAAACTTACGGATACCCACGACGGTTTTTCTGACGATCTTTTTTTTGTCGATCCTGACCAGTTGTAGTTCAGATCAAAAGCAAAAAACAGCATCTACTTCAGAAATTGAAGAGACCAAGCAAGTCGCAGATGAAGAGAAGAAGACCATACTCTTTTTTGGCAACAGCATCACCGCAGGATACAAATTGGACCTGACCGAAGCGTTTCCAGCTTTGATTCAGGAGCGATTGGACTCAATGGAATTGCCCTATCAAACGATCAATGCAGGTTTGAGTGGAGAGACTACTGCCAGCGGGGATGCTCGGGTGGAGTGGGTGCTGAAGAATCCGATCGATATTTTCGTCCTAGAGCTTGGCGCAAACGATGGACTGAGAGGCGTGAGTACAGAGGAGACTCGAAAAAACTTACGGTCGATCATTGACAAGGTCAAAGCCAAATACCCAACCTGTCAAGTGGTACTGGCAGGCATGATGATCCCACCGAACATGGGAGCGGACTATGCGGAAGATTTTCAGCGCATTTATCCAGAGCTCGCTGCGGAGTACGAGTTGCCGTTGATTCCATTTATCCTGCAAGGTGTAGCAGGTATACCCGAGCTGAACTTGGAAGATGGAATACATCCTACAGCTGAGGGGCATGCAATCTTAGCCGAGAATGTATGGGCTGTGCTACAGCCTTTGCTGTAAATCATTTACAATGAACACGGTTTGGGGTCAAGAGGACTCTGGACTTTACTATTTTCACTCCTTTATGGATTTTTTATACACGTTAGAAGATTTTTTTAAGCAAGCAGAATCATTTGTATGGGGCAAGCCTTTGCTCTTTTTGTTGATCGGAGGAGGGCTCTTCTTTATGCTCTACTCTAGGTTTTTGCCTTTTCGTTACCTCGGGCATTCGATCAATATCCTTCGAGGCAAGTACGATAGCCCAGAAGAGAAGGGTGAGATTTCTCACTTTCAGGCCTTGTCTGGCCATCTGGCTGCTACCGTAGGTATGGGCAATGTCAGCGGCGTAGCGCTGGCGATCGTGGCAGGCGGGCCAGGAGCAATATTTTGGATGTGGGTCAGTGCTTTTGTAGGTATGGCGACCAAGTTTTTTACCTGTACGCTGGCGGTGATGTACCGTGGCTATGATAGTGAGGGACAGATACAGGGTGGCCCGATGTATGTGATTCGAGAGGGGATGCCCAAATATTTCAAACCGCTGGCCGTGTTTTTTGCGGTAGCGGGGTTCTTTGGTGCTACACCTATTTTTCAAGCCAATCAGATTGTGCAGGTCACACGTGAGGTGCTCATTCGTCCACTCGGTTGGGTAGAGGGGAATGAGTTCTTGGTGGATCTTTCGCTAGGGATGGTTATCGTGTTTTTTGCGGTACTTGTGATTTTTGGTGGGATCAAACGGATCGGTGAAGTAGCGTCACGCTTGGTGCCGCTCATGGTCGTAGTGTACATCCTGAGCGTACTTGTGATTATGGTTGTGAACTGGAGTGGCGTGGTTGATAGTTTCTTTTTGATATTCGAAGATGCGTTTCATGCGGACGCAGTGCTGGGTGGTGCTGTAGGTGCGATCGTGGTAGAGGGAGCCAAACGAGCGGCGTTTTCCAATGAGGCAGGTATTGGTACCGCACCGATGATGCACGGAGCAGCCAAGACCGACGAACCCGTGCGGGAAGGGCTTGCGGCCATGCTGGGGCCATTCATTGATACGCTGGTGATCTGTACGATGACGGCTTTGTGTATCCTGTCGACTGGGGTCTGGACGGAGACTGGCCTGGATGGGATTTCTTTGACAGCCAAGGCTTTTGATGTGTCGATTCCTTACCTGGGGCATTATATACTCCTTGCTTGTGTGCTGGTTTTTGCCTTTACGACGGTGTTTGGCTTTTCGTACTTGGGACAGAAATGTCTTTCTTTTTTGGTGGGCGTCAAGTACGCGAAGTTCTTCAACTACTGGTATGTAGCCATCATTTTGATTGGTTCGGTATGGAGTCTAGACGGAGTGGTGAGCTTGATCTTCGTGATGTATGGTCTGATGGCGATCCCCACGATGGTGTCTGCGATCTACCTTGCACCCAAAGTGATGCAGGCCGCTAAAGTGTACTTCGCGAAAGTGGAGTGATAGATGTTTATGCGTGAGTGTTCGGTTTTGTTGATTATTGTTCCCAAAAGCTAAGCAAGAAAGCTAGGATGGATATTATAAGTGAAAGGTATGCTATCAAATACGTTTTGTTGAACTTTTCTTTTTGTTCAGTTAAATCTGCAATAATGGAAGTCATAAGAGGGAATTGAATGCAATTGATATCAGGGTTTTTTTCTGAGCCGAGGCGTCTTACGAAAAGTTCAGCTTTACTTCCATCACTTTTGATAATGCTGTATTTGTGGTTTAGATGGTTGTAGAGTCGATCAAAGATCATGTAATTGTCGCAACCTAGATCTGCACTTATTTTGTCAATATCAATTGGCACATACAATTTATGTTTGTGGGTTTTGCTTGTTTCGTATGATATATAGTTAACCAGATGAAGGCGGTATATTGAGTTCAGCATATCCAAGTCGGTTGGTATTTTCATTTTATGTTGTTTTCTATTTGCCCAACAATCACTTCCGCGTGGACTCTTGAGTTTTCTATGAACCATTTGTTGGTCTGTAGGCCGCCACAGACGACTCCAGCGAGGTAGAGTCCAGGCACATTGGTTTCCATGGTGTCAGGGTTGTGTTGTGGAGTTTTCATATCATCGTCACCAATCGCTATCCCCATCGCTTCTAAGAAAGGAAAGCTAGGTTGGTAGCCCGTCATCGCCAGTACAAAATCATTTGCTATCGTCACGAGTCCATCTGGAGTCATGATGTCCACCTCGTGCTCACGAATCTCAGCTATCGACGAACTGAAATATGCTTTGATGGAGGATTCTTTGATGCGATTTTCTATGTCAGGTAGAACCCAATATTTGACTCTTGGGTTGATTGCTTCGTGGCGAATAACCATGGTGACTTGCGCGCCTTTTCTAAAAGTCTCTAATGCTACGTCCACGGCACTGTTGGCCGCTCCGATCACGACGATTTTTTGTCCAAAGTAGGGGTGGGGCTCATCGTAGTAATGCTTGACTTTGGGCAGATTTTCCCCTTTGACATTCAGCAAAAAAGGCAAATCATAAAACCCTGTTGAGAGAATCACATGGTGAGCGAGGTAGCTTTCTTTGTCTGTGTCAATGCTGAAAATGTCGTTTTTATTTACGGATTCTACTTTTTCGTAGAGTTTGAGATCGAGCTCCCAAGTGGTGGTGACACGACGGTAATATTCGAGTGCTTCGGCTCTTGTAGGTTTACTGTTGTGGGAGATGAAGGGTACACCACCGATTTCTAGCTTTTCGGAGGTAGAGAAAAACGTCATATTCATCGGGTAATTGTAGAGTGAGTTGACAAGACATCCTTTTTCGATGATTAGGTAGCTGAGGCCTTTTTTCTTCGCTTCGATACCACAAGCTAGCCCGATAGGGCCAGCACCAATGATGATGACGTCATATGATTTCGTTGTGCTCATGAGCTAAAAATGGTAAGTTTTGAGTGGAGTGATACAATAGTCCAAAGGGATATCATACGTATCTACGTACGGAATGATGTCCAAAGGAGGAGACATACTGAGGCCGACCTTGAGGCAGTCGGGACGACACCCTGCCAAGAAGCGATCGTAGTAGCCTTTGCCATAGCCGATACGATGCCCTTGCCTATCAAAAACCACGAGTGGCACGAGTACTAGGTCTATGTCCTGTTCTGATATGACTGTCCCATGGACTGGCTCGGGGATCCCCCATTTGTTGTGCTCGAGTTGATTCGGGTTTTTATAGAGGTAGTGGATGAGTTGATTGGTTTCGAGTTTGGACTGGGAGACCACTGTATCGATGTGTTGACTCAGGAGGTAGTCTACGATCAGCCAGGTATTGATCTCATTTTGCTTCGTGATAGGGAGGAATACGTGGGTGTTTTTCACCTGTATTTGTGTTAGAAATAGTTTGAACTGTTCCAAAATCCTGCCAGCAATATGAGCAGACATCTCTGAGGAAAGCATTTTACGTTTCCTTAGATACACAGTTCTTAGTTTGGCTTTGTCTATGCTACTCATTGTGATCCAAATAAAGCCATTCGTAGGCAATTGACCATACAAAAATATTTTTTCATCAAAAAATGTGACTTTATTACAGGGATAGGATTGTAAAGATAAAAACGAATCAATCGAGACCTTGGAGTATTCAGAAGCAGATATCATCGCTAGAGCCAAAACAGATGTGAAGCACTTCGAGCCACTGTATCATCGATACTACGAGGCAATATTTCGATTCGTGTATCGTAGGACTGACGAAGAGAGTGCAGCGGCGGATGTTACGTCTAGGGTGTTTATGAATGCCATGCAGGCATTGCCCAAGTATGAAGTGCGTGATGTAGGTTTTGGTGCGTGGCTATACAAGATCGCGACCAATGAGACGAATAAGTATTTTAGGGAAACCAAAAAACGGCAGCACTTGAGTCTTGAAGACGAAAAGGTCAATCTCGTCATGAGTTGCGAGCAGATTGAGGACCAGGAAGAGAAGCAAACGGTACTGATGCAGTTGATCGCAGAACTCAATGATGATGAGATTCAGATTTTGGAACTCAAATTTTTTGAGAATAAGAATTTTAAAGAGATCGCCTTTATTTTGGAAAGAACAGAAAGTGGAATCAAAATGAGACTCTATCGGTCACTTGAAAAATTGAAGGAGAAGTTTGATGCATTAAGAAAGGAGTCATGACCAAATATGATATCAGATTGAGGAGGGAGTCGGTGAAAAAAAGCCAAATCGACAAACACAAGGATTTTCAATCTTTGAGTGATCTCGTGCAACGTGAGAAAAAATCTACTTCGTCACGCAGGATGTGGTTGCTGCTGGTAGCGGCAGTATTGATCCTCAGTATGCTCGTGATGGGGCTCGTTCGTGTGAAACTTGACAGGCAGCATCCCAAGCAAGAAAATGTGGATCAGATGCTCTTTGACGAATTCAAAAGTGAATAACTGTAATTAAGGCTCATCCCGGGAGCAGTCTTAATTCTGTGATTGAATAAATATTTTAACCATTAAAAGTTACAATTATGGAATTGAGGAAAAATCCAGAAATCGATCTGGAACGCAAAAGAGGTATGTTTTTTAGCATTGGACTGGTGACGAGTTTGTCATTGGTATTGATGGCATTCAATTGGAGGACTGAGGTGGTCGTCACCGATCTACCTGTGCCAGATACCGAACTAGAGTATGTCCATATGATGGAGCCGGTCGCTACGGTAATCAAAGCTCCCGAACGCCCCAAAGCACCTGTAGTCCGCAAGTCTGTCCAAGCACCTGTATACGTCGAGACACAAGTAGAAATAGAAGAACTGGTGGAGGTGGATGATTTGACTGTAGACATAGATGATATAGTCATCATAGACGAGGAACCCATCGATGAAGAACCTGATGTATATGTGGGAGTCGTCGAGGAGATGCCAGAGCCAGTCGGAGGGATGGCGAATTTCTACAATTACATTGGCAAAGAGATGAAGTACCCACGACTAGCTCGTAGCAGAGACATTGAAGGGAGAGTGTTTGTACAGTTCGTGGTGGATCGTGATGGGTCGATTACCGACATTCATGTGATCAAAGGCATCGGAGGAGGGTGTGACGAAGAAGCTGCTCGCGTGTTGGCATCTGCGCCTCGTTGGAGTCCAGGCAGACAAAGAGGACAAGCCGTCAAAGTCAGAATGGTCGTTCCGATTGTATTTAGGCTCAATTGATACGATTTTAAAAGCCAAGACGTGTATCGTCTTGGCTTTTAAATTATGTAGACTTTAGTCTTAGTGGATTCTAAAAAGGTGTACAGTATCTACCAGATACTTCGCAATCATGTTGGCAAATTCATTGTCAGCGCCTCTGCCCACGATATACAAGACAAACAGTACATAGATACCTAGCAATAGAAATGCTTTGGTCTTCCCTATGTATTTGGTCGAAGTGAATATGATCACGGCGATAGTTGTGAGGATCAAAAGAAGCAGTCGAAGTTCACTACTCAAGTCAACAATTTCAGGAGGCATATGGATGGGCCCATAGATGACAGTAAAGAGGAACAGCGGAAAGCCTAGTGCAAAACAAACATCAAAAATGTTGCTCCCTAATGCATTGGAGATTGCATCATCATACTGTCCTCGCTGGGCATCCTTGATCGAGATGATGGTGTCCGGAAAGCTCGACGCAGCAGAAGCCAAGATCAATGCCACAAACATAAGTTCTATGTCGAGTCCTTTGAAAGTTCCCAAGTACGGTACTTCATAGGTTTTTGCTCCCATCCATTCACAAGCGACAACTAGAAAATAACAGACCAAAGCAATGGCTAGAGTTGAAAAAAGTAAGAGAGGCCAAGCATTGGACCCAGAGATTTTTCTTCGGATGAAGGTGTTTTCTAGGTCAAAAGTGAAAATACTTTTAAACAAGGAAGGTTTCGGTTCGTCGTCTTCTTCCTCATCTTCTTCGTTTTCTTCTTTGGGCGACTCGTCTAGCGCATTTTTGCCCATTGACATGAACATGTACGCGATATACACGACATATGCCCCCATCAAGATTGCACCATGGTACCAGTGGAGTTCTGAGCCACTGATCAAGATCAAAAAGAGTAATTCGATGAGTATCAAGGAGACCCCGTCTCGCAGCATGACTTTTTTGGAAACTTCGATGCGTTTGGCAAGTCCCATTCCGATCACGGCGATTACAGATACGGCAGGGATGACCATACTGTTGAATATGGCACTACCAGCTGTCGTACCGATACCTCCCGAAAAACCAGCAGCATCCTGGAGGACAAACAAGAAGAAGAGAGAAGTGAAAACTTCGGGCATGGAGCTGGCAATTGCATTGATAGATGCCCCTCTTACCCCTTCGGATAAATTTCTGCCAATGTACTCTGAAGCTGCCATGAATCCATCTCCAGCTCGCCAAATTACTACACAACTGAAAGCAATAAGTAGTAGTGGTATTAATATGCCCATTCTGTTCGGTTTAGGTCGGTAAAATTGTTCTCTGCAACCATCTTTTGGCGCACGATGTTTTACACAATAGCTGATTAGAATTCTAAATTAAACTATTTTTTTTATTTGGTGAGCGGAGGATTGAAAATAAGGAGAGCCTGTGCTTTGAGGAGGGTATAGCGCCAACTCAACAAATCTTCATTGGAAGAGAAATAGCCCTGTATGATATTTCAATTTGTGGATAAAACTCACATTGAAAAAACTTCGGGCAAGAAAGATTTGTATTCGGCTCTAATGTTCTAAATTTTTGTATCTTTATTTTTAAAGTATAAAAACAAACCTATGGATTTTAGAGCTCAGATGAGTGTGTTGGTGCAGTTGGCCTTGATTGACAACCAACTATCTAGTTTAGAAAAAAGATACGTGTATGCGCTGGGCAAAGCAAATAGCATCCCTGAACGCGAGCTAGACGAACTATTTGAAGGCCATTTGGGGAGTAAAAAAGTGAGTCTTCCAGAAATTGGGACGTTATCAGAAGACGATAAGTTTGAATACCTATACAATATTGTTCAGTTGATGAAAGTAGATAAGAAGGTGTACCTCAGTGAGATACGTTTTTGTCAAAAGCTTGCAGCAAAACTGGGATACAAAAGCTCTGTGGTGTCAGAGTTGAGTAGTGGGATATTCAGCGATCCAGATGTGACAGGAGATAGAGACCACCTCAAGTCACTCATTCAAAAGCATAAAGTGTCCTAACTAAGAATTGAATAAATCAGTAGCCTCATATGGGGGCGGCCTACAGAAAATACAAAGACTATGAATATTAAATCACAACTCAGCATGCTGATCGGGTTGGCAAACATCGATAACGACTTTGCCGATGACGAGAAAGATATGATATATATGGTGGGCAAAGCCAATGGTATCGGGGAAGAAGAGATCGATGGGCTCCTCAAAAATCCAGTTCCCTTGCCAGAGCTAGGTACCATGTCGGATGACGAAAAGTTTGAATACTTGTTTAACGTCGTTCAGTTGATGAAGATAGACAAAGAAGTGTTCTTGAGTGAAGTCAAATACTGTGAAGAAGTGGCGGTAAAACTGGGATTCAAAAAAGCAGTGATTGCAGAACTCTCTGCCAAAATATATTCTAATCCAGCCATTACTTCTAACAAAGATTCGTTGAAGAAGGCTGTATTGAAATACCAAAATTAAGGTGTCGAGCAATACTTTGATATACAAAATATTAGGGGCTTGGCCCCTTTTTTTTTAGGCTTGGTCTAGCCAAAAAATGGACTTTAATAGTATCTAAAAATCCTTACCTTTGCACTTCATTTTTCGGGCATGTGGAATCAAATCTCTCATATAATCATTAAGTTTCGTTTGTACTTGATCATGTTGCTGTTGGCCATCACAGGCTTTATGGCATATCAGGGGCAGTATGTCAAATGGTCGTTTGTCCTTGCCAATGTGGTGCCGGACCATGATCCCGACATGATCGATTTCAAGGAATTCAAACGGGTGTTCGGAGAAGATGGAAACATCTTGGCCCTAGGGATTTTGGACAGTGCGGTCTACAAGACGGACAACTTCCGCAAACTGGGGTATATGTCAGACGAACTCATGAATATCAATGGGGTCAATGACGTGCTCAGCCTACCCTCTCTCAAAAAGTTGGTCAAGGATCAAGAGGAAAAGCGGTTTAGACTGGAGCCTGTGTTTGACCAAATTCCAGACAAGCAAAAGGATTTGGATAGTTTGATCCAATATGCACAAGGCATCAAATTTTACAGTGGACAACTGATCAATCCGAAGAATGGCGCCAATATGGTACTGGTGACCATTCAAAAAGAATTGATGGATACGGATGAACGCAACCGTGTCATTGCTGATATTCTATTTTTGACGAAGGCATTTGAAGAGGATACCGGGATTCAGTTTCGGTATGCTGGATTGCCTTATGTCCGTTACATCAATACATCTCTACTCAAGGACGAGTTGAGAATGTTTTTGGTACTGTCGGTGATTGTGACTGGCTTCATTTTGTTTCTATTCTTCCGGTCGTTTAAAGTACTATTGGTCGCCCTGTCAATCATTGGCATGGTTGTGCTTTGGGTGGTGGGTACGTTGGTGTTGCTTGATTACGAGATTACTCTACTGACGGGGCTCTTGCCGCCAATCATCGTGGTGATTGGAATACCCAATACCGTCTATATGATCAACAAATACCATCAAGAGTATTTCGCTCACGGAGATCAAATGAAGGCCATCACTACGATCATTCGAAAAATCGGTATCGTGACTTTCATTACCAACGTTACCACTGCAGTTGGTTTTTTGGTTTTGGCCTTGACAGACATCGTCATTCTCAAAGAATTTGGGATCGTAGCAGGGATCAACATCTTGGCGACATTTGTGGTGAGTATGATCATGGTGCCCTGTGTGTTTTCTTACCTCAAGCCTCCGAGCCAGAGGCACCTGAAGCACCTTGAGTTCAAGCCTTTGGATAAAGTATTGAATGCATTGGATTTGCTAGTGCACAGATACAAGCATGTTGTGTTCATGGTGACTGGGGTAGTTGTTATAGTATGTTTTTATGGGATTAGTAAAATTCAAGCAGTCTCATATATGGTAGATGATCTGCCCGAGGATAGTCAAATCAAAAAGGACTTGGATTTCTTCGAAGAGAATTTTGCTGGAGTGATGCCTTTGGAAATTGTCATAGATACTCAAAAGAAAAATGGTGTGCAGAACCTCAATAACTTGAGGAAGATTGATGAGTTTGAGGTATTCTTAGATTCGATCAAGTATGTGTCTAAGCCCATGTCAGTGGTGAGCTTTATCAAGGCTACACGACAGGCTTTTTACAACGACAAAGCGAGTTATTATGCTCTGCCAAATAATCGGGACAAAAACTTTATTCTACGTTATTTGAGTAAGGAGACCGATGAGATGGGATTGGCTTCAGCTTTCGTGGATTCTACAGGTCAGCGTATTCGGGTGTCTCTCAAAATGGCAGATATAGGGTCCGTCAAAATGGACTCACTGGTCAATGAGGTCATCGAACCCAAGATTGATGAGATCTTTGGAAAGACAGGATTTGATGTTGCCATTACTGGTACGACGTTGTTGTTTATCAAGGGAAATAAGTTTTTGATTGACAATTTGGTGACGAGCATGCTGATTGCTTTTGTAATCATCGCTTTCATCATGGCTTTGTTGTTCAAGAATTTCAAAATGATAGTCATTTGCCTTATCCCAAATGTGGTTCCTCTCCTGATTACTGGTGGAATGATGGGGTTAGTCGGTATTCCGCTCAAGCCAAGTACAGCCTTGATCTTTAGCATTGCCTTCGGGATTTCTGTGGATGATTCAATTCACTTTTTGGCCAAGTACAGACAAGAATTGTTTGCCAATAATTTCTTTGTGCCAGTAGCGGTGAGTAAAAGTATCAGGGAGACTGGGGCGAGTATGATTTATACCTCGGTGATCTTGTTTTTTGGTTTTGTGATTTTTGCGGCCTCTGAATTTGGCGGGACGGTTGCTTTGGGTACCTTGACTTCTACGACATTGCTGATGGCCATGCTGACCAATTTGACTTTGCTCCCAGCCTTGTTGTTGAGATTTGATAGTGGCAAAAGAAACACGAAGAGCCATCC
Source organism: Reichenbachiella sp. 5M10 (assembly GCF_002742335.1). Taxonomy (NCBI): domain Bacteria; kingdom Pseudomonadati; phylum Bacteroidota; class Cytophagia; order Cytophagales; family Reichenbachiellaceae; genus Reichenbachiella; species Reichenbachiella sp. 5M10. Next base: position 3,830,017 of record NZ_MDGR01000007.1, on the reverse strand, counting down.
TTTGATTGAGCAGTATCCTGAGTTTTATGATGAGGACGAGGACGAGGAGATAGATTTGGGGTTGATAGAGGTGGAAACCCCACCCACCGATAAGGAAGAAAGTAAATAATCAAAGAAGATTTTTGAGACTGTGAAATACAGAGAGTATAAAAACATCAACTACGCGGAGGTTGCAGACGAAGTGTTGGAGTTCTGGAAGAAGAATGACATCTTCAAAAAATCTGTGGATGAAAAGGAAGGTGCAGAGTCGTTTGTGTTCTATGAAGGACCTCCATCAGCGAATGGGACGCCAGGAATCCATCACGTGATGGCCCGTGCGGTCAAGGATATTTTTTGCAGATACAAAACACTCAAGGGCTATCAAGTCAATCGAAAAGGTGGGTGGGACACACACGGGCTACCTGTAGAGCTTCAGGTGGAGAAAGAACTTGGGATTACTAAAGAGGACATCGGGGCCAAAATATCTGTCGAGGAATACAATCAAAAGTGCCGTGAGGCGGTCATGAAGTTCAAGAATGAGTGGGATGACCTTACAGAAAAGATGGGGTATTGGGTGGATCTTGATGATCCCTATATCACCTTCGACAAGAACTACATGGAGACGCTGTGGCATCTGCTCAAGAAGTTCTACGACAAAGGCTTGCTTTACAAAGGCTATACCATACAACCGTACTCTCCTGCGGCGGGGACGGGGTTGAGTTCTCATGAGCTCAATCAGCCAGGGACCTACCGTGATGTAAAGGACACGTCCATCGTGGCGCAGTTTAAAGCCAAGAAAACCGCCGCGACGGCTAAGTTGTTTGATGGAGACGAGGAGGTTTACTTTCTTGCATGGACAACCACTCCTTGGACCTTGCCTTCGAATGCTGCACTTGCTGTAGGAAGGAAAATCAGTTACGTCAAAGTGAAGACCTTCAACCCATACACTTTCATGCCAATCTCGGTGATCGTGGCGAAAGACCTGATGGGCAAGTATTTTTCAGACAAAGCGAAAGAGATCGCGTTGGCAGAGTACAGCGCAGGAGACAAATTGATTCCGTGGGAAGTGACAGGTGAGTTTACCGGAGAAGATTTGATCGGGCTGCCGTATGAGCAGCTGATGCCCTATGTGACCAATGCCGAACTGGAAGCAAAGGCTTTTCGGGTCATATCGGGAGATTTCGTGTCGACAGAGGACGGTACAGGCATAGTCCACATCGCGCCGACATTTGGTGCAGACGATTTTTTGGCGGCCAAAGTAGCCGATGTGCCAGGCGTATTGGTCAAAGACGATACAGGCAAAGAGGTGCCATTGGTAGACAAGCAAGGGCGTTTTGTTGCGGAAGTTACTGATTATGCAGGAAGATATGTAAAGGCAGAATACTACAGTGACGAAGAGACTGCTGCCAAGGACTTTAAAGCAACGGACGTATTGATAGCTATTCAGCTCAAAGAAGAAAATAAGGCCTTCAATGTAGCCAAGTATGAGCATAGTTATCCGCATTGTTGGCGAACAGACAAGCCTGTTTTGTATTACCCTTTGGACTCTTGGTTTATCAAGACGACGGCATACAAAGACCGTCTCGTGGAACTCAACAAGACCATCAATTGGAAACCTGCTTCGACTGGCACGGGGCGCTTTGGCAATTGGTTGGAGAACTTGGTGGATTGGAATTTGTCTCGCTCGAGATACTGGGGTACTCCACTGCCTATATGGGTGTCAGAGGACAAAAAAGAAGAAATTTGCATCGGCTCGATCGCCGAACTCAAAGTGGAGATAGAGAAATCCATTGCGGCTGGGTTTATGACAGAGCAGATTGGAGATGATTTTGATTTGCACAGGCCCTATGTGGATGATGTATACTTGGTGAGCCCTTCTGGACAGAGGATGTCTCGTGAACCAGATTTGATTGATGTGTGGTTTGATTCGGGAGCTATGCCTTATGCACAGTTTCACTTCATGGGAGATGATCCTAGCGCCGATGCGCTCAAAGAGGGTGGTTTGAAAGAAGTGTATCCTGCTGACTTTATTGCGGAGGGCGTAGATCAGACCAGAGGTTGGTTCTTTACCCTACATGCGATTGCGGTGATGTTGTTTGACAAGGTGTCATTCAAAAACGTAATTGCCAATGGGTTAGTACTGGACAAGAATGGCAACAAGATGTCCAAGCGATTGGGCAATGCCGTGAACCCATTTGAGACACTCAAGAAGTACGGGCCAGATGCGACGCGTTGGTACATGATCTCCAATGCGAACCCATGGGACAATTTGAAATTTGATATCGAAGGAGTCGCTGAGTCACAGCGTAGGTTCTTCGGTACTTTATACAATACTTACTCCTTCTTTTCCCTTTATGCAAATCTCGATGGCTTCACCTTTGGTGAGGATGAGATCCCGCTGGACCAGCGGACGGAGAGTGATCGATGGGTGATCTCTAAGCTCAATACGCTTGTCAAAAAGGTCGACGAGGCGTATGCCGAGTACGAGCCCACCAAAGCTGCTCGATTGATCCAGGATTTTGTGATCGATGACATGAGCAACTGGTATGTACGACTCAACCGCAAGCGATTTTGGAAAGGGGAATACAATGAGGATAAAAAGGCTGCTTATCAGTCGTTGTATACTTGCCTCAAGACAGTAGCGAAGATCGGTGCTCCGATTGCTCCATTCTTTTTGGATAGGTTGTATTCGGACCTCAATGCTGTGTCACAAAATGAAAACCATGAATCGGTACACTTGTCGGACTTTCCTGTCGCTGAGGAAGCAGCGATTGATGTAGAGTTGGAGGCCCGCATGGATATGGCTCAGAAGATTTCTTCTTTGGTCCATTCGTTGAGGAAAAAAGAGCGTTTGAAAGTACGCCAACCTTTGGCCAAGATCATGATCCCTGTGATGAACGAAAACACGGTGTCTCGAGTGAGTGCGGTCAAGGATTTGATTTTGAATGAAGTCAATATCAAGGAGATTGAATTTTTGGATGATACATCGGGTGTATTGGTAAAGTCTATCAAGCCGAACTTTAGAAAGCTAGGGAAAGAGTTTGGTCCGAAAATGAAGGATGTTAGCAACCTGATCAATGCTTTTGATCAGGAGCAAATTGCCGAGATTGAAAAGAACAATGCTTTGACTATAGCGCTCCATGGTGAGGAGATTACCTTGACACTAGAGGATGTAGAGATTGCATCACAGGATATCCCGGGATGGCTGGTGGCAAGTGAGGGTGGTCTCACGGTAGCTCTCGACATCAACTTGACAGACCAACTCAAGCAAGAGGGGGTCGCGCGTGATTTGGTCAATCGTATTCAGAATCTGAGAAAGGATCAAGGACTCGAAGTTCAAGACAAAATAAGTGTAAAACTAAGTAGCAAGGAGGTTTTGGTCAGCGAAGCAGTAGCTGCGTTCAACGCATACATTTGTGAAGAGACACAAGCCAACGAACTCACCTTGGTAGATGACTTGTCAGAGGGACAAGAGTTGGATATAGATGAATTGAAAATCAGCGTGCAAATTGTAGTTTGCTAGTTGTCAATCTTAGAGCATAATCGATGAAATATTATAAATACTTTTTGATCAGTTTGGCGGTCATTATTTTGGATCAGGTGGTCAAGCTCGTGGTACATTTCAACATGGACATGGGAGTGAATGGTCAGATTCAAATTTTTGGTGAGTACTTTAAGCTACACTATCTGACCAACCCTGGGATGGCCTTTGGGATGAAGCTGGGGACGGAGTATGGCAAACTGTTTCTGACGCTATTTCGCTTGTTGGCGATGGTTGGGATCAGTTATTACCTCTATACTTTGATTCAGAGAGGAGTGGCTACTGGGTTATTGGTGTGTATCGCACTGATACTGGGAGGAGCTATTGGCAATGTCATCGATAGTACATTTTATGGAGTGTTTTTGGACAATGCCCCTTATGACGCGCCGACCCCTTGGTTTTATGGGCAAGTGGTGGATATGTTTTATATCGACATTTGGGAAGGTCGGCTTCCGGATTGGTTGCCAATCATGGGAGGAAAGTACATGTCCTTATGGCCAGTCTTCAATGTGGCCGATGCAGCGATCTTTGTCGGAGTGGCTGTTATACTGATTTTTCAGAAGCGTTTTTTTACTCATTCCGAAAAGGAAAGCCCAGACTCTGCCAGTACAGCTACTGAGTAAATCAGAGAGGGGAGACAAAAAGGCCTAGCACCAGGAGCGTACAAGTGGACTGGTGCTAGGCCTTTTTATTGATGTGATAGTGTAGGGTGTGCTTGTTTTTGGTGCTTGGGTATGGATCTAGCGCATGTGTCCTTTGATTGTCGCCAACTTTACATTATGTTTAGCACTTTGTTGAATTTGCTGAGATGAGACCAACTAGATTTTTGTGGGTTGCCTGGCTGATGCTAGGTTGTGGTGCCGCTATTGCGCAGAGCCAGGAGATGGATACGTCTTTGGTTCGAGTGGATGAGGTAGCTTTTGCTACATCTTACGAAGAGGAGCAGTTTGCCAAAGTTTTGAAAGATGAGGGCGCTATTTTTGAGTTACTCATGACTGTCCAAAGTGACATGACGCCTAACAATATCGGGGCAGACCGTACCATGTTGTCTCACGAGATATCAAAGCTCAAGACAGTTCCCAAACTCACAGGGAAGAAGAAAACCAAGTACTACAAGGATATCTACGACCGTGTGCACAATCGGTTTTTGGAGAAGTATGAGTTGGAAAATTATTTTAGCTCAATTTTTACTTTAGGGGAGTACAACTGTGTATCAGCGTGTGCATTGTACGGTTTGGTATTTGAGGAGTTGGAGATTTCGTTTGTGATCAAGGAGACTCCTACGCATGTGTATTTACTGATTGATCCCAATGATGACCCATTCGTCATCGAAACGACGGATCCAGTGGGAGGTATCAGCAAGTTTAGTACGAAGTTTAAGACCCATTTTGTCAATCAACTCAAAGCCAGCAAATTGATCAGTGAAGAAGAAGCCCGGTATCAAGAGGTCGATGCTTTGTTTGATAAGTACTATTTCACGGATCAAAACTTGGGTATGAAAGAATTGGTTGGAGTGCAGTACTGGAATCAAGGTTTGTACTTGCTAGAAGATGAGGATTATCATGAGGCGTATACGGCCTTCCAAAAGAGTTATTTGTTATTCCCCAATGAGAAAGTAAGAGATTTGCTCTTAGGCTCGTTGAGTTACCTTGTCTCTCAAGTGACTTATTCTCGCTACGATGAGTCTGACTACATCATACAGTTGGCTCGCTTTGATAGTGTCAAGGTGAGTAATCAAGACGTGAGCAACGAATTTCTTCGACTCAACCAGAAGCAGCTCATCGATAGAGGAGATGTAGACCTTTATACCAAGAGCTATACCCATCTCATCGAGGGTTTGGAGAGAGCGTCACTCAGAGAGCAGATCACTTATTACTACAACTACGAAATGGCGCGTACACGCTTCAACAAGGGGCAGTCAAAGTTGGCATTGGAGTATTCTTTGGCCGCCTATGCTCTCAAACCTACTAATATAGACGCAGAGGGCTTGGTGCTGTCCTCGCTGGGGCGACTACTTCAGTACGAGACGGACTACAAGTACAGCTACAATTTGATCGATTCGGTGGCGCTCAAGTACAGCACGCTGATGGACAATGCCAACTTCGGAAACATCTATCTCAATATCAACCTGATTCGAATGGAGGAATACTACCGCATGAGTAAAAGGGGAGATGGAGATTACCATAAAGATAAGTTTGAACAGGCGATCTCTCAGTACCCTAACTTTAGGGCAGATCCTAATTTAATAGGACGCGCCTATTCGCAACTGGCGGTCTTTCATTTCCGACAAGGGAGCTACAGTGCGGCCAAATCCGCTCTGCGTACAGGGTTGAACTATGCCCCCAACAACGTAGAACTGACCAATCGTCTACGAGCCATGCGCTAAATAGGACTGACAACTAGCCTCCTATGGCGAGATTGTAGGTAGTGGTGGTCACGTAGGTATTGCCTTTTTTGGTTTTGAACTCGCCTACGATGTGGAGTTTTTCCATGAGGAAGTGTCCAGGGAGTAGAGAGCCTTTGATGCTTGCTACTTTGCCATTTCCAGGGATTCTTTCAAGTAGATCCTCATCTAGATATTTTCCGTCTTTGAGTTTTCCGATGTAAAACACAGAGTTTTTGGGTTGCCCTTCGAATTGAATGTTAATCTCATAGAGCCCATTGATTGCCGTGAAGTCTTCTGTACTCACCTGTATCTTGGGTTGAGGGATAGGGTTGCCTGATTTGTAGTACTCTACCAAGTCCGAGGCGGGCATATCGTCGAGGTAGTTCATTTGGGCGGAGGGATTGCCATTGATGAAGTAGGATTTACGTAGACCATTTTTTCTCCCTTCTTTGTATTGCGTGGTGCGCTTGAGACTCCCGTCTCTATAGTAGAGACGGGATATGCTGTCCTTTTTACCGTTGTGGTAGTAGAGCTCCAGCTGCACACTCCCGTCTTCATAGTAGCTCTTGGATAGGCCATGTTTGATTCCATTTTTGAGCATTACTTCAGAGTAGAGTGAGCCATTGCTTCGGTAGGTTGTCTTGAGGCCATCAGTGACTGTTTCTTGGTTTGCTGAGCTGCTGGATTGTTCTTTGGGGAGCAATGAGAAATTCTGACAAGCCGAAAATAGGAGTGCTAGAACTAGGGTAGGGAGGTAGGAGTTACGCAAGGTTGGAGACATGTTGTGGGATAAATTTAGCTTTCAAAAAATCTAAACTATACAATTATGACTAAGCAGGCAAGTCAAGGGTTGATACGATTTAGATTAGAGTTCGATTTGCAGTATTTCTTCCAAAGGGGCATCTTCTGATAGCTGTAGTGTTTGGAGTATTTGATTGACTTCATGACCTTCGCTGTTGTAGTGGTGTGTGATCATGATACTTACGTATTGTTCTAGGTGACTCAAGAAATATTGGGATTGGACAAGGTCTACATTCGCTCCATGAATGTGGTATTGGATCACAGAGAGTATCTGGCCGTTGATGGTTTCGTAATGATAATCTGTGAGGAGGGAGTAGTTCTCTCTGTCGAGTTGCTTGCTTTTGAATTCGTCCAAGAAACCCTGAAAATTAGGGACTCCCTCTTGGGCAAAACTTGACGAGTCCACTGCGGTGATTATGAGGCTAGGGTTTTCGGTTTTGAGAAAGGTGTTGAGTTTCTTGTGCTTCGAAACACCGAAGATCGCATACTCAGTATTGATCCTGGTCCAGTTGCTTGGATAGGAGATGCTCAGTAGGGGGTGCTCAAAGAGAACAGGCTCTCTAGTCTTGGTTTGGCATGCCCAGCATAGACAGGAGACGAGGAGGGGGTAGAGGAGATGATGCATGATGTGTTATTGGGCTGAAAACAAAACAACCTCAGCGATAGGCTGAGGTTGTTTTGTTTTCTAGTTTTCTAGCATGCGTAGCAGTGTAGAGAGTTTGTTTTTGAGGCTGCGTCGGTCGACGATGAAGTCAAGGAAACCGTGCTCTTTGACGAACTCTGCACTCTGGAAGCCTTTCGGCAGATCCTTGCCGATTGTTTCGCGGATGACTCTCGGTCCAGCAAACCCGATCAATGACCCAGGCTCAGCGATGTTGAAGTCTCCCAACATGGCGTAGGATGCGGTCACACCACCAGTGGTCGGGTCAGTGAGCAAGGAGATGTATGGAATCTTGGCCTCTGCAAGTAGTGCGAGTTTGGCCGAAGTTTTGGCCATCTGCATGAGCGAAAATCCTGCCTCCATCATACGTGCCCCTCCAGATTTGGAGATCATCAAGAACGGTATCTTGTTTTGGAGGGAGTGGTCGATGGCTCGTGCGATTTTTTCTCCGACGACCGATCCCATCGATCCTCCGATGAAACTAAAGTCCATACACGCGATGACAATTGGTTTGCCATTCATGTTGCCTACGGCACTTCGCAGAGCATCTTTGAGTCCTGATTTCTTTTGTGTCGCTTCGATTCTCGTAGGGTAGGGTTTCGAATCGATGAATTTCAACGGGTCAGCCGAAGACATGTCCTCATCGAGTTCTTCGAATTTATTGTGATCAAACAAAATTTCGAAATATTCTTTCGAACCAATGCGCACATGGTAGTCGTCCTCTGGGCTGACATAGGAGTTGTTTCGCAGTTCTCTCATGTGGACGATTTTTCCACTTGGAGTTTTGTACCACAGTCCGTCAGGAGCTTCTTTCTTTGATTCTGTAGGCGTTTGAATGCCTTTATTTGTTCTTTTAAACCAAGCCATAATTAACTTTTCATTCCTCCATTTAATTCAAAAAAGCCGTATTTGGAGGTTTGCAAAGATAGGAATACAATTGAAAGTAAGTGATGCGATGTGGGGTTTTTTAGTCTGTATCCGTCAGTCCGTCGACATAGTCCTGCAGGTAGCTGTATCGCGGCATGAGTTGACCGTTTTGAGCTATTGTGGCTCTTTCGATGATCTGCTCCTGGTCCTCTCCAATGAGGTGAGGTAGTACATTGTGTAGGAGTTCGTGTCCAAAATCCTGAGAAGCATCTCTGGGCAATTCACAAGGAAGGTTGTCGACAGCCATGACGGTGATGTTTCCTTCATCGGAGAACGCTGGGGCTTCTGTCCCTTGAGTAGGATCAAAATCATAGACGGGATCAGCTATCGTAGACGGACGGAGTGTCGAAGGAATAGAGCCTTGTATGTCACACGTCACATCTGCAATGACCTTGATACTGAAGTCTCGCCCCGCCATCGCCTCACGAGTAAAGAGTACTGGCGCCTTGGGGTTCCAGTAAGCACAGGCGATGAGCAGGTCTGCATGTTGAGCGTAAGCCGAAAAATCTGGCTCAAAATGATCAGGGCTATCAAAGAATTCTTGTCTATTGAATGCCCGACCGTCTGTTGCTTTGTTGTAGTCTCGGTTGTTGAGTTGGGTGTATACGGGTTCGGTATAGTCTCGGTGGACGAACTTGTCGGGAGAGACGCGGCGTATCCCTAGTCCATGCATGATTTCCATGGCTCCTTTGGCCACACGGCCTCCGCCAGTGATGACGATTTTGACGGCTGGCAATTTGATTTTGGGAAACTCCGTTTTGAGATCTTCTAGATCGAAGCATGCATGGGCTCGTCGGATGTGGTATAGGTTGTATCTGCGACCGTAAGTCCATAGGGCATTGTAGGCACCGACGATCCCTGCATAGCGTCCAAACGCTATGATACGTTGCCCTTGGCTATTGGTGAGTGTCTCATAATCGATGAGACGAATGTTTTTGTCTAGGACAGCTCGTAGCAAGTCCCTGTTATAAGCTTGTTTTTTGATCGTGTGAGAAAAAAAGAAGTAGGTCTTGTGATCGAGTAGTTGACCTATGGGGACTTCTTTGACGCCTACGAGAATGTCACAATCCTGTATGTCAGTGGTGAGGGGAATACCTTGCTGGGCATAGTCTTCATCCGAAAAGCACCGAATGTCGCTGTGCTGACAGACAATCTCTACGTCAGGGTACTTCGTTTGAATGCGTAGTGCTTGCTCTGGTGTGATGGCTACTCGTCGATCTACAGGGATTTTTCCTTCTTTGAGAATTCCGATTTTAGGCATTTTTGGGTGTGTTTGATTTGGAATCAAATATCGCAAGAATACAAGGATAGTCGCATGGGAGAGCTTGAAAAAAGTCATGCCACAACTGGAGTAGAAGTGACAAGACTTTGAGTGATTTTAGGAGTAGAGGAGAGGTGAAATCACTTCTTGTCGTTTCTCCCCTTGAGTTTTTTGTCTTCGACATGCTCGTCCAAAAATCGATTGACCTTGTCTATGTCTAGAGAAGATACGATCTCCCCGAAACTATTGATTTCGAGCTCGAACCCATCTAGTTTTGGGTTCACTTTGGACTGAGGGACTTTTTTTTGGGTCATGAGTCAGAAGTCATCGTAGCGAAAGTGCTTACTGCTGATTTTATACGCTCTGCTACTTCTTTTGTTCCTAGGACTTCCATGATTTTCATCAAATCAGGCCCCCCTGCTTCGCCCGTCACTGCTACACGTAGGATTTGCAAGACCATGCCAGCCTTGGTGTCGTTGGCTTCCAGTACTTTTTCGAAGATCGCTTGGATCTCTTCGGCTCCCGTCACCGACGTCTCGTGCAACTGGTCTGCGAGCTGTGGCAAGACTGCCTGTGCCGTTTCTTTCCATTTCTTTCGGACCACCTTTTGGTCATACTCTGTAGGCATGGCGAAAAAATACTGTCCTTTGCTCCATAGCTCAGGGACGAAATCGATGCGTTCTTGCAGGAGCGATGCGATAGCTGTCGCCTTGTTTTCGTCGCAGGTCATGCCCTCACTCTTGACTTGCTCGATGAGTGATTGACCCAGTAGCGCAGGAGAGGTTGCACGGATATATTGTTGGTTGAACCAGATGGCTTTCTGAATGTCAAATTTCGCACCGGACTTGTTGATTCGCTCGATGGTGAAAGTTTCAATGAGTTGCGATAGGCTGAATATTTCTTCTTCTGTTCCTGGGTTCCAACCCAAAAATGCCAAGAAGTTGACAAAGGCATCGGCTAGGTAGCCTTCTTCTCTGAAGCCCTTGAGTTCTGCATCTTCGCCTTCCCCTTGCCAGGCGAGAGGGAAGATCGGGAAGCCATGCTTCTCTGCATCACGCTTGCTGAGTTTGCCATTGCCGTCAGGCTTGAGCAATAGTGGAAGGTGAGCAAACTCGGGCACCTCATCTTCCCAGCCCAAATACTGATACAGCAAGACATGCAGTGGAGCAGAAGGGAGCCACTCTTCTCCACGGATCACGTGGGTGATTTTCATCAAGTGATCATCTACTACATTGGCCAAGTGGTAGGTTGGCATTCCGTCTGATTTCATGAGGACCTTGTCGTCCATGGTAGAGGTATGTACATTGACCCAGCCGCGGACCATGTCTTGGAGACGAATGTCCTCTTTGGCGGGCACTTTGACACGGATCACGTAGGGATCTCCCGCGTCCAATTTTGCTCTGACTTCTTCTTCTGAGAGAGTCAAGGAGTTTTTCATGGTGTTTCGAGAGATCGAATTGTAGTTGAGCGAGTGTGCCTTGGCGGCCTTGAGTGTCTCTCTCATTTCATCGAGCTCTTCAGGTGTGTCAAAGGCATAGTAGGCCTTGCCCTGTTCGAGCAGTTGGTCCACATATTGCTTGTAGAGGTCTTTTCTTTGAGACTGTGTGTAGGGGCCAAAATCTCCGCCCTGGTCTGGACCTTCGTCAGGGGTGATGCCGCACCAAGCGAGCGAATCTTTGATGTATTGCTCGGCTCCAGGCACGAACCTCGATTGGTCTGTATCTTCTATTCTGAGTAGAAATTTACCGTTGTTTTTCTTGGCAAATAGGTAGTTGTATAGGGCGGTTCGGACTCCACCAATATGCAATACCCCTGTCGGGCTAGGGGCGAAACGTACTCTTACTTCTTGACTCATTGGAATTGATTATTTCGTAAAAAAAACCGGACTAAATCCGGCAGGTGCAAAAATCGATATTTTATGCAAGGTTATACGATTGCAATGCAAGAAATTTCTACATTGACATGCTTGGGTAGGCAGCTTACCTCTACGGTTTCACGCGCAGGAGGGTTGGATACGAAGGACTTTCCGTAGATTTCATTCACTTGGGCGAAGTTGTTCATGTCACTGACGAATATGGAACACTTCACCACATGCGCAAATGTAGTGCCTGCGGCTGTGAGGATGGCTTCTAGGTTTTTCATGACTTGTGCAGTCTCTGCCTCGATGCTGGTCATGACCAGCTCTCCGCTAGCGGGATCTATTGGGATCTGACCGGATACATAGAGTGTGTTGCCAGCTAGAGTAGCTTGGCTATATGGGCCAATTGGCTCTGGTGCGTTGGGGGTATAGATGACTTGATGCATGATCCAAATGTAAAACAAACTGAAATGCATTGTGCCATATGGGGCGAGATACTGTGAAAATTGGGACTGTCAGTGACTACTCATTCTTGGGTATTGACCATTAGTTGTGGCATGGAGCTTTGAGAGTACAGCAGGCTAAGGTACTGAATAGCGCCAAAAAGTTGATCGGAGCACTGATGTAGGCTTATTTGATGACTGAAAATTTCGCCCTAAATGACGGAGCATGCCCATCCTACGGACCTTATGCTCACCCAAAAGCTTTAAGCCAGAATTAACATTGGCAATGATATGAGCTTTGACGAATTGGCTGACCTCATCAGCAAAGTGCTAATCTCAACTACACAGCAGTGGTAGGAGACATGTATAGAGATAATGGAAATCCACCCGAAAAGTAAGACCGATCAATTTGGTCACTTTCTCCTTTATGCTACGTTTCAATGATATATATATCTTGAAGGAGTTACATCCAGTCAATATCAAAGGTGCAAGAATCAAGTTTCGGCCGAGTCTGTGGCTTCAGAAATTGATCAAAAACCTGCACGCTAAGAAAAGTCCACTATCTCCGACAGTAGTAAGGCGACACTAGACGCATAAGGTAAAAGTAATGGTGTCTCATACAGTCTAAAACGATCTAGCTAAAGGAGAGATCGTTTTTTGTCGTACTTAGGATCTGGTGGTGAGGCTTGTGCGTCAGCTGTGATACATGTTACTCCACCGTCACAGATTTAGCCAGGTTTCTAGGTTGATCGACATTGCAGCCTCGCATGATAGCAATGTGGTAGCTTAAGAGCTGTAATGGGATTACGGAAATCAGCGGCATCAATGCTTCGTCGCATTGTGGTACTTCGATCACGTAATCCGCCATCTTAGGGATCAATACATCCCCTTCTGTGACTACTGCGATGACGACTCCTTTGCGAGCTTTGACTTCTTGGATGTTGGACACGATTTTGTCGTACGAACTGTCTCGGGTGGCGATCACTACGACGGGCATTTGCTCGTCAATCAAGGCAATTGGGCCATGTTTCATCTCTGCTGCAGGGTACCCTTCGGCATGGATGTAGGAGATTTCTTTGAGTTTCAGGGCTCCTTCTAGTGCCACAGGGAAGTTATACCCTCTACCGAGATAGAGGAAGTTGGATGCATCTTTGAACAAGCTCGAAATGTGTTCGATCTTGTCATTGCTGGCCAGTACTCTTTTGATTTTCTCTGGGATTTGTGCAAAATCGGACAACAACTCTTTGAAGCGGCTATCCGTGATGGTACTCTTTCGTTTGGCGATGGAGAGGACGATCATTGTTAGGACAGATAGTTGCCCCGTAAATGCCTTGGTGCTAGCTACACCGATTTCTGGTCCAGTATGTAAGTATGCACCTTCGTGAGAGGCACGTGAAATAGACGAGCCCACTACATTGACCACCCCTAGTATGATGGCACCTTTAGATTTGGCGAGTTCGATGGCTGCTAAGGTGTCGGCTGTCTCGCCAGATTGGGAGATCGCTATGACTACATCACCCTTGTTGATGACGGGGTTTCTGTACCTGAATTCAGAGGCGTACTCTACTTCGACAGGGATGCGGCAAAACTCTTCGAACAAGTACTCTGCTACCAGACCTGAGTGCCAACTCGTTCCACAGGCGATGATGATGATTCGCTTGGCCTCCGCCAGTGCGTCTGCATACTCTCGAATACCCCCTAGAGTAATTTTTCCGGTTTTGGCATCCAGTCTGCCTCGCATACTGTCAGCAATGGAGTTGGGCTGCTCAAATATTTCTTTGAGCATGAAATGCTCGTACCCACCTTTTTCTATTTCGTCTAGTTCGAGTTCTACTTTTTGGATGTAAGGATCGAGCTCTTCATTTTCGATGGTGGTGATTTTGAAACCGTCTCTGTTGATTACGGCGATTTCTTGGTCGTTGAGATAGACTACCTCATCGGTGTATTCTATGATTGGAGTGGCGTCCGATGCGACGAAGTATTCGTGATCTCCGACACCCAAGACCATGGGGCTACCTTTTCGGGCTGCGATCAATTGATCAGGGTTGTCCCGATCCATGATCACGATGGCGTAGGCTCCTTCGATGGTGCAGAGTGCCTGACGTACGGCTGCTTCGAGAGATATCTTGTTTTGTGTCTTGATATCTTCTATGAAAGTGATCAAGACCTCTGTGTCTGTTTCACTGACGAAGGAGTATCCTTTGATCTCTAGTTCTTTTTTGAGGGCACTGTAGTTTTCTATGATTCCGTTGTGGATGATAGAGAGGCTTTTGTCATGTGAGAAATGCGGGTGTGCGTTGACGTCATTGGGCTCGCCGTGTGTCGCCCAACGCGTGTGGCCAATGCCGATAGTGCTTTGGAGTGCCTGGCCCTTGACGGCCTTTTCGAGTTCAGACACCTTGCCTACTTTCTTGTAGATTTGAAGCTGACTGTCTTGGTGTATAGATATACCTGTACTGTCATAGCCTCGGTATTCCAATCTTTTGAGTCCCTTGATGATCAAAGGGAAAGCCTGTTGATTGCCTAGGTAAGCAACGATTCCACACATAAAGCCTTAATTCGGTTTGGAGTAAAATATTCTTAGTTTGAATCCATCTTGCGGGAGGATGGTTTGATTGAATGATGTCAGCAGGGATGGCATCACGACCAGTTTATATGGGTTTACGTTTCCGTTTTCAACTTGTTGTCCAAAAAAAGTTGCCCCACCTCGATAGGATTGAGTGGCTGAGTCGATGGGCATGACGAGCATGTCTTGTGAGCCAGTCAGATAACCAATGTCATTGAGTACGACCGTTTTTAGAATGTCCAAATCATATAGCCCATCCACATTGATTTGACTAGAGTCTCCAGCGAAAAACAGTCTGGTATTGAACATTTTTCGATTGTAGATACTGGTGTCGTTGGAGGTACTGAACTGAAACTCTAGGTTGTTGATTTGGATCAAATCATTTTCATCGTCGTTGAGAAAATCCAAAAAAGGAGTCATGTCGATTTTTGGATAGATCCCAGTGGCGGAGTTGAGGTAGATGAAGCCGTTTCCAACCTCAAAGTTCTCCAAGTTGTTTTTGATACTGCCACCAATCAAACTGCCGGTTCGGTCCGTGGTGAATTTGCTGTATTTGGCATTCGAAGCAGATAATGAATAGGCCACGGATAGACTGTCCGACACGATGGAGTCGGCTTGGTTGATGTCCTTGCCTAGGATATGATAGTGTACGCTGATATTGGTGTACCCGGCAGGAGTAAACCCTACAATCAGGTTGTTGTTGTCATCTGGAGTGAGGGCGATGCCTTTGAATGTCTGCGTCAAAAGTTCCGTGCGATTGGACTGTGTTGCTATGTCAAACAAGGTTTCAGCCCAGATATCGTTGAGATAGAACTTGACCGTGTCAGCGATGCCTTGATCGACGGAGTCCGACCGTGGGGTAAATGTGAAGACATTATCTGCGTCGTAGGGTTTGAGCGGAGTGTCAAAGTGCGAGAGATAGTATACCCCTGAGAAGATCTGATCGTCGAGCTCTTGGAGACGAATAGTCTGAGGAGCTATGGCGCCTTTGGTATGAATGTAGTCATAGCCAAGCGTCAGTACTGCCGAATCAATAACATATTCCTGCTCGTCTGTTTTGCTTGATACGAGAGAGGTAGAGGAGAGCTGATTGTAAGTAGCCGCAGTAGTCGTACCGAAGATAGGGTCTTCTATGCGTCCCACAAATAACCTTGAGCTATTGTTTGTTCTCAAACTATCGATCCATACGTTTTCTGCCGGGAGTATGATTTCCTCATAATACACCCCAGAACCTAATCCATCAGGATCTAGCCCAAGTCCAACTTCACTAGGGTCTTCACACGAAAAAATGATGAGGGTTGTGAATATCAACAACCCTAACCAGTTTTTATCCAACAAGTTCATTATATAAGTTATAGTACGAATCTAAGTAGTTGTCGTCTTTTTGAATGGTTTCCACCTTTTTGTCCTTCGGCGCGGCGCTGATCAAATTGTCAATGATGTCACCCGCTTCTTCTTTGGACTTGATGACAGCATCAGCATACTCCATGCCGAGTTTGACGAATCCTTCGAAATCTGCGGTGCGGAGATGGTCTAGCATACTTTCGTCTATGTCCATCATCATGGCTTTGTTGATCAAATTGCCTTCAAACTTGTGATCAAAGGAATTGCCGTAGATGTTGTAGATCGACTTGGCATTTTTGAAAATCGGATCGTTTTTGTACGTCGTTTTCAAATAGAGAGGAATGAAGCTAGTCATCCAGTCATTGCAGTGTACGATGTCTGGAGCCCACCCTAGTTTTTTGACGGTTTCCAATACGCCTTTGCAAAAGAAGATAGCTCTTTCGTCGTTGTCTTCATGAAACTTCTCTTCTTTGTCAAAGAATACAGACTTTCTATGGAAGTAGTCTTCATTGTCAATGAAGTAGACTTGTAACTTGGCGTTAGGGATGGAGGCAACCTTTATGATTAGAGGCTTTTCTTCGTCACCTACTGCAATGTTGATTCCAGAAAGTCGCACCACTTCGTGTAGTCTGTTCTTTCTTTCGTTGATTAATCCGAATCTTGGGACCAAGATTCTAATTTCCATTCCTCTTTCCTGCATGGCCTGGGGCAAGGCTCTCACAAAATCAGCCACCTCTGTGGTCTGTAAAAATGGGTTTATTTCATTGGCAACATAGAGTATCTTATACTGTGACATAAACCTTTATTTTTAGTACGTTATTGTTTCAAAATGACCACAAAATTACACTATTTTTGGATCATTTTCAACTATAATGCCTTTTAACATCAAAAGGCTGCTTAGTTAGATCATCTCTTATGAAGGTATTTCACGGTATAGCAGAGTTGCGTGCAGCGCTCAAAGTATTGAGACAAGAAGGCAAGTCTGTCGGCCTAGTGCCCACGATGGGGGCTTTGCATCCAGGGCATCTGAGCCTGTTGAGCCAGAGTGTAGCGCAGAATGACGTGTCTGTAGCTAGTATTTTTGTGAACCCTATTCAGTTCAATAACCCAGAAGATCTGGAAAAATATCCGAGAAGGGAGGAAGAGGATCTCGAACAGCTGCGCTTAGGAGGGTGTGATTTTGTCTTTATGCCGACCCCAGAGGAGATGTATAGGGACAAGTCAAGTCAGCTCAATATGAGTTTTGGGCATCTGGAAAAAGTACTGGAGGGAGCGTTTCGTCCGGGACATTTCTCAGGGGTAGGTGTAGTAGTCTCAAAGCTTTTCAATATCGTTCAGCCTGATCGTGCCTATTTTGGACAAAAGGATTTGCAACAGTTGGCAGTGATTAAGAAGCTGACGTTTGACTTGAATTTTCCAGTGGAGATTGTGGCAGTACCTATCATGCGAGAAACCAATGGCCTAGCCATGAGTTCTAGGAATTTGCGCTTGACACCTCAAGAGCGAGATGTTGCGGCGCAGCTCTACCAGTCTATGGAGCAATTGAAGGCCAACGTGCTTGAGGGACAGTCTATCACTGAGGCGATTCGTGGTGCAGTGGATAGATTAAAAGATCTCGACAATGTGGAGTTGGAATACATGGAGGCAGTGGAGTCTGATACAATGAGGCAAGTCACAGCCCTAGATGCAGGATGTGATGTGTCGTTGTGTGCAGCGGCCTACGTGAGTGGGGTGCGAATAATTGATAACCTATACCTAACGTCTTGAAATTGAAAATCTCAACGGTACTTAAATTTTGCGTGTCGCTCATCCTTGCTGCACTGCTTTTTTACTTTGTTTTTAGAAACATATCCTTTGCGGAGTTTGCGGACAAACTGGATGATATCAATTATTGGTGGATTGGGTTGTCGGTACTTCTTTCTATCGTTAGCCATTTGTTGAGGTCCTATCGCTGGAACTTGACTTTGCAGCCTTTGGGCTATGAGCTGTCCATAGGGCGTACTTTTTTGGCATTGATGTCTGGTTATCTAGCCAACTTGGTGTTTCCGAGGTTGGGAGAGGTGACACGCTGTGGAGTTCTCAAACGGATTGATGGGGTGCCAATTAGTGTTGGGATAGGTTCGGTCATTACGGAGCGGGTGATTGATTTTTTGATTTTGCTGAGTCTCATTGCGTTGGATTTTGTGCTGGAGTTTGATAAGATCTTCGAGTATTTTGTCACTTCAGTGAAAATGGAAGATTGGCTAGCGAACAGGACTTTGATATTTGCAGGGATCGGCTTGCTGGTTGTGGGTGGGATTGTCGGTGTATTGGGCCTGAGATATGTGCTCAAGTACGAATTCAAGAACCCAACCTTGAACAAGGTCAAAGAGAAATTACTTGAGATAGTAGATGGCCTAGGGTCTATTCGCAAGGTTCAAAGTCCAACGGGCTATGTCCTCAGTACGATTGGGATTTGGGTGTTGTATTATTTGATGAGTTATGTGATTTTCTTTTCCATGACGGAGACCTCCGAGTTGACTGTGGGTGCAGGGCTTTCTATTTTGGCGGCAGCTGGGGTGTCGATGGCTATGCCGGTTCAAGGTGGAATCGGGGCTTATCATGCCTTGGTGAGTGGTGTATTGGTGATCTATGGTGTAGGAGCAACGACGGGATTGTTTTTTGCTACGATGCTGCATACGTCACAGATGCTCATGATTGTGGTCGTGGGTGGTGCGAGTATGCTGGGGAGCTTATTTATCCGAAGGGAAAACAAAACAGAGTCTACCACAAATTCGTAAACAAAACAGTATAAATTAACAAAAGAACGTATGTTGATAATATTGATAGTATTCATGATTGTTGGTTTTTTGGTCAGCAATCGTTTGAAGAGCAAATTCAAGAAGTACGCTCAAGTCGGTTTGCAATCAGGCTTGTCTGGACGAGAAATAGCGGAGCTTATGCTTCGAGACAATGGGATATATGATGTGAAAGTCGTGTCGGTGCAGGGACAGCTCACAGATCACTACAATCCGGCCAACAAGACGGTCAACTTG
The DNA here is from genome assembly GCF_002742335.1 of Reichenbachiella sp. 5M10. NCBI lineage: Bacteria > Pseudomonadati > Bacteroidota > Cytophagia > Cytophagales > Reichenbachiellaceae > Reichenbachiella > Reichenbachiella sp. 5M10. The sequence continues at coordinate 3,811,215 of NZ_MDGR01000007.1, read as the reverse complement.
AGCCCAGAAGTATATGGGGGGAGGAGTGCTGCAGCAGCTGCGGTTGCTGCTCATGAGTGTGGTCATGCTGTACAGCACGCGACGGCTTATAGTTTTTTGAGGTTTCGCTCGGCGATGGTTCCTATCCAAAACGTGAGTGCACGGGTACTCAACTTCTTGATGATTGGAATGTTTTTGTTTGGGGGGATGGTCTATGCGATGAATATGCAGACGATATTTTTGGTCATCGTAGCTGCACAAGCAGTCATTACTTTGTTTGCTTTGGTGACTTTGCCTGTAGAGTTTGATGCAAGCAAGCGTGCGTTGGCTTGGATTGACCAAAGAGGTATCGTGACGAGCCAAGAACATGCCATGGCCAAGGATGCCTTGCACTGGGCAGCCATGACATATGTGGTAGCGGCGATATCGGCGATTACTCAGTTGCTTTACTTTGTGATGCTGTTTATGGGTGGTAGCCGTGATTGATTGAGGCAAGAAAAAATTAAAAAGGGCTTGAGTTATTGAGCCCTTTTTTTGTGCATGATAAGTAGAAAAGTATGCGTGCATACTAAATATATTGCTACTTTGTCTTATTTTCACTACTCAACATTTAAAGACGATAAGCATGGACTTTGAATATACTGAAGAGCAATTGGCAGTTCGTGAGGCTGCAAGAGAATTTGCTCAAAACGAATTATTGCCTGGAGTCATTGACAGAGATGAGCATCAGCGCTTTCCCAAAGACCAAATTCGAATGATGGGGGAGTTGGGTTTTATGGGGATGATGGTCAATCCAGTATATGGAGGCGGGGGAATGGATACTGTTTCCTATGTGCTGGCCATGGAAGAGATTTCTAAAGTGGATGCCTCTTGTTCTGTGTCGATGTCTGTCAACAATTCGTTGGTCTGCTGGGGGCTGGAAAAATACGGTACGGAGGCACAGAAGCAAAAATATTTGAAGCCTCTGGCCTCAGGAGAAATCATCGGGGCATTTGCTCTATCCGAACCCGAGGCAGGTTCCGATGCAACTTCTCAACGGACTACGGCCGTAGACATGGGGGATTACTATCTGCTCAATGGGACAAAAAATTGGATCACAAATGGTAGTACTGCATCGGTGTATATCGTCATGGCGCAAACCGATGCGGATAAAAAGCATAAAGGTATCAATGCCGTCATTGTGGAAAAAGGTCAGGAAGGTTTTAGTATTGGACCTAAGGAGAATAAACTGGGTATACGAGGGTCTGATACGCATTCATTGATGTTTACAGATGTCAAAGTACCCAAGGAAAATAGGATTGGAGCCGATGGTTTTGGCTTTAGTTTTGCGATGCAGGTGTTGAACGGTGGACGCATTGGGATTGCGTCACAGGCACTGGGGATTGCGTCGGGTGCATTGGAATTGTCACTCAAATACGCCAAAGAGCGAAAGGCCTTTGGCAAGGCCATAGCGGACCATCAGGCGATACAGTTCAAGTTGTCTAAGATGGCAACAGAGATCGAAGCAGCGCGCTTACTGGTCTTGCAAGCTGCCATGAAAAAAGATCGGGGAGAGCCGTTTGTCAAAGAAGCGGCCATGGCGAAGCTATTTGCTTCACAGGTTGCTATGGATAGTTCGGTAGAGGCTGTACAGATACATGGAGGGTATGGCTATGTCAAAGAGTATCACGTGGAGAGATTGATGAGAGATGCCAAAATCACCCAGATTTATGAAGGTACTTCTGAGATTCAAAATATCGTCATTGCTCGTGAGATATTGAAATAATATAATATGGTAGGGGTAGTTTTGGACTGATTCTTTTTGTGTTTTTCTTTCAAAATATTAGATTTATACAATACAAAGTTTAATATTTGCGAATATTCGAAGGTTAATCCTAAATAATTCACAGTGGAAGATTACAATAAAATTATCGAGTCGCTAGGAGTGAGGTTTATATCGGCTAAGAATATTAATATTTTGCAGCCGGTAACGATAGAAAACTACTACGATGTAGAGAATGTCTTTATCTATGTACATAAGGGAGAAGTGTCTTTTGGCAAGGATAAAGAGACGATCCAAGAGAGTGAGATTCTGTTCGTGCCTGGTGGTAAAATGGTCGCTTTGACCTATGGAGGAGGTAATGCAATCAATCTGTCCAATGATGATTTTATCAACAACAAGGAGAAGTACTTTCAAAACAGTGAGAAATATAACCCACAGTCTGAGTTTGATAATGTGACGATGATCAATTTTGAGGCGAAAGTTTTTGATACGGTAAATTTCTTTGCTTCGTTGGATATCCCCCCTTTTGTTATTCGAAACAATAATAAACTGATTTCTTTGGCCAAGGGGATTGTCAATGAGATTCACTCCACGGCTCCTGGAAAAGCCAGAGTGGTCAAGCTGGAGACGGATTATATTGTAGTGGAATTGATTCGTCATATTTTGGATCAAGGTTTGTTTGTTGAGCAGTTGGCGACTAATTCCACTTATTTCAAGGATCCGCGTTTGATCGATATTTTCGCCTACATCAAGGATAATCTCAAAGATGACTTGTCCAATAAAGCCTTGGCCAATGTCGCAAATGTGTCAGAGGACTATGTAGGTCAGTATTTTAAAATGCTCACAGGGATCAATCCACAGGATTACATAGAGTATCAGCGTATGGAGATGGCCGTCAATATGCTACGTACGACCAAAAAGAGCATCCGTGATATTGGTAAGGAAGTAGGCTTCAAGGACACGGCTTATTTTTGCCGTCGATTCAAGATGATGTTTGGTATCCCTGCGGGTAAAATGAGGAGAAGAGAGTCATTGATGAATGTCTAAGTCTATATTTAGACTGTGAATTTTTTCTGAAGCCTGAGCCAAGAAGCTCGGGTCCTTTTCTAGGGCATTGCCTATGACAATGACGTCTGCTCCCGCCTCCAAAGCCAAATTGATCCTGCTGATGGAGTTGATGCCACCACCTACCACGAGAGGTACAGCAATAGATCTCGATACTTTGGATATGATTTTTTGAGGAATGGGTTGTTGGGCACCACTGCCAGCATCGAGATAGATGGTCCGTAGACCGAGCATTTCTCCAGCCATAGCCGTGCATGCGGCGATCGTGGGTTTGTCAGACGGGATGGGAGTAGTGTTGCTCATGTAGCTTGCAGAGGTGGCAGGGCCAGAGTTGACGAGCATGTATCCCATAGAAATGATTTCTAACCGACTTTTTTTGAGGATTGGGGCAGCTAGGACGTGCTGTCCGATGAGAAAATCTGGGTTTCTACCTGAAATCAATGAGAGCAAAAGAATTGCGTCTGCATTGGCATCTATCTGAATGTTGTTGCCCGGAAAGATGAGCACTGGAATGGCACTGTTTGCTTTGATGATGGAGATGACTCTTGCGAAGTTGTCATTGGTGATTAGGCTCCCGCCTACAAAGATGTAATCGACACGATTTTCTGTACAGAGATTGATCGTCTGAATGAGCCCCCCCGTGTCATCGACCTTGTCTGGATCGATTAAAATGGCCAAGCTCTTTTTGTTGAGTTTCTTATTTTGTTCCAGTTGATTCAGTATGCTCATCTCTTTGGGTCGATGTGATCTGATTGATTTTGTTTAGGGCGATAGGGATCAACTTGCCGACTGCTGCAGTGATTAGAGACTGGCTGACAAGACCTAGTTTTTGTGTTTTTTTGGGTTTGACAACCTTGGGAGTGGCAGGAGTCATGAGACGAAATGCAGTATATCCAGCGACTAGGGCTAAGCTTACTACGCCGAGCGCTTTGAGGGATTGGCTCACTTGCATTTCTAGATCAATGGTTTCTTGATCAAGTTGCTCTTTGAGTCTGAGCTCTTCTTGTTCGAGTTGCTCTCGAAGTTTGGTTTTCTTCTCGCTATTCATGCTCTGCTTTGTCTTTCTGGTTGAAAGTATCCATCATTTTTCCTTCGAAGAAATTTTTCAGCTTACCGGATTTCAATAAGGTAAAGACGACCGCTAGACAGATTGTGTAAAACCCTGCGACCACCATAAAGCCTAGGTATTCGCTATGGAGCTCACGGTTGATGAGAAAGGCTAACCCTAAACTGATAAAGAGTATCACAATGCTCGAGATCAAGATGATGATGAAATACGCGATGACCTGAGCGAGTACATTGGACAGTTGCTCAGTAATATCGAGCTTGATCAAGTCGATTTTGACTTTGAGGTAGTCTGATAGGGCGTCTTTAATTTTGTTGATATTGAATAAATCGATCACTTGTGAGTTGCTTTTATTGGGCTATAAATATAAGTGAATTGAAATAGAACCATCCTTGTTTTGGGATGGAGATATTCGGAGCTGTCCGTCATGGACAGTTTTTCAGAGCAAGAAAAGTCTCGGTTAGCTGGAGAGTTCGTTGATGGCGAGCCATGCCATCAAGCCAGGTCCTAGATTGAGTGCATCTTCATCGATATCAAAAGTAGGTGTGTGTACGGCGGAGATGATGTTTTTGTCCTCGTTTCGCGTACCGAGTCTGTAAAAGCAGGCATCAGCTTTTTGAGAATAGTAGGCAAAATCCTCTGCTCCCATCCATACATCCAGGTCTACCACATTTTCCTCACCTAGATAAGCAATGGCAGCTTGTCTAGCTCTTTCGGTGAGTTCGGGTTCGTTTTTGAGGAAAGGGTAACCCACTTGGATGTTGAAGTCGCAGTACCCTCCCATAGATTCAGCGAGCCCTTCAGCCAATTTTTTCATTCGAACGTGTGCTTCTTTTCTCCATTTCTCATCGAGGGTACGGAAAGTGCCTTCGATTTTAACTTCTGTCGGGATCACGTTGGTCGCTCCTTTAGCTTCAACTTTACCGAAGGTCAGGACACTTGGTGTTTTGGGGCTGGCCATACGGCTCACGACCTGTTGCAAGGCAACGATGATGTGAGAAGCAATCAATACTGAGTCGACGCATAACTCAGGGAGTGCGCCATGCCCTCCTTTGCCACGTACCGTTACGTATATCTCATCGGCACTAGCCATGTACATGCCTTTTCGAAAACCAACTTTGCCCACGGGGATTAGCGGCATGACGTGCTGCCCAAATATAGAGGAGGGTTTTGGGTTTTTAAGAATCCCATCTTTGATCATCAAAGATGCACCTCCTGGGAATAGCTCTTCTCCAGGTTGAAAGATGAACTTGATAGTTCCTTCAAATTCGTCCTTGAGTTCGTGAAGGATGCGTAGACAGGTCATCAAGGAGGAAGTGTGTACATCATGGCCGCATGCATGCATGACCCCCTCATTTTTAGATTTGTAGGGTTTTAAGCTCTCTTCTTTGATAGGGAGAGCGTCCATGTCTGCACGTAGGGCAGTGATTTTCTTTTCTGGATTTTTGCCTTCAATGATCGCTTCGATACCATTGCCAGCAATGCCAGTACGGTGTTTGATGCCTAGTTTCTCGAGGTATGCCTTGACATATGCTGCAGTTTCTGTTTCTTGGAAAGATAGCTCTGGATGAGCATGCAAATGTCTTCTGTTCGCGACAGTGTCTTCGTGAAATGACGCAGAAAGCGATTTTATTCTATTGATTAAATCCATAGGGAAATTTTCGGCAAGTTAATCAATTTCGGCTTTCGCTATTCTTCTCTTTTGGTATATGTGTAAAAAATTGAATCAAATGCAATGAATAGGTTGTTTTGATGAGACAATCGCAAGGAGCGGAATTCTGAATTACTCTTGAATTTCAATTTTGGCGGGGATCAATACGGCCCTTGAAAACGATTCTTTTAGAATTTTGAAGTCGTGATTTGCCTCCAGTTTGGAGTAATACTTGCCTACTCTGACTTTGTAGTTGGGCTGATCGTATATTACCTTGGGGCTTTGATCGTCGAGGAGGTTGTATACACGACTTTTATAGCTGTTTGCCTGCTCACGGCTATTGCCAGAGTATATCTGAATCGTAAACCCATCTACATAGTTGATCGCCTTGCGCGAATCAATGATGATGTTGGTGACACTATCGAGATCTTGATGAATGTCGTGAGTTGGTGCGCTGGCTACAAGGACAGGCTCTTCTATTGTTTGTGTCTCTGTCACGTCGATCGAATCTGTACGGCTGTAGTCATTTCGATAGATCGATAGATCCTCGCTGTACGAACTGTTGCTTGTACTCGTAGAAGCAGTCGGTGCACAAAACTGAAGTAGCGTAGCGATGGTGATGATCGGAAACACGATTTTGAAGTTAATGGGACGATTCGTTTTCAAGGGATTAAAGATAGCTGTTATCAATTAGTTTTCAATCACTACACAGTTGTTGCTCAATACATCTGCTTCTACACTTTTGAATTTCACGTCTTTTTTGACTGTTCCATCAGCGTATTGTACCGAGACCTTGTCGTTTCGGCCGTATACTTTTTCGGATTTGATTGGAGCTGTTTTTTCTACAGGTGCTGTACGGTTAGCGTTGGGCTGTCTATTACCTCCACTCAATGCCGAACCACTTTCTTCTTTGCTTTCCTGATAGTTTTGAGCAGCGCGTTGGCGTCTAGCTTCTTGTACTTCTTCTGGATCCTGGACTGGTATTTCGGCTTTGGTCAAGAAGGATACAGTATCCTCATTGACACGAGAAATGAATTGCTTGAACATCTGGTATGACTCGAACTTGTAGACCAATAGAGGGTCTTTTTGCTCGTGTACGGCCATTCTTACTGATTGTTTGAGGTCATCCATTTCTCTGAGATGCTCTTTCCAGGTTTGGTCGATGATGGCTAGTGCTATGAGTTTCTCCATTTGTTTGATCAACTCACGACCTTCACTGTCCACAGTTTTTTGTAGGTTGGCCACTACTCCGATTTGCTTTTGTCCGTCGGTAAAAGGAACCCTAACTTCCTTGAAGGTAGCTCCTCTTGTTTCAAGGATGTTTTTCATCACAGGGATTGATTTCTCTGCGACGGTTTTGTTTTTTGCTCGGTAGTTGGAGAGAGCTTCATGGAAGAGTTCTTCACCTAATTTGTCTTCGGCTTTGCCCAAGAATTCATCTTCTGTGATTTTGGAGTCTAGACCTAACGTACTCAACCCATTGAGTTTGAAGCTTTCATAGTCGTTGGTAACTTTGGCATTGCTTGCGAGTTCCTCGGATGTGTCATACATCATGTTGAGGATGTCTAGATCGAGACGTTCTCCAAACAACGCATTTTTGCGACGTTTGTAGATGACTTCCCTTTGTGAGTTCATCACGTCATCATATTCGAGTAGATGCTTTCTCGATGCAAAATTGTTTTCTTCTACTTTTTTCTGTGCTCGTTCTATTGACTTGGTGATCATGCTGTGTTGGATCACTTCCCCTTCTTCGAGACCGAGTCTATCCATGATTTTGGCGATCCTTTCTGAGCCAAATAGACGCATCAAGTTGTCTTCGAGTGAAACAAAAAATTGTGACGACCCTACATCTCCTTGACGTCCAGATCGACCTCTTAGCTGTCTATCTACACGACGTGACTCGTGTCGTTCGGTACCAATGATGGCTAGCCCACCTGCGGCCATGGCCTCCTTGGTGAGTTTGATGTCCGTACCACGACCTGCCATATTGGTGGCGATGGTGACTGTACCTGGCTTACCAGCTTCTGCTACTACGTCTGCTTCCCTCGCGTGTTGCTTGGCATTGAGGACTTGATGTTGAATCCCTTTCATGTTGAGCATTCTACTGACTAGCTCAGATATTTCGACGGATGTCGTCCCGACTAGTACAGGTCTGCCTGCTTGAGTGAGCTTGACGATTTCGTCAGCTACGGCATTGAATTTTTCTCGCATGGTTTTGAATACCATGTCTTCTCTGTCGTCTCTTTGGATGGGGCGATTTGTAGGGATGACAATCACGTCCATTTTATAGATCTCCCAGAATTCCCCCGCCTCAGTCTCTGCCGTACCCGTCATACCAGAAAGTTTGTGGTACATCCTGAAGTAGTTCTGCAGGGTGACAGTGGCATAGGTCTGCGTGGCATCTTCCACTTTTACATTTTCTTTGGCTTCTAGAGCTTGGTGTAGCCCGTCAGAGTATCGTCTCCCATCCATGGCACGGCCTGTTTGTTCGTCGACAATCATGACCTTGCCTTCTACTACGATGTATTCTGTATCTTTCTCAAAGAGAGTGTAGGCTTTGAGCAGTTGGTTTACCGAGTGGATGCGTTGAGCTTTGGCCGAGTAATCACGAATCAGGGCTTCTTTTTGGTGAAGCATGTCTGACTCATTGAGGGAAGTATTGTTTTCCAACTGGGCAATCTCCATGCCGATGTCAGGTAGGATAAAGAAGTGAGGATCTTCTCCTGATCCAGTGATCAAATCTATCCCTTTGTCCGTTAGCTCGATCCCGTTGGTTTTTTCATCAATGGTGAAATACAACGGCTCGTCTGCTTCTGGCATTAGTTTTTGATTGTCTGCCAAATAAATGTTCTCAGTCTTTTGGAGTATTTGGCGGATGCCAGTCTCACTGAGGAATTTAATCAATGGCTTGTATTTGGGTAGCCCTCTAAAAGCCCTAAATAAGGCTAGACCGCCTTCTGCCTCATCTCCTGCTGCCAATTTCTTTTTGGCTTCATTGAGGTATTGACCAACTTCTTTTCGTTGCGCTTCGACGAGTTTGGCGATGCGTGGTTTGAGTTCATAAAATTCATGCTCGTCTCCTTTGGGGATGGGGCCAGAGATGATGAGTGGTGTACGGGCGTCATCGATCAAAACAGAATCGACTTCATCGACCATGGCGAAGTGATGTTTGCCTTGTACGAGTTCATCTGGGTGGTGTGCCATGTTGTCCCGTAGGTAATCAAACCCAAATTCGTTGTTGGTACCGTAGACAATGTCACATTTGTATGCCTGTCTTCTTTCTGGGGAGTTGGCTTTGTATTTGTCGATACAATCAATCGAAATCCCATGAAACTCGAATATTGGTGCATTCCATTCGGCGTCTCTTTTGGCAAGGTAATCATTGACTGTGATCACGTGTACCCCTTGTCCAGATAGTCCGTTGAGGAAGGCGGGAAGTGTCGCGACTAGGGTTTTACCTTCTCCTGTCATCATTTCAGCAATCTTGCCTTGGTGGAGCACTACACCGCCGATGAGTTGTACGTCGTAGTGTATCATGTTCCACTCTACGTTGACGCCCGAAGCAACCCATTTGTTGTGCCAAATGGCTTTCTCACCTTGTATCTCTACGTGCGGTTTTTTGGCGGCATATTCTTTGTCTTGCATGGTGGCTTGCACCACCAGCTGTTTGTTTTCGGTCAATCTTCGAGCCGTATCTTTGACGATAGCAAAGGCTTCTGGAAGGATTTGGAGCAGTACAACCTCCAGTTCTTCGTCCCGTTGTTTGGTGAGTTTGTCTATTTTGCCAAATACACTTTCTTTTTGGTCTATATCCATCTCTGGGTCATCAGCGATGGTTTGGTGGTGGGTTTTGATCTTGTCGTCTATCTCTTTGAGATGAGTACTGATTCTATCCCTTAGTTCTTGGGTTTTTGCGCGCAATTGGTCGTCAGAGAGGGAAGACAATTTTGCATATTCACCATTGATTAGATCCACATAAGGCAGCAAATCTTTGAGGTCCCGGTCTGCTTTTGTTCCGAATACTTTTGCAATGCCTTTGGTTAATATATTCAACATATTCTAATAGTTAATTCTGAGCCATAGGTCAGAAGCTTTAATTACTTGATAACAATGAATGACCAGTATGGTCCCCTCTACGGTGATCATGATCATGGAGCTATTGTGAAGTAGCGACCATTTGATCGAAAAGTCTTTTGCCGAAACGGCAATGTCAGACTTTTAATGTGTGTCATTCATTCCGAATTTGCTTTGACGAAATTCGAAGATACCTAGCTGTAAATTTAATTTCTTTTTGATTCTAGCCTATCTATTCATGTTTTATATCCAGAAGATTTTGGACAAAAATGGTAGTAGGTTGTTCGTCATGAAAGGAAGCTGTAAAAACCTTGCCAAAGGATCTTGTAGCGACAAAATGACAGGATGTGATATACGTCTTAGATATTGATGTGGCCATCAAAGACACGAAGTGCCGGGCCTATAAGCCAGATGTTGGTGAACCCCCCAGGAGTGCGCTCAAATTTTACTTGGAGTTTTCCGCCTTTGGCCTGTACGTCGATGGGGCTCATGAGTCCTTTGTCTGCTGCCGCAAGAGAACAGGCAGTGATCCCTGTGCCACAAGAGAGTGTCTCGTCTTCTACTCCACGCTCGTAGGTGCGAACGAATATTTCGTGTTGGTTCAGTATTTCTACAAAGTTTACATTGGTGCCATCAGGCTTGTACTGGTCTGAGTATCGGATCGTAGACCCTTGCTTGACGACAGGTGCGCTTTCAGCTTTTTCTACGAAGACGATGTGATGTGGAGAGCCGTTGTTGAGGAAATAATGGTCCTCGTGACGAGCCGGCTCCATTTGGTCTTTCATCTTGAGGTGTACAATATCCTGGTCGATGGTGGCGTAGTACTCTCCGTCTATGGTTTGAAACCGAGTTTCGTTTTCTATGAGGCCTAGCTGTTTGGCAAAGCGCACAGCACATCTGCTGCCATTGCCGCACAAGCTCTGGCTTCCGTCTGCATTGAAGTAGATCATGTCAAAATCCAGAGTGTCGTGATTCTCAATGAGGATCAGCCCATCCGCTCCGATACCTGTGCGTCGGTTGCATAGTTTGGCTATGTGAGAGATCTCGTGTGGAAAAGCACCCTCTCTATTGTCTATCATGATAAAGTCGTTGCCTGTACCTTGATATTTGTAGAATGTAATAGACATGGAGTATGTATTGTTTCTTGGTTAGCTTAGATACGAATGGATGGTAAGCAGGTTTGGTCAATAAAAAAGCCATTCGTCTAGTGACGAATGGCTGCAGTGTCTTGTGACGCTGAAGAATTACAGTTTTTCTTTGATTCTTGCAGCCTTACCTTTTCTTCCTCTCAAGTAGAACAATCTTGCTCTTCTTACTTTACCTCTTCTTAGAACTTCGATTTTCTCGATGCTAGGAGAGTTGACAGGGAAAATTCTTTCTACAGCGATACCGCTTGAGATTTTTCTAACAGTGAAAGTCTCTCCTGTAGTGCTAGGGTTTTTGATCTGCATCACCGTACCTTGGAACTGCTGAATTCTTTCTTTAGTACCTTCAGTAATTTTTACGTGGATGTTTACAGTATCACCTGGTCCGAAAGAAGGAAACGATTTTCTTCTTTCTTTATATTCTTCTTCGATAAGTTTTATTAACTCGCTCATTTCTTTAGCTTTTAATGCCCTCCTAAAAAATCGGACTGCAAATATAGAAAATATTATTTCAAACTGTAATCATGATTTCAAATATAATTCATTGAATTTCTGATCTTTTTATCTTTTGAGTTACAGTTTTGGATTGTTTTTTAATAAATCGGGTCTTTTGGCCTGTGTTCGTTGTACTGCTTGATCAAATCTCCATTCGTTGATTTTGGCTTCATGGCCTGAGGTGAGGACCTCTGGGACTTGCCAGCCGTTGTATTCTGCGGGCCGGGTATAGACTGGAGGCGCTACCAGATTGTCTTGAAAGGAGTCTGTGAGCGCGGAAGTCTCGTCGTTCATCACTCCAGGGAGTAGGCGGATCACAGAGTCTGCGACTACCGCAGCAGCGAGTTCTCCTCCAGTGAGTACATAATCTCCGATACTGATTTCTCGTGTAACCAAGTGTTCTCTGACACGCTCGTCTACGCCTTTGTAGTGGCCACAAAGTAGAATGATGTTTTCCTGAAGGCTCAGTTCGTTGGAGATGTTTTGGGATAGCAGCTGTCCATCAGGACTCATGTATATGATGTCGTCGTAGCTGCGTTGTGTTTTGAGCTCTGAGATACATTTGTCAATCGGTTCGATCATCAATACCATGCCAGCACCACCGCCGAAAGCATAATCGTCGATTTGATTATGCTTGTTGATGGCATACTCGCGTAAGTTGTGTACGTGGATATGGGCAAGGTTTCGCTCGCTGGCACGCTTGAGGATACTTTGATCCACAGTGCCTTTAAACATGTCCGGCAAGCAAGTGATGATATCAATTCTCATTGTCTTCCAAATATACGTCGAGTAAACCTTCGGGTAGTTGTGCTTCTATGCGTTTTTTGTCAAAGTCTACGGATAGGATGATGTTGTCATTGATAGGGATCATGATTTCGTGACCTTGATGTTGTAGTGATAGGAGGTTTTGAGGAGCGATCTCATAGACCCTGTCCACGACGCCTAGTGCTGTGTCTCTATCCCAGAGCGTCAGTCCTACGAGTTGGTGGTAGTAGTAGTGACCGTTTTCTAATTGGGGAAGGCTATTGAGTGAAAGGTATAGCTCTTTGCCGACCAACTTTTCAGCGGTTTCTATATCGTCTACTTCTTCTAGCTTGGTGATAGACTTCTTGGCATTGATCTGAATGTATTCTAAAAAAAATGGAACCAGTGTGTTGTCCTGTTTGACAAACACTGATTCCAAATTTTGATAATCCAGAGGGTCGTCCACATCCAAAAAGAGTTGAACTTCCCCTTTCAATCCATGAGTCTTGATTACATAGCCAAGCTGGTAGCAATCTTCGACTTTCATATGATTTTATTCAGCTTTCTTCTCTTCTTCCGCTGCTGGTGCTTCCTCAGTTGCTTCTGCTACAGGGGTCTCTGCCTCTGTTGCAGGTGCTTCTTCAGTAGCTGCTTCTTCGCTAGTTTCTGCTTCGGCAGCCGCTACAGCTTCTGCTTCTTCTTCCACTTTGTTTTTCTTTGCGATTTCTTCTGCTCTAGCTGCATTTACTTTCGCTTCTGCTTCTAGTCTTGCTTTTCTGTCAGCTGCTTGCGTCTTGGCTAGGCCATCTGCAGTGCCTTGTACTTTCGCTTCTTTTTCACTCCACCATGCATCATATTTCTTGTCTGCATCCTCTTGAGTGATTGCTCCTTTGTTTACACCTACTTGCAAATGCTTTCTGTACATTACGCCTTGGTCTGAAAGGATTTTTTTGGCTGTTTCTGTCGGGATTGCTCCGTTCAAAACCCATTTTACTGCGCTCTCAACATTGATGTTGACGAATGCAGGGTTTGTGTTTGGGTTGAAAGTTCCCAATTTCTCGATGAATTTACCATCACGTGGTGCTCGAGCGTCCGCTACTACTACATCGTAGATCGGTTGTTTTTTTCGGCCTCTTCTGGCCAATCTGATTTTTACTGCCATTATATATAATGTTAAAAGTTCGCGGATCACGTCCGCATTTATTTAAAAAGTCCGCAAATATAGAATATTAATCATAGATAAGGAACAGGATTCGAGGACTTTCTTAGGGATTCTTCCGCAGCGGACTATCTTCTTTTGTTAGGGCCATGTTTGGCTGTGTTTAGTGTGTTGTTCGTGGTTTGTGGGTTATTGCAGTGTTTTTTATGTGGTTTTAGGGAGGATGTCGAAGTTGCTGTTGGTCGGAAAAGTATGCGGTATTTGTTTCAAAGGGAGCTGGAATCTATGTTTGGAGATTGTTTTAGCTATAAATCGTGCATTCGTTTATACGGTTTTCAAATGTAATATATACCCTCTATATTTGTCATCGCAAAATCAAAATTTGATGTGATGGACAAATATTCTTATATCGCGAATGCACATACCAATGTGATCGACGATATGTACCAGTCGTACAAAAATAACCCTGAGTCTGTAGATGAGACTTGGCAGAGGTTTTTTGAAGGGTACGATTTTTCTTTGGCCAAGTATGGCGAAGACGGACAAGCAGATGTAGGTGTATCTAATAAGGAGATCGCAGTGCGCGACCTTATCCATGCCTATAGATCTAGAGGTCACTTGAAATCTACCACGAACCCAGTCAGAGAGAGAAAAGACAGAGAGGCTCGCTTGGAGATTGAGGATTTTGGTCTCAGTAAGGCGGACCTCGACACGGAGTTTGAGTGTGGTAAGCTTATCGGAGTTGGCAAAGCCAGCTTGAAGAAAATAATCGAAGCGCTCAAGGATATCTATACAGGCAATGTCGGGTTTGAATATTTGTATATCCGCAAGCCAGATATCGTAGATTGGTTCAAAGAAAAGGTAGAGAAGGATGCTCTTAAATACAATCCCCCTATCGAGGAGAAAAAGCAAATACTATCAAAGCTCAATGAGGCTGTAGTTTTTGAGAATTTCCTCCATACCAAATATTTAGGTCAGAAGCGATTTTCTCTCGAAGGAGGGGAGACGACTATTCCGGCCTTGGACGCGCTCATCGATCGTAGTGCCGAGCTAGGTGTAGAAGAAGTTGTGATCGGTATGGCTCACCGTGGACGTCTCAATGTCCTCGTGAATATCATGGGTAAAACCTACGAGCAGGTATTCAATGAATTTGAAGGGTCTTTTGCTCCGGATCAAACAATGGGTGATGGTGATGTGAAATACCACATGGGTTTTTCGTCACAAGTAGTAACTCCATCAGGCAAGAATGTCAACTTGAAGTTAGCGCCTAACCCGTCTCACTTAGAAGCAGTCAATCCAGTCGTGGAGGGATTTGTAAGAGCGAAAATTGACAACCTATATAAGGATAGCAAAAAAGTAATGCCGATCCTCATCCATGGTGATGCGGCATTGGCAGGTCAAGGAATTGGATACGAGCTGATCCAGATGTCTAAGCTGGAAGCCTACGGGACTGGGGGGACAATTCACTTCATTATCAACAACCAAGTAGGTTTTACCACAGATTTTGATGAAGCGAGATCGAGTATTTATTGTACGGATCTGGCGAAGACTGTGGATGCACCTGTGCTTCACGTCAATGGAGACAGTCCTGAGGCTGTGGTCTTTTGTATGAAGGTAGCCGCAGAGTACCGCCAGAAATTCGAAGGGGACATCTTCGTCGATATGGTGTGCTACAGACGTCATGGACACAACGAGTCAGATGAGCCGAAGTTTACTCAGCCATCGCTCTACAACTTGATCTCTAAGCACCCGAACCCAAGAGAAATTTACAACAAGAGCCTCATCGAAAGAGGGGACATTGATGCGGGATTGGCCAAGTCAATGGATAAGGAATTCAAAGCGCAGTTGCAAGATCGTCTCAATATGGTCAAGCAAGAGCAGCTTCCATATACACTGCAGGAGAGTGAGAAGGAGTTTTCGGAGATGAGACTGTCTCGTCCAGAGGATTTTGATGAGTCTCCAGATACGTCTGTGAGCGCAGAGTATATCGAGAAAGTAGGTAAGGCTTTGATGAGCGTACCGAGCGGCTTCAAACCAATCAAGCAAATCGACAAAGTGCTCAAACAGCGCAAAGAGATGTTCTTTGACAAGAAAGAGCTGAACTGGGCCTCTGCAGAATTGTTGGCTTACGGATCGCTATTGCTTGATGAGAAAGTCGTGCGTATGACTGGGCAGGATTGTAAGCGAGGCACATTCTCTCACCGTCATGCGGTAGTCAGAGATATGAATACCAACGAGCCGTACAACTTCCTCGATCATATCGAAGAAGGACAAAAGCCCTTCCAAATCTACAACTCACTGTTGTCAGAGTTTGGGGTACTTGGTTTTGAGTTTGGCTATGCGATGGCGGATCCAAACGCAGTAGTGATTTGGGAAGCACAGTTTGGGGATTTTGCCAACGGTGCACAGGTGATGGTGGATCAGTTCATCTCATGCTCGTACACCAAGTGGAGAAGAATGAACGGTTTGGTTCTTCTTTTGCCGCATGGCTATGAAGGGCAGGGACCTGAGCACTCCAATGCTCGCCCAGAGAGATATCTACAGTTAGCATCAGGCAACAACATGTATATCTGTAACCTAACCAAGCCTTCTAATTACTTCCACATGATCAGAAGACAGCTTGCTATGCCGTTTCGTATGCCGTGTATCTTGATGTCGCCTAAGTCTCTGTTTAGACACCCATTGGTGGTGTCGAAAGTAGAGGAGTTTACCGACGGGAAATTCCAAGAGGTGATCGGAGATGACTATGTCGATGCGAAGAAAGTAACGAAGGTACTGTTGTGTACAGGTAAGGTTTATTTTGATCTACTCGAAAGACAGCAAAAGGATAAGCGCAAGGATGTCGCAATCATCAGAGTCGAGCAGTTGCACCCATTCCCTAAAAAGCAAGTGATGGCTGAGCTGGACAAATACAATGTCAAGACGGTACATTGGGTACAAGAAGAGCCAGAAAATATGGGCGCATGGTCGTTTATCTTGAGAACTTTCAGAGAAGTGAAGAAAGACGTCATCTCAAGAAAGAACGCCGCTTCACCAGCGACAGGATTTGCGAAAGTTCACAAACAAGAGCAGGAAGACATCATGAACAGGTCGTTCGCTTAATTTAATATTTGAATCAAAACATTGAAAACATAGAGATATGATTGAGGTTAAAATACCAACAGTTGGCGAGTCGATCACAGAAGTGACGATCTCCCAATGGACCAAACAAGATGGGGATTACGTCGAAATGGACGAGGTAATCTGCGAATTGGAATCTGACAAAGCGACGTTCGAGCTCAATGCTGAATCAGCTGGAATCCTAAGTATCAAAGTAGAGGAAGGCGAAACCATCGAGATCGGTACAGTAGTATGTACGATCGACGATAGTGCTGCCAAAGGTGCGTCCGCTTCGGAAGCTACGCCTGCTGCTAAATCTGCAGAGCCTGCAGCTGCTCCAGCGTCTAGTGGGGGCAAAACAGGTGAAATCTACGAAATGATCGTCCCTACTGTAGGGGAATCTATCACTGAGGTGACTGTGGGCTCATGGGTCAAAGAAGACGGTGACATGGTCGAGCTGGACGAAATCATCGCAGAGATTGAGTCAGACAAAGCGACTTTCGAATTGACTGCTGAGGCGAGAGGAATCCTCCAAATCGTCGCACAAGAAGGAGATACCATCGAAATCGGTGGCATGATCTGTAAGATCGAAGTAGTAGAAGGGGCAGCACCAGCTGCCAAGACAGCAGCAAGCGCACCAGCTGCCACAGCTAGTGACGAAGGAAACTATGCGGCAGGGCATCCATCTCCAGCAGCGGCTAAGATACTCGCAGAAAAAGGTATCGATGCATCACAGGTGAAAGGCACTGGCAAAGACGGTCGTATCACCAAGGAAGATGCAGAAGCAGCTCAAAAGGCAGCACCTGCACCGAAGAAAGAAGCGCCTAAGGCTGCTGCGGCTCCTGCAGCTCCGTCACTGGGAGGCAGCAGAGAGCAGACACGCAAAAAATTGACACCATTGAGAAAGACGGTTTCTCGTCGATTGGTGTCTGTGAAAAATGAAACGGCAATGTTGACTACTTTCAACGAAGTAGACATGAAGCCTATTATGGATCTTCGCAAGAAATACAAGGATGCATTCAAAGACAAGTACGAAGTAGGGCTTGGGTTCATGTCTTTCTTCATCAAGGCATCTTGTATGGCACTCCAAGAGTGGCCTGCAGTCAACGCACAGATCGATGGAGATGAGATCGTCTACAACGACTACTGTGACGTATCGATTGCAGTGTCTGCACCGAAAGGGTTGGTAGTACCTGTGATCAGAAATGCCGAATCTTTGTCGTTCAACCAAGTGGAGAGTGAAGTGGTGAGATTGGCTGTCAAGGCTAGAGACAACAAGCTGAGCATCGACGAGATGCAAGGCGGTACTTTTACCGTGACCAACGGGGGTATCTTTGGTTCGATGCTGTCTACGCCGATTATCAACGCACCACAGTCAGCCATCCTAGGGATGCACAACATCGTGGAGCGTCCTGTAGCGATCAATGGCCAAGTAGAAATCAGGCCAATTATGTACTTGGCACTGTCTTACGATCACCGTATCATCGATGGGCGTGAGTCTGTGAGCTTCCTCGTGCGACTCAAGCAGTTGCTCGAAGACCCAGCGAGATTGATGCTTGGTATTTAGTACCGAGTCGTAGGTATTGTGTATTGAGATTAGTTGGAGTTGGGATAACCTAGTGATTTTGCTATCTTAACTCCTAAACCAAATCCAATCTTATGCACAATTACAAGGAACTTAATGTTTGGAAGAGGTCTGTTGATTTAGCAGTCAAAGTGTATCAAGAGACTTCTTCTTTTCCGTCTGATGAGAAGTATGGAATGACGAGCCAAGTCAGAAGGTGTTCTGTATCGATTTCTTCTAATATAGCAGAAGGATCGGGGAGATCAACGGACAAGGATTTCAATAATTTCCTTTCTTATTCATACGGAAGTTCATGTGAGTTAGAGACACAGCTGATTATTTCTAAGCGGGTGGGGTTACTGACGGATGAACAGTTTAATCAATTGAATAAAGAGATACAAGACATCCAAAAAATGCTCTTTAGCCTGAGGAGGTCATTACAGTAAAGAGTGCGGGTCTAAATACTCACTACTCAAATCACAAGACTAAAAAAATATGAAATACGACATAACAGTAATCGGATCGGGTCCTGGTGGATATGTGGCAGCCATTAGATGTGCACAGCTAGGGATGAAGGTCGCTATCGTAGAAAAATACAGCACACTTGGAGGCACTTGTCTCAACGTGGGGTGTATTCCTTCCAAGGCTTTGCTGGACTCTTCGGAGCACTATCACAATGCCGAACATACGTTCAAAGAGCACGGGATCGATATCCCAGCGCCTAAGGTGAACTTCACACAAATGATCGCACGCAAGGGTGAAGTGGTGAAGCAGAACGTCGAAGGCATTGCTTATTTGATGAAAAAGAACAAGATCGATGTATTCACTGGTCACGGTTCGTTTGTCAACAAGAACACTATAAAAGTTTCAGGAGAGAAGGAAGAAGAAATCTCGACGGACAAAGTGATCCTTGCGACGGGTTCAAAGCCTACTTCTTTGCCATTTATTGAGATCGATAAAAAACGCGTCATCACCAGTACAGAAGCACTCGTGATGAAGGAAGTGCCGAAGCATTTGGTCATCATCGGTGGCGGTGTGATCGGATTGGAGTTGGGTTCTGTCTATGCGAGATTAGGATCTGAAGTGTCGGTGGTGGAGTACTTTGATCGTATCATTCCTGGTATGGATGGTACCATGTCCAAAGAACTCACCAAATCGCTCAAGAAGCTCGGGATGAAAATCTATACCAAGCACAAGGTGACCGAAGTGAAGTCAACGGCCAAAACCGTAACAGTCAAAGCGGATACACCAAAAGGCGAAGTACTGGAACTCAAAGGAGACTACTGCCTCGTGTCTGTAGGACGTAGAGCCTACACAGACAAGCTTGGTTTGGAGAACGTCGGCATCAAAACCGACAAAGCAGGAAGAATCGAAACGGATGATCACCTCAGAACGAGCGTAGACAACATCTACGCCATCGGTGATGTGGTCAAAGGAGCCATGCTGGCGCACAAAGCAGAGGAAGAAGGTGTCTTCGTCGCAGAGACGATTGCAGGACAGAAGCCGCACATCAACTACAACCTCATCCCAGGAGTCGTGTACACATGGCCTGAGGTCGCAGGTGTCGGTCAGACGGAGGAGCAGCTCAAAGAAGCCGGTCGTGCCTACAAAGTGGGTTCATTCCCGTACAAAGCATTGGGTAGAGCCAGAGCCAGTATGGATACCGATGGTTTGGTCAAAGTGCTCGCAGACAAGAATACGGACGAGATCCTCGGGTTACACATCATCGGTGCGAGAGCAGCAGACATGATCGCTTCGGGCGTGACTGCCATGGAATTCAGAGCGTCAGCAGAGGATGTGTCGCGCATGTCGCATGCACACCCGACGTATATGGAGGCTGTCAAAGAAGCCTGCCTTGCAGCGACGGACAACAGACCGATCCATATGTAAGTAGAAAGAGTTGAAACCTTAAATTAGGAAGCCCTTAGCCATTGATTTGACTAAGGGCTTTTTTATGTTTGGAGGAGGAATCTGACCTGTCAGGTGTGATGGCTGTCACTGTACAAGGAAAGCAGAGAATAATACATTGAGACATGACTAAGAAAAAAATCAAACAAGTATTCAGGATAGTGTTGTTCTCTGGAACGGCAATCTCTATGTTTTACGTGCCGTGGATATTGGTGTGGGCTTGGATACTGCCGCTACCAGATACGGTTCAAGAGCAACTGGATGAAGCCATCGGTCACGGGTTTGATGGGATGATCGTCTATGTGGACGAAGCAGGAAAAGCCCCGGCGTTTTATACAGCGGGCTGGGACGACAGAGACAATCAGATACCGGCCAGACCGGATGCTTTATTTAAGATCGCCAGCATCAGCAAACTGTACGTGGCAGTTTCTGTCGCCAAATTGGCTCATGCCCAACGCTTGTCTTTGGATGAAACACTAGCGGATTATTTTCCAGAGCTGGTGGGTCGCATCGAGCATGCAGACCAAATCACCTTGAGGATGATGGTGCAGCACCGGAGCGGTATTCCCAATTTTACCAACAACCCTGCTTTCTGGGAGGACGAACAGGAAAACGGAAAACGAGCCTTGAACTTTGCGTTGGACTTGCCATCGAGTTTTGAACCAGGCGAGGGCTATGAGTATTCTAATACCAACTATTTGTTGCTCCGAGAGATCATCGAGCAGGTGGTGGGCTATGGTCACTTTCAATACATCAAGGAAGAAATATTGGAACCTCTCGGGCTCAAGCATACCTATGGTTCGCTGAAAGAAGTGAATATTGACGATGTGATGAGCGGCTACTATGTCGGTATTGATGCGGATTTTAAGACGAACGAAAACGGAATGCTTGCTACCGCAGAGGATGTGGGGAAGTTCTTGCGCGCGTTGAACGACGGTTCCGTATTCGACGAGGGAGAGCAGGACATCTACTCCTCGATATATGAGTACGAGCATGGCGGGCTGGTGCCTGGCTACCAGAGTCTAGCAGAGTACCACAAGGACATAGATACAGTGGTCGTCCAATTTGTGAACACGACGGACTTTGAAGGGTACGAATGGAACTTATCAGAGATCGTCATCAATCGCATCGTGAAGATATTGAGAAAGGAAAAAAGGTCAGTATAGTGCGTTTTGCTCTTGTGAAATAGGGGATAAGCATAGAGATGATCGTTGACTTATTCATAGGTGATGCATTTGTGCTCAACTTCCGATCAAACCAAAGCAGTGCAACTGGCTTCATCACGTACAGTTACTTTTGTCTGGAGCTTGCGCAAGCAGGGCTGGTTCGTTGCGCAACCCACCAACCCTGCTTGCGCAAGCTCAACGCTCTACTTGCGCAACGAACCAGCCCTGCTTGCGCAAGCCTAATAAAACAATGAGTCAATGGTAGAAAGTACTACTGCTTACTCCGGTTTTTTTTAACAATCTTTAGCATTTATAAGCCATCTACTGGTATAGATGTTGCTGATAATCAATCATATCTTGCAGAGCGCTCAGTTAGGATTTCATATCAATCCATGTTTAATCTTTTAAATATTATCAATTATGTCTGTACAATATAAAGTAGCAGAGCGCGCTGACCCAAGAGATGTTACGCTCCCCAAAAAGTTTTATGCCAGAATCAGCAATGGCGATGATGTTAGTTTTGAAGAATTGGCAGTGCTTATCAGCAAAGTATCTAGTTTGAACTATGGCACTGCGTTAGGTGCCTTAGGAACCTTGATCGAGGTGATAGAGATGCAACTTGCTCACGGTAGACAAGTGAGGCTTAGTAATCTAGGGACCTTCTACCTGACGCTGAAAAGCCAAGGAGTAGATGCTCCAGAGGATTTTCGTACCGCTCAGATCAAGGGTGCTCGCATCAGGTTTAGACCAGGAGCAAGACTCCAGAAGCTAACGGATAATCTGGAGTACGAAAAGGTAAGTGTCCATGAAACTACCAAGACGACAGATCAAGCTGCATAACGATTACCCTAAAGTATATACCATGTGTAACGATAGACAATGAAACGGTCTCGCTGAAGTGAGGCCGTTTGGTGTTATAGGCCGAAGTGTACATTATAGAATCAGGGTTTCAGATGGCTAATGTTTTGATGTAGGTACATATTAAAAAGTGAATTATTGTTTTGATAAGTTGAGTTTTTTCAAAATTATTGTGTCCCTAAACTAATGATCAACCAAACGGTGAAAGCAAGATGATACGGCGTAGCACCCTGATTCATGTTGTTTTTGCACTGCCAACTTATACCAACCAACCATGAAAAAGGAGTTCTTCCCAGAAGAGTTTATTCAAGCGAGTGTAGAAAATTATACATTCAAAATCAACCGCCCTACCAATAGGATTTACTTAGTCCTACTCAGTTGCATACTTATATTTCTTGTCATTTTGCCATTGGTATCTGTGGATGTCATCGAGTCTACCTCTGGAAGAATCACCTCCATGGGCAAAAAGTACACGATTCAAGCACCTGTTACGGCTAGAATAGTCTCTTCACGTTTAGAAGAGAACCTTAGTGTAAACCAGGGAGATACCTTGGTGAAGTTTGATGATAGGGTTATTATTTCTGAAGTGGACAGAATACGCACAAGAAAATCTCAACTTGATCAATACACGCTAGATTTAGAATTGTTGTCTGATCCAGTCCGTGTTAATCGTTTGAGAAGTGATCGAAAACATCGCTTTGGGGGAGTTTCAGCCAGATACCCAAAGAATCGTACAATTGGCACATGAGTTGGGTGTCTTAGGCTTTATCAATGAATTACAGGGAGGGTTTTCTGCCTATTTGGGAGAAAACGGCACCAACCTCTCCATCGGTCAGCGTCAGCGATTGGCGATTCTCAGGACATTGTACGCCGATCCTGAGGTAGTAATTTTTGATGAGGCGACTTCTGCCTTGGATAAGAAGTCTGAAGCATTCGTGCTCAAAACCATGCTGAAACTTAGAGATCAGGGCAAAACCGTCATCTCTACCTCACATCGACTCAATGCCGTGACCATGGCAGATCAGATAGTGCTGCTAGAGAATGGGGATATCATCGCCAATGGCAGCCATGAAGAACTTTCTCAGTCCAATCAACCCTATCAGCAATTGATGGGGCAGCAGGAGAATATCAATACATTGTCTTACCAAAATCAACCCTCATGAATTTCATCAAACAGATAGAGAGAATCCAATTGATCAACAAGCTCATCATCTCTGAGTCAACAGGCACACCTGATGAGCTGGCAATACGTCTAAATATCAGCAAGAGACAACTGTACAATCATATAGAGTCTCTTAAAAATTTAGGCGCGGACATCGTGTATGACAAAGTGTATAAGACCTACTATTATACAGATCGAAGAATTAAAATTGATTTTCATTTTGAAGTGCTTAGCTCAGAGGTTGTTATGAAGACGGATGGTGGTTTTTTGTTAAAAGAGTCAGAGTGCAATTTTATTTCACTTTGCGAATCTACCTTAGTTGCATGCTAGCATAAAGGGTGCTTCCTGCCACCCAAACAAAGAGCAGGTCTAACTTAAGTTTTAATACAAAATGGAAAATTTGAATGAATTGGGTCTTGTGGAGATGAGACAATCTGAGATGAATGAAGTTGATGGAGGGATGTTTTTGAGCTTCAATTGGGGAGCTTTTTTTAGAGGTGCTGGAGTTGGAGCTACAGGCGCTGGTGCATATTACGCTTTGACTTAATTGATTATGGAGTCAGGATTTATGAACCGATTCTTACGAGGAGTACTTTTTGGTATTGCATGTGGAGTTATTGGTGCCGTTGTGTATTATGTTTTTTGTTAACCTTTTTAAGGTTATTAATTATGACTGATGGAATGTTAAATGATTAGGAACTTACTGTCATGAGTAATGACGAGTTAAAGGAAATCGACGGAGGTGTTTTTCCTTTGGTACTTGGGTATGTGGTTGGAGTGGCAGTAGGGACAGGGTCAGTAGTAGGAGTTGTCGAATTCCTGAAGTGGGCGAATGACTAATCTGACTACTATTTCTCAATTGAAAAATCGAACTACTGCTTGTTTTTTTAGAATAACGACTTGAACCTGTAGTTTAGAAGTAAAAACCCAGTTGTCTAAACTGGGTTTATTTTTGATCATCATGAATAAGGAGAGGCTTTAACAAAATTTAAAACCGAACTCAGGTTAATACCAGAATTTACTTCCCGATAGAGCCCATCACACGGCTCATGAAGCCATTGAGTGCGTCTTTTTCTGCAGTGCCTTTTTTGATTTCTTTGTGAACCTCTAGGCTGCCGTATAGGTTGGAGAGGAGTTCGCCGATCACTTCGAGTTCTTCGTCTTTGATTCCCTTGGCATCCGCCAAATGCTCCAGCAGTTCGATGGTCTCGTGTACCCAATCCTCGTCGTTTTCTTTGACGAATTCCAATGTGTGTTTTATAATCGGTAGTCTCATGTCTGTATTGCTTTGTTATTATCGTGTTGCAATATTAGATACGAAGGAGGATGTATGCAGAATAAGTTCATCAATAAAACCAATCACACCATAAGCGATGAGAATCGAGTCGTCCTTCTTTGCGGGTCTTCATCTGTTTGTCACAGGATTGGAGCAAGTCTAGCAATGACAGATTTCTTTTTATAGGTTTGATTTTTTGAAGACTAGTGGGATGGGACACCTGTCATCCTCGCAGTTTGGTTTACTTTTATGTGCTGGATGGAGCAGCAGCTAAAGAAACAAATCGACCGTGTAGTGGAGTTGACCCCTGAGGAGTTTTCGGTGGTGCTCGTACATTTTACGGTCAAAACTTTCAAAAAGCGTCAGTACGTTTTTCGAAAAGGTGAGCGCGTAGATTATGCCTATTATGTAGGTCAAGGACTGCTCAAGCTAATACACACGGATGACATGGCTCGTGAGTACATCGTGTCTTTTGCGATGGAGGATTGGTGGGAGAGTGACTTTATGGCTTACTTTGACAGAGGGACAGCAAGCATGTCCTTGAAGTGCCTAGAAGATACGGTGGTTTTGTGCTTGTCACTGGACAACTATCAGAAACTCCGCAAGGAAGTACCTAAGATGGAGCGGTTTCTTCTTGAAAAATCCAATAGAGGATTCATCGCTTCTCAACAGCGAATCTTGTCTCTGATGACTCTCAGCGCCAAGGAACGGTACGATCAGTTACTGGCTCAGTATCCGAGTTTGCTGCAGCGCGTCTCCAAAACACAGCTCGCTTCGTATCTAGGTGTCTCACGCGAAACGCTGAGCCGGTTGTCCTCCTAGACTCTAGTCTTTTTTGTAATTGTGACGTAGGTCACAGGTAGAGTTGAGCCTTGCACTCCAGTTTTGTAATTCACCAATAAACGAAATACAAATGGAAAAGAGAGTCATTAACCCATGGCAATGGCAGGATGCACGAAGCTATGTGCAGGCCGTAGAAATCAAACAACCAGAAGCCGTACTCTATGTAGCGGGACAGGCAGCAGTCGATGAGCATGGGGGATCAAGTGCCGAAGACATGAGGAGTCAATTGCTATTGGCAATTGCTAACTTGGAAAAAGTGATCCATGAGGCGGGTTATGAACCCAGTGGCATTGTCCGGTTGAATATTTACACTACCTCTGCCGAAGAATTGTTGGGTTGCTTTGATGTCTTTCAGGATTGGGTTGCAGCACATGGTATCAAGCAGGCCAGTACGCTGCTCGAGGTTCAGTCTTTGTTTGACACGTTGACCGTAGAGTTGGAAGCCACTGTGGTACGAGGGGAGAGATAGGGGGAAGGGGACCTAGTAGGTACCGCTGACCTCCCTAAAAATAGTGAGTGGTACCTCCCTAAAAAGGGTTGATTTTGGCTCGGAAATGGGCTTTTTGAAAATTGTGTACTAGTTTGATTTTTCAAATTTAATCAAAAAGGAAAGACTATGACCAATTTTTCGAAATCACAAAGAGAAGAATCACAACAGGCCAATCCAGTCACTGACTTGACAGAGTATGGCTATTACGTTTTGATCGATGGAGCGTTTTATCTCATCGAGCCTTACAGTATTCAGATGGAGTTTGGGTTCAACAAATTGGGGCAAATCAAATATGCTCCCGTGGATGAAACCCCGATTCGTGTGATCGTGTATCGCCCGGATTGGCACTATGAGCACACGTCGTTTTTTGCACAGGATTTGGATGTCGTCAACCATGACTATACCCAACGCATCGAACCACAAATCACGCAAAGAGCCGAGCATGTCTTTGAGTTGCATTTTCCTGCACTGACCCGTGGGCAGTTGCTTGTGATCCGTGATTACAACAACCTATACTGTATTGGGATGGGGAGTGTATCGGAGACATTGGTTCAGCTTTTCAATACCACGGATGCTCCTGCTTATGCGGTGGTAGAGAATATCAAACAAGCACTCAAGTCATTCCCTGACAACCTGCAGCTACAGGCTAGCCTAGGTGTATGGGAACTCAAAAACATAGACGATAAATCGGCCAAGGCGTGGAAGCAAGTAGAAGAGAAGTGGGCGCAGTATAATGAGAGAGAAGATCGGGAAGGCAAGTTGTTGTTTGCGGGAGATGTAGAACATGAAATCGCATATTACCTGTCACTCGATGATCAAATGCCACAGCGAGAGGCTGCGGAAACTATGCTTTCAGAGATTGAGACTTTGAGACAGACGAAACCAGAAGAAGAGACCAAAGAGGCATTGGACAAGGCAAAGCTCGCTCCAAACACGATGGTGTATCGTGCAGGGCAGTTTACAGTCACTGCAGTAGAGGTTGGTGAGGAGGTGCTCCTGAGGTTCACGGGACTCCCCAACGAGTTTGATGGCAAAGTACTGCGTCATCAGAAAGCCATCCAAAACGAATCGACAGGGGCGTATATTCTACAAACCACAGAGGTGACAGGTGACAACTGGAACACCTTCAACCATGAGAATGATGGCTGGGGAGGTTTGAGGACTTTTGTTTATCCACCGATGATCGAGCAGCAATTTGATGTGTACTATGATGAAGATCTAGCGGGGGAGTCTCCAGAGCAGATGTATGAGGACTACTGTGCGCAGTTGGCTTGACAGCTGTGCCATGGTCAAAATCAAACCCGTCACCAATCATACCAGTGACGGGTACTTCTACTCTGCGCTGAGTAGGTAAGCCAAGGCGGCTTCTTTGTTGTCAAAGGGCTTCATTTTCGCTTCGCCACTTACGGCGTTGTAGCCATTGAGGAGGATCTTTTTGATGCCTGTGATGCCGAGTGCAGCGCTTTTGGTTGTTTTGGACTGAAGGATCTTTTCTCTGGCTGCTTTGGCGGCATTCATGAATTCCGTGCTGCCGTGCGCATTGGTATAGTCAAAGAGCAAGAGGAGGTGTGGATCAGGAAGGGCAAGTAGGTAGTCAGCCACTTGGGAGACGACATCTATCATTTCTTTTTTGTTTTTGCATTGGGAGTAATCTACAAAAATGATGCGTTTGCCTTGGTGGGTGATTTGTGAGATGGACATGTCAGTTTCTTTTGATTTGCTGTATGAATTTACTTTCTAATGATGAAACCCCAAAACGTAGCTGCCCTTCTTTTGGGGAAGGGGTTCTGTACAGGTTTTGCAGCGAATCTTTCATTTCATGGCTTTTGATAGGTGTTTTCATGTGTTGAAGCAATTATAAATATGGCTTTGTATCCATGTGCAGACTTAGGCCAAAATCCTTTGCAAATGCGCTTTGATGTTCACCGGGTTTATTCTTCCTTTCTCCTATCAAATCATTGGGTTCACCGAAAATAGATTTTACGAACCAAAATGAGACGGTATCATTGCTTTGTAGTCACACAGGAAGTGCAGAGAGAATCAGAAGAGTTGACTACATCGAGTAAGGTTTCTTACTCCACTCAATAAGAATAGTAATTTAGTCTTTCATAATCATGCTTAAGCTGCTGACCCGGACGGGGTGAGCAGCTTTTCTTTTTATATAGGGTGTGGATAGACTGATGCAGGAGGTGAAAAATGATCAGTCTGTAAAGTTGGAGGATAACAATCCATCTCGGATATTGAGCATTCGGTATTCCAATTTACCTCAAAGACGCATAATGGGTGGTTTTTTATGAAGGAAACCGCAACGAATTTCGAACAATGAATTTTGAACAACGGAGTGACCTTCGGTCTCTCTCCAGAGACAGAGATAGGTCCCAAATATTGAGCTTCCTTATCCTTCATTTCACCTGCATAATTCTGCACTTCACCGAAAACGGCTTTACAAAAAAGGTATGCATGCCTATCATTGCTTTGTAGTCACACAGGAAGTGCAGAGAGAATCAGAAGAGTTGACTACATCGAGTAAGGTTTCTTGCTCCACTCAATAAGAATAGTAATTTAGTCTTTCATAATCATGCTTAAGCTGCTGACCCGGACGGGGTGAGCAGCTTTTCTTTTATATAGGGTGTGTATAGACTGATACAGGAGGGAAAAAAGATCAGTCTGTAAAGTTGGAGGATAACAAGCCATCTTGGAGATTGAGCATTCGATGTTCATTATTCTACTATATAAACATTGTCTCAAGGACACGTAATGGATGGTTTTTAATAGAAACAGTCACGGATTTCGGACAATGAGTCTTAATTACGGAGTGGTGTTCGGTCTTTCTTCAGAGACACAGATTGACTCCAAATATTGAACTTACTTATCCTTTACTTCACCTGCATAATTCTGCACTTCACCGAAAACGGCTTTACAAAAAAGGTATGCATGCCTATCATTGCTTTGTAGTCACGCAGGAAGTGCAGAGAGAATCAGGAGAGTTGACTACATCGAGTAAGGTTTCTTACTCCACTCAATAAGAATAGTAATTTAGTCTTTCATAATCATGCTTAAGCTGCTGACCCGGACGGGGTGAGCAGCTTTTCTTTTTTATAGCCTTTTAGGCCATGGAAGTCAAAAGGTCTTCGTCTTGAACCTGCCCATTGTATAGTTGAAGTGTATGTGCTTCCTCTCTATGTTCCAGAAGAGGCCTTACAAAAGGATACGGAGTAGTGAAGGGTAGAATGGGTAGGTAGGTTTGACAGAAATATACCTGTCACCCGTAAATGCACATCAATCGAGAAATAATGCTATTGGCTCATATATTTTATCCTACACTTCACCCGAAAAAAAGTAAAGCTCACCGAAATCGGGTTTCAGAGTCCCTCTATCCCCTCTAAACTTGCATCGTAACCAATATTCAATTAAACACTACTACAATGAAAACTACAATGAAAACGCTCGCGGTGATTGCAATGGTCGCCATGTCCACGTTTACTTTTGCCAAAGGAAACGGAGGGAAATCAGAAAAAGAAGTTAGTCCAGAGCTGGATGTAAGAATCGTCGCTGTGGATGAGTCTAATGTTGCGGTGACTTTCGCCAAACTCGAAGGAGAGGAAGTGAAAGTAAAAATTTATGACGCATTTGGAGCCTTGGTGCACAAGGAAAAGGAAACTGAAGGAACAGCATTTTTGAAGAAATTCAACATGTCTGCATTGCCATCAGGTGAGTACACGTACATGGTTGCCAATGACCTGTATAGTGTCAAAAAAGTAATCACTAAGGACTAATTGTTTTTAGATTAAGGTTGTTAGCCCTGGACTCTTGCCGTCTGGGGTTTTTTTGTGCGTTGGCTATTTTAATATTACTTTTTATACGCGTACTTCGTGTATAATTTTTTGAATGAATGGCAGATTTTTCGAGTGTATTGAGATGGACCCGGGTCAACTGGTGGCGATGGATGAGTATCGTGTTTATGGGGGCGGGTCTTCGTCTGTTCATAGATATTATTTACAGTGTATTTTATACGGACCTCCCGCTCAAATGGGAGCCCAATGAGTATGTCTATGCTATCATCTTGGCATTTTTCGTACTGGAAGGTATTCGATGGATCAATCGGCGATTGGATCGTTTTCAGCCTTGGGAGTCTGGAGCCAAGAGCCGTTTCATTATACAGTTGAGCTCCAATACGGTCTACGCTTTTGCGGTGATCGCTTTCTTTGGAGCATACCTCTACCAGTTTGTCAACGAGTACAACTCTCGTCCGTTGTTTGATGATATAGTGGTGATCACCACGGCACTTTCGTTGACCATACTTGTTGTATCCATCGAGCTGGGGATGTTTTTTCTCAATAAGTGGAAAATATCAATGATTGAAATCGAGCGTTTCAAAAAGGAGGGTTTGGAGTTTCGCCATGAGATGCTCAAAACCCAGGTCAACCCGCATTTCCTTTTCAATAGTCTCAACACTTTGTCGTCATTAGTCTACTCCGATCCCAATACGGCCTACAGCTTTATTCGCAAGTTGTCCAATGTCTACCGAAATGTACTTGAACATCGCAACAAAGGTCTGGTCACAATCAAAGAAGAATTGGAGGCCATCGAGTCATATGTAGAGCTGATTCGTATGCGTTTTGGCGAAAAACTCATCATCAATATCGATCCGATGAAGGAAGTAGAAGAGTGTCAAGTGCCTCCGTTGATTCTGCAGTTGCTTATTGAGAATGCCATCAAACACAATGTCGTCTCGACAAAGTACCCCTTGTCTATCTGGGTGTACCACGAGCGCAAAAGAATAATTATCAAAAACTCTCTAAGACTGAAATCTTCCAAAGGGTATTCGTCTAAAATCGGCTTGGACAACATCATCAGTCATTATGACATTGTCACAGATAAAAATGTAGAGATCAAGCAAACGGAAGAGTATTTTATAGTATTATTACCATTATTAAGTCCTGATTATGAAGGTATTGATTATAGAGGATGAGCGCTTCGCCCAAGATGAGCTGAAACGGCTATTGGCGGCTACTCCTTACACCATAGAGATTATAGAGTGCTTCGAATCCATAGAAGAAACCGTAGAGTGGTTTGAAGAAAACGACGAGCCGGATTTGGTGTTCATGGATATACAACTCTCCGACGGATTGAGCTTTGAGATATTTCAACAAGCCAAAGTGACTTGTCCGATCGTCTTTACGACGGCATTTGAGAACTACGCCATTCGGGCGTTCAAGGTCAATAGTATTGACTATTTGCTCAAGCCCATCGAGCAAAAGGACCTAGAGGCAGCCCTAGAGAAGTATACGAATTTGAAGTCGGAGGACGAAGAAGGTAGCGTGTCTCTTAGTGTAGATCAGGTTCAGCAGCTTCTCAAGTTGTCGGACGAACAAAGGGACTACAAGAAACGCTTCATCATAAAATCTGGAGACCGTCTCAGACACGTGTCTGTGGAGGATATTGCCTACTTCTACGCTGAGGATGATTACACCTATCTAGTGGCCAAAGAAGGCGCGAAGTACATTATTTCATTCAAGCTGGATGAACTCGTCAAACAACTCGATCCCAATGATTTCTTTCGCCTTTCGCGAAAGTACATCGCAAACATTCATTCGATCAAGCTGGTCAATAAATACTTCAACAGTAGATTGGAGGTGATTCTTCAACCTGAAACCAAGGATCAGATTTTGATCAGTCGAGTACGTGTCCCTGAGTTTTTGAGCTGGATGGAGAAGTAGTCAACGAGCTGTGCAAACCAGCGCCCTCATTTTTTTTCGCGTTGACTCTTCTCAATGCCTTGCAAGGGGTGAGCAAGAGAGCAAAGAGCCAAACAAGGGCGGTACAGAGAAGTCAAATGCTTCAGTATAGCCCTCTAGAGCTTTTAGCTATTTCCCCCTTTTAGGATGGATTTGATTTCATTGAGTTTGAGCAATGCCTCTACTGGAGAGATTGTGTTGATGTCTAGTTTATTAAGTAAAGTCAAGACCTCTTCGAAATGAGGATCACTCTCGAACATGCTCAGTTGAAAGTTGTTTTTGGGGATGGATTCTATTTTGCTTGCTTCGGCTTCTTTGATTTTGTCTTTTTCGAGGTGCCCTAGGATTTCGTTGGCACGGAGGACGACGGCATTGGGCATGCCGGCCATCTTGGCGACATGGATACCAAAGCTGTGTTGGCTACCCCCTTCTTGTAGTTTGCGCATGAATATGACTCGGTTGTCTAGCTCCTTGACAGAGACGTTGAAGTTTTTGACCCTCGGAAAATCCTCTGCAATTTGGTTGAGCTCGTGGTAGTGTGTCGCAAACATTGTTTTGGCTCGGTGCTTGGGATGGTTGTGTAGGTGCTCCACGATGGACCAAGCGATGGATACGCCATCATAAGTACTGGTGCCCCGTCCGATTTCGTCCATGAGGACCAGTGTGCTGCCACTGAGGTTGTTGAGAATGCTGGCGGTTTCGGTCATTTCTACCATGAAAGTTGATTCCCCTTTGGAGAGGTTGTCTGAAGCTCCCACACGTGTAAATACCTTGTCTATGAGGCCAATTTTGGCGTAAGAGGCAGGTACGAATGACCCCATCTGTGCCATCAATACGATAAGTGCCGTTTGTCTTAGTAGGGCGGATTTACCTGCCATGTTGGGGCCTGTGATGACCATGATCTGCTGAGACACATCGTCCAGCAGTACGCTATTGGGAATGTACTCTTCTCCGGTGGGTAGTTGGGTTTCGATGACTGGGTGTCGCCCTTCTTTGATGTCGATGAGGTCTTCTTCTTGGATCAGTGGTCTGCAGTAGTTTTGTTTTTTTGCGACATGCGCGAAAGACAACAGACAGTCAATCTCCGCGATGCTCTTGGCATTGACTTGGATCTCGCTGACATAGTCCGCAGTAAAGGTGACGAGCTCGTTGTATAGGTCAAACTCAATGGTGCTGAGTTTCTCTTCGGCAGTGATGATCTTTTCTTCGTAGGTCTTGAGTTCCTCGGTGATGTAGCGTTCGGCATTGACGAGTGTTTGTTTTCTGATCCACTCTGCTGGGACTTTGTCTTTGTGAGCATTGGATACCTCGAGGTAGTAGCCAAACACCTTGTTGTAAGCGATTTTGAGTGAGGAGATTCCCGTACGTTCTTTTTCTCTCTCTTGGATTTGCAGGAGGTAGTCCTTGCCAGAAAAAGCAATTTTGCGCAATTCATCCAGTTCTGCATCTATGCCGTCTTTGATCAAGTTGCCTTGTGTGGCGTTGAGGGGGACTTCATCCTGCAGGTTGGTGTCTATTTTTTCTAGCAGTTGTGAGCAGGGGTTGAGCTTGTCTCCGTATTTGGAGAGTGTCTCGATTCCTGAGTTTTCCAGCAAAGTTTTGATTGGCTGTATGTGTGCAAGTGCCCTTTTGAGATGCAGTAGTTCGCGTGGATTGATACGTAGCGCAGCGACTTTGGAAACGAGCCGCTCGATGTCTGAGATCTGCGAGAGGTGAGACTGGATGGCTTCTGATACGTCAGGTTGGGCCAGGAGAGATTCCACAACGGAGAGTCGCGCTTCGATGACCGACTTTTCTTTGAGAGGCAGTACAAGCCATTTTTTGAGTAGGCGTGCACCCATCGCTGTATGGGTATGATCCAGTACTTGGAGTAAAGGGACCCCATCGTTTTGCTGTGGATACACCAGTTCGAGATTTCGGATGGTGAATTTGTCGAGCCAGACGAACTTGTCTGTGTCGATTCGAGAGATTGAGGAGATGTGGCTGATTTCTTTGTGCTCCGTCTCTTCG
Source organism: Reichenbachiella sp. 5M10 (assembly GCF_002742335.1). NCBI lineage: Bacteria > Pseudomonadati > Bacteroidota > Cytophagia > Cytophagales > Reichenbachiellaceae > Reichenbachiella > Reichenbachiella sp. 5M10. Next base: position 3,777,961 of record NZ_MDGR01000007.1, on the reverse strand, counting down.
AGGTAAAATAAGATCGCACCTGCGGCGCAGATGCCTTCTTTTGTGTCTTCTACTCCAAAGCCCTTGAGATTCTTGGTTTTGAAGTGTGTGTTGAGTTTTTCATAACCAAAGTCTAGGCCGAATATCCACTCTTCGAGGCAGAAGGTGTTGTGGTCCGTCCCGAGTAACTTCTCGAAGTTGGCCTTTTGATTTTTGCAATAGATGATCTCCGAGGGACTGAAACTTTGGATTAGCTTGTCGATGTAGTCGTTGTTGCCGGCAGAGAGCATAAATTCCCCAGTACTCAGATCGAGAAACGCTACCCCGTGAACATCCTTCCCAAAAGCAATCGACGCTAGGTAATTGTTTTTTCGTTGTTCGAGGACATTGTCGTTGAGTGTCAGTCCTGGGGTGACGAGTTCGGTGACGCCTCGTTTGACAATGCCCTTGACGTCCTTAGGGTTTTCGAGCTGGTCACAGATGGCGACTCGGTTGCCAGCTTTGACGAGCTTGGGCAGATAGGTGTCTAGTGAGTGGTGGGGAAACCCTGCCAGTTCGATGTGAGATGCAGATCCGTTGGCTCGCTTGGTCAAGACAATATCGAGGATTTTGCTCGCTCGTACTGCGTCTTCACCGAAGGTCTCGTAGAAGTCTCCGACTCTAAATAGTAGCAATGCATCAGGGTGCTTGGCCTTGATGGCATTGTATTGTTTCATTAAAGGGGTTTCTTTTTTTGCGACTGCCATTGTGATAGGATCAAACCACGAATTTAAGAACTCATCAGCGATTAGACTGAGTCCTTGGGATTTCTTTTTTGTAGGATTTAAAATATGTTTTGATATGAAAATGTCTGAGGATGGTTTTCTTTGCCATTGCATATTTAGCCAAGCAAGATGAGGAAATTGAAGAATGAAGAACTCCAGCGACCAAGTGTGGAGGAGTTTAAAAGTCAGAAAAAGAATCAGGTCATCGTCGTGCTCGACAATGTCCGTAGTCTCAACAATGTTGGTTCTGCTTTTCGGACATCGGATGCCTTCAATATCGAAAAGATCTATTTGTGTGGAATCACCGGCAAACCACCTCACCGTGACATTCACAAAACCGCATTGGGAGCCACTGACTCGATGGCGTGGGAGCATGTGTCCAATACTGTGGAGCTAGTCGAGCAGTTGCAAGCTGATGGATGGACTGTGCTAGCCGTAGAGCAGGTAGAAGGAGCTACGAGGCTCGACAAGTTTGAGCCTGCCGTTGGAGGGAAGTACTGTTTCATCTTTGGCAATGAAGTGTTCGGTGTAGAACAAGACGTGGTGTCTGCCAGCGATGGATGCTTGGAGATTCCTCAGTTTGGTACGAAGCATTCACTCAATATCTCCGTGACCATTGGGGTGGTGTTGTGGCACTATGTCAGAGCGATGATTTAGTCTCCATCGTTGTCCGAAGGGGTGACGGTCAGTCCGATATTGGACATCATATCTGTATGCATGAGGGAGAGTAGACTCTGTGTTTCTGCCAGCAATGCTTCGACCGCTAGAGGATCGTTGACGACTGCAGTTTGTAGGGGTTGGTTGATGGCATTGGCAGCTTCTAGACAGACTTGGATTTGTTGGTTGATGCGTGCAGAGAGTGTCGTGTTTTGATCAAAATCGATGGCCAAGGCGTCCAAATAATCATCATAGCCTGTTCCTTCTCCTCCGTTGAAAGTTTGAGCGATCGATAGTAGATTGACTTTTATCCACTCCAATGATTCCTGTGCATAGGGTGATTCTACTAGGTCAGGATTGACGCTAGACGAAACGTCCGTGAGACCCATGGGGTTTCCGAGTTTTTTGATGTTGAGATTGCTGAGGCTTTCCAGGAGTTGGTTGGCAAGGAGCGAAGCAGAAGAGCTTGTGCCGCTACCTGAGAGAGCAATGAAATCCGCCCGATAGGTTTCCCATTCGTTGAGAATCCGCGTAGCGATTGTTACTAAGTCGGAGGTGTACAGGGACAGTATAGCCATTCTTTTTTCGTCGGAGAATTGACTCAAAGTCTCGTGTTCATCTGACGAGAAGAGGAGAAATTCGATGGCTGCCAAGCCCTTTCTGTTGCTGCCTAAGGTTTGGATGTAGTCGTCCGATCCACTGTAGTTTGAGACGGCTGTTTCGATGAATGAGGCGGGTGTAGGGTAGTAGTGGATTTTGCTAGATAGTGAGCGCGTACGAACTGGACCGATGTTGAAGGATTCGGTGTTTTTCCAGCTGAGGGCAGCCTTTTTCCATGCGGCCTGGCATGCAGCGAGTGTTTCATTTGTTGGGTTTTTAGCAAAAGCGTCAACTTGAGTATCTAGGAGCGAAGCTGTGGCCAAAAAATCCTCATAGCCGGGTAGGATGATTTGGTCTGCCATCTGAATGAGCATCGGTTGACGGTCAAAACTAGGGCTATTGTTGGTTTCACAAGCAATGAGTAAGGATGCTGTCAAGCATACAAAAAGTATCGGGTAGTATCTCATAGTGATTCTAAAAATTGAAGGACCTGATTTCTTTCGGTTTGGTTGAGGGATTTGAATGCGGAGACACTGGCAGAAGCTTCGCCTCCATGCCAGAGTATGGCCTCCTCGAGGTTGCGGGCACGCCCGTCATGTAGATAAAAGGTGTGTCCACTGACGACTGGAAAGAGACCAATGCCCCAAAGAGGAGGGGTACGCCATTCAGTGCCTGTAGCCAAACCGTCGGGACGGTGATCTGCGAGTCCTTCGCCCATGTCATGAAGTAATAAATCTGTAAAAGGACGAATCGTTTGGTTGTCAAACTCAGGAAAATCTAGGTGTGATGCAGTGGTCATTTTGGTGATGTGACAGCCGCTACAATTGAGGTCATCGAAAAGCAGTTTGCCCTGAATCACATTGGGTTGATCCCAGTTGCGTCGACGGGGTACAGCGAGAGCAGCAGAGTATAAGGTGACCCGGTCGAGTATCTGATCCGTCAGCTCGTATCCTGTCTCTGAGTATGCTTCTTGACAGTCGAGTTGATTCGTTGCACAGTCTTGATTGGGAAAGAGTGCGGAGGTGATCCCTATGTCACCTAAAAAAGCACCTGCTACTTGTTGACGTACGGAAGGTTGGTTGGCTTTCCAGCCAAATCGCCCTATGGCAGGTAGGCCTGTAACCACGTCTTCGACGTAGTTGGCCCGGCCAGAGATGCCGTCTCCATCACTGTCTGCTTCATCGGTATAGTTGAGGAGGGTTTGTTCTGATACAGCCTCTAGCAATCCTAGTCCGATCATGTGCGGTGCGATCCGAGGGGACACCATGAGATTTGGGGACATGTCGCCATAGTGGAGGTCATAAAAATGATACGAGGGTTTGCGTAAGGAGTATGTCGCTCCGTCAGGGTAGTTGCCTGATATTTCATCGTAGGTGACGGATACTTTTCCTTCAGGTTCTACGCCCAAGATGGATAAGTGATTGAACTGACCGCCATAGTTGGGATCGGGAAGGGGCTGCCAATCAATTTGTTCGGCAATGCTCAGTCGAAACAAGAGTGATACGGGTTCTTCAGTAGGGTCTAGTGGTGGAGCTCCTCTGCCGTCTTTGTCGTGGCAGGAAGAGCAAGAACGAGCATTGAACAAGGGTCCTACTCCGTCTAGGTCCTCAGTGGATGAGGGAGCAGTCACCCAGTTGCGCTTGAAGAAGGCGTTGCCCGTGACAAATTCCAAATCTTTGTTGCCGGTGAGGTTAGGAGCCGCTTGGCCAAAGGCATTGACGGATTCATCTATCACGCTTGTTTCTCCTCCCAAAAACTGTTCTTGAGGCTCTAGTTCGTCTAGTATGCTGCCTTCGTCACTTTGACAACTAGCCAATAATAACATGCCGAGGCATGCCATGTATATCTTATTCATTCTCTTACTCCTTGCTTAAACGTAAAAGTACACTTCATTCAGAAATGAAGTGTACTTTAAAAATCATTGATGAAAGGAACTTATATGTCGTCTGGATCGAAAGACAAGTCAAATGCATCTGCTGCTTCGGCAAGCAAGTCTCCTTGGTCTCTGAGCAGGTTGATGGCTGTCAGGACTCGGTCTCCACCTTCTACTGAGAGAATCTCTTGGTCAAATGGAGAGTGAATGGCTTCACAGGCGGCTAGAGCTTCTTCCATTTTTGTGGAAATATCATCCGCCAATTTACTGTCTTTTTCAGCAATTATGCTTTTGATGCTGACACCAGTGACGATAGATCCACTTGTGGTTTTGTATCTGCCTTCGTACACATTTTGAATGCCCAGTGCATTGGTGACGATGTCCCTGTGCGTATTGTCACTGAAGCACGAGTGTTCGTCTTCTTTGCTTTTCAAGTCAAGCGCTACATACATTCTTTCTCCAGCCAACTCTCCCTTGGATAATTTGCCTAGTGCGGAAAGGATATCTCCAAAAGCCGCAGTGTTGTTGTCAGAGGCAGTGAAGCTGACTCTGAATGCACCGTCTGCGGCCCATTCATCGACGAGAGACTTGAGGTCATCTACGACGAGCGCAGTGACTTCTGAAAGATAGGTTTTTCTGCGGTCTGCATTCTCGAGCGTAGTATAGTCCGTATAGGGTCGTTCTCCCCCGCCAGCGTCAGCACTCACGTCTTGCCCCCATAGGAGGAATTCGATCGCGTGGTATCCAGAACTTACGTTGGTTTCACCTCCATTTTCATTTTGCTCAGCGATTACTTCTTTGGTGATCGTCGGGAATTCGTCAGGGCTATTGATGATGTTTTTGCCTTCACCACCTACTTGTCCGTCACCGTTGGAGTCCACAGTGACATAGTCTATGTGTGATTCGTCCAAGGGCCAAGCATTGAGCTGGCCCTCGGGACCGTCTTCGTCATCAATCGGCCCCCCGTAGAACCTGAATGCTTCGGTCTGGCCGTACGTTTCTCTGGCGGCAAGCCATGCATCTTTTGCGGCTTCCATTGTGGCTTCACTTGGTGCTGTGATGAAAGTCCCTACAGCGGTTTGTAGCGCGCGCGCATCGTCATAGGCGTCCAAGTAGTTTGCTTCTACGATCGCTGCATAGTTTTCGATGGCTAGAGCCAATTGTGCATCATTGTTATTGCTGTCATCGTCATTGTCACAGGCACTGAGGGCAACCAAAGACGTTAGGATAAGGGTGAAAAATCTTTTCATGATGTTATTTGTAATTAGTTTAAATAAAAAGCTCTACAAGGTTACTGTCAAACGGTCAGATCATCTATATACTCTTGTATGTTCTCACTCAAAATCACTAACAGTAGTGATTTTGAGTGAGAATTCTTATTGAATTGAAAGGGATACTTAGTTGGTTGTAGTGATTCTATGACTATTTTTGGCACAAATTATCTAAGACATGGAATACAGAATCGAAAAAGACACAATGGGGGAAGTACAGGTTCCCGCTGACAAATATTGGGGAGCACAAACCCAAAGATCTAAAATGAATTTCAAGATAGGTGGTGAGAGCATGCACATGCCTAATGAGATCATCAAGGCGTTCGCCATTCTAAAGAAGTCTGCTGCAGAGACCAATGCCGAGTTGGGAGTGATGGACAAAGAAAAGGCAGAGTTGATTGGTCAGGTTTGTGACGAGATTTTGGAGGGGAAACTTGACGATCAGTTTCCACTTGTAGTATGGCAGACTGGCTCAGGTACCCAATCCAACATGAATTCTAACGAGGTGATTGCCAACAGAGCCCATGTAATCAATGGTGGCTCACTAACAGATGAAAAGAAATTTATCCACCCAAACGATGACGTGAATAAGTCACAGTCATCCAACGATACATTTCCTACGGCGATGCATATTGCAGGGTACAAGATGATCGTGGAGACGACCATACCTAAAGTAGAGAAACTAAGAGATACCTTGGATGCGAAAGCAAAAGCGTTCAAAGATGTGGTGAAAATCGGGCGTACACACTTCATGGACGCGACACCATTGACGCTAGGACATGAGTTTTCAGGTTATGTAGCTCAATTGGATTTTGGCCTAAAGGCCTTGAAAAACACTTTGGCACATCTGTCAGAGCTGGCCTTGGGAGGTACTGCCGTAGGAACAGGTCTCAATACCCCTAACGGATACGCCGAATTGGTGGCAGAGAAAATTGCCAAGCACTCAGGTTTGCCACTGGTGACCGCACAAAACAAGTTCGAAGCATTGGCAGCCCACGATGCGATCGTGGAATCGAGTGGAGCATTGAAACAACTCGCAGTGAGTTTGATGAAAATTGGAAACGATGTGCGCATGTTGTCTTCTGGGCCTAGAAGTGGGATAGGAGAGTTGATGATTCCTGAAAATGAGCCAGGTTCATCGATCATGCCTGGTAAAGTCAACCCAACACAATGTGAAGCACTCACGATGGTATGTGCGCAAGTGATTGGAAACGATGTAGCAATCTCTACAGGTGGTATGACGGGGCATTTTGAATTGAACGTGTTCAAGCCCATGATGATATACAACTTGCTGAATTCGGCACGTTTGATTGGAGATGCTTGTGAGTCTTTCAATGACAATTGTGCCGTAGGAATCGAACCGAATCACCCAGTCATAGAAGAAAAACTAGAGAAATCTCTGATGTTGGTGACCGCACTCAATCCACACATAGGATATGAGAATGCAGCTAAAATTGCCAAGAAAGCTCATAAAGAAGGTAAAACGCTGAGAGAGGCAGCATTGGAATTGGAATTGTTGACCAATGAGCAGTTTGACGAATGGGTCGTGCCAGCCAATATGGTGGGAGGTCTCAAGAGCTAAAGGAGTTTTCGTCGGATTGAAAAAAACAAAAATATACTTCAATTCGATGAATATTTTTGTACATTAGTCACTATAAATAGGATTAAATCATAAATTATGAAAAGCATAGTAGCAATTTTCTCTGTCTTATTTGCACTGTTGGTGTCGGTAGATGCCTCAGCTCAGATGTCTAAGCAAGAGAGTAAAGAGTGGAAAAAAAGAATCAAATCACTCACACCAGAGCAATACAAAGCTTTATTGGAAGAAAACAAATCTTTGAAAGGACAGTTGAGTAGCCTGAAAAAAGAAGCGGCAGGCGTAGAAGATCGCCTCAATGAAAAAGATGACCAAATTGCAGATTACCAAGATCAAGTATCTAGTTTGAGAAAGGAATTGGCGGAAGCGAAAAAGGGCGGTTCTACTGGCGGTGATGCTGTAGCTACGAGAGGAGCGGCTCCTTCACAAAAAGGTGTTCTTTTCAAAGTTCAGATTGGTGCTTTCAAGCAAAAGGATTTATCTAAATTCTCTCAGAACAACCCTTCATTCGAAGTGGACGGTACTGACGGAACGATGAGATATACGATTGGTATGTTCCAAGATTATTGGGAAGCCGATACTTTCAAAAAGTACTTGAGAGAGATGGGTGTCAAAGATGCTTGGATCGTAGCTTACAAAGATGGTCAGCGTGTTCCGATCAAAGAAGTATTGGAAGGAGTGATCTAACGAATGGATATTGTCATTGCAAGGCCCTGATCCTGTGTTCGAGTCATTTCGAATAGGGGTCAGGGTTTTTTGTTTCTTGATGAGTCTAATTTGCTTTACTTTTGCAGTTTGACAACAAAGAGTACTATGATTCAATACAAGACAAGGGAAGAAATCGAACTGATGCGTGAAAGTGCGCTCATCGTCTCCAAAACCTTAGGTATGTTGGCGGCTGAAGTGAAGCCGGGAGTGACACCTTTACAGCTTGATGCGATGGCTGAGGCTTGTATTCGAGATCATGGTGCTGTACCTGGGTTTTTGGGACTTTATGATTTTCCCAATAGTCTTTGTATGTCACTCAATGAACAGGTCGTACACGGTATCCCTAATGATAAGCCTTTGGAGGAGGGTGATATCATTAGTATCGATTGTGGTGCTTTGAAGAATGGTTTTTATGGAGACCATGCCTATACTTTTGAGGTAGGTGAAGTCGCTCCAGAAGTCAAGAAGTTATTGGAGGTGACCAAAGAGTGCCTAGATCTTGGGATAGCTCAAGTCAAAAAGGGCAACCGTATTGGCGATGTGAGTTATGCCATACAGCAGCATGCAGAGAAGCATGGGTATGGAGTGGTCAGGGAGCTGGTAGGCCATGGTCTTGGTAGAGAAATGCACGAGAGCCCAGAGGTCCCGAACTTTGGCAAGAGAGGTCGTGGACCTGCTATCAAAGAAGGGTTGGTCATTGCCATCGAGCCTATGATCAACTTGGGGACAAAAGATGTACGGCAGCTACCGGATGGCTGGACGATCATCACGGGGGATCGTAAACCCTCCGCTCACTTCGAGCACGATGTAGCAGTAGTCGATGGTAAACCAGAGGTATTGTCTACCTTCAGCTATATCGAGGAAGCGCTGAAAAAGAATAGTGCTACGGTATAAGTACTATATAAAGGTAGAAATATCCTATTTTTAGTTATTTTTAACTTTATTATCAATCCAAAAGACCTGTATGAATCAAGAACCTACGAATTATCTAGAGATTTGGACGTATATCGCCCACATGATTGCTTTGGTATTGGTGCTGTTGGCTTGTGCCAACTACATCATTTACATGTTGATTGTGTCGATCATGGGAAACCGATCGGGCAAGTATAGCTTCGTGCTCAACAATGAGATTCGTGTCATGCTGGTGTCTGCCATTGGCGTCTCGATAGCGATAGCGCTTGTGCTCAATGTTTTTATGTTGAATGAGCGAGACTTTACGCATGTGTTTGTGTTTTCACTCAAGACAGGCTTGCCTTTGGGGATTGGGGTGACGATAGCGTTTGCGTTCAAATCTTATCTGACATATTATTATCCATTCATCTTAGAAAATAGACTTGCAGACATCCGGTTTAGGGAACGCAATAACCCGAAGACGGGACACGCGATGCGTTTGCTCAATGAGCAGGATGAGGACGAATACTTGAGCGAGGAGATGATAATCCAAGAGGAGCAATTGGCATATGACTTTGATGTATGGTTGGATGACAAGACGGGAGATACGATCATAGAAACCTACAAAGGAACCACCAATCGAATCTGTCACAAGTGTCATTTTCGCACACTCAAAATGGTCAAAGAGGAAATTAGCGAGACTTCCAAATTGAAAGTAAAACATTACCAGTGCTCGCATTGTGGACACAAGGAGAGGCTCGAAGGAGCGTAATGTGTAGGGGTTTAAGATTCCTTTTTTATTGGCAAGTAGCAATAAGTCGTGTGACTCATGGCATTTGTGAGACGACCGTTTAAATTGTATGAAAATTAAAAGCGTATGCGTCACATCTATTGGTTATTTTTCCTCTTATTCGTCCTGTCTTGTACAGGCTCTACCTCCTCTAAAATGAGTCGCACGAACCAACAGTGGCTTGAGCGACATGTCAGTGCGAATACTTCAACACAGATGGAAAAGGGGTCAACCTATTTGTCCATTTATAGCGAGATCAATAGTTTTGATCAAGACACTAAGCATGGCTTGACAGTGACGGTGAGTATGCGTAATATTTATGATGTGGACACACTCTATATCTCAGGTATTAAAAGTTATGATTCTGGAGGGGAGTTGCTGCATGACTATCTAGATCATGACATCTACTTGAAGCCTTTGGAGACGATGGAGATTATCATAGATGAAGAAGATGAGTATGGAGGAACCGGCGGGAATTTTATTTTTGATTGGTATGCATCGCCAGCCAAGGAACCTCTTTTTGAGGCGGTGATGATCCGCACTTCAGGCCAACAAGGGATTTCATTTACTACAACGGGTATTCGGAGAGATTGAATTGTCTTTTGACCCAGAGTCAGGCCAAAAGACAATGCTGGGTCTTCTACAGGTATCGTCCCAAAACCAATAGTGCCCGTTTAGTGTCAGATAGTCTTTATTGTATCACTTCCCCTTTGATCATGAGTTGGACAGGGGCACCTACACTAGGTTGTACAGTGATACTTTTTTGGAAGCTACCGGTCTTGGCGGCATTGTAGGTCGTACGGACATGACCTTTTTCTCCAGGTTTAATTTCACCTTTGGTGTAGTCTGCGACAGTACATCCACAGGAGGCTTTGGCAGAAAGAATCAAGAGCGGTACATCTCCATCATTGACGAAATCAAAGGAAGTGGACACAGGTACTCCTTGCTTAATCTGTCCGTAGTTATGCAGGGTTTTAGCCCAGACGAAACTGTTTTCTTTTGTCATGTGAAAGGCACTGAGTGCTACGATGAGCCCAAGAGCTAGAATTACATTTTTCATGATTTTTATAGTTTGTGATTTGAAATATTTTGGATCAAAGATGTCGATCCTTGGTGTTAGGAGCTGTTAACGCAATCCTATCTATTGTTAATGGAATGTTAAAATCGCGCGATTGGGCTAGGTTTAGGGGATATAGGGCGATTTTTATAAAGAATCCATGCAATTAAGAGAGGACTTCAATGAACAGGAGAGCATTTCAGATTTTGGTAGTGATGGCAGCAATATCTATTGTAGGTACATTGGCGGTGCAGTTCTTTTGGTTGAAAAAGGCATTTGATGTCCGTAATCAGCAGTTCGATCACAATGTCAAAAGTGCATTGCTCAAAGTGACAGAGAGTTTATGTCAAATCAACCAAGAGGTATCACGCACCGACGCGATCGAGCAGGTTTCGTCCAATTATTTCATAGTCTATGTCAACAATAAGATTGCTCCAAAGACCTTGGAGTCATTGTTGAAGCGAGAATTTGTAACGAGAGCCATCCATGAGGGGTTCGAATACGGCATCTTCGACTGTAGCAATCGAGAGATGGTGTACGGCCAGTATGTTGATGTAGAGCAGTCTATGGAGGTTGCCTCTGCTTTGGGATCTTTTCCTCAGCTCCTTAAGGATCAATATTATTTCGGGGTGTATTTCCCACACAAGAGCGCAGGGTTAGTCAGTCAAATGGGGATTTGGATTTTCTCCTCATTATTGGTCTTGGTAGTGGTGATTTTTTTCGCGCTCAGTTTATTCATTATTTTTCGACAAAAAAGATTGTCTGAGATACAAAAGGATTTTATCAATAACATGACGCATGAGTTTCGCACACCTATTTCTACTATGGCGATCGCCTCGGAGGTGTTAAAGATTCCTGGGATCGTGAAGCAACCAGAGCGACTCAGTACCTACGCAGAGATTGTGCAGCGAGAGGCGTATCGATTGCAAGGTCAGGTGGATCGGGTGCTGCAAATGTCCAACGTTTCTAAGAATCAGATGCTACTGAAGAGGGAGGTATTGGACATGGAGGACCTTGTAGGTGAGCAATTGCGTAGCTATCGTGTTGCCAACGACTCGGCCAGGTTGGAGATGAGTGTTGCAGAAGATCTGCCACCTATAAATGGGGACAAGGTACATCTGACTAATGTCGTAAGCAATCTGATTGACAATGCGATCAAATACAGTGGTAGTGAACCGGTGGTGATGGTTTCACTGATGGTCTCTGTTGGTGGTTTGACTTTGGTTGTCTCAGACCAAGGGAAAGGGGTGGAGGCCAAGTATTTGAAAGCGATCTTTCGTCAGTTTTATCGCGTGCCGACGGGCAATCTACATGATGTCAAAGGTTTCGGACTGGGACTCTACTATGTCAAGATGGTCGTAGAGGCACATGGGGGCAAAGTCGAAGCGATGAGCCGAGCGGGAGAGGGAACTGAGATCATGGTAACTTTACCCATAGACAAGTCATGAACAAAAAAATACTTCTTGTAGAGGATGATCAGAGTCTGGGGTTTGTGATCAAAGATAATTTAGCCGTGCAAGGCTATCAGGTGGACTTGTGTGTAGATGGTGATGCTGGATGGGTCGCATATGAAGGAGCGACTTATGATTTATGTCTGTTGGATATCATGCTGCCCAGGAGAGATGGAATATATCTGGCAAGACAGATCAGGGCCGTGAATCCTATTATTCCGATCATTTTCTTGACGGCTAAGTCATTGCAAGACGATAAGTTGGCAGGTTTTGAGGTAGGTGCAGATGACTATATCACCAAACCTTTTTCAATCAAAGAATTGCTCTACCGGGTAGAAGTATTCATGAAGAGGAGCCAAGTGGTATTGGACAATCAGCAGCAGATCAAGGTGGGGGCTTATCATTTTGATCTCGATTCCTTCCAGTTGTCTCGTGAGAGAGAGACCAAGAAACTTACCCGGCGCGAAGCTGAAATCCTACATTACCTCTATCAGCGAGTGAATACGGTGGTGAAGCGTGATGAAGTATTGGTAGCGCTTTGGGGAGACAATGATTATTTTAAAGGACGCAGTCTTGATGTGTTTATTTCCAAGCTGAGGAAGCATCTCTCCGGTGATGAGCAGGTGGAGATTGAGAATATTCATGGAGTGGGGTTTAAACTACGTATCAAGAAAGCGTGAAATGGCTTTTCAGGGAGGAAGAATTGCTTTATGTCTCAATGTACAAATTGGGGAGTTAAATAGGGTTAACTTAACTGGCGAGAGGCTTGTTTTGTGAAAACGAGCCTATGACTATTCGATAAGTAAACTATGAAGCACGCGATTTGGTTAATGTTGGGTTTGATGTGTTGGAGTTGTGACAAGCGAAGCAAACAAGAAGAGGTGGAAATGGACGACAGAAAGAAACAACTGATAGAAGAGTTTGGGTATTATGAAGAAAAAGTATCTCCAGAAAATGAAGCCTACTACGAGGCTTACGACAAGACCTTGATGCTGTGGCAGACAGTCTATCATCAAGTCTACGTCCCGACGAGTTATGGAGAGGCACATGTAGTGGTTAGCGGCCCAAAGGATGCAGAACCCTTGGTGCTCTTGCACGGTATGAATGCCAGTTCGACAATGTGGTATCCAAATATCAAAGCACTGTCAAAGAAGTACAGAATCTACGCAATAGACTACCTACTCGAACCAGGCAAGTCTAAAGTGACTGGTAAAGTGGATGACATGGAGCAAGTGATGGATTGGTATACTCAAGTTTTTGAAGGGTTAAAATTGAAACGGTTTACTTTTGTAGGTGCTTCGAAGGGAGGGTGGTTGGCCCTCAATTATACTATGAGGCACGAAGACCGAGTGGACCGACTCCTATTGTTAAGTCCCGTACAGGCCTTCGCTTGGATCAAACCTGGGGCGGAGATGATCTCCAATATCAGCTATGCGATCTCACCAAGCAAAGATGATCTCAATCAAATGATGTCAGGCATGTCTGTCAAAGCTGATCAGATTGCAGAGGAATACAAGAACCAATACCTCGAAGGGACAAGGAGTTCAAAAGAAGATTTGTTGATAGTCAAGATGAGACCGTTTTCTGATGAGAACTTGGAGGCTGTCAGCCTACCAGTATTGTTGCTCATTGGGGATCAGGATGCTATGAACAATCCAAAAACGATTGAAAAGGCGAAGGAAGTGTTGCCACGGGTAGAGGCCGAGATCGTCAGTGATGCGGGACATTTTCTGTCGGTGGATCAGCCCGAGGTGATCAACGAGCGTATGCTTGGTTTTTTGGATCAATACCCTGTGAGTCCGATGGATGGGGAGGATTAGTGGAGGAGACTCGCAGCATACCATCTGCGGCGAGGCACACGGAGCCTGAGGAGGTAGCTTTTCTACAGATGAACAAATGCCCCTTGGATTTGAGTCAATAACCTTTTTGTCCATGAGAAGAGGTTGATTACCTTAGGGATTGAAAAAAACGTGCTGAGTTGACGATCAGCGATTATTAAAAGACAATTACTATTTTATGAAAGGTAGAAAATTACGCATGGGGATGATCGGTGGCGGCCAAGGATCCTTCATTGGTGAGGTACACCGATTGGCCGCTAATTTGGACGGGCAGATTGAGTTGGTCTGCGGAGCATTTAGCAGCAAGCCAGAGGTATCTAGGGCTTCGGGTCAGGCACTTTTCCTTCCAGAGGAGCGGTGTTACGCGACCTACGCAGAGATGATTGAAAAAGAAGCAGGCTTGCCAGATGGCGAAAGAATGGATTTCGTCTCTATCGTGACCCCAAACCATGTACATTTCGAACCGACCCAACTGGCTTTGGAGGCAGGATTTCCAGTGATACTGGACAAACCGATGTGCTTTGATTTTGACGAAGCATTGCAGATGCAGGAGATCATTGAGCGCACTAGGCTGCCTTTTGCGCTGACACATACTTACACCGGGTACCCGATGGTCAAGCAGGCCAAATCCATGGTCAAAGAGGGTGCTCTGGGCAAGATAAAAAAAATCAATGTAGAGTATCCGCAGGGTTGGCTCTCTGAAAAACTCGAAGACACAGGTGCCAAGCAGGCAGCGTGGCGTACAGATCCTAAGCGCAGTGGCAAGAGTGGTTGTTTCGGAGATATTGGTACGCATGCAGCGAACATGGCTGAGTATGTGACAGGTCTCAAAATCACCAGCGTGTTGTCTCGGTTGAAAACCGTGGTGGAAGGTCGGTTGTTAGATGATGATGCCGATGTATTGCTAGAGTTTGAGGGAGGTACCCATGGATTGTTATCTGCTTCGCAAGTATCTACCGGAGAAGAAAACGGTATAAAAATTCGTATTTATGGAGAAAAAGGCGGGTTGGAATGGAGACAAGAGGATAACAATTCACTAGCGGTCACCATGCTGGGACAGCCCAAGCAGATATTGAGGGCTGGCGGCAACAATGCTTACTTGAGTGAAATGGCTTTGGCGGCTTGTAGAGTGCCTGCAGGGCACCCCGAAGGTTACCTCGAAGCATTTGCGAATATTTACAAAAACTTTGTGCGATCGATCAGAGCGCATGCCGCGGGTCAAAGCCTTGATTTTACGATTTATGATTATCCAGGGATAGAAGATGGCGTACGCGGGATGGCGTTGATTGATGCGATGGTAGCCTCTACTGAGGGGGGCAATGTCTGGACAGATGTAGCGGTAAAATAATAATTGACAATAGAAGACAACGTAACGATGAAAACAATAAAAGGACCAGCAATATTTTTAGCGCAGTTTGCGGGAGACCAAGCACCATACAATACACTCGACAACATGTGCCAGTGGGCAGCAAGCCTAGGCTACAAAGCGGTGCAAATCCCAGCTTGGGATACACGGTTGATAGATATCAAAAAGGCTGGAGAGAGCAAGGACTATTGTGACGAACTGAAGGGTACAGCAGCCAAGTACAATTTAGATATTTCGGAAATTTCAACACATCTTCAGGGGCAGTTGGTGGCCGTACATCCAGCCTATGACAGCATGTTTGACGGGTTTGCACCCAAAGAAGTTCACGGCAATCCCAAAGCGCGTACGGCTTGGGCTATTGACCAAATGAAGTCGGCAGTATCTGCTAGTCAAAATTTAGGAATCGATGTGATGGGGACTTTTTCTGGTTCGTTGCTCTTTCATACGGTATACCCCTGGCCACAACGACCGTCGGGGTTGGTGGAGGCAGGGTTCAAAGAGCTGGCAGACAGGTGGCTGCCGATCCTTGACCATGCCAAAGACTGTGGTGTGGAGGTTTGCTACGAGATTCATCCAGGCGAAGACTTACATGATGGGGTGACTTTCGAGCGATTCCTAGCTGCTACGGGCAATCACAGCAGCGCGAAAATTTTATATGATCCGAGTCACTTTGTTCTGCAGCAGCTGGATTACTTACAGTATATCGATTTCTACCATGAGTACATTCGTATGTTTCATGTCAAGGATGCGGAGTTCAATCCGAATGGTAAATCAGGCGTATATGGCGGCTATCAAGATTGGGTAGACAGACCTGGGCGTTTCAGATCGCTGGGGGATGGACAGGTAGATTTCAGAAGCATTTTTAGCAAGTTAAGTCAGTATGGGTATGACGGATGGGCAGTACTGGAGTGGGAGTGTTGCATCAAGTCACCAGAGCAAGGGGCAGCAGAAGGCGCACCTTTCATCGCCGATCACATCATAGAAGTAACTCAAAAGACCTTTGATGACTTTGCAGGGAAAGAAACGGATGAAAAGGAACTGAGAAATATATTGGGCTTGGAGTGAGATGATGATGAGCATTACCCATATGATGGTGCTGAGTATGCTTGCTAAAAGCGGTAGGTGTAAGGGGGGTATAAATAATTGTTTTTAAGCTAGATAGTCCGGTTTATTCGTCTCCTCAATCGAATGAAAGCGTTGTATGAGATGAGATTATTTTCAGAGGAAATGGTATGAAACCAAGAATTGTTGAGATGCCTTTTTGAGGTGTACTATCATTTTTGCGTATGTTTTTTAGCCATTATTTAGCTAATATTGTCTCTTATTTTTTACTAACCAATTAACTATAGTATGAAACGTATACTGTTACTAATCTCCCTGATACCAGCTTGTTTTGCTTGTCAGGAAAAAATTGATCTAAGTGGTTCAACAGTGGCTGATGAAGCCAAAACTGTATCATTGACGCTTAGAAATGTCCCAGAAACTGAGTTGGACGAAAGGCTCATCATTTTTACTTTCACCAACGGGGTAGTTTATTCTGCCATTGAAGCCATTGCAGAAGAGGACACGACTTTTATGTTTGCTCCTCCTGAGGGAAACAAGGCTTATGATGTGATTGCTTTCATTCCTGGTGCAGATTGGCAGGATGGCGATGATACGATGACAGGAAAATATAGTCGCTTCGCAGGTTTGACAGAGAGAATGACTGACCTAGTTGCGGATGCGTGGCATGACGCCACAGGTGTGTCACCAGAAGACTTAACTTCAGATGGAGCCTTGAAAGCGGTGAAGGTTACTTTGAGTTTGCCTGCGGGGGATAATGAATATGATGCGGGTGATATTGTTTCCATTGGCGCGACAGTTACGAACAATGGGGAACCAGGAGTAACGATAGCAAGTGTGACCTACTTTATTGATGGGGTGGAAGAAATTTCCTATACGCAAAAGCCATATACATGGAATTATAATACCAAAGACTTGGGGCCAGGGAAGTATTCGATTTCTGTCATTGCGACAAACTCTGAAGGACATTCGGATGAAGACATAGGAGAGATTGTGATCAATGATGATTTGAACGATGGACCTGATGTGGATATCACTTCACCTACCGCTTTGTCGTCATGGACACATGGCAACTTCTACAATGTCAATGCGAATATTACGGATTCTGACCTTGCGAGTGTGGAGTATAAAATCAACGGGAGTACTGTTGCTACCTATTCAAAGGATGATATCGATGACGGCTTGCATACTACGTACCGTTGGAATACAGCTGACAATAGTGCGGGCTTAAACACCATAGAAGTAATCGCTACGGATGAGGCAGGAGCGACAAGAAGTGATGTGATCAATGTGAATTTAGATGTGCCTTCTAACTATACTCCAAAAGGAGAAATAGCCAATCCTGTCAGTAACGAGGAATTTGATGAAGGAGAAGTGATTAGCTTTATGATCAATATCAGTGATGTTGAGAATGAAATCGATAGTGTTGTATATACTTCTAATGCAACAAGGTACAAGCTAACAAGCGCACCCTATACCTACTCTGGTTTTAATACGGCAGGTTTGAGCATGTATCAGTCTGTATCAGCCCAGATCTACTACAACGAAGGGAATGGAAGCCAAGTCACCAGTACAGGTTCCACAAGTTTTGTTGTCAATCCTGCTCCCTAAACCATATATCAACCGAATAAAACACAGAAATTATGAAATTAAGAATAGTATTTATATGCCTGCTTGTGGCAGCTGCTAATTCTATGGCAGTGGCTCAACTGATGGAAAGAGAAAATGTTGACGCAAAAATCTACGCTGGTACCCGTCCAGAGGCTGGAGATTTCGGATTCACTTTGGCTGCTGGATATGCAGAGATTAAGGAGATGGCAGACGAGGATACGGATTATAGAGGTTTCCCACTGATGAATTTCAACTACTATGTCTCTAACAATTTGGAGGCGGTGATTGGTATTCAAGTATATAATCTTTCAGAGAAGTTTAACGGAGAACTGTTGGATGCTGTAGGGTTAGAAATCGACACAGAAAAGGAAAGTAACTTCCGGGTGACTCCTGGTGTCAATTATCACTTTGCTCCTTCCAATTTTCTTGACACCTACTTAGGTGTGAGCGCTATCGTCGGGACAGAGAAAAACGAAGTGGTGACTGCAGATAGGACCAGTTTGACAGGAGATTATGCAAGCGAGCATTTTTCTAAGAGCACTTTCGTGACCGGGTTTGATTTTCGTTTTGGTGTAAGGACATTCATTGCGGACTTGCCTTTTGCGTTGGGTGCTGAATTTGGTATCAATGGCGTCAATCATTCAAACTTGCAATACGAGACGACTACAGAGTCCTCTATTGGAGGTGTCACGACTAAGCAGACTTTCTATACGAAAGAAGCAGATGCAGCTGCGGCGAAGTACAAGTCGCTGGAGTATAAGAAATTTGAGATGGGGTCAAATGTTAGACTTGTGCTTACTTACTACTTTAGAAAATAAATAGAATGATTATGAAAAGAATTTTATTCCCTGCCATAGTTGTTCTAGCGGTTGTTGTGTCTTCATGTAGTCAGTTCAGAATTGTGTCTGAACGAGAAACCATGTCTCTAAGCCCAAATTACGTAAGATTGGACTTGAAACTCGATGATTTCGAGTATATGGGAAAGTCTGAAATTTCCGTGGTTTCACGGAAATATTTGGGAGTGTTCAAGAAGATAGATTCTGTCAACAACGAGGCATATAACTTTAGAGATGTCAAGGTGGTGAATCTATCTGGATTGTCCAATATCAAATTGAAAACCGAAATGCGTAAGGCAGCTTACAAGGTTTTAGATGATTATCCTGACGCCAGTTTTTATGTAGTAGGTAGTGATTATACCAAAGTGCATAAGCTGTTTTTAGGATCGAGACATTTGAGGTCTATGGAGATACATGCCTACAAGTATAAAAATCAATAAGTAACCATATGAAGAGTAAGTTGGGGTTGGTTGTAGGAATCGTTGGTGTTTTGACACTATGGTTTTCTTGCGAAGAAGTGGGAAAGGACGATCCAATATTAGTGTTTTTAGAGCCTAGTGAAGCGAGCTTGGAGGTCAATTCCAATGAGTTTGTTCAAATCAGCTTAGAGGCTTACTCGAGCAATGGTGTATTAACCGAAATGGTCATCGATCAGACCGATGACTATTTCGGTTTTGTTAATTTAGTAGACTCAATAATCAGTTCGGAGAAGCTCAATTATCAGCTCAATTATAGAGTGCCAGAGTATCCTGACTCTACCGTGGTTCTACTTACTTTCACTGTAAGTGATGACCAAAAGAATACGGCAAGAATTGCCAAAACTATTCAAGTAAACCGGACTGCAACATTTATCAAAGCATCCTCAGGTCATACGATGTACTCTGCGCAGTCCGAGGATCCAAGTGCGTTCAGTTTGATGGAGCTCTCTCCAAAATACTTAGCTGATAGTTTAGATGCACAGTTGGATTTTGTAGAGTTGACTTCAGATGTGACTCCAGATGTCCTGTCTTATGACTGGGGTAGTCGTTCTGGGATCAGTTTTGTGAAGTTCAATGATTTTAACTATCCTGCAGCCACTTCTATCAGTATTCGCAATGCCTATCAAGGAGGAACGAAACGTTCCATGATTACCAATATTGAGGACTCTGATGTTTATTTATTTGGTCGAGAGGGAGTCGCCTTCGGTGCACTACAAATGGTCGCCATCGTGGATGCTGAGGGCGCCTTGAATGACAAGTATGTTTTTAACTTGAAATTGATATCTGGTGTTGATTTGGAACAAGACGCCGATATGTCAGGCGAAGTGGTTGAATAAAAGCATGATTAGAGTTGCTTGACAGCTCTGATTTTCTTTTTACTGGTTTTGTTGAAATCGTACCTCCCGCCACTGCTAAAGCTAATTCCCCAAGCATTGCTGTAGCTGCTTTCAGAAGAACTCCAGTAACTGCTGTTTTCAAAATTGCCTAAGCCATTTTTCTTGAGGTTTTGATACATGGCTTTCAGCAATGTTTGATTGGGCAAGCTCCAGCCTAATGTCCCGTCAACGGGTCGATTAGCTACCTTTTTTGCGTTTTCCCAGTCCAAGCCTATTCCTCTGTTTTGGTCTTGTTTGGCGGCTATCCAGACCTTGTTGTCCTCCCTGTCTATTTCAAAGATGATTCCTTCTTTGTATTCCAGTCCGATAAAGTCAGAAGTGACTAGCCCGGCTTGAAGCAAGGCGTTGGGCGTATATCCATTTTCTAACAAAACTAACGGGCTTGTGCCTTTTTCAATCAGCTCGGGTAGTGACAGGTTGCTGTCAAGGTTTCGCTCTGTGTGAGCGATTAGAGTTGTGCTAGGTGTCGTGCTCGCAGAGAGGGTAGGGCTGGGGCTGACTGAGAGGCTTTCGTTGAAATAGAACTTCCCTGTTAGCTGAGACCACTCTTGAGGGCTTTGAGTGTTTCCACTTATTTTCCTGACTTTGTTTCTAGTTTCAATGAATACATCTTCAATTCGCTGATTGACATGCATTTCTTCTACGAGTACTTTGGTATATAGCCCATTGTTGCCATCGCCATCGGCTGCTGTGGCCCCTTCACTCGTGGCATAAGCGATGATGGTTCCGCTTGGGGCCGATACGGCTTTGAAGCCTCTACTTGAGCCTCTTGACCAAGTCTTGAAGGGGTCGTTTCGACAAGCATCGAGGATGACAATGTTGGTGTTGTTTTGATGGGCTTCAAATTGACCAACGATTCGGTTGAGGTCGATGGCTTCAAATTGTGCTCCTATTTTGTCGTCTATTTTTGCATCAATCGGGATGAGATAATTGGTCCCATCCACTTGCACACCATGCCCTGCATAATAAAATAGGGCCACATCATATTGGTTTAGTTGCTTGCTGAACTCATATATCGCTCGTTCCATTTTTGACTTGTCAGCATCTGTATGGATGATCACCTCAAAGTGTAAGCCTTCTAAGGTTGAGGCCATCAATTTTGCGTCGTTGACAGGGTTTTTAAGCGTCCCACTGTTTGTATAAGCAGCATTTCCTATGACAAGAGCCAATCTACGGTCTTGAGCGATGAGTTGGGTGCTGAAGAATAGAAGTATGAATAGGGTACGTTTCATGTTTTCTAGGTTGTGTATCACAGTAAAATTACACATTTATTACGTTGTAGACAGGGCTTAATTGTGCTTTGAAGATGTTTTTGTGGGCTCAATGGAGATGGGCGATAGGTTCTGCTTAAGAAAACTCAAGTGGTCAAGCGTGCTCTAAATATTTTAGGAGAGAGTCTGAGAACTTGGGGATGAGAGTCAATATTAGATATGGGGCATTGGGTATTCATTGTTCCACTTATTTAGACATTAGCGCATAGATTCATAAGGGGCTGTTGTTTTATGAAAAACAGTAACGAATATCGAATAATGAATCTTGAACAACGAAGTGATCTGCTGTCTGTCTCTCCCTCCAGAAATACGAAGTGTTCCAGAAGTAGGAGAGATCTGTTGTGAGACCCAGGTGTCTATAGTCCTAAAAAGAAAAAGCCTGAGTAAATATTACTCAGGCTTTGTGACCTCCTCAGGATTCAAACCTGAAACCTCCTGAGCCGTAATCAGGTGCTCTATTCAGTTGAGCTAGGAGGCCATTTCCTTTTTTCGAGGTGCAAATATACTTGCTCTCGCAAAAACAACCTTTATTCTGTGATAAATTTTATCACTAAAGTTAAGATTGCCAATGATCCGTAGTACTGCAGGACCATTATTCTATTTTGTTTGTCCATCCACCATAGTACGATCCATGGTTTATACAACAACCCTACCGCTAATGTACATAGTGAGAGGTAGAAGAGAAAGCTCGCCAAGTGGTGGATCGCTTCCATATATGGTCTTAGAGCGAACGTTTTACTTCTCTTTGCTCGTATCCTTCGATTACATCACCGATTTTGATGTCATTGAATCCTTTGATGCTGATACCGCATTCGTAGCTGTATTTCACTTCTTGTACATCGTCTTTGAATCGTTTCAACTGCCCGATTTCCCCTTCGTAGGTTACAATACCATCTCTGATGAGGCGGATATGGTTGGCACGCTTGACGTACCCGTCTGTGACATAACAACCAGCTACAGTACCGACTTTCGATATTTTGAAGACTTCTCTTACCTCGATGTTACCTGTGATGATTTCTTCAACGGTTGGAGCCAATAGACCTTCCATAGCGTCTTTCACATCATTGATTGCATCGTAAATGATAGAGTATAGTCTGATTTCGATTTCATCCTTCTCAGCGATCTTTTTCGCACCACCTGATGGTCTCACTTGGAAACCAATGATGACTGCATCAGAGGCCGTTGCTAAGAGTACATCAGACTCAGAGATTTGTCCGACTCCTTTGTGGATGATATTGACTTGTACTTCACTCGTTGATAGTTTCAACAACGAATCAGACAATGCTTCCACAGATCCGTCCACGTCACCTTTGACAATTACGTTGAGCTCTTTGAATGAGCCAATGGCCAATCGACGACCAATTTCATCCAGCGTGATGTGCTTTTTGGTACGAATGCTTTGTTCTCGGACGATTTGTTCACGTTTGGTAGCAATTTCGCGTGCTTCACGGTCACTGTCCATTACGTTGAATTTATCACCTGCTTGGGCTGCACCATCCAACCCGAGCATTTGCAGAGGAGTAGATGGTCCTGCTTTGTGTAGTTTCTTGCCTGTGTGGTCAAACATGGCTTTGACCTTCCCGAAGAATGACCCTGCCAATACCACATCTCCTACGGTTAGAGTACCTGATTGTACCATCATGGTAGTGACATAGCCACGCCCTTTGTCCAAGGTCGCTTCAATCACTGAACCAATCGCCTTTTTGTTAGGGTTGGCAGTCAGTTCGAGTACTTCTGCTTCGAGCAATACTTTTTCAAGTAGGTCTTCGATACCTTGGCCTGTTTTGGCTGAGATCTCTTGACACTGGTATTTTCCACCCCAGTCTTCCACCAAAATGTTGTTTTGTGAAAGCGCTTCTTTGATTTTATCAGGGTTAGCCTGTGGTTTATCCACTTTGTTGATCGCAATAATGATCGGTACACCGGCTACCTGTGCGTGATTGATGGCCTCTTTGGTTTGTGGCATGACGTCATCGTCAGCTGCCACTACGATGATGACAATGTCCGTGATCTTCGCACCCCTCGCTCTCATCGCGGTAAAGGCCTCGTGACCTGGTGTGTCAAGGAAAGCAATGCGCTTGCCTGATGAAGTTTGTACGTCGTATGCTCCGATGTGCTGCGTGATACCTCCAGCTTCGCCTTCGGTGACACTTGCATCTCGAATGTAATCGAGGAGTGAGGTTTTACCGTGATCTACGTGTCCCATGATCGTGACGATTGGAGCACGTTCTATCAACGTATCTTCACTGTCTTCTTCTTCTACGATATCTACTTCTTCATCGTGAGTAGTGAACTCGACATTGAAGCCAAACTCATCCGCAATGATGGTGATGGACTCGGCATCCAATCTTTGGTTGATCGATACGAACATCCCCAATGACATGCAGGTAGAGATGATTTCATTGACAGATATTCCGAGCAAACTAGCCAAGTCATTGGCAGAGATAAACTCGGTTACTTTTAGTGTTTTTGAGTCTTCTTGCTCTTGGATGAGCCTTTCTTCGTTGGCCTCCGCTACAGCATTTCTCTTGTCTTTTCTATACTTTGATCGGCTGACATTTGAGTTGGTTTTTCCTCCGCTGAGTTTTGCCAAGGTCGCCTTGATCTTGTCTTGGATTTCTTTGTCAGTGAGTTCTTCTTTGACTACCTTTTTTCTAGGGTCTTTGTTGAACTTTCCTCCACCAGTTCTAGGACCATTGCCACGTTGTTGTCCTCCTGGTCCTCCGCCACCTTGTGGTTTGGGTCTGCTGATACGTTTTCTTGGGCGTTTTTTATCGTCTTTGTTCGTGTCAGACGAAGCGACAGGTTTGTCTGACTTCTTTTTGGTAGCAGGGAGCTCGATTTTTCCCAGTACTTTCAAGCCACGCAACGAATCTGCTTTAGCCTCGATTGTTTTTGACTCTTCTTTCTTCTCTTCTGGTTTTGCAGGGGTTTCTGCTTTAGGTGCTGGCGCAGCTGTTTTTTCCTCTACCTTTTTGTCTTCTTGCTTAGGCTCTGGCGTCTCTTCTTTCTTGGCTTCAGCTTTGACTTCCGGTTTTGGTTCTTCTTTTTTCTCTGGAGCTTTTTCTTCTGGCTTTGCTTCAGCTTTGACAGGCTCAGCAACAGGGGCAGGAGTTTCTTCCTTCTTAGGCTCCTCTTTTTTCGGCTTTTTGCCGTCTAGATCTATTTTTCCGATGACTTTAAACCCTTGGAGTTTGTTGCCTTCTGCTTTGATAGACTCTTCTTTTTTGGCTTCTTCTTTGGGTTCCTCTTTAGCAGGAGCTGTTTCCGAAGCCTTGGTGTTGTCTGTGATGAGAATTTCTTCTTCTCTTGGTTTTTCTGGAGCAGGAGGAGTAGCTGATTCAGCTTTGATCACTACATTGTCGCTTGTCTTCGTGCCGATCGTGAGGCCAGAAGCCTCTTCTTTTTCATGCGCAGAGTTGGCGTACTCCTTGGATAGTATACCGTATTGTTCAGACGATATCTTCGTGTTAGGGCTGCGTTCTATTTCGTAACCTTTTTCTGTCAAGAATTCCACGACAGTGTCTATGCCAACGTTTAGTTTACGAGCCACTTGATTGAGACGAATCATTTTACCTTCTGCCATATGCTAATTTACTATCCTTCTTTACTTAATCCTTAATTATTGTTCAAATTCCTGCTTTAGGATGTCAAGTACAGCTTGTATGGTTTCCTCTTCCAAATCTGTTCTTCTTTGAAGTTCTTCGATGCTCAAATTTAAAACACTCTTCGCAGTGTCCAAACCGATCTTTCTTAGTTCTTCGAGTACCCAATCTTCGATTTCATCTGAGAATTCGTTCAAGGCGACATCTTCGTCTTCTTGACCATCCAATTCTCTGAATACATCGATCTCCATATCTACCAGTCTGCTTGCCAATTTGATGTTTTGACCGCCTTTACCAATAGCCAATGACACTTGGTCTGGTTTGAGATATACAGAAACTCTCTTACTTTCTTCTTCTATCTTGATGCTTGTGATTTTGGCAGGGCTCAGAGCTCTGGCAATATACAAGTCCAAATTTTCCGTATAGTTGATTACATCGATGTTTTCGTTTTGCAATTCTCTCACTATACTGTGGATTCGAGATCCTTTCATACCGACGCATGCTCCTACAGGATCGATGCGGTCATCGTATGACTCGACAGCTACTTTTGCTCTTTCTCCTGGTTCTCTGACGACTTTTTTGATGGTAATCAAGCCATCGTACACTTCTGGGACTTCACTTTCGAAAAGTCTCTCTAGGAAGGTAGGAGAAATTCTAGACAAGATGATTCTAGGGTTGCCATTGTTGATCTCTACGCGATCGACTATAGCTCGTACCGAATCCCCTTTTCTGTATCTGTCTTTGTTGATTTGCTCTGATTTTGGGACGGTCAATTCATTGCCTTCGCCATCTATCAAGAGTACTTCTCTGCCCAGCACTTGGTATACTTCGCCTACGATGATTTCGCCTACGAGATCCTTGTACTTCTGAAACAGAATATCTTTTTCCAAGTCTTTGACCTTTTGGATCAAAGTCTGACGAGCCGTCATGACCATTCGTCTACCAAAATCGATCAGTTTCACCTCTTCGGCTACTTCCTCACCTATTTCGAAATCAGGCTCTATTTTCTTTGCCTCACTCAAGCTGATCTTGTCATGGTCCCAGATGTCTTCAGAGTTGTCATCTACGATTTCTCTAAATCTCCAGATCTCAAGGTCACCTTTATCCGCATTGATGATAATGTCAAAGTTATCATCATATTCAAACTTCTTTCGGATCATCGTTTTGAATACATCTTCCAGTATTCTGATCATCGTTGGTCTGTCGACGTTTTTGCTTTTCGCAAAATCCGAAAATGATTCTATTAGTACAGAACTATCCATTTTGTTATTTGAATGAAACTAGAACAATAGTTTTACTTATATCACTAAAATTGATAACCCTCTTTTCAGTGAGTTTCTTTTTTTTGTCTGTGATCACATTTAGCTCGATCGTATCGTCGGTGACGGACAGGAGTTCCCCCTCTTCTTGAGATTGATCGTTTAGCGTCACTTTGACCGATTTGCCAATGTTTTTCTTGTATTGGCGAAGCAGTTTCAGTGGGTGGTCCAACCCAGGGGAAGAAACTTCCAAGGTCAACGGATCCTGCAATTCCAACTCTTCGTCTAATCGACGCGAAATGGCTCTGCTCACCTCGACGCACTTATCTATCGGCACACCTTGATCACCGTCCAATAGAACGATTACTTTGCTGACTGCTGCGTTTCCCTTTTTGATGATGTCTACCAAAAACAGGTCTTCTTGATCAGCAATGCACTCCAAGGTCCAAGACTCAATATGTTTAACTACTTCGTTCAATTAATTTTTTACATAAAAACAGAGGGGACTTGTGCCCCCTCATTCCTTGAAAACGATATTTCGATGCAAAAATAGCTTATTTATCTGTGATACCAAATAATTATGAGGATATTGAATACGTAGCAACCTGCCTGATACAGGTGTGAGACTGTGGGATTGGTCCATGTGGCACCATTGTGTAGGTGTGATGGCAAGATGAGAACGGTACAATCTCCTTGGGTCGAGTAAAGGTGTAATCTAGAAGATGATTTTAGGATTCGCTTGCGAATGCCTAGATTATGGTATGATAAGTGCTTTGAGTGTGTGTCGCAAAGATAGAATGCAATGAAGGAAATTAGAACAGAGATATTGATCGCAGCGCCTATCGAGGTGTTGTGGAGAGTTTTTATAGACTTTGAGTCTTACAGCGATTGGAATTCGATCATGACGGTGTCCGGCGAATTGGCAGTGGGGCACCGGCTGAAGCTTACGGTCAACCTCAATGGAAAGGTGTCTTCTTTCAGGCCGAAGTTGACCGTGATTGAGGATCAACGACAGGTAGAATGGGTAGGGAATTTAGGTCACCGGAGAATTTTTTCGGGCAATCATTATTTTCATTTCTTGCCCGAAGGAGAAGGGCAAACTCGATTCGTGCATGGTGAGCGGTTTTCGGGTGTGTTTAGCAGGGGGATTCTCAAGAAAGTCATGGACCCTACGGAAGAGGCCTTCCATAAGTTCAATGCTTCGCTCAAGGAATATGCCGAGGATTTGGTGATCTAGGTAGTGCAGGACGCAACAGTTGTATAGTATGCGTGCAGCATAAATACGTAGTTCTCTTTTATTTCGGGTGTTTTGGCTGTATTATTGGAAACTAAGCAGCTAA
Source organism: Reichenbachiella sp. 5M10 (assembly GCF_002742335.1). Classification (NCBI taxonomy): domain Bacteria; kingdom Pseudomonadati; phylum Bacteroidota; class Cytophagia; order Cytophagales; family Reichenbachiellaceae; genus Reichenbachiella; species Reichenbachiella sp. 5M10. The sequence goes on along the minus strand of NZ_MDGR01000007.1, from coordinate 3,750,760 downwards.
GATTATGAAGACATACGCCCAAGTATTGCTCATTGCTATTCCCTTTTTTATTTTTTTTCTTCTTATCGAAGGCCTATACGGTTGGTTGGTCAAAAAACAGACTTTTCGAAGTTTTGATACCATTTCGAGTCTAAGTTCTGGAGTGACCAACCTCCTCAAAAGCCTATTGGGCTTGACCCTGGTCATCATCAGTTATACATGGATGGAAGAGCATTTGGCCTTGGTACATATTCGTGCTACATGGCTGGTGTATCTGATTAGTTTTGTTCTGATTGATTTGGCGGGGTATATCAAGCACTATCTGTCCCATCATGTCAATTATTTTTGGAACGAGCACGTGATACATCACAGCAGTGAGGAGTTTAACTTGGCCTGTGCTTTGCGCCAACCCATTGCAGAGATTTTTGCAATCAGTGCTTTTCTGTTGATACCTGCTGCACTCCTTGGGATGCCACCTAAGGTGATTGCTACCATTGCACCGATTCACTTGTTTTTGCAGTTTTGGTACCACACCCGCCATATTCCTAAACTCGGCTTTGTAGAGTATCTGATCGTGACGCCCTCACAGCATCGGGTACATCATGCAATCAACCCACCCTATTTGGACAAAAATCTAGGACAGATTTTTCCATGGTGGGACCGGATGTTTGGGACATTTCAAGAAGAGTTGGATGAGGAACCTTGTGTATATGGAGTCAAGAGGCCCGTTCAGACTTGGAACCCTGCTTTGATCAATTTTCAACATTTGTGGATGTTGGTACAAGATGCTTGGCGTACTTCGGATTGGAAAGCAAAATTCACAATTTGGTTCAAGCCCACAGGGTGGAGGCCAGCGGATGTGGCGCGACGGTATCCGGTTCAAGTCATAGATAGGCCTGAGGACCTGGTGAAGTATGATACGGAGGCTCCTTGGTCGCTACACCTATGGGCTTGGTGGCAGATGATCATGAGTTTGGGAATGCTGTTTTACATGTTGTATGCTTTTGAAGAGATCGGTGCACCAGGGATATTTTGGTATGCTGCTATTCTTTTTGTACATATCTATGCTTACACGACCTTGATGGACGGGGATCGCTGGGCCCTACTGTTCGAGTCCATCAAATGTCTTGCGGGTCTTGCATTGATCCGGTTCACAGGAGATTGGTTTGGCCTCAACGAACGATTCGCATATGCCTCTTGGGCTATGGGGGTATACTTTGTCATTTCTTGGCTTGTCGTTTTGTATTTCACACCTAGTAGGCCAAAAGACGAGTAAGGGGAAGGTCCTCACCTGCGCAGATTTGTCTTCGGATTGACGAGAAATCTTGATTTGTCCGACAGAATTGAACGATCCTTTCTAACTTGTGGGCGATAAAGATTGTGATATGAATATGCAAAAAATAGCCTTTATTACCGGGGCAAGCTCGGGTATCGGTGAAGCCATCTCTAGGTCATTGGCTGGAGAGTATTCCTTAATATTGTGCGGAAGAAGACAAGAGCGGTTGGATCGCTTGAAATTAGAGTTGGAAGGAAAGAGCGACGTGCTCACATTGACATTTGATGTGGGAGACCATGCGCAAGTGTTGGAGGCGGTTGCGTCTTTGCCAACTTCTTGGCGTGACATAGATGTCTTGGTCAACAACGCGGGAAACGCCCACGGAAGAGCGCCGCTACATCAAGGAGATGTTTCGGATTGGGACGCGATGATTGATTCCAACTTGAGAGGCTTGCTATATGTGACGAGGGCGATTTTGCCACGGATGGTTGAGCGCAAAACAGGTGACGTCATCAACATATCGTCGATCGCTGGCAAAGAAGCGTATGAAAATGGGAATGTCTACTGTGCGACCAAGTTTGGTGTGGATGCCATCACCAAGAGCATGCGTCAAGAACTCGTCGAGCACAACATTCGCGTAATGTCTGTCAATCCAGGGTTGGTACATACAGAGTTTTCGAATGTGCGCTTCAAGGGAGATGAAGACAAAGCAGCGTCGGTCTACCAAGGGATGCTGCCGCTGCTCGCTGTGGATATTGCAGAGGTAGTAAGGTTTGCTCTGAGTCGGCCCGCCCATGTCAACTTGGCCGATACGACAGTGCTCGCCAGAGCACAAGCTAGCGCCACCAAAGTGCACAAAACCCTATAAGAGATGATGAATTGGAAGAATTTGATGTCAGCCGAGAGAATCGGTGAAGTCAAACGAATGCATGCACATCCTGCTGGGAATCTACGGAGTGAGTTTGAGGCCGATTATGACCGGATCATTTTTAGTCGCCCGTTTCGCAATTTGCAGGACAAGACGCAGGTGTTTCCTTTACCAGACCAAGATTTTGTACACACCCGATTGACACATAGTTTGGAAGTATCTAGTGTGGGGCGCTCTTTGGGCAAGAATGCGGGAGCCAGTATTCTCAGCAAGTACAAGGACATAGAGGGACTGACTCCAAGTGATTTTGGGGCGGTAGTCGGAGCAGCTGCTCTGGCCCATGATGTAGGGAATCCTCCGTTTGGCCATTCTGGCGAAACGGCCATCTCGGACTTCTTTGCGCACCACCCTGTAGCCAAGATGCTGCAAGAGGAAGTCTCCAAAGAACAATGGGCGGATTTGACGGATTTTGAAGGCAATGCACAGGGGTTTCGTCTTTTGACAAGAAACCAACGGCAGGGATTGAAATTGACCAAAGCGACCCTAGCGGCCTTTACGAAGTATCCATGCTATTCGGCTTTTGCCGAAAGGGACAAGAAAAAGAAGAGCCAAAAGAAGTACGGTTATTTTCAAAGTGAGCAAAGCATTTTTGCGGAGATGGCCGATAGTCTGGGCTTGATCCAGCGCCATACTGGCGTATGGTCACGACACCCTTTGGCTTTTTTGGTCGAAGCAGCGGATGATATTTGCTACAGTATCATCGATTTGGAAGATGGTTTTGGCCTAGGCTTGGTGTCGTTTGAGCAGACTCGTGATTTTTTGGCAGCCATACTCAAAGACAAGTACATGCCCGAGAAGTTGGAGCAGATCCCAAGTGACAAAGAAAAAATAGGGGTATTGCGAGCAGTAGCCATTCAAGTGTTGATCGAAGAGAGTACGGCCGTTTTTCTCACCCACGAGGAAGCCATGTTGGCAGGGGGATTTGACCAGGCGATTACAGACTTGGTCCCTTCGGCTCCTGTACTCGAAGAGATCGGTGTCTTTTCGGTGGAGCACTTGTATCAGAGTAGACAGGTTTTGGAAAAGGAAGCCGCAGGGTTCGAGGTGATCGATGGTTTGCTGGATGCATTTGTACTTGCGGTGCATGCCAAGTACTACCAAAACAAGGCGTATACAGGCAGGCACAAGAGTGTGTTTCGTTTGTTGCCTCCTGATGTGGTCTACAAGTTGGATCATGAATCGACAAGTTTGTACGAGTCGATTCTGTTGATTACCGATTACATATCAGGAATGACGGACAGTTCAGCGATCAAGCTGTTCCGAATTTTGAAAGGAATTAGTATAAATTAGCGTTTTAGAGCAGATAATCAACCGAGGAAATGAATCAGAACTGGCAACGTTTTACCTATCCATCCTTAGAAGATCTCAAACAGGCCAAGGAGCAGAGTCACCAAGCCATACAGAATGTAGCAGCTGTGGGGCGCTCCTTTCTGGAAGAAAGTCCCAATGACGAGCATGCCAACCTAGAATGGGACACCAAACTCCAGCGCTTGGTGGGAAGATGGGTGCAGGCGGATGTCACTTTTCGGTCGTCGATCAGTATTTATGATTTCAAGGTTTATCTCGTGGACGAGGCTTTTCGGACCATATCCTCCATAGCCATGGAAGGTGCCACGCAGACAGACGTCATGGTGTGGTTGGAGCAGCAGTTGGGAGAACTAGGCGCAGATTTCTCGAAGATCAATCTGGACTATCCCTATGACTTGCCAGAGTATTTTTCTACATCACGTGCTACTTTTGGGATCGCCAACTCCCAAGCGAGTCGTGAGTTGAGTAGATTGTATCACAATACCTTGCTGATGCTTGAGGAAGTACTGAGCAAAGAGGAGAAGACGACACCCATCAAGTGCTGGCCGCATCACTTTGATATCGCGGGATCGATCATACGGTTGGATACTGGAGATCCAGAGACTTCCAAACAGATCGGCGTGGGGATGTCTCCTGGCGATGAGCATTACGATGAGCCGTATTTTTATGTCGCACCGTGGCCTTACCCTGTCAAGGACCTGCCTGATATCTCCGATACACGTGGACACTGGCACAAGAACAATTGGATCGGAGCAGTATTGCCTTACTCTCAATTGGTCGAATTGGATTTGATTCAAGATCAGATTCGTGTGATTAAAACGTTTTATGAAACGGCCATTCATGGCCTCAAAAACTTGTAGTGGGAGAAGCTATTGCTTCACCAAATGATTGTATCCGTCAAAACCGTATCCTGTGATCAAATACTCTGTCATCGTACCTGTATACAACCGCCCTTCGGAGATGAAGGAACTGCTAGACAGTCTCGCCGTGCAGGCTAGAGCAGATATCGAGGTGGTGATTGTCGAAGACGGGTCGACGGAGCGCTCCGAGCATTTGTTGAGAGACTATACCTTCCAGATTCAGTATTTCTACAAATCAAATACCGGCCCTGGTGATAGCCGAAATTTCGGTATGGAGAAAGCGACGGGGCAGTATTTGCTTTTTTTTGATTCGGACTGTTTGCTGCCGGAGGATTATTTTGCGCAGCTCGACGCAGGCATCATGGAGCACCAGCCTGACGCCTTTGGGGGGCCAGACGCAGCACATGAGTCATTTTCGGACGTCCAAAAAGCCATCAACTATGCCATGACCTCTTTCTTCACTACTGGGGGGATACGAGGGGGGCACAAACAACTCGATAAGTACCAGCCGCGCAGCTTCAACATGGGCATGACACGCCAAGTATACCAACGAGTGGGTGGTTTTTCGGACATACACCCAGGAGAGGATCCCGATTTGAGTTTTCGAATCATGGCCGAGGGCTTCAAGGTTTGTTTGTTGGCGAAGGCCAAAGTATACCACAAGCGTCGGATTGATTTTTCCAAGTTTACCAAGCAGGTCTATAAGTTTGGAGTCGTGCGGGTGATTCTCAATCGCTGGTATCCACATACTCAAAAGCTCGTGTACTTTTTGCCGTCGCTGTTTCTGCTGGGAGTGCTGGGCTGTGTCTTGATGGGCTTGCTGCTGACTCCCTGGTTTTTTGGCTTGCTACTGATGTATGGAGGCATGCTCTGGGGAGATGCTCTCCTCAAGGGCAATACGCTCAAGGTTTCCTTTTTGGCCGTACCTGCGGCATGTATTCAACTGTTGGCTTATGGCTTTGGCTTTCTCAAGTCAACATGGAAGCTGACTGTCAGAGGGCTAGACGAGCGCCAAGCCTTTCCTTCCTTCTTTTTCAAGAAAAACTAAGGTGCTCTTGGCCGTTGGCCTGTAAGGAGTCTGGGGACAGTGGTTTTGGTGGCACACAGAAAAAACCCTGACCGGTGAGTCAGGGTTTAGTAGCACTTGTCCTACCGTCTATAGGATAAGCTATGAGAAAAAGAATCTTTAGGCTATGGCTTTCAGGATGTAGGGCTCTTTCATCGCTGTGTTGAGTTCCCGAGCGATTTGTTGGGCGAGTGCCTTTTCGCTTGTCGCAAACTCCATGAGCAAGGGCAGGCTCTGTGGAGTGTCACAGGATGCCTGCAGGGACTTGTACTCCTCGGCACTGCCCTCTCGGTAGGTGGCTGTGGTGGGATTGTACCAGATGAAATGCCTGCTCTTGGCCTTGTGAGGTATCCATGCGGACAAATGTGCCCAAGTGGTGCCGATGATTTCGGGTAGAGGGTGGAAACGATGGGTTATCATTTTTGGGAAGGTGTTTGGGTTGGAATAGGGGTTTCGTCAATTTCTATATGGCGTATGTTGAGTTGCTTGAGTATCTTCTGCGTCAGGTGCTGTGAGTAATGGTCGAACTTCATCAAGACGGACACTGCTTGAGGATCCCGGGCGTTGTTGCTTGCTCGGAGATAGTCCTCGGATTCTCCATAGCCATATGCTTGTATTTCTGAATTGTACCAAATGAGTTTCATCATGTTGTTGGGTTTTGAATCCTAATCAAAACAACAACATTACGATGAGACGATCCTGCCAAAATACTTCAGCAGGCTGCCAAGGCAGGATTTTGAATAAATATGGCAGAATTATGAAGGGTTAATCTTCGTTGAAGTTGATGGTGTCTACGACATACTCATCATTGACGACTTTGAGCAGAAGAACGACCCGGTAATTTTTGGAACGACTGGTGTAGAGTCCGATGTTGTATTTGAGTCCTTCGGGGGATTTGCCTTTGTGGATGTACTCAAAGCTCGTCGGAGGGTTTTGTTTGAAGAAGTCACGGAGCATGGGCTCTGCTTGCGCTTTGCTGTAGTTGGCCCCTACATCGTTGATTTTGACCTCTGTCACTTGGTTGAAATACTTGATGAGCTCTTTGGCACTACCCGCATTGAATGCTTGCTCCACATAGTCTGTAGTGCTTTGGGCCTGTCCCATGTGGGATAAAAAGACCAACGTGAGTACTGCTATGAAATGTTTTGCCATGAGATACTTCATGCAGCTAATATAGTGCCAGAGGAGTGAAATCACTAAAAGTTGGGAGTGAAAAGGAGAAGAGTGAGGTTGGACCAAACCCACGGTAGCCAAAAGGAGTAACCTGCGACCGAGATGAAGCGGACGATCGCAGGTCAGCGGTTCTATACGGCGACTAGTGTTTTGCCTTCCATCTTAGGGACGACTTGGTACTCGTCGATACGCAGGCAAAAGGCGATATCCTCCTTGATATTGAGGCGATTGAGCCGTTTGGCGTGAGAGGAGTTTTCGACCGTCTCTGTCAGATTGTCCTTGATGCTTTCCCAATATTTGAGGGTCACGTGCGGAGTGTCACAGCCTAGATGGTGGGAGTGTTTTAGTTTTTCTACCAGTGCCCCAGCATAGAGTGTGTCCTCCATGTTGGTTTTACCTTTCCAACCGGCGCAGTGTATGATCACGTCTTTTTGCTGCTGCTGGATGTAGTCTGCCACACTTGATAGGTTCAAAAATGATCCCACCAGTACTTCGTCTGCAGCACGTGACTTTTCGATGGCCACTGTGCCGTTGGTCGTGGTGATCACAATCGAGCTGCCTTGGATGCACTCATCCATGTAACTAAACGGAGAATTGTCGAGAGGAAAGCCTTCTACCTGTTCTCCTCCTCGCTCTGCGGCACAGAGGTAGGCTTCTTTGTTGAGGTATTTCTTCGCTTCTTCGAGCTGTTCGACAGGGATGATTGCTTTGGCACCATGTGCCAAAGCGGTCGTCATGACCGAGGTGGCTCTCAAAATGTCCACTACGACTACTATTTTGCCCTCTAAATCATACAGGTCTATCAATTTGGGTGATAGACATACATCAATACTATTCAATTTCATTACCCTTTATAAAGTGGAAGCTTCGTGACCTTGGCTTTTAATGTTTTGTTTCTGACTTGGATGAAAATTTCACTGTCTGGCAAATGGTTGCCAAAGCGGACATAGCCCATGCCAATACCCACGTTCATGGAGGGAGACATGGTACCCGATGTGACTTTTCCGATGGGTTGGTTTCGGGCATCTAGGATTTCATAGCCTCCTCTTGGGATGCCTTTTTCTTCCATGATGAAGCCCACGAGTTTTTGGGTGACGCCTGCTTCTTTTTGTTGGAGGAGTGCCTCGCTGTTGGTGAAGCTTTTGGTGAACTTGGTGATCCAGCCAAGCCCTGCTTCTAGTGGTGAGGTGGTGTCGTCTATGTCATTGCCATAGAGGCAATAGCCCATTTCGAGTCGTAGAGTGTCTCTGGCTCCCAGGCCGATGGGTTTGATATCAAATGTTTCGCCTGCTTCGAATACAGCCTTCCAGAGTTTTTCGGCATGTTCGTTTTTGACGTATAGCTCAAAGCCTCCCGCTCCGGTGTATCCAGTAGCGGAGATGATGACCTCATCTACGCCTCCTATACTGCCTTCGGTGAAATGATAAAACTTGATAGCAGAGAGGTCTACCGTGGTGATCTTTTGGAGGGTGTCGATGGCTTTTGGGCCTTGGACAGCAAACAGGGAGTAGTCATCCGATACGTTGGTCATCGGTATGTTGTCACTGTTGTATTGGCTGATCCAGTTCCAGTCTTTGTCGATGTTGGATGCATTGACTACTAGGAAGTATTTTTCGGCGCTCATGCGGTAGACGATGAGGTCATCGACGATCCCTCCGTCTTCGTTGGGCAGGCAGGAGTACTGGGCTTGTCCATCGACAATTTTGGAGGCATCATTGCTGGTCACTCGTTGGATCAGATCCAAGGCTTGTGGGCCTTCGAGGAGAAACTCCCCCATGTGTGAGACGTCAAATACACCGACACCTTGCCTGACGCAGAGGTGTTCTTCTTTGTCCGAACTGTATCGTACGGGCATGTTGAACCCCGCAAAGGGTACCATTTTCCCTCCAAGGGAAATATGCAAGTCATTTAGGGCTATGTTCTTGTCACTCATGTTTGTTCAATTTTAGGGGGCAAATCTAATGGAATTCTGTAGCTACTTGGATAAGGCACGCTAGAAATGTCGCTCTCCTAGCTTTCCAAGCGGAAGGGGCAGGATGCGGTCTATTTGGTGTATAAGGAACACCCCTTTCTTCTCGGGAACACTAAGGGGGGCTCTAGTGCGGAAACGGATGACGGCTGCACACCATTGCTTTTCACCTTCAGTATGTCCTGCCTCCGCTCATCAGCGGGGGAGGTATTTATTGCTTGATGATTTTTTGGGTATGTTCTTGGTCATCGTAGACCACCTTGACGAAGTAGAGCCCGGCTTTGAAAGAGTACACGTCAAGATCGATGGTATTGAGTCCGCTGTTGACATCCATGAAGGTCTCATAAAAGACAACATTGCCCGTCGCATCGATGAGGTAGAGCTGCACGGGAGACTTGCTGGGCAATACCATCTGTACGTAGAGAGTGTTTTGACCAGAGGCTAGTGGATTGGGAAACGCTTGCTCGATGACCAATTTCTGCTCAAAGTTGAGACAGCCCTCGTTGTTGAGCGGGTTAGAATCGGTGAGCTCTCCTTCGTTGGCGACTAGGGTCACGCAGAGGAATTCGACGTTGTTGTTGTCGGCGGAGAGGCTAAAGTTGAGCGGGAAGCTGACAGACTCTCCGCGCCTGAGTTTCTCATTGTATCTTTCGTAGATCGAGTTTTGTCCTTCTAGGTCGATTTGAGTTGTGAAGCCATCGAGATTGAAGGAACTATTGTTGAAGGCCGTGATCCATATACTGAGTGTACCGTTGGATTCTCGTGCTTCGATTTTAGTGAGCTGTAGGTCGAGCTCAGGGTCTGCTACGAGGATGTCAATGTATGCCGAATCACTACAGAATTCGTTGTAGGTGACGAGTTCGGCGAGGTAGTCGCCGTTGGTGGTGTAGGTATAGCTAGGGTTCTCTTCGGTGCTGACGGAGCTGTCATCTACTCCGAAGTCCCATGCGTAGCTGCTGCCTTCATCAGACTCGTTGCTGAACTGGACAGCAAGTGGCGCTCCCCCAAATTCGTCATCGACGGTGAAAGCAGCGGTAGGAGAAGCGTGTACGGTGAGGGGTTGTGAGGTGCTATTTTGACATCCCAGCTCATCTTCTACTAGGAGGCCGATGAGGTAATCGCCCGCTTGATCAAAGGCAAAGGCCGTTTGTGTGCCGTTGGCCGTACCTTCTCCGTCGAAATCCCACACGCGAGAGAGGAGGGCTGGGCCTTCGGTGGTGGATTCATCGACAAAGACCGTGGCCTCATTGTCACAGTTGTTGGTCGCACTGAAGGCAACCACAGGGAGGTTGTAGATGGTGAAGTCCTTTTGGATAGTAGATACGCAGTGATTGGTCGGTGTGACTGACAAACTCGCCGTGTAGCTCCCTGCTTCATCAAATACTGCGTCGATGTTTTGGGTGAAGTACTCTTTGCCGTCTACGACCCAGTACCAACTTGTGATTTGGTTTTCGGACAAGGAAGTGCTTTGGTCGACAAAGGCTGTACGCCCCTCGATACACCCCAGATCAATGGAGAAGTCGGCAGTAGGGGCTGGTTGTACGATGACCGTTTGTGTGGCGGTATTGGCACAGTTTCCGGTGTTGGTGACGGTCAAGCTCACGGTGTAGTTGGCTGATTCGTCGAAGGTGAAGCTCGGGTTTTGTTGGTCCGATTCGCCGAGCGAATTGAAGTCCCATGCCCAGCTTTGGAGGTTGTTGAGTGCATCTCCAGGGCTGGATTCGTCAGTGAAGTCTATGGTTTGCTCTTCACAACCGGGTGTATGCACAAAGGCCACCTCTGGCAGGCCGTTGATGCGGACCGTGCGTGTGATGGGCGTGACACACCCGAGGGCGTTTTGCATGGTGAGTGTGACCGCATAGTCTCCGGTGGCGAGGTACTCGTAGGAGGGGGAGCTCAGGGTAGAGGAGCCTAGTTCATCACCAAAATCCCATGTGGCATGCGTGAGGTTGTCGCCTGTGCTGAGATTGGTGAACTGGGTGTCGTCCCCGAAGCAATCGTCTGCATAGCTAAACTGCGTGTTGGGACCTGCGACAATCGCGATCTCCTGCGCAGCGGTCGTCAAACAGCCCGGTATGTTCATGGTCAACCCGATGGAGTAGTTGCCCGCCCCAGCGTAGGTATGTGAACCGTCCGTAGAGGTCTCAGGACTGCTGCTGTCACCATAGTCCCAATCGTAGGAGACCGTCGTGCCGTTGTAGAGACTCTCGTCGGTGGTGTTGTCAAAATCGAGTGCGGTATGGCTGCAATAGGGAGCAGAATTCGACACAGCAAAACTAGGCGCAGGGGGAACAGGATAGATCGATATGGGCTGCACGCTGAGGTTGCTACAGGTGCCGTCGGATATGGTCAGCTGTGTGGCATAGCTGCCACTCGCTGGGTACTGGTAGCTCGGGTTGGGCTCAGTGCTGTCCACAGTACCGTCCCCCTCAAAATCCCAAGCATAGGAACTGATCGCTCCCGGATCATCGACGAGTGCGGTGAAGGTGTTGGTATTACCGATGCATCGAGAGTCATCGATGGAGAAGGAGACATTGGGAGCAGTGGAGGTGGTGACGGTGATGGATTGGGTGAATTCAGAGAAGACTCCATCATTGTTGTATGCACGTAGACTGATGTTGTAGGTCCCAGCGGTGTTGTAAGATACTCCAGTAGGAGTGCTTGAGGCTGTATTATTAATATTCTCTCCACAGTCCAATGGGAAGTTGAACTTGTATATGGAGCCATTGGTTCTAATTTGAAAAGCATACCATTGTCCTTGGTCATATTGCAACGACAGTCCCATAGTGATACCACTAATGGTAGTGGTCAATGTTTCGGTCGCGAGTGTAGGATTTGCTAGATCATTTCCTAAAGTAATTCTATATGATCCTCCGCTGTTTCCATAGACAAAACCTATATACTGGCCCATTTGGTAAGTGAAGTCAATAGATAATGGGTTTGTTGGAAATATTGCATTTCCAATGTTTGTGAAAGAAGGAGAACTAAAGAGCTGATTGCCAAAATCTAGTCGATAGAGGCTTTTGTTGTCAAAAGCCGCAGCAAGACCGAACCAGTTTCCGCATTGGTTGAATAGGCTAAGATCAGCAAATCCAGCCCCTGGGATAGCAGCAGTTTCAATGATGTCATCTACAGGGTCTGGCGTGTTTGTGAGAGAATTTCCAAAGTTGATGATAGTGAAATTGTCGTTGAGGCTACTCGAGAGTATTGCCACCCATTGATTGTTGTCATGTTCTAGACCTAGGTTGTCTGCTGTGGTGCCAATGCTACTGACGGGGATGGATATGCTAGGGGATTGATTGGTTAAATCGCTACCAAAATCCAATAAGAGTATTTCTGCATTTCCGCCATTGTGAATCAAGGCATACCATTGATTGTTTTCTTGAACGATTTGAATCGGAGTTGCACTGTTCAATATGCCCCCTAGGTCTGAGGAGAAGTTTAGAACGGGAGTGTTGTCAAGAGAGTTTCCAAAGTCTAATCTGTGGAGTAGGTTTTTGTTTCTGTCTAAAACAAACCCGAACCAGTTGATGCCGTCAGATACGATTTCAATGTCTCTTGTGTTGGTTGATCCAGCAATGGAGTATGCGATTGTTTCAGTAGGTGTAGTGAAAAGTTCTCCAGCGCAGAAGTCCCATTGATAAGATTCGGCATTGAGGGAAGAATTTTCGAATGTTAGGTTTTCGTTGCTACATACCGTCGATTGGGTAGAAAAATCCGCAGTAGGGCATTGAGCTTGAGAGGTAGAGATGGTTTTGGAAACAGAATCCTCACACCCTTGCATAGTGGTCACTGTGAGTCCAACAGTATAGTCTCCAGGAGTCTGGAAAGTGAAGCTAGGGTTTTGGTTTGAGGCAGTGCCTAGTCCGTCAAAGTCCCATGACCAGCTATCGACCGCATCGTCAGAGAGAGTCAGGTCTTCTCCTAAGAAAGCTACAGGGATGTTTTCGATGGCTTCTCCATAACTAAAGTTTGCTTTGTCCGCATCGGATACGGTGACGGTCTGTGAAGTAGTTGTCTCACATCCAGTAGTGTTGGACACGGTGAGGCTGATGGTGTAGTCTCCAGTGGCCGTGTATTCATGGCTAGGGTTTTGGTCGGTGGATGCAGGTGACGCGTCTCCAAAATCCCAAGTGTAACCATTGATGTCGCTTCCTGTGGAAGTGTTGGAGAATTGTATCGCTTCCCCAAAGCAGTTGTTGGTGTAGATGAAAGAGGCATTGGGCCCTTCGATGATGCCAATGACGTCAGAATATACAGTTGTCGTACAACCGGGAATCATAGCCGTCATGGAGACGGTTTTTGAGCCCGCCGTTGCAAAGGCATAGACGGGGTCTTTGTCTGTGGAGGTAGCTTCTCCATTGAAGTCCCAGAGGTAGGTCACCACATCGCCTGCACCATTTTCGTTGGTGAGGTTGGTGAAGCTAATGTCCGAGTTGCTGCAAAGCGTAGCAGCACTGTAGCTAAAGGCAGGATCTGTGGGAGCGTTGTAGAAGGTGAACTCTTGGGTGCTGGTATTGGTACAGCCGTCGGTACTCACGATAGAGAGCGTAACAGCGTAGGTCCCAGATGCGTCATAGGAGTGTGTCGTAGTGGCGCCAGCTTCTAGGTTTCCATCCCCGAAATCCCAAGCATAGGAACTGATTGCTCCCGGATCATCGACGAGTGCGGTGAAGGTGTTGGTATTGCCGATGCATCGAGAGTCATCGATGGAGAAGGAGACATTGGGAGCAGTGGAGGTGGTGACGGTGATGGATTGGGTGAATTCAGAGAAGACTCCATCATTGTTGTATGCACGTAGACTGATGTTGTAGGTCCCAGCGGTGTTGTAAGATACTCCAGTAGGAGTGCTTGAGGCTGTATTATTAATATTCTCTCCACAGTCCAATGGGAAGTTGAACTTGTATATGGAGCCATTGGTTCTAATTTGAAAAGCATACCATTGTCCTTGGTTGGTTGATCCAGCAATGGAGTATGCGATTGTTTCAGTAGGTGTAGTGAAAAGTTCTCCAGCGCAGAAGTCCCATTGATAAGATTCGGCATTGAGGGAAGAATTTTCGAATGTTAGGTTTTCGTTGCTACATACCGTCGATTGGGTAGAAAAATCCGCAGTAGGGCATTGAGCTAGCGAAACTCCTGGTATGAATACAAGTAGTAGAAACAGTATATAGCGATACTCTTTGGACATCTGATTAAACTAACGTTCTCTTACGAAATATATTGGGAAAGGACAGAGGGAGGGTAGAAGGTCAATATAGATGACATTGCTGTAATGCAAAAGTATGTTTTCAAAATTGATTATGAGCTAATTAAGTATAATATTCTTTTCTAACGTCGTGTTGTTGATTTTAGATAAAAGTGTCTTTTAAGATATGATCGATTCGCAATTTCGAACGGTATGCTAAACCTATCTCACGGTTTTGTGTTCTTGTGTGTTTCAGGATCACCTCTTGTATGTCTTGTATGTGTTTTGTGATCGCCATGGATGAGAACTCATCCAGACATACCCCAACTTGTTTTTCTTCCGCGATATTGTCGTCTTCAGACACGCCGCGGCACACGACATACGGGAGACCACACAGCAAGTATTCTGCCACTTTCGTCGGAGATCTGAATTTTTGGGAAGGAGTGGGGGGAATAGCTACTATGCCCATGTCTGATGCACTGAGGTAGGCAGGCATTTCTGTAAAGGGGATGAACTCTCTCACTTGGTAGTTGTCCGAAGGGATATTGGATTCTTGAAACCATGATTCAATGGTCTTATGATCATAATCGGTTGCGATCAAAAAGAAACTGTTGCTGTCCTCTTCATAGATGCTACCAAACAGATCAATCAATTCTTTCTCATAGTATAGTCCTCCTAGTTTGCCTGGGTAGATGAAAAGATGGCGTGAACCTATGTTTAGCTCGTGTCTGATCTGTTTCCTTTTGGCTTCATCGAATCGAAATATTTCAGGGTCTACTGCAGTGGGTGCTCTGTGTACGGTGGCTCGTGTTCCTTCTTTTTGTAGTTTTTCTACCATGTGACGAGTCCCTGTCAAGATATGATCGGCATATTTTCCTGCCCATTGCTCCAGTTTATGAAGGATTTTATACTTGATGCTTGACGTCTTCCAGTGTCCCATCTCTACCATAAAATCACTGTGAGGTTCGTAACTATAGATGACTAGTTTCATTCGTAATAGGGGCGAAAACAAAATAGCAATAGCAGCGGATACATTGGCGAAAGCGAAGGTGTAGGTGCTTTTGTGACGGATTTTGATGCGAAGGACAGACCAAAAAGTTTCTAACACATTCATGGCTTTTTTGATCAATAAGAATCGCCCAGTTTGGAATTGTCTAGGGTGCCAGTGGATACCCCACTCCTTTAGACTTTCTTTTTCTTGTCTCCTTTCACTAGGAGACAAAGCATATTGTGGTTGTTCGAAGGTGATCAGGTCAAAGCGATAGCTTCCATTTTGGCTCAGTGTCTTGATATAAGAAAGAATGAGGTTTTGAAACAAGGGGTCCTTGTAGCTATTGTAGATAAAGACTAGAATGGAGACGGGTTGTTTCATGCAATAAGAATTCTAAAAAGACAACTCACCGAAGATAGCCAACAATTCCAAATGTGGATTGATGGTCGCTTGACTGAGCCCTTCGTTGGCTCCCCAGTATCCGAAAAATAGAATGTTCATCGTGTGCGCAAGATATGCAACAAAACCTGACAGGTTTCTAAAACCTGTCAGGTTTGAAGTAGTAGTTTAATGCTGAATATAGTCTTCCTACACGTAAGTAGCTTTTTAGCATGATGCTTTTTCTTTTTGACCGAAAGGCTTTGATGAGTTGCGAAGGAAGATTCAAAGACATGAGTTTGTCTTCGAGATCGGTATAGCCCTTGGCAAGCCCATCGAGGTTGGACATGGCCGAGCCATCTACGAGCCTTCTGAGGTAGGAGGTGCTTGTTGTGAAGCGATATTCCTTACCCTTTGCCATTTGGATGTAAAACCATAAGTCTTCTCCATGTGTCAATGTTCGGTCAAAGGCGTAGTTTTTTTCTGTTTCTCTTTTGATCATCCATGTGATGCCAAAAAAGGATTTTCCTGTCAAGGAAACCAAGTCTTCGAGGGGTTCTCCTTCAAAGTTAGGTGTCCATTGGGTGACTTCTTGCGTCATCTGTTCGTCTCTCGAACTCACTCGTCCATCTACAAACGCCACTTGGCTGTTGTTTCTGAAGATCATCAACCGATTCGCTAGACTGTCGGGAGGAAAGCAATCATCTCCATCCAAAAAGCAAAAGTAGTCGCCCTTCATGTGGGCTAGTCCTACGTTTCTAGCTGCACTCACTCCTTGATTATCTTGGGAGAAATAATGAATGCGTGGATCTTGGTACCCTCGGATGATCTCTGCAGATCGATCGGTACTGCCGTCATTGATGATGAGCAGCTCCCAGTTGGTATGGCTTTGTGCCAAGACCGAATCGATGGCTTCTGCCACGTATTTTTCCGCATTGTACACGGGCATGATGATCGAGACCAATTCAGACATGGGTATTGATTTTGTTTTCAATTCGATCGATTTGCTTCTCATAGGTGTTGTCATTTGCGATTGCCTTTCGTTGGTCAGACATCTCAGAGCTACTCCATGCGGAGTATTCGGCTATTGTCCGCTGGAGTAGGGGGAGCCACTCTGCTTGTGTGGTGCACATCTGTACTTCCTGTAGCTCGACGTAGGTAGATGTCAAACTCGAAACGATGGGTTTGCCAGAGGCCAAGTACTCCATGAACTTGTGAGGATTGGCGAGTTGATCGGGGTAGTCATCTGCGAGGTAGCACAGGATCAACAGGTCCATCTCGGTATAGAAGGAGCGCATCTCGCTCGCGTTCAACTGTCCGAGATAGACGACAGTGGGGTGCTGTAGTTTGTCCTGATTACGCTCACATTTGCCTGCCAGATAGAAGGTGCAATCCGTCAATTGAGCGAAAGCCTGCTCCAAGGTTTTCCAGTCCAAATAGGGGATATCCAAATTGCCACAGTAGCCTATCTTCATGCCATCGACTGGTTGAAGGTCAATAGCTTCTTGCTCATCACTGAGGTGCAGCCCGTGGTTGATGAAGTGGGTGTTAGGATTGTGGCTTTGGAGACGTTCTACAATTTGTGAAGTGTTTCCCAAACAGATATCAGCAGTACGAGCGGCTTTGGCGGTTTCGAAATCCTGATTCAAATCGACGATGTGCGAAATGTTGTAGGTGTCCAGCAGGGTAAAGTCAAAGAATACCGAATTGTCAAAAGACCAGATGAGATCAAATGTCAGGTCGCAGTGTTTTTCGATTTGTTTCAACTTGTGACGAATGAGTCGCTGACTCACCCAAGTCGGGAGTTTTCGCAGTCCCTTGACGAATTTGGGGTAATCCAACACCTGTAGGCCTGCAACACCAGAGTCCTTCAACTGCCAGCGGTCCCCCGCAGGATTGGCAAACACTACCCGGTTGTCCCGCTCCGCGAGGTGTCGTGCATAGTGATGCTTCGACACGAAGATATGATCCCAAGGTTCGGGAGAGATCAGTAGGATGTTTTGGTCTCTGAGTTTCATCAAGCTGCAAGATAAATATTACTTGATCAACACAACTTTCCCAAAGTTTCAAACTTTGGGAAAGTTTGCCTCAGTTGTTTTTGTCATAGCCCGACGAGAGATCGGATTATCTCTATCGGTGAGTTCAGGTGCTGGCTCTTTTGTCTTTCTGCGATTAGTAGGAGATAGACCTTATCAGCTAATGATGATTGTGAAAAACGGTACAATCTCAAAAAGGGTGTACAGCCTTTAGTCAAAGGGTGTACATGGTTTGCCCTTTGGTTGCGCAACCTCGGAGGGTTTGTCGTACACCCTTTACCCTTTGGTTGCGCAACCTTTTCAAGACTTCTTCAATACGGTGTGTTTTTTAACGTTTTTTAGCATTTAATGTCGCCTATTTGGCATTATAATGGCTTTGTACAAGTCAAATCCCACAGAGCGCTCGGTTAGGATTTCAAATCAATAAATGTTTAACTTTTAAATTTTATCAATTATGTCTGTAACATATAAAGTAACTGAGCGCGTAGATCCAAGGGATTTGTCGCTCCCCAAAAAGTACTATGCAAGAATCGTCAATGGGGACGATGTGAGTTTTGATGAGTTGGCTGGGATTATCAGCAAGGTGTCCAATCTCAACTATGGTTCTGTAGTAGGGACATTGGCCACCTTGATAGAGGTGATCGAGATGCAACTCATCCACGGTAGACAGGTGAGACTTAGTAATCTAGGTACTCTCTTTTTGACACTGAGTAGCAAAGGTGCAGATACCGAGGAGGATTTTCGCACTGCGAACATTATAGCTGGTAGAATCAGGTTTCGTCCAGGTGCTAAACTCAAAAAGACGGTGAAAAATCTGGAGTTTGAAAAGGCCAGTACATCCTCCGATGTAGCCGAATAAGTACTCACAAAGTATAGGTCATAAAAAGCAAATGCAATGTTGAATACTACACAATGAAACGGTCTCACGATGTGAGGCCGTTTTTTATGGCTTCTTTTCCATAACTTTCTCTATTGACGTCATAGCCCAAAGTGGATCGTGTTATCACCTTAAAGGTGAGAGCTTCTGATTGGTTGCTTAGATTTTGTCTATCACCGAAAGTAGTACTGCTACGGAGATATTCATGTTTTGGGCTATTTCAAGTATTGTACATTGACTGTGATGCAAATGTCATATAGCTTAAAGGCGATTTTTTGTGGTACTATTCTTATATCAAGTGCTTTTTCGACTAGTTGTAGAATAGGTGTACTTCTAAATATTCGCTTGGCCAATCGAAATTTGAGGCTTTTCGGAGCTTCTATTTGAAACCGATTTGGATCAAAATCTGCAATGGACGGGTCTAATGAGCGGAGTTTTTGCTCTTCTATTCGTGATTCTCTCCCACGTGCGATGTAGTCGACGAGGTTTCGGAAGTCATCATGGTACACCCAGGTTTTGGGGGCAGAGAAGGTCGGGATATTGTGATAGTGAAAAGCATCATAGGCTAGCTTGAAGTCCTCCTTGTCTGTCAGTCGACTGTCAAAGCCTCCTATTTTATCAAAGGCCTCTCGAGTGATTGAAAAATTTCCACCATTTATTCTCAATGAATCAGACTGACTTGATGTAGAGTCTTTGGAGTACCATTGGTCCTCCATATATTTTCGGAAGGTGTTGAAAGAATTGGTGAATTTACTATTGTCATAGTAATAGGGGCCCCCAGCAATAACGGGGCTGTCATGTTGCTGATGGATACTCAGATGCTCGTAGACAGCATCGGGATTGGGTCGGACATCGTCATCAAAGAAAACAAGTAACTCTCCCGAAGATTTTGATACCGCGAGATTACGGGCTTTTGATCTTCCAAGATTTTGAGAATGGATTACTTTAACGTTTAAAGTACTTTTTTTTGCAAGCCTATCCAAGGTTTCTCGTGTATTGTCAGATGATCCGTCATTGAGCAAAACGAGTTCAAATTCTTTATGGTTCTGGTTTTCGACAGCATCAACCAGGGACGTGAGTTGAGCACATCTGTTGTATGTCGGTATGATTACGCTAATGGTCATCTTCTGTAGATTGCTTGTTTGCAAACATACAGAAAGAGCCGAATGGTTTTTGGGTTGACTCCATTTTCGGTCACGTTGGTGAGTGCTGCGCGTAATGCTGATCTATATTGTTTCCAGTAGAGCATCTGGCCTATATTATGCTCATGCAAAAGGAAGGGGTTGTTCTCGTACTTTTTTCTTAGGGAGTTTTCATAGTCATTCAATGAAGCCATATCATTACTCTCAATCCAGTTGGTGCCAGTTTCTCGTAGGTCGGTCAAGAGTTTAACAGTGATCTGGTTGATATATAGTCTGCGGAGATCTGACTGCTGTCCTAGTTTGGTCAGGGATTGGTCATTGAGACGATAGTTGTAGAGGGGGGCTGGGATGTTGATGAATTTGTTATTCAAAATCAATTTCCCCATCAAATACAGGTCTTCATTGCCACTGTTGCCAAAAAAATCCGCATAGGGGTTCTTTTTCAGGTAAGTGGCCTTGAACATGACAGAAGGGCATTGCAAAGGGAAATCATTGGGTATTTCGGACAGAATGGATTTGTGATCAGTGGGAAATACTTTGGAGAATAGTACTTTGTTTTTGTTGTCAACTTTATTGAACCCTGTCCCACAGGCAACCAAACCCTTGTCTTGGTCAAAGGCCG
Organism: Reichenbachiella sp. 5M10; assembly: GCF_002742335.1. Classification (NCBI taxonomy): domain Bacteria; kingdom Pseudomonadati; phylum Bacteroidota; class Cytophagia; order Cytophagales; family Reichenbachiellaceae; genus Reichenbachiella; species Reichenbachiella sp. 5M10. Next base: position 3,730,970 of record NZ_MDGR01000007.1, on the reverse strand, counting down.
CAACCTGTTTTTCTATTCTAGAGGGAGCAGACCAATCGTCACTATCCTGCAGTACGATATAGTCTCCTGATGCTAGGGATATGAGTTTGTTGCGAGTTGCTACGACTCCAAGGTTGGTGGTATTGTGATATTTTTTTACTCTAGTATCACTGTATTGATTGATCAGTGATTTGGTATTATCAATTGAACCGTCATCAGCGACGAGGATCTCAATGTTGTCATAGGTTTGTACTAGCAGGCTGTTCAGACACTGCTTGATGTATCTGGAGGCGTTGTATGCGGGCACGATGATGGAAATTAGTGGCTTCATCTGTCTTTCATGATTCGCTTGAAGGTAGTAGGGTTGGCCCAGAAGTGTCTTTTCTTAAAAGCAGAGAGTATTTTATCTATGACGCGTTTGAGAGGGGCTCGGAGTTTACTTTGCTTGTAGAATTCTTTTTTTAGATAGATCAACCATAGGTAATGCCAAAAGGGAGGTATGAGGTGTGAACTTTTGACTTTACTCCAAATAGAGAGGTGCTCAGCCTCTTGTTCTTTGAGAAAAACGCAAATTCTGAAATACTGTAAGGCTATAGCTTCAGTATATTGAGGGTTGGAGACGTTGGATCGGTGTAGAACCGAAGAAAGATTGTTCAAAGTACTTACTCGTGACTTGAGATGCTGTATTTGCCTTTCATTTTTACTAATGGCTATTTCTTCATGATCACATCTGAAGAAACAATCTTCTTTACTGTCTATTTTGATGTAGCTATAACCTGCTATTAATGCCCTTATGTGAAATTCCCAGTCTTGCCAATTTTTTGCATTCACGTCCCATCCTCCGAGTCTGATCAAGCTATCTTTTTTCCATATGGCGGACGGGGTTGCCCATGGAGTATCGCTGATTAGAAATCTGTATAAATCGTCCTCATCTTTATCTAGAACATTCCATAGGAGGTTGTAGTCCCCAGGTTTCTTTTTGAACCCAAGAATGTTAAACACTACAAAATCAAGAGTTGGATTCAAACGGAAGTGTTCAACTCTTTTTTCCAAGCAAAAATCAGCTAGCAGGTCATCACTATCTAGAAAGATTACATATTCACCTTCGCTTATTTCAATCCCAATGTTTCGACAAGTAGGTGCTCCTTTGGGTTCTCTGTGGCGCTCCACCCACTTGAACCGGGAGTCTTTGTCTACAAAGCTGTGTACTACGACCTTGGTGCCATCTGTTGATCCATCGTCGATGATCAGGCATTCCCAGTTGGTGTAGGTTTGATTCGATACTGATTGTAGCGTCTCAGTGATGAGTGCTTCTCTGTTGAAGGAGGGGATGATGACCGATACAATGGGGCTATTTTCCATACCATTCATTCATTTTAGTACTACACCATCGGGTATACACTTCGTACTCTGTTTGGCTCCAATTTTGTTTTTTTTGATGTTTTGCAGAGTTGGATGTTTTTGCGTTTAATTGTTCGCCAGATGATGCACCAATACTATCAACAAGTGATTCTAGTTGGAGGTCTAATTCCTCAATTCGAACCGTAAAGCTGTTCGATACTTTTCCAAGTTGCATCTCAATCATTGTGTTCCAAAACTGCCAATACCAGCAGTTTCGTTCAAAGGGAGACATGGTTTTCCATTCTTCTTTTGAGAGTGACGGGTCGGCCAGATGTCCGTTTATTCTGTTTTGACTGTATATAGTGCTGGAATAAATGGATTCAACAGATAAACGGGCTCTATATGGCAGGCTAAATTCACGGTCGTCAAACCACCCTCTCCCATACGCGGAGCTAACAAAAGGTTTAGCTTCTCTTAAACACCAAATGAATTTGGCTTTAGGGAAAATGTCATGGTAGATGTCTATCAAGTTAGATATTTTTTGGTCGGATTCTCCGTAGTACTCTGTTGTGATATTGGAAGCTGCATCATACAGCGCGACAATTCTTTTTCTTGTTTCTTCTCTCGTCAATATGCCATGAGCATAATCGGTAGAAAGCTTGATTAGTTCTCCTTTAGGTTCATGTAGGCATTCGATTGATGGGTGTTGATTTAGAGTGTCGGCGAGAGCTTTGCTTCCACATCGTCCTGTTCCCACTACGAAGAATAATTTACTTCCTAGTTCGAATGCATTCTTTCCTTTGGCTAACATTCGTTGACCATTTACCCCACCTACGTTTTTCTCTCCAACAAGTGAATTGTAATGTTGTTGGTTTCTTGATTTTATAATTCTCTGAGGTGCGTTGCCTACGATAGAAAAGGCGGGGACATCCTTGGTGACTACTGTCCCGAGACCAATAATCGCTCCTTCTCCGATCGTCACGCCAGGAGTGATGCATACGTTCATGCCTATCCAGACATTCTTTTCAATTCTAACAGGTTTATATACTCTGGATTCATCATAAGGTAGTACCGATCCTTCGTACTGGTGGTTACTGGTATAGAGTACCAAATTTCTACTTATATGAGTGTTGTCGCCTATGACTACCCCGCCATCAGAATGAATATATGTGTTGTCCCCAAGGTGGACATTATTGCCCAGTGTAACCATTAGGGGATGGGTAATGGTTATGCTTCCATTTAGTTTAATGTCACACCCCTTGCTTTTGATCATGTGGAGAAGGTTTGCATTGGTTTTGGCAAGGGTTTCTTTTTCTGTTTGCTGTATCGTTTGTGTCAAAAGAAACCTGCTTTTATGGAGTAGGGCGATAAGTAGTCTTCTAATCAGGGCTTTCATTTTTGTTATGTTATGAGAGGGTAGTGAGTTTCTTGCTTGACTTCTGCTTTATGTATGCCTGTCAGTTCTTGGTGTACTTTTGGGAGGTTTATTGGGATTGTTTTTCAAGTTTTATCAGAGAACTACTACTCCAACTCTTTTATGGTTGATTGAGTGTGGTAAAGTAAATTGACAATATTTAATGTTTTTTGAAGTACCACTTTCTTTGAGAGTACATGATCAAGTATTTTTCGGTTTTTGATGGTGAGGTCCATCTCTTGAAGATCTTCAATAGTGGTTGAGTTAAAATCCTTTTGAAAGGAGTAAACTTTTAAACCTAAGCTTTTACAATACATGAAGAGCAAGCCTTTTTCATTTAAGAAAACTTTCATGCCCATATACAGGCCCATGAGTAAATTCCCAACTCCTTGTTGATGGATGGTGTTAAGAACCATGACGTGGTTGGACGCGAGCAGCTTAGTGAATTCTAAGTAGGGTATAATCGTAGAGAGTGTATTGATTCGATTATCAAACAATTGCTTGTTGAGGTCCTTTATCACGTTCGCACATTCTTTTTCTCCGTATGATATGGGGCATAATATATCACCATTGTACGCAATGGAATGAAGCTTGTGCAATACATCGATTTGATTGTTGCTATAAAACGATGCATGGCCCACATATACCCCTTTGGATAGTTGGTCACGCTCTGCCGAATAACCTCTAATTAGGTGATCGATGTATCCATAATTGTATTCGACATAGGTTGCCTTCAGCGTTTTTAAATGATTGAGCAAAGGCCTTTCTTGAGGCAGTACGGTTGAAATAAAATCAACTTTACTTAAGGATTTCGCTTTTATGTGTAGAGGATGATGGTTCCCATTTCTTAAAAAATAGAACCATTTGTGGATGTGAGTATGTCTTTCTAGAAGCGCATAAAATTTGTTTTTGATTGAACTTAATTTTTGCTGATGTTGTAAAGTAATGGGTTCTAAATTTTTAGTTTCGTCATTATTACTGCCTAAATAATTTAGATCTGCACCCCAACTAAACCATGCAATAGTTTTTCTTTTCGGAAGTACGGATAAAAACCATAGGTTAGAATGGAAAAGCGAATGTAAGATGAAAATGGAGTTATTGAAAACGAATTTTTTCACCTCTTTGCGCGTGAGAGTAGTGATTTTAGGATGGCTAAACTTTAAGGGGGAGCCAATTTTTTCGGTTAAAACAAGATATATGTTTTGAGAGGGGTTGACTTGTTCGAACTGATCAATTATAAATTCATTGAACAAGGAGTCATTGCAAACATGAACGATGGTCGTTTTGTTCATAGGGGAAGGTGTTAAGTCTATTGGTGTTTTAATGTTATTTCACGTTCAAATTTTTCGTAACCGGTTTTTCTTGATTTTATTTTTTTTAAAGGGGAACCTAGGTAAATGGATTGTCCGTCGCAGTTTCTGGTCACTAAAGATAAAGAACCTATAGCAGTACCCTCTCCTATGGTGGTATTGGGCAGAACAATACTCCCCGCTCCAATGATCACATGTTTTTCGAGTGTTACATCACCATGTGAGACATTGGTGTATTCTTCGGGGACCGTAGGGTTAGTTAAGTAATTTCCACTATAGTCGTCATTGCTTGAATAAAGAGAGACACGCGAAGAGAGTCCAGAAAAACTTTTCATAGTGATTTTTCCCTTCCCGATCAATGAGCAAAAGCAAGCAATGTGTACATAATCTTGAATCTCAATACCTCCTGATCCAGCGGAGAGCACGCAGAAGTCATCGATTCTGACGTGGTTACCTATAGAGATGTTTTGAGTGCCGTATAGGGTAGCTTTGTCTGAGATTAGAACATCCGTCCCATAGCTATGAAGACCTAATTCGGATATTTCAGTTTCGGATAGGAATCCCATTATGTTATATTTTGAATGATCACCTTACAAAGGTGACTAATTTCTTCTTTAGTTAGCGAGTAATAGAGAGGTAAACAAAGTATTCTGCTAGCTATATTGTCGGAGATAGGGGTGTGAGTTTTTGTTACATAATTTAGGCTTGACAATGAAGGGAAGAAGTATCTTCTAGGATGTATGTCATGACTAGAAAGAATGTTTAGCATTCGTTTGCATTCTTTTTGGCTAGAGAAGAGAACTGGGTAATATGAATAATTGGCACTACTATTTGGAGAAACATGTTGTTTTGTAAGATTCGTTTTACTCAGCTCTGAATCGTACCATTCTGAATCAGACTTTCTCTTTGCTAATATTGCATCAATGTACTCTAAATTACAAAGCCCCATGGCAGCATGAAATTCAGAGTTTTTACCATTGATTCCAACACCGTTGAACTTTTCAGGGCCATCATGTCCAAAGTTGCGCATGTATTTTGCTCTAGCTATAATCTCTGGAGACCTGCATATGACAGCCCCTCCTTCGGTTGAGTGAAATACTTTAGTTGCGTGAAAACTGATTGTACTGATATCTCCGAAATTAAGTACCGAACTACCTTTGTAGGTAGAACCAAAGCAGTGGGCAGCATCATATATCACTTTTAGCCCGTGTTTTTGAGCAATAAGTTGAATCTGGTCGATCTCGCAAGGGGTGCCAAATACGTGGGTAGCAAGGATCGCTGTTGTTTTAGGAGTAATAGATGCTTCAATGAGGTGGGGGGAAATATTGAATGTTTTTTCATCAACATCTACAAACACGGGGGTACAGCCCTCCCAAACGATACTTGATGTGGTCGCAACGTACGAAAATGGTGTAGTTATGATTTCTCCACTCAATTGGAGAGTTTTGATAGCTATTTGTAAAGCGACGGTACCATTACTGACGTAGGCCAATTGCTCTACGTTAAGCTTATCCATTAGTTTTTTTTCCAATGCTTGAACCAAGAGGCCGTCATTAGTTAACCAATTCCGCTCCCATATACCTTCAAGGTATTTGTTGTATTCCTCAATAGGGGGTAAAAATGGAATGTTTACCGGTGTTTTTGCCATGCCGTGGTGTTTGACGTTTTGTTTTTCCATTTAAATGTTTCTCTTAAAGGAACTTCTCCTAGAAAGTCACAAAGTTGTTTGTAACTGTCCCTTTCTGAAACATTGATTATGAGTAATTTTTCAGGGGCGTTTTTGAAATGATTTGTAACTTCTTCTATGTGACGTTCATATACTTCTTTGTATGTGGTGGAGTCATATAGTTTCTCTCCGTAACTTTTTTGTAATATACGGAGAGCATAACCTCTTCTTATCCAGTTTAGTTCTTTTAGTTGGTGATAAGATGGTGTATGTCCATTACCCCATAACTTTGAATGAAATGATACTAGGGACTTGAACCACTGGTCAGGATTGTCTCGAATGGAAAGAATAAATTTACTGTCAGGGTATAAGGAATCTAATGTTTTGTAGAAATCAGGAAGGGAAAATGGGACGTCTTGAAAAGCTTCACCTGTCAAGCAATATAGTCTAAGAATGGTTTTACTTTTTAGTAGTTGATCTGTTAGTCTTTGGGCAATAACTTGATCTCCTAGGACAAATCCAAATTCATTTAATGCATGTTCAATAGTGGTTGTGCCTGTTTTGTTCAACCCAATTACGAATGTTTTCTTTTTGTGCTTTCTTGTTTTTTTTATTGAATAGATGATTTTCTTTCGGGTTCCGGGATGCCGATAGAGAATAAGAATGGTGTCAATAAGCCAGTCTATTCCAAGAGCTCTAGTTACTCCAAATAATTTCATTTTTTTAAGCTAGGCGAAATATAGAATCACAATATTTTAATGTGCTCTCTCTATGAGCAATAATAACCATCGTCAAATGGCTTTCGTGTAAACTACGAATGGACTCGGTGATCTCCTCCTCTGTAGTACTGTCCAAAGCAGAGGTCGCTTCGTCAAAGAAAAGTATTTCTGCACCATGATATAATGCGCGTGCGATACCAACTCTCTGCCGTTGTCCTCCAGATATTTTGGCTCCTCGTTCACCAATATTTGTATCTTTTCCTGAGGGGAGTGTGTCTAGCAGCGTACTTAATTGTGCTTTCTGAATGGCGGCCTCAAGTCGGATGGGGTCTACGTCAGATTTAGGGACGCCAAAGGCAATGTTGTCTTCTAAGCTACCATCAATTAAAAAGACGTCCTGTCTCACGTAACCACATTTTTGTTGCCAAATTTCACGGTTTGTGTTATCGACTAATATTTCGTCGATAGAAAAATGACCTGAGGTTGGTTGAAGAAAGCCTAATAGTATATTCATCAACGTGGTTTTCCCAGATCCTGAGGAGCCCATGATGCCTAGCGATTCCCCTTTCTTGATTTCTATAGAGATGTTCTTTAGTACAGGGTTATTTGCATCAGGGTATGAGAAGCTCAGGTTCTTGACGCATAGTTTCTCCTTGAAAAGGATAGGGGTGGTGTTTTTCTCGGTGCTTGAAGTATTCAAATAGTCTTCTAAGTAGTCAAGAGTGTAATGAAAATTTTTGATGTTCATTACAGCCAGTATGAGTCGGTTGATAGAAGGGATTGTTCTATATGCAGCAAGTCCAAATATACTCATGAGGGTTAGTATTTTGTCTGTTTCTTGTAGTTGGAATAGGCCATATAATAGTATGATTAAAACTGCCAGTATAACACATGTTTCTATGAGTCGGTTGGGGATGTTTTGAATGATAAGTACAGTTATTCTCAATGATTTGGCCTCTTTGATTTTACTCAAATATTCCTTTTTGAAATTGGGAAAGATGCCATTGACTACTACGTCTACATACCCAAAAACCACTTCGTATACGGGTTTGACTATTTCTGGACCTAGTTCGTTGAGACGAGTACCATAGGATGCAATTCTTTTCTTTGTTGTTTGGTAAAAGAAAACGAATACAGGTAATACTATTCCGCCAAGGAGTAATAATATAAGGTAGTCATAGACAAGTAGAGATCCAATAATTAGGATAAGAATTAAGAATTCATTGATAAGTTGAAATACATTGATCAACATTTGTTGGGCAAATTGTTGGGGTATTCCGTTGATTCTATTGAGGATTCTATTTGAGTTGTTTTGACTGAAAAACAAATAGCCTCTTTTGAATGCATTCTCGAATACTTGTGATGAGATGGATTCGTGTAGATTCCAACTGAAATGTGCTTGCTTAGTTTGTACCCAAACACCAAACAGGTTTTTGATGAGAATGAACAGTAAAATCATCAGGCACATAGCAACAATAAAGTGTTTCGGATCATTAAATGCTAGTTGCTGATAGAGGGCATGTAGAATGGGTTGCTGTTCAACAAATCCTTTTTTGAGAATGGCAGCTAACACGGGGAGAATGGCAGCAAGGCCTACGATTTCAAACAATGAATTGACTAGAATGGCAAGCGTAAGCAGGATAGATTTTCGGCGATATGTTTTAGGAAGAATTTTATATATTCTTCCTAAAGTTGAAAAAATTGAGTGGCTAGAATTCATTTCTTTTTATTGACATGATGGTTAGAAATACCCCATAAAATGGCATCACTGGGATCTTGTACCTCATCAACGTGCCAAAGTTGAAGGTGCTGACGCCTACGGCGAAAGCAAACATGAGTGCAAAACTAAGACAAAACAAGGGAATGGGCTGGGTCATCGTCCGAAACAAAGTGGGCCCATTGCTTTGGTAGAGGATATAAAAGGTGAGGCATAAAAAACTAAGGCTTTCTAGGGCAGACAGCAGCATCAGTGGGTTTTTGACTTCCCAGGGCCATGGGCGAAAGAGGGTCACAATGATGCCCTGAGGGGCAAGCTTGACGAGGCTGCCTATGCTGCCGTCGAGTTCGCCTAGGGTATAACCCGAGTTGTCTCCCTGCCGGGCTCCCCAGCCGTAGCGGATGTCGTAGGCCGTGACCATGGCGGTCTCGCCGATCTTGTCTAGGGCATAGCGCGAATCGTCTTCGCTGATTTTTTCGAGGGCCATGTAGCCTCCTCCCAAGAATACTGCGATGAGGACCGGGGCGACCATGATTTTGATGGCTGTATTTCGGACTTTGGAGATATACTGTAGATAGAGAAAGATGGATGTGCCTACCAAAAAACAAAGGAGGATGTAGATTTTGATGGAATATATCGTCCATGCCATGAACACAAAAAGAAGAAGGTTGACTAGGGTAAAGCGACCAAAGATCGTCATGCGCAGGACTGCGTAGGTCATCCAGCAGAGTGCAGCGAGGGTGATGCTGTCCTTGAGAATGCCTGAGCCCCAAAATACCACGGAGGGGATGAATAGGATGGCCAGTGCCAAGTGGCGTGTGGCATGTGGAAATAGCTTTTGAAAGACAGTGTATAGTGCCCAATGGCCACTGAAGGCGAAAGCCGCAAAGAAAAGTGCTGTAGCACTGTAGGTAGAGAAAGTGAAGAAGTCGATGAATGCAGCAATGCGAATGATGACCATGGAGGCCTTGTCTCGAAACATCCAAATGTGCGAGCTGTAAGGGAAGGTTTGGCCGTTGTAGTCACCGGCTTTTTGGAAGAATAAATCAATACCAACCGCTGGGTCATCCATGAAGGCCTGCCAGATCCACCGACTGCCGTGGGTGTGGTAGGTGAAAGTGTCCCCTCCCCCGTAGTAGAACTGGTAGATCATGCCGAGAGCAATCGCTCCGACAAATTTGACCAGCAGCCCTGGTATGAAATAAGGTTGAGTTTGGGGAGTGGTGGCATAGGGACGCAGGACATAAGCTACTGCCAGCAGTAGAATCAGGTATAGGGGTGTTATGAGTAGATCCTGATAGGTCAATGTGTTGCGTTGTGATCGTGGATGCTGAGGTTGTGGTCAGACTGGGTTCGAATTTAGTGGTTTTCTGCGGATTTGGAAACACGCCGGGCTAAGATTGATGGCGGCTGATTTTGTAGTGCTTGGACTTCTTGTGTCCAGGAGCAAGTAGGAGGTCTCACGGCAGAGGAAACCGGACAGTGACGGTGGTGCCGTGATTGAGCTGAGAATCGAATGTCATGGAACCCTGATGCTCTTGGATGAAGTTGTAGGTTATGGATAGCCCTAGCCCAGTGCCTTTCCCTGGTTCCTTGGTGGTGAAGAAGGGGATGGTGATCTCGGGGAGGTCCTTTTGGGCGATTCCTTTTCCTGTGTCCGCGAGCTGGATGATGACTTCTTGGTTTGAGCGCTCTGTGGTGATGGTGATGGTCCCTTGCTCCGCTATGGCATGAATGGCGTTGGTGATGAGGTTGATGAAGATTTGATGCATTTTGCCTACGTTGCCTTTGAGGTGTGGGAGATTGGAGGCGTAGTGTTGGTGTACGTGGATGCGACCCTTGAGCTCGCTATTGAGTAGGAGTAGGCAGTTGTCGAGGATGGCATGGAGGTCGCAATCTTCGTCGTAGGATTCTTTGGTGCGGCTAAATTGATTGAGTCCTTTGACGATGTTGATGGCTCGGTCGGCTCCTGTTTTGATGCTATGTAGCAATTTTTGGAGGTCCTTGTCTGCCTTGAGGTCTGTGTGGTTGAGGTAGACTTCTAACCCGCGGTACCCTCCCATGATGAAGTTGAGGGGGTTGTTGATTTCGTGTGCGATACCTGCCGTCAAGATACCTAGTGAGGCCATTTTTTCGGATTGGACCAGTTGGGACTGGGTGTCTTTGAGGTGCTGCATGGTTGCGGTCAACTCTGCGTTGGCTTGCGTCAACTCGAGGGTGCGTTGATCGACGAGACGTTCGAGGTTGTGTCGGTATTGATCGAGTTCTGCTGCGACGCGTTTTTTTTCGGTGATGTCACGCAGTACGGCTTGGACATATTGTACATCGTCCAGTTCGACGATGTTGAGGTTGACAGAGACATCAAAGAGCTCTCCGTTTGGGCGTTGGTGCTGCCAATCAAACATCATGGGGTTTCCCATTTGGATTTCAGCAAAGAGCGCTTGCGCTTTTTCAAAGGAAGGGGCACCGTCTGGTTGAAATTCGGGACTGAATGTATGAGGCTCTTTGCCTATCAAGTATTCTTCGTCGCATTTGAAAAGTTGGTAGGCCATCTGATTGCAATCAAAGTACTGTTGGTCTTTGATCAGAATGATGGCGTCATGTGAGTTTTCATAGAGTACACGGTATTTTTTTTCATTGTCTGCCAGTTTGTTGTTTTGTAGGCGGTAGCTTTCGTTGAGCACCACGTTTTCGTTGATCTGAGACTTCAGGTCTAGCTCCAATTCTTTTTGGGCCGTCATGTCTATCAAGATGCCGGTCATTCGAGTCGCTTCGCCGTTGTGATTGTGCTCGACTATTTTGCCTCTGTTTTGTGCCCAGATCCACGACCCGTTTTTGTGTTTGATTCGTTGGGTCAGTTCAAAAGTCACGTTGTTGTTTTCGATATGCTTTCTGAGCATAGACCGGGCTTTTTCTTGGTCGCTGGGGTGGATCAGCTGTTCCCACACTTCTAGGGTGACAGGGGAGAGTTCTTCGGGGGAGTATCCCATGATCTCAAACCATGCGTCGTTGATGACAAACTCGTAGGTACAGAGGTTCAAGTCCCATAGTCCTACTTTGGTGGACTCTATGGCGAGTCGTAGACGCTCTTCACTTTCTTCCGTTTTTTTGTTGTTGTGGATTTGGATCATGGAGTAAAACACGAAGGCAAACATCACCGGGACGAGTGCTCCCAATATATCCTCGAATTGATCAATGTATAGGAACAGCATGCTGTAATAACCACCCAAGAGAGTCAGAAGGCCATAAAATAGCACGGGGTCTGTCGCCTTGAATTGTTTGTGCCGCAGCATGACCAAGAGAATGGATACTAGAGTGCAGGCCAAAGAGAGCGAATCGATGTAGGGGGTGGTCATGGTTTGCGAGGGCTGGGGTTGGTGTAGGTCGTTTTCCAAATCCAGAGGAGAATCAGTACGGAACTCAACGCGTAAAAGGAATGCTCCAAGGAATCAAGGAGTACTGGCCAGATGAACCCTTCGGCAATGGTGAAGGTCCAGGCAAGAACCAAAATGATGTAACTGGTAAACAGGTACTTCCAGTGTGGAAGGGAGGAAAGAGTTTTGATGTATACGAGGGCAAAGATCAGGACGATAATCCCAATCAGTAGCATCAGTACTTCATTTTCGTATAGCATGGTTTTCTAGTAGTTGAAAGCGTCACTTTAAGATACTTATTGCTTTCTCTTTTTTCTCCTATTTGGGAGAAAATGTTTTGTTGACAGGTTTTTAGCTGTTATCGGTTGCTGGAGGGGCTGTCGTTTGCAAAGCTTTGTGGGCACTCTTGAAAATGGAGCAAACTGTGAAGTTCCTACTGAGGGAGTGTCTTGACCGACAGCTGTAGTTGGGTGTGCGAAGGCTTCCTAAGCTAGGGGGTCACGATCAGTTTGAGGCGGTCGTTGTAGACTTTGGTCTCCAGAGTGAGTAGGTATACCCCCTTTTTTAGCCCTACTGTATTGAGCACGATTTCTTGTACATAGTGTTCGGTTTGGCGTAGGACCAATTGTCCAGAGCTGTCGTATAGACTCACCGTTTTCGGGAGATCGTCAGGTTGGGTGAGCGTGATGGTAAGTTTTGGGTTGGTGCTGCTGACAGGGTTGGGCCCATAGACGAAACGCGGGATGTCATGAGATTGTTCGCTGGGAGGGATTGTTCCGTTGAAGTATTTTTCGGCCAACGCGAAGGCTTGGTGCCCGATCTCGTACCCCATCAAGCGCCCTGCTATATCGTCTACTGGGGGATGGATGCCTCCCCAAATTCTAGATAGGCTGCATTGGTCCGAAGCGTCTTGGTAGCGGGCCCATTGCAGAGTGATGTCTTCGCTAGGCCCGGTTTCAAACACCAAAAAATTGTTTTGCGCGGCAAGAAATTCTCCGACTCCTCCTGGGAAGTACTCACTCCCTGTGAGTAGCGATAGCATCTCTGCAGCAGCTCTCGAAAAGGTAGAATGCCCAGAGACATACCCCGCAAAGGGAGGCGTCACAAAAGTAGGGCGCTGGTAAGGTTGCCAGCGTGTAGCTTCGATCCAGTCGACATGTGTCGCCGTGTCACTGCTCTCGTAGTAGCGCCCAGGGACTTTCCATGCTCTGATTTTGATTTTGTTTTCCAAGTGCCCGTAGGCGTTGAGAGGGTCGTCTGCGGTGATCAGTTCGACCTGGCCTGGAATCAACGGGAGTCCAGCAGGGTGATAGTGCGGGGCATTGGGGTCTGTACTTTGTCCTCTTTCGGCCATGGATCGTATCGCAGAGATTGGACGGATATAGTCGTAGTAGCCTTTGGCTCCCCATGCGGCGATGGCCGCATCGTGTAGCGCACCACTTAGTGCAAAGTAGCTCTTGATGTTCCATTCTAGGGCGTCCATTGTTGTGCCTTGTCCTTGGTACAGCCTTTCAAATTTGTCATGGTCTGTGACATAGTTGAGTAGGACATGCCAGTGCCCTGGTGGGGTTTCAGAGTCTGGACCATCTGCCCAAAACTCAGCCAGTACTCGGGTGTAGTCAGCACGAAGTACAGTTTGTGTAGGATAGGGTTGGCCTGTGGAGGGGTTGGTCGTGTAGCCTGTACTGATGTCTCCACCATTTTCAAAATCATAGAATTGTGGATAGTCACTTGGAGACTTTGGGAGTTGATCCAAAGGTATGTTGCCAATCGCGTTGGGCGAGATGTCCCAGCGGACACTGTCGGCAGGGTCGTGATGCGAGGACCATTGTGCGACGAGCCCAAAACCCCACTGGTAGTCTTGCAGAGAGGGGCGATCAGGGGATAGTTCGAGGTAGGTTGGGGGACCTGGGTCCAAGTGTAGCAAGTAGTCATGGCCGTCTCGTCGCTTGATGCTGAGGGTTGATTCGTCTAGCGCAAAAGGGGCAACTTGCCCCCATTCAGCTCCGACAAATTTGGGTGTACCAGGACCTTCGCTGATGCCAGATTGTCCGACAAATTCATCGAAGGCCAAAGGTTGCCAGCGGTTGGGGTCGGAGATGTTGGAGCTGCCATTGCCGTCCGGATACATCGGGTTGTTGGTCGGTTCGTAGAATCTACAGAGGTAATCGGACGCTTCGTTGGACCCGTCCATGAGCCCAAAGGCGATGATCTGCTCGGCGATGTAATTGCCCAAATCGGCAGGGCTAGTGAGGTAGTTTGTGCTTTGCGTGTAGTCTGTATCGGCGTAGACCGTGCGTAGGAGTACACGTGCAGGAAATTCGATGTGAGCCAGGGCGGGCGATCGCTCAAACCGGTGCTTGAGCAAACGATAATAGGCCATGCTGAGTGCTATTTCTTGTGCTTCGCGTTTGCTCATGCCATCGGGTACTTGCGCCCCTTCGAATGCGATGTGGAACCCGCGATGGGTTTGCCCTAAAAAATAGGGGGTTGCACCAGACTCGTAGGCAGCCCATGCATCGTATTGGGCTGCAGACAGGTGAAATAGGTTGCGTGCATGGACAGTAGGTCGGGCGAGATCGTTTCGTATGGCTTTGAGCAGTAGCTCGTTCCAGTCCCGAGCGATAGACTGAGCGTGACAGGTCACAGGGCGGAGGGTGAAAAGAAGAAGTAAGGAGAGTAGCTGGATTTTCATGAGTCCAAATTAGACAAAATCCGAAAAAGAAAGGCTATAGAACAGAAGGGTCAGTTTTCGCGGAGAGAACTGACCCTTCTTTGTGTTGTTTTGGCTGGAGGACATTTCTTCTTCGGGGAACCGATACTTGGGGAGGGCGTGCGAATTGCTTCGCAGGGCTCTTTGTCCAAGTGTGACCTCCTGTTTTTGGATTAGCCGACGGTCTCTACGACCAAGTTGTGGTTGGTGTAGATGCAAATGTCTGCGGCGATGTTGAGACTCTCTCTGACCATTTCTTCAGCGGTCATTCGGTCTCCGGCGTGTTTTTTCATGGCGAGGGCCGCAGATTGAGCGTACATGCTTCCAGAGCCGATGGTTGCGATATCATGATCGGGCTCTAGTACATCTCCAGTACCTGATACGATCAATATTTCTTCTTTGTCTGCGACGATTAGCATGGCTTCTAATTTGCGGAGGTAGCGATCGGTGCGCCAGTCTTTGGCGAGTTCGATCGCTGCGCGCTTCATGTTGCCTCCGTACGAGTTGAGTTTCTCATCCATGCGCTCCAGGAGTGTAAAGGCATCTGCGGTAGAGCCTGCAAACCCGGTGACGATTTTGCCGTCTTGGAGTTTACGGATTTTTTTGACGTTGCTCTTCGCGACAGTGTTGCCGAGGGTGGCTTGCCCATCTGCGCCGATGGCGACTTGGCCGTTGTGCTTGATGGCGCATACGGTGGTAGATCTTATTTTTGGATAGTTTGACATGTCTTCGTAGTGTTTAGACCCAAGTGAACGAAATAAAAAAGCGACTGTTTCAAATACACTGGGGTGATTGAAACAGTCGCTTTACAATTAAATGCTAGGGTTTACACCAAAATCCTAACGGGATCTTCGATGAAACCTTTCAATGTCTGCAAGAATGCTGAACCTACTGCACCGTCTACAGTCCTGTGATCACATGTCAACGTCACTTTCATGATGTTGCCTGGTACGATTTCCCCGTTTTTGACCACTGGAGTTGCTTTGATGGCTCCTACAGCAAGGATACAAGATTCTGGGGCGTTGATGATAGATGTGAATTCAGAAATACCAAACATACCCAAGTTGGATACAGTGAAGGTATTGCCTTGCATTTCGTCTAGTCCGAGCTTTTTCGCTTTGGCTTTGCCGCCAAACTCTTTGACTTCTGCAGAAATCTCAGCCAATGACTTGTTGTCTGCGAATTTGACGACAGGTACGACCAACCCATCTTCGATGGCCATGGCTACCCCTACACTGATGTGGTGGTTCATGCGGATGCTGTTGGTTTCACTGATCCATGAGCTGTTGACCGCTGGGTGCTTTCTGAGGGCAGCAGCGACTGCTTTGATCACGATATCGTTGAATGAAATTTTTACTGGAGCGATCTCGTTGATGCTTGCACGCGCTTCCATTGTTTTGTCCATGTCTATTTCCATGGTCAAGTAGAAGTGAGGAGCACCAAATTGGCTCGCATTGAGGCTTTTGGTGATGGCCTTTCTCATCTGAGTCGCAGGGATGTCTTCGTAGCTTTCTACGCCAACTGCAGAGGCTACTGCTCCTCCTGCTGCTGGAGTAGCTGCAGGTACGTATGCTTCTACGTCTCTTTTGATGATACGTCCACCGTCTCCTGATCCAGGGATTTTAGCAATGTCAAAACCTTTTTCTTCGGCCATTTTTTTCGCCAATGGCGAAGCAATTACTCTGCCGTTGGGAGTACTAGGAGCTGGTGCAGGCGCAGCACTTGGCGCTGCGGTTGGTGCAGGAGAGGCTTTGGGAGCCTCCGCTACTGGAGCAGGAGCTGCCTCTGCTGCAGGGGCAGCCTTCGCTGCTTCTGCTTTCAACAGAGTCTCGTAATCCGCGCCTTTTTCTCCAATGATAGCGATCACGCCATCTACTGGTACGCCTTTGCCTGCTTCGACAGCAGTATATAGTAGGACTCCATCGTCGTATGATTCGAGTTCCATGGTTGCTTTGTCGGTTTCGACTTCAGCGAGGATGTCACCAGACTTGACGTCATCCCCTACATTTTTGACCCAAGATGCGATGACCCCTTCTTCCATGGTATCACTCATCTTTGGCATTTTGATGACTGTGGCATTGATTCCTGAGGTATCGATTGATTCGGCAGGAGCCGCTGCAGGAGCAGGTGCTGCTGCTTTTGGCGCTTCTTCGGCTGCTGGAGTTGCACTGTCTCCACTACCGATTGATGCGATCAAGTCGTCCACATTTTCACCTTTGTTTCCGATGATTGCAATCACACCGTCGACAGGCACAGAAGCTTTTTCCTCAACTCCGATATACAATAAAGTACCATCATCATATGATTCAAGCTCCATAGTGGCTTTGTCGGTTTCCACTTCTGCTAAAATATCTCCTGATTTTACTGTATCTCCTACTTTTTTGAGCCAAGACGCGATTACACCTTCTTCCATGGTGTCACTCATCTTTGGCATTCTTATTACTTCTGCCATGTTTTTGATTAGTTAAAAATCGAGCCGCTAAATTAGCTTTAAAAGCACCTTATTTCAAATATATCCCGATCTAAAATTGGAAATGCCGTTGGGAGTAATCCCAAAACGTATAGTTTTCAAAATGAATCGAGTAGATAATTCAAAAAATCTAAATTTGAGGCTTGCAACTAAGTAGTTTTTTTAAATGCCACTAATACCAGAGTCAAATTATAAGCGTCCCTCATGGCTGATCAATCGTCATCTGGAGACGATCGTGCCGAGTACATTGCGTAGCATCAAAGGGCCAACCAAGAAAAAGAGGGTCAGAATGGAGACGAGTGATCAAGATTTTTTGGATTTGGATTGTTATACTCAAGGAGCCAAAAAACTATTGATCGTGTCGCATGGACTGGAGGGGGACAGCGAGCGCCCGTATATACTGGGGATGGTGAATAAGTTTTTTGCAGAGGGTTGGGATGTGATCGCTTGGAATTACCGGGGGTGTAGTGGGGAGCCCAACCTTCAGGAGCGATTTTATCATAGTGGAGCTACGTCTGATTTGGATGAGGTCGTGCAGTATGCTCTAGGCAGGGGATACGAGGGGTTGGCACTTTCGGGTTTTAGCCTCGGAGGCAACTTGACCTTGAAGTACCTGGGGGAGTACGAGGTAGACCCTCGGGTCAAAACTGCCGCGGTGTTTTCTGTACCTCTTGATCTGGCGGGATGTGCGACAGAGATCGACAAACGACACAATTGGGTGTATTCGCGACGTTTTTTGAAGGCACTCAAAGAAAAAGTACGGAGAAAAAGTGAACTGCTGGTGGGAAAAGTAGATCTAGTGCGTATTGCCAAAGCAAGATCTGTCTACGTCTTTGACGATTGCCTGACGGCTCCTTTGCATGGGTTTGGTACGGCCGACAATTATTATGCGACCTGTAGCTCGATGGGATTTGTGCCAACTATCAAAATTCCGACACTGGTGGTCAATGCTCTCAACGATCCATTTCTCTCTCCGTCGTGCTATGAGACAACAAATTTTGAAACATCCGACAATGTTTATTTTGAGATGCCTAAATTTGGAGGTCATGTAGGTTTTAGTTCGTTCGGTACACAAGGCGTGTATTGGTCCGAGCAGCGTGCCTTTGACTTTATTTCCAAGACTATTTCATGATTGATCGCTACGCCATATTCTCAGATTTCAAAGACATCAACCAACGGTTTGGATTGGAAGGGGAGGAATTTACAGTGCCCAACTACAATGCTTCGCCAGCGCAGCAGCTTCCTGTGATCGTCAACACTTCCAAGAAGGGGATTTCTTTTTTTTACTGGGGGACCAACAAGCAGTGGTCCAACAATAAGAGTATCTCTCCTAAACTCCTCTCTGCGACGCAAGATAAATTGGTGCAGACGACTACACTTCGTCATGCGCTCGATAAGCGTCGTTGTATCATTCCAGTCAATGGATTTTATCAATGGAAGCAATACAGTAAGAGACGTCAAACCCCGCATTATTTTCATGTGGCTCATGAGCCGATTCTCGCACTGCCGGGGATATGGGAGGAGTACGAAGACATGGATGGCAAGATCAACTATACGTTCAAATTTGTGGAGGTGGCCAACTATGCGAATGTGCCTGAGTTTGGAGAGTCAATGCCAGCTGTGCTACCCAAAGACATGGAACGCAAGTGGCTCGATGATTACAGTTCGACGGACGAACTCCTAGAGATCCTGTCGAGCAAAGAGGGAGTGAACCAGCTGTCCAATCACCCCGTCTCTCCGCATATCACGATGATCAGCAACAATTCGGAGGACCTGATCAAGCCGCAAGCCCAAGTCGATCAACTTGGAAACTATACCCTTTTTGATTAGTCACATTTGATTATTCTTTTTTCTCCTTTATATTATCAATATCTAGCACCTATTTTGCTAGGTACGGTAATGCATTGACTTATTTTGCCTTTTGGGTGGATTGGAGGAGTAAGCCAATTGTATCTAAGGATAAGACGAAATGACATGAAGCAAGCTAGGATTATAGGGACTGGACACTATGTGCCCGAGAATGTGGTAAAAAATGCCGATTTGGAAAAGCTCATGGATACCAACGATGCGTGGATTCAAGAGCGTACGGGAATCAAAGAGCGCCGGCACATCGTGCCTGGGGGCGAGGATACCACCTCGACGATGGGTGCCAAAGCAGCACGGATGGCTATCCAAAATGCAGGAATAGCCGTGGATGACATTGATTTCATTGTGTTTGCTACATTGAGTCCGGATTATTATTTCCCTGGACCTGGAGTCATGTTGCAGCAGCAGCTCGGTTTTCGAGAGGAAATCGGCGCATTGGATGTTCGCAATCAGTGTTCTGGGTTCATCTATTCGCTTTCGATCGCAGATCAGTTCATCAAGACGGGGATGTATAAAACGGTCCTTGTAGTAGGTAGTGAAGTGCATAGTGGAGGATTGGATATGACTACTCGTGGCAGGGGTGTGTCGGTGATTTTTGGAGATGGAGCTGGTGCCGTGGTGATGCAGGCGACAGAGGAGCAGGGGCGTGGTGTACTATCGACACACTTGCACTCGGAGGGCCAACATGCTGAAGAATTGGCGCTGATTGCACCAGCGACGACCGATTGGATTCCCAACTATATCGAACGAAACGATCCAGAGGATATCCGCTATTACCCGTACATGAATGGGAATTTTGTATTTAAAAATGCAGTGATGCGTTTTCAGCAAGTGATCGGAGAAGCACTAACGGCCAATGCGTATAGCGCAGATCAAATAGATATGCTGATTCCTCATCAAGCCAATTTGCGGATCAGTCAATTCATACAGAAGCAAATGAATTTACCAGACGATCGGGTGTTCAACAACATACAGAGATATGGCAATACGACGGCTGCATCTATCCCATTGGCGTTGAGTGAGGCTGTGCAGGAAGGTAAAGTCAAAGAAGGTGATCTGATTTGTTTGGCTGCATTTGGCAGTGGTTTTACATGGGCTTCTGCTTTGATTCGCTGGTAGTTTGATACATATCCCTTGCCCCCATTCATTCGTATAAACCAACTGATATTTCTTTTATTATGCATAGGATTCGACGTGCACTCGTAGTGGTGTTTTTATTGGCAGCATCAACTGCTTTTTCTCAGGACTTTTATTTACAGGTTCTTTCTGATTCTTCATTGGTGAGGTCGGGTAAGAAAACCAACGGGTTCAAGCAGGGGTTGTGGGTGTACAAGGATACACGTGGCAAGTACGTGGCAAGTGGGTACTTTTCTGACGGTACTCCCGACAGTACATGGTACTTGTATGAAAACAATCGTGCGTCGGAAGTGATCGAGCTTGAAAATGGAGAAAAGAACGGGATCTATATCGTATACGATGAATACGGGTCGGCGATTATGCAGACCTTTTTCAAAAACAACAAGTTGGACGGAGAGTACATAGAGTTCTACCCCAATGGCCGAGCGGCACTCACAGGGTACTACCTCGAAGGCAAAAAGGACAGCGTCTGGATCGAGTACAATGAATACAATCGCAGGACATTCGTGCAGCGGTACAAGAAGGATGTGCCAGTCGGACAATGGGAATACTACTATGCCAATGGAGGAGTGTCTATCAAAGAAAACTACCTCAATGGCTATTTGCATGGAGAGTATATCGAGTACAACCAAAACGGACAGGTGGGCTTGCGGGCTACCTATGCATACGGAGTACTCAATGGCCCATACAAAGAGTATTTTCTCGACGGTACACTCAGCGTCGAGGGGCAGTTTGTGTCAGGGCAAAAAAAAGGTGTATGGATCAATATGACCGAAAATGGAGTCGTCTACTCCGTGGGGGAGTACAGAAATGATCTCAAGCAAAACCATTGGAAGTACTTTTACGCTTCTGGCGCCCTAGAACTGGAGGGACAGTATCTTCATGATCAGAAGGTCGGACAATGGATGGAGTATTATGAGAGTGGCAAACTCAAGTCTATCGGAAGTTTCAAGTTAGATTTGAAAAATGGTCCATGGGGGCACTTCTATGAGACAGGTCAGCTCAAGCAAGACGAAAATTGGTCCAACGGCTACTTGATGGAGGTCAGTGATTTCTACACGCCCAAAGGGACAGCTCTGTCCAAAGGCACGCTACACAAAGGTACGGGGATTCGCTACAGCTACTACCCAGATGGTACGCTCAAGTCCGAAGAAAACTTCGTAGCTGGCTATGCCCAAGGAGAGGCGAAGTATTACTATGACAATGGGGCCTTAGAATCTACGGGTCGGTACAAGGACAATAAGGCCACCGGTGAATGGACTTACTACAATAAACGTGGCAAGGTCATTCGGGAGAAACGCTTTTAGATTGTCTAGAGTGATGTTCTTTTTTACATAGCATTATGTTGCCCTTGCTAGAAGGGATTTGGAATGTCAGCAATCCATTCGCCTTTGCGATTGTTGACTTGAGTAGGGTATCTATGCGATGGGACATTCGTCCAGACTCGTCTATGATGATGATGTTAGTTTGGTAGCGGACCGTTTCATTGTCAGGTTGTCCAGTAGGTGCTAGCCAAAAGTATAAAATATAAAGGAGGGTAGACAAAGTGTGTACTGAGAAAGAATTTAAAGTCTATTGAAGTATCATTTGTCTTTGTTGCTGCGCTGTAAGCATAAAGGGTACGTACTAATAAGTCAATTGATGAATTGAAATCTGTGCTTGTCAAGAGACTTGGAGCAGGAGAAATAGTGTCCTTGTTGTTGTAAGGTCTTACCTAATGTTTTATAACTGCAATATTGTTGCATTTGTTGAAATTGATTTTTTAATCTAATCGAAATTATGGTAGAAGTTTTTGTGACAGATATTCGGGATCAGGCTCAAGCAGTACAGATGATGAGTGTTTTTGAAAAAGATTTTGCGGAGTGGGTAATCAATTTTGACCTTAGTGATACAGACCTTACTTTTCCCTGTGGTCACAGTATACTTCGGGTCGAAGGAGAACGGGTGAATCCAGAGCGCATTATCAATACCATGCATGCTGCGGGGTATATATGTGAGATGTTAGAGGATAAAGTATGCCCCCAGACGACTATGCCTCTCTTGGCTTGAGTTACTATGCAGAGGGAGGGCGAAGATCCTTTTTGTTTGTCCCTAGGCCTGGGTCAAGTTCACTTGATGGAGAGGGGACAAATCAAATATGGGAATTCAAGTGTTTTACCGATTATATGCCCTGAGTGACATTGGTATCTTCTTGAGAGCACACTATTATTGAGCCTAAATCAGAAAGATATGCAGCCACAAGAGTATTTCTCCATTCTTCCCCTGTTGTTGTACGGCATAGCCATTGCCGAACTGGTGTCTCCTTGGAGGCGTTTTTTTGAGGATAAGCAGCCTTATTGGCCTTTTATTTTGACAGGAGTAGCCCTGCTAGAAACTGCCTTTCACAACTTCTACCAGTTCTATTCGCACCTCGATGAGAGCTTCCAGTCCTACGGTACTTTCCTGTCGTATCTTATGCCTCCCCTGCTTTTTTTGGCGATTTCGCACGTGTTTACTCCTGAGGATCTCAAGTCCGTCGATACCCAAAAGTACTTCAAGAGCAAATACCGTTTGCTGATGATTCTATTGGGGTTGTTCATTGCTGCACATTTTCAGTACGATGGAGTATTGGAGTCTGAGACGATGTTTCGTATTCTGAGTCTAGTGATCGTGGCACTTGCTGCTGTCACCCGTCAGATCTATTGGATTTATGTGTTGTTTGTTTTGCGTATCGCCGTGTTGATGTATCAAGTTTTTATTTGATACCTGGCAGGGACCATTCGTATTTGACGGCCAATAGTCGGATGACCATGATGAAGGTAATTGGAATAATCAGTGTCAAGTAGTAGGGTAAAGCCAGCGGCAAGAGAAGAACGTAGATGATCACTCCCGCGAGGCACGCTGTGGCATAGATTTCCTTACGAAAAATCAAAGGCACTCGCCCAATCAGTACATCTCTCATCACTCCCCCAAATACAGCAGATATTACCCCCATCATCATAGCGATGCTGTAGTGAATGTCCAGCCCGAGGGTTTTTTGGGTGCCGAGCACGGCGAATAATCCGATCCCAATCGTATCAAATAAGAACATGGTGCGTCGCAGCTTGACGATCCACCGCTTGAACAAATAGCTCAGCAATACCGCAATCAATACCGCATAGAGGTAGTAGGGGTCACCGACCCACCCGATGGGATGGTAGTCGAGGAGGAGATCGCGAATGGTGCCACCTCCCAGTGCGGTGATGAAGGCAATGACCACAGAGCCAAACCCGTCCATTTTGTAATCCGAAGCGGTCAGTGCACCGGATATGGCAAAGACCACCGTACCTACTAAATTGAGTGTATATATGAAATCCATAGTTTGCTTGTTATTCTACCCAGTGAAGGACGTTTCTGATGATGGACCACTTGGGCTCCTTTTTCTTGGTACCTTCGCCCAGTATCCAATAGGAGTATAGCTGATCGATGGTGCCATCGTATTGTTTGAGTTCGATCCATTTGTTGATGAACCGGACCAGTTCGAGGTTGTCTTTGGCCATCATCCACGAGACTGGCATTTTGATGTGTAGGCCTTCGGGGTGTATGATGCAGTATTCGGGATAGACGAGGGTCCAGGCCGACCCCGCCTCTGCTGAGAAAAACATCGCGTCGGCTTTGGAGTCTCCTTCCACAAAGGTACGGACAGATTCCACTTGCTCAAAGCGCGTACCTGGTAGCTCTTCGGTGATTCGTGTTTTGAGGTAGTCAGATTGGTTGGTGGCGAAATAAGCTTCCTCGTTTTGGATGATGTGATTGATGTCTTTGTACTTGTCTCGTTTGTGGTCTTTGATGAGCAATGAGAGGTTCATCTCAGAGTAAGGTTCGGAGAACTCCGCCTTGTCCATGATGTCCACCAAGACAGGTACGCCCGATGCGAAAATATCGATACGCCCCTCGTTGATGGCCTGGGTGATCTCGGAGCGGTCGATTTGAATCCACTGTAGTTTGATGCCCATCTCATAGGCAAATAGATTGATCAGCTCGACATCCAGTCCGACTTTTCGGTTGTGCTCGTTGAAAAACACGTAAGGGAGTGCGTCGGACATATAGCCTACTCGGACGTACCCCTTTTCTTGGATGGCTTGGATGGATGAGGGGATGTAGTATTCGGTAGAGTCGGGTATGACTTGTACCACTCGTGGCGTGGTGATATCCATTTGCATGAATGATTCATATTTGTCGAAAGATTCCTGAAATGACTCCCCGATCAAAAACTTGAATGGCAGCAAGAGAATCAACGAAAGACCTATTGTGATGGCAAAGGCTCGTGTAAGTTTGAGTGCGTGGATTTTGACGAGTCCTCGGGCGTAGGCGATCGCAATGACAGTCAGTCCAAACAAGTGGATGGAGCCAAGTACTACACGGATGCGATCGGTATAGGCTGTACTCACGATGAACAGCTGAAAGATATCTTGAGGCAGTTTGAGCGTGTCCATCAAAAAGGGTATGCCTGTGATAGGAGCGACGAAGCTGCTGAGCAGTGCTGAACCTAAGAAACCAAATTGATCCCCGACGGTGAATGGCTTGCCAGCAAACCACGCTGCGAAAGGCACGAAAACCATGATAACTAGCGTGCCGAGATTGGGAAAGGGGTAGGCCAAGGGTAGCATGAGTTCGGCGGATGAATCGATTTGGTCGTCTTCGTAGTTGTATTTTTTGAAAAGCTCTTTGACGTTTTCGATCAGTTGAGGGAGGAGGATCACGATTTTTCCTGTTGCAAATATGGTCAGCAAGGTGCTTCGAGGGATGTTTAAGAAATCTTTGAAACGGAAAGGTGTCACCGCCGAGACGACAAGCGGAATGAATATCAATCCGAGGATCACCACAGCGACCGTATAGATGACGACATAGACTTGGATGAGACCGAGCTCGTCGAGCGACATCATACCAGCGGTGTGTGCAGCGATTCCAAAAATCCCAAAAGGTGTCAGTTTGACGATGTGTTTGTTGGCGATGTTGAGCGCGTCACCAAATACGTCGAGTGCTTGAATGAATTTGGTGTTGTTGGGGATGGAGTTGAGAGCTACACCGACGATGATAGCGAAGAGCACTACCGCGGGAACTACGTTTTCCGCTAAGGAGCCAAAGATGTTGTGAGGGATGTAAATTCGGATATAGTCGAGCGGCTCGGACAGGGTGACGAGATTCGAACTGAAAAAGGATGAGGACTCCCAAGTAGGGAAAAACATCGGGAGCAAAAAAACCGCACCGAGCCCGCAAATTAATAAAATCACTAAAACGACAGCCGCACTCTTGATGAGTGCCCGTTGTTCACTGAGTTTTACTTTTCCGATATTGCTGAGGAGAGAGACGAGGATGTACGGCATGACCGTCATCTGCATCAATCCGATGAAGGCATCACCGATATAATGGAGAGGTTCAGCGTATTCTCCCAGAAAAACGCCTGTGAAGATTCCTAGAAAAAGTCCAATCAGTATCTTGGTTGATAACTTCATTTTTGACGAATATTTTTTCTAAATTAAATGGAAAGATTCGAAACGCAATCAATCCCTTGGGTAATTGTGTACTGGAGGAATTGCAGGGGTAAAAGATCGGGTGTGAATAGGTTTTTGGAGAAGAAATATAGCACTTTGAAAAAAGTATTTATTTTGCTCGAGTAAACCATGTAAGGATTGATTCTCATGAGAAGGATTTGTATTGTAATCGGTTGTTTGTTTGGCATAGTACTCGTGACCAAGGCGCAAGGTCAGGACTTGTATTTGTCGGTCAAAGGGGAGCCAAAAGAGGTTAAGCCAGGGAGCAGCAGTATCGTGATAGGCAGTATAGACGATGACCGAAAATACTTGGTAATCAACCATCAAGATACGGAAGTGTCAAGTGATTATACTAAAATGAACATGAAGATTTCTGCCAATCTTTTGGATTTGGAATCCGGGGAGTTTTTGTATCATGGCCGGAATCAATCGCTGTATTTTTTTGAGAATAATTTGGCGAGCGTACAGTACAAAGACATCTGGGGACAATATATAGACACGTCAAAATTCTTGGAGGAGGCACTCGGTCAGGCTACCACTGATGTGATTGATCCGAGGACGAGACAAAGGAGGTTTTTGCTATCTCTGCCGGATGGTCAATCGTTTGCTGGTGTACAAAAGGATCTTGTATTATCGATGAATTTTTCCAGTGCCTCACCCGAGACGCGTTTGTGGAGGAGATCTGGAGAGACGCTCGTCGAAGTGGGGCGATACCCGTTTAGTTCGGGGACGCTCTCTACAGATGGTCAGTATTTGACTGGAGTCGAACATGATTATGTGCAAAATAAACATGGGCTCATGATCTATCCTGTGGAAGGAGGAGCGAGCCCCGAGCGAATCACAATAACAGATGGGGTGCCTCTCATTACACTGCTTTCTAAGAAGTATTTATTTTACTCCTACATGAAGACGGGAGGAGACGGAGTGTCGCACAATATCCGAGTACTGGATAGGTATACGCATCAGGTAGTCGAGGATTTCAAAGATGTGGGTGTCAATCTAGTCCTAGACCAAAGGGAAAAGTATTTGGTCTCTCATTTGGGGTCTCAAGGAAAGGCAATCATGATAGACCTAGAGTCCATGCGTATAGTGATGGAAGAATCCGTCAAATACGTGAAGCCAGGAGAATCCTCGACAGAGACATCAATCGTCCTGAAGGTAGGCAAAGGTGAGCAGTTTTTGATATGTAACCCCAATGGAATATTGAACCTGCTGAGTGCCAAACATAAGAAGGTGATCGCTGATATATATGTCAGTGATGGGGAATGGGTCGTCGTGGCGAGAGATGGGCGTGTGGACGGTACGGCTGGGGCTATCGAGCAGTTGGAGTGGCGGTCGTACGATGCAGAAGGCCAGATCACCAAGAGAGGATCTCTCACGACAGCCTTCAGTCAATCGTTTACACCTGGGCTGTTGTCTGCCCTGCTCAAAGATGAGGTGTCGGAGGCGAGTGACCTGTCGCAAGTGATGAGTCAGAGACCTACGGTGCAGATCGTGAATCCAGAGGATGGTTATGTATCCAAAGATGCTCAAGTGACTGTGATGGTCGAAGCACAACCTCAAGGTGACCCCATCGCTGAGATTCTCCTGTATGTGAATGGAAAACTTGTGGAGGGAGAAAGTAGAGGTTTCAAGCCTGTGAATGACCGGTTTGCTCAGAGCTACACGGTCTCGCTAATCAAGGGAGAAAATGTCATTGCTGCCAAGGCAGTCAGCATCAAAGGATATGAGTCGGGTAGAGATCAAATTCGTGTGCAGTATCATGGAATGCAAGCCACTGCAGATCTATATGTGCTTGCTGTAGGGGTGGATCAGTATGTCAACGGGGCGTACAACCTCAACTATGCGGTCTCGGATGCACGGTCTGTGGTGAGGGAACTGCAGTTGCGGTCGGAGGGTATCTTTGATGCGGTGTATGTGGATGTACTGTATGACCAGGACGCCAATCGCCAGCGTACCCTTGCTGCTCTACAAAGCATCGCTTCTCGGGCAAAACCAGAGGATGTTTTTGTGTTTTTTTATGCAGGGCATGGGGTGATGAGTGAGGAGGCTAGTCCGGAGTTTTATTTGGCATTGACAGGAGTGACGCAGCTCTATGGCAAGACGAGTATGCTACAAGCACATGGGGTGTCGGCGAGTGAGTTGAAGCAGTTGACCGTCAATATTTTGGCACAGAAGCAGATGGTCGTCTTGGATGCATGTCAGAGTGGCGGAGCAGTGGAGGCATTTGCGCGTCGCGGAGCGGCCGAAGAAAAGGCCATCGTGCAATTGGCACGATCGTCTGGAGCGACTCTTTTGGCTTCTACAGGTTCTGAGCAGTACGCGACGGAGTTTGACGAACTCGGACACGGGGTGTTTACGTATGCATTGCTACAGGGACTTGCTGGGGCAGCAGATGGCGGTATGCGCGACAAGAAAATCACGGTAAAGGAGCTGGAGGCATACCTCAACGATCAGATACCCATCTTGACTCATCAGTATCATGGCGAGTCTCAGTTTCCTCGTTCTTGGTCTTCAGGACAAGATTTTCCATTGGTCTTGGGGGACTAAGCATGTGGTTTTGGAAGTGGGTACTGAATACATACTATTGAAATGCTGCAGCTATGACTATGGCAATGCAGACGAGAATATAGAGTGTGGTCAGGCCTAGTGCGAAGTTTTGTTTTTCACGATAGTGTTTGGTTCGGAAAGAGGGGAAAGAGTCTTGTTGGGTGTAGGGTTCCTGTGGAAATAATTGATTGAATATCCAACGGACGTATAAACCAAGATACTCTATTGGGTGTAACCTGTTGTTCATTATTAATCCTCAAAGACCTTCATAAACTCAAACTTCTCTCCATCGAAGAAGCCCATGTCGCTCATTTTAGCCTTGGGGATGACAAGTAGCGCCATGAATGATAGCGTCATGAATGGAGAGTCTAGCGGAGACCCTAGGGATTTGGCAAAGGCATCTATCTCTGCATACGATTTGGCAACTTGGTATCCATCCTGGTCTGACATGATGCCTGCGACGGGCAATTTTAGTAGTTTTTGTTGGTCATCCTTGATGGCCGACACACCGCCACGTGCAGCGATGATGAGGTTGACTGCACGGCAGATGGATTCGTCATCGACTCCTACGACGATGATATTGTGTGAATCATGCCCGACCGAGGAGGCGATAGCTCCAGATTTTAGCCCGATATTTTTGATATAACCTATAGATGGTTTGGCTTCTTGGTAGCGGTTGATGACGGCTACTTTGAGGAGGTCTTGGTCGGTGTTGGTTTGCTGTGGGTTGTCGATGAGTAGACTGTCGTATTGGAGCAGGTTGGTGATGAGTTGACCTTCGAGTGCTTCCATGACATTGACCTTGCTGCCTGTAATCGTCACTTTGAAATCTTCAGGAGATTTGGGTAGGCAATCAAAATTGTTGATCACCGATACGGGTAGGGATTCTATCATGCTTTTTCCTTTGTGAGCGACTAGCTGTCCATTGATCCAGGTTTCGAGGACGTTGAAGTCGTCCGGGTTGTCGATGACAATGAAGTCCGCAGGGTCGCCTTGTTGGAGGAGGCCTACTTCCATGCCGTAGTGCTGTACGGGATTGATGCAGGCGGCTTGCAAGATTTTGTAGAGGTCGATCCCTTGAGCGAGAGCTCGTTTGACGAGCAAGTTGATGTGGCCTTCTTCGAGGTTGTCGGGGTGTTTGTCATCCGAACAAAACATCATGTGGGCATAGTGCTCATCGAGCAGAGGAATGAGTGCCTCAAAATTTTTTGCGGCACTGCCTTCACGAATCATGATTTTCATGCCACTGTTGAGCTTGTCGAGGGCTTCTTGGGCGGTGAAGCACTCGTGATCGGTAGAGATACCTGCCGCGGCGTATTGCTGAGCCTGTTCTCCTTTGAGCCCAGGGGCATGCCCATCTACGGGCTTGCCGAGTTTCTTGGCTATGGCCAATTTGTCGTAGACAGTTTGGTCCTTGAATAGGACGCCAGGCCAGTTCATCATTTCGGCGAGGTAGACGATTTCTTTTTTCTGCAGGAGATACTCGACGTCTGAGACGCTGATTTCTGCTCCGGCCGTTTCGAAGGGTGTGGCAGGGACGCAGCTGGGCGCACCGAAATAAAACTTGAAATTCACCTCTTTGCCATTGTCGATCATATATTCGACCCCTTTCACCCCGAGGACATTGCCAATCTCGTGTGGGTCAGAGATCGTGCCGACTGTGCCATGTACGACGGCCATACGAGCAAACTCCGAAGGTACGAGCATTGAGCTTTCTATGTGGACATGAGCATCGACGAATCCAGGTAGTATGAATTGATCTGGAGCGAGATTGGTTTTTTCTATGTTGATGATTCGCCCCTTGGCGATTTCTATTTTGGCAGGATAGATTTCTTTTTGGGCTATGTCGATGAGTTGTCCTGAGATTGTGGTCATGATAGTCGTGTTGTCAGAGGAGGCAAAGTACTAAGGAGTGGCAAAATATTCATACAGCTGGTAGATAAAATAAACGCCTTGTATATTTTTGCCGCGTGAATATCAAGTATCTGACAAAATCGGCGGTCAATGCCTTCATTGATGCTGCCTTGAAAGAAGACCTAGGTGATGGGGATCATAGTACGCTCGCGGCTATCCCAGAGGATTTGGAGCAAGAGGCAAAGTTGCTGATCAAAGGTGATGGTGTGATTGCAGGGTTGACTTTGGCAGAATGGATTTTTCATCGTTTTGACGAAAGTCTGGAAGTGACCCTCCTCAAAAAGGATGGTCAGGAGGTTCAAGAAGGAGAAATCGGGTTGATGGTGAAGGGAAAGGCTCGTTCGATCCTGTCGACAGAGCGTCTTGTACTCAACTGTATGCAACGAATGAGTGGAATCGCGACGTATACGCGCAAGCTTACAGAGATGATCCGACACACGGAGACCAAGCTACTCGATACCCGCAAGACCGCTCCAAATTTTCGCTTGTGTGAAAAATGGGCTGTGCAGATCGGAGGAGGAGTCAATCATCGCTTTGGGCTCTACGATATGGTCATGCTCAAGGACAATCATATCGACTATGCCGGTGGGATCACACAAGCGGTGAGTGCGACCAAGAGTTATTTGAATAAAAAAGGCAAGGAGCTGCGCATAGAAGTAGAAACCCGAAACATCAACGAGGTGCGAGAGGCCTTAGAGGTGGGAGGTGTCGACGTGATCATGCTTGACAACATGCTGCCGTCGATGATGCGTGAAGCCATCCAGATCATCGATGGACAGTGCAGTACCGAGGCCTCGGGCGGGGTGACCGAAAAGAACATAAAAGAAATCGCTGAAACAGGCGTGGACTTCATCTCCGTAGGAGCGTTGACACACTCGTACAGCAGTATGGACATAAGTTTGAAAGCAGTAAACAAAAAATAATGATAGTAAAAACGAAAAAATACCAATTGGCAAATGGCACCTTTATCAAATTGGCTTTTGGCAATTTGATCAAAGACCAATGGTGGGGGGCTCTCATTTACCTAGCCATCTGTGGAGGGTATCTCTGGATACCTAACCTGTGGTGGATCATCGGTGCTTCGATAGCTTTGGTGTTGTATGGTTTGTTTTGGTTGATCCAGTTTGCAGGGATCTCTCAACTCGAGCAGGGCAAATTTATGTTTGAGAAATTGAGCTACGAAATCACGAGTCAACAGATTTTGATCAAATTGAACTCCAAGCAGGGGATGCCCCTCAAATGGGAGAGCATCAAGAAGGCCCAAGTAGCCAAGGATCATTTTCTGCTGGTGATGAGCAAGGCTCAGATGATTCACTTGCCGTTTAGAATCTTCAATTCGCAAAACGAGATCAAGTTTGTCGAAACGATCCTCAAGAGAAAAGGAATGATCAAAGAATAAGCATAGAGGAAATAGGATGTCATGAAAAGGCTGTTTCACCATGGGTGAGGCAGCCTTTTTCGTCTGTGTAGAAACGGGAAATGTACCAATGCCGCAGGGCATATATCCCGAAGGATAGCTGGGGACTTGATGGCTGGAGCTTCTTGATTAGATTTGATTGGGTCTAATGTTTTATCCCTAGTCAAAATAGAATGATGTCGTCTAGTTCACCGCGTATACCAATCATCGATGCGCTCAGAGGGTTTGCTCTTTTGGGGATTATTTTGATTCACTGCATTGAGCATTTTGAGGTTTTCTTGCCGACGAATGCTGATTCATCTTGGGTGACGAGCTATGATGAACAGGTGTATGAAGCGGTGATTTTTTTAGTGAGTGGCAAGGCCTATTCTATCTTTGCCTTGTTGTTTGGCTATAGCTTTTTCATACAGATGAACCGGCAGGAAATGAAGGGAGTGGATTTTCGGCCAATTTTTGCGTGGCGCTTGGTGATCTTGTTGGGCATGGGGCTGTTGCACTCGATGATCTATCGTGGAGATATCTTGCACATCTACGCGCTCATGGGGATGCCAATGATGGTGTTTTATGGGGTGCCTTCTAGGATTTTGTTATGGATTGCAGGGTTATTGATTTTACAACCTGTGTTATTGTATTTGGTCGCCACATCTTTCATGGATCCTGAGTTTGTCTATGCTCCTTACTACGGGGATGGTAATTTCGAAGAGGGAGAGAGGATTTATTCTGCAGGGACGTTGGGAGAAGTACTACAGTACAATCTGTACCGTGCACGGGTCGTAGTATGGGCTTGGACTTATCACAACGGCAGATTCTTTCAGTTGATGGCGTTGTTTTTGGTCGGTTTGGTGATGGCTCGCCATCAATTCTTGGAGCAGCTCAGCCTGTACCGTTCCAAAGTGGTGTTCTTGGGCTACTTTACTTTGTTGATCATGCTTCTGTTCAATCTTTACGTGGGGGCGATCGAAGATTTTGCTTGGACCGACACTCAGAAAGCGCTAGTGACTACTACTGTTCAATCCTACCTCAATGTTTTTTATACCTTGGCGATTTGCAGCGTTTTTGTATTGATATTCCTGTTTTTAGAAAGTAGAATCAAACTTTTCGTCTATTTCTCAGCCTATGGGCGAATGAGTCTGACCAACTACATGTCTCAGGCAATACTTGGAGTCGTATTGTTTTATGGTTTTGGATTAGGATGGTATGCTACGGTAGGAGCGGTGTGGAGTCTTGTGTTGGGGGGAGTGATTTTTACGGTTCAGGCAGCAATCAGCTGGTGTTGGTTGCAGCACCATCGTTATGGCCCGATGGAGTGGCTGTGGAGAGTCTTGACTTATCGTGATTTCAGTATTCCTATCAAAAACTAGCTTGGAGGCAGTGTAGAAATCTTCGTAGAGGTTGTTGGTTCTTGGTCTGAATTCTCTGTATGATTGCCCTCCAATATAAACTCTTTAGATATGTCTAAGTGTCCAATGCTGTGGGGCGTAGTGTTGTTGTTGTCCTCTTGTGTCGGGAGCCAAAAAACGACCCGCCCAATGAAACCGTCCAGTGCTCAATTTTCGACGGCACAAAGCGAACTGATCTTGGAAGCGGGCCCTGACACACCTATGCGTATCTTCAAAATCACGGACACCTCTGATTCGTTGCTCCTTCGTACACCTAGTGAGCGTTTGGAGGTGGATTCTACAGACAGGGTGCTCGAGCAACTTGTCGAGCGGCTGTATGCGACTGTACGAGATAGTCTGTCGATGGGAGTGGGGATAGCGGCGCCTCAGGTTGGGATTCTGAAAAACCTCATCTGGGTACAGCGACTGGATAAGGAAAACTTGCCCTTCGAGGCATATTTGAATCCAGTGATCACAAGGTACTCTTCTCAAAAACAAGATTGTAGAGAGGGGTGTCTGTCGATCCCAGGGAGGATGGATACTACTAGGACACGGTCCTATGCGATCCATATCGAGTATGATCGATTGGATCAGCAGCATGTCTCCGAGCGAGTAGAAGGGTTTACGGCGGTGATTTTTCAGCACGAGATAGATCATTTGAGAGGCATCTTGTATTTGGATCATTTGGAAAAAGAATCAAAGGAGAGATAAGTATCATTTCAGTATATTGTCTGATTAAAAGGAATTGTCTATCATTAGGCTAGCAGAAATTTGAGATCAATTTATTTAGAGGGTTTTACTGAAAATAAATTAGATGCATACCATTGATGACGTAATCGAACGACTCGATCAGATTACAGACAATACCATCGCCGATTATGACCCGCTCGGGTATTTTGCGGCGTTATATCGTAGAGTGACCTTTGAGGTGAAACAGTCCGTGGATCATCGATTTTTTGAGAACTCTCAGAGAATGGAGAAACTTGCGGTGATTTTTGCCAAGCGGTATTTCACAGCCTTGGAGACGTATATGAGCAAGAAGGAACCGACCAAGTCTTGGAAGGCGTCGTTTGATGTTGTGGATAATTTTTGGATGATCGTCTTTCAGCACATCATGACCGGAATGAACGCCCACATCAACTTAGATTTGGCGATCGCTGCAGCGGAGGTAGGGTACGAAGATATGGATGACCTCAAGCGTGATTTTTTTCGGATCAATGACATCTTGGCTTCACTTGTGGATAAGGTAGAGCGAGATCTTTCGGAGGTGTGGCCTACGTTGAGTTTTGTACTCAAAATGGCCGGAAAGGCGGACAATTTCTTGATTGATTTCAGTATGAAGAAAGCTAGAGATGGTGCGTGGGAGTTTGCGCGGTATCTCGCACATGCTCCTCGTTCGCAATGGGACGGATTGATCAATGAGCGGGATCAGCGTGTAGCTGAGAAGGCTAAGTTGATCACAAAGCCTGGGGTTTTCGTCAGTGCTGTCTTTATGATGATACGGATTGGTGAGCGTGGCAATGTCCCTATGAAAATCAAATGCTTGATGGATTAGGAGTTCGTCAACCACTCTAGAGCCTCGTCCAAATCTGCTGCAAAGAAGGTGTTTTTTTCGACGTTGGAGAGAATCACCCGCTGCACTGCGGATAGCCCGAATACAGCGTTTTTGATCCCAATACGCTTGTCATGCAAGGTCTCGAGAAAGCCCTCGACGAGTTGTTTGCTATGGTCGTTGATTTTGGTGTTTTTGATATTGGAGACGATGAAGAGTTGGGAAGGATTGCTACGCAACATACGTTCAAACCCGATTTCTAATATCCATTGGTGTTCGTCAGCGCGTAGGTCTGAGAAGTCATGGTAGAAAATTTTGTTCCCTTTGTGTACCAAGACCGTTATTCGACTGTTGTAGTCCATGATCTGTCTTTTATAGCTGGTGATTATCTCAGAAAGATAGATATAGAACGGTAGAGTTTTTAAAATATTTTGAGATTTTGGAGGTGCTTGTAGCTCTCCTTTATAGATTTAGGGATGTCATCGAGTCAAGATACCTTATGAGAAAAGTAGTTGCATTTGGAGCCAGTAGTAGTAGTCAGTCTATCAACAAGCGTTTGGCGACTTGGGCGGCATATCAATTGGCCGAGGCTCAGGTGCAAGTCTTGGATCTCAATGACTATGAGATGCCGATTTTTAGCGTGGACAAAGAGAAAGTGCTGGGTCAGCCTTCTGAGGCTGTTGCATTCAAAGATGCTTTACGTCAAGCAAATGGCATCCTGATTTCGTTTGCAGAGCACAATGGTAATTTTAGTGCTGCCTTCAAAAATATATTTGATTGGGCTTCACGTATAGAACCTAAAATGTGGCTGGACAAACCGATGTTTCTCCTTGCGACATCCGACGGCAAGAGGGGAGGACAGACGGTCTTGGAGATAGCTGTCAAGGGGTTCCCTCATCGTGGAGGAGATGTTGTAGCCTCGTTTTCTTTGCCTCAGTTCAAGGATCACTTTGAGGATGATCGTGGGATCACGGATGAGGTATTGTTGAGAGAGTTTCATCAGGAGTTGACAAAGTTCTCCGCAGCAATGGGTGAGTTGAGTAACCCTTGATTCTTATCTTTGTAGTTGATTCATCAAGTGAAAAGCGCCTTGCAAGAAAAGAAGAAAATTAATCTCACCAAAAAGGAAGCACTGCTCAAGGCGGCTAATTTTTGTGCCTATCAGGAGAGGTCGCAAAAGGAAGTACGACAAAAGCTCTACGACTATGGTCTGTACCGGGATGAAGTAGAAGACGTGTTGACTGATTTGATTTTGGACGGGTATATCAACGAAGAGCGCTTTGCCAAGACTTTTGCTGGGGGCAAGTTTCGTATCAAAAAGTGGGGAAGAAACCGGATCATCAAAGCACTGCAACAGCACGACGTGTCGGCTTATTGTGTGACACAAGCCCTGAAAGAAATCGAAGAAGGAGACTACCTGACTACTCTTGAAGAATTGATTGCGAAAAAGAGTTCGTCACTTTCTGAGACGGATTTATTTAAGAAGAGGGAAAAGGTGTCTCGGCACTTGATATACAAAGGGTATGAAACCGACTTGGTGTGGGATCTGGTCAAAGATCTCGTGCAGAATGGATAGGGGTGAACTTATTATGAAAGCATACTGTTTCATGTAGAATATCTAAATTTATTGTCAAACATTGAATGCCTGCCGAAAATACCGTACATGACGATCCAATACGCTATTAAAAATACCTTGAATCAAATGAGTTTGCTCATAGCAGCACTCTCCGACGAAGAATACAGTCAAGTTTCCGTATCACTCAATCACTCAACGATTGGGCAGCATGTCCGCCATACCTTAGAGTTTTTTACGTGCTTGTTGGAGCAGTATCCACAGGGAGTGATCAACTATGATCGAAGAAGTCGAGACCCAGAGATCGAGACCATGGCCCGTCGAGCTCTGGATCTGATCGAGGAGATTGGTGTAGGGCTAGATAGGTTGGTTGGTGGAGAGGAGATGGTGCTGGAGCAGTCGGTAGGAGAGTCTGAGGAGTGTATCATCGTACCTACCAATCTCGATAGAGAACTGATTTACAATTTAGAGCACGTCGTGCATCACATGGCTTTGATACGTGTGGGACTTAGGGAGGTCAAACCTATGCTCCATTTGGATGAGAGTTTTGGGGTCGCCAGTTCTACACTCAAATTTCGAGAGGCTCAGGCCAAAGCGTAAATGGATACATTGGTTACCACACCGTCCCAGACACGTCCTAAGCCGAAATCCCTCTATGCTTGGCTCAACTCTAGCGTGATATGGGCTAAAATTTTTCGTTGGGAATTTTGGCCTTTCTCTTTGTTCTACTTTCCTATACTGATCTATTGGGTTTGGGTGACTTTGCGGACACGATCTTTGTTCTTTTTTACCGCTTCCAATCCAGGGATTGAATTTGGAGGGATGCTAGGGGAGTCCAAAAACAAAATATTCGAACGTATCCCAACACGGTATTTGCCTCAGACTGTCAAGCTAGAAGCAGGGATTTCTTTGACCGAAGTAGAAGCACTGTTGACAGAGAAGCAGATTGATTATCCTTTCGTCTGCAAACCCGACGTAGGAGAGAGAGGATGGATGGTTGAGCGGGTGGAGAGTAGCGCACAGCTTCAGCAATACCTAGAGGATATTCAGGTTGATTTCTTGGTCCAGGAGTATGTTGGGTATGAGGTCGAGTTGGGAGTGTTTTATTACCGCTACCCTGATCGGGAGAGAGGCACGGTGAGTTCTATCGTACGGAAGGACATGCTCAAAGTGACTGGAGATGGTTGTCGTAGCGTCAGACAATTGATGCGAGAGGATGCTCGGTCCAAAATGCACATCCGCCGACTTCAGGTCAAAGATCCCGAGCGGTTAGCGTTTGTACCCAACTGTGGCCAAACAGTGGAATTGGTTGCGATAGGTAATCATTGTTTAGGGACCACATTCCTCAATGCCAATTCCTTGATCAACGAAAGGCTCATCACGGTGATTGATCAGCTCAGTCAGAAGATTGATGGATTTTATTTTGGACGATTTGATTTGAGGTGTCGGTCCATCGAAGATTTATATGCAGGAGAGCACTTCAAAATACTAGAACTCAATGGAGCAGGAGCAGAACCTGCTCATATCTATCACCCAGGGTATTCGCTGGTGCAAGCCTACCGTGATATCGTACATCATCTCAGAGTGTTGGCCGACATCTCTCTGCTCAATCATAGTAGAGGTATTCCATATATGAGTTGGAGAGAAGGGCTGCGTGAAGTGAAGAAAATAAGAGCGTACAATAGAAACAAAGTGATTTGATATGGAAGCGGTATACTTATTCATGATAGCACTGGGCTGTAGTTTTGCGGGATCGATACCTCCTGGTTCGATCAATCTCTCCGTGATGCAGTTGGCTGTACAGGGTAAGAAGGGAGGAGCGTTGACTTTTGCTTTGGCTGCTGCATGCATTGAGTTTTTATATGCAGGGTTGGCGGTGCGTTTTCAGATTTATTTGACCGATAATATAGAAATCGCGACTTGGTTCAAGTGGGTGTCAGGTACAATATTGATTCTTTTGGGGCTATTCAATCTGGTCAAAAAAAATAGAGCGAGTCGTACCATGGACAGTGGGGAGAAACGCGCTGGTTTTGCCAAGGGGGTAGTGGTCGCGTTGATGAACCCACTGGCAATCCCCTATTGGCTCACGGTGACTACTTATCTCCAGGCGATGCAGTGGATAGTGCTGTCTAGCGAAAACTACTTGGTCTATGTCACGGGGATCTCGGTGGGGACGATGCTCTTGTTGTTAGCCGTGATAGCACTAGGTACACGGTTTTCAGCTATCCAAAACAATCCCTTTTTGCTTTATCGCGTGCCAGGGCTCATTTTTTTAGTGATGGGGGTATGGACTTTTGTTCAGTAACTGAGGATGTAAGTTGCTTGCTTCATAGTTTTTGTCTTCGTAATCAAACCTGTCCAAGACTTGTCCAATCATGAGTAGTCTTGCCGCTTTTTTGTAGTTGGAGTCGACGCGAACCCACGGAGCATGTACAGTGTGGGTGTGGTCAAGCATGGAGTTGATGTAGAGACTAAATTGATCCCACATATTTTGGGCTTTCATGTCGACGGGACTGAGTTTCCATGTCTTGAGAGGATCTTCATTTCTTGCTGCAAATCGTTTTTCTTGGACTTCTTTGTCTATGTCTAGCCAAAATTTGATGAGATGGATTCCGTCTTCGGTGATCATTTTTTCATACTCATTGACTTGGGACATGAATAGTTTGTACTGTTTTTGGCTACAAAAGCCCATGACTGGTTCTACCACGGCCCTGTTGTACCAGCTCCGGTCAAAAAAGCGAATCTCCCCTGCTGTAGGCAGTTGTTTGATGTAGCGCTGGAAGTACCACTGTCCTTTTTCTTTTTTGTTGGGTTTGCCCAATGCTACTACACGAAATTCCCTCGGGTTCATGTGTTCGATGAAGCGCTTGATGGTGCCTCCTTTGCCTGCTGCGTCACGTCCTTCGAAAAGGATAACGACTCTTAAGCCTTTTTTGACGATGTGTTTTTGTAGTTTAAGAAGTTCAATTTGGTAATGTTCTAAAAGATGATTGTACTCCTTGGTACTTAGCTCGGATATATCCATGAAAAAACGTAACGATTGAAACTTTAAGTTATGAATTTTTAGAATTGAAAAAAGACCTTGCTACAAAAACTCTTGTCCGAGAATACACTCCTTGGGTTTTGTATAAATTGCTGGATAAACAACAACCAATTACCCAAAGTATTGACCTATGACGCAAAAGAAAATAATAGTATTGGGGGCGGGGCGATCGTCTTCTGTGTTGATCGATTTTTTGCTCGATCATGCGGCTGACTCTCAGTGGAGGTTAACCGTCGCGGATATCGATTTGGTTTTGGCCCAAGAAAGAATAAGGAAGCACCCACATGGTGAAGCGATGGCCTTTGATATCAAAGATACAGAGCAAACGAAGCTTTTGGGAGGGTATGATTTGGTCATCTCAATGTTGCCTGCAGCTTTTCATTATACGGTGGCCAAAGTATGTGCACATGCTGGAGTAGATATGTTGACGGCATCCTATGTGAGTGATGAGATTCGAAATCTTTCTGATGTTTTTGAACAAAATGGTGCGGGATTGATCATGGAGATGGGCTTGGACCCAGGGATTGATCATATGTCTGCGATGAAGGTCCTCGATAGAATCCGTCGTGCGGGGGCTGAATTGCGTTCTTTTGAGACTTTCACCGGAGGACTGTTGGCACCTAGTCAAGATGATAACCCGTGGGAATACAAGTTTACATGGAACCCTCGAAACGTCGTACTGGCAGGGCAGGGTTATGTCAAGTTTTTGCAACAAGGACGTTACAAGTACATTCCTTACCATCGGGTGTTTCGTAGGACGGAAGTGATACACATTCCTGAGCACGGTTACTTTGAGGGGTATGCCAACAGGGATTCACTCAAGTATCTGGATGCCTACAAATTGCGAGGGATTCAGACACTATATCGTGGGACACTGCGTCGGACGGGGTTTTGCAAGGCATGGGATGTTTTTGTGCAACTGGGTGCTACAGATGATACGTTTGAGATGCAGGCTGTGAACAACATGACACACCGCCAGTTTATTAATTCTTTTTTGTCGTACAACCCCAGTGATTCGGTGGAACTGAAATTGGCTCATTATCTAAATCTTGACATGGACTCTGAGGAGATGTATAAGCTCAAATGGTTGGGGATGTTTGATGAGGAACTAGTGGGGATGGATCAGGGTACTCCTGCACAGATTTTGGAGCATATCCTCAAGAAAAAATGGACGATTCAGTCGGACGAAAAGGACATGATCATCATGTGGCACAAGTTTGAATACGTGGAAAATGGTGAGCTCAAGAAATTACAGTCCTACATGGCTGTGGAGGGAGTGGATGCTGTTCATACTGCCATGTCCAAGACCGTAGGGTTGCCTCTGGCAGTGTCTGCACAGTTGATGCTGCAGGGCAAATTGACCGTGAAGGGAGTACATATCCCTACCGAAGAATCAATATACAGACCGGTCTTGGAAGCACTCGAAGGCTATGGGGTCAATTTTACCGAAACCGAAATAGAACACTAAATGTATCGATTGTTTGGATGTCTGTGGATGTGTCTGTGGAGTATGGTTTTGCAGGGGCAGGAGTTAGATAGTACAGAGCTCGTACTCGAAGAAGTAACGATTCAATCGGATGTGTTTACACACCAAGTATTGGAATATGGAGGAGCAGTCACCTCCTTGGGGCGTCAAGGGATTACACAGGCAGAGCAAGTCTATCTGCAGCCCATACTCAATTCGGTACCAGGGGTCTATATGCAGTCGGGCTCGCTCAATACCAATCGGATATCGATCCGTGGGATTGGTGCGCGCACGCCTTTTGGTACGGACAAAGTCAAGGCCTATCTTAATGAAATACCGCTCTCTACAGGAGAAGGGGAAACAACCGTCGAAGATATCGATTTTGGAACCTTGCAAAACATCGAGGTGTACCGAGGCCCTACTTCTACGGTATTTGGAGCAGGACTTGGGGGTGCGATACATTTTCAGACGAGGAGACTGACGGGGAACCCTTCTGTGTTTGCAGAGGCCATGGTGGGTTCGTTTGGTTTGCGGAGATACAACCTACAGGCGCAAGTGGCCAACTCGACTAAAAGTCTAGGGATCTTTTATCAGGATGTACATAGCGATGGCTACCGTGACAACAATGCCTATGACCGGTATTCTGTCACGCTCATGGGGCAGACACAGGTTGGGGATCGATCGAATATGACCCTCTATGCCAACTATACTAGTCTACTGGCATACATCCCGAGTTCACTAGGTTTGCAAGAGTATAATGAGAACCCTACAGCGGCCGCATCGAGCTGGGGAGATGCTGAGGGGCATGAGGATGGCTACCGTTACAGGGTAGGGTGGTCTTTGCATTCACGGTATAGTACGCGCATGGAGAGTTGGGTGACTTTCTTTGTCAACGGTAGTTCAGCGGCTGAGATACGCCCTGTGTTTTTGGGCAACCTGTCGACGGATCAATTGAATGCAGGCGTGCGTGCCAAAATAAAACGTAGTTTTTTACCGCGCAATCAGCTTCAAGTCGTGCTCGGGATGGAGGGGTTTTGGGAGTCGTATCGCTACCGTGAGTTTGTCAATGATCAAGGAGAAAACGGGGACAAAACACGAGATTTTGACCAGCAACGAAATTATGGAAATGTTTTTCTTGCGACAGAGTATTACCCTACAGAATCATGGATTGTTTCTGTAGGAGCAAATCTCAATTTGTCTGGCTATGATTTGGAAGATCAATTGCCTGTCGACGGGAGTGATCAGAGTCA
The DNA here is from genome assembly GCF_002742335.1 of Reichenbachiella sp. 5M10. Taxonomy (NCBI): domain Bacteria; kingdom Pseudomonadati; phylum Bacteroidota; class Cytophagia; order Cytophagales; family Reichenbachiellaceae; genus Reichenbachiella; species Reichenbachiella sp. 5M10. Next base: position 3,689,608 of record NZ_MDGR01000007.1, on the reverse strand, counting down.
GCACAGGTATTTTGGGCCTATCCTATCTCCAAAACTCAGTTTGACGAGAAAGATGACGGAGAAGGTAGCGGTGTATGGATTGGTGGCACATGGGTTTTCTTTGCCGTCGTTTGAGCAGAGCTTGTACCCTGAAGGGGAGCTCAATGGAGATCTTCGTCCTGAGACCGGGTGGAACTACGAGTTGGGGGTCAAGGGAGAAGTCTGGGAGGATCGGCTTTACTTTGAGCTCGTTGGGTATGCTATGCGTACCCAAGATTTGATTGTCAATCGGACATATGAGCAAGTACTGGTAGGGGTCAATGCAGGCAGTGCTCATCACGATGGAGTGGAGCTGCTCCTGGAGCATAGAGTTGTAGATCAGGACCGTTTGCAGGTGAGTCATCGTCTGGCTTATAGCTTGATGGCGTATCGGTTCGATGATTTTACCTCCGAAGGCGAGGATTATTCGGGCAACCGAATCACAGGTGTGCCGAGTTATACGCTGGATTATGCAGTCGACGTGCGTTGGGAGGGCTTTTATGGAAGGCTCAACTATCAGAGGGTGGGGTCAATTTCGGTCCTTGATTCGGGAAGTCTGTACACGGATGCTTACCAGTTGATCAATGCTAAGGTAGGGTACGAGAGGTCGTTGGGCAAAATAAGGGTCAATGTTTACACGGGTGTCAACAATATGACCAACACATTCTATTCGTCGATGCTTCAAATCAATGCTTCTTCGGGGCGTTATTATTACCCAGGCCTTCCGATCAACTATTATGGGGGGGTCAAAGTGGGCTATGTGTTTTAGCAAAGAGCGCGGGATTCCATGATGAATATGTTGGGGAAGTGACTTGGTGGTACCCGAAGCGAAAGATTGTAGGATCCAAAGAGTGCATAAATTACTGCGGGGCGAGCAGAGGAATGGTCACTTCAAAGGTTGTGCCTTCGCCGAGAGTACTATGGACGGTGATGGTGCCTCCGAGTTGTTCGGTGAGGCTTTTGATGATGGAGAGTCCGAGACCATTGGATGGTTCGCCGTTGGTGGGGCGAGCACTGAGTCTGGTAAAGGGCTTGAACATTTTTTGCTGATCGGAGGGACTGATGCCAGGGCCTTCATCTCTGAGAGTGATGCGGGCCTTGTCTTCTACCGGTGTGATGTTGAGATAGATACTTTTGCCACTTTCTGAAAACTTCATGGCATTGGACATGAGATTGTCAAGGACCCGAGAGAGCAAGCCCATGTCCGATTGGAGAGTCAGTGTCTTGTAGCTTCCACTGATTCGTAGGGTCTGTTTCTTGGTGAGAAGAGAGTTCTCAAAATTGATCTTCCAACTCGATAGGAAGTCCAGCATCGTGAAGGTAGTGATTTTGAGATTGGGTTTGAAGTCTTTGGAATGTGAGATATCTAGCAAATCACGAATCATTTCATTGCCGTGTTTGACTACTCCACGAATTTTGGAGATGTAGTCTTTTTGATCATCGTTTAAGTTGTCGTCCATGGAGACGAGTTGGATGAGTCCTTCGATGTTGTTGAGTGGAGTACGGAGGTCATGCGCTACGACGCGCATTAGTCCGTCTTTCTCCCGGTTGAGGTCAGCCATCTTGGCGTAGGAGTTGCTCAGGTGAGCAAAAGCTTCTTCGATTGCTGAGTTTTTGATTTGAATTTCCTCGTTGGCTTTTTGGAGCTCTTCAGATTGTTTTTGATACCTTTCTTTTTGTTCTATGAGCTCAGATCGGCTCGTGTTGGCGCGTTTTTCGAGGACGTATTTTTGCTTGCCGACTTGTTTTCCGAGCATTTTCATGAAAATGTAAAACCCCAGGCAAGTCAGTAGTCCCAAGATGGTGAATAGCAAATCGCTCTGACCCCCAGAGGTCTGCTCGTACTCGAATGGAATCTCAGGAATCTGAGGAACCAACGCCAAGAGCCCTGCACTAAGGGATTCGAGAACCGCTGTGGAATGAGGAACCCAAACCACTGGTATAGACCCATGGAAGAGAAATGTGAAAGTCGAGATGTTCAAAGGCATAACTTTTCTGCTAAATGCTACGGGGGAATACAGAGGTTACGCTACCTATTTTTTTTGCTCAATATATTATAAATAAAGTGGATTGAAAGGATTTTTCGACAAAATAGAAAGTCTCAAATCAGATCAATAAACCACAGCTGAATGGCACACGTGATCAGGAATAATTCCCATGGCTTTGATACGGTCTTGATAGTTTTCTGCTAAGGTGTTGCCTGTCAGGACCAAAGCGGTATCGATCCCGAATTTATTGCCTCCGATGATGTCTGTAAACAAAGTGTCTCCGACCATAAGGATACGCTCTTTGGGGATTTCTTTGATCATGCGAGTGTGCTCGTAGGCAAAGATGAACATGCTGGAATCAGGTTTGCCAAATTTGATGAATTTTCGACCGGTGATTTTTTCGACCATGTCTGCGATGCTTCCTACGGCGATGGCAACCATGCGATCCGACACGGGGTAGGATCGATCGGTATTGGCTACCATGACGGGGATGTTGCGCAGACGGAGGAGGTTGACTAGTTTGTTGAGGTCCGTACGCCAATCAAACCCTTCGTCATCCAAGAAGACCAGGGCATTGACATCTGCGATATTGTTGAGGTCTAGATCCGCGATGGATAGAGCTTTGAGGCCTGTCTCTTCGAGATAGTGGGCGGATTGTTTGGTGCCGAGGTAGGCGACTTTTCCATCTTTGACTTTGGTGCGGAGGTATTCTCGAGCCAGCATGCCTGAGGAGATGATTTTTTCTTCGTTGATCATGGTGAACCCCGCATCTATGTAGCTTTGAGCTAAAGATTTTGGACCTCTAGAGGCATCATTGGTGAGGATATAAAATTCGATGTGATTTTGGATGAGGTACTCAAAGGTCTTCTCGATGTGTGGGATCATCCCACTAGAATTTTTGAGTACTCCGAAGGCATCAAAAAACACTGCGTCATAGTTTCTTACGACATGTTTGAAATCTTTAATCTCCATAATCTATAAATCTAATGCTTTTAGTAGTTTCTCTCCATCGAAGTTGTCGATCTGAGGCAAGTATATCTCGTATGCTTCGCGCTGGAGTTTGGTGGCATATACTTCGTGGAAGAAGTAGCGGCCGTCTTTGATGACGTAGTTGAGTATGAAGAAGCGGTAGGCTTCTTTGATGAACAGTACCTCGTTGCGCGTCAAAGGGTACACTTTGTGATACTCTTTGAGAAAGAGAATGAATCGATCTTCGTTGACAGGATCGATGAGGTAGCTGAACTCTTCTCGGTCTCCGATGGTTGAGCATACTCGGCTGAAAAAGTAAAAATCCATGATGCGAGAACTCATCCTAAACCAATCATAATCCCACCTAGAGTAGAACTTGCCATAGCGATCCACAGAGAAGTTGCCGATGTTCCAGTCTACAAATACAGGGATCGAAGGCCAACTCTCTGCACCCAGTTCGTCTAGGTGACGATGAAATATATCGATCTGATGCTTGATTGTTTCGATGTTGCCGCGATGTTCGTATTTTCCATCTTCGGTTTCCGTGATGGCCAACAGGTGTTGGAGATCCATGCTCAGAGTTTTGGACCATTTGGGCAGTATGTTTCGAATCTGGAAGGAGGCCTTGTGGAATTTGGCCACCTCTTTGCCTAGGCTCTTGATCTGATTCTCGTCCAAAATTTTGGGCAGTAGTTTCTTGATCTTGATGGGGTTGTAAAACACCACCCAAGCATCGATGATGTCGTCAGAGTGTCTGTGGGTGAATAGTTCGTGCCCTTTGGTCAGCGAGCGTGAGATGAACTGGTCATAAGGGGCGGACAAATTGATCGACATGGAGTTGATCAGCGAGTGGTCTTCTAGGAAATTGTCGTAGGTCCCAAAGTAGGATAGCTTGGCGATGATTACCGCTCCTGTCTCTAGTTTGAGTTTGAAGACGTGGTTGGTAGATACCCTTGCACTGATGTCATTGATGGATACGACTTCTCTGGAGTTGTCATAGTGTGCCCAGGCCTCCAGGACGATTTCATTAAAATTGAGTTGTCTGTTCATTAGATGATTTCAAAATATCTTTTTAGTTCCCAATCGGAAACGGTGTTGAGGTATTGGTTCCACTCGTGCTCACGTGTCATGCAGTAGTGCTGCACGAAGGATTCTCCTAAGAGGTCCTTGGCGATTTTGGAGCGTTTCATGGTTTGAGTCGCTTCGTGAAGGTTGGTTGGCAACCTCTTGATGCGTTTGTTGGCGTAGGCATTGCCTGTCGTAGCAGCCGTAGTTAGTTTCATGTTGTTTTTGATCCCGTAGAGCCCAGAAGCAAGTCCAGCTGCCATGCAAAGGTAGGGATTGACATCTGCTCCAGCGACACGGTGTTCTATTCGCGTTGTGTTCTCTTTGTCGTTGAGGATCCGCAGGGCAGTGGTTCGGTTGTCGATCCCCCAGGTGATGGTGGTAGGAGCCCATGCTCCTTCGACTAGCCGTTTGTAGCTGTTGACGGTCGGAGCAAACATCGGTACGAGTACGGGTAGACAGTGGAGTTGTCCAGCGAGGAAGCTTTCCATCAGCGGGCTCATGTTGTTTTTTGCTTTTGTGTCAAAAAACAAGTTGTTGCCCTCGGCATCTTTGAGACTTTGGTGCATGTGTCCAGAGCAGCCTGGGAGTTTTTGGTTCCATTTGGCCATGAAGCTCGGTGTGATATCGTAGGGATTGGCGATTTCTTTGATGGCAGTTTTGAAGAGTGCTCCTTTGTCTGCGGCACGAAGGATGCTGTCTTTGCGGATGGCTGCCTCGAACACGCCAGGGCCTGTCTCTGTGTGCAGCCCTTCGAGCTTGATGTCGAAGGCTTCACATAAATCAAAAATGTCATTGAAGTAGTGACTCCCCTGAGCCAACCGAGTGATGGAATAACCATACATGCCCTCAAAGATCGGTTGGGGTTTGGTAGGGCTTTGATAGCCTGCCTCGGTAGGGTTGATGTGAAAATTGAACCACTCATATTCCATGGCGTACTCTGCAAAGTATCCGAGGTTTTCGGCCTCTGCTACGATACTTTTGAGCAAACTGCGAGGGCATACTGGGGCAGAGGGAGAACCGGCAGAGTAGTCGGCTAAGAAGAAAGGGACGTCATCGTCCCAGGGTACTTGCCGAAATGACGATAGATCGATGGTAGCTTTGCCATCTGGAAAGCCCGTTTCCCATCCCGTGATACTGGATTCGTCGTAGAGTTGATCAGCACTGTCCCACCCATAAGTGACGTCACAAAATCCAAAGTGATCGGCGATATTGTCAAAAAACTTGTCCTTATGAATATACTTGCCTCGTAGAATCCCATCTACATCGATGATGGCAAATTTGATTTTATTGCCAGGATGTTTTTTTACGGCTTCTATGATATCCTGCTCCATTTTTGTTTTCTCTTGCTTGACTAGAGAGGAAAGTTATACCAAAAAAGGAAAAAGAGCTACTGCATAAGGTTTAGTTGGTGAGGAATGTTGGCGAATAAAAAATGGGATAGAATCGAAGGGCTGAGGCTACATATATAAAGTACTCATTTCTCGTGGTATGCTTGTTTTTTGTTAATTTGTGCCAGAATTTCTAATTGCACCGAAGATGACTCAAAAATATATCAAAGAATTGATTGATGGGATTGCGACAGCCAAGCAAAAAAGGAAGACAGATGCCCTTTCTGCCTATGAAACGGGGATGGAGTTGATGTTCAATTCCAAACCAAAATATGATTCTTTGAAAGAAGAATTTGGAGAGGGCGAGCCCGAATTTCGTGTCTTAGCCAATGACTTGGCTACTGAGGTGCTGCAGTGTGGGATTGACTACTTCAAAGCCGCACAGAGGAGTACGGGGTTTACGGGAGAAAATGCATTGGAAATCCTACGTAGTGCCAACGAACTGGCTCTCGATATCCAAATCAAATCTCGTATTGAGGACAACATCCAAGGGGTCAAAGATTGGGTAGAGAATCAGACGTTACAAGAGAGTCAAAATCGTATTTACAATTTTCCGTCGATAGCTCTCAAGACAGCCTTTTCTTTCATGACCTGTGATGGGCATATTGATGAAAATGAAATTGCTTTGATCCGAAAAGTCGCTAGTGAGAGTGAACTATTTGGTCATATCAATGTGGATCAAGAACTGGAGTTTTTGATCGAAGTGATCAATCAGATGGGGATGGGGTTTTTGAAGGATTACTTCAAAGTACTGAAAAATGCCAACATCAGCGAAGAACAGGAGCTCATCCTCGTGCAGATCGCAATGGATACGCTCAATGCGGATGCCAAAGTAGACTACAATGAGGTGAAGTTTTTTAGGATATTTCGTACGCTTCTCACCGTGAGTGATGACCAGATACGCGCGAAGGTTCCGAGTATCAATGACGAATTTTTAGAGACGGATATATTTTCCAAGTCGTATTTGGATCAGTTGTTTGATGATTATTTTGAACATGCGAGTATTCCGGAATTCTCTAAAATGAGCTTGCGTGATAGATCAAAATACGTGAAACCGAAACTTTAAGGGACGGTAAAGATATCTGTCAGAAGGTATCGTTCAGACCGATATGCAAGATCAAATATGAGGTTGTATGTGCCTTCGGGACAGTCGAGGCAATCGATGGTGTAGTTGATGTGGTAGAGTGTGTCTGTATCGGTGGTGTCTGGATAAATGCTGTAGTGGAATACAGAGTCTGGCCTCAAAATAGGACGGTAGTCAGCTAGCAATTGTTGATTGGATAGGGTAGAGCCTGTAGAGCAAGGAGTGCAGCTCAACGAATCTTGGATATGACTGAGTAGGAAGGTGTCCGATGGTGATTGGAGGGCAGATTGAAAGCTCTTCCAGAAGGCATCGACCGGTTGGAGCGCTTGCGCTGAACTCGAAGCAACAGGGAGCTGTGGTCTTTTTTGACAGCTGAGTAGTGTCAATACTAAAATAGTCGTGCGAATGGTAGATTTCATATACTTAGAAATATAGCCTTATTATATATTTGTAGTTCGAATAAAAGCAATAAAAATGGGAAGAGCATTTGAATTTAGAAAAGCTAGAAAACTAAAAAGATGGGGCCAAATGGCCAAAACCTTTACCCGTATAGGTAAAGATATTGTGATAGCTGTCAAAGAAGGTGGACCTGATCCCGACACCAATTCTAGGTTGCGAGCGGTGATGCAAAATGCCAAAGCAGCTAATATGCCTAAGGAAAATGTGGAGCGTGCCATCAAGCGTGCCACAGACAAAGATCAAGGAGATTATAAGGAGACGCTTTTTGAGGGCTATGGTGCACACGGGATTGCGGTACTGGTAGAAACTGCTACGGACAACAATAACCGTACGGTAGCTAATATTCGTAGTTATTTCAACAAGTGCAATGGGAACCTAGGGACTCAGGGGTCTGTGGAGTTTATGTTTGATCATACTTGTAATTTTCGGTTGAAAAGTGAAGGGCTAGATGCGGAGGAACTAGAGTTAGAGTTGATAGACTTTGGTGCTGAGGAGGTTTTTGAAGACGAAGACGGCATGATGGTATATGGTGGTTTTTCTGATTTTGGAGCGTTGCAAAAGTATTTCGAAGAGCACAATATTGAGATTCTTTCTTCTGGTTTTGAGCGTATACCACAGACTACCAAGGAGCTCAGTGAAGAGCAACAAGAAGACGTGAACAAGCTCTTGGAAAAATTGGAAGAAGACGATGATGTCCAAAACGTCTACCACACGATGGCGTGACCAGATGAAGAGAATAGAATGAAAGCGAGCACTGCTCGCTTTTTTTATGTCTATACAAATAGGATTTGTTTGACGATGTGTTTGCCAAACTCCGTATTGACCATGTCCATGACTTTTTGTTTGGAGTTGTTGAGCTCGTGTTTGAGAGGGGCAGAAGAGAGCGTGACGATGAGTACGTCGTTGCGGATTTCGAGATTGGTGGTGCGGTTGGCGATAGCTGTACCCATGATTTTGTTCCATTTGGACACGAGGCTTGCTTGATCAAACCTGCGGTCGATGTTGTAGGATTTGAGCATGGCATCCATGAGATCCTTCATCGTGACTGTTTCTCGTTTTCTTTCTCCTGCAGGGTGTGGCCTTTTCTTCATGGGGTCAATGGATCTTGCCTCAAAAGTAGGGCTAAGTTTCTGTACAAGTCTGGCATCTGCTCATTAAATAACTGAGGTCTTTCGAAAAAGTTCTCTACTGCTACGGAGAAGAACTCTTCTGCGTTGGTGCCGGCATATTCTCGAAACATCTGACTCTTGCCAAGACGGATGAGTTGAATTTCGCGCTGAGCGAGTGATTCCCATTCTTTTTGCAGAGCCGTTTCCTTGTGCCCATGTTGTAGTTGGATAATTCTCCGTTCGAGCCGGAGAGCATGTGCCATTTCGTGTAGACCTAGGTTTCTTCCGTCATCATTGTGAAGGTACCCTTCGACGAAGTGTCTCCAGGACAATACAATGATCTTGAGCTTGGGATTGACTTCTCCTTTGTGGTATCGTTTGCTGATGGTCGAGTAGTAGTCTGTCGGGTAGACGAGGATACGCTTGAAGTAGGAGAGGGTGTTGGGCGGAAAGCCAAACGTGAGCTGAGTCGCACAGGCGGCTATCAGTACTTGCATCTCTTCGGTCACCTGAGGGATCTGTCTAGGGATGAATTCTTTTTGGTAAATGAAGCGCTGTACACGCTGTTCAAAGGTTCGTTTTTGTGCTTCGGTAAGTTGGGTATAGTAGGGAAAGTGCTGTTTGAGAATGCTTTTTCGGGATCTTCGGAGAGGGACACCTACACCTGGCAGGTAGATGCCGAGATTAATTTTTCCACTCAGGACCAAAAGCAGCATAAAGCTTATCGTCAAAGCAAACATGAGGAGAGCGCTCTGAGGGTTTGAGTTTTGTTCGGTCTGCTGTAGCAGAATCATGAGAAATGAGGTTGAGTAGGATGAATAAAACGCCACTTCTACTAGGGGAGAAGTGGCGTTTTCATGGACTTAAAGCGACTTGAGGTGTGGCTTTAAGTCAACTCCTTTTTCGATTTCTGATACGACTTCATCGAGAGTGATACGGCGTTGTTCCATGCTGTCTCTCTCCCTAATGGTAACAGTACCGTCTTCGAGTGTTTGGTGATCTACTGTCACACAGTATGGAGTGCCGATCGCATCTTGTCGTCTGTATCTTCGCCCGATCGCATCCTTGCCGTCGTATTGGACATTGACCGAGAACTTGAGTTCGTCTAGGATCTCTTGTGCCTTTTCGGGTAGTCCGTCTTTGTTGAGTAGAGGGAGTACTGCTACCTTGACAGGGGCGAGGAACGTAGGGATTTTGAGTACCGTACGGCTGCTCCCGTCTTCTAGCGTCTCTTCGGTGTATGAGTTGGCTAGTATCGCGAGGAACATACGGTCCAGACCTATCGAGGTTTCTACGACGTAGGGGACATAGGATTTCTCCATTTCACTATCAAAAAACTGTAGTTTCTTGCCACTGAACTCTTCGTGTGCTTTGAGGTCAAAATCCGTACGTGAGTGGATACCTTCAAGCTCTTTGAATCCCATAGGGAAGTTGAACTCAATGTCACAGGCAGCATTGGCATAGTGAGCGAGGTTCAAGTGGTCGTGGAATCGATAATTCTCCTGACCCAAGCCCAAGGACTTGTGCCAGTTCATGCGTTTTTCTTTCCATGTTTCGTACCATTCCATTTCTGTGCCTGGCTTGACGAAAAACTGCATTTCCATTTGTTCAAATTCGCGCATACGGAAGATAAACTGGCGTGCAATGATTTCATTTCTAAACGCCTTGCCTGTCTGCGCGATACCGAACGGTAGTTTCATACGACCCGTTTTTTGTACGTTCAGGAAGTTGACGAATATTCCTTGTGCAGTTTCTGGTCTCAAGTAGATCTTGCTGGCACCATCGGCTACTGATCCGAGCTCAGTAGAGAACATAAGGTTGAACTGTCGCACTTCTGTCCAGTTTTTGGAGCCACTGACGGGATCAGCGATTCCGAGTTCTTCGATCAAGAGTTTGAGATCTTCGAAATTTTCCTCTTCGATGTCTTTTTTGAATCGCGCATTGATTGCGTCGATTTTTTCTTGGTTCTGGAGCACGCGTGGATTGGTCGCTTTGAATTGCTCTTCGTCAAACGACTCTCCAAATTTCTTGGCTGCCTTGTCGATTTCCTTTTGGATTTTAGCCTCTATCTTGGCGACAAAGTCCTCGATCAATACGTCTGCTCTGTATCGTTTTTTGGAGTCTTTGTTGTCAATCATAGGGTCATTGAATGCGTCCACGTGACCGGATGCTTTCCAGGTCGTAGGGTGCATAAATATCGATGCATCGATACCGACGATGTTTTCGTGCATTTGTACCATGGCTTTCCACCAGTACTGTCTGATGTTTTGCTTGAGCTCTGCGCCGTATTGTCCATAGTCATAGGTCGCACTGAGACCATCATATATTTCACTCGAAGGGAACACATAGCCATACTCTTTGGCATGGGATATGATTTTCTTTAGTTCGTTATCGTCGTTCTTTGCCATAGCCGCAAAGATATATGAATAGACAAATGAGCGATATGATTTGTTTGATTTTTAAACCCAATTCACAAAGGGGAAAGAAATGCCCTCGGTCGAACCATGACGGATCGACCGAGCCACTGATGAAAAAGTCAATTTTGGCTGTGACCAAAATCATTTATTGGGTTGTTGTTTGTTGCTTAATTCAGTTTGGGCATTTTTCTTGTATTCGTACTCTCAAAGATTTTGTCGGCAGACTGAGCAATAAAGCCTTGAAACAGCGAACCATCGCGAGCCGGGTGCCTTCTGGCAAATTCGTAGTAGCAAGAAGGAATGAGTTGGTCCCCCTCATCGAAAGAGATATGTATTTGGTCTGCGAGGATACTGGATTGCTCTAGACAAGCCATAGGACTTCCTTTTATTTCACCTCCAGCACTGTTGAGCTCGAATCCTTCTTCTTTGAGCAGGGTGTTCATGGTTTCAAGCGTAGGAATACTCGTCAGTGCGTTGACGAATATTGTGAAATGATTGGCGCAAAATCCAAAGACGTATAGCCAAGCGGCATATTCAGACTCTTTGAGCAAGGACTGGTATACGGCTTGCGATTTTTCGATCCATGGACGAGAAGGATACGTGATGTATTGGTTCGGGACTTGATCAACGATGCGATTGACTGTGTGTTGGAGTTCTTCCGTAAAGTGCTCCACTATCAATTCGCTGATGAATATTTTTGGTGCATCCCGGTCAGGATGTTCGTAATGCTTGGCTTGTAATTTTTTTGTTTCGAAATCATACTGTCCGCATTCGATGTACCCTGCATCTAGGAATGGACGAGCCAATACTTCGATGTTGGTCTTGGGATGGCCAAAGGTGCGAAACGCAATGTGGTCATTGACTATGGTCTCTCCTCGAGCTTGCAGCAGCTCGTGTATCGCCTGAGCGGATGGAGTTTTAGACACATAGTCTGACCAACATTGGGCTATGATTGTTTGATAATTCATTTGACTGTTACAAATAGAATCAAATTGATTGTTTAGTGCTAGTATTTGATGGTAATGGTTTGTTTTGGCATTATTTAAAGTTAATTTGACTATTTATATGGGTGTATAGAGTCATATGTGCTATATTTATGTAGAAAATGGAAGAGTTGGGTCAAATTAACGAAATAGATAAGGCGATTTTGCGGCGGTTGAGTGAGAACGCTCGAGTGCCTTTTTCGACGGTAGCCAAGGAGCTGGGGATTTCCAATACCATGGTGCATCAACGAGTCAACAAACTGAGACAGATAGGGGTGATTGAGAAGGCAACTTTTCGCTTCAACCCGAAAGCCCTAGGGTATACTACCGAAGCGATCACACGCATCGATGTGGCCAACGCGAAGTTTATTCCCCAAATAGTGAGAGAACTGGAAAAGATTCCAGAGGTTATTGAGTGTTCTAACATCTCAGGCAAATATGCTCTGCTTGTCAAGGTGATGTCACGCGACAATAGTCATTTGCGAGATGTGCTCTATGGAAAGATTCATGATTTGGAAGGAGTGATAGGCACTGATACGAATATCTCATTTGAGACTTCTTTTCAGAAAAACATAGCTCTTTTATAAAAAAAGAGGACTCTGAATGGCTTCAGAGTCCTTGTGCTGATCTAGTTCTATTGAGATTATCGTTTCTTACATTGCGTTCCTTATTCCCATAGCTCGCTCTGTTAGAAGTATCGACATACTTTCATACACAAAATTCCGTCAGAATCACGAAATCTCTAAGAAACTGGATCAAGCCATAACACTAAGTATCGAGCAAACGAACACAAATCCGTAAGTCACGACTGTACCGATAAACACCTGTACTACTGTCTTTTTCGCTGTTTTGAATTTTGGTTTCATCACAATCTTATTTTGGTTTTCTTTGGCCGTCTCAATTAGGCGGCTTTTTCATCTTTGTCTACTATGCCCCCGAGGGTTTTGATCACAGATACTTCCTTGAAGTTGAACTCATACTCAAAAAATGAGCTAAAGTCTTCACCTGCTTCTTTCATGTCTTCATCGTCGCATTCATAATACCAATTGACGACTACTTTCTTTCCTAATTGCTCTACACTTTCTAATTTTCTCAAGATCATGAACAGGCACTTGCTCGAACTAGTATTGAAGTATTCGAATGCCATATTGACCGTCAATTTAGTGACGTCTAACTGTACGTAGCTATCGATGTTTTGTAGCAGTACGTTGTAAAACGCTAATGCATTTTCAGGGCTAGATTTACCTCTGACATCCAACAATTGGTTCTTCGGGTTGAAATAAACCGATGGTGTGATTCTGGATGGTCTGATGAAATATCCCTTCATAGCTCTAGTGTTTAGTAGTTGAGATTCGTGCAGTTGACTATTAGTTTTCCAAAGTTGCGAGACAAACGCCAATAATAAAATACAAGATTTTCGTAATCGTACAATTAAGAAAATCAGCAAGCTATGGTTTTGATTCTGAGTATATGTAGATATAGTGCTATTTATGCTTGTTTTAAGCCTATTTGTAGGTTGAGGGTGTCTTGACAACTAAGAGAAATACCTAGTGCAGGCGGGAAAACTGGTAGTGTGTGACTGTGGGAGTGGTTACCTTTTTTGCGGCTTGGAGTATTCAATATAGTCTGTAAGTCGCTGATACAGTAGTTGTAATGAGGGGTTTTGAGCGAGTAGCTTCAAGTGGTGTTGGATTGTGCTTTGGTCGTCCCGTTGTGCGGGACCTGTTAGTGCTTCTTGAGGACCATGAATGAAAACATTGCGTACCGATTGAGAGACAAGTGATTCGAGTACTTGGAGGTCTAGTTTGCTCTCGGAGAGAATTTCTCCCGCTGCGTAGAGCATACGGTTGGTGAAATTGCTAGCGAATACTGCTGCCACGTGCAACAGCTGTCGTGTCTCACGGTCCGCTTGCTGGGCCTTGGAGCTGAGCTGCTGAGCGAGTTGGAGTAGGGTCTCTTCGGTAGCTGAGTCGCCTCCTTCAATAAGTAGCGGAGTTTGAGCCCAGTCTATCTTTGAGTCTTGGGCAAAGCTCTGCAAAGGATAAAAAACCCCGCCTCTAGGGCAAGAGTCAAGGGCGGCCAGGTCTGTGGTGCCTGAAGTATGTGCTACAATGGCTGCTTGAGGCCAATCAAACTGCTGTGCTACTATCTCGATTGCTCGGTCACTGACTGCCAGTAGATATACCGTTGAGGGGTTCTTCGCAAAATCAAGGTTGTCCAATGTCTTGGCACCTGGTAGATCTTGTAGGATTCGTTTGGTTTGGAGGATGTCTCTGCCGTGTACCCCATAGAGGAGTTGTTGACTGTGTAATGCATGTGCGAGACTCTGGGCGACTTTTCCTGTGCCGATTAGCGTGACCTTCATGGGATAAAAGTATAAAAAAAGCCTCTGATCATAGACCAGAGGCTCGAATGTTTGTCAGGGTATCCCCTTATTTCTTTTTCTTGCTATTGAAGTCAATCACTACCGGAGTAGCAATGAATATAGACGAATAAGTACCTATTAATATACCTATGATTAAAGCAAACGAGAAGCCTTTCAAGACTGCTCCGCCAAACAAGAACAGGATCACTACTACAATCAAAGTCGTCAGTGAGGTGATCATGGTACGGCTGATGGTGCTGTTCAAAGCCTCGTTGAATACCGGTTTCAAATCAGAACCCTGTTTCATATCGAGATTTTCTCTGACACGGTCAAATACGACTACTGTATCGTTGATTGAATACCCGATGATGGTCAGCATTGCTGCGATGAATACTTGATCTACTTCGAATGAGATGCCGATGACATTGGCAATAGCGAATGCTGAAAGCACGAACAGCGTATCGTGGAAGAGTGCGATGATCGCGCCGAGTCCAAATTGCCATTTTCTAAACCTTACCAAGATGTAGAGGAAGATCATGATCAAAGCAAACAGTACAGATTCGAAAGATGCATTTTTGATGTCGTCTGCTATGGTCGCTCCTACTTTGGATGAACTTGCGATTGTGAACTGACCTTCGCCAGCTTTCGTGTCATCTTGCACGTAGGTCAAACCTGTGAATTCACTAACGCCTGCCACCAAAGCATCTTTTACTTTGATATCTGCCGCATCTGACTCATCATTGATGAGGTAACTGGTTGTGATTTTCAGGATGTTATTTGCTCCAAAAGTCTTTACTTCTACACCTTGCTTGTCAAAACTATTCGATAGCGCTGTCTTCAATTGAGAAGGAACTACTGGTTGCTCAAAAGAAACCACATAGGATCTACCGCCCGTGAAGTCTACTCCGTAGGTCAGACCTTTGGTGACCATGGCGATCATACCGATAGCGATCACTGTGCCGGAGAAGATGTAGGCCATTTTTCTCTTCGAGATGAAATCTACATTCAAATTTGTCAAGAAATTTTTGGAGAATGGAGTCGCAAATGAGATTTTGCTTTGGTCTCCTTTTTTGGTCATCCACTCGGTGATCACTCTAGTGATGAATACCGCTGAGAAGAATGAACATACGATACCTATGATCAAGGTGATGGCAAATCCTTTGATAGGCCCTTGTCCCAATACATACAATATGATACCTACCAGCAAAGTAGTCACGTTGGCATCTACAATCGAAGAGTAGGCTTTCTTGTAACCAGAAGCTACCGCTTGCTTGATGCCGGATCCATTCTTGATTTCTTCTTTGATTCTTTCGAAAATCAGTACGTTGGCATCAATAGACATACCAATGGTCAAGACGATACCTGCGATACCTGGTAGAGTCAATGCCGCACTGAGTTGAGCTAAGATTCCTAGGATGAAAAAGACATTGAAGAACAAGGCGAGGTTGGCTACCAATCCTCCTTTGGAGTAGTAAGCGATCATAAAGATGATCACGATACCTAGACCTGCCAAAATAGAAATGACACCTTGTTGCTGCGCTACTTTACCCAAAGTCGGTCCGATCACTACATCTTCGACAATGGTCGTAGGAGCAGGTAGGCTACCAGCCTTGAGGATATTGGCAAGATCTTTTGCCTCTTCTAGTGTAAAGTTCCCTGTGATTTGCGAACTCCCGTTAGGGATTTCACCTTGTACGTTAGGTGCAGAGTAGACATAGCCATCGAGTACGATTGCGATTCTTCTGTTGATGTTAGCTGCAGTCAGTCGCTTCCATTCTTTGGCGCCTGTTGCGTTCATGTTCATACCGATAGATGGTGCAGATCTCTGATCGAGCTCTTGTCTCGCGTCGATGATTACTTCACCTGTCAATGGAGCCTTTCCTCCTTTGCTGGATTTGATGGCATAGAGCTCGATGAATTCGTCTTGGCTCAATGCGTCTTGAGATTTGACAGGCTTCACTGCCCACATGAACTTTGTCGTGTTTGGAATTCTTTTCATCACGTCTTCGTTTTGCAACACGCGATTGATTTTGGCAGTGTCTCTCAGGTTGTAGATCAACCCGTATTGTGCCTGTAAGAGGCTAAACAAAGGAGAAACTTGTGCATCCAAGGCTGCTGAGTCTAATGCAGTGCTGTCGCTTTCAAGCTGAGAGGCGAGATCATCACCACTGGCTGAGTCCAAAGCGTCTGCCGAATCATCGCCTAATAGGTCGTCGATGTTTTCTGTCTCGGCTTCTGCTTTATCACCTTCTTCTACTAGTTCAGAAAGTTGAGCTTGCTGATCTCTCACAGCTACGTCGTTCATTGCCTGAAGCGTAGGGATGATTTCATTGATTTCGTATACTTCCCAGAACTCGAGCTTCGCCACGCCTTGCAAGAGTTTTCTTACTCGGTTTGGGTTGTCTACACCAGGTAGTTCGATTTGGATTCTACCCGTACCTTGTAGTCTTTGGATATTGGGTTGTGACGTACCGAACCTGTCAATTCTCGTTCTCAAGATGTTGAAAGATCTTTCGATTGCTCCATCTACTTCTTCGTTGATCAAAGCTAGTACTTCTTCATCAGTCGTACTGAGGCTGATTCTGCCACGGTTTGCAGCGGTAGCAAACACACTTGCTAGGCTTTTGTCTGGAGCCAATTCTTTGAATGAAGAATAGAATTCTGTGACAAAGTCCAATTGTGTTCCTTTGATTTTCTCTTTGGCTGTAGCCAAAGCTTTCAAAAAGTCTGGATCTGGGCTGTTGCCACTGATTCCTTTGACGATTTCAATCGGTGAGACCTCTAGGGTTACGTGCATACCTCCTCTTAGGTCAAGCCCAAGGTTGAGTTCTGTTTCTTTGATTTCTTGATACGTGAAATCCACGCCAAACAAGTTGTAAACCGGCTCTTTCCAGATAGAGTCTAGGTATTGCTGCTTCTTGGCATAATCTGTCGTGTTGTCAACAGTGGCTGCTGCAGTTGCTTCCTCGTTGACACGCTGTGCGACAAACGTGAACGATAGATAATAGATGCAAAGCAAAGAGACCACTACTGTGAGTAATACTACTCCTCCTTTATTTTTCATTAGTATATGATGTTATATAAAATTATTGTTTGATAAAATCTTGCTGAGTGTGATTGCCTGTGTGAGGAGGCGGGAGTGCGTATAGGACGGAGGCCTTAAGGTGCGTTGGTGGCAATGATGAAATTGAAAAGCACTTTTTGCAATTTTTGCGGTAACTTTTCGATAAAATCTATGCTCGTATGTTTGATCTCACCTACGAATACTACGGGTGTATGGAGCAAGTGATAGTAGGTCGTGATGACCTGAAATTGCGCCGCAGGGGTCACTGCCTCTAGTATGGATAGCTTTTCTTGAGAACCCTCTTGATCCGTAGTTTCGTCTTCTGAATCTACCTGACAGTAGCTCAAATCGTCGACATAGTGCTTGGCGATAGGTTGGCCGATGAGGGCCATGCCTATGATCATTCCTAAGATCAGAATGAATGCGTTTCGCTTGGATATGTCTTTCCTAAGTTTCATTTGGGTCACGAAAGTAGGCAAAAGTCCAAAACATTGAAAGTATAAGGGGGAAAAACGTTGTGTAAACAAAATGTGTGAGGGAGGGTAGTGTTCTTGTCAATGCTTATTTTTGACGAATGCAGAAGCCTAAAGTGTCGGTGATTTGCCTGTGTTATAATCAGGCGCTTTTTGTCAGAGAATCGTTGGATTCGGTGATGGGGCAGGACTATTCGGATTTGGAAGTGATCGTAGTGGATGATGCCAGTACCGATGGTAGTGCTGAGGTAATTCAAACTTTCTTAAAAGATTATCCTGAAGTTCCTTTTTTGGCGTTGAAAGAGAACGTGGGCAATACGACGGCCTTTAATCGAGGGCTGGCACTGGCTAGTGGTCAATATGTGATTGATTTGGCATGTGACGATGTGATGCTGTCAAAGCGTGTGAGTGAGCAGGTCGCTTTTTGGGACCGTGTGTCGGACCGAGTGGGTGTGGTGTATTCGGAGGCAGAGTATATTGATGAGCGAGGGGAGCTTCTCTCTTATCATTTTGCGGATGGAAAACATGAACCCTACAATGGAGAGGTCTATGAGCGGCTAATTGACACGTATTTTATCCCACCTCCTACCATGATGATGCGCAAAGATGTGTTAGATGAACTGGGAGGATATGATGAATCCTTGGCTTATGAGGATTTCGATTTTTGGGTTCGTTCGGCTCGTCACTGGGAGTATGCCTACCAGCCAGATATGTTGACACGGATCAGAAGGTTGAAATATTCACATTCGTCGGGGCTCTATCAGCCAGGTGACCGACAGCTACAGTCGACAGTGCGTATTTGTTATAAAATTGCCGCGATGAATATCTCTCCTGAGGAGGATCAGGCCTTGGTGAGGAGGATACAATATGAGGTGAGGCATGCTTTTTTGATGGGGCATAGAGAAGAGGTAGCACAATTGATGGCTTTGATGAAAACCCTGAGAGGAAACACTTGGCTGTACCGAGTGATTAGTTATTTGAATTGGGGTTGGGATTTAAGCATTGTGAGGCGTTTGATTCATCGCTTCAAGTACTGAATTTACCTCCTGTTGTCATCTCCCATCAACATGCTAAGATAACTGTCGTAGCGAGACTGAGAGATGCGCCCGTCTTCGTATGCAGATTCGATGGCACAGCCGGGTTCGTGGGTGTGTGTGCAATTGCTGAATTTGCATTGTCCCATTAGTTCGCGCAATTCGGGAAAATAGTGACTGAGTTCTTCTTTTTCGATTTCGGCGAGACCGAGTTCTTTGATACCTGGGGTGTCTATGATATAAGTATCCGTATCGAGCTTGAATCGTTCGGCAAAGGTCGTGGTGTGTACGCCTTTATTGGCAAATTCAGAGATTTCAGAAGTTTTTTGATCTGCTTCGGGAGCGAGCGAGTTGACAATTGTTGATTTGCCTACTCCAGAGTGTCCTGTGAATAAGGATGTTTTTCCGCTGAGAAATTCTTTTAGTCCATCTATGTCTTTCTTGATTAAGGCAGAGGTATAGCGTACTTGGTAGCCCAGTGCTTCATACTCCGTCATTTTTTCACGGAGCTTAGCGAGCTCTTCCTTGTCGAGCAGATCGATCTTGTTCATGAGTATGGTGGCAGGGATGCGAAAAGCCTCTGCAGTGACTAGGAACCGATCGATGAAGCCAAGGGATGTTTTGGGAGTGCCTACAGTTGCCACGATGATGGCTTGGTCAAGATTGGAAGCGATGATGTGACTGTGCCCTTTCTTTTTGGGAGACACACGTATGATGTAGTTTTCGCGAGGGAGTATTTTGGAGATGATCATGGCGTTGGCGTCTCCTTGATCCTTGAGTAGTTCTACCTTGTCTCCGACAGCCACGGGGTTGGATATTTTTTTGTTTTCCAACTTAAATTTCCCCTTGAGGCGGCAATTATGCATTTGGCCATCGGTCGTTTCTACCTGATACCAAAGCCCCATTGATTTACTGACGATTCCTAGCACGGCCCAAAAATAAGAAAACCGCCCCAATAATATTGAGACGGTTAGGAATCTTGTCTTATTTCTTCTTTTTAGTGCTTAGACAAGTAGTCTGCTACACCGTCTTTGGTTGCTTGCATTGCGTCTTTTCCTTCTTCCCAGTTAGCAGGACATACTTCACCGTGTTTTTCTACGTGGTGTAGTGCATCTACCAATCTGATCATTTCGTCGATGTTTCTACCCAGTGGGAGATCGTTGATCGTTTCTTGTCTTACTGTCCCTTCTTTGTCGATCAAGAAAGTGCCTCTAAACGCTATTGGAAGTCCAGTGAATGACAAATTGCCTTCTTCGTCGTAATCCCAGTCACCTGCCAATACGCCGTAGTTGCTAGCGATTGTTTTGCTTGTGTCTGCTACGATTGGGTAAGTCACGCCTTCGATTCCGCCTTTGTCCTTTGGAGTAGACAACCATGCAAGATGAGACTCTTCTGTATCTGTTGATGCACCTACTACAGCTACACCTCTTTTTTCGAATTCAGCCAATTTCTCTTGGAAAGCCAAGATTTCAGTTGGACATACAAACGTGAAATCCTTTGGGTAGAAAAAGAATACGACGTCTTTTTTGCCGATATACTGATCCAATGAAAATGACTCAACTATTTCTTCTCCATCGATTACTGCTGGTGCGTTGAATAATGGGGCTTTTTTTCCTACTAATGACATAATTAATCTGTTAAAAGTGTTTTAATTTTTTGATACAGCAAATCTACCTCGTGGAGCCACCAATACTTTCCATTACAAATAAATTTTCTTTATGTCGACATAGATTTTTTATTGATCTAAAATAGGAGCTCATCGATCGAGTAAAATATGATTTGCTATGAGATTAGTCCAAATCGGTCTATTTTTATCCCGCAAAACCAAAATTTGAAATTATGAAATTGAATTTTACCAATAAAGTTTGTGCTGCACTCGCTGCATCTATGCTGAGTCTATCGACCACTCAAGCGCAGGATTTGGCAGATATGACGGCCTTTTTGAAGGCGGGATCAGAAGATGCCAGTGTGTTTATGGGAGATTATCTCAATCCTCTTTTTACAGGGGTAGGGTATGGGGTGGCCAATGGATGGTACAATACGGCCAAGGCACACAAACCTCTAGGCTTTGATTTGACGGTCACGATGAACGTTGCTTTTGCTCCAGATAACGATCTGTTTTTTGATATTGTAGAGACTGATTATCAAAATGTAACTTTGGTTGATCCTAATTTTCCTACAACCTCGACCCTTTTTGGAGACAAGACAACTACCAATATCAGAACAAGCTACACTCAAGATGGTGTAACAATCAATTCTGATTTTGAGACCCCAGAAGGGCTTGATCTTGATGATAAGTACAATGGCATGGTCCCAACCCCGATGGTTCAGTTAGGTGTAGGGTTGATCAAAAGCACGGATTTGAAGGTGCGATGGATGCCGACCATCAACGGTGAGGATGATTATGGCAACAAATCTAGTGTTGGAATGTTTGGTTTGGGATTGATGCACGATTTCAAACAATGGATTCCGGCCATCAAACATATCCCAGTAGACATGGCGGTGCTCGTAGGCTACAACAGAATCTACGGAAAGTCAGGGTTGTATAACAATGGAGATGTGATGGACGGAGTGGATCAAAGAGGTGAATTTGATATCAACTCGTGGACCTATCAGCTTTTGGTGTCTAAGAAGTTTTCTGTCATCACAGCGTATGGTGGGTTTGGGTACAACAATACCAACACCAACCTTAGAGTGTTAGGTGATTACTATTTGGAGGATGAAAATACTGGCGCAACAATCACATTGACGGACCCTATTGATGAGGAGTACTTGAGTAGTGGATGGAGAGGTACATTAGGTCTGAGATTGCAGTTGGCGGTCATTACGATCCATACGGATTATACATTCCAGAGATACAATACGTTGACAGCCGGTATAGGCTTCACAATAAGATAAACTATCCTAACAACGACAAATGAAAAAGCATCTCGAAAGAGATGCTTTTTTTGTATCGGAGAAATTGTGCGGAGCGGCTAGGGGCACGTCTCCACATACATGTTTAGGTCTTGTCAACGCAAAAGCCCCGAACTTCTTCGGGGCTTTTTCATTTTTGATAAAAATGTTAAACAGGTGTATGAATAAAATTTGTGTTATGTACTGTTATATACGACAACTAAATAAAAGGTAACCCGATAAATGAAAAAAAAGTAAAAAAGTTTTAGAGAGGGCGTGAATCACGTCCTGGGAGGGGGTAAGGCTGTTTTAGTGCCTGGGTTGGGTGATTAGAACTGAATCTTGGGGGTGTGCAGACGCTTGCTCGCCTGCAACGACTCTATCCGTTTTAGTTAATTTGCAGGCAAAAAGTATGATGAACAGGAGGGATATCTTAAGTATGAACGAAAGTTCTGATTTGGCTTTCCTCGACATTGATTTATTTAATGTTTTCGTTTCAAAACTATCGAATAATAAGACGAAGACGAATTGAATTCGATGAATTCTATGAAAATATAGATAAAGATGCTTTGTGACAAATTTGAAATGGATGAGGGCTGAGTCTAGGCCCTGTATAGAGATGGAATATTATGAAGAAAGTATTATTTGTATGCTTGGGAAATATTTGTCGGTCACCATTGGCTGAGGCAATTTTTAATCATCACACTCGGTCATTAGAGATACAAGCCGATTCGGCAGGGACAGCAGCGTATCATGTGGGAGAGCAGCCTGATCCTCGGTCAATACAGGTGGCACAGTCCAATGGGGTGCCGATACAGCATAAGGCTCGACAGTTTCGCGCGCAGGATTTTGAGACATTTGACTATGTCATAGCGATGGATCATAGCAATTACCAAAGCATGAAAGCAATTGCACCAGGAGAGGTAGAGAATCTGTATATGCTCCGGGAGTTTGATCCAGAGGGAAATGGAGAAATGGATGTGCCAGATCCTTATTATGGTGGGGACGATGGCTTTGTGCTGATCTACGAGATGATATCTAGGTCTATGGATCACCTTGTCGCGCACATCCAGTCGAGCCAAACGTAGTACACAATGGATCGAAAAAAAGCGGGTAGAAAGGAAATGTCTCCACCCGCTTTAATCATGTGGTTTTCTTGTTGCGCTTGTCAGAGATGCATCCTATGCAGAGGAATCTCTTTAGTTTTAGTTCTTTTTTTGCGCACTGAGTTCCTTGTGGATTTTTTCAGGCACATAAAGGAGGTGATAGACTTTTTTGGTTTTTTGTTCCAAAATCACATCGGATCTATGGTAGATCTGACTCAACGCTAGATCATCGTATCCAATCACAGTCAAGAGCTCAAGGTTTTCACGCATTTCTATTTCAAAATCACCTTTCAGTCGTTCGATGAGTTTTTCTACTTTGTCAAATTTCTTGTCGATGCATATCGCAAAACTAACTGCCGAGTTTTGCATCAAGTTGATTTTGATATTGAGTTGATCGAGAGCATTGAATAACAGACTGAGCTTCTTCTCGTTGATGAATGTGAAATCCGTGACGCCAAATTCAATAAATACTTGTTTGGTCTTTACGATGAAAGATGCGGGATGTTTTTCAGCGTGTCCCTTGCCGATTACCGTGCCGATGTTTTCGGGAGCGGTGAAAGGTCTCACATATAATTTGATTTTGTTTTGAGCCAGAGGTTTGATGGTACGAGGGTGAATAATGGATGCCCCGTAGTAGGTCATTTCTGCTGCGTCAGTGTACTTGAGCTCAGGGATGACCATCGCTTCGGGCATTTTGCGTGGGTCGGCAGTCATGACACCCGGGACGTCTTTCCATACGGTCACGGATTCTGCTTGTAAGCCCGTAGCGAAAATTGCCGCACTAAAATCCGACCCCTCACGGCCGAGCGTAGTGGTTTTTCCTTCACTGTTGGAACCGATGAATCCTTGTGAGATGACCAAGCCGTCTTTGGTGAAGCTCGGTATTTTGCTGCTGATGTTTCGTTTGGTGATTTCCCAATCCACACGAGAGTCGGTGAAGTTGAAATCAGTTTTGATGTATTCGCGTGCGTCCAACCAAGTGGTTTTCTTGACGTTTTCGTTGAGATAGTGTCGGATGATACGTGTAGAGAGGAGCTCTCCTTGGCTTACCATTTCACTGTATATTTCTGCATACCTTTTGCCCTCAGCACCCTCAAGGTATTCGGCGATTCCATCAAAGATCGATTCGATGCGTTCGTAGATCTCGTGTTTCTCATCAAATAGCCCATGAGAGATGTCTAAGTGGAAGTTTTTGATCCAGTCTAGTTTGATTTTCCAGTCTTGTTTGTCGACGTACAACTGTACCAACTCCTCCAAGTGGTTGGTCGTCTTGCCCATGGCAGATACGACGATTACCAATTCTTCGTCACAAAACATTTTGATCACCTCGGCAACATTTTTTACCGATTCTGCATCCTTGACGGACGCTCCTCCAAATTTGAATACTTTCATTCGTCTATTTTGATTTTAATGGAAACATGTCGAGCAGTAGTGCTTACTGCTGTCATATCATGTTTGTACGGTCACTCCCTTCATCTTACGATACAGAGATTATGCTGTTTATTCGTTTGGGCATCTATGACCATATAGAAAAAATGCACGATGGTTGACATACCAAACGGGTGCGCAAAGTTAGAGGGCAACTTTGAATATAGAAAACTTTTGTTCTTGAATTCATTGATTTTACCTGCTGAGGAGGATTTTTAAGGAGGTGAAAGCCATATATTTGCCCTACCCAAACAAACTATTTATGAATAAAGAAACGCTCATTGGATCGAGTATAGGGACTACCCTGGATCGATTCATCAACGCCAAGCAGTCCGAGTTTCCTTTTGCTACTGGGGAGCTCAGTCAGCTGCTGCGAGATATTGCACTCGCGGGCAAAATAATTAATCTCGAAATCAATAAATCTGGCCTGTTGGATATCACAGGAGCAATTGGTACTACCAATGTCCAAGGAGAGGCTCAACAGAAGTTGGACGTGATCGCAAACGTACGTTTTATCCGTGCCTTGCGCAACGGGGGACAGGTTTGTGCCATTGTGTCTGAAGAGGACGATGAAATCGTAGAGATCAACAAAAATAGCAACTATGTCGTGGCAATGGATCCTCTTGATGGGTCATCCAATATCGATGTGAATGTTTCCATTGGGACGATATTTTCAATATATCGCAGGATATCTCCCATAGGAGAGCACGTAACCAAAGAAGACGTGTTGCAAAACGGAGATAAGCAGGTGGCGGCTGGTTACATCCTCTATGGTTCGTCGACTATGATGGTCTATACTACAGGGCATGGTGTCAATGGTTTTACACATGAACCTTCGTTGGGGGAGTTCGTATTGTCGCACGACAACATCAAGTCTCCGGAGACAGGGACCATCTACTCTGTCAATGAAGGCTCCTATTACAGTTTTGAACCTGGCGTGAGGAACTATATCGAGTATTGCAAAGAGCAGCGCTACTCTGCGCGATACATCGGCTCATTGGTTTCCGACTTTCATAGAAATATGTTCAAAGGAGGGGTGTATATCTATCCGCGGACGGACAAGTCTCTCAATGGGAAGCTACGGTTGGTTTATGAGTGCAACGCTTTGGCCTTCATTGCGGAGCAGTCTGGTGGTATGGCCACCGATGGCGAACGTCGAATCATGGAATTGGATCCACTGGAGTTGCATCAGCGTTCTCAGTTGTTCATAGGGTCCAAGGAAATGGTCAAAAAAGTAATGAGCTTCCTATAGGAAATCCCGGTATTTTTCTCGTGTGACGAGTTTCTGCTGCTCTCTTTGAATGACTTCTTTGGCTAACAAACTATTGATTTCTTCGGGGGGAGCTTCACTGATTATTTTCTTAAATACCTGCTCGCTCAAATCGATTTTGTAAAAGGCACTCATGAGCCGATCTAGATCATGAGTGAGCAGGTATCCTATGATGGACGAAAGTTTCCTTTCGAGTTCGTCGAGGGTGTCCTCTTGGAGTACAAGCTCCTCATCCGGTAGTTGGAAGTGAGCGAGTAGCAGGGGGATACACTGTCGAACTTTCTTTTCCAATTATTCTTCTGTTTTAGAATCTTCTTTGGCCTCTTCAAAGAGTTGCGGTTGTGTCGCGCTCAAGAGGTTGTACCAAGTGACTACTTTTTTGATGTCAGATACATAGACTCTTTCTTCGTCGTACTCTGGGAGGACGTGTTTGAGGAATGCTTTGAGTTCTTCAGGGTCAGAATTGCTTGTGAGGCCAGTGTCTCCGTCAAATTCTGCATGAATTTTTTTCATGACATCTCCAAGAGGAGAGGACCCTTCAGCATCGGTCGTATAGATCGAAATCTCGCCGAGTATGGATACCTTGGAGTTCATGTTGACGATCATTTTTTTCTTTTGGTCATCCATTGTTTCGAGGATGACGCCTCCTCTAGTAGGAGCTACTACGGTGAATAGACCTCCCTTGCCTGATACTGTTGCTATTTCGTTAAAATCCATGTGCTAATTATTTATGGGGGGCAAAACTAATATAATGTTTTATAGGGTACTATTGATTTGATCGATGTATTCCAATATTTCCTGTTGCCCATGCTTTTGTGCAGATGAGGATACAAACATCGGAGGCAACTCATCCCAATTTTGTCTGAGTGTGTTTTTGAAGGTTTCTATGTTGGAAAGAATTTTTCGGTTGCCAGTTTTGTCTGCTTTGGTAAATATGATCGAGAACGGTAGCCCGTTCTCTCCTACCCATTGGATGAAGTCCAAGTCGATTTTTTGGGGAGGGATACGAGAATCTATCAGAATGAAAATATTGATTAGGTTGGTTCTTTCGCGGAGGTATTTGCGAATCATGATCTCCCACTCTTCTTTGAGTTTTTTGCTGACCTGTGCCCAGCCATAGCCTGGCAAATCAACCAAGTACCACTCTTTGTTGATGTGAAAATGGTTGATCAGCTGAGTCTTGCCCGGTTTTCCTGAGGTTTTTGCAAGTTTGGTGCGGTCTGTCAGCATATTGATGAGAGAGGACTTGCCGACATTGGATCGTCCGATAAATGCGTACTCTGGCTCTTTGGTGACTGGGCACTTGGTGATGTCGGTATTGCTGATGACGAACTCTGCTGATTTGATTTTCATAGCTGCAAAATTATGTGCTTAAATGGATAATTGTGGATATGCGCACCTTTATGTCATTATATTTCCATTTTTTTCGGAAAGATTCAAGGGCTAACTGCTTAATATTGCAGTCCATAAAACAGTAGGAAATTGACAGTATTACCTTATAAAGACAAAGAGGGCAGTAAAAAGGAGCAAGTCGCGGAGATGTTTAACAGTATCAGCAAGCGCTATGATTTTTTGAATCACTTCTTGAGTATGGGAATAGACATTCTTTGGAGAAAGAAGGCGATTCGCCAACTCAAAGCACATCAGCCCAAATTGATCTTGGATGTAGCAACAGGAACGGGCGATCTAGCGATCGAAGCATTGACATTGAACCCAGAGCGAATCACTGGCGTGGACATCTCTGAAGGTATGCTAGAGATGGGTAGAGAAAAGATGAAACGTCTTGGCTATGACGATCGCATCGAAATGTCTATGGGGGATTCTGAGCAGTTGTTGTTTGAGGACAATACCTTTGATGCAGTAGTCGTTGCTTTTGGTGTACGCAATTTTCAAGATTTGGAAAAAGGGCTTGCAGACATGCGTAGAGTGCTAAAGGATGGCGGTATGGTGGTGATTCTTGAATTCTCGAACCCTACAGCATTTCCTATGAAACAGCTCTACAGTTTCTACTCTAAGGCTGTTTTGCCCATGATTGGCAAATTGGTATCAAAAGATAATTCTGCGTATACTTACTTGCCAGAATCCGTTCAGGAGTTTCCTTTTGGGAAGGAGTTTACAGGGATTTTGGACAAATTAGGATTTAAACAAACTAAATGTATTCCACTTACTTTCGGCATCAGCTCTATTTACACAGCTATAAAGTAGTCTTCGCTTTGGTGGTATTTTGGGGGGTAATCCCCAATGTGTCGCAGGCTCAGATCAATTCCGTTAATTTGCCCAATTTTGATGAGCAACGTTGGCATTTTGGGTTTATGCTAGGCATGCATACTTCCGCTTATCAGTCCCAGTATGTCGATGCTTTCGTGACGCCTAGTTATGATACTTTGCATTCGGTCGTGCCACCGAGCAATCCAGGTTTCAAGATTGGATTTGTCGTTGACTATCATTTGATGGAGACATTGGATATTCGGTTTAGTCCTACGGTGGCATTCAACCAGCTGGAATTAGAATACAGGTATTCGGATGGGACGAGTGTCAGTGATATACAGGATCCGACTTATGTGGAGTTTCCTATTTTGCTCAAGTACAAGTCGGTCCGACGTAGAAATCGAAGGATGTATTTTTTGGGAGGGGTCAATCCGGCGATCAAAGCGACGAGCTCAAAGGATAAAGACAATTCGATAGAAAGACTGCAAACGAAGGGATATAACTTGTCTCTTGATATTGGCGTGGGGATGGATCTGTACCAGCCTTTGTTTAAGTTTTCACCAGAACTTAGGTATTCGTTTGGACTAGTCAATGTACTAGATGGAGATTCGGCAACCAACGACTTCAATGCGCCCATGAAGCGCCTGACTATCCATACTTTAGCGTTTTATATTACGTTTGAGGGAGGTCCTTCTACGTTTAGACGCAAAGGGGGTAAGCAAAAAAGGCACTAAGCCATTGAGGCTTACAACCCTAATTCTACCTCTGGGACCTCATCACTCATGTATTTGATTTTGTAGACGAAGTAAAACAAGTAGTTGAATTTGTTGACCGAGTAGTAACTTGAGTCCGGATCATTTTCTGATTGAGACTCGTTTTGGCTCGTTTTTGTTTCGCGCGCTGTTTCAGTTTTCTCGAGAGTAGTTTCGCCAGATTTGTGTGTGTCTGGGTCATACTTGTAGTTCTCTTTTTCTACTTTGTCTTTTTCGCTTTTGCCAGTAGTGTCTCCAGCAAAGACATAGCTCGTCGTAAGAACTAAGAATAAAATGGATATTATACTTTTCAAATTTGAGACTAATGGTTGTTAGTTGGCAAAATAACAAAAAAACGGGGTAACACCATGACTTCTAGTTCAATATGCGAAAAGACATAGCTACATATGTCTTGTGTAGGTGTTTCGGAAGCCTGGGATGCCTCCGATGCGTTCTTTGAACTTGGCAAGGTTGCTTTGCGGTTTGCCGTCCAAAGAGGAGATGCCAAGATCTAGTGTAGAAACATGGTTGTGTTGCAAATCGTGGATCAGTTGATGATGAAGGAGTGCCAATGGACTGAATGCACCATATGTCCTGTCAAAGGCAGGTAAGAAGTTGTAGACGACCTGGGGGCTGACTTGTACTGTGACTGTTGCAGCGAGTAAGGTGGCCTGTGAGTCACGAACGGTGTATAGATCAAAACAAGTAGGCAGTTGCTCAATCAAATGTAAGAATCGGGGAGCAGGGATGTTGATGTCGAGCTTTTGCTGCTGTCTGCACCTACAGATAAATGAGTGGATATGGGATGCCTGACTGATGTCTTCCTTGGCGAAAGCAAAGCCTGCTTTCAAGCATTTTTTGACTTTTCGCTGCTCCATTTTGTGAAATGAAGAAGGGGTAAATGCCATGAGATCGATGTGATGGTTGATGTCTGATCGATGAGAGAACCCATGAAGTGATAATGCCTCGTGCAATACCTTGCTGTGAGTGGGGTGGATGAAAGCAGGAGCTTGCTTGATTTCGAGATGCTGGATTTGGTGAGAGGTGAGGAAGTTGAGGAGTGCGTCGATCATCTCGTCTGCATCCGTAGGGGTCAACGAGCCTGTGGTCCGAAAACCGGCATACGGAGACCGGGGTAAGGAAGTCGCTTGGCCTGCGTGAGTGTGAAGTATGAGTCTGGATTGAGAAGTGCCACGTTTGCTTTGCCAATCAAAGAGAATACGCGGTGCTATTTCATTGGCAGTACAATATTTTTCTTCATTAAAAAGCATAAATTTGAAACGGTCCTTCTACAATTTTTTTTGAGAAATTGGAGTTGACCAAAGATATAGGTTGGTATGTTAATTGCACTGCTGCCCTCTGGATTAAATCACAATTACTTGAGAAGACGACTGATAGTATTGATATCGATTTGCTTGGTTGGCCATGGAGTGCTTCAAGCTCAGAAGCTGCCTGTTTTGCATGACCAAGAGATACTCTCACAGGTCAAGGAAGTAGCGAGCTATGTGTACAACGAGTCCCCTGACTCGGCGGAGCTTTTGATCAAGAAAATGGAACTGAGACTGCCCAAGCACCCTGTGATCCCGATGATGCGCGCGATGAATATAGCTTGGCAGGATCAACCGATCCGTACTACGAGTCCTACTTATCCTGCGCATCAAGCCCAACTCGAAAAGGTGATTGCATATTCTGAAAAGTTGATTGAACAGGATCCTGATGATCTCGACGGTTTGTTTTTCAAAATGTCTGCACATGGGTTGTTGGCAGAGTATCTGGCTCGAGAAGGAAGCTACATGAAATCCGTGACCCAAGCCAAGAAGACTTATAACTTGATTACCGTGACCATGGAGCAAACGGAGCAGAGTCCAGAGTTCTATTTTTTGGCAGGCCTGTACAATTATTTTCGTGAAAAATACCCAGAGCGCCACCCTGTCTACTCTCCATTTTTGTGGTTTTTCAAATCGGGAAACAAGGCTTTGGGCTTGAAGCAACTTGATAGTGCGGTGTATCAGAGTACCATCGTTAGAGCAGAAGCCCATCTTTACACGGCTTATATCTATTTGCGCTATGAAAACAACCCGCACAAGGCGTTGTTTTACTTGAAGAAGCTGCACTATGAATATCCACGAAACACCTATTTCAAGGCGAAATACATCGAGGGATTGATGGCTATTGGGGATTACCAGACGGCTATGCCTTTGGTGAAAACCTTGCTTGGCAATCCGAAAGCATATTTTCGCATGTGTGGGGAGGTTTTTACTGCTATCTACCAAGAAAAAATCCAAGGCTCAGATGAAATGGCCGAAAAATATTACCATAAGGCCATAGCTTCTGGGAATACGGACCCGGATCGTGGAGAGTACTACAAGAGCTTGGCTTTCGTAGGGATGGGGAGAATCATGGAGCGTCAGGGCAAAGTAAATCAAGCGATCAACTACTACAAGCTTGCTGTAGAGGTTGATGAGAGTGATTTGGTGACCAAAGAGGCAAAAGAGAGATTGGAGCGATTGGATTGATGGTGGAAACGTATCGTGTCATAAAAGCGGAAGCAGAGGGGTTCTACAAAGAGAAGGGGAGTAAGTTTTTGGCTTATGCCTATCCGGTAGGTTCCATTGATGAGGTCAAAGAGAGGGTAGACGAATTAAAGAAGAAATATTATGATGCGAGACACCATTGTTTTGCTCACATCATCAATGAGGGTAATCAGCAATTGATTCGAGCCAATGATGATGGAGAACCGAATCATTCGGCTGGGGATCCTATCCTCGGACAGATTCGGTCTTTGGATTTGGTAGATACGCTGGTGGTGGTCGTGCGGTACTTTGGCGGGACTAAACTAGGAGTGAGTGGTTTAGTCCATGCTTACAAAACGGCAGCTGAGGACGCATTGTCTCACGCTGAGATTCTTACGGTTGAGATCAAAACGGATTTTACTTTGGAGTATCCTTATGAACAAACACAAGACGTGATGCGAGTCCTCAACGATTTTGGTGTAGAAATCAAAGGGCAAGAATTTACGGCAAGTTGTCTGCTAAGGGGACGTATCGAACCCGAACGCTATCCTGCTCTCCGAGAGAAAATGCTCCTTCTCAAATTGGATGTGGTGAGGCTTGGGGCTAATAGTGGCTAGATTTGATTTAACTTTTGTTAGCCAGTTGACCACAAGCCGCATCGATGTCTTTTCCTCTGCTGCGGCGTACGTGTACATTTACCCCTTTGTTTTGCAGGTAGTCTATGAATTTATCTAAGGTTGTGTCATCGGCGTTTTTGTAGTTGGCTTCAGCGATGGGGTTGTATTCGATGATATTGATGCGAGCGGGTACGCGCTTCCAAAACTCGTAGAGCTCTTGGGCATCTTGGATCGAATCGTTGAAGTCGTAAAATAAAATGTACTCGAAGGTTATTTTGTTGTTGGTCTTTTGGTAGAAGTAGTTCAAGGCATCCCGCAATACATCGAGCGTATTGGACTCGTTGATAGGCATGATCTTGTTTCGCTTCTCGTCGTTGGCCGCATGGAGGGATAGGGCGAGGTTAAATTTGACCTGATCGTCAGCCAGTTTTCTAATCATTTTGGAGATGCCAGCCGTAGAGACTGTGATCCGTTTTGGGCTCATGTTGAGTCCTTCGGGCGAAGTGATGTGTTTGATGGACTCGAGTACGTTGGCATAGTTGAGGAGAGGTTCTCCCATGCCCATGTATACGATGTTGGAGAGTGGGGTATTGTAGTTTTCGAGAGATTGATTGTTGACTGCTACCACTTGGTCGTAGATCTCAGAAGCGTCAAGGTTGCGTGCACGGTCCATGTATCCTGTCGCACAAAATTTACAACTCAACGAACAGCCTACTTGTGATGAGACACAGGCAGTCATGCGACTGTCAGCGGGGATGAGGACGCTTTCGACGACATGGTCGTCGTGTAGTTTCATGGCCGACTTGATGGTACCGTCGGAGCTTTTTTGTTCCTTGTCTACGGAGACAGGCTTGATCACGTAGTGGGCCTTAAGTAGGTCTCTGGTCTTGAGGGAGATGTTGGTCATGTCGTCAATGGATTTGGCTGATTTTTTCCAAATCCATTCTTTGATCTGCTTAGCTCGGAAAGGCTTTTCTCCGATTTCTTTCAAAAACAGACTAATATCCTCTTGAGGGACCTTCCTCAAATCTTTTAAACCAACGTTCGTGCCCATGGCGCAAAGATAGAATTATTTGCCCTTCGAATCCTAAATTCTAAAGGATGAGGAAGATATAAATATGAGGAGGTCAAATGTGACAAATCTATTGACTGTAGAATTTTATACTCTCCAATTTTGCTTTATCTTCAAACTTCAATACGGATTAATCGTGTCATTGAAATAAACCTGAATTACTTGAAATTCTCATTGCGAAAAGCCACTTGTTTGTTTGTTTTTGTCCTTGGATGGGGAATTATGAGCTCATCTGCTCAGACTCTGAATTATGAAATCGTCAAAGGGGGAAATGTAATCGGCAACATGACCGCTAAGCGTATCGTTAAGGGGGATTCGATGTTTTATTCGATCTCAAGTGTGACTCATTTTCGGGTGGTAGTCAAACTGAGGGTGGATTACAATTTGACGGAGACTTATGTCAATGGTGTACTTTATTCGGGGCACGCGCTGAGTACCCTCAATGGTGCGACCCAAAAGGAATCCAAAGTAGAAAGACGAAAGGGGTATTACCACATCGAGCGAGATAGTGATTTCTTGCACTTCGAATCTACGGGAGTGAAGTATTCAATTCCAGAGATTTATTTTTCAGAGCCGGTAGGCAAGGGAGAGGTGTTCTCGCAGATTTTTGGCACAAACCTAATCATAGAGAACCGAGGCAATCATGTCTACCATCTAGAATCAGAAGATGGTGACAATACCTATACCTATAAAAAGGGTGTGTGTGTGGAAGTGAAGGTCAATCGGACATATGCCACGTTTTACATTCGATTAAAATCCAAATAGTGCGGCGCAAGCTGTTTTTAGTTTTATCCTAAACCTCAAATTATGAAAGTATTCTCATCGATGAAGTGCCATGCACTATTGCTAGCGATGATGTTGTGTTTTGGGTCTGTATTGGCTCAGGAACCGACCGAACAGTTGATTCCTTTTGATCCCAGTGTTCGTATGGGGACATTGGAAAATGGGCTCACTTATTATATCAAACAAAACACGAAACCAGAGAACCGCGTGGAGCTTCGACTTGTTGTCAATGCGGGTTCGATTTTGGAGGATGATGATCAGCAAGGCTTGGCGCATTTTACGGAGCACATGGCATTCAATGGTTCAAAGCATTTTGGAAAGAATGACTTGGTGAGCTACCTGCAGTCTGTGGGTGTGAAGTTTGGTGCCCATCTCAATGCCTATACCTCATTTGATGAGACGGTGTACATCTTGCCGATACCGTCTGATGATGAAGAGATACTCGAAAGTGGCCTGACTATCCTCGAAGATTGGGCAGGTAATTTGAATTTTGCCCAAGAGGAGATAGACAAAGAAAGAGGGGTTGTTATCGAAGAGTGGCGTCTTGGGCAAGGAGCCCAAACACGGATGCTCCAAGAGTATCTTCCAGTGATATTTAAAGGGTCAAAATATGCGGAGAGACTACCCATAGGTAAGAAAGAGATTTTAGAAACCTTTGATAGAAAGACGATCGTTCGGTACTACGAAGACTGGTATCGCCCAGACTTGATGGCTGTCGTAGCGGTCGGAGATATCGATGTGGACAAGATGGAGGAGCGTATAAAGACGCATTTTTCGGGGTTGAGGAATCCAGACAAACAAAGACAGAGAGAAGAGTTTGATCTTCCCAAAAACAAAGAACCATTGATTGCAATTGCTTCTGATCCTGAAGCGACCAACATTCTTTTCAATATCATGTACAAGTCCGAGGCGCAGGAGTTTAAGACTTTAGAGCAGTTTCGCAAGAGTTATGTACAGGCGCTGTTTTTGGAGATGATGAACCAGCGCTTGAGTGATCTGCTACAGTCAGCCAATCCTCCTTACCTTTATGCAGGTACGTACATAGGTTCCCCTGTATCTCGAAAAACCACGGCGTTTTCGGGGTATTCGGTGACCAAACCGGACGATATCAAGTCTGGTATAGTGACTCTGCTCGAGGAAATCCGAAGAGTAGAGCTTCATGGATTCAATGCGTCGGAGCTCCATACAGCCAAGCTCAATACGCTCGAAGCGTATGAAAGTGCCTACAAAGAGCGTGACAAGTCCAAGTCCGAATCTTTGGCAGATGAGTTGATACGGCATTTTTTAGAGCACGAACCTGTGCCTGGGATTACTTTTGAATATGAGTTTTTGAAAGAAAATATCGAAGGAATCACCATTGAGGAAATCAACAGCATCATTGGGAATTGGATCAAGGCAGAGAACAGAGTGCTCTACATCACTGCGCCGGAATTGGAAGGTTTGACTCTACCAACGAAAGAAGAAATACTAGCTTGGGTAGCAGAGATTGAGCAAAAGCAAATGGATCCATTGGCCGAAGTAGCTGTCGACACGGATTTGGTCAAGGAGCTACCAGAGGGAGGGAAAGTAACCAAGGTGTCTACCTACGACCGTATAGAGGTCAAGGTACTTGAGCTCTCCAACGGAGCAACGGTGTACTTGAAGCCTACTGATTATAAAAACGATGAGATTCTATTTTCTGCCTACCGTAGCGGTGGGATATCTGTTGCATCTGATGAGGATTATTGGTCGGCTAGTTTTGCGTCAAGCATCATTTCGCTGAGTGGTGTTGGAGACTACTCCTACACACAGCTGCAAAAGGCTCTCGCAGGCAAGTCACTTGGTGTGTCACCTTACTTGTCGGATTTGGAGTCTGGGTTTAGTGGCAATGCTTCCCCCAAGGATTTGGAGACGATGCTACAGTTGGTTTTCCTGTATTTTACCCAAGTACGGACGGATGAGGAGGCGTTTCAGTCATTGATGCAGCGCAACAAGGCTGTACTTGCCAATGTGCTCTCTAACCCCAATTATTATTTCCAAGACCGCATGGCTCGCATCATGAGTCAGGGTCATCTGCGTGGAGGGGGAGTGCCATCTGTCGAAGATTTGGAAAAAGTGGATAGGGATGCTGCCATTGCATTTTTTAAAACACAGTTTACACAGCCGGGAGATTTTACGTATTGGTTTGTTGGTAACTACGACGAAGGGACTCTAATCCCACTCATTGAGCGGTATCTAGGTGGAGGCACGGCCTCTGTCGAAAAAATGTCTTGGGTAGATAGAGGTATTCGTCCGCCGACAGGGATGGTGTCAGAAGCAATCTATAAGGGAAGCGAACCCAAGAGCTCAGTGGTGATGACTTTCTCCGAACAAAAAAAATACAAACGCAAGGATAGTTATTATATCAAGGCGTTTTCAGAGGTGCTCGATATCAAGTTGATCGAGATTTTGCGTGAAGAAAAGGGAGGAGTGTATGGTGTAGGAGCGAGTGGTCAAGGACATTTGAGACCATACGAGCATTACAGTACTCAGATCCAGTTTCCTTGTGCACCAGAAAATGTGGATACATTGGTGAGGGCTGCCCTCGACGTAGTGAGAGATATTCAGCAAAATGGTGTGAGCGAAGAGGATCTCAATAAAATCAAAGAGACGCAGAGACGAGACATGGAACTCAATTGGAAGGAGAATGGCTTTTGGCTAGGGGCCATGAAATCCTACGTCAAGAATGACCTGGATTTGAGCAAAATCAATGAGCTAAATGAGAGGATAGAAGAGCTCAGTGCGAAAGATATACAGACGGCTGCCAAGAAGTACGTGGATACTGAAGAGTATATCAGGATCGTGCTGTATCCAGAAACCACAGAGTAAAAAGGCGTAGGAGAAGAGTGAATGAAAAGGGTGTTTAGGATAAATAAACACCCTTTTCTTTTCCAAGGAAATGAACCGTCACATGCTCACTGATGGTGGTAGTCAGTTCGTACCCAGTGTATTTTGGATAGATCGGAAACGATTTGTGGCTTCTATTGACCATGACTGCTACTTCTATCTTTTTGACATTGACAGTGAGTAGCGCTTTGAGGGCAAAAGCTGCGGTTTTGCCAGAGTTGAGCACGTCATCGATGAGGATGACGGACTTTTTGACGAGCTGTTTGTCGTCTAGGTCGAGCGCGATCTCTTCCGAAAATGGGGCCTCTTTGTTGATATCTACTTTGCCTACTGTCAGTGTCAATGTAGAGATTTTTTTGAGTTCTTTCTCCAGCAGTTTCGCAAAATCATGGCCATTGTCTGAGACCCCAGCCAGAATGAGATGCTTTTCATCGAGGTGATGCTCGTAGATTTGGTAGGCCATTCGGATGATCCGCTGATCTATTTGAGCAGCATCGAGTATTAAATCCTGTGACATTTGTTTCAATTGGTTTGCTGTAGAGGTATTTCTTTGTTGTTTTTGAAAGTAGACAAAATTACCATGGACTGCAAACTATCCACTGTATCTATGTCACTTACTTTTTCGAGCATAAGCAGTTGGTATGAGGCGATATCTTTGGCGATGACCTTTAGGATGAAATCTCCCGATCCCGTGATGTGATGACACTCGATGACCTCTTCTATTTCATTGATTTTGCTCAAGAATGAATCGATGTTTTGCTTGTTGTGCCCTTTGAGTGTGACTTGGACAAAAGTGTTGACTCCTAGACCTAGCAGCTCAGCGTTGAGTTCAGCATGGTAGCTTTTGATGATCCCAGACTGTTCGAGTTTTTTGACACGCTCGAGTGTTGGCGCTGGAGATAGTCCTACTTCTTCTGAAAGCTTGGCATTTGTGATTTTACCGTTTGTCTGGAGAATTTTTAAGATTTTTCGATCTGTGTTGTCGATTTTGATGTTTCCTTTCATGATTGTGTTTGAAGTCTACAGTGCGGTCGGATTGGTTTGTGTCGAAATTTTATTTTACGCAAATATAATATACGAAATATAATGGAAGAAAAAGACGGGCAAGTTAATAAATATCAAAATATTGTTAAGGTATTGAAAAGGCTCTCTGTCAAGTTTAAGGGCATACATTTTCCTTTTTGCTTCGTATCTTCACACCCTCAATGGCAGATAGGATGAAGATACCTTTTTTTGATACGAAACGACAGTACGCGGGTCTCCAAGCCGAAATGCAGCAGTCGCTGGAGGCTATCGCAGATGAGGGGATGTGGATCGGTGGCGCTGCTGTGGGGGAGTTTGAGCGGGCATGGGCCGAGACTGTGGGTGCGAGGTGTGTGGTGGCTGTGGGGAACGGTACGGACGCATTGTTCATTGGTCTCTGTGCATTAGGTATTGGTGCTGGAGATGAGGTGATTGTCCCCGCTGTGTCATGGGTGTCTACGGCGAGTGTCGTCTTGCAATCAGGTGCTGTGCCGGTGTTTGTAGACGTGGGGGCGGATGGGCTGCTCGACGTGGAGCTGTTGCTGGGCAAGATCACCGCAAGGACCAAGGCTATATTGCCTGTACACTTGTACGGGCAGATGGCAGACATGTCGGCTATCCGTACTTTGTGCAAAGATCGGAACATTGCCCTACTAGAGGATGCAGCTCAAGCTCATCTGGCACGAAGAGGAGGTATGGGAGTAGGCGAAGGGGCTGATCTAGCGGCGTATAGTTTTTACCCTACCAAAAACCTGGGAGCATGGGGAGATGCGGGAGCCATCGTGTGTCATGATCAGGACTTGGCTGACAGTTGCCGTGCCATTGCTAATCAAGGGGGAAGAGGAGTCCATGACGTCTTGGGGGTGACCAGTCGTATGGATACACTGCAAGCTGCTATCCTACTAGTCAAACTTCAGCGGCTCTCTCAGTGGACTGAGCGTCGACGCGCTATAGCGCAGCGGTATGTGTACCACCTCAAAGAGGTAGAGGGACTGCAGTTGCCTGTTGTACATGAGGAAGCTTATCATGTCTACCATCACTTTGTGATTCGTACATCGTCACGCCATGTACTACGAACCTATCTGCAGAAACATGGGATAGGGACAGAGGTGCATTACCCAGAGGCTTTGCCACAGTTGCGTGTGTTTAATCATCTCGGGCAGCGTGTCGAGGAGTTTGCTATGGCTGATTTGTTTTGTCAAGAGGCTATCTCTCTGCCTGTGTACCCGGAACTGAGAGACGAAGAAGTCGATTATATTTGTAGGATCATCAAGACATTTTATGCGAAAGCAGAAAAGTAGTTATCTGTAGGATAGAGGAGTATGCCAAAGAGTTTAGTCACCGGTGGGGCCGGGTTTATAGGAAGTCATGTCAGTCGTGAGCTGCTACAGATGGGACATCAAGTAGTAGTCTTGGATGATCTGAGCGGAGGATTTCGTTCCAACGTCCCCCACGAGGCAATTTTTGTAAAAGGTAGTATCTTGGATGTGGAGCTCTTGCAAGAGCTATTTGTGGAAAATCAGTTCGACTATGTTTATCATTTGGCTGCTTACGCGGCAGAAGGATTGAGTCATTTTATCAAGAGGTTTAATTATCAAAACAACCTGATTGGTAGTGTGAATCTACTCAACGAGTCTATCCGTCATGAGGTCAAATGTTTTGTGTTTACTTCGTCGATTGCGGTATACGGTGGACAAGTGCCTCCTATGACGGAGGAGATGATACCTCAGCCCGAAGACCCTTATGGTATCGCGAAGTATGCGTTTGAGCAAGAACTCAAAGTTTCTCAAGAGATGTTTGGTATGCCTTACGTCATTTTTCGTCCGCACAATGTCTATGGTGAAAATCAAAATCTTAGCGACCCATACCGCAATGTGCTCGGCATATTTGTGAAGCAGCTGATGACTGGAGAAAAACTCACGGTGTATGGAGATGGTAGTCAGTCGCGAGCATTTAGCTATATTGATGATGTAGCACCTTGGATTGCTCGGTCGGTAGTACAGCCGGAGACCTATGGCCAAGTGTACAACATCGGTTCGGATACCCCATGTACGGTATCGGAGTTGGCTCAGAAGCTTGCGGAGGCTTTTGGGCTAGAGCCAGAGATTACATATTTGCCTGCCCGTAGTGAAGTCGCGCATGCCTATTGCTCGCACGGCAAGTTGAAAAGGGTCTTTACTCCTACGGAGGAAGTGTCTTTGGACGATGGGATTGGGCGTATGGTCGCTTGGGCGAAAAATGTGGCACTGAAGCCGGTACAGAAGTTTGATGCAATAGAACTGGACAAGAATTTGCCACCTAACTGGCTGGATGCATAGACGATGATCAAACGAATACTTTTCCTCACTCCCTACCCACAAGATACGGCAGGATCGCAGAGATTTCGCTTTGAACAGTATATAACGACTCTGGAAGCCCAAGGCTGGCGGGTGGATCGTCAGAGTTTCATTGACGAACAGACGTGGGGGTTGCTCTATCTGCCAGGCCATGCTGGAGCAAAGATTTGGGGAGTGATCCGAGGCTTTGCTCGGCGCAAATGGATGCTGATGCGCGCGCATCGATACACCTATGTTTTCATCCATAGAGAAGCCAGTCCTTTGGGACCTCCGATATTCGAATGGATATTGGCGAAGGTGCTCAAGAAGAAAATTATTTACGATTTTGACGATGCGATTTGGAAAGAGAATACGACAGGAGCCAATTCGCTCGCAGCTCGAATCAAATGGCCGCAAAAGGTTGAAGCAATCTGTCGATGGAGTCATTGCGTCAGTGTGGGCAATCAGTTTTTGGCAGAGTATGCATGTCAGTACAATGCGCATGTAGTCGTCAATCCGACGACACTGGATACGATGCATCGGCACTTGCCGTCTGATGCAATACAATCACCTCTCGTCGTGGGCTGGACTGGAACTCATTCTACGCTCAAATATCTTCATCTGATCGTACCGGTGATCCAAGCGTTGAAAGTAGAAATGGCGTTTGACTTCTGTGTGATTGCAGATCAACAACCTGATCTAGCCATCGACGGCCTGCGCTTCGTGCCGTGGAATAAAGAAACTGAGATTGAGGACCTCAATCGGATTGATATAGGTGTGATGCCACTCGAAGTAGATGAGTGGGCACAAGGGAAGTGTGGGTTCAAGGCGTTGCAGTTCATGGCTTTGGAGAAGCCCGTACTGGTGACTCCTGTGGGAGTCAATGCCGAGATTGTCGAGCATGGCGTGTCTGGGTTGCACTGTGAGTCTGTCGAGGATTGGAAAGAAGGGCTCAAGAAGCTGCTTCTGAACGAGTCGATGCGTCGGAAAATGGGGGTAAATGGAAGAAAAACCGTCATAGAGCAGTTTTCGGTAGCCTCCAATACTGCCAACTTCTTGTCGTTGTTTGAT
This sequence comes from Reichenbachiella sp. 5M10, assembly GCF_002742335.1. NCBI lineage: Bacteria > Pseudomonadati > Bacteroidota > Cytophagia > Cytophagales > Reichenbachiellaceae > Reichenbachiella > Reichenbachiella sp. 5M10. The sequence goes on along the minus strand of NZ_MDGR01000007.1, from coordinate 3,649,271 downwards.
GAACCCTAGGCTCTAACGTCTGTGTTTGGAGTGTCGCATGCGGGCCTTGGCACGGTGTATAAGTTGGAGGCTTTTGGTTACATCTCTTTGAGGTAGCGTTTGGCAAGTTTGTGGGAGCGGTCACTTCGATCGGCTAGTTTTTTGACTCGTTTGAAGTATTCCTTGGCCTCCTTGTCATTGCCACGCTCTCGCTCTATCTCGCCGAGGTTGAGCACGGAGTAGATGTAGTAGCCCATTTCTTCCGCACCGATTTCGTCCCCATATTCAATACACTTTTTGTAGTATATCTCTGCTGTGTCGCTTAGGTCTTGTGCGGCGTAGATTTCGCCTAGGAAAAAAGCCGCATAGCGTCCGCTGTTGGCTTCATAGCCAGCATAGCTGCTATCGATCTTGGCGAGGATGTCCAGGGATATTGCTTCACATGTGCGGTACTTGCCACTGGTATAGAGTATGCGAGCATAGTAGCGTTCAAAGTAGGCATTGTTGGGGAAGGTGTGGTTGAGGTACTCGGAGGTGAAGAGCGCTGCACGTCGGTCTTTGAGGTCGTTGGCATAAATGCGCATGAGGAAGTACTGTGCTTCGGTACGTGTGTAGAAGGCGTTGTTGGCGGCTTCTTTGAGTTGCTGGACGCCCAGTTCTTTGTCCCCGTCTTCGAAAAACATGATGAGGGGCTTGAGCATGGGGTAGTTGTCGGGGATCCACTCGATGTAGTAGTTGTAGAGGCCATCACCGAAGAGGATTTCGGGACTGTATTCGGCTTTGCCTCGGACTTCTTCGAGGTAGTTCATGGCGTTTTTGGCCGCTGCGGCCGCTTTGCCCCAGTCTTTGCGCTCCGAGTAGAGGCGACCCTTGAATGCATAGGCTGCTGAGAGCACGAAGGCTCCCTCGATCCGGCTGCCTCGGTCGTAGAGATGCTCTGCTACGAGTATGGCACTGTCCATGTGTGTCAGGAAAGCTTCGTCATACTGTGTGTCGGGGATATAAGGCATGATGCGCCACCATTGGCTCAAGCCTAGGAGGAAATGCGGCAGGGGATGCCAAGGGTACTTGCTTCTCAACCAGCGAAACTGCCCATCAGCACGGGCAAAATCAAAGTTGTACATGCTGTTGATTCCTTCGGTGGTCTCTATTTGGACATTGATGTCTGTCAATAGTGACGGGATGCTGTCGCTGGGCTGTGCTTTTCCCGTGAGGGAAAATGAAATACATAGAAGAAGGAATATTTTTTTCATAAAAAAGAGCCAATCTATCCAAAAATAATACTGAAAACTGGATTGACAACTGTGTATACGCGGATATGTTTGGAAAGATGGCTTGGGCATGTCCGCAACTTTAGACTTTGATTTATATACTTTGAAGGGGTGATGCTCTACCTTTGCATCTCATTAAGTGCTAAGAGTTTGAAGACAAAAGGTAGAAGAAAGGAAAAAGTCAACATCGTGACCTTGGGGTGTGCTAAAAATATAGTGGACTCAGAGGTGATCTTGACCCAGTTGAAGGGCAATGCCATCGATGCAGTACACGAGTCAAAACAGAATGACGCAACCACTGTGATTATCAACACGTGTGGGTTCATCGAGAATGCCAAGCAAGAATCTATCGAGACGATTTTGAATTTTGTCGATGCGAAGAAACAGGGGCACATCGAAAAAGTCTTTGTGACGGGCTGCCTGTCTCATCGCTACAAGGACGATCTCCGCAAAGAAATACCCAATGTGGACGAATACTTTGGGACAACAGATCTCAAGGGACTCTTGGCGAAGTTCAAGGCGGACTACAAGCATGAACTCCTCGGTGAGCGGATTTCTACTGCAGATACGCACTATGCTCATCTTAAAATCGCGGAGGGATGCGATCGACCTTGTTCGTTTTGTGCGATCCCTCTGATGAGAGGCAAGCACGTCTCTCGTCCGATGGAGGAACTAGTGACCGAAGCGCAAAACCTAGTCAGCAAAGGAGCAAAGGAGTTGCTTTTGATTGCGCAGGATTCGACTTACTATGGATTGGATTTGTACAAGAAGAGGAACTTGGCCGAGCTCATGGATCGTCTTTCGGACGTGGAAGGACTGGACTGGATGCGTCTTCACTATGCCTTTCCGACGGGGTTTCCGATGGATGTGCTCGACGTGATGAAGGCCAAACCCAATATCTGCAACTACCTCGATATCCCGCTACAGCATGGATCTACTAAGATCCTCAAGTTGATGCGTAGGGGTACGGATAGAGAGAAGACCCAGAAGTTGCTCGATGAGGTTCGAGACAAAATCCCTGATATAGCTATACGTACGACACTGATCGCGGGGCACCCGGGTGAGACCGAGGAGGATTTTGAGGAGATGATGCGTTTTGTCGAGAGGAGTCAATTTGACCGTCTCGGTGTGTTTGCCTACTCGCATGAGGAGGATACGCACTCTGGCACGATGGCCGATGATGTCCCTGAGGATGTCAAAAATGAACGTGTAGACATGCTCATGGAGCTCCAAGAAGGGATCTCTTTAGAGAAAAACACACAAAAGATTGGCAAGACCTTCAAAACGCTGATCGACCGAAAGGATGGGGACTATTTCATCGGACGAACGCAGTACGATTCTCCAGATGTGGACAATGAAGTCCTCGTGCAAGCAGACGAAAACTATCTACGTATTGGTGATTTTGTAGATGTGGAGATCACAGACGCAGAACCATTCGATCTTTACGGTAGGCCTTTGTTTAAGAAGTGATGAGCTGAGTATGGTCAATTGAACGATTGGCGAAATTCAACAGGAGATGTGTTGGTCTTGCTCTTGAATAATTTGGTGAACGATGTAGGGTGCTCAAATCCTAGTTCATAGGCAATCTCTCCTATGGATAGCTCTGATGTAGAGAGTTTTTCTTTGGCTTTTTCAATCAACTTGGAATGAATGTGCTGCTGTGTAGTTTGCCCAGTCAGGACTTTTAGCAGACTGCTCAGGTAATTCGGCGAAAGATGCAAATGCTCTGCAACCTGCTGGACAGTAGGGAGACCGTGATGCAACAGGTGCTGATGATCGAAGTATTCGGACAAGACTTGTTCTAGACGATGTAAAACATGATGGTTGGTGATTTTTCGCGTTATGAATTGCCTTTCGTAATAGCGTTCGGCATAGTTGAGCAAAAGCTCAAGCTGAGAGATGATGATGTTTTGGCTGAACTTATCAATGTTTGATTGGTACTCTCTTTCGATATTTTTTAGGATGTCTACGATCATTTCCTCTTCTTTTTCACTGAGAAAGAGCGCTTCACTGACGGAGTAGCCAAAGAAGGCGTAGTTTTTAATGCGAGTAGCAAGACTTGTGCCCCACAAAAAATCCGGATGAATGAGCATCAGCCACCCGTTAGGCTTTGCACGGATGCTTTGATTGATTTCTATGTTGAGAACTTGCCCTGGAGAAACGAAAGAAAAGACACCTTCGTCAAAATCATACTTTTGTTGTCCATAGTTGAATTTTTCACTTACGTTTCGCTTGAGCCCAATCGAATAAAACCCTTGAGACCACTTGATCTGGCTGCCATCGGGGTATTTGACTTGGCTGTAGTCAATCACACTGATGAGTGGGTGCTCGGGCTTGGGCAACTGGCTGTAGATGTGAAATTCGTTGATAGTATGGAATCGATACATATTGCTGCGGCTCATTTGGGGTTTGATCAACCACCATGATGCGTCAGATCATGGTGGTTGCTGGTATAAATGTAGAGATTATTTTTCTCGGTAGAGAATCATACCAGCGTGATACAAGACTCCTTCCCTAAACTCTCCATCTGCTGTGAAGCCCGTATCGTCTCGGTAGTCAATGTGATTCCCAGTGATCGTGTAGTCACCTAGGTAGGCGCTCTTTCGTTTTCCTCTGGCCTCATCATAGCGATGGTTGGGGAGGAGTTCGTGGCGGATATACCCATCTTCTGTCACCCACATGCCTAGATAGTCTTGGGGCTCCTCTATTGTCGTCTGATTCATAGTCTAATTTTCAAATCCAGTTGAGGTTCCTAGTGCTTCATTTTCGTCCATTGCGGATTGAATGAGGTCAATTTTGGTGCGTGCATAATGGTAGGCATCTTCTCCCATGAAGAAGTGAAGGGGAGGAGCGGTTTGCTTGCTTAGTTCTATTAGGACAGCAGCAGCTTTTTCGGGATCATTTGGTTGGTTGCCGTTGATTTCATTCAAGTGGGCTTGCTCCAATGCACGGGCAGTCTTGTATGCCTCGATTGGTTTGGAAGGCGTCTGTATAGATCCTGCTTCTAAGAACTGTGTGCGGAAATACCCAGGGTACACCAAGGTAGTATGTATACCAAAGGCCTTCATTTCTTCGGCCAGTGCTTCGGAGAGTCCTGCTACCGCAAATTTGGTGGCGCAGTATATCCCAAAGCCTGCAAAGTTGCCGACATAGCCGCCGACCGAAGAAATGTTGAAAATGTGACCGGAATTTTGCTTACGTAAATGAAGAGCGGCGTTGCGAATGACATTGAGCGTGCCAAACACATTGACGTTGAAATTGTTTTTGGCTTCCTTGTCAGTCAGTTCTTCCAATGTTCCTGTTTGACTGTAGCCTGCATTATTGACGACTATGTCTATGTGCCCAAAATGCCGTAGTGTGTGTGCAATCCCTTGGTTGACATCACTGTTGTCTGTCAAGTCCAATTGCATAGGTAGAAATTTGGCGGATTCTTCTCCCAGTTCTTGAATGAGAGCTTCCTTTTTTCTAGAAGTAGCAGCTACTGCATAGCCTTGTGCCAATAGTCGCTTAGCTAGCGTGAGCCCCAAACCTTTTGAAGCTCCTGTGATGAACCATACTTTATTTGTATTCATGATTATGGTGTTTGATTAGAATACAAAATTGTGATGTGATCCATCCATTGACCTGTCCAAATCAATGGATGTGCTAGCCAAAACTACGATTTGAGAGGGTTACATAAAGCTATTCGTTCGCGTTAGGACCTACGTGTTTGACGGGGTCTGCCTAGGTGGCTATCTATAGGGAGAACGAACCTATTGACGCTTGGTTTTGCTGGTGTTCTTGTCTTTTATTTTGACGAAAATCAGTTTGTGTCTGCCTTTGGGGCTTTCTCGTTGTTCGAGATCAAAACGTCCAATCGACTTGATCAAGGGTGTCAATTTATCAAAACCGAAGTTTCTAGAATCGAAATTTGGTTGTTTCTTCTGCAAGAGACTGCCGACATCTCCGAGGAATGCCCAGCCATCGTCATCTGACAAATCTGAGATAGTGGTGGCGATCAATTCAATTTCCTTTTTGGTGATGTTGTCGACGTGGTCTTTGCCGGTGTCTTTGTCTGATCCTGCCTTTTCATCTTGTGTTTTGGCTTTTAGGATTTCGATGTAGATGAATTTGTCACATGCGACGATGAAGGGGTTGGGCGTCTTCTTCTCACCAATGCCGATTACCTGCATGCCCGCTTCTCTGAGACGGGTAGCCAATCTGGTGAAATCACTGTCACTGGATACGAGACAAAACCCGTTCACTTTTTCCGAATACAGGATGTCCATGGCGTCAATGATCATCGCCGAATCTGTGGCGTTTTTGCCTGTAGTATAGCCATATTGTTGGATGGGTGTGATAGCGTTTTCCAGGAGTAGGTTTTTCCATTTGGACAAGTTGGGTTTTGTCCAGTCGCCATATATTCTTTTGATGGTAGGGTTGCCATATTTGGCGATCTCTTCCATCATTTCTTTGACATGTGCAGAGGGGATATTGTCTCCATCGATCAGTACTGCTAGGTTTGTGTCCATGTGGTTTTCTTTTGGTGGGTTTATGTCTGCGCAAGTTAGAGATATATGAGATTAATGAAGCGGATGCTTGAGATAGTTTATTCCATGTATGTCTGTGGTCATTTGTTTTGTCACTTCGGCGAATGACGGCTGGTGAACAGTGGTCTACATCGATGGTTTTATGATCTGATTCGGTTTTGAGGAGTATTGTCTGTTTCTTTGTTCAATTTTAAGCATCCAATTTTGGATCACCCCGTACAAGCTAACATCAATTCATACAACTACAATCAAGGTACATGCAAGTCAATAAGGTAGCCCTCCAAGACACCCAGTCGTTTTCTCAGTTTTTCATAGATTATTTGTCAAACAAGCGTGAATTGGCCTCCTTTTACGGTCTGAGGCCAGAAATAGATTCCTTTGCCAAACAGATTGAAAAAAAGAGTTTTTCGAATGCCCACCGTAAGGTGCTCTGTGAAGTGCTCGAAGATCAATACGAGGGATACGAGGTAGCGCCAGCACTGGCGGCCAATCTGACGGATCTGGGATTGCCTGATACGTACACCGTGACGACAGGGCATCAGCTCAATATTTTTACAGGGCCGCTATATTTCATTTACAAGATTGCGACTGTTGTCAATGCCTGTAGGGAGTTGAAGGCAAAATATCCGGATTGTAACTTTGTGCCCGTCTATTGGATGGCTTCTGAGGATCATGATTTTGATGAGATTTCATATTTCCACCTATTCGGTAAAAAGTACCAATGGGCCTGTCAGGACAAAGGAGGAGTGGGTAGACTATCTACCGATAGTTTGGGGCCGCTTTTGGAGGAGTTGCCGGAGAAAGTGACGTTGTTTGAACAGGCTTACAGAGACCATGGCAACCTCGCTGATGCAGTGCGCTGCTATGTCAATGAGTTGTTTGGTGAAGACGGGTTGGTGGTCCTGGATGCAGATGATGATAGGCTCAAGGCTCTTTTTGCCCCTATGATCAAGGATGATTTACTCCGTCATACAGCCAATAATTTGGTCGAGCAGACCAACAGTGACTTGGCGGAGTTGGGTTACAAAACGCAGATATTCCCTCGTGAAATCAATTTCTTCTATCTGGACGAAGGTGTACGGGAGCGCATCGTCAAAGTGGATGGTCAGTATCTCGTCAACAATACCAAACTTTCTTTCTCGGAGACAGAAATACTCGCTCTCCTTGATTCCAATCCCGAAAAATTCAGTCCCAACGTAGTGATGCGTCCTCTGTACCAAGAGGTGATTCTGCCCAATCTGGCCTATGTCGGGGGACCTGCCGAGGTGATCTATTGGTTGCAGCTGGGCAAGGTGTTTGATGAATATGACGTGGCTTTCCCTATCCTCTTGCCTAGGAATTTTGCGCTCTATATCAACGGAGCATCGCAGAAGAAACTTGATAAATTTGCTTGGACTGATGAACAATTGTTTCAGTCCGTGGAGGAGTTGCAAGCGCAGTATGTCGCCGCTCATGGTAGCGACGAGGTGAGTCTCAGTGAGGAATATAAAAACCTAGAGGAGGTATTTGAGCAGTTGATTCAAAAGGCGGAGGTCATCGATGGATCGCTCAAAGGCTTCATCTCAGCCGAGCATGCCAAAGCCATCAAGAGTATCGACAATATCGGCAAGCGCCTCAAAAAATCCGAGGAACGTAAGCATGAGACCGAGCTCAACCAAATTGCTACGTTGAAAGAGAAACTTTTTCCAAGTGGCGGGTTGCAAGAGCGTCACGACAATTTCCTTAACTTCTATATTAACAACCCCAATTTCATCAAAGAACTGCTCGTGGCACTAGATCCATTTGATCTACAGATGCATGTACTGAAGGAAGAATGGTAGAATCATGGTTTAAGACGCTCTGGTTGTTTCCATTACTGCAGGAGTATTGATGGATTCTGATGAAAAGATATGAAACAGGAGTGCTCCAAGGCTAGGAGTTCATCAAGCGCAGCAAGAGAACGAATGAGACTGTTGGTTTTATATCCAAACGCTTGGAGAGTTCTTTCTATTGGTTTGGGGGTAATTGTCCATATAGTCTTGATTCTTACGGCCTCTTCTTATAAACCGCTATCGCTAATCTCAGTTTGTAGTAGGGGATTTCTTCTTTGAAGTGATCGAATAGTGGCTTGAGCTTTTCGGTTTCTCCCGTCTCTTCTATTCCTTTCGTGATTCTGACTTCTTCCTCATCGGAGAGGTAGTCGCGGATGGAGATGTCTCGACCTTGCTCGTAGAGTGTAGCGAGATGTGAATAGATGGTGACGATATTGAGTTTTCGTTTCTCAGCGATCTCCTCTGGGCTTAGTCCTTCTTTGAGAAGCTCGAAGGTGATGAGGTGTGTCGCTCCTTTGATCTTCTCTCCTTGTTCGGCTTTCTCTTTGACGAAGGCAATGATTTCACGGACAAACCGATCCCCGTATTGGTTGACTTTCTGTTGCCCGACTCCTGATATCTCCAACATTTCGTCTTCGTTGCTTGGTCGCTTGGCTGCCATATCCTCAAGCGTCGCATCGTTGAATACCACGTAGGCTGGGACTTGTTGTTCTTCGGCGATTTTTTTGCGAAGGGATCTGAGTCGATCAAATAGCTCGTTGGAGTGCTGGGTAGATTTTTTAGGTTTGGCGGGAGTGAGCCTTTCGCTGCGTTCGGAAAGACTTTCTGGTTTGGTGATTTGTACCGGTACTTCTCCTCGTAAGGCACGTTTGCCCAGCTCCGTTATACGCAGGATGTTGTGGTTGTCAAATGCGATTTCGAAGAGCCCGAGGTTGAGGAACTGACCGATGAAGTGTTGCCAGTCAAAATAACTGTGTTCTTTACCTGCTCCGTAAGTCTTGATGTTTTGATACCCTAGTTGGTATATTTCTTGGCGGCCAGAGGCACGCAGGATGTCGATCAGCAAACCGATGCCTACTTTTTCTTGAGTACGAGCACTGGCAGAGAGGGCTTTTTGTGCGAGGATGGTACCATCCATGAATGTGGGCGGGTTGCGGCATACATCGCAATTGCCACAGTCGTGTTCCAGCTGTTCGCCGAAGTAGCTCAGTAGGACTCGTCTACGGCATGTTGTTGCCTCGGCGAACTGCTGCATCCGTTGTAGTTTGGCTTCCAATAGTGCTTTTTGTGGGCTACCCTCCATGAATTGCTTGAGTTGCACCACATCCCCATAGCTAAAAAATAGTAGCGTCTTGGAGTCCAATCCATCACGGCCTGCACGTCCGATTTCTTGGTAGTAGCTTTCGAGGTTTTTGGGTAGGTTGTAGTGGATGACCCAGCGAACGTTGGATTTGTCTATCCCCATCCCAAAGGCAATGGTGGCACAGACGACTTTGAGGTCGTCTCGGATGAAGCGCTCTTGCGTTTTGTTGCGTACATCGGCAGGCATGCCTGCGTGGTAGAAGTCTGCGTCTATGCCTTTTGCTTGTAGTTTTTCTGCGACCTTTTCACAACTCTTTCTACTCAGGCAGTAGATGATCCCTGATTCGTCAGGGGCCCGGTTGATCATGCCTATGATAGACTCTAGTCGCCCCTGTGCTGCACGGACTGTTAGGTCGAGGTTGGGGCGATCAAAAGATGCCAAGAAGGTCTTTGCTTGCGCTATACCAAGTTGATTGGCGATATCTGCTCGGGTAGACTTGTCCGCGGTAGCAGTCAGAGCCATGATTGGTACAGTAGGGAACTGCTTCTTGAGGAAGTCGAGCTTGGTGTATTCGGGACGAAAATCGTGTCCCCACTGCGATATACAGTGTGCTTCATCTACGGCGATGAGGTTGAGCGTGACAGACCTGAGCACGTTGAAGAAGTCTCGTGTGAGCAATTTCTCCGGAGAGACATACAGGAGTTTGATTCCTCCGGAGAGGAATTTCTCCTCGATTTCGTTTTGTTCTTTGGCTGTCAGGCTACTGTTGAGATAGGCAGATGTGACACCGTTTTGTTTGAGAGCTTCGACTTGATCACGCATCAGCGAGATGAGTGGAGAGATGACTAGGCATACCCCGTCTTGTGCCAGTGCAGGGATCTGAAAACACATGGATTTGCCACCACCTGTAGGCATGATGACTAGTGCATCTTTGCCCTCCATGGCATGCTCGATTACTTCACCTTGGAGGGGGCGAAAGGCGTTGTAGCCATAGGTTTCTTTGAGGATGGATTGGGCTTTGTCTAATACAGAAGGCATGGAGACGAGGTTGAAAAAACTAATTTTCAAAGGTAAGAAACTCCTTGGGTGTGTGGAGCAAATGGGCTGAAATATAAAGAGGCTGTTCCGAAATGTCATTTCGAAACAGCCTCTTGGCAAGTGTCTTGAGTTGCTTATTTCAACTGCATCAACCAGTATGGGTTTTCGAACCACTTTTGCTCCATCATCTCTAGAACGCCAGCAGCATCGAGAGACTCGATATAGTTGTCTACCAGGTTGACGAACAATGCATCGTCATTAGGTAGCGCAATACCAATTGGCTCAATGGTCATTGGTCGGTTGAGTATGACCAGTTCGTCATTTGGGAATTTCAACATGGCATAAGCACACGTCGGGTAATCCGCAATCATGATTTCAGATTCGTCGTTTCTGATTTTGTCAATCGCGATATCGTAGTTGTCTACGAGCTCTAGATCCACGTCTGTCAAGTGCTTTTCAGCAAACTTTTGGCTAGTTGAGCCTTTGAGCGTCACGACTTTTCTGTTTGTGTTGATGTCTTGAGGATTGGTCACGTTGGCCAATACTTTTGACTTAGTCAAGATAGATTTACCAGAGATCAAGTATGGGCCTACGAAGGCTGTCTTGAGGTTACGTGCAGGAGTGATAGTCATGCCCGAGATGACCAAGTCAATCTTGCCTTCAGCTAGACTCGGGAGTAGGTCTGCGAAAGGCAGCTCTACCAATACGAGTTCGAGTTCCATCGAAGTAGCCAATAAGTTGGCCAAGTCTACGTCAAACCCGATGAGTTCGTCGTTTTTGGCTTTCATGGAGAAGGGAGGCTGTGTGCCAGAAATGCCCACACGCAATTCACCACTTTCTACGATTTTGGTTAGTCTTTCTTGAGCAAATAGCGAACTAGAAGCTAATAGAACAATAGCTACAAGAATGTATGTCTTGATTGTCTTCATTGGTATAGTGATTAATTTAAAATGCTTTCTTTTTGTAGATTCTTGATTAGTAAGTTGGCATATCTGCGAGCCAGAGTTCTGATGTTGGAGGATTCGCTGATTTGCGATTGTCCAGTCCAGATGGCAGACTGTGCAGGGTCTATGCCTGGACTGAGGTCATAGAGCTGGCATTCGATGAGGTACTCTGTGTATTCGGTATAGTAACCTGAGTTTTGCCAGCCGTACCCATAGCCGCCGTAGTACACGTCGTACCCATAGCGATAGTTGTAGTAGTTGTACATGTCGTACCCTCCATAAGGACCATAAGCACCATATGCGTAAGGTCCGTTGTAATTTTCGTGGTACTGCACTTGTTCTTTTTGATCAATATTGCTGGCCATGATGACCAAATCAAAATTTTCTTTCTTGATGATGCGTTCCATGTCTTCCTGAGAGGATACTTCGTAGCTCGGAGGGATGAGGGTCATCCCATGCGCAGCGGTGTAGCCTTGTGCGAGGAGTGCGTCTACAACTTCTTCCTCAAAGGCCAAGCGAGTGTCGAGCCTTTGGAACATCCCAAATACGACAATTTTCTTGAATTTATGAGGTTTGTAGGCTGGGTTGGTCCATGAGACGATAGCAGGTGTACAGGAGTACAAACTCAGTGCAAGAACGGCTATGGCAAGATGGAGTAGAGATCTTTTTCGTATTCTTTGGTCAAATAAAAGCATGTATGGACTTTTATAGTTTTGATGATAATAGATGCTGTGAAATTAACAAGTAGTAGGGAGATTCGTGTAATAATTGAGATAAAGTATGCGTGTAGTCAGTGCTGGCTGGAGATCGATGTGACTATCCATAGAGGAAAGCCTTGTTTCTGTACTTCTTGGTAATAAAAAAAGCAACTCATTGCTGAGTTGCCTTTTCGTTTTTGACCTTGTCTTGATGTTTCTACGGCTGTTAGGCCTTGAAGTTTATTTTTCTCATACGGAGCGACGCAGGAGTTACCTCTACGTATTCATCCTCATTGATGTATTCCAGTGCTTCTTCCAGAGAGAATTTTTTGGCAGGGATAATCTTGGCATTGTTGTCCGTACCCGAGGTTCTCATGTTGGTGAGTTTTTTACCTTTTTGGATATTGACTGCTAGATCATTGGCTCTAGAGTGTTCACCGATGACCTGACCGATGTATAGTTCCTCTCCTGGATCTACGAAGAAGATACCTCTGTCTTGTAGCTTGTCGATAGAGTAGGCGGTGCCCGCACCCATCTCCATTGATACCAAAGAGCCATTTTGTCTACCTGCAATGTCTCCTTTGTAGGGTTCGTATGAGCTGAACCTGTGTGTCATGATGGCCTCACCCGCTGTAGCTGTCAAAACCTGATTTCTCAAGCCGATCAATCCACGTGCAGGAATGTTGAACTCCAAATGTTGTACGTCACCTTTTGGTTCCATGATAGTCAGCTCACCTTTTCTTTTGGTGACAAGCTCGATTGCTTTACCTGAAGTTTCTTCTGGTACATCGATGACCAAGTGCTCGATAGGTTCACATTTGACACCATCGATTTCTTTGAATATCACCTGTGGCTGACCTACTTGTAGCTCATAGCCTTCTCTTCTCATCGTCTCGATCAATACAGACAAGTGCAGTACACCACGTCCATAGACCAAAAACTTGTCTTCACTGTCTGTAGAATGTACTCTCAGTGCCAAATTCTTTTCGGTTTCTTTCATCAGACGATCTCTCAAGTGACGAGAGGTGACGAATTTACCTTCTTTTCCAAAGAATGGAGAGTTGTTGATGGTGAAGAGCATGTTCATCGTAGGTTCATCTACACCTACTCTTTCCATTGGCTCTGGGTTGTCAAAGTCAGTGATGGTGTCACCGATTTCGAAATCGTCGATTCCTGTCACAGCACAAAGGTCTCCGCATTGTACAGATTCTACACTTCGTTTGCCTAACCCTTCGAATACGTGCAATTCTTTGATTCTGACCCTTTTTACTGTTCCGTCACTTTTGGTCAAGCCCAAGCTTTGACCTACTGCGATAGACCCTTGGTGGATTCTACCGATGGCGATACGTCCTGTGAATGATGAGAAGTCCAATGAAGTGATTTTCATTCTCAATACACCTTCTCTTTGCTCGGGAGCAGGGATCACTTTGATGATCGTATCGAGTAGTGGCTCTAGGTTGTCTGTTTCGTTTTTCCAATCATGGCTCATCCAGCCATTTTTAGAGGACCCGTAGAGGGTTTGAAAGTCCAGTTGCTCTTCTGTTGCTTCAAGGTTGAACATCAAGTCGAATACTTCCTCGTGTACCTCGTCTGGACGACAGTTTTCTTTGTCTACTTTGTTGACTACTACGATAGGAGTCAAACCGATGGCCAATGCTTTGCTCAATACAAATCTAGTTTGAGGCATGGCGCCTTCAAACGCATCTACCAATAGGATTACTCCATCTGCCATACTCAATACACGCTCTACTTCACCTCCGAAATCGGCGTGACCAGGAGTATCGATGATGTTGATTTTCGTTCCTTTGTAGTTTACAGATACGTTTTTGGAGAGGATGGTGATACCACGCTCTTTTTCAAGATCATTGGAGTCCAGGATCAAGTCGTTGTTGTCCTGTGATCTTTTTGCATCGTTTGCTTGCGCAGCATAGATGATTTTATCAACCAATGTAGTTTTGCCATGGTCAACGTGTGCAATAATTGCTACATTCCTTATCTCAGTCATTCTTTCTTTTCTTAGAAATTTGGCGCAAAGTTACGTGGAATATTTGACAACTAAATAGTGCGAAGTTAATTAGCTATTAAATCTTGTCCACGTGCCAGATAATATAGGCGTATACTGCGAATCTGAGCAAGCGCGAGATGCCGATGAGTACAAATCTGCCCCAGTGGTAATGAGCGGCTCCAGCGAGCATGCATATGGCAGAGTAGGGGATGGGGGTGACTGCCGCAATGAAGATCATGAAGCCTCCGAAGCGCTGAACATTGGGTTCTAGTTTTTCTCCCATTCGTTTTTTGAACTGTTCGTAAAGCTTGAAATGACTAAACTGCCTCCCAATAAAGTACCCAAGCATACCTGCGACATAGGAAATGATCGCGAGGATCGTGGTGAAGAAGATATAATGTTGGAGCCCACCTTGATTGAGAGCCCAGATCATAAAAAGCTCAGGAGGGACGATTCCGAAAAATACTTCTGAGCAGATGAATGTAGCGAAGATCAACAGAGGTTTGTCGGACAGTTCTTGCATGAGCCCGATATACCAGTCTTCAAAGTACCACTTGACAGTCAAAAACAGGATGAGAATGACCGCCAACCATAGCAATCCCTTGGTGAGGTTGGAGACGAGATAGCGGTATTTATTGTTGGAGTCGTTCATGGGGTGATTATTGAGCTGCGGCTTGAGAGATAGGGGTGGTTTCTGTGGTTTTGTCCGAGGGAGTGACAGTGCCTGAGTCTGTGATGGTGATGTTCCAGTAGGGGTCTAGGAGGTCTTGGTAGTGGCTGTTGTATTGGGTTAGCATGATCTTGACGGCATAGTTTAGCCGATGGAGTGCATCTGTTTGATGACCGCTGTGGTTGAGTGGATGAGAGATGAAAAATTTGATCACGGGAAAAGCTTGTTTTCGGAGCTCTCCTAAAATAGAGGCAATCCGAACGTCATCGGTTTCTTTGGATTCGTTGATCCGCTCAATGGCTCGATTGCAGTACCGGCTGAGCCCCTGCATTAGGTGTGTATAAAACCATGCTTTTTCATTTTCTTCTTGATCGGCGATGTATTCTTCGCAAAAGACTTTCAGTATGTTGAGCTGAGGAATGCACAGAGAAGGCTGTGGGTAGACGTTGGGTTGCCACAATATTTCCCGAAAGGTGAAAATTGAGGGCAATAGTTCTGTGTCATACAGGTTGGCTTCTTTGAGTATGAGAATATCGGCAGTACTAAGATTGGGGATGCGTATGTCACCTGCTACCAACTCATATTGCCAGTGTTTGCCTTGCGCGGGACCTTGTGGTGCGGGAGCGATCTCCATGAATTCCCATATCTCGATTAAGTCGATTTTCATACAGAGTCTAAGATATAGAGTAATCTAGGGATTTGAAAGGAGCAGATTTAAGGAATAAGCATCTTTAGTGATTTTGGTTTTATTTCTATGTGGTTTTTGTCAGCCGCTTGAATGGGCTCTCCGTCTAGTTGAGCTTTGGTGTATTTCGATTTGATGGTGATTTTTTTTCCTTTGGCAAAGCGATAGCGAGAGGTCGTGTCTAAGGATTTGCCAAAAAGCTGGATAGGGAAGGTGATCCATTGCCAAAACCGGAGAGGCTCAATGACGACTAGGTCAAGGTATCCGTCAGTAACTTGCGCTTTTGGGGCGATGTAAGCATTGTTGCCATACTGGCTACCGTTGGCTATGGTCAGGATGAAGGCTTTTGCTTTCAGTTTTTTGCCATCGACCTTTATTTTACATGTGCTTGGAGAAAATTGGCCAAACTCTTTGATGGAGAGGAGAATGTAGGAAAACAGACCTCGTTTGCCGAAGGTATCGAAGGCGTGTGCGACTTGTGCATCAAACCCAATGCCAGCGACATTGAGGAAGAGTTGGTCGTTGAACCAGCCAGTATCGATGAGTTGAGGCGTGGCATGGTTGAGCTGAGTGATGGCTGCTGGGATGTCGTTGGAGATTCGGAGATGTTTGGATAGGCCATTTCCTGAGCCATTGGGGATGATACCCATACAGGTGTCCGTGTAGACGAGTCCTTGGGCTACTTCGTTGATCGTGCCGTCTCCACCTATAGCGATGACGGCATGATAGGTTCCGTTAGAAGCCTCTTGAGCACGGCGAGTGGCATCTCCACGAGCGGTGGTATAGTAGAGTGACCAGTCGAATCGACTCGTGTCGAGGTTTTGAGAGATAGCGTTGTGGAAATCGATTTTGTGACCCGACCCTGAAATGGGGTTGGCGATGAAGAGGATTTTCTTTTTTGTGGACATGGTATTTGAAAATAAAAAAGGCCAGTCATACTGGCCTTTTTTATTTTGTTGCTTTATCCTCTAGTTCCTCCAAAGGTGTATCCTAAACCGATACCTATGATACTTTTAAATTGCCATTTGTCGGTCTCCGTAGATAGGATCTGTTCGCCATTGGCATCTAGGTCGTAAAATTTGATGTCGTAATCGTAGATAGTTTGTAAGTAAACCATAGCCGACAAGAAGTCGTTGACTTTCAGGGTAAGGATGTTTTCCCAGTTGACGTCAATTTTTTCGGGGTTGTCTAGGTAATTGGTGAACAAGATCAAGTTGGAAACAAAGGTGGTGTTTTTGAAGATCTCTTTGTTGAATGAGGCTGTAAGTGTTGCCCCAAACTCCCCTCTGAATTGATTGCCAGTACCTTCGACAAGGTTGCCGTTGGTGTCCAAAGTCGCACCTTCTACACCAAAACTGCCAAGGTCAGCAAGTCTTTGATCCATGACAAATGTCATCTTGCTTGCCAAAGGGCCTATGGCGACATGAAAGTAATCGGTTGGCCTATAATCTACTCCTACCGAAGCGAGTAGATATCCTGGTGCCATAAATTTGGAAATGTAGTCGCTATCATCTGGAGCATCCGCGTCGTACCCATATGCAAATTGAGTTCTGAAGTCAAGCATGCCGCTGTAGTACCACTTTTCACTACTGCCAATTTTTTTTCCGACTTGAGATGTTAGCACGAGTCTGTCGTCCGCTTTTTGGGCGTCAGCTTGAGCCTCTTTGATGAATCCAAACCCCATGTCGATGGTACTAGTCCATACGATGGATTCTTTTTTATAGTCAAAGAACTGATAAAAGTAAGCACCACCTGCATAAGAATTGACACCTCCTGCAGACCAGTTGGTCAATGAAGCTTGGTTGGCATTGATTCCGACGCTTCCTCCTTTGTTCCAATATGTAGTGTCTGATTGAGCCATTGAAAATAGTGGGCCCAAAACCAATACTATGAGTATTAATTTTTTCATAAGTTGATTTTTTAATTTCGATAAATAGACCGCTAAATTAGCTCAAAATCTCAAAACGATTGTTTTCTGATTGTTAATTAATCGTAGCTATTGTTTTTGGCGTCATTCTCTTTGAGTACTCTGCGGAGTATTTTTCCTACGTTGGATTTGGGTAGCTCTGTGCAGAATTCGATGTGTCGGGGACATTTGTAGGCGGTGAGTGTTTGCCGAGCAAACTCCTGTATTTCTTCTTCGGTGAGCGAATCATCTTTTTTGACGATGAATACCTTGACTACTTCAGTAGATCGTGAGTTAGGCACTCCTATCGCTCCTACTTCAAGGACTTTGGGGTGTGCTGCGATGGCTTCTTCTACTTCGTTGGGATAGACATTGAAGCCAGATACCAATATCATTTCCTTTTTTCGGTCGACGATTTTGAGGAAACCGTCTTCATCCAAAGTGGCTATATCTCCTGTCTTGAACCATTCTCCTTCCATGACATTGGCCGTCTCTTCGGGTTGATTCCAGTAGCCTTTCATTATTTGCGGCCCACGAGCATAGAGTTCGCCAGGTTCGTTGAATCCTACCTCTTCACCTTTTTCGTTGACCAGTTTGATGTCGGTACTAGGCATTGGGACACCGATTGTTCCTGATCTATGACTACCATCCATAGGATTGACAGTGAGTACGGGAGAGGTTTCTGTGAGCCCATATCCTTCGGTCAGTGGTGATCCAGTGACTTGCATCCATTTTTCAGCGACAGATTTTTGGACAGCCATGCCTCCACCGAGTGCTACTTTGAGTTTGCTGAAGTCGAGTTTTTGAAAACCTTCGTGGTTGACAAGACTGTTGAATAAGGTATTGACTCCAGTCATTATGGTGAATTGGTGTTTGCTTACCTCTTTGGTGAAGGTATCTAGATCACGAGGGTTGGTGATCAAGACGTTGTGTGCTCCGAACTTGAACATCGTGAAGCAATTGCTTGTAAGAGCGAATATGTGGTAAAGTGGCAAGGGAGTGATGACGATTTCTTTGCCATGCTCGAGACAGACTTCTAGCCAGCCACTGACTTGCTCAAGGTTAGCGACTAGGTTGCGGTGTGTGAGCATAGCACCTTTGGATACGCCTGTTGTGCCTCCTGTATATTGAAGAAACGCAAGGTCCTCTCCGTCTATTGCGACTGGAGAGAAAGGGGTAGATGCTCCCAGTTTCATGGCTGTGTTGAATTTTACCGCTTTTGGTAAATGGAAACTAGGAACCATTTTTTTAATTCGCTTCACTACGAAATTGGTGAGGATTTTTTTTAGTCCTCCAAATAAGTCACCTATCTGTGTCGTGATGACAAGATCTATTTTGGTCTCAGGCAAGATGGATTCAAGATTGAAGGCAAAGTTTTCTAAGATGACAATGGCTCTAGCTCCTGCATCATTGATTTGATGTTTCATTTCGGCGGCTGTATATAGCGGGTTGATGTTGACAACTGTCAAGCCGCATTTAAGTGCCGCAAACATGACCACAGGGTATTGGAGCAGGTTGGGCATTTGGAGAGCTATCCGGTCTCCTTTTCGAAGATTGGTCTGGTTTTGGAAATAGCTTGCCATGTGGTTGGTTTGTTCTTCGAGCTCTGCGTAGGTCATTGCTTTGCCCATATTTTCCATGGCCGGACGATTTGCATATTTTTTGAAGCCAGTGTCGAGTAGATCGACGAGAGACGAATAGATGTCGGCATCTATTTCGTGAGGGATTCCTTTAGGATACTGTTTGAACCAAGGCGCATTTTTCATAGTCATGTTGTTGTCTTCTGAGAGCGATCTTCTTTTGATAAATCTCACCAATAAAGATGAGGATAGAAAACCGAATAGACAAAGAATGAGGAGTGAAAAAGGAGGGGAGTATGGTCAGATGGGGTAAAATGAAAAAAGTCTGGTAGAACCAGACTCTTTCATTAAACAACATTAACCCAAAAATGATAGCTGTAGGAGAAGGATTCGAACCTCCACGGAGCAGTTAGTCACGAGATGTGATTTATCCTTTATCTCCACCCCCGAGACAGGGGGGCATGGCTGCCTGTTTCATCACCCTACATTGTGTCAAAAGAAGAAAAAGAACGTCTTTCTTTTCCCTTTGTGATTACAAATTTATAGCAACTCGTCGGAATATTAAAAATTTTTCATAAAAACATTCACATATTTATGTGTGTCCTAATAAATGATTATAATTGTTGAGTATTTAATAAAACGACTTGTGAATCATGGCGAAAAATTATGAAATTGATGAAGTGGATTTGAAAATCTTGTCTCATCTGATGATTGACGCTAAAACTCCATATACGGAGATAGCTAAAAAGGTGTACGTCTCTGGAGGTACAGTCCATGTCCGAATGAAAAAACTCGAGGAGATGGGAGTGGTCAAAGGTACAACACTTCAGTTGGATTACTCTAAACTAGGGTTCGATGTGACTTGTTTTTTGGGGATTTATTTGCAAAAGAGCTCTTTGTATGACTCGGTGGTCGAGAAACTGCAGGGGATTCCTGAGGTCGTACGGATACATTACACGACGGGCAATTACAATATATTCATTAAGATTCATTGTAGAGATACTAATCACCTCAGAGAAGTACTTCATGATAAGATCCAGAAAGTAGACGGTATAGATAGGACAGAAACTTTCATCTCTTTGGATGAGAGTATGAGCCGCCCGATTCAGTTGGGATAGTAGTCATGCAGTGATGAAATCATGTTTAAGAGCACCCTAGTTGAGTTTAGGGTGCTTTTTTGTGTAGGGGCCATGCCGAGCGTGGGGAGCGATACCTGTATTATGGATTTTGGATGAACTAGGAGTTGCTCCAGAAAGTAGTAGGCGTGTGGTATTGTAGACGCCAAAATATGATCGATATTTTAAATGATGACGAAATCCATTCTATATTTGTGAGGTTTGAAAAACAAATAGTAATAATACCTGCAGATGAAGTATAAAAGAATATTATTGAAGCTAAGTGGAGAGGCCCTGATGGGTGATAAACAGTACGGGATAGATGCTTCAAGATTGGAACAATATGTCGAGGACATCCAAAAAATCCAAGAAACTGGAGTAGAGATTGCTATTGTGATCGGGGGCGGCAACATCTTTAGAGGTGTGCAAGCTGAGAGTTCTGGGATCGATCGGGTACAAGGGGACTACATGGGGATGTTGGCCACTGTCATCAATGCAATGGCGTTGCAATCTGCTTTAGAGAAAGCAGGTATGTATACACGACTCATGTCTGGTATCAAGATCGAAGAGGTGTGCGAGCCGTTCATCAAGCGAAGAGCTGTGCGACATCTAGAGAAGGGGCGGATTGTGATTTTCGGTGCAGGAATCGGAAACCCATATTTTACTACTGACTCTACGGCTAGTTTGAGAGCTATCGAAGTAGAAGCAGACGTAGTACTCAAAGGTACACGCGTAGATGGTGTGTATACTGCTGATCCCGAAAAAGATCCCTCTGCTACACGGTATACTGAAATTTCGTTTCAAGAAGTGTACGAAAAGGGACTCAATGTGATGGATATGACTGCATTCACTTTGTGTCAAGAAAACAAACTGCCAATTATTGTGTTTGACATGAACAAAGAAGGTAATTTGTTTGATATCGTGCAAGGCAAAGACGTGGGGACTTTGATTTCCTAATTTATAGAAATACTCAATCATAAAAATAGTAAGACATGGAAGAGATAGAAATGTTTTTGGAAGAGGCTAAAGAGCTAATGGATAAATCTGTCAGTCATTGTCAGCATGAGTTGACCAAAATTCGAGCAGGGAAGGCAGCGCCAACCATGCTGGATGGATTGATGGTGGAGTACTATGGTAGCCCGACTCCTATCACACAGGTAGCCTCTATTACCACTCCAGATGCACGAACACTCGCGATCAAGCCTTGGGAAAAAAATGTCATTTCAAATATCGAACGTGCCATCATCAATAGTGATCTAGGTCTTAATCCTCAGAATGACGGGGAGCAGATTCGTATCAATATCCCTCCATTGACAGAGGACCGCCGTAGAGACCTCGTCAAACAAGCCAAAGGAGAGGGCGAAAATGGAAAAGTCAGTATCCGAAACGTAAGAAAGGACACGAACGATTCTTTGAAGAAACTATTGAAAGACGGTGTGGAAGGAGTGTCAGAGGATTCTGTCAAAGACGCTGAGGCCGAAGTACAGAAAATAACGGACAGTCATGTACTGAAAATCGATGCACTCATCGAAGCGAAAGAAAAAGACATCATGACGATCTAAGAGTAAAGATTTTTACTCTTAATAAAGAATTCAACTTCAGGGGCTACTAGATATTTGATCGAGTGGCCCTTTTCTATGGCCTCTCGGATGAATGTCGCCGATATGTGAAGCATAGGTGCTTTGATCATTTCTATTTTGTCTTGCAGGTCAATTTTGGGCGCGCGTGCATTGGGCCTTGGATAGATGAGCAAACTATGGTATGCGAGGATGCTCTCGTAATTCTTCCATTTGTGAAAGTGTGTCAGATTGTCCTCTCCCATGATGAGTTTAAACTGTTTGTCAGGGTGCTTTTCGGCTAGTACAGCTAAGGTTTTTACGGTATAATTAGGTTTAGGCATTCCAAATTCAACATCTGACACTTTCATCTTGGGCTGGTCTTGTATGGCTGCTTGCACCATGTCGTATCGATCAAACTCGTGTAGAAGTGATTTGCTTTTTTTGAACGGGTTCTGTGGACTGACTACAAACCATAGTTCGTCGACAGAGCCCGAATCGATAATGGCCTGAGCAATGATCATGTGCCCTATATGGATGGGGTTGAAGGATCCGAAAAACAACCCGACGACCGTAGATTTGCTCATGAGTTTAGGAATTCTGAAACTATTTTTTCGCTTTCCGCAAAGGAGGTCTCGAGGACTTCATTGACGATCGTGGTGTCAAATTTGTCTTCGAAAGACATTTCAAATTTTGCTTTGAACAATCTTCGGGACAAACTTTGTTCATCTTCTGTGCCTCGGTCTTTGAGCCGTTCGGATAGCGTTTCGATATCCGTCACCTTGACAAAAATCGCGAGAGCTTTGTCTCCAAAGTATTGTTTGAGATTCAGTCCTCCTTTGACATCTACATCAAATATGACATGTTTGCCACTTTTCCATATTCTGTCGATTTCGGACTTGAGTGTGCCATAAAAGTTGCCTTCATAGACTTCTTCCCATTCTATGAACTCGTTGTTATCGATCTTGGTTTTGAATTCATCTGGCGTGAGGAAATGGTAGTCTTTGCCGTGGGTTTCACTACGACCTCTTTTGTCTCGCGTCGAAGCGGAAATACTAAAAGCGAGTTCTGGGAGCTTGGATAGGAGATGTTTGACTATAGTAGTTTTGCCAGAACCAGAGGGTGCTGAAAAAATGATGGCTTTACCTTCGTGCATGGATTATGAGCTAGACTTTTGGATTTTGTTTTTGATGGATTCGGCGAGTCCAGCAGGGACTTCCTGATTGACAAGCTTGAGCTGAATCGCTTTTTTCAATTCTTTTTCCAAATTTAGTTCATCTAGGCATTTTAAACACAATTTGAGATGCCTTCTCAAATATTCTTCTTGTGCAGGGGTGGATTGATTGTCAACCACATCGTGAATCAAATCTATGTACTCAGAGCAATTGCCCATGCCGGCACGGTATTTTAAGTTGTTGAATGTTTTTTTTATCCCCACGGTTCTATTATTTGTAGCCCATACTAGCTGCGTATTGCGCAAGCCTTTCCTTTAGCAAATTCCTTGCTCTGTGTATACGAGATCGTACTGTGCCGATCGGAATGTCGAGTATTTTTGACATTTCCTCATAGGTGAAGCCTTCGAGATCACATAGGAAAATGACCGTTTTGAAATCTACGTCTAAGCTGTTGAGCGCGTTGGTGACCTCATCGCCCATCATGTTTTTGACAGTGTCTACGCGTAGATCCGTGGTGACACTGGGTTTTTCTGTTCCTTCCGAATTATAGTAGCCTTCTACCTCTTGGTAATCGACTTTGGAGGGTTGTTTGCTCTTTTTTCTAAATTCATTGATGAAACTGTTTTTTAGAATTCTAAACAGCCATGCTTTGGCATTAGTTCCTTCTTGGAAAGAATCAATGAACCGAAAGGATTTCATGAAGGTGTCCTGTACTAGGTCTTTGGAATCATCCTCGTCATAGGTGAGTTTGTAGGCGAAGTTGTAGAGTGCACCAAGGTGTGGCATGAACTCCTCGTCGAAGATCCGTTGTTTCTCACGGTCATTGTGCTGCTTCTTCTCAGTTTGTTCTTCCATTCGGAGGTACGGATATCTGTTTCAACAACCAAACGAATACCTATGCAATAGGTTGTTGGGTTTAGGTACTAATAATAAGAAAAGCCTCACCGAGAGGGTGAGGCTTCAGGTTTTCTGAGAGTGAATTTTAGTATCTGTAGTACTCAGGCTTGTAGGGGCCTTCTACAGTTACACCTATGTATTCTGCTTGCTCTTCAGAAAGTACATCTAACTCTACACCAATTTTAGCGAGGTGTAGTTTAGCTACTTTCTCATCGAGGTGCTTAGGCAGCATATATACTTTATTTTCGTACGCATCTGTGTTTGTCCATAGTTCCAGTTGAGCCAAAGTTTGGTTGGTAAACGAGTTGGACATTACGAATGATGGGTGACCAGTAGCACATCCCAAGTTGACCAAACGACCTTCTGCTAAGAGGACAATCTCTTTGCCATCGAGTGTGTATAGGTCTACTTGAGGCTTGATTTCATCCTTGGTCGCATTGCTGTTGAGCCATGATACGTCGATTTCATTGTCAAAGTGACCGATGTTACATACGATCGCTTTGTCCTTCATTGCTTTGAAATGACGGTCTACGATGATGTCTTTGTTGCCCGTAGTGGTGACGATGATGTCACCCTCTTTGACTGCATCATCCATTTTCTTCACAGCAAAACCATCCATTGCAGCTTGGAGTGCGCATATTGGGTCGATTTCTGTGACAATGACTCGTGCGCCAGCTCCTCTTAGTGAGGCAGCAGAGCCTTTTCCTACGTCACCGTATCCTGCTACTACAGCTACTTTTCCAGCCATCATGACGTCCGTGGCACGTCTGATTGCATCTACGAGTGATTCCTTACATCCATATTTGTTGTCAAATTTAGACTTGGTCACAGAGTCGTTGACATTGATTGCCGGCATAGGTAGTGTGCCTTTGGCTTCTCTCTCTTGGAGTCTATGTACTCCAGTGGTGGTTTCTTCTGACAATCCTTTGATGTCTTTGACCAGTTCAGGGTATCTGTCTAGCACCATGTTGGTCAAGTCACCTCCATCGTCTAGAATCATATTGAGAGGCTTGCCTCCTTCGAATGCAAAAAGAGTTTGCTCAATGCACCAGTCAAACTCTTCTTCGTTCATCCCTTTCCATGCGAAAACAGGAATGTCAGCTTTTGCAATGGCAGCTGCAGCATGATCTTGTGTGGAAAAAATGTTACATGAAGACCAAGTTACCTCAGCGCCCAATTCGATTAATGTTTCGATCAATACAGCAGTTTGGATGGTCATGTGAAGGCAGCCGGCAATTCTAGCACCTTTCAAAGGCTGGCTAGCGCCGTACTCTTCTCTAAGGGACATGAGGCCTGGCATCTCAGCTTCAGCAAGTTTGATTTCTTTTCTCCCCCAGTCAGCTAGACTGATGTCCTTTACTTTGTTCTTTAGTTGTGAATCTATCATTATTCTATATTTTCAGATTGAGAGTGCAAAGTTACGTGAATTGCTTGAAACTTAAAGCCTTTGGTTGTAGCCAAAGTCACCGTGTGATCGCCATTTTTATAAAAAACTAACTTCTTTGAAATGAAAGAGTCGATAGTTTCCTTGTTGTTCGATTCGAAGTTGTCCGTGTGGGCTCACCCCACGAATCTCTCCAGAGAAAACTTCTCCATCCGCTTGATAGCGCTTTAACTGATGAATTTGATAAAGATGTTTTTCATAGCTCTGGCGCAGGGTGTGCTTGGGTTCACGGATAAGGTCGTAGTATTTCTCTGTATGGAGAAGGATTGTTTCTGCCAAATCATCGATGGAGTGTTCTTTTTCCATGATTATTTTGAGGCTGGTAGCATTGAGTGGAGGATCAAAAGTGTCTTGATTGACGTTGATGCCAATACCAACAACTGAGTGCGCGATTTGTGTGCCACGTACGGAATTTTCGATGAGAATACCTCCGATTTTTTGATTGTTGTAGTAGAGGTCGTTTGGCCATTTGATAGTCAAACGATCGTCCAAGATTTGTGCAAGAGTATCGTAGACGGCCAACGACACCATGAGGTGGAGATCAAATTGTGCAACAAGTGGGATGAACGTTGGCTGTAGTATAAAGGAAAATGTCAGGTTTTTTCCTGCTTGAGAGTGCCAGAGATTGCCTCGTTGTCCCTTGCCTTTAGTTTGGTCATCGGTGAGGATCGTGGTGCCTTCTGTGCCGTGTCCATTGTTGACCAAAGAGAGGGCGATCTCGTTGGTAGAGTGACATTGTGGCAGAAAGAGGACTTTTTTACCCAGTTTATGAGGTTTGGCAAAGAATTTATGCAATATTATTTGATTAATTTTGTGCAAAATTAGATACAATATATGACAGAAGTAAAGGATGTCCAGAAATCTGAAAATCTGGAGCAGGTAGTGGTACAAGGAATGCAAGAAATAAAGGCTTCTGACATTGTTGTCATGGATTTGAGAGAAATCTCCAATTCGGTTGCCAAATATTTCGTAATTTGCTCAGGTAATTCTGATACCCACCTGGATTCAATCGCCCAATCTGTAGAAGAGGAAGTTTACAAATCCTTGAAAATTGACCCTTGGCATAAAGAAGGTAGAGAAAATAAAGAGTGGATTCTACTGGATTATGCAGATGTAGTGGTTCATATCTTTAGAAAAGACCGTAGAGAGTTTTATTCCCTAGAGAAACTGTGGGGGGATGCAGTGGTCAGTAAAGTCGAATAATAACTTAAGTTGTATCAGAACGTAATCAAGAGAGTTTTTAAGAAAAAATTAGAATGGCGGATAAACCAAAAAATAAGAATACTGCGACTCAACCAAACAAGCCCAATTACCAGATATGGGTGATTATTGGGTTGATGACTTTCATCTTTGGGATTTCATATTTTTCGAACAATAATTCTGCAAAGGAGATTTCCTTTAGAAAGTTTGAGGAAATGGTGCTCAGCAATGATGTGCAAAAGGTAACCCTAATCGGGAATCAAAACATAGTAGATGTACAACTCAAGGAGGAGGCGTTGGAAAATAGCAAGTACAAGCTAGATCTCGAACACCAAAACAATTTGGGGATGTCTTCGTCCGGTCCGCAGTATTATTTCAAAATAGAAAGCAAGGATATTTTCGTACAGAAGAAAAATGCTTTGGATGCTCAACTCAAGGATGGACCGCAGTATGAGTATTATGTGGACGAAAAATCAGATTATACCAACATATTTCTTAATTCTGGGTTCTTCATCATTATCATACTAGGGTTTTGGTTGTTGATGCGTAGAATGACAGGAGGAGGAGGTCCTGGGGGGCAGATTTTCAATATTGGGAAATCTAAAGCTGCTTTGTTCGATGCAGAAAACAAGGTGAAGATTACTTTTGGAAACGTCGCAGGTCTCGATGAGGCAAAGGAAGAGGTGAAGGAAATTGTAGACTTTCTCAAGACGCCAACGAAATTCACTAAACTAGGAGGTAAGATTCCAAAGGGAGCTTTGCTTGTCGGCCCTCCAGGTACAGGTAAGACTTTGTTGGCGAAGGCCGTAGCTGGGGAGGCAGGAGTGCCTTTCTTTACACTTTCTGGCTCTGATTTCGTGGAGATGTTTGTGGGGGTAGGGGCTGCTCGGGTTAGAGACTTGTTTAAGCAGGCCAAAGAAAAGGCTCCTTGTATCGTGTTTATCGATGAGATTGATGCGATTGGTAGATCTCGTGGCAAGGGACAGATGCCAGGTTCTAACGATGAAAGAGAAAATACCTTGAATTCACTACTTGTGGAGATGGATGGTTTTTCGACAGATTCGGGAGTGATTATATTGGCTGCTACCAACAGGCCTGACGTGTTGGATTCGGCGTTGTTGAGACCAGGGCGTTTTGATCGTCAGATCAGTATAGACAAACCTGATATCATCGGTAGAGATGCTATATTTAAAGTGCATTTGGGGCCGATCAAGGTTGATAAGGATATTGATTCGAGAAAATTGGCTGCTCAAACACCAGGGTTTGCGGGAGCAGAAATCGCTAACGTGTGTAATGAAGCTGCGCTGATTGCTGCGCGTAAGGATAAAAAAGCAGTGGATGCGAAAGATTTTCAAGATGCTATTGACCGTGTGATTGGAGGACTGGAGAAGAAAAGCAAGATCATCTCTCCTGAGGAGAAGAAGATAGTAGCTTATCATGAAGCAGGTCACGCTGTGGCTGGTTGGTTTTTGGAGCATGCTGATCCATTGGTCAAAGTAAGTATCGTGCCGAGAGGGTTAGCGGCTTTGGGGTATGCACAGTATTTGCCCAAAGAGCAGTATTTGTATCAGACCGAACAGTTGTTGGACGAGATGTGTATGGCACTGGGTGGTAGAGCTGCAGAGGAAATAATTTTTGGTAAGATTTCTACGGGGGCTTTGAGTGATCTAGAGCGAATTACCAAGATGGCGTATAGTATAGTCACTGTATACGGTATGAATGATGCCATCGGTAATTTGTCATTTTATGATTCGAAACAGTCGGAGTACAATTTCAATAAGCCATATTCGGATGCGACTGCTGAGAAGATAGATAAGGAAGTTAAGTCAATTGTGGACAAAGCGTACGGCCGTACCAAAGCTCTCCTGATTGACAAGAAGGTGGAGCTGGAGCGTATCGCTCAAGCTCTTCTTGAGAAGGAGATTATTTTTCAGGCTGATCTGGAGACTTTGATTGGTAAGAGACCTTTTGAGGGGGAAACCAATTATCAAGCATTTACCAATGGGGATCTAGAGACCAAGGGAGTGCAAGAGAAGAAGAATGAGAAGGACCTAGAGGAGTTGAAGTCGACAATCAAAACGGAGGTGGAGCAAGAGGACTCTCCAGACTCCCCGAAGGATTTGGAAGAATCTACGACGGATAAAGAAAACTAAATATTAAATTGGGACTTTAAGTCCCAATTTTTTTGATGCAACAAAACTACTTTACACTCCCCAAGGGTCAGAAAGCTTATTTTGCGAGTGATTTTCATTTGGGAGCTCCTAGTATGGAGCTGTCTATGATGAGAGAGAAACGAATCGTCCGATGGCTTGATGAGATTGCCAAGGATGCGGGGGTATTGTTTTTGGTAGGAGACCTGTTCGATTTTTGGTTCGAGTACCGTCATGTCGTACCCAAAGGGTATGTTCGTTTTTTGGGCAAATTGGCAGAGTTATCTGATAGAGGGGTGCAGATAGTCGTTTTTATAGGCAATCATGACTTATGGATCAAGGATTACCTAAAGGAGCAAGTGAGTGCAATTATCTACGCTACTGCTCAAGATGTTCAGATCAATGGTAAGTATTTTCATATAGCGCATGGTGATGGGCTAGATCCTGCAGACAAGAAATTTAGGTTAATAAAAAAGGTGTTTACCAACCCATTCTGCCAGTGGCTTTTTTCGTGGTTGCACCCTGATGTGGGAGTCGCCTTGGCCAATGCATGGTCGGGGCGTAGCAGAAAAGAAAAGGAAGGGCAAAATGATGATGCTCACTTGATCCGATACAGTGAGGGTTTACAGGCGCTATCACCACATGATTTTTACATGTATGGGGATTGTCACATAGATCGACTTCAAGACCTGGAGGGCGCTATATATTGCAATTTAGGAGATTGGATTACTCGATCTACTTATGCGCGATTTGATGGAGAGAACTTGGAGTTGCTGACGTTTGAGGGATGATGATGAGGGGATGGGGTCTTATGATCGGATTGTTGATGTGCACACAGTGGGCGTATGCGCAATGGAGGTTGGAGAAGAGAGTTGAATGGCTGGATGTGGACCGCTTTGACTTGAACAATCGAGGAGAGGTATACGTGACGAGAAGCAATGGAGATCTAGCGAAATTTGATGCAAATGGACAATTGATGCTCGAGTACTCTCCTAGACTCAGTAACAAAGTGCATCAAGTAGATTTCAATAGTCAGTTTAGGGTGTATCTTTTTTATCGTGATTTTCAAGAGGTCATCATACTTAATCGATATTTGTCTGAACCAGTTCGGTATCTTTTTTCCGATTTTGGGATCGGCTATGTGTCAGATATTGCTCCAGATATGCAGCAAAACATATGGTTGGTAGATATGCATGATTTTTCATTGAAACTCTTCGATCCTAGGCGGAGTGCGCTTGTGGAAGTGAAAAGTTTAGGGAAGATCCTCAACCAGAATACAGCACAAATAGAAGAACTCAAAAATCACCAGAACAGAACCTATCTTATGGATGCTAGCCAAGGAGTACTTGTGTTTGATAATTTGGGAAACTATCTGAATACAATGTTGTTTGATGAAGTATCTAGTTGGGGTTTTTTTAAGGATGAAATCTACTGTATGCAGTACGACAAGTTACTTTTTACTAATTTGTATACCTTCAGAACGCGACAAATAGAGATGCCAAAGGAGAGAGGATTGGGAGTGAGGTATTTTGGCGACAGGCTATATGTTTTTGACGTCAAGGGATTCAGGATATATCAGTATCTTAGCGGTCATAATTGAGGTGATTGAATGAAAAAAATGAAGTGGCTTGTGGTGTGGATGTTCTTGTGCTCGGCGGTGATGTCGTCGTGTAAAGATGATCCCGATTGTAGTCTGGAGCAACCTTACGACGAGTTTGTGATAGGGTTTTATGATGAGCGTTCTTTGGAACTGGACACGTTGCGTTTCGATTTTGTGAGTGCAGAGGGTAGTGATACCATTTTGTACAATAGTGAAGATACACTTTCTTACTTTTCGTTCAAGCTGAACCCTGCGGCGGACTCTGTGACTTACTATTTTCTGACGGGTGTATCGGTAGATACATTGCAGTTGACTTATGATCGCGATTTGGAGTGGCTGTCCGAACGTTGTGGACCGTTTTTTAATTACGCTAAATTAAAGGTTGCTTTTCATACATTTGACTCTGTGAGTGTGGAACAATCTGCGATAGATATTACTGTCGATGAGAATATTAAAATATATAATTAGTTGTGTCTTATTGCTTTCTGCTTTGAGTGGTTTGGCTCAAGAGAAGCGGGTGCGAGATTGGAAGCCGTCAGAGTTGTTTTTGTCCGCAGATGTCGTGGGTATGGCCAGGTTGGTGTCTGGTGACGTGCAGACAGAATTTCAAGCGAAAGTTGATTTTGATCATTTCTACATGGCTGTGGACTGGGGCAGGAGCAACCTGAACTCTGATGGTGAGAATTTTGACTATCAGAGTTCAGGTAATTTTTTTAGAGTAGGTCCTCAAGTGAATTTTACTCCCTATAGTAAAATTAGGAGTAGTATTTATTTTGGGCTGATGTATGCCCATTCTAGTTTTACAGACGAGATCAATTATTTTGTGGTAGGTGATGATTGGGATAATGTGGATTTGTCTTACGAGAACAAGGGGATGAGCGCCAATTGGATGGAAGCGATGATGGGATTAAACGTACGAATAGTGGGGCCTTTGTTTTTGGGCTATACCGTTCGTTTCAAGTTAGCCAAGTGGATGTCTGATTATGAAGTGTTGCAGCCTTATGAGATTCCAGGCTACGGTCAAGCGGACAAGAGTAGTGTGTTTGGGTTCAATTATTACATTACCTATCGGTTTGGGTTTCGAAAGAAGCCCATAGAAACCAAACCCAAAAGGGTGCATTTGAAAGAATAGGGAGGGACGATACGAACAAGAAAAAAGGGGAGAATCATTGTTCACCCCTTTTTATATGACTTTTTCTATTTGGCAACCGCAGTGTTTTCTGCTAGAATATGGGCTTCTTGGCCAAATCCAATGACCTTTCTTGCTTTTACCAATTTGTCAATCGCAAAATCAATTTGGTCATGCGAATGCGAAGACATGAGGGAGAATCGAATGAGCGAGTCTCCACTTTTGACAGCAGGAGAGATTACCGGATTGACAAATACGCCTTCTTCAATGAGGTATTGCGTCAATTTGAATGTTTTTTCGTTGTCTCTGACGTATATCGGTATGATAGGAGATTCTGTGGGGCCTATTTCAAACCCTAGCTCTCGCAGACGTTGAATGGTGTAGTTGGTATTGTCCCATAGTTTGTCAATCAACTGAGGCTCCGTCTTCATCAAGTCCAAGGCTGCCAGTGCACATGCTGCAGAAGAAGGAGGGATGCTAGCACTAAATATGAGTGCACGAGCATGGTGCTTCATGTAGTCAATGGCTACTTTGTCACCTGCTACAAACCCACCGAGTGATGCCAGTGATTTGCTAAAGGTGCCAACGATGAAACTGACGTCATCCACTAGGCCAAAATGAGAGGCCGTTCCTGCTCCATTTTTGCCGATGACCCCTACGGCATGCGCATCGTCCACTATGATTTCTGCGTGGTATTTTTTAGCCAAATCAACGATAGCAGGGAGTTTGACAATATCTCCTTCCATGCTGAATATTCCATCTACAACGATCATTTTGACTGCTCCTGGTTCGAGCTTGGCCAATTGATGCTCTAGCGAGTTCATGTCATTGTGCTTGTATTTGATGACCTTAGAAAATGAGAGTCTCGTCCCGTCAATTATGGATGCATGATCAAATTCATCGATGAGGATGTAGTCATTTCTCCCAGTCATGCTTGAGATGACTCCTAAATTGGTTTGAAACCCAGTGCTGAAGATGAGAGCTGCTTCCTTTTCGAAAAATTCGGCCAATTTGTTTTCGAGCTCTACATGTAGGTCCAGTGTTCCGTTGAGGAATCTAGATCCTGCACAACCTGTGCCATATTTGGCAATGGCATCTTGTGCTGCTTGCTTTACTTTAGGGTGATTGGTCAGTCCAAGATAGCTATTGGAACCAAACATCAATACTTTGTTTCCATTGATCATCACCTCAGTATCTTGATTAGAACCGATTTCTCTAAAATATGGATACAACCCTGCTTCCTTCACTTCGTCAGCATAAGTGTATTTTGCAAGACGATCTTTTAAAATACTCATTCAATAAGTCAGTTTACTATTTGCGTGTATTTGGCCTAAAGATAAGATACACACAACTGTTGTTATTTGATTTTACTCGATTCAGATTGCTTTTTTATACAATCTGTGCTTTTTATATATTTTTCCGTTGATGTTCTTCAACGCTTTATTCATCATTTCGTTGTTTTCTAGAATCCAAGAGGCGTCTCCGTATTCGTAGTTTTTGTTTTTACATTCTTCAAAGGCCTTGGCATAGAAGTAAGCATCAATACCTAGCTTCCTATATTGTTCGACAATTCCAAGGGTGATTACCCTCACTCGATTTATCTTTCTTTTGAAATAAAGTAGTTTAAATATTCCAAAAGGAAACAATCGGCCCTTTTTGAGCCGTTTTAGAGGTTGATTGAGGTCAGGTAGACTAAGCGAAAATGCAACAGGTTGCCCTTCTGCTTCGGCTATCAGCAAGAAATCTGGATCTGCGATGAGCTTGAGGTCTTTTGCCGAATGTTTGAATTCTGCTTCTGTCATTGGGACAAACCCCCAGTTCTTTTCCCACGCCTTGTTGTAGACATAGTAGAGTTTATCTACCTCTTCGTCAAACTTCTTGAGGTTGGCTTTGCGAATAGT
Source organism: Reichenbachiella sp. 5M10 (assembly GCF_002742335.1). Lineage (NCBI taxonomy): Bacteria > Pseudomonadati > Bacteroidota > Cytophagia > Cytophagales > Reichenbachiellaceae > Reichenbachiella > Reichenbachiella sp. 5M10. Next base: position 3,616,685 of record NZ_MDGR01000007.1, on the reverse strand, counting down.
GATGCCTTTGGTTACCAATCTATCATAGATCAAGCCAGACATTCGGGTGAGCTTTTCGGGTACGTCATTGGTGTAGATTTGATATGAGAGTAAATCCATATCCAACTCAAACCCATATTTTTCCATGAATTCGGAATAATACGGTTTGTTGTACGTCATCATCAGGGTAGGGGGGAGGTCAAATCCCTCGACGAGTACTCCACAAGACTCGTTGGTAGAGAAGTTGTACGGGCCACCCATGAGCTGAAGGCCTTTGTCTGTGATCCAGTTTTTAGCCGTATCAAAAAGTGCTTGTGCTACTTCATAGTCCTCGATGACATCAAAAAAACCGAAATGCCCCACATGATTGTCGGTGTAGTTGATGTAGTTGTTGTTTTTGATAGCTGCTATACGGCCGACGACTTTGCTCCCCTGATAAGCCAAAAAGAAGTCTGCCTCAGAATGCTGAAAAAACGGGAATTGTTTCTTGTCGAGCATTTCTTTTTGCGCCATAAATAGCTCGGGGACATATTGTGGGTCATTCGCATACAAGTCATGTGGGAAATCAATGAATTGCTTAATGTCTTGTTTGCTTGTTGCTTGTTTGATTGTCGTCATCAGGTGTGATTAGGCATGGGTCAGAAACTGGAACATCGCGCAAAGATATACGATTCGTACTTTATTCCTTTACTCCTTTGATGTTGTTTAGTCATTTGAGAAGGAGAAGGGCAGAGAGGGGCTTTGTTTCCTGGGTGAGTAGGGTAAAAAAAAAGAGCAGAATCACTTCTGCCCTTTCCGAGTCGTTAAACTACTTATTCAGTATTTTAGGCCAAGGCGGACTCTTTTGTTTGTCCGATGTAGCTCTTTAAGTCATTTTCGTCTGAGTAATACGCTAGTGCACTATCTCTCAAATTGTAGTTGGAACTGAGGACTTGTCCGTAGGCTCCCGCTGATTTGATCTGCAATATATCACCTCTTTTCGTAATAGGCATTTCTAATTCACCGAAAACATCAGAACTTTCGCAAATTGGTCCTACTACGGAGTAATTATCTTGGCCAAGAGCAGCATCTGCCGTGATATTTTCGATTTCGTGGTATGAGTCATAGAGTGCAGGACGGATCAATTCGGTCATGCCAGCGTCGATGATCGCGAAATTTTTGGTCGCACCTTTTTTGACATAGAGTACTTTAGAAATCAAAGAGCCACATTGAGCAACCACTGATCGGCCTAGTTCAAAATGAACGGTCTGATTCTCTCTGACATTCAGATGCTCGTGGAATACTGCGAAGTATTTTTCAAAATCAGGAATAGGGTTTTCGTCAGGTGTCAAATAGTCGATACCCAAACCTCCGCCTACATTGATGTGCTCTAGGTTGATTCCTTCCGCTTCGATTTCATCCAAGAGTGTATTGACTTGGTTGCATAGTTTGATGAACGGGTCCATCGATAAAATTTGTGAACCGATATGAAAATGAATCCCTGATAAGGATAGAAAAGGCATTTTTCTGATTTCTGCGATGGCCCTGCTTACCTCACTTATTGGGATACCAAATTTGTTTTCACTGAGTCCAGTGGTGATTTTATGGTGCGTTTTGGCATCTACATTTGGGTTGATTCGAAACGAGATATTAGCCACTCGGTTGTTTTGTTCTGCGATTTCGTTGATAACGACTAGCTCTTCAATAGATTCACAATTGATACTGTGGATGCCATTGGAAATGGCCGTGTGCAGTTCTGCATCACTTTTACCTACTCCTGCAAGGACGATTTCATTGGCTTCAAATCCACAAGATAGTGCTTTTGTGATTTCATTGCCACTGACACAGTCCGCTCCAAGCCCATATTTGCGTATGGTTTTCAGTATGCGGTCTTCGGCGTTTGCTTTGATCGCATAATGCACCTTGAAGTTAGAGCTAGGGACGGCGTCAGTGAGAGACTGGAGCGTAGCTTCTAATAATTCTATGTCGTAGTAATAAAAAGGTGTTTGAATAGCCATTTCTTTAATATTTACACTTTTGGTTCAACAAAAGTATTTTTTAGCGTGGGGGCTGTGAAATAAATGTGAAATATTTTCATATACTTTGCATCGTGTTAATTTCTTAACAGAATGAAAAAAATATCTGATATTGTTGAAGAAGGTATCCGTAAAATGCCGTTTGTAGAGGAAGCCATGAATGCGGGGTTGATCAATTACTCGTCTTTAGCGCGAATGTTGCAGCCTTTCGTCTCCAAAGGTCTGATGAAAGAAGCGACAGAGGCATCTATACTTATGGCGCTCAAGAGGCGCTCTACGATGGGAATGAATTCGCTCAATCTGAACCCCAAGAATTTTAGAGCACATATCGGAGATATATTTGTTCGGTCTGGTTTGTCCACCTATACGTATGTGAATTCGTCTACCTTGACGGAAAATCAGACGAGATTGCTACACGAAATACAAAATGTGCCGGATACCTATTGTTCGTTTACACAGGGAATGTATGAGCGTACACTCATTATCAGTGACAATATATCGGAGCGGGTGGAGCAGATATTCAAAAAGGAGCAATATCTGACAGGCAATCGTGACTTGAGCTCAGCGACAGTTATGCTCAAGGCTTCCAATGTTCGAGCTTATGGGTTGTACTATTATATATTCAAAATGATCGCTTGGTATGGGATCAATATCATTGAGGTGATTTCTACATCAAACGAATTTTCAATCGTGGTGGAATCCAAAAATATAAATGAAGCATTTTCGGTTTTGATGAAGATCAAAACCGACGATAGTGAGATTTAGTCACTCGTTTCGGTGTAGGTCTGACCGCTAGCTGCCAGTCATTTGAGTCGTTCATTTTAGGCATAGGCTTGAGGTAGTTTGAGTGGTCACCCTAAGAGCTATAGTATTTAGATGTATTTGTTCCCAATCATCGATATATTATTGTTGTTTTACTGGCAAGAGAACGGTGTGTTAATCAGGATGAATATTCTATTTGTAATAGTTCTAAATAAACGCTATTTACTACTTAGAAATTAAATGTAAAACACTGTGAATCAATAAATAACGTATGTTTGAAGGGAGGTTGCGAGAAACAATGGGTTTTTAGCGCGAATTCTACCTTTGAAATTGAAAAACCCGTGCCTACATTTGCATCCACTTTTTTGTATAAAAGGAAAGCAAAAACTGATGTTAAAAAAATATAGTTACTATTCTATTAAGGGGCGTAACACCTTCAAGTGCGTGTTGTTCCTATCACTAATTTTTTCAGTTTTATTGACTCAAAATGTAGCTGTGGCGCAAGAAGCCGGTGGTGATATACCGAGCGATGAGGCAGTAATATCTAGCGGAGAAAAATTGTTCAAGGCCAATTGTACGGTATGTCATGCGGTCAATGAAAAAGTAGTTGGTCCTGCACTCAAGGACGTGCACAAGCGGAGAGATGTTGCGTGGATTACGGCGTTTGTCCAAAATTCTCAGAAAGTAATCAAGGGAGGAGATGAATATGCAGTGAAGTTGTACGAGGAGTACAATAAAACTGAAATGACATCTTTTGATTTTTCTGATGACGAGATACTGTCGATAGTGGCTTATCTCAAAGCAGAATCAAACAAAGCACCTGAGGCAGCAGCAGTCGCTACGACTGATGCTGGAGGAGCGTCTGCTGCTGTAGAGGAGCCTTCTGGTTTGGTCAATGTACTGATGATTGCTATTATGATCATCTTGGTATTGATCCTTGTGGTGCTGGCGATGATCATCTCTTTGTTGAAGAAGTATTTGGCACAGAAGGATGGTCTAGCTGAAGAAGATCAAGAAATTGTAAGTCAAACATTCGATGTAGGCGCATTGGTCAAGAGCAATGCTTTCTTAGGATTGGTTGCATTCATATTTACTGCGATCGTACTGAAGGCAGTCATCGATGGTTTGTTTACTATCGGTGTGCAGCAAGGTTATGAACCTACTCAGCCTATTGCATTCTCTCACAAAATCCATGCAGGAGACAATCAAATCGATTGTAACTACTGTCACACGGGGGTGAGAAAGAGTAAAAATGCTAATATCCCTTCACCTAACATCTGTATGAATTGTCACTCAGCCATCAAGACGGAATCTCCAGAGATCCAGAAGATATATGCTGCTGTGGAAAATAATCAACCAATTGAATGGGTGAGAATTCACAATTTGCCGGATTTGGCATATTTCAATCACTCCCAACACGTCGCTGTAGGCGAAATAGAGTGTCAAACATGTCATGGGCCTATCGAGGAGATGGACGTGGTGTATCAATATGCTCCTTTGACTATGGGATGGTGTATCAACTGTCATAGAGAGACTGATATCAATGCCAAAGGCAATGAATACTATGACAACCTAGTCGAATTGCATGCTGAGCATAGCAAAGAACCAATGAAGGTTGAAGACAATGGCGGACTTGAGTGCGCTAAGTGTCACTATTAATTATTTGAAAAGAATATTTGGGATAGATATCATAAAATGAAAGAAACCAAAAAGCAATACTGGAAAGGATTAGAGGAATTGACCAAAAATCCAGAATTCGAGAAAAATGCTGAAAAAGAATTTCCTGAGTATTTGCCGATTAATGGTGAATCTGAAGGAAATGGTGCAAGTAGAAGGGACTTTTTGAAGTTGATGGGCTTTGGTGTTGCTGCGGCATCACTGGCGGCTTGTGAGACTCCTGTCAGAAAGGCTATCCCTTACTTGAATAAGCCAACGGATGTGGATCCGGGTATTCCTAACTACTACGCATCGACCTATGTCAATGGTAGCGATTATTGTAGTGTAGTGGTGAAGACAAGAGAGGGGAGACCAATCAAGATAGGTGGCAATAAGCTCTCAAGTATCAGTGCAGGTGGGACTTCATCACAAGTGGAGGCTTCTGTACTTTCTCTATATGATAAAGAAAGGTTGACAGGGCCAGAGTTGAATGGAAAAGCTACGACTTGGGCTGATTTAGACAAGGAAGTGGTAGCCAAGCTTTCTGCGGCGGGCAAAATTGCTTTGGTGAGTAACTCAGTGTTTTCTCCATCCACGTTAGCAGCTATCGACGAACTCAAAGCAAAGTATGCAGGTGTTGAGCATTTTCAATACGATCAAGTTTCTTTCAGTGGTATGCTAGCTGCCAACGAGCAGTCTTTTGGCAAGCGAGTGGTTCCTTCATATGATTTCAGTCAAGCCGATACGATCGTGTCATTTGATGCGGATTTCTTGGGCAACTGGATGAATCACACTTTGCATAGCAAGCAATTTGCACAAACAAGAAAATTGTCAGATAAGAAAAAGACCATGTCTAGATTGTATTCATTTGAGTCCAATCTCTCATTGACAGGGTCAAACGCTGATTATCGTGTAGCGATCAAACCTTCTCAGCAGGCAGCGTACATTGCCAACTTGTACAACCTGTTGGCGGCTAAAGCAGGAGCCTCATCGATTACAGCTCCTAAAGTAGCAGACTCCGCAGTACTGGGCAGGGCAGCAAAGGATCTTTGGGCAAGCAAAGGGAAGTCATTGATCGTGTCTGGATCAAATGATGCCAATGTGCAAATGATTGTCAATGGAATCAATAGCCTATTGGGGTGCTATGGCACTACGATAGATTTATCTTCTGTTGTCAATACAAGAAAAGGAAACGATAAAGAAATTGTAAACTTCATCAAGAGTCTCAATGCAGGGAACTACGATGGAGTTTTGTTTTATAACTGTAACCCAGTTTATGATCATGCTCTTGGGGCCCAATTGGCAGAGGGGTTGAAGAAAGCGAAATTTACGCTTTCTACTTCCGATCGTAAGGATGAGACAGCTTCTTTGGTGCAGGTGATTGCTCCTGATAACCACTATTTGGAGTCATGGAATGATTTTGAGGCAGTAACGGGCAAGTTTAGCTTTTCACAACCTACCATTTCACCGTTGTTTGATACAAGACAAGCGGGAGAATCTTTCTTGGCGTGGGCAGGAAATAGCACCTCTTACTTTGACTATGTGAAAGGAAGATGGACGGCTGATCAATCTGGTGATGTGCAAGGATTCTGGGATAAGACGCTCCAAGATGGAGTGATCGAAAAAGAAATATCAAGTGAGGCTGTGGTCTTCAGTGGGGATGTGAGTGCTGCAGCTGCTGCGGTTACTACTACTGGTTCTGCGATTGAACTCGCGGTATATGAAAACTATGCAGTGGGTAATGGTACTCAGGCGAACAACCCGTGGTTGCAAGAGATGCCTGATCCGATTACTAAAGCGGTTTGGGACAATTACCTGACTATTTCTCCTGCTATGGCTGAGGAATTGGGTCTTGTTCTAGGAGATATGAAGACTCAGTTGGTTACTTTGACTGTAGGAAATCAGTCACTCAAGTTGCCTGCATTGGTGCAGCCAGGGCAGGCCAAAGGGACTGTTGGAGTGGCAATCGGATTTGGTAGAACCAAGGGTGGAAAAGTAGCCAACGGTGTAGGAGTTAACGCCTACCCATTGATTAGCTACAAGTCAGGAACGCAAGATTTGAATATTACCTCTGGTGTCAAAGTGGAAATGAGCGGTGAAGAATATCGTATAGCTCAAACACAAACTCATCAGACATATATGGGGAGAGAGAATGTGATTCAAGAATCTATTCTTTCCAAGTACCAAAAGGATGCAGGAGCAGGCCGGTACAACCCAATGATTTCAACCTATTCAGGTAAGGAAAAGCCAGGAGCAATTTCTTTATGGTCTGGACATGAGTATCCAAACCATCACTGGGGGATGACCATTGATTTGAACTCATGTACGGGTTGTGGATCATGTACAGTGTCATGTCAAGCAGAAAACAACGTTCCTGTAGTGGGTAAAGAAGAGGTGCTCAACCGTAGAGAAATGACATGGTTGAGAATCGATAGGTACTATAGCTTCGATCAGGAGATTGTGGACGGTACTGATGGCGCAATGGCTAAGAATGCTCAGATGGAAGTAGCTGCTGAAAATCCAGAAGTGACTTTCCAACCGATGATGTGTCAGCAGTGTAACAATGCTCCATGTGAGACGGTTTGTCCCGTAGCAGCAACCAACCATTCTACGGAGGGGCTCAACCAAATGGCCTACAACAGATGTATAGGTACGAGATATTGTGCAAACAACTGTCCATATAAAGTAAGAAGGTTCAATTGGTTCAAATATCATGACAATGATCAGTTCCCGGACAACACTTCAATGAACAATGATTTGGGTAAAATGGTATTGAACCCAGACGTGACGGTGAGATCAAGAGGTGTCATGGAGAAGTGTTCTTTCTGTGTTCAGAGAATTCAGGCAGGTAAGCTAAGTGCAAAAATGGAAGGAAGAAGACCAGTGGATGGTGAGATTACTTCTGCATGTGCGGCTTCTTGTCCTACCGAGGCGCTTGTCTTCGGTGATATGAAGGATCCTAATTCTAAAATCTCTAAGTTGTTGAAACTAGAGGAAGGTGAGAATGGACCAGAAGTGAAAGAGCCTAGAGCTTACCATGTATTGGAAGAGCTCTCTGTGAAACCAAACGTTTGGTACTTCACGAAGATTAGAAACAAGGAAAACGAAAAGCAAGGTTAATAAATTAGATTAATATGCACGCAGAAGCAGTAGTTCGTAAACCTCTCGTCACAGGGGGGAAAACAGTTCACGACGTAACTGACGACATTTGCAGTAGAGTAGAGGAGAAACCAGCCAAGTCTTGGTTGCTAGCCATGGCGATATCGCTTGGCTTGTTGACCTTCGGCGCTTATGCTGTCTTCCGTCTCGTATGGGATGGTATTGGTAGCTGGGGTCTGAATAAGACTGTCGGCTGGGCCTGGGATATCACCAACTTTGTATGGTGGGTAGGTATTGGTCACGCCGGTACATTGATCTCAGCCATTTTGTTGCTTTTCAGACAGCGATGGAGAATGTCTATCAACAGAGCAGCAGAAGCAATGACCATTTTTGCGGTTATTTGTGCTTTGCAGTTTCCACTTCTCCACATGGGGCGACCATGGATTGGAGGAATTTGGGCTCTGCCATTACCGAACACCTATGGGTCACTTTGGGTAAACTTCAATTCCCCGCTTCTTTGGGATGTGTTTGCGATTTCAACTTATTTTTCGGTTTCTCTCGTCTTTTGGTATATCGGTTTGATTCCCGATTTTGCTACGATCAGAGATAGAGCGACGGGACTAAGACAAAAAATATACGGAACCTTGAGTTTTGGATGGGATGGTGCCGCCAAGACTTGGTCTAGGTACGAAACCGTTGCCTTAGTATTGGCGGGGTTGGCAACACCTCTTGTACTATCTGTTCACACCATTGTATCCTTTGACTTTGCTACTTCGGTGATACCTGGATGGCATACGACGATTTTTCCTCCATACTTTGTGGCAGGAGCGATCTTCTCTGGATTTGCCATGGTATTGACGTTGCTTTTGGTGACACGCCGAGTGTACAAATTGGAAGACTATATTACAATGCAGCACATGGAGTTGATGAACATCATCATCATGGTGACAGGGTCTATTGTAGGAGTGGCCTACATTACTGAGCTTTTCATTGCTTGGTATTCTGGAGTAGAGGGAGAGCAGTACGCATTCCTCAATAGAGTAAGTGGTCCTTACGCATGGGCATATTTCTCTATGATGACTTGTAACGTGATCTCCCCACAACTGTTCTGGTTCAAGAAAATCAGAACAAACATTGCAGCGACATTTGTGATTTCAATCATTGTGAACATCGGGATGTGGTTTGAGCGATTTGTAATTATTGTTACTTCACTTCATAGAGACTTCTTGCCTTCTTCTTGGGCGATGTTCTACCCTACTTGGGTGGATATGGGTGTGTATATTTTCACATTTGGATTGTTTTTTACACTCTTCTTCTTGTTTGCTAAGTTCTTCCCTGTGATCAACATGGCTGAGGTGAAAAGTATTGTAAAAGCTACTGGAGAAAAAACTGACAAATAAAATGAGCGGAAATAAGAATTTTGTACTTGGTGTATATGATGACGAAGACTTGTTGCTGAAGGCAATCAAGGATGTACGTCAAAGCGGAGTTAAGATTTACGAAGTGTTTTCTCCATTTCCTGTTCATGGAATAGACGATGTGTTGGGATACAAGGGGTCAAGGTTGTCTATCGCAGCTTTCATTTTTGGATTGCTAGGTACCACATTGGCTTTGACCATGCAGATTGGTATGATGACTTTTGATTGGCCGATGATTATTGGGGGTAAAGATTTCTTTCCGTTTCCAACTTTCATTCCTGTGACCTTTGAGTTGACCGTATTGTTGGGAGCATTTGGGATGTGTGGTACTTTCTTCGTAGTGAGTAACCTCAAGCCTTGGGCAAAGCCAAGAATATTTGATTTGAGAATAACAGATGATAAGCACATTGTGGCAATTGATCTGGATAAAAACTCAATGAGTGAAGACGAAATCAAAAAGGCGCTGGAGGCATCAGGGGCCCAAGAGGTCAATAACAAAAGTTTTGAATAATTCAACTGGAGTCGAAATTACGAAATGATGAAATTGAATACATATATTAAAGGAATTGCAGTTGCAGTGGGAGCTTATGTGCTGACGTCATGTGCTGCGGGAGTAGATGAAACGGGTGTGGAATATGCTCCACAGATGTATCACTCAGTTCCTTACGAAGGTTTGGCACAGGTCACAGATACAGAAGCTGGTAGATGGTTGACTTCTCAAGAAGGAGGCCCTGCTGAGTTCTATACTTCAAATCCTAATAACCCTCATGCAATGAACATGAGAGAACCTGTGACTAATACGGTACGAAGAGGTGAATCACTGCCTTATAGAATACCAAAGGATTCTATTGAATTGGCAGGTAGAGTGATGACCAATCCACTCCCGGAGACTGACGAAGTACTGGCAGAAGGGAAAGTTCTTTTTACACGATTTTGCTGGCATTGTCATGGTGATCAAGGTCTGGGCGATGGCCCTGTAGGACAGAAGTTCAAAGGGGTGACTCCATATACATCTAGAGCAGTGAAGGACAAGCCTGAAGGGCATATTTTTCACGTGATCACTTACGGTAAAGGCAGAATGGGCTCACATGCTTCGCAGCTCAGTATTGAGGAACGATGGAAAATCGTTCGTTATGTTCAAACTCTTCAAAAACAATAATTCTTAAAATAGTAAAGAAAGATGAGCGACGAGAAATATATATTTTCAGCGGGAGCTAAGAAGAACCTTTTTATTACGCTGGCAGTAGGGATAGTCTTGGCTGTTTTAGGAGTTGTATTGATGAACTCTGTAGGACACCATGATAGTCACGGTGCGGAGCATGCGGTAGAGACTGCAGCCACACACGCTGGTGATCATGCAACACATGGCGAGCATGCTACCGAAGCAGGTGGTGAGCATCATGCAGAATATAGTTGGGTGCACAGATTGAAGGCGAATCTTTGGATCAATAACCTGTACTTTACAGGATTGGCGATCATTGGTGTGTTTTTCATTTGTATACAGTATGTGGCGCAAGCAGGTTGGTCTGTGGGTGTCAAAAGAATTCCTATGGCAATGGCCAGTTACTTGCCGATTGCTGCAGTGTTGATGATTGTGGTATGGTTGACATCTAACCACGAACTGTTTCACTGGACGCATGCTTCACTTTATGATGTGAACAGTGCTGATTTTGATGAAGTGATTTACAATAAGAAAGGCTATTTGAACTTCGGTTTTTATATGGCGAGAATGGTTATTTTCTTTGGTGTATGGTATGTGCTTTTCATCCAAATCAGAAAACATATGTTGGCCGAAGATATTGAAGGTGGTACGACTCGATGGAAGAAATTGGTAGGGTTGTCTGCTATATTTATTGTATTCTTTGGTTACTCTTCTTCTATCGCGGCTTGGGATTGGGTGATGTCCATAGATCCTCACTGGTTTTCTACCATGTTTGGTTGGTATGTGTTTGCCAGTTGGTGGGTTTCAGGTTTGGCATTCATCACTTTTGTGGCAGTGTTGCTCAAAGACAAGGGGTACTTGTCAGTCGTCAATGCAAATCATTTGCATGACCTAGGTAAGTTTGTATGGGGCTTCAGTATTTTTTGGACGTACATTTGGTTCTCTCAGTTCCTTTTGATTTACTATGCCAATATTCCAGAAGAGACCATTTATTTTGTAGAGCGATTGAAAAGCGATTTCTACTCTAAGATATTCTTCATGAATTTGATTGTAAACTTTGTTTTACCATTCTTGTTGTTGATGACACGTGATTCCAAGAGGCATGCACGAATTTTGAAGGTGGTTTGCCCAATTGTTTTGGTGGGGCATTGGTTTGATTTCTATTTGATGATCACTCCAGGTGTGTTGAAGGAAAACGGAGATTTTGGATTCCTAGAAGTGGGCTTGATGTTGATTTATGCTTCTACATTCGTCTATGTCGTGTTACACTCATTGGCCAAACATCCTTTGGTTGCAAAGAATCACCCGATGTACAATGAGGCATTGAATCATCATATTTAATAGATAGTAAGAAATTAAAATATATAAATAGGCATGCTGAATTTTGTAATCTTAGTATCGGTAATTCTAATTGGAGCCATATTGGTGACCATATTTAGAGCCCATACACTGGTACAAGTAGTAAGGGGAAGTAAAGACGGAGCGTCTTTAGGAAAGAGTAATAAGATCAATGCTGCATTGTTTCTTGTTTTCTTGGTTGCAGGTATAGTTTTGTTTTTCGGCTACTCGTATACGCAGTTTGATCGCTACACTGTACCAGTAGCTTCTGAGCACGGTGCGGTGACCTTCAAGTTGTTTTGGATCACTACGGCGATCACTACAGCGGCATTTATACTTACTCACATCGTTTTGTTTTGGTTTGCATATCGATACCAGCATAAACCAGGCAACGTGGCTAATTTTTACCCTCACAATGACAAGTTAGAGTTGATATGGACGATCGTTCCTGCCATTGTTTTGGCATTGTTGATTTTTTCAGGTTTCAAGGCTTGGGTGAAAATAACGGATCAAGCACCTGAAAATGCAGAGGTAATTGAGGTGTTTGGGTACCAATATGCATGGTCCTCTCGCTATCCTGGTCCTGACGGTAAATTGGGGCCGAGCGACTATAAATTGATTGATACAGACAACAAGTTAGGGGTGGACTTTAGCAATCAGTATTCCAAAGATGATTTCTTGCCTCGAGAGATTCATATTCCTAAAGGAAAGCCAGTTCTGTTCAAAATTAGAGCAAGAGATGTGATTCACAGTGTTTATGTGCCGCACTTTAGATTACAGATGAATGCGGTACCAGGTATGCCTACACAATTTTGGTTTGTACCGACTAAGTCTACAGCTGATATGGCTGCTGAGACTGGGAACCCAGATTTTACATATGAGCTTGTATGTAACAAGATTTGTGGAAAAGGGCATTTTGCGATGAGAGCTACGATCGTAGTGGATGAACCTGCAGAGTACGAGAAGTGGAAGGCTTCGCAGAAGTCATGGTTGTCTAAGAATCCTGAATATTTATCGAGAATAGAGACTGTAAGTCCAATCGAGACTGCAGTGGCAAAAGAAGAGATTGAGGAAGCGCAAGCTTCACTATAATAGAAGAGATATGGCAGTTACTGAAGTACAATTAGATGAGCATGTAGATCATGCTGCACATGATGAGCATGAGCATCATGGCAATTTTGTGACAAATTATATTTTCTCACAAGATCACAAAGTCATTGGTAAGCAGTTTTTGATAGCTGGTATTTTTTGGGCAATCATTGGTGGTGGGCTTTCTATCATTTTTAGGTTGCAGCTTGGTTTTCCGGACATGAATTTGGAGTGGTTGAGGCCATTGCTGGGTGAGTGGATCACGGATGCGGGCAAAATTGACACGGAGTTTTATTTGGCACTAGTGACCATGCATGGTACGATCATGGTGTTCTTTGTGTTGACGGCTGGTTTGAGTGGTACCTTTAGTAACTTCTTGATTCCTTTACAGATTGGCGCGAGAGATATGGCTTCTGGATTCATGAATATGCTGTCTTTTTGGTTTTTCATGTTGTCCAGTATTATCATGTTCATTTCGTTATTCATCTCTACTGGCCCAGCGGCAGGAGGATGGACGATTTACCCTCCGTTGAGTGCATTGCCACAGGCCATATCTGGTTCGGGGTTGGGAATGACACTATGGTTGGTTTCGATGGTTTTCTTTATCGCATCCCAGCTTTTGGGAGGTATCAACTATATCAGTACGGTGATCAACTTGAGAACCAAAGGGATGTCATTTACTAAAATGCCATTGACTATCTGGGCGTTTTTCTTGACGGCTGTTCTTGGTTTGTTGTCATTTCCAGTATTGGTAGCAGCAGCCTTGCTGTTAGTCTTCGATAGATCATTTGGAACTAGCTTTTATCTTTCTGATATTTTTATAGGGGGAGAGGCATTGCCTAACACTGGAGGTAGCCCAATTTTGTTTCAACATTTGTTTTGGTTCCTAGGTCACCCAGAGGTTTACATTATTATTATGCCGGCTTTGGGGATTAGTTCTGAGATCATTTCTACCAATTCACGTAAGCCTATTTTTGGTTATAGAGCTATGATTGCGTCTCTGATGGGGATTGGGGTCTTATCTTTTGTCGTATGGGCTCACCATATGTTTGTGACAGGTATGAGCCCATTCTTGGGATCTATTTTTATGATATTGACGTTGGTTATTGCTGTACCTTCAGCGATCAAAGCCTTCAACTATATAACCACTCTATGGCAGGGTAACATCCGCTTCACCACAGCGATGTTGTTCTCGATAGGTTTGGTGTCTTTGTTTATATCCGGTGGTGTTACAGGTATATTTTTAGGAAATTCGGCACTGGATATTTTCTTACATGACACCTACTTTGTAGTGGCTCACTTTCACCTAGTGATGGGTAGTGCTGCATTCTTTGGTATGGTGGCAGGGATTTACCACTGGTTCCCTAAGATGTTTGGTAGAATGCTAGATGAAAAATTGGGCTATATTCACTTCTGGTTGACTTTTGTGGGGGTATATATGGTGTTTTTCCCATTGCACTACATCGGTATTGCAGGATTCCCAAGACGTTATTATTCATTCACCAATTTTGATGCTTTTTCGGATTTTGCAGATTTGAACATGTTCGTAACGGTTGCTGCTATTTTGACATTTAGTGCGCAGTTCATCTTCTTGTTCAACTTCTTCTACAGTATGTATAGAGGCAAGAAGGCTTCGTTGAATCCATGGGAATCTAATACGCTCGAGTGGACGACTCCAAGAGAACCAGGTCACGGTAACTGGCCAGGTGAGATTCCGACGGTGTACAGATGGCCATATGACTATAGCAAGCCGGGTTCAGCCTCTGATTTTATTCCTCAGACTGTTCCTTATTCAAATACACCTGAATCCAACCTACCTCATGAAGCTGAAGAAGCGAAGAATGAAAAGGTCTAATGAAAAAAGAGCCTAATAAAGGGTTATTTAGAAGATTTAATTTAATTACGATCATTGCCGTTTACTTATTAATCTTAGTAGGCGGCATTGTTCGTAGTACAGGGTCAGGTATGGGGTGTCCGGATTGGCCCAAATGTTTTGGATCTTATACACCTCCGACAGATGTGAGTCAATTGCCTGATGATTATCAGGAAATCTATGCACAGAAGCGGATTGAAAAAAACGAAAGGCTCGCCTCGGTGCTTGATGCTATTGGTTTGACTCAATTGGCTCAGGAAGTGGTTGATGGAGAGTCCGTTCAGAAGGAGCAGGAGTTTAATTTTACCAAGACATGGATCGAATACATCAACCGCTTGGTGGGTGTATTGATTGGATTTTTGATCATTCTGTGTTGCGTCTTTTCTTGGACATATTGGGCCTCTGACAAGGGAGTGGTATTCCTATCTTTGAGCGCTTTGGTTTTGGTGATTTTTCAAGGATGGACCGGGTCTCTAGTGGTGAGTACCAATTTGCTGCCAGGACTGATTACTTTCCATATGGTATTGGCAATTGCTCTGATTGCGTTGTTGATTTATACACGATTTCACACGAGGAAAAATCATATTGAGGGAGTAGTCGACTATAAGCCTTTCAAAGTAAGAAGGCTACTGCGTGTATGTATGATTCTATTCTTTGCGCAGGTATTGTTGGGCACACAGGTACGTGAAGCCGTAGACTTGATAGCGATCAAGTTGGGCGAGGCAAGCCGGTGGGAGTGGATCGATCAATTGGGTATTATATTTTACATCCATAGATCGTATTCTATTATCCTTTTGCTGCTGCATGGGATATTGATATATCGATTGACCAAGAGTGTGAAGAGTTTTCCAATGGCGAAAAATTACGTTTGGAGCTTGTTGGTTTTAGTGGTGTTGGAAATTATGACAGGGGTGGTTTTGTCGTATTTTGCTTTGCCTTATTTTATCCAGCCTGTACATCTACTCTTGGCACTAGTTATTTTTGGTGTTCAGTACTTTTTGTATTTAATCATCAGTGAGAAATCAACTGATTTAACATAGGAATATGCATAGTGAAAACATGGAAGTGTTGGCGGTAAGTAGTATGAGCAAGTTTTCGGCATACATAGAGTTGTTGAAGCCTAGGTTGTCGTTTTTAGTAGCCTTTTCGTCGGGGTTTGGTTACATGCTGGCTTCCCATTCGGATGTAAACTGGATGACACTGGCCTTGTTGTCCTTAGGTGGTTTTTTGGTGTCAGGGGCTTCTGTGACAATCAATCAAGTGATAGAAGTCAGTTATGACGCGATGATGGAGCGTACTAAATCTCGTCCATTGCCTACAGGTAAAATTTCTAAGAATGAAGCTATTGTTTATGCTATACTGGTAGCAATAGTGGGATTAACATTGCTGTATGTGACAACTAACCCAATGACAGCCATACTGTCGTTGATTTCATTGATTTTGTATAGTTTTTTGTATACTCCGCTCAAGCGAGTAGGCCCTATAGCAGTATTTGTGGGAGCGATACCAGGGGCATTGCCACCATTGTTGGGTTGGGTAGCTGCTACGGGAACTATCAGTCATGAGGCATTGATTATTTTTGGTATACAGTTTATTTGGCAGTTTCCTCATTTTTGGGCGATTGCTTGGGTTGCAGATAAAGATTATAAAAAAGCGGGGTTTAAGCTGCTCCCAAATCAAGGCAAAAAGGATTTGAATACTGCGATCAATATAATGGTTTATACATTGTTTTTGTTGCCTTTGGGTTTGTTGCCGGCTTACTTTGGGATCACGGGTATCAATTCGGCGATTATCGCTACGATATGTGGTGTGGGTTTTTTGGCCCAGACCTTTAGTTTGATGCGGGACAATTCTGACAAAGCAGCTTTGAAAATTATGTTTGGTTCATTTTTGTATCTGCCAATTGTGCAGATCGCCTTTTTATTAGATAAGATATAGTTATGAACATGGCTCTCAAGAAAGAAGCAACCGAGGGGTTTCGAATGCACCCGAAGAAATTTGCCTTGTGGCTCTTCATCGTTTCGGTGGTGATGATGTTTGCAGCACTGACCAGTGCATATGTGGTCAAACAATCCAGTGGTGTGTGGTCGGATTTCGAATTGCCATTCATGTTTGACGTGACTACAGGGATTGTGATTGGGAGCAGTGTATTTATGCACTTGGCTTTTTTGGCAGGCAAGAAAGACGAGATAAAGAAAATGCGGCTTTTTTTGATGCTGACAGTAGTGACGGGTATTGCTTTTTTGATAGGGCAGTTGGTTGCTTGGCAAGAATTGGTGGATGAAGGAGTTTTTTTTGTGGGAAACCCTGCGGGATCCTTTGTTTATGTACTGTCTGGAGTACATGGCTTTCATCTAGTGACGGGAGTGATTTTTCTGATTGTCGTGGCAGTAGCCGCGTACAAATATCGAGTACATTCTAAGAGCATGGTTCAACTGGAAATGTGTACAACTTATTGGCATTTTTTAGGTGGACTTTGGTTGTATTTATACTTATTTTTGACACTTAATCATTAATTAAACAAGATAATATCATGGCTGGAACGGCAGTAGTAGTAGATAGCAATGAAAACCTTTGGAACGGAGGGGCTGAGCCAATGAAGGCGAGTTATGGAAAACTGATGATGTGGTTTTTTCTGCTTTCAGATGCTTTTACTTTCACCTCATTGTTGGCGACTTACGGGTATATTCGCTTTGCGAATCCCGCTTACGAAGGTAAAATAGAGGATTTTGTTTTCTCACAGGAGTATTGGCCGATACCAGAGATGGTTTTCAATGCCGTACCTTTCTTGCACGGTGTGCATTTGCCATTGGTTTTTGTGGGAATCATGACTTTTATCTTGATTATGAGTAGTGTGACTATGGTTTTGGCTGTAGACGCAGGACATAGAAACGATAAAGCGGCAGTAGAAAAGTGGATGCTTTGGACGATTCTCGGAGGGTTGACATTCTTGGGATGTCAAGCATGGGAGTGGGCACACTTTATCCATGGTACTGAGGCGGGTGGTCAGATGTTGGACGGCTCGTTCTTTCATGGTGCCAATTTGTCAATGAACCAATATGGCCCTCCAAATTTTGCGGCATTATTTTTCTTCATTACTGGATTTCACGGATTTCACGTGTTTAGTGGGGTGGTGATTAACTTTATCATATTCTATCAAGCAACGGTAGGCAAGCTCGAAAGAAGAGGAACCTATGAAATGGTTGAGAAAGTGGGATTGTACTGGCACTTTGTAGATTTGGTATGGGTATTTGTATTTACCTTCTTCTATTTGGTATAAAAAATTGATATAAAGACATGGAACAAGAAACAAATAGCCTGGAAATTATTCCAGCAGATAAAGAGAAAATCAAGAAAATATGGATGGTTACAGGAATTCTTTTCCTAGCGACTGTCGTGGAGTTTATCATCGCTTTTACTGTAGATGCAGGGATGTTTAAAACTACCATATTTATCCTATTGACCGTTTTCAAAGCATTTTATATCATTGGTGAGTTTATGCACTTGTCACATGAGAAAAAGGGACTGGTTTGGTGTATTGTGGGGCCTGTAGCATTTTTGCTATGGCTGATAGGTGCATTTTGGATTCAAGGAGAAGCTGTTTATGCCGCGATATTTGGCGGATAATTATTACCGATATTGGATTGAATGCCGTCAGAAGACGGCATTTTTTTTTGCCTATGAAATGGATTAAATCGATTGTATTAGTATTTGTTCTGTTTGTCCCGGGAGCATTGTATCTTTTTTTGCAGGGGTTTGGAGAGAATAAATTTTCCATTCCGGTTTATTATGAATCGGGTCTTGATACATTGACGGCTTGTGGTCAGGTGATGGTCCCGATGCAGTATCGTGTAGATGGATCTGATCTGATTGATTCACTGGGCAGGAATACTGCTACGCTCTATGATTTTGGAGTGATGTCTAATCCTGATTTTCAATCAATTCGAAACAATATGATGAGTTTTCTCATGAAGTTTCGAGAGGAAAACCGTATCCAGTTGCTATCTTTTTATACGACTGACACGCTAACGTATGATGTCAAAGGGTACGATCGCTTGGTGTACGTTCGTACCGACTCTCAATGGTTGCAGTCGTTTGCCGCTTGTCAGTTGATTGCTGGAGAATTGCATATCGAGGACGACTACCTCAGTCAGCCCGCTCAATTGGTGCTGGTCGATGACCAACAACGAATCAGAGGTTATTACAATCCTAGAGATTTAGAAGAAATTGACCGCCTAAACACCGAGATTCATATACTTTTAAACGAATAGAATGAAAAACAAGAGAATAGCGATGATTACCGTAGCGGTCATTTCGCTTGTGGTACCCGCTTTGGTTGCGGTATTGATTTACTCACCTTATAAGATTTCATCAGAGTATGTGTGGTTGAGTAGTATTCCAGGGTTCAATGCTTCGATCAATTCCATCACAGCACTATTGTTGTTGATTGGAGGTGTCATGGCCAAAAAGGGGAATTATACCCTACATAAAGTGTGTATGGCAATTTCTTTGGCATTGGGGGTCTGTTTTTTGTTGGCGTACGTGACATATCATGCGACGATGCCTTCTGCGATATTTGGGGACGTTAACTTGGATGGGGTATTGGACGCGGATGAACAACTAAATATTTCTGGTTTGCGGACTGTATATTTGACGATTTTATTGTCGCATATTTTACTTTCGGCAGCAGTAGTACCGTTTGTATTGTTGGCCTTTTACTTTGCGATCGCCAAAGAGTTTGATCGGCACGTAAAAATCGTGAAATTTACTTGGCCGATTTGGTTGTATGTATCCGTGACTGGTGTGATTGTATACCTGTTGGCGAGTCCATATTACCCCTCTTGATTCCAATGCCATGAAGAAAATCCTGACACTATCTCTGGTGATGCTGACGCTCAGTACTAGTGCGTGGGCACAGTGTGCCATGTGCAAAACAACAATTGTCAACAATGTCAGCCAGGGTGAACTAGCTCTGGCTGAAGGGTTAAATTTTGGGATCATGTATTTGTTTGCCACGCCCTATTTGGCCGTAGTAGCGATAGGTGGAGTATGGTACTATAAGTATAAAAAACATGGGAAGAAGCAAAGGTCAAGCACTACTTGAGTGCAAATGCCCTCGATGCAGAGAGGGTGAAATGTTTAAGACAAGTCTGTTTCACAAGTGGTATGACCGTGAGATGGAGAAAAATTGTAAGGTTTGTCATCAGGCCTTTGAGCCCGAGCCAGGGTTTTATTATGGGGCGATGTTTGTGAGTTATGCCTTTTCAGTAGCCATCACTTTTGTCGTTGGGATGGTACTCTTTCATGTGTTTGGGGATCCTGAGATGTGGGTGTATGTCGTGAGTTTACTGGGAGTTGTGGGCTTGGTTTGGCCGCTCATGTATCGTTATTCACGAGCGATTTTTTTGCATGTTTTTGGGGGGATACGATTTGATGCCAAGTATGCAAATGACTAATTCTTTGTGTATTTTGGGGGGTAAAACTTAAATCCCCATTTTCAATTCTAAAACCATAAAAATAATAGCTGCTGTAGTAGCAGTGTCCGGATTGATTTTATTCGGGTTGTTTTCCTATTCGGACAAGTCAGAGGCAGAGATGGCGGTAGAGATCGAATCTACCGTAGCGGATTACTTGACGCGTATCGACGCAGTAGTGACCACCATAGATAGCGGAGTAGTACTCAACCTGCCCAAGGATATTGACTATTTCGTGTACAATGTGCGTGGGGATGTCCTTTTTTGGTCTGACAATTCTTTTATTCCTCCTTTCGAATTTTTTCCTTTTCGCACGAGCGACCATATTATCGTCAATGAACAGGGTGAGTTTCTCTATAAGAAGGAGAGGATTCTTTGGGGTCAGCAGGAAGCCTATGCTGTAGTGATGACCAAGATTCGACGCAAGTACAACCAATCGAGTACTTACCTTGCGGATGTTTACAACCGAAACATCATTCGGCACAATATCAACATTACCGAGGATCCCAATTCGATTCCGATCAAGTATGAAGGGGATACCCTGTTCAATATCGAGTGCAGTGGCAATACATTCTACAATGAACGAGTAAACGCCTTGATTACGGGGCTGTTGTTTGTCCTTTTGCTCTCGGTTGTATTGTTGGTTTTTCAGGGATCATATTGGGTCAATCGGCGCTTTGGTTTTTTGGCTGGATTCGGGAGTTTGCTGGTATGGTTGATGGCCATGCGTATGGTGATGTATGTATTGGTTTTGCCGAGTACGTTTGTCAAGTTGAGTGTTTTCGAGCAGAGTGTTTTTACTTACAATTGGTTTTATTTTACTCTAGGAGATAGTATCATCAATTTTTCGGCGCTTGCTCTTTTGATGATGTTTGCGATTTTGTACGGTAGGTCGATGATCAGTCGGTTGAGTTCTAGGTGGATCATGGCTATGGGGGTAGTGATGCTCTTTCTGACATACTTTACCTTGTTTGTCCTTCTCAACTCTATTAGTCTCTTGCTGTCGCATTCGCAAATCTCTTTGGATATCGCGAGTACGATGGATTTCAACTTGGAGCGGGCGTCTGCTTATGCATTGATTGGCTTGTTGGCGATACTCTTTTTTGGTGTACATTATTTAGCGTATCAGATTTTGTCCCAGCTCCATGCTTCCAAAAGAGAACTCAATACATTGCAAGTGATATGTGGTCTGGTTTCGTCTGTTCTCTTCTTTTGGGAATCCAACTTCTTGTTAGCCTTTGGGCTCAATGTCATTTATATCCTTGGGCTTTATACCTTTGATATGCCACAGAGTTTGAAGACGCTCAAGTTTGATAGCATCAATTACTTGCTCTTCACGGTGGTGCTCATTTCTATCGGTGGTGCCTTTGAGATCTACAAATCACATGATCGAAACGAGCTCTATCGTATGCAGAAGTTTGCGACGTATCTGCAAGTGGACCGAGACGTAGAAGGAGAATACTTGCTCTCTAATATACTTAGTCAGATTCGGCAAGATATCATTGTCAATAGCAAAATGATGAATCCGCAGAGTCAATTGCGTAGTATAGAGCGCAAAATTCAGAGGACCTATCTCAATACCTATTTTAGTGATTACGAGATCGATATTTATCTCTTTGATAAAGAAGGTGTGGGGATGTCCAAGAAATATAAAGGACTGTCGATCGGTCAGGTCAAGCGGAGATATAGTGCGGATGAGTACCAGACCTCTTATGAAAATATCTATTATGACCGGCATATGGATATTAACAAGCGCAAGCGTTACATCTGTTTTACTAATGTGGAGCGCTATGGGGACATCAATGGCTATGTCGAGATTGAGTTGAGTCTCAAAAAGTTTTCTTCGCGCCGTGTATTGCCGCAGTTGTTGATGGATCGAAGCATTAGATCGAGCAGTAGTTTTGATTATGCGATGATTACGAATGGAGAATTCCTATATGTGTCTGGTGATTATCCCTATGAGTCGGATTTTGATATGGAGTGGTTGGAAAACGAAAGCATCTATGACCGAGGGCTCGAACGAAAGGGATATTTGCATCTGGCAGGAGCAGTAGGGGGCAAGGTGACTGTCGTGTCTGCGCCGCTGTACAAAACTCGAGATGTGGTCTCCAACTTCTCATTCCTATTCATATTTCTACTGGCGATCACCAGTGTGATTAGTGGAGGCCGCTATTTGTCAAGCGGTATGGATACTAAATTGAGTTTCTCTACCAAGATTCTGATATTTACGGGTGGGTCCTTTGTGATACCATTGGTTTTGGTAGCGGTGGCGATTTTGTCTTCTACAGACAGCTCATATCGCAAAGAAATCGATAAATCCAATTTGAAGAGAACGCTACTCTTGGCAGAGAATCTCAACGATAATTTTTTTGAATTTGAGATTCAAAAAAGTACTCGGGAGGAATTGGAAAATAGCGTAGCGGAGTTGGCAACCAATGCCTCTATGGATATCAATGTCTATGACACGAATGGAAAGATGATGGCATCCAGTACGCCCGAGATTTTCGAGTCGGGGATCATCTCCGAATATATGAGTCCCAAAGCTCTCAAATCTCTCGTTCAGGAGAAAAAAGAACAAATTGCACTGCAAGAGAAAATAGGAACTTTCGTCTACAAGACGATTTATGTCAGTATCTATTCTCCAGATGACGGAAGTGTCTTGGGGTATCTTGCTGCTCCATATTTCGGTTCTCGAAATCACCTTGAGAGTCAACAACTCATCGTGTTTAGCAACATCATTATTATTTTTTCCTTTGTTTTCATGATTTCCGTGGGGATTGCATACTATGTCATATCTCGCTTGACCAAGCCTATTATGATCATAGCGGATAGACTACACGATACAGGGTTTGTACAAGAAAACCAGCCGATCGATTGGGTTTCGGATGATGAGATCGGGGTGCTTGTCCAGGAATACAACAACATGCTGGGGAAACTGGAAGCGACCAAGGCCGAACTGGCTAGGACAGAGAAAGAGGCAGCTTGGCGCGAAATGGCCAAACAAGTGGCTCATGAAATCAAAAACCCACTGACCCCTATGAAACTGACGATACAGCATTTGCATCGAATATTGGGGCCAGACAAAGACAAAAAGTCTTTAGAGATATTGCTAAGCCAGATAGATACTCTCGACGAAATCGTTACTTCTTTCAGTCACTTTGCCAAAATGCCTACGCCGATCAAAGAGCCTTTTGATATTGATCAAGTGTTGGAGAAATCTGTCGACTTACATGTGGACAAAAACATCAAATTGAGCATAGAAGAGGTGAGTTGTCAGGTGCTGGGGGATAAAAAGCTGTTTGGCAGAATTTTCAATAATTTGATCTTGAATGCCTTTCAGGCTATGAAAAATCTTGAGGATCCAGAGCTGCAAGTTAGTCTCAAATCCAGTGCTACGGATGTGCTTATTTATTTTAAAGATCGAGGAGAGGGTATCCCAGAGGAGATCAGGGAGAAGGTTTTTATACCTAATTTTAGCACAAAGGAAACCGGTTCGGGGATAGGTTTGGCGGTGGCAAAGCGCGGTATTGAGCATGCGGGAGGCAATATCTGGTTTGAATCAGAAGCAGGCAAAGGCACCATTTTCTTTATTCGAATGGATAAGTATCAGCCTGTAGAATAGTCATAGTGCGAGACCAAGCACAGCGCATGCACTCGGTGTTGATTGGCTATATTTGAGGCTGTTGGAAAAGGAATCTACATCGTGCCGTTTCGTGAGGCGTAGCGCTTGGCGAGTAGCCATAGTCTTGGTGCTTATTGGACTGTGTGGGAGCAGTATGCTCAGGGCACAGGCACAGCCTGAGGGTAACCTTCAGTGTTTTGCGGTGACTGGCAGGGCCGTATCAATTCCTGACAGCATGGTCATCGATCCCAAGACGATCTTGCTGAATCCACCGGCGGAATACGCCTTGAGTACTGATCAGTCTGTACTTCGGTTCGATGAGCCTTACGAGGGGGAGCTGTGCTTCCGGATATTTCCCATTCAGAAAGGTGCCTTGCAATTTCATAAGTCTGCTTCTTTGTATGATTCTACTGTGAGTTTTTATGCCACGCCAGAAGAAGGATCCTTAGGTTATGAAAAGGAGGAGTTGTTTGCTACGCCAGATATTTACAAAACGGGGAGCCTTACACGTGGAGTATCCTTTGGCAATTCTCAAAGTGTCAATGTCATCTCCAGTTTCAATTTTCAGATGGATGGTAAATTGACCGACAATCTGAATATACGCGCAGATATCACCGATCAAAATGTGCCCTTTCAACCAGAAGGGAACACGCAGCAAATCAGAGAATTTGACAATGTAACTTTTGAAATTTACAATGAAAATCTGTCTGTATTGGCTGGGGATGTCGTACTACAAAATGGAGAGTCGTATTTTCTCAAACATTATAAAAATGCACTGGGAGGTCAGGTTGAATATCAATATGCCATAGGAGACAAGGCAACAGGGCAATCTAAAATCGCAGTAGCGGCAGCTAAGGGTCAGTTTGCGGACATTACCCTGGCAGCAGAAGAAGGAGTGCAGGGGCCCTACCAACTTTACGGACCAGATGGTCAACAGTACGTTGTGGTTCTTGCCAATTCTGAGAGTGTTTATTTGGACGGGCAATTGCTCAAGCGGGGCTTCAATCATGACTATGTCATTGATTACAATCTGGGAGAACTGACCTTTAATCCCAAGGTCATGATTACACAGTTTTCTAGATTGAGAGTCACTTTTGAGTACTCTGATCAAAACTATAGTCGTTCGATTATTGCGGCACAACAAGGAGTAGAGATTGGTCGGGCGACGGTACGGCTGGGGTACTACAGGGAAAAGGACAACCGCAATAGGCCTTTGGCATTTGCACTGACTCCTGCCGATCAGCTGCAAATGAGTCAAGCAAGTGATGATCAACTACCCGTACCGATAGCTGGAGAGACTTTAAGCGAGTACAATGCCAACTGGGTGATGTATGAGCGTCGTGATACAGTGGACAGTGATGGTAATGCTCAGCAGGTGTTTGTGTACTCCAGAGACTCTACAGCTCAATTGTACCGAGTCACATTTTCTGATGTAGAGCAAGGGGCGGGAGATTATCAGCTTGTACAAAATGATGTCAATGGTCGTGTGTACGAATGGGTGTCGGCGGTCTCACAAGTGCCTCAGGGGAGGTATGCACCCGTACGTTTTGTTCCAGCACCTAACCAAAAAGAAATGTTTGTATTGGGGGCTGAGATCCGTGTGACCGACCACCTGACTTGGTATTCGGAGGTCGCCGTATCCAACCAGGACAAGAACCTCTATGCAGAGATAGACGATGATGACAACAGTGATTTTGCAGCAAAGTCTGGATTGGTATTCAAGGACTACCCTCTAGGGCAATCCAAGTATCGATTGTCGGCTTCTTTGGATTACGAATATGATGGGGGAGATTTCAAACCTATCGATCGATACCGACCGATGGAGTACGACCGCAACTGGAGCTATACTGCAGTGCAAGACACGTTTCGGACGAGTGACCATATTTTCAATGCAGGGGTGCGGTTGGACAAGGACCGGTTCAATTTGCTTCGTGTGCAATATGCCAATCGACAAAAGGACTTGGCGATTGATGGGAATCAATTGGATGCAGAGGTGAAGAAGAGCCTTGGTGGGCTGAAAGTTTCGGGAGGATTCTTTGATATGGACAATGTCAATGCTTCTGAAAAATCAGAGTGGAGGAGATGGTATACCGAGGCGTATTTTGATCCTATATTCGTCGTACCAGGCTATCGCTACGAAACAGACCGAAATGAGGTAGGGGATCCAGGGATGGATTCGCTCACCCGCACGGCCATGAACTATGGCGCTCATCAATTTTATCTCCGGAGCAATGACACCTTGAAAACAAGGTTTCGAGTGGACTATACGCTGAGAGAGGATAAGGCCGTATTGAATGGCCTTCTCGTACCGTATACCTTTTCGAAAACGGCGACTGCACAGATGACGAGTGATTTTGCAGAAGGGCAAACCATTGGGTTGAATTTCACTTACCGAGATTTAGCCTATCAATCAGGGTTCGAATCCCTAGAGAATGAAAAATTAGTCTTGGGGAATTTAGATTATCGAGGAAGTTTTTTTAAGCGTCATGTACGCATGGACATGACCTATACCACCTCCAGTAGTAGGGAGATTTTGCGTGAGTTTATCTTTGTAGAAGTCGCTACAGGAGAGGGGACACATGCTTGGAGGGACCTAAATAGTGATGGAGTGCAGGACCTGACGGAGTTTTTTGAAGCCATCAATTTTGACGAACGTCAGTACATCAAGGTGTTCGTGCCGACGACTGATTTTATCGAAGCGTACAATACTATTTTTACTTTTACTCTTAATTTTATCATGCCACGTTCGTGGAAAGAGAAGGGAGGCTTCAAGCAAGTCTTGAGCAAAGTGTCCAGTAGTACCAATATTAATATCAACAAGAAGTCTACCGAGGATTCGTTTGCTTCACGATTCAATCCTTTTAGCCTCGATATACAAGACGTGAACTTGGTATTTGTCAGAGACGGCGTACGGAGTACATGGTTTTACAACCGGAGTGGCCAGGGTTTGGGACTAGATCTAACCTATGCCTCGTCCAATTCTAAGCAACTTGTCTCCCGAGGGATTGAATCAAGGCACGCAGAGGACTGGTTGTACAACATGCGCTTTCATCTCAATAGAGAGTGGGTGCTCACTTTGACGCTAGCGGATCGTGTCAAGCAGAATGCATCGCAGTACTCGGAGGATCGCAACTACCTGATCCATGCCAACGAAGCAACACCAGGAGTGACCTGGCAACCCCAAAATAATTTTCGCCTAGCAGTCAGCTACAGTTACTTAGACAAAGTAAACCTCGAAGAAGCTTCGCCCAAAGAGAACTCGCAGATAAATGCCGCGACAGTCGAGTCACGTTGGTCATCAGGAGTCAAAAACGCACTCACCGCGGCTTTTACATACACCAATATCGCTTTCGAAGGAGCCGTAAACTCTGCAGCGGCCTACGAGTTGCTCAATGCACTCCAGCCAGGAGACAACTATACTTGGCAGGTCAATTATAGTCAGAAGCTTTTTTCAGGTTTGCAGATGAGTCTTGGGTATGAGGGGCGTAAATCTGCCGACAATCCGCTCGTTCATATGGGTAGGATGCAAATCACTGCGCTGTTTTAGGCGCGTATCAAAAAGCATTGATTGTAGAAATAAGGGTGTCGATCGAAAATCGAGCGCGGTTCATATAATAAATTATGAACTACCAGGGGGATTGGTGTAATTCGAATATCACTAATTAAAAACAATATGATTTTAATCAATCTAATCAAAAGAGGATTTAGTCTCGAATCGAGAGTGTTCCGGTTAGTGGCGATGATCATTTCCTATTGCTCGATGATGCTTGTTCTTTGGCTCAACGTGTGATCAAAGCGAAAAGGAAAGTATCGGTTATTATGTTCCAGAATAGAGGTATGCCCTGTGGTGTTAGCCTCTATTCTTTTTTACTGCCCGCATGAGCTTGTTGGCAAAAATAAAGTCTTGTAGTTCGTCAGAGTCACTGTCAAAGATCGTCTCGTTGTTGCCCTCCCATAGTTTTTGTCCCTTATACAAGAAGATAATGTTCTCACCGATTTCCATGACGGAGTTCATGTCGTGTGTGACGATGATAGTCGTGATGTTGAGTTCGTCAGTGATTTCATGGATGAGGTTATCGATGAGGATTGAGGTTTGAGGGTCTAGCCCCGAATTTGGCTCATCACAAAATAGGTACTTCGAGTCGTTGACGATAGCTCGTGCTATTCCCACGCGTTTTTTCATTCCCCCACTTATTTCCGAAGGCATTTTTTGATTGATGCCAGCCATGCCGACTCGTTCGAGACAGTGATTGACTCTATCTAGCTTTTCGGTTTTGGACATGTCGGTGAGTACATCCAACGGAAACATGATATTCTCCTCGACATTCTTAGAGTCAAACAACGCACTACTCTGAAAGAGCATGCCGATCTCTCGTCTGATCTCTGTTTTTAGGTTTTTGTCGGCAGTGGTGAAGTTTCGCCCGTCGAATAAGACTTCTCCTGCGTCAGGTTGTACCAAGCCGACTATGTTTTTCAAGAGGACACTTTTGCCTGTGCCACTGGAACCAATGATCAAATTGGTTTTCCCTTGAATGAAAGTAGCACTGATGTCGTTGATGATTGTTTTGCCATCAAATGACTTGGTCAAACGATTGATTTCTATCATGGGGTCAGAGCATTATGTTGGTCAATAGGAAGTCTGCACAGAGGATGGCGATACAGCTGTTGGTGACGGCCGAAGTACTGGCCACTCCTACTTCGAGTGCTCCACCACTGGTGAAGAAGCCTTTGTATGCCGAGATAGCAGCAACCAAAAAGGCAAAAACATAGGCCTTGGTGAGAGCGAACGTGATGTTGAAGGCGACAAACTCATAGCGGATACCATAGATGTATTCGGTCGGGGTGATCACACCAGCGAGTGTGCCCGCAAGATACCCTCCTACGAGGGACAAGAAGGCGGAGATCACAACAAGCATGGGGTAAGTGATCAATGAAGCGATGATTTTGGGCAGCACCAAATAGGAGCTGGCATTGATTCCCATCACTTCGAGTGCATCGATCTGCTCGGTGATGCGCATCGACCCTAGCTCACCGGCAATGTTGGATCCGACCTTGCCAGCATATACAATTGCCATTACGGTAGGGGCGAGTTCTAGGATGGTCATGTCTCTCACCACCATTGAAATCACATAAGGAGGGATGAATGGGCTGACCAAATTGTAAGCCGTCTGTAAAGTCGTCACTGCTCCGATAAAGGTCGATACGATAGCAACCAAAAAGATGGAATTAACCCCAATTTTGGTGCACTCTTCGAAAACCAATTTGACATAAGTCATGAAAGACTCTCGTCTGACAAACATGGAGGAGATGAATAAAATGAATCGTCCGAAACTGCGCATTCGCTCTAGTTAAATTGAAGCCACAAAATAATAATTTTCAAACAACTATCGGTGAATCAAACGCCAAGTCTCGCGAAAAATCCACTTTAGTCGGGAATTAAAATCTACGTGGCGATGACTTGCTTGGTTGTTTGATTAATTTTCAATTTTAGTTGAAATTATGAGTAAAACAATAGTAATCACAGGAGGAACCAAAGGGATTGGTCGAGCGACCGTTGAACACTTTGCTGCACAAGACTACCATGTAATCACATGTGCTCGACACCAGGAGGATCTCGACGAGATGCTGGCCGATATGAGCCGAAAGGGCAAGTTGTCTGTGTATCAGGCGGATCTTTCCAAAAATGAGGAGGTATTGGCTTTCGCCGAATGGGTCAAGAAGACTGTGTCCCAGGTGGATGTTTTGGTCAATAATGCAGGGGTTTTTATACCAGGCTCGCTTGCTGGTGAAGAGGCTGGGAGTTTGGAGTTTATGATCAATACCAATCTTTACAGTGCGTACCACCTCACTCGGGCTTTGCTACCACAGATGACACTGCAGGGTAGTGGAGATATATTCAACATTTGCTCGGTCGCAAGTCTTCGCGCCTATGACAATGGGGGATCGTATAGTATTTCCAAGTTTGCGTTATACGGTTTTTCACAAAATCTGCGTCACGAACTCAAGCCGACAGGGCTTCGTGTGGTGTCAGTGATGCCTGGCGCAACATGGACGGCTAGTTGGGAAGGAGTAGATTTGCCAGAAGAGCGATTCGTCAAATCTAGCGATGTGGCAGAGTCGATTTGGTCTGCTCATCAAATGTCGCGCAATACCGTGATCGAAGACATCGTCATACGACCGCAGTTAGGGGATATCTAAGAGATACTGTCTGGATATTGTGTACCAGACACACTAATATTTGTCGGTTCACCTTATTTTTACACTCTCATTTAATCGAATGGTTTTGGACAAAAAGAAGTATTGCAATTCGCTCACTACCTACTCACGTAGAACTGCCATAGAGGTCAATATCGGTCAGGTACCTATGGGCGCGAACCACCCGATACGGGTACAATCCATGACGACCGTAGATACCATGGATACTGAAGGGTCCGTAGCTCAGACGATTCGTATGGTTGAGTCAGGTTGTGAGTATGTGCGTATCACTGCGCCTAGCATCAAAGAGGCCCAAAATCTCCAAGAAATCAAAGACCGGCTGAGAAAGCAACAAATCCAGGTGCCTTTGGTAGCAGACATCCATTTTACTCCGAATGCGGCGGAGTTGGCAGCTCAGATTGTTGAGAAAGTCAGAGTCAATCCGGGCAATTACGCGGACAAGAAGAAATTCGAAGAAATAGAATATACCGACGCTTCCTATGAGGAAGAATTGGTGCGGATCAGAGAAAAATTCACCCCTCTCGTCGAACTATGCAAGATACATGGTACTGCGATGCGTATAGGTACCAACCACGGTTCGCTATCTGATCGAATCATGAGCCGATTTGGAGATACTCCATTGGGGATGGTTGAGTCTGCATTGGAGTTTTTGAGGATATGTGACGAGTTGGATTATCATAATATCGTACTGTCTATGAAGGCCAGCAATACCCGTATCATGGTGCAGGCCTACCGCCTATTAGTACACAAGCTGGACGAAGAAGGGTTGAAACCTTATCCACTCCACCTAGGAGTGACCGAAGCGGGAGATGGCGAAGACGGACGAATCAAGTCTGCGGTAGGTATCGGAGCACTGTTGGAAGACGGTCTAGGAGATACGGTGAGGGTGTCGCTGACCGAAGAACCCGAGTACGAAGCTCCTGTGGCTCAATCCTTGATCGATCGTTATGCACGGCGCACAGGGCACCAAGCGATCGCTCCATTGGCAGAGTCTCCAGTTGATCCGTTCAGTTACGAACGGAGGAAGTCCATTGAAGTACTGAATATCGGAGAACACAACGTGCCTCGCGTGGTGGCCAATTGTGTAGCAGCGCCAATTGTAGAGATGGCGGATTTGAAAGCGTATGGCCATCACTATCTCCCCGAATTGGACAAATGGAAAATGAGCGATACTGGGGCAGATTATATTTACACAGGCACATCACCTATTCCATTCATGTTGCCCAATGGGTTGAAAGAAATACTCGACTATTCAGCCTGGAAAATCCTAAGTGACCAAGTCAATAAATACCCGTTGATAGCAGCCGAACAATTGGGGATGGTGAGTCATGAAGTAGTGTTTGTGTCGGTGGATGCTGCTGATTTGACTGTCGTCAAAAAACTAAAAAATGAAGAGGGTATAGTCGTCATGCTCGCTACGAAAAATGAGCATGCTCTGGCAGAAATGCGCCGATTCATCTTTGAGATGATTCTAGAAGGTGTAGAAGCTCCGGTGGTGTTGTGTAGAGAGATTGTAGAGTCAGATATGACTGAGTTTCAATTGGCCTCTGCCACGGACGTTGGAGGATTATTGATTGATGGGCTCGGGGATGGAGTCATGCTGTCCGGGCACGGTCAGGGCAAAGTAGAGAATGCGACGGCCTTTGGGATTTTGCAAGCGGCCAGGACTCGCATGACTAAAACGGAATATATATCTTGCCCTTCATGTGGGCGAACTCTCTTTGATCTACAGGAGACAACAGCTATGATTCGTAAGCGAACAGACCACCTCAAGGGTATAAAGATCGGAATCATGGGGTGCATCGTCAACGGACCAGGAGAAATGGCCGATGCGGATTACGGGTATGTAGGTTCTGGCAAAGGGAAAATCACACTCTATCGTGGGCAGACTGTCGTCAAGCGTGCGGTGCCTTCTGCCAATGCTGTGGATGAATTGATTGAGATTATCAGAGAAGACGATAATTGGGTAGAGCCAGAGGTTGTCAATGCACTTGAATCATGACAAAACAAAAAAAGAACAAAGGAGGGGTGAAGGAGTTTTTCGCTCTGGGGGAACTATTTGGGTACTTCTTTAGGAAGCGTGACCCAGAAGGAAAGGGAGATTTCAGTTTGAAAGCCATGCATTTTATCAATAAGTTTTCCATCATAGTTTTCTTGTTGGGGATATTGTATTTTGTATTCAAGAAGTTTTTATTTTGAAATGAATATCGAGGAGTTTAGAGCGTATTGTTTGAGTAAACCAGGAGTGACCGAAGGGTTCCCCTTTGATGAGTCTACGTTGGTATTCAAAGTCATGAACAAACTTTTCGCTTTGACCAATATTGATGATTTCGTATCGATCAACCTCAAATGTGACCCTGAACTTGCTCTCGAACTGCGGGAACAGTACTCCTCCGTTCAGCCTGGGTATCACATGAACAAGAAACACTGGAATACGGTCACTGTGGGACAAGACGCATCTGATCAGCATGTTTTTGAATGGACGGATCACTCGTACCAGCTTATAGTGGACAAGCTACCGAAGAAACTGAAAGAGGAGTTGGCTCATTTATAGTGCATTTACTTTGGGTTTTTTAGCGACCAAATGGGATTATTCTTCCTGCTGTCCGCTGTTGTACCACATTAATGCTATGTTTCCTACCCGAAATAGCAAAATATTGTACAATTTTGGCGGTTAGTGTTATAGTGTTTGACCGAACCTAAGTATCGAATAAAATTTGTGAGGAGAGTTTGTTTTCCCATATTGATTGTGCTATGTGTTGTTTTTTGCTCCTGCAAAGACAATGTTGTATGCCCTGCTTTTCAGAGTACCTATATTCTGGATGACTCAGTGCGTATGCTCCGTTATTCGATGTTTCTCAACGATACTACTCCCAAAATGGCCATGGAATCTCGTCGGACCAAGTACGGGGTAAATAAAAAATCCAGTCTGTTTCGCAAGAACTACGACATGAAGACTGCCCCCAAGGAAAATGTCTTGGGCAACCCCAAACGAGACCCATTGTATGCAGCAGATGAGGGTGATTTTTTGGCTAGTGATTTCGTAGATGTCGACTCGATTGGGGTAGATTCTGTGTCGGCAGCCCCGCTTTTTGCCACGGCAGATGATCCCAAAGAAGTACGCTACAAGTATCGGTACAATCCTAAAAATGCATACAACCAGGAGCAGGAGTACTACAACAAATACTATGGGGAGTTGTTTATAGACAAGCGGCCGACACAATCCGAGATGGTCGATAGACAGCTGGAACACTTGGATGCACCACCTAGTGATTCGACAACTACAGAATCAAGGAAAGGATGGTTTGGAAGGAAGAAGGAAGAAGTCTCCGAAGAAGAAGCGGAGGTAGATCAAGAGACATTGGATCAAGTAAAGGAGGAAGATCCAAGCGACGGGTTTGAACCAGAAGAAGCCGTCGACGAAGCACCAGTGGACGCAGGAGACTAAGCACGAGCTTGGTTGAGTTACAAAATTCGATACCCAAATAATATGTTGAATCAGTCACCCTTGGCGGAGCGTTTGAGACCTACAAGTCTAGAAGAGCTCGTTGGTCAATCTCATCTCAAAGGAATATTGAAGCGTGCCGTTTCGTCAGGTATGGTGCCATCTATGGTTTTGTGGGGGCCTCCTGGAGTGGGTAAAACCACCATCGCAAACATCATCGCCAATACCGCGAAGATGCCATTCTTTTCGCTGAGTGCGATCAATGCAGGTGTCAAAGATATTCGTGAGGTGATCGCCAAAGCGAAATATGGTGCTAAATCCATACTTTTTATTGATGAGATTCACCGCTTCAACAAGTCACAGCAGGATGCCTTGTTGGCTGCTGTAGAGAAGGGGCAAATCACACTTATCGGGGCGACTACCGAAAACCCTAGTTTTGAGGTCAATGCGGCACTTTTGTCTAGATGTCAGACCTACACACTCAAAGCTCTGGAAAAAGAGGAACTGATGATGCTCGTGGACAAAGCCTTGCGGCAGGATGAATTTTTGTCCAAGGAGAATATTACCATTGCCGAAGACCAAGCTTTGTTGCGATTGTCCGGAGGAGATGGTCGGAAGCTCCTCAATCTGCTAGAGGTAGTCATCGAGTCAATCGAGGGCGAAGAGAAGGTCGTTACCAATGATTGGGTTATCGAGGTAGCCCAACAGAAAGCTGCGATGTATGACAAGGATGGAGAGATGCACTATGACATCATTTCGGCCTTCATCAAGTCTATTCGAGGGAGTGATCCTAATGCAGCGGTGTATTATCTTGCTCGCATGATCGAGGGGGGGGAGGATGTCAAATTCATAGCGCGTAGGTTGCTAATCTTAGCTTCTGAGGATATCGGCAATGCTAACCCAACGGCTCTTGTGATTGCCAACAATGCCTTTCAGGCGGTGAATGTAATAGGGTATCCAGAGGCTCGCATCATCTTGTCACAGTGTGTGACTTACCTCGCTTGTTCGGCGAAGAGCAATGCGGCTTATATGGCCATCAATCGTGCTCAGCAGTTGGTGCAGCAAACAGGAGATTTGTCGATTCCTTTGGACATACGCAATGCCCCGACCAACCTGATGAAGGACTTGGGGTATGGCAAAGGATATCAATATGCCCATGATCATAAGGGGAATTTTGTGATGCAGGAATATCTGCCGGATGAGATCAAAGGCACTGCCCTATACGACCCAAAAGGGAATGCACGTGAAGAAGAAATGCGTAAAAGACTCCATGCCCAGTGGAAAGGGAAATATGGGTACTGAGAAAATAAAAGAAGCTCCACGGGTTAAGTGGAGCTAGGAGAATTGCTTACTGTCCGATAGATTGAATCTATTCGATGGGAAACTCAACTTTGAGTTCGTCCCAAATCAGTGAAATGGTGCCCGTTTCTGAGATGGTGATGGTAAACATTTCAGTAAAGCTCGCTGGGCTAGGTTTCACGTCAAAACGCAGTACATCCCGTTCTTTGTCGTAGCTGTAGGCTCCCCATTGGTTTGCATTGCTGTTGATGATGATGGTCCATTTGTCCTTGTTAGGAATAGTGAATAGTGCATATTTCCCTTTCTTTAGTGCTTTGCCGCCAATGAGGATATCGTCGCTTATTTCTAGTGTAGTCGCTTCATTTGCACCTGTACGCCATACTTTGTCATACTTGACGAGCTCTCCCCATATTTGGCGACCTTTTTTAGAGGGGCTTGAGTAGTTGATGGTGATGGTCTTGCCGTTGATCTCTCTCTCAGCAGTTTTGGGAGGGCTGGCTTTGGGAGTTTGAGCCAAGAGTGGCCCGAGTAGCAGGAGAGACAAAGTAGCGAGTAGTGTGATGCGGTGTATTATTTGTGTGCGCATGATTTAGAATTTGGTGTAACAGTTTAGACGAATTAGTAGGGGTGTGGGTTGGAATTATAGAATAAGTTAAAGAGAAAATTACCAATAATGTATATTTGAGGTTCTAAAGATAATTAAGCAAATTACCTAGCCCTAACACCTTATTAGTCCGAAGATAATTAAATGAGCAAGCCCGTAAAAATTTTAATAATCGATGACGATGAAATCAATAACTTGATTTGTACGAAAGTAATTAATGACTATAATCCCGAAACCCAAGTTGAGTCCTTGACGAGTTCGACCCGAGGGTTGACCTATCTGGAGGAGAAAGTAAAGAGTAGTCCTCAGGATTTGCCGGATGTGATTTTGTTGGATATCAATATGCCGACGATCAGTGGATGGGATTTTATCCGAGAGTACCGCAAGATGATGACAGCAGTCGATACGGAAAAAATAAAATTGTTTGTCCTGACTTCCTCACAGTACTACCAAGATGCAGAGCTGGCAGATCAATACAGAGAGGTGCAAAAACTGTTTACTAAACCCCTAACCTCAGAAATATTGGAGGAGGTGGATACCTATTTGACTAAAAATGTCGAATGATATCAAACTCCTTGTTTTGATTCAATGTAATTCAATAGCTACGGTATGATAATTTTGGATAATGCGGTTCTTTCGGATGATTTGAAAGAGAGGCATTTTGTGTGTGACTTGAACAAATGCAAGGGAGCATGCTGTGTGGAGGGGGATTTGGGTGCGCCACTGGATGAGGAGGAGTTGCCATTGATTGAGGAAGTCATAGAGGTAGTCAAACCCTACCTGTCCCACGAAGGTCGAGAGGCAATAGAAAAGGAAGGTGCATATCTGCTAGACGAAGAAGGGGACTACTCTACCACGACCATCAACGGTCGGGAGTGTGCCTTTGCAATCTATGACGAAAAAAATATTCTCAAATGTGCGATTGATCAGGCTTATCGTGACGGCAAAGTCACCTGGCAAAAGCCCATATCCTGCCATCTATATCCTATTCGTATCACGAAGTACGATCATTATGATGCGTTGAATTATGATCAGTGGGACATCTGTGCACCTGCATGTAACTTGGGCGAACAACTCAAAGTGCCCGTGTACAAATTTCTAAAAGAACCTCTTGTGAGGAAATATGGAAAGGAATGGTACGGGAAATTAGAGCAAGAGATAGAAGGAAAGCAAGAGCTATAGCATGGAACAAGATTACCTAGAACTATTGAACCCCCCACAGCGTGAAGCGGTCATCAAGACTGAGGGACCTACCATGATTATTGCTGGAGCAGGATCGGGCAAGACACGGGTACTTACTTATCGTATTGCACATTTGCTCAAGTCCAAAAATGTGGATCCGTTTTCGATTCTATCGTTGACATTTACCAACAAAGCAGCCAAGGAGATGCGTCATCGTATCGAAGATGTCGTAGGGACGGATGCTCGCAACCTATGGATGGGGACTTTTCACTCTGTTTTTTCTCGTATTCTACGTGCGGAGGCTGATAAGTTGGGTTACCCCAGCCACTTCACGATTTACGATTCGGATGATTCCAAATCACTGATCAAAATCATCGTAAAGTATTTTGGATTAGACGACAAACTCTACAAGCCCAATGTGGTGCTCAATCGTATTTCTAGTGCCAAAAATCGTCTGGTATCTTGGCAGGAATACCTCAACAACCCCATCTATCTCGCTGATGATACCGAAAATGGTAAGCCAGAGATGGGTAAAATATACAAGGAGTACGTCAAGCGGTGCTTCAAAGCAGATGCCATGGACTTTGATGATTTGCTTTTCAATACCAATGTGTTGTTTCGTGATCATGTGGATGTGCTCAATAAATACCAGCAGCGCTTTCAATATGTGATGGTGGATGAGTTTCAGGATACGAATATCTCGCAGTACCTGATTACCAAAAAGCTTGCTGCAGTACGTCGCAATATTTGTGTGGTGGGGGATGATGCACAGAGTATTTATGCCTTTCGTGGTGCAGATATTCAGAATATTCTGAATTTTGAGAAAGACTATCCAGAATTGAATGTGATCAAGTTGGAGCAGAACTATCGTTCGTCCAAAACCATCGTTGGAGCAGCCAATTCTATCATCAGCAACAACAAGAACCAGTTGCGGAAAAGTGTCTGGACAGACAACGAGGAAGGTTCTTTGATCGACTTGATCAAGGCGACTACCGACAATGAAGAAGGGAAGCTTGTCGCGTCAGCGATTTTTGAATCCAAGAATCAAAACCACTACCACAACTCTGATTTTGCGATACTCTACCGGACCAATAGTCAATCTAGAGCATTGGAGGAGGCTTTGCGTCGCAACCATATCAAATACAAAATCGTCGGTGGATTGTCGTTTTATCAGCGCAAAGAAATCAAAGATATTTTAGGTTATATCCGCTTTTCGGTCAATCAAAACGATGAACAGGCTTTGCGTCGAATCATCAACCTGCCCAAGCGAGGGATAGGGGCATCGTCGGTGGAGAAGTTGGTTTTGGCGGCAGCCGAAAACAATGCAGACCTATGGACAGCACTTCAAAATGCCCAAAACATACTGGGCGGTAGGGGGGCTTCAGCAGTGGAGGAGTTTGTGACTTTGGTCAAGACCTTCAAGCTTGCTGTAGAGAAGAAAGATGCGTTTGAGGCTGCTTCGCAAATTGCCAAAAACTCTGGGTTGCTCAAAGAGCTCTACGACGACAAGACTGTAGAGGGGAGGAGTAGATACGAAAACGTACAAGAGTTGCTTAATGGTATTAAGGAGTTTGTAGATAATCCTGAGAGTGAAGACAAATCTATGGGGTCTTTTCTCCAAGAGATTGCACTCCTCACGGATGCTGACAATGACAAGGACGAGGACAAAGATTTCGTGACATTGATGACGATTCACTCGTCCAAAGGGCTTGAGTTTAAGAATGTGTTCGTCGTGGGGATGGAGGAAGATTTGTTTCCATCACAAATGATGATTAGCTCTCGTCAAGACCTAGAGGAGGAGCGTCGATTGTTTTATGTGGCCATCACGCGTGCTGAGAAGAAGCTTTATATGAGTTACGCTTTGACGAGGTACCGATTTGGGAGACTCAAGACTTGTGAGCCAAGCCGTTTCCTTGAGGAAATCGACAAGGATTTTCTCAAGCTCAATCAGAAGTTCAGTTCACCTAGTTCTCCGTCTGGCGACTATACCAAGAACTTCATCGGGAATGCCACACAACCTGTGCGGAAGCCCGTAAATCAGGCAGTCGTGCACAAACCTTCGGCGAACTTCAAGCCCAGTAATACGTCGAAACTTGCGGTTGGCGATAAAGTCGAACATCCAAAATTTGGGTTCGGAGAGGTGACAAAAATAGAGGTCCAAGGTGCGAATAGAAAGGCACATATCTCATTTGACAAAGCAGGAGAGAAGACGCTGCTGTTGAGTTTTGCTAAGTTGAGGATTTTGTAACTTGATTGTTTCGCATACCCACTCCTGATTAAGAAAGTATAAATTGAAGAAAAACGAATAGAATGAATCCAATACTAGATCGGAACCTGTTTTTTGTAAAAGAGCATGTAGGAATGTTCAAGGCGGCCAATAATTACGATATTCATGACCCTAGCAATCAGGAGATGATCATGACTTGTCGAGAAGAGAATCTTGGTTTCTTGACTAAAATGTTTCGCTTTACGGATTATAAGCGGATGACTCCATTTGACATAGAGATCAAGACGGCTACTGGTGAAAAAGTCTTGACCGTCAAGCGAGGGATCTCGATTTTCTTGTCTACCGTAGAGGTGTTTGACGAAAAGGATCAACTAGTGGGCAAATTCAAACAGAAATTCTTTTCAATAGGAGGGAAGTTTGATGTATTGGATGCCAGTGATCGAGTACTCTGTACCCTCAAAGGGAAGTGGACAAGCTGGGATTTTAAATTTATCAAAGACCAAGTGGAATTTGCTTCGGTGAGCAAAGAATGGGCAGGAATGGGACGTGAGTTGTTTACTACTGCGGACAATTACATGCTCAAGATTGATGAAAAAGTGAATGAAGGTCACCCGATGAGATTGTTGATTTTGGCGGCAGTGATGTGTATCGATATGGTATTGAAGGAGTAGGAGGTTACTTCATAGAATCAAAAAGAGGGTGTCCCAATCAATTAGGGTACCCTCTTTTTGGTTTTTGTACTATGGCTTTAGTCTACTAGAGTGACCAAGTCCTCTGTGCTTTTTCTCACTTTTGGAAGGTTGACTAACCAGTCGGTGTCCGTGTCTCGATAGCCCAGAGGCAATAGAACACAACTTCTCAATCCTTTTTCTTTCAGATCGAGGATTTCGTCCAGAGCTGTTGCGTCGAATCCTTCCATGGGAGTACTGTCCACTCCTTCGAATGCCGCCGCAGCAATCGCTTGAGAGAAAGCAATATAGGCTTGACGTGCGGCATGGTTGAAGTTGGTCTCAGCATCTTGCTGTGGGTAGCTGTTGAGTAGTTTCTGGCGGTAGTTTTCCCAGCCTTCGTTGGTGAACCCACGGAGTTCGTTCGTCAGGTCAAACATCTTGTTGATACGTTCTGCGGTGTAGGTGTCCCATGCCGCAAATACCAGTAGGTGTGAGCAGTCCGTCACCACGGATTGATCCCAAGCGATGGCTCTGATTTTGGCTTTGACTTCTGGGTTTGTCACTACCAAGATCTCGAAAGGTTGTAGTCCGCTAGATGTAGGAGCGAGTGAAGCTGCTTCGATGATGTGGTCTACTTTTTCTTGAGGTACTTTTTCGCCATTCATGGCTTTGGTGGCATAGCGCCAGTTCAATTTATCTAATAATTCCATGTTGTAATGTGTTAATAATGTTGTTTCGTTATTTATACTTTGATACTGTCCCAGGCTGCCTGAAAGGCTTCATGGGCTGTTTCTTTGTTTAGGAGGTAGTGTTGGCAGTGGATGGGGTTCATGAGGAATGCCATAGGGTAGATGGTTTGGGCATAGAGCAAGTAGGGAGAGCTGTCCTTGATGAGCCCTTCTTGTTTTCCTCTAGACCAGAGATCCAAAAGGGGTTGGAGATGTTTGAGGCCTTCTTGTCGAATCTCGGGAGCAATCAATGGCGTGTTGTCGCACTGATTGAGGAATGAAGCTTCTTCGGGGTTTTCGGTTTTGTAGTTCAGTATGTTGTGCCAAATTTTCTTAAATGCAGTATAGACGGGCTCGGTTGTGTCATACTGTGCAAAGGCTGCCAGACTGAAGTTTCCTTTGGCTGCCAAATACAATTGATTGATCATGTCTTCTTTGTTTTGGAAATACAAATAGATCGTCCCCGGAGATACTCCAGCATGTTTGGCAACTTGAGACATACAGGCCGCTTGTATGCCTCCTTTTTGGATAAGGCAGAGCGTGGCACGTAGGAGTGCTTTACGTTTTTCAATGCTTTTCTGAAGTTTGACCATTGTTTGTCGCGTGTCAATTGCTTGCTAATTCTAAGTTGTACGTAAAAATTGAATGAACGTTCATTTTTATTGACTCACTAACAGAAATTCTCAAAAAGATGTATAGTGGGGTGGTTGCTGCGAGTTGTTTTTGCAGGTGTAGGCGTTTTTTATTCGAACGGTGATTCGTATTCGGTTAATTGCATTATCATAGCAGTTATAAAGATCACGTTTTAATCAGTTAGGAATTATGAAAAAAATATCAACCAGTTTGCTATTGGTTTTGTTCGTATCGGTGTCTGCATTTTGTCAGATCGAAGAGAAAATTAAGAAAGAAGGGGTGGTGCCAGGAGTTATTTTTGATGGAGAGAAAGAAATAGAGGGGTACTTCAAAAGAACAGGGACAGCGTACTCGGACGGTAAGGCCTTCGACGCACCTTGGCAATTTCAAGATAAGATGAAGTTTATCGAGAAGGACGTTTTTGCGAAAGCAGAAAAAATAAAAAACAAACTCTATGAGTCATACGAAGCGAAGAATTGTAGTGGATTTAGATACGATACATTGACCTATGCATCCGTCAAATATGCAGATATGTCTGCAGTAGGTATGGATATGCTGCCTAAGAAAATGTTTATGAGAGTCGTGTCTGAGGATAAGATTTCTCTGTTTCACTACTTTGATTCCCCTCCGTCGGTAGTCTCAGGTCCAGAAGGGTTTGAGCCGTATTATATCGATTGTGCAAAACCAAACTTGGTGTACAGAGTAGGCGAAGAGGGCAAGTTGAAATTAGTCAACGATATGAATATCACCAAAGAATTGGCAGACTGTCCAATGGTAGTAGAGAAACAAGAAAAGGGAGAGTATCAGGTTGTGGAATCCAATGAGGAGGCCTCTGGAGGAAATAAGTTCCTAAACAACATGATGTTCAAAGAACAGGTACGTATAATGGCGATAGAGGATTATAATGCCAATTGTGAGTAAAGGCTCTTCTTAACTTATGAGGATGAATAAGGTCTGAGGTAAAGCTTCAGGCCTTATTTTTTTGCACATATTGCTTGAGGCTCAGTATGCTCGATGTGATTTGGTCGTGCCGATTGGGTTTTCATTAGGAGCCCAACATAGTGATAGCATCAAGAGTTCTTGATGCTATCTTTCATAAGTTGGCAAATGAGGTGACGAATGTTAGGCGGTTTGAAACCAGCAGCGTGTAAACGCTAAACAACACCACTGAGCTATGGTTTTAGAACC
The DNA here is from genome assembly GCF_002742335.1 of Reichenbachiella sp. 5M10. Classification (NCBI taxonomy): domain Bacteria; kingdom Pseudomonadati; phylum Bacteroidota; class Cytophagia; order Cytophagales; family Reichenbachiellaceae; genus Reichenbachiella; species Reichenbachiella sp. 5M10. The sequence goes on along the minus strand of NZ_MDGR01000007.1, from coordinate 3,575,005 downwards.
GTTTGACTCTCATCGAACGGTAGTATTCTTTGGCTTCTTTGTACTTTTGTTGGCGTTTGGCTCTATTGCCGAATGTTCCAATTGTCGTTGATATTTTAGCTTCCAGCACGGGCAATTTGCTGATAAACCGTGCAGATGCTCCAATGGATAAGTTCTCATTGACGTTGTATTCAGCAATTGCTGCAAAGGTGATGACAACTTTTTTGGCATCAACCATACCAGCTCTCATGTTTACCCCTCCTACAAATTTCTCACTTCCAAGCAAGTATATCGTGGAGTATACACCTGAATAGCTACTGGTAGAGGTTCTATCGTTGATGAAATCCGTACTGTCAGATGAGGCCTTGTCAAAATAGCTGTTTCGTTCGTAGTAGCCCCCTACCTCTATGTCACCTATGCAGCCGGGTAATAAAAAGCCTACAGAGGTGCCAGTGTCTTTGATTCCTCTAGCAGGCATATTATAAATGGATAACTTGAGGTCTTGACCAAAACTGAATTGTACAATGGATACAAGGATGGTGATGATTATGAATGATTTTAATTTGTTCATGGCTTTGTTGTTTAGCGTTGTTGAATATGTTTATGATTCAAAAGTGGGCTAAGCCAGAACTAAAAGTAACAGGTGATTTCTGTATTGTGATTTTTGCTAGATTCTCGTAAAGAATGTAGAATAAGTCATAGAGGGGAGTGAGGGGCGTTTTTATGCGTTTCTCTAGTGTAGAGAGGAGTATGTGGATATGTGTAGTTGGAGTAAACTTATGGTGTTAAATGTTGTTGATGCTTTTTTACTTCCCATACGGGCAGTGCTTGCAGCCATTTTTGCAACAGTAACCTCTCTTGAGGTGGTACTGAGCAGTAAAGACCATGAGACCAGCTTCGTTGTAGTAGTAGTCTTTGGCACTGAGGGGACCAGGTTGTTTGCTTTTTTCTTTGTCTGACAAAGGGGATGAGATTTAGATTTCCTTTTGTAATTTTGAACAAATCTAGTGGAGTTCTGCATGGGAACTCTTTTTTATTCTGATCTCTATGTAGTAGGAAATAGGGCAAAGACAAATAATTAACAATTCTTGGGGCCCAACTCGGGTTAAATACAAATGACAATGGTAAATGAAATGACTAGTGAGCAGGCGATTGCCTTGGAGGATAAATACGGTGCGCACAACTACCACCCACTTCCTGTGGTGTTGTCCAAAGGTGAAGGAGTTTATGTTTGGGATGTAGAAGGGAAAAAGTACTATGACTTTCTGTCTGCATACTCTGCTGTCAATCAAGGCCACTGTCATCCAAAAATCGTAGGAGCACTTACCGAGCAGGCACAGAAACTGACTTTGACATCTCGCGCATTCTACAATGATACTCTAGGAGAATACGAAAAATACATCACAGATTATTTCGGTTTTGATAAAGTACTCCCAATGAATACCGGAGCTGAGGCAGTCGAAACGGCCATCAAGCTGACGCGTAAGTGGGCGTACGAGGTGAAAGGTATTCCAGAGAATGAAGCCAAAATCATCGTGTGTGAAAATAATTTTCATGGACGTACGACTACCATCATTTCGTTTTCCAACGACCCTGATGCGCAGAAGAATTTCGGTCCATATACAGCCGGATTTATCAAAATACCTTACAACGATATGGAGGCGCTGCAAGAGGCGCTGAAAGATCAAAATGTAGCGGGACTGTTGATGGAACCGATTCAAGGTGAAGCAGGGGTGTATGTTCCAGATGAGGGTTTTTTGCAAGCCGCTAGTGAAGCCTGCAAAGAAGCCAACGTCCTTTTTGTGGCGGACGAAGTGCAAACAGGTATCGCACGGACTGGCCGCTTGCTGGCTTGTGACCATGAAGACGTCAAGCCAGATGTATTGATTCTTGGCAAAGCCATCTCTGGAGGAGTATACCCTGTGTCTGTGGTGTTGGCCAATGACGAGATCATGGGAGTGATCAAACCAGGGCAGCATGGATCTACTTTTGGGGGCAACCCGATCGCATCGAAAGTCGCCATGGCTGCATTGGATGTTGTACAGGAAGAGAAATTGGCGGCTAATGCAGAGAGACTTGGCAAGAAATTCAGATCGAGATTGAACGATTTTATTGTTGAGAGTAAATTGGTCTCTCTGGTGAGAGGAAAGGGATTACTCAACGCCATAGTAATCAATGATGCGGAGGATAGCTCTACCGCTTGGGATATCTGTGTCGCACTCAAGGACAATGGTCTGTTGGCCAAACCGACACATGGCAATATCATTCGGTTTGCACCTCCGTTGGTAATGACCGAAGCGCAATTGGATGAGTGTTGCGATATCATCATCGATACGATACAGAAATTTGAAAAGAAATAAAAAAATAGAAGGGCTGCTAGATGCAGCCTTTTTCATGCCTGATAGGGCCATATAGCGAAGGACATGTTTGGACTATTTAAGAAAAAATCGGAGTTGGAGCAGCTCAGCGCACAGTACAAAGCGCTGATGAAACAAGCGCATATTTTGTCTTCTCAAGACAGGACGAAAAGCGATGCAAAGTATGCCGAAGCGGAAGCCTTGATTCAACAGATCGAAGCACTCAAGGCAAATGAGCAATGAGCTCAGTACCCTGTCTTTTTATGGTATAAAGTGTCTTGATGTATTTGCAAGAAAATTAGGATTGGATTGTAAATCATTCATTATTCGGAAGCATTACTTCTTTATCCATTCAATCGATAAGCCATTACGCTAAGATTTACTAAATTCGCCCTCTCAAAAGAAGGCTTTGTGGACGAATGCCGAAACCCCGTTTTGGAATCCTCATTCCCTCGATTGACCAAGACTATTTATTCAGTAACACAGCGGTACTATGCCGCTTCCAAGCAGTTTAAAAAACATGACAAAATCTAAGATCATTTACACCAAGACGGACGAAGCACCTGCTTTGGCTACTTATTCATTTTTGCCTATCGTTTCAGCTTTTACTTCAGCGGCTGGCGTGGAGGTTGAGACCAGAGACATTTCCTTGGCAGGTCGTATCATCGCCAACCTCTCTGACTACTTGACTGATGATCAAAAAATAGGTGATGCATTGGCAGAGCTCGGTGACTTGGCCAAGCAGCCAGAGGCGAACATCATCAAATTGCCCAACATCTCAGCTTCTATTCCGCAGCTACAAGCAGCCATCAAAGAGCTGCAAGCGCAGGGCTATAAGTTGCCTAACTACCCATCTGAGCCTAAGACGGACGAAGAGAAAGAAATCAAAGCGAAATATGCCAAAGTACTCGGTAGCGCAGTGAACCCTGTCTTGAGAGAAGGGAACTCTGATCGTAGAGCACCCAAGGCTGTAAAAAACTACGCCAAGAAAAACCCACACAGAATGGGCGCTTGGGCCGCTGATTCAGCAACACACGTCGCGTCTATGCCAGATAGCGATTTTTATGGTTCTGAGAAGTCTACGACCGTAGCAGAAGCTACCGAATTCAAAATCGTTTTCAACGGTGAGGAATTGAAAGGATTTGCGCCTTTGTTGGCTGGCGAAGTGATCGATTGTTCAGTGATGAGCATCAACACACTGAAGTCATGGGTAGCAGGTGAGATTGCAGACGCGAAAGCGAAAGGCGTCTTGTTTTCGCTACACATGAAAGCGACAATGATGAAGGTATCTGACCCAATCATCTTCGGCGCAGTAGTAGAAGTATTCTACAAAGACGTATTCGAAAAATATGCAGAGCTCTTCGCAGAGCTGGGTGTGACTGCTACCAACGGTATCGGTGATGTCTATGCCAAAATCGCTGGACATGCGAAAGAAGCGGAAGTAAAAGCGGCCATCGAGGCAGTATATACCGACAGCCCTGACCTAGCGATGGTCAACTCTGACAAAGGAATCACCAACCTACACGTGCCGTCTGATGTCATCATCGATGCATCTATGCCAGCGATGATTCGTACGTCAGGCCAGATGTGGAACAAAGCAGGTGATCAACAAGATACCAAAGCGGTCATTCCAGACAGATGTTATGCGGGTGTGTTCCAAGCTACGATCGACTTCTGTAAGAAAAACGGCGCATTCAATCCATCTACGATGGGTTCTGTGTCCAACGTCGGTTTGATGGCACAAAAGGCCGAAGAGTACGGGTCACATGACAAAACCTTCCAATTGGCGGAAGCAGGTACGGTACAGGTGATTGACAAAGCGGGTACAGTATTGCTAGAGCAGACCGTCGAAGCAGGCGATGTATTCAGAATGTGTCAGGTGAAAGACGCACCGATCCAGGACTGGGTGAAGCTAGCCGTGAACAGGGCAAAAGCGACAGGTGTACCTGCGGTATTCTGGTTGGATGAGAACAGAGCGCATGACGCACAAATCATCGCCAAGGTGAATACTTACCTAAAAGATCACGATACGGCAGGTTTGGATATCCGAATCCTCGCACCAGTAGGTGCGACGAATTTCTCTCTAGAGAGAACGTTGAAAGGGGAAGATACGATCTCTGTGACGGGTAACGTACTGAGAGATTACTTGACAGACTTGTTCCCGATTTTGGAATTGGGTACGTCGGCGAAGATGCTCTCTATCGTGCCGTTGATGAACGGTGGCGGATTGTTCGAGACAGGTGCAGGTGGATCAGCACCGAAGCACGTACAGCAGTTCAACGAAGAGGGATACTTGAGATGGGATTCTTTGGGTGAGTTCTTGGCACTCGCGGTTTCGTTGGAGCACCTTTCGGAGACTTTTGACAACCCCAAGGCCAAAGTTTTGGCAGAAGCACTAGATGCAGCGACTGGGTTGTTCTTGGACAATGACAAGTCTCCTGCCCGTAAGGTAGGCGGTATCGACAACAGAGGGTCACACTTCTACTTGGCGATGTATTGGGCACAAGAATTGGCTGCTCAGGACAAAGACGCTGAGTTGAAAGCACGCTTTGCGGGATTGGCCAAAGCCTTGACAGAAAACGAAGCGAAAATCAACGAAGAGTTGATCGGCGCACAGGGCAAGCCAGAAGACATCGGCGGATACTTCCAGCCCAACATTGACTTGGCATCAAAAGCCATGAGACCAAGTGCAACACTCAACGAATCACTGGCTGCACTCTAAGGAGCATAGATAAAATAAAGAGGCTAGCTCGGTTTGGGTTAGCCTCTTTTTGTATAAATGGTATAATTTAGTGAAGGGGTAGTCCAGAGACAATTGATCTGGAATATATGGGCTTAGACCAACTCGCCGTAGAGGTCTTCGTTAACTTCACGAAATACAAATGACAATGGAACTAACTAACTACCAAATCATACTATTGTTCGCTGTGGGGGGCTTTGTGGCCATCATGGGGTCACTAGTGACGAGCTGGGTACTCAGACCTCGCAGACCCAACGAGGAGAAACTGACCACCTACGAGTGTGGAGAGGACCCGACGGGCACGGCTTGGGGCAAGTTCAACATCCGATTCTATGTGATTGCACTGGTGTTTGTGTTGTTTGAGACAGAGTTGTTGTTTTTGTTTCCTTGGGCGATCGTCTTTGGGGACGAAGGACTCAATGCCCTCACGCAAGGCAAATGGGGAATGCTCGCATTCGTCGAGATGTCACTATTTATACTGATTTTAGCATTGGGTCTAGCCTATGTCTGGGGCAAGGGGTTTCTCGAATGGGAAAAGCCAGATGTGAAAGTCACCGACGTAGAGAGCAAAGTCCCAGAAAGCCTCTATGATCAATTGAATACAAAATACCAATAGAGTGGATATGTGTTAGACTCCAGAGACTAGATTGAGACAGAACATGTACATTCTAGTATTCCCAAAGTCTAACATCTAGCATCTAATATCTAAAAAAGAAATGAAAGGTTTACTCGATCAAAAATTCAACAACGGCGGGGTAGTCATCAGCAGCCTCGAAGATATCACCAATTGGGCACGACTGTCCAGTATCTGGCCTATGGGCTTTGGTTTGGCTTGTTGTGCGATCGAGATGATGGGTGCCTATGCATCGGGCTATGACTTGGATCGCTACGGCGTGATCCCACGTGCCAGTCCTAGACAGTCCGATGTGATGATCGTAGCAGGTACGGTGACCTACAAGATGGCCGACCGAGTCAGACGACTCTACGAGCAAATGGCCGAACCACGCTATGTGATCTCGATGGGCTCTTGCTCCAACTGTGGAGGTCCCTACTGGGAGCATGGCTACCATGTCGTCAAAGGAGTCGACAAAATCATCCCAGTAGATGTCTACGTGCCTGGATGTCCTCCAAGACCCGAGGCACTGATCGGAGGGATATTGAAGCTCCGAGAGAAAATAGAAAATGAAACCTTGAGAGAGCCAGAAGGCCTGCGCGAAATCGTAGAAAATCTAGACTAATGGAAATAGCTGAATTCAAAACCCTTGTACAGGATCGTATCGGCGAAGCAGCCGTGATCGGTGTGGACGAAAATGCAACGCCCAAGGCACTGCTCATTGCGCCAGGTTACATCAAGGATGTGTGTCTCTATCTCCGTGACAATGACCAGTCGTATTTCGATATGCTCTCTTGCCTCACAGCCATTGACAATGGGCCAGAGATCAATACCATGGAGGTCGTCTACAACCTGTACTCGATCCCACTGGAGCAATCCCTCATGCTCAAAGTGACCCTTGATAGAGAAAAACCAGAAATAGACTCAATGACCGAGCTCTGGAAAACAGCCGATTGGCACGAAAGGGAGGCCTATGATCTATTCGGGGTACAATTCGTCGGGCACCCCGACTTGAGGAGAATCCTGATGCCAGGAGACTGGCAGGGACACCCCATGCGCAAAGACTATGTAGAGCCCGAAGAATACCGCGGCATGAAAACCATCAGAGAGGAGGAGGATCCATCATGAGCCAAGCCATAGAATACAAATATCGTCCAGAAAACCTCAACGAGTCTGCTCCCAACAAATACACCGAGGCAGACCTGACTCGTGAGGAGATGATCATCAACATCGGGCCACAGCACCCCTCTACACATGGTGTATTGCGACTGGAGGTCGTCACCGATGGAGAGATCGTCGTGGATGTGGTGCCGCACATGGGCTACCTGCACCGATGCTTTGAGAAGCACACTGAGTCGGTACCTTTCAACCAAGGGCTACCCTTCGTAGACCGCATGGACTATGTCGCTGCGATGAACTCAGAACATGCCTTTGTGATGGGAGCGGAGCGAATGCTCGGCATAGAAAACGACATCCCAAAGCGGGTAGAGTACATCCGTGTACTGGTCGCGGAGCTCAATCGCATCGCATCGCATTTTGTGGCGATAGGTACTTATGGACTGGATATTGGAGCGTTTACCCCCTTCTTGTGGGTGATGCGTGATCGGGAGCACATCCTGCGTATGCTGGAGTGGATCAGTGGAGCACGTATGCTCTACAACTACATCTGGGTAGGGGGCTTGTTTTACGATCTACCTGTAGGGTTCGAGGAGAAATGCATCGAGTTCATCAGTTACCTGAAACCCAAACTCAAAGAATTGGATGATGTCCTCATCAACAACAAGATATTCGTAGAGCGTACAGCCAACGTCGGCGTATTGCCTCGCAACCTAGCCATTAGCTATGGGGCAACAGGCCCCGTACTACGTGGTTCGGGATTGAAGTACGACTTGCGTCGTGTCGACGGCTACTCGGTCTATCCGGAGCTAGACTTTGATATTCCCGTAGGTACAGGAGCCATGGGACAAGTGGGAGACTGTTGGGACCGAACCTTCGTCAGAGTACAGGAGGTCAAAGAATCTGTCAAGATCATCGAGCAGAGCCTAGAGCAGCTCACCAAAGCACACAAGCGCACCAAAGATTTTGACCCGAGAGCAGCAGTACCCAAGAAGATCAGACCCAAAGCGCAGGACTTCTACGTCCGTGCCGAAAACCCAAAAGGAGAACTGGGCTTTTTCTTCCGTACAGACGGTCGATCCGACATCCCTGTGCGCTGCAAGGCCAGAGCTTGTAGCTTCTCCAATCTCTCCGTACTGGCAGATATCACACGTGGACACATGATCGCTGACTTGGTCGCCATCATTGGCTCCATTGATATCGTCATGGGTGAAGTGGATAGGTAGGCTCAGCACCCCGATTACTTCAAGTAATCGGGGTGCTGAGTTTTTTTAGGGCTTCTGGATGTATGAAAGACCCTAGATACGATGATTTGATTTGCTGATAGACGGTATATGATTTTGTAGCTCCAAATCACCACGAACCTGTATTCAATTTTTTATGCTCCAGCAAGGGCTCAATTGTTCCCATCTAGCAGGCTTGTAGTGTAGAGTACTTTGGTGAGCAAGGTTTGAGCATTTCAAAAGCGTCCCGCAGTGTTGAACTTTTCTGAGCTCTTTATGATTTTAGCTTGTTTTTCTGTTTACTATTTTGTTGAATTTTTTTTCGTAAGTTTCTTTTTCTAGGAAAGGAAAGGTTCTTTGATTCTTATCATGCTCTCCTTTTAACAATTGATAAAATGAGTTGCTCGGGTCTGACTTTGTGTTTTTTTTAGTTTGAGTTAAGTCAAAAATATTTGTTATTGAATTAGCTACTTTTCTTCGGTCTCCATTCTTTATGTTTGAAATCCATTCTTTATTTTCTAACTCTAAAATAAGCTCACAAAGTTCTTGTTGAGATCCATTCCATTCAATTTTGAAAATATCATTTTCTATATGATTTATTTTACTTTCAAAAGGGGTATGGTCACTTGATATGGTTAGTAAGTTCAGCCTTTGTTCAATAAAGTCAATTAACATTTCTATTATATGATCAGATATTTCTTTATTGAGCTTAATACTCCAAAAGACATCTATTTGCTTTGCTTTATCTAGTAGTACACTTTTATATCTCTTTAATATGTTTAGTAAAATTTTTACCTCATCATTTATTCCAACAAAATAGTGTTGTGCCATAGTATTGGCTAGAAAGGTCTGATAGTTGTAAACTAATGATGTGAAAAAAGCGTCAATAAAAAACTCTATTGTTTCGATGTTATCATCAGGGATAAAGGTTTTTCGTTTCTCGAATAATTCTTTGCTTTTTTGAGAAGACAAGCTTCTATTACCTTCAACACAGTCATAATAAAGGTCAAGAAGCTCTGTAGCAAATATTGAAATCCCAATGTTATTAGATGAATTTTCTATTTCTAGTGGGAAGTTTAGAAAAGTTGATGTGTAGTGCCATTGAATTTTTTCTTTTTCAAATTTTTTGAAAGCCATTCTTTGGAATGCATAAATATCAAATTTTTTCTTCCAAAGAATGTGGTTAATTTCTTCAATCCTTCCTGAGAAATGTTGTGTATTTAGTATCATTTTTTTGTTCAAATCTAAAGTAATGAGTTTCTATAATCAATTACATCTCACTTACGGTAGGTTGATTATTTTATACACTATGCTACTTTCTAGCGCGCTGTTGCAAAAGCGCGCTCATTTAGTTTAGTATTATCGATGCGAGTAACCGCATGACTCTAGTATAATGAACCTGCAAAAAAATAGCTACCCGCCACCTCTTCTTCATGAACCCCATGTCTTGTCATGATTTGCATTTTATTTACATAGAATTGTAATTTCTATATACTGATTTGTATTTTATTTATGTCAATTTGCACTTTATCTATATGAAAAGTCAATTTATTTAATCCAATTTGTACTTTCTCTATACCAATTTGTATATTCTTTGTGTGCGTTTGGATATTATCCATACAGGATTGTAGATTATTGGACTCGGTGCACATTTCTTGGTAGGGGAGGTGAGGAGGATCTCAATACTCAAATGGCCTTAGGAAGCGTACCACATAAGGTCTCGACCCACTTCTAACAGGGAATGATGATGAATCAGCCATAGATAGCAGAGCGTATGTGCTATCTATGGCTTCTTATCTGCGAGGACGATAGAGAGACTATCGACACACTAAGCATCGACTGGCATGACATGTTTGACTTGGCCTTTGGCTTTTCTCTTTGCACTTTTTGCCAAATACTCTTCTACGACTCCTTTGTAGTCGGTAGGGTCGTAGCGCGCGAATATTTCGGCAGGTACATTGGGGAGCTTTCTCCATTGAGAGATGCCCAAGTCTTGAAGCAGAATATCTAGATGTTGCTGATACCTCGTGCTCACAGCGATGTTGAATGTAGATTCATAGGAGGAGTGCGCTATCTTCCACTGGGAAACGCGCTGAGCAGAGGCGAGCATTTCTGTCTCTGAAGGCAACTGGAGGTCTTTTTGATGTGCGGCTATTTGCCATAGCGTACCCATCTCACAGAGTGCGATGTGCATAAACCCGTGATTGTACCCCGCAAATCCCAGATCAGGAATCCGAGGGTCTATCTGATGGCGATAGAGTGACGGCCCTCCATGTACTCGGAGGTACTGTGCGTACGTTTCGGGTAAGAAACCGTAGGTAGGTGCCTCATTGCCGCAACAGATACATACCATGTCAGCTTCTATTTTTTGACCATCGGATAAGATGAGTCCATGTTCAAAAAATGAAGCAACCTCCCCTCGGTAAGGGATGATGCGCTGGTGTGCGACGTATTCATAGTAGTGATTCGGAGCTACTGCCGAGGCACTTCTCAAATCCGGAACAAACTGTGATTTGGGAGGGAAAACCAAGTCCAATACGCTTGGGTCAAGTGTGCCTAACTTTGCATCTTTTCGGTGCTGATACTGAAAGAGCGTAGCTATAAAGCCCCAAAAAGACTTGACCACAAAGGTCAGTTTCTTGTGCAGCAAGTTTTGGATCAAGGAGCTATGGCACCAAGACGGCATCATGTCACTGCCAAAGCGAGAGAAAAAAGGCCGAGTGTAGTCAATCCCTAATAAATGATCCGGGATGGTCCACCTTGGTGTCCTAAAGATGTGCTGCGTGCTTTGGGCTACTGCGCCGCTCCATGCCGCAAAATCCAGAGCTGTCTTGCCAAATCCTACGACGGCCACATGCTTGTCCTTGAAGACTTCTTTGGAATTGATGTTGGTGACGACCTCTCCTCGGTATGAATCGATATTTTCAAAACGAGGCTTATGCTTTTTGTCTCCTCCAGGGTATTGGCCTGTCGCTATCATGACATAGGCAAAATCCCCTTGCATTCCGTTTTCAAAAGTCAATTGCCAACCGATATCCTGCTTGACCATTTGGGTCACTTTGTGGTTGAGCTTGACTTCAATACCATATGCTGCAACCGCAGCATGCATGTATTTCAAGACTTGCTCCCCAGTCGGGTGACGATCAGGAGTAAATGGCCAGGGGAAATCGGAGAACTGGTATTGCGGGGCGGTGTTTTGCAACCGGACACCTGGGTAGGTCATGTTCCATTGGCCCCCGATCTGATCGGAGGCCTCATATATTGTGACTGAATAGCCGCATTTTTGCCAAACTCTTGCTGCCGAAATACCCGACACGCCAGCTCCTATAATGGCAATATGCTGACTCTTTAATGAATTATTTTGCATCAGGGTCGATCTCGTCTTTGATCCAGTTGATACCAGTTATCTCCCAGTCCTTGTCACTAGACGCATCGATATACCTTTCCCAAGCATCGATACCGGTGTTTTTAGCGATTCTTTTGAACTGCATGGTAGGGATCGCACTGTTCAGGATGACGACCGATCTCACCATTCCTTTTTGTTTGTAGTTCTTTTGGCCTTCTTCCATGACGCTCTGGCTTTCTGCAGGGAGAGGTTTCATGTCTCTTAGGTCTGCAAACACACCGAAATGAGCAGGGGCTTTTTCTAGCAAGGCTAGAGATTCTTTGTACCACTCTTCCATTTCTTCTTTTTTGATAAAACCACTAAACGTGAGATAGTACCCAAAATCCTTTTGTTCAATTTTGTACATAGTTAATAAGTCTTTTATTGTTCTTTCGATAACTGTTGAATTGTCGTCAAGATACTTTTTTTTGTGAAAAATAGTAATGATTCGATTGTCTACTTATGCATAGCAGGGAGATTTTGTATCTAACGGTTGGGGGCAAAGCTGCCGTGTGTGAGGTCAGGATATCTGGCAAGACTGTTTTTGCGGAGGTTATATCAAAAAAGCCCCCAATCTCTTGGGGGCTTCTAAACTAAGAATGATTAACCCCAGATGCCATGTGGTATGGAGGGTTTACTTCAGGATTACTATCTTTTGACGAACTGGATGCTGCGTACTCCGGTAGCTCCTTGGATGCGCAGCACAAATACGCCTGGATTCAGTGCCGACACATTGACACGGAGTTCGGAGGCTCCTGAGAGCGACTGATCCAGCTGCATGCGTCCATCCAGACTGTAGATGCTCAGGTGTGAGTCATCAGCCGTCAATCCCTGTAGTGTCAACTGATCAGAGGTCGGGTTAGGATAGCAGGTGAGGCTCGATTGGCTCAGTATATCTGCTCCTGTATTGGCTGTTCTTGCCCCCGATACACTTGCGATTTCGAACCAGTTGAGGTTGAATCCACCCGAAGGGAAGGCCAAGGCCAACTGCTGTTGCCCAGCTGTGAGCTGTACACTATGAGAGACTGTCGTCCACGTTTGCCATCCACCTGTGGCGTTGACATTCATCGTACCGTAGACTGCTCCTCCGCCGAACCCTTCGAGTTGGATCTGTCCACCACCATTTTGCGAAGCGACACGGTAGCTGACGGTATAGGTACCCGTCGCTGGGACGTTGACATTGTAGCCTGCCCAGTCGCCTCCATCGATCCAGCCGACGTTTTGTCCACCGTTGGTGTCAGAGGTGTTTTCAGTTTGTAGACCATACATTTCGAAGTAGTCTTCCGCTTGGATCAGCAGTGCTGTCGGGTTGGGGTCAGGGTCTGTCGTACCTCCGTCAGGGGAGAATGCCACGTAGTTGACATTGAGTCCCGATACCGGGAAATAGAGGCGCACCGTCTGACTTCCCGCACTCAGCGAAATGGTGGTAGAGACTGTCGTCCAGTTTTGCCATCCGCCTGTGGCGCTGAAATTGGCCGTGGCGGTAGTACCTCCGGCTTGCAGCTGTATGCTTTTGCTGTCACTACCATCTGCCGCTACTCTGAATTGCACCTGATAGCTACCCGCACTCGTGACATTGACGGAGTAGTCTGCCCAATCTCCTGCGTCTACATAGCCGATGTTTTCTCCTCCTTCGGAGCATGCTTCTGTTTGGATGCCGCTCATGGCGCTATAGCTTTCGGCCTGTACCGTTCCGGGTAGATTCACGGCTGTGTTGTTTGGGTTGACGGTCACTGTGGCACTACCTGATACACCGTTTTGTGAGGCGGTGACTGTATAGCTGCCCGTGCTCGTCGCGTTGAAGAGCCCAATGGCATTGGTGCCTGACCAAGTTGGTGAGATGCTCATCGGGTTGCCGTTTTGGTCAAGCCCCGTAGCGGTGAACTGCTGGCTGTCTCCTATCAGGAGCGTACTGTTACTCGGTGAGACCTGTATATTAGATAGCACGGCTACCGTACCTGTGCTCACTTCGATCCAGTTGATATTGACCCCTGAGTCGGGAAAATAGAGACGGATGGTCTGAGTCCCGGCACCCAAGTATAGGGAGGCAGTAGTTGTCGTATAAGTCTGCCATCCTCCTGTCGCGGTGAAGGTCGCTGTGGCAGTGCTGTTACCCGCTTGTAGTTCGATGCTTTTGGACCCACTGTCTCCTGAGGCTACTCTAAATAGGATTGTATAGTTGCCAGCGCTGGGCACATGGATGCGGTAGTCTGCCCAGTCCCCTGGATCAGCGAATCCTAGATTTTGTCCTCCTTCTGCACTGGCCTCCATTTGGAGGCCACTCATGCTACAGTAGCTTTCTGCTTCTATCACCCCTGGGATTTGGGAGGCATTGACATCTGCACAAGTGGGAGCGGGTGGTGCGCTGCTGTCGTTTTTGACGGCATCATACCAGCCTTGATCCCAAGTGAGCCCTGGCGCTCCGTTGGCGATGTTGTTTTGACAAAAGGCAATCATATCGTTGTAGATATTGGCAGGTGGATTGCCTCCGCTGTTGATGAAGTTTTTGAGGTCATTGTATGGGTCGTTGGGATGAATGGTCCAGAGCGTTTTGTCGTGCGACATTTTTTTGAATGACCATGGGAAGTAGTCCACGTCGTTGTTGATGCACCAATCGGTCATGTTTCGCAAGTTGTTGTTGTCACTTTCACCGTATTCCCCCAGTATCATGGGGACATTGAGTTTGTTGCAGATGGCGAGTCGGCCGTTGAGTGCCGAGACGTCATGGGAGTAGTGGTGTGTCTGGTAGACGAGGTTGTTGTCCCAGCGGTAGTTGATGCCACTTTGGTTTTGTGTTTCGGGATCCATCCAGTCTAGTTTTTGCATGTCCGAGCCCCACCAGCTGCCTTCTGCCACGATGATGTGGTTGTTGTCTACTTGGCGGATGGCATTTCGCATGGTGATCATGGAGGCCATCAGTTCGAACTCACGACCAGGCTGGGGGACGGGCTCGTTGATCAAGTCATAGCCCCAGATGACGGGTTCGTTTTGATAGTAGTCCGCAATGTGACGCCATACATCAGCTGCGATGTTGACATTGTTTCCATCCCAGAAGGTCACCGTCTCGCGCGGTTGGCTGGCGTTGGAGTTGACATTGTCCGAGTGGTCGCCGGGATTTTGGTAGCCGGGAGCAGCGTGCATGTCGAGTAGGATGTACATGTCATGTGCACGGCAAAAGTTGACTAAGCGATCGATGTATGCAAAACCTCGGTCTGAGGGTGCGTTGCTGTTGTAGTCCCAAAAGAGGTTGTAGTGAAAGGGCACACGTACCGAGTTGAATCCAAGGACTTTGAGATCTGCGATGGCCTGCTCGGTGACGTAGTTCATGCGCCACTGGTGCTCAAATTCAATGGCTTGATTGAGATCACCACCGAAGGCATCCTTGACGGAATTGAAAAACTGCGTGTGTGTTCGGTAATTGAAATCACCCATCATGAGGTAACCTTCCCAGAGCAGCCAGTTGCCGAGATTCATGCCGGTGAAGTAGATGTCGTTTCCGTTTTCGTCTACGATCTGTGTGCCATTCGTGTGAATGTACTGCGCGTAGAGACGGGTGCTAGGATACATGACCGCCAGACCGAGTAAGGCCATGACGGTAGCCGTCTTCCAGTTGAGGTTCGTTTTGTTTTTTTTCATAGTAATTAGTTTTAAGTGAAGCCTTGTCGGTTTGTAGATTCACTCTCTCATGCTTTCATAATCAATCAAATAGCCAACCGGTCAAACCTCAGGCATTGTGAATCAAATGTCTCTCGAAGCGAATAAAGAAGCTATTCGTAGTAGTGGATTGGTGGACGAACGTAGAATGGATATTTTATTACGTGTTGTTTGTCAGTGTGTTACGTGTTTTTCCTGCATTGCAATAAGTAGACTTGTGGGAGTGTCAGAACCTGTAGAATGGCGTAGTTGGACGGGTACTCCTCCTCTAAGTTTATCAATTGACTGATGGAGAGAGAGTTCTAGAGACTGTAGGGTACGATGAGACTTGCCCAAGATCATGTTTAACCAGCGGGGTAGTTTTTCTTAATATTAGGGCAATCACCTAAGTCTCTTTATTCATTAAATTGGTCGTTTTAAAATCATAACTGCATGAACATCAATCTTTGCCTCAAAATTCTCAATGCCGCACAAATCCACCAAACAGACCAGCATACGATCGCTCATGAGCCGATTGCATCTGTGGATCTAATGGAACGAGCCGCCACTTGTTTTGTACACGCTTTTCGCGAGCACTATACGATGGACGAACCTGTCAGGGTGTTTTGTGGGAGGGGAAACAATGGAGGGGACGGCTTGGCTATCGCTCGACTGTTGCTAGATGCAGGGTATGGTGTAGAAGTGTGCCTGCTTGGTGAGGAGGACCAAGGAACGCCCGATTTTCTACTCAATCTACAAAGATTGAAAGGCATGTTAGATCCCATTTGCATACGACGAAAAATGGATCTTCCCCCAATAGCAGAGGGAGAAATCATAGTGGACGCTCTGTTTGGATCAGGTTTGTCAAGACCCATTGAGGGGATGTATGCTGCATGTATCGAAGCAATAAATGAGAATGCTGCACACGTTGTAGCGGTTGATATCGCCTCGGGATTGGGATGTGATCAATGCTACGATGAGGGAAGCGTGATGCTGGTGAGACATACGATTACTTTTCAGTCTCCCAAGCTGATGCAGTTACTCCCAGAGAATGATCCGCATGTCGGACATTTGGAAGTCGTGGATATCGGACTGGATGCAAAGTTTATTGCTACCATTCCGTCCACCTATTACTTGATGACTCAACCTTTCGTCCGGTCGATGTTTCAGCCTCGCAAGAAGTTTGCCCACAAGGGAGATGCAGGTCGCGCCATGATTGTAGCAGGGAGTTATGGAATGATGGGGGCAGCGGTATTGGCTGCTGGGGCTTGTCTACGCACAGGGGTAGGACTCCTGACGATGTGTCTGCCCCGATGTGGTGTGAATATCATGCAGACAAGTGTGCCAGAAGCAATGGTAAGGCCTACGGCTGGAGATTGGATCGAAGGGTTTATTGATTTGGAGGGCTTTGATGTCGTAGGAGTGGGGCCTGGTATCGGTACGGAACAGCAGACTGCCGATTGTCTGAAACTACTGATAGGGTCCAGCAAAGTGCCGTTGGTTCTGGATGCAGATGCCTTGAATATACTGAGTCAGCATCCTACTTGGTTGGAGTACTTGCCCAAGGGTAGTGTTTTGACTCCCCATCCAGGGGAGTTTAGACGTCTGGTGGGGGAGTGGGACAGTGATATCCACAAGTTGCAGCTGCTGGTTGAATTTGCGGAGCGCTATGAAGTGAATGTCTTGCTCAAGGGAGCACATACCGCTGTGGCAAACCCATCGGGACAGCTCTTCTTCAATTCAACAGGGAATCCAGGTATGGCGACTGGCGGTAGTGGAGATGTACTGACGGGAATGGTTACTTCCCTGATGGCGCAGAAGTACAGTGGATTGGAAGCGGCACTGATGGCATGCTATCTCCACGGTTTGGCTGGAGATCTCTATGCTCACCAATGGAACGAACAAAGTTTGATTGCTTCGGATCTCGTGGATTGTATCCCTGGTGCCTACCTAGAAATGGGGATTTGATCTGTTTTTTGACAGGTGCTGTTCCATTATGATCTCAAAATAGAGCAACTTTAAAATTAAATTATTATATTCATTTAAACCATATCGAGATTATTCTCGTTGTTTTTGCAGCAGTGTTTCTAGAGCGTAACAAATATGAAAACAAAAGGAGTCATATTGGGTCTCATATTGAGCAGTGTTGTCTTTGTATCACGAGGACAATCCACTGACTCTGCGCCCGTATATGCTTCTAATTCGGAAACGGGGCTCTATCAAGAGCCAGTGCTTCAGCTTGACAATCAAATAGACATCTATCCCAATCCTTCGGTCGAATTTGTCATCATTAACATCAAGAACTCCACATTGAGAGATGTATCATTTCAGTTGCACAGCGTGATAGGCAATACGGTGACCGTCGAGGCAGAGAAAATAGCCAAGGATCGATTCAAGATTGATTTGAGGACCTTTTCTTCAGGGTATTACTTCCTCATCATAGAGGACGAATTGAGCCAATTCAAGCAAGCTCACAAGTTTTTGAAAAAATAATAAGTTCGCAAATATAATTTACGGTTGAATAAGTAAAAGAAAAGCCCGAGCAGTTGCTTGGGCTTTTCTTTTGTCTTTGCGGGAAATGTGTACTCTCTAGGATGTTACTGCTGCACCATGCCGTAGTAGTTGCGAAAGAGTGTTTCGTACTTCTGAGCGAGCTCGTTGTTGTCTGCGGCCCTGAAGGTCCTCGCTAGTTCGCTCAGTGAGATTAGGTTTTTCTGCAATTCGAAGCGGTCATTGATACCTTCTTCAAACATGTATGCGAGGGTTTCGTCTGCGCGTGTTCCGATTTTTTCTGCCATTTTGGTGGCTCTTTCTTCCTCGTTGAGGATCATCAGATAGTTGACTTGCTGTACACTGAAGTGGTCAAATCGAATGGCATCATCAGGCATCACCTCGAGGCATTTGAAGACGGCCTCTTTGGCTCGCTCCGTATCTCCTTCGAGGAGCAATGCGTCGATGAGTGTATTGAATGTCGCACGATGGTTGAGTACGAAGTTTCGGTAATCTTCTGAGTAGTACACGTCAGGGTTGTCGAGTTCTCTCCAGTGGAAGTTGTTCATCAAATTGTCGAACATCTTGTCGGTATCGACCATCATCTCATTGCCTGCTGGGTTGGCTATCGGTAGCAATCGAAACGCATTCCCTTCTTGCATCATATATTTTTTGATGTTGAAGTTGACACTTGATGCGGAGGTGTTGTTGAAATAGATTGGACGTTCCCAGTTGTTGTTGACGATGAGATCAAGGATCGCAAGGTCTTTTTTCTCCAATCCGTTTCCTTTCATGCTCCAGGTCATTTTGTCCACGAGCATTTTTTCGTACTTCTCAGGGATGATACCTTGGGTTTGTACACGTGCCGTGTCTACGTCTAGATAGAAGTTTTTGGCGGGTACTGAGTTGTACTTGCTGATTGAGGTAGGGACCTGTAGTGCAGGATGCTCTTCGTTGATGAGTTTGATGAACTGCTTGGCATTCATGACTCCTCCTTTGATGTTTTGTCTTTCGACCAACGGGAGGTAATCATTGAGGCCACCCTGTGCGTATCTTTCTAGACTCAATCCAAACGGGAGAGGCTTGGACTCGTAAGCATCTCGCATCATTTGGGCGATGTACCAGTCCGTGTTGAAGTAGCTAAGTACGATGACTCGTACGTCTGTACGGAAGCCTTCGACCTCTTGTACATACCAAAGAGGGAAGGTATCGTTGTCTCCACCGGTAAAGATGATGGCATTTTCCTCACAAGAGGCCAAGAAATTTTTTGCCGAATCTACGGAGAAGTATCGGTCAGATCTATCGTGATCATCCCACCCCTCGGATGCCATGATGGCTGGAGCGGACAAACAAAGTACGATAGACAAGATCGCTGCGACGTTGCCTGCTTTGACGAGTTTGCGGAGTCCTCTGAAAATCGGAATCACAGCTAGCCCTATCCAAAACGCAAAAGCGTAATATGATCCAGCATAGATGTAGTCTCTTTCTCGTGGCTCGGTCGGTGGGGAGTTGAGATAGAGCACGATGGCGACTCCAGTCAAAAAGAAGAGCATTGCGACGAAGGCAAAGTTTCTTGGGTCTTTGTAGTACTGAAAGAACAAGCCAATGATTCCTAACAATAGCGGGATCATGAAGAACTTGTTGCGGCCTTTGTTTTCGTCGAGCATGGATGGTACGTCAGCGAGAGCTTCGGGTATGCTGAGCCAACTTGCTCCTTGGATATCGGAGGCTCTACCGGCGAAATTCCACATGAAGTAGCGGAAATACATGGTGCCAATCTGATGGCGAAGCATGAAGTAGATGTTGTCAGAGAAACTCGGTTTTTCACCTTTCTTTAACCCCATTACTTCGCGGTATTTTTGGATGTGTCCTGGTTGCGCACTGTAGGTCCTAGGAAGGATCGTAGTTTGCTTTGGATCGTATCTGTACTCTAGTTTGTAGTCCGAGATTTCGTATTTTTCCTTTCCTTTTTTGTACACGGCGGCTCCTTTGTCCTGACCGATCAGTTCGGCGGTGAAGTACTGTCCATGTAGGAGCGGACGACTACCGTATTGCTCGCGCTTGAGGTAAGAGACGTAGCTCAATACATCCTCTGGGTTGTTTTCGTCAATGGGAGGATTGTAGTTGGAGCGAATCAATACGATCGAATACGAAGAGTAGCCGATCAATATGAATGCAAAGGACACCAAGATGGTGTTCATGGTGACTTTGTTGTTTTGTACAGAGTAGTAGATTCCGTAAATCAATCCTCCTAAACAGACGACCACAAAGAAGATGATCCCCGAACCAAATGGGAGACCGAGGTTGTTGACAAAGAATATTTCTAGGACACTGGCCATACTCGGGAGACCAGGAATCACACCACTCATGATGATTATGACTATGGCACCACTGGCGGCAAGTGTGACTATTATTCCTTTGGTGCTGACTTTGTTTCTTTTTTTGAAATAATAGATCAATCCCAGTGCAGGGATGGTGACGAGGTTGAGCAAGTGGACACCTATAGATAGGCCAACGACAAATGCAATCAAGATGATCCAACGGTTTTCGTCCGAAGGATCTTGGATGTTTTCCCACTTAAGCATCGCCCACACGACAAATGCAGTAAAGAACGAAGACATCGCATACACCTCTGCCTCTACTGCCGAAAACCAAAAGGAGTCGGAAAAGGTATAGGCGAGTGCGCCGATGACTCCACTGCCGATGATCAACAAATAGTTGGTGAGGTTGGCTTCTGTGGGGACTAGTTTTTTGGCAATATGCGTGATTGACCAAAACAGAAATAAAATCGTGAAACCACTGCTCAATACACTGAGCATGTTGATCCAGTAGGCTACTTTTTCGACATCCCCACCTGCAAAGAATGAGAATAAGCGACCCAAAAGCAGAAAGAGTGGCGCTCCTGGTGGGTGAGGTACTTCGAGTTTGTAGGATACAGCTATGAACTCTCCGCAATCCCAAAAACTGGCAGTCGGCTCTACGGTCAAAGCATAAACGGTGGTGGCGATCAAGAAGATGATCCAGCCGGTTATGTTGTTAAGTCTGTTGTAATCAATCATGAATGTATAATAATTAGACTGGCGAAAATAGTAATTATTGGGCAAAGAGGGGTGGACTTTGATCTTATCTTGCAACGGTCTGCGTCGACGAGTTCGATTTTATCTTTTGTCAACAGTCATGTGGATCAAGTATTATATTATAAATTCGTCTCCAGTATTATTTTTCACGGCTGATCACAGCCCAATCTTGACAAGTATGCGCACATTGACGTCTCTAGTTTGTATGGTTTTGGTGTCTCTCATGATCACTCCACTTTGGGCTCAGGAGGATTCGTCTGGGTATGAGTATTCGGCTTGGATGCAATATCGTGCTTCGGAAACTCGCTATTTTGATTTGCTTCATACCGACTTGCAGGTATCCTTCGATTGGGAGAGGCAGGAGCTCATTGGTCTGGCAGTCCTAGAGCTCAGGCCGTATTTTTATGCCCAGGAGGATGTGACGCTTGACGCTAAAGCCATGGAGATCAAATCGGTCGTTTTGCGTGGGGCAGATGGACAATCCAGAGCGCTAACTTATGAGTACGATGATGCTGAGCTTCATGTGTTGCTTGGACGTGTGTATGAGCGTACAGATACGTTGATGTTGGCTATCGAATACATCGCCAAACCCAACGAATGGGAAGCGGGTGGCAGTGAAGCGATCACTTCTGACAAGGGGCTTTACTTCATCAATGCGGACGGGACCGACCCCAACAAACCACAGCAGATTTGGACACAAGGGGAGACGGAAGCTAGTTCGATTTGGTTTCCGACGATTGATGCACCGAATGAGCGCTGTACGCAACAGATCGCCATCACGGTTCAAAACAAATACAATACTTTGTCCAATGGATTGATGATTGATCAGCAAGATCACGGGGATGGGACGCGTACCGATACCTGGCGCTTGGAGATCCCTCATGCACCCTATCTGTTTATGATGGCTGTGGGTGAGTACGCAGTGATTCGGGATCAGTGGAGGGAGATGCCACTGGCCTATCATGTGGAGAAGGATTATGCCGAAGACGCTCAGGCGATATTTGGGCATACACCCGAAATGATAGAATTGTTTTCTCAGCTATTTGGGGTGGATTATCCTTGGCCCAAATATGATCAGATCATCGTACGGGACTTTGTCTCTGGTGCGATGGAGAATACCACCGCTTCGGTATTTATGGAGCGAGCACAGGTACACAAAAAGGAACTATTGGATTACAACTGGGATGATTATATCTCTCATGAACTGTCGCATCAGTGGTTTGGAGACTATGTGACCTGTGAGTCCTGGTCCAATCTGACGCTCAACGAAGGGTTTGCCAGCTATGCGGAGTATCTGTGGAACGAACATAAATATGGTCTCGATGAAGCAGACTACAACTTGCTCAGTGACCGAGAGGTTTATTTTGAGGAGGCAAGCGATGAGCCAAAAGAATTGATACGCTACTACTATGAGGACCAAGAGGATATGTTTGATAGTCATTCCTACAACAAAGGGGCAGCAGTGATTCATATGTTGAGAAACTACCTTGGGGATGATGCCTTTTTTCTTGGGATCAAGGAGTACTTGACCACCCACGCGCTGGAGTCTGTAGAAATAGCGGATTTGCGTGTTGCATTCGAAAAGGTATGTGGCGAGGACCTCAATTGGTTCTTTGACCAGTGGTTCTTTTTCGAAGGGCATCCAGAGATCATTGTGAGTCAACTGTACGAGCAGGACACGTTGACATTGACCGTGCAGCAAGTGCAAGGAGAAGAGAGTCCTATATATAAATTGCCTTTGTTCATAGATATATGGTCAGAGGGCAAGAGTCAAAACTACCCAGTGATCCTTGAAGATGAGGTGGAGAGCTATCAGTTTTATTTGCCAGTAGAACCAGATTTGGTAGTCTTTGATAGCGAGCGACAATTGCTGGCAGAGGTCACTCACGCTAAGTCTGCCGAAGAGTATGCTTTTCAGATGAAACATTCGAAGAGTTACCAAAGCCGGCAGGAGGCTGTAGAGGCGCTGTTTCTGATCAAGGATAAAAAAATCCAGCAATCGATTCTGACTGCTGCGTTGCAAGACCCGTTTTATGCGATTCAGCAGAGCGCACTCGATTATATGATTGCCCATGAGGTCAAGCCCAAAAAATATGCAGAACTCATCGATGAGGCGAGTCAAAATGAATCCTCGAAGGTGAGAAGCTATGCGTTGCGTTATTTGGCAGAGGATGATTTCGAGGAGCACCGAGACAAGATCCAACAGTCACTTGATGACCCGTCTTATCTGGTGCAGAGTGTGGCACTGGCGAGTTGGGTCGAAAACGGAGAAACGCTGACTTCTGCCCAGTTGAAAGCATTTTCGGCCGAAGACAACATCAACATCCTTTTGGCTATGTCGGAGTATTACAATCTGCAAACCGACGATGCTTCCTACGATTGGTACGTCGGTAAATTTGGTCACATTGATGAGGAGGCCTTGTACTATCTGCTGCAGAGCTATGCCGAAAAATTGGTCGATGCACCAGAAGCACGCAAAGCAGAGGCCGTCAAGATATACAATGACATAGCCCGTGAGCATGCCAGCTACATCGCCAGGCTGTCGGCCTTTCAGGGGCTACTGCTCATGTCGGATGTCGAAGGGGTTGATCAGATGCTTGATGAGATCAAAGCAGAGGAAAAGGACCAACGGCTCCAAGCGTATTACGACCAGTTCTAGCCACTGATACAGTGACGTATCGAATTCATAATAAAATAATTTTGTCTTAAATGAATAGAAGCATAGTGAGGATAACTTGCTAGGGAAAATCAATGCAACAGTGATACCCTAGCCATGAGCTACCCGAGTGATGCCGAACTTCTGGATTTATTGAAAAAGGACGGTAGACGTGCTTTTGACACGATCTATCGGAAGTACTGGGAGCAGTTGTATCTCTATGCTTTCAGAATGTCAGCAGATCGTGAGCTTGCCCAAAACATCATCCAAGATGTATTTGTTGGACTATGGCACAAATTGGACCATCTTGAGATCACTGCTTTGGATACCTATTTGTTTCAAGCGGTCAAGTACCAAGTGTTCAAACACTACCGAAATCAGAAGTTTTCTAGAGAAGTACTCGAGAGCCAGTTCGAAGAGTTCGTGGTAGAGAATCCCATATCAGCTGCAGATTCAGAA
The DNA here is from genome assembly GCF_002742335.1 of Reichenbachiella sp. 5M10. Classification (NCBI taxonomy): domain Bacteria; kingdom Pseudomonadati; phylum Bacteroidota; class Cytophagia; order Cytophagales; family Reichenbachiellaceae; genus Reichenbachiella; species Reichenbachiella sp. 5M10. Next base: position 3,551,277 of record NZ_MDGR01000007.1, on the reverse strand, counting down.
TTGTCTCAGTCTATTTTTACCTTCATCAACCAGTTGCCTGAAAAACGCAAGGAGATATTTCTGATGAACAAACTGCACGACCTGAGTATCGAGCAGATTGCCGTCGAAATGAAGATTTCCAAACAGACTGTTAAGAATCAATTGACATCTGCCTTGAAGCAGCTTCGTCTCGATCTCAATGACCTCATGCTACTCTTGCTAGGGCTCTTCTTTTGGTAACGATTCCTTGATCTATTCGTAACACGGCGCGATAGTACGATCCCTAGTGCTTGGGTACTCTCCTACGAACAAGTAATTGAAGATGAAGAAGAGGACTCACATATTGGCTGTACTCGTGGACAAGTATCTCCGCCAAAAGACGACCCGAGAAGAAGAAAACCTATTGGACGATTTTGCGACAAGCCGTCGAGGGGGAGATGAATGGGATGATCAGGTTCTAGGAGGAAAAGAGGAGGTAAGCCAAAAGATATGGAGGCAAATCCACACGACCATCGATCATGAAGAGAGTAAGGTACGACCACTGTATCTATCACGGTATCGCATATCGATAGCTGCGAGTGTCTTGCTGGTGCTTGGACTGGGGTTACTTGTAAGTCGCCCATGGATGTCTCATACATATTTGCTGTCGACAGGCGCGGCGATGGATTCGGTTCAGATGGTAGACGGGTCGATGATCTACCTAGGGGCACATTCTACACTGAGCTATACATCGGATTACAATGAGACTAGCAGAGCGATTACCTTGAAGAGAGGCAATGCTTTCTTTGATGTGACCAAAAATCCAGACAAGCCTTTTGTGATTCGCTCTGGAGCGATAGAGACGACGGTGCTGGGTACTTCATTCAATATTGAGATGGAACAAGAGCACTACAGGGTCAGTGTTCGCACTGGAAAGGTGCGTGTGGCATCTGCTACCGCAGCGGTCAATCTGCTGCCCAATCAGGAAGCTTATTTTGCGAAATCTACCCAACATCTGGATATGAGGCCTATATCTAGCCCCGTCCTCACACAGTGGTTTGAACGTGACCTAGCCCTCACCAAGGTGAGTTTAGAAGAAGTGCTCGCGGTGCTTGAGTATAAGTTTGGGGTGAAATCACAAGTAGCTCACCGTGAAGTACTCGATACGCAGGTGACGCTGCATATCCCTGAGGGAGCAACGCTAGATCAGGTCATTGTACAATTGAACTATATAACCAATAATCTCAAAATAGAAATGCATGGAGAAAAAATCACGATAGAATAATAGCAAAAAAACCGCAGTTGCGCCAACAACTACGGTATCAAATCAAAGCATTGTAAAAACAAATACTTAAATAATGTATTCAAATATAATTTTTTATAAATCAAAAACAACGGCGTGCCTCGTAATCCTATTGATGGCGATGGCTGCTGCATGGCCGACTTGGGCCAAAGGAGATTTTCCTCAAATCAATTTAGAAATCAAGAATGCTAGCCTCGTGCAAATATTTGCGCAGTTGAGTGAGCAGACGGAGTACAAGTTTAGCTACGGAGAGCATATTATTTCGGATCAGTCAGCGTATACTGTAGCCTACAAAAACAAGCAGCTTAGAGAAGCCTTGGATCTATTGTCGGAGGAGGCGGGGTTCAGCTACACGGTGTTGGATCAAATGGTGTTGGTTCGAAAAAATCAAGCCCCCGAATTTGGGCCCGTCGAGGAAGTCAAAGGGCGTGTTGTGGATGAAAACAATATGCCACTTCCTGGTGCCAATGTGATCGAGGTAGGGACTACCAATGGAGTAGTGACCAACGTCAACGGCGAATTTACGATCGAGCTGTCAGAGGCAGGAGCTCGGGTGACGGTATCGTTCATCGGCTATGACTCAGAGGAGACTGCATCTAGCGCCAACATGGTCGTGCAACTATTTCCTAGCTTGCAGAGCTTGCAAGAAGTGGTAGTGATAGGGTACGGCACTACTTCCAAAGCGGATGTGACGGGTTCGCTGACCAAAGTCGACAGTGACCATTTCCGACAAGGAATCAATACCTCGCCTGAGCTCCTCCTCCAGGGGAAAGCTGCAGGGGTACGTGTGATCAGTTCGAGTGGAGAGCCTGGTGCTGGTGTGGACGTAATGATACGTGGAGCGGGATCGATTCGTAGTGGCAATTCACCACTATTTGTGGTGGATGGTGTTCCGCTGAGCAATGCAGACGTGAGTCCAGGAGGTCCCGATAGTGGAATTGGGGGCTCTCGGGCCAAAAATCCACTCAATTTTCTCAATCCATCTGACATAGCATCTATCAGCGTGCTCAAGGATGCATCGGCCGCAGCGATCTATGGTGCCCGTGGGTCCAACGGTGTGATTATTATCACGACCAAAAAGGGTAGAAAGGATGAAGGAACCCTAACCTTGGATAGCTATGTAGGAGTTTCTCAAGTAGCCAAAAAATTGGATTTGCTGGATGCGAAGACATATGCCGCCAACAATCCTGATCAAGTGTATGATCCCAACGTGTCCACAGATTGGCAGGATGAGGTGTTTAGAAATGCACTCACGACGAGCAATAGCCTGTCGTTTTCGAAGGGGACGGATTCGGGCAATTACTATGCATCTATCAGTCAAATGGACCAGGAAGGAGTGATCACTGGAAGTGATTTTGAGCGCCTCTCTGGGCGTATCAATGTGATGGAGTCCTTTTTTGATCAACAGCGCCTCAAGGTCAAATTGAATTTGACAGCCTCACAGACAACGGACCATTCCGTACCCACCAGCGAAAATGCTGGCGCGACGGGAGAGCTGATTACCCACATGCTCAAGGCTAACCCGACCAGGCCAGTGTATGATGCGGATGGAGAGTTGTTTGATTTTGATACCGAAGGGAGCTACAACCCGCTTTATATGTTGGATTTCTACGACGATGAGACGCGTACTTTGCGGGTATTGGGGAATCTCGAAGTGAACTTTAGAATTGTGGATGGGCTGGAGTATCAGTTCAACTATGGTATCGATCGATCTTTTTCAGAGAGAAATACGACGTTTTATCCAAACACTACAGAGATCGAAACCACTGGAGCGTATTACCAGCAGAATTATGAGAATTACAATCACTTGTTGGAGCATTATTTGACGTTCAGCAAGGTCATGGGAGATTCTAAGTTGGATCTTTTGGGAGGATTTTCGTATCAGAAGTTTGAGCGCTCGGGTACCATGTTTGGATTGAGAGAATTGGATGACAATAGTGTAGATCCAGCCAACAATCCAAGCGTGGCAGGCAATCAAGAAGCGATAGAGACGACGGGTTTTGCAGAGATCAACGAGCTGCAGTCGTATTTCGGCCGATTCAATTATACCTACAAAGGGAAATACCTCGTCACTGCATCGATGAGAGCAGACGGGTCGACTCGTTTTGGGGAAAACAACAAGTATGGTTACTTTCCTTCTTTTGCGGCAGGCTGGAATATCTCCGATGAGGGATTCTTAGCACAATCTAGCGTGATCAGTACTTTGAAACTACGCTCAAGTTGGGGGCAGACAGGTAACCAAGAGGTGCCCAACAAGGTGACACAAGAGACCTACTCTACTACATCTAGCAATGGCTACTACCTCAATGGAGAGGATGGAGAGCTGGTCAATGGAGTGACCTATACACGTACGGCCAACCCTGATTTGAAATGGGAAGTGGTGACACAATTTGATGTTGGGTTTGATTTTGATTTGTTCCAAGGAGGGCTCTACGGTAGTATCGATTATTACAACAAAGAGACAACCGATGCAATTCTGTTGTTGCCTGCGATACAGCCCAACTTCTCCAGTGTTTGGACCAATATGGAAGGCAAAATTGTCAATCAAGGAGTAGAGTTTTCTTTGGGAAGTCGTATCATCAATAGCGATAATATCACTTGGACGCTGGACGTAAACGGCGCTACACTAAAAAATGAAGTCAAGAATCTACCCGTCACGGAGATCCTGTCAGGCAATGTGTCTGGATCAGGCGTGTCAGGTGAGACCGTCAACATCTATAAAAATGGCTATGCTGCGGGATCTTACAATCTGTACGAGCACCTGGGATTTGATGAAAACGGTATCTCTCAGTATTCGGACGAAAAGAAAATCACAGAGAGTGCTCTGCCGACCTTTACTTATGGTATCAATACCATGTTTAGATACCGAAACATAGACCTGTCCATGTCTATCATTGGGCAGACGGGGGCTTACTTGTTCAACAATACGAAGTTGGCGACAGATCATATGTCCAATTTCTTGTCGAGCAAAAACGTGACAGAGGATGAGTTGGCATCTGGTCAGTCAGTCAATGACGCTTTGCGTGTGTCGGACTATTATTTGGAAAATTCGGATTTCGTTCGTCTCAACAATGTCCGCCTTGCCTATCATTTCAATACGGCCAATATCAAATGGTTGAAGAACCTGACGCTTTACGCTACAGGTCAAAATCTCGTGACAATTACCGATTATTCGGGCTATGACCCCACCGTCAATACGTCCAAAAACGTGGGAGGGAATTCTTCTCTAGGGATAGACTATGCCAGCTATCCAAGCTCAAGAAGTTATATGATAGGTGCAACCATAAAATTCTAAAAACAAGATGAACTACAAAGATATATTGAAGCCTAGTGCTCTCGTAGCACTGCTGATACTGATAGGATCCATGGGGTGTACAGACCTAGATGAGATCGTGATTGATGAGATCATACCAGAGGATATAGAAACGGTCGAGGGGATCGAAGCATCTCTTTTGTCGGCTACCTATGCCAAGCAAGAAGGAATATTCGCAGATTATGGTGGGGTATGGGCCTTGCAGGAGTTTAGCACGGATGAGGCACTACTTCCTGTCAGGGGTGAAGACTGGAGAGACGGTGGCAAGTGGAAGGAACTCCATGAGTTTGGATGGGGCGCATCCAGCGTAGTGCCTGAGGGGGTATGGAGCCGACTCAACCAAGCAGTCGCTCAAGCGGCGAGTACCATCGATGTGTTGAAGGATAGTCAAGATCCGGATGCGAGTCTTTATTTGGCAGAAGCCAAAGCACTATGGGTATTGTATACCTACTACATCGTCGACCTGTATGGCCAGGTGCCATACCGTGATCCATTGGATTTGGACTACAGCGCGGTACCTGAGATTTTGACGAGTACCGAAGCGATCGATATCTGCATCGCTATGCTAGAGGAGGCTGTACCCGAATTGGCAGAGCATGGGTCGCGAGGGACGGACTCTGGTCGTATGACCAAGGAAGGAGCCTATGCTTTGCTTGCCAAGATTTATCTCAATCGGGCGGTGTATGAGGATCGCTACAACGAGAGTGCTGCCTTTGATTTTGTCAGTAGTGGGTATATGGATCAAGTGATTGATTATACGGATAGACTCATTCAGTCTGGGGTATTCTCTTTGGAACCAGACTATTTTGAGATTTTTGATGTGAGCAATAACAACAACCAAGAGCATATCTTGGCGTATATTCAGAGCAACACAGGAGGGAATACAGGACAGAATGATTTCACGTACTTGTCGATGGGGCGAAACCAAAAAGCCAATCCAGACAACAATCGTGGATCGAATGCTTCCTGTACTACGCCTGATTACTTTGCGACATGGGATGCCAATCGGGACGATCCAAGGTTCCACAAACATACGCTGCTCAACGGAGGAGAAGTCTACCGCAACGATGGCACGGATGTTAGCTTACCCTATGATGGCACCTTTCATTTCAACAGAGGCTTTCAGTCTGGGCAGCAGTATGCGCCAGTGATTGCAGATGGGGCATTCCAGATGGATCCTGCAGATCCATCGCGTGTACTGGTTCAGGCGCTTTATACGGAGAAGACCCCAGATTTACTAATGGATTTTACACCAGAGTTGGATTTTGATGTAGAGGGTGATGCAGCTTTTTCGCAAGACCAAATCAATCGTGGTGTGCGTGTGTTCAAACAAGAGTATGATGCCGAAAACGAAAGAGGAACGGGTGGAGTGAATATTCCGCTGTTTAGACTAGGGGGAGTGTACACGATGCGAGCAGAGGCCAAATTCCGAAAAGGAGATGTGACCGGTGCACTTGCAGATATCAATCTATTGAGAACTTCTCGATGGAGCCTTGATATCGATGGCAATACTTACTACGGGAAGCCGTTGACGGCCTTGGACGAAGAGACACTGTACCGTGAGATTAGTTACGAACTTTATTGGGAGGGTGAGCGACGATCACAGATGATTCGTTTTGGGACTTTTGAGGAGGCATATACTGCCAAGCCAGTTTCTGAGCCTTACCGTAGAGTCTTTGCCATTCCTCAGTTAGAGCTTGATGTCAACAAGGATTTTGTGCAAAACGAAGGGTACTAGATGCAGGTCTGTGATCAGATATATTCTGTTTAATTTGGTTATAAGTGCCACCCCTAGGGGTGGCACTTTTTTTGGTTACCGAGTAGATTTTGAACGGATGGGTTGTCTGAGCCCTCAGTTTGTACGATCGTTGATGCGGGACAAGGCCCCTGTACGGAGGTTTATTTTGAAATGATCTGCAGGAGCTCCGTGAGTGAAATGGTGTGTGATTTTGAGCAGATCATAGATTTGGGAATGGAGCATTGAGGATGAGTCAGGATCAAAGGCTTGATACAACAGCTCGTATTGTGCCAGCCGTTCTTCTCCAATCAGAGCAAAGGCCAATTCGTCCGCACTCCTGAGTCGGTAGAAGTCAAGTATCAAATCGTATCCCGTCCAGGCTTGCCAGTCACTTGTCTTAGATTGAGCTTGTGCCAAAAGTGAAGCAACCTTTTGTCTGGCTGTGGCTGTGTATCTCTGGGAGCTTAGCGCAGAGTCAAAATCCACATGCTCTTGGCTGGCATAGAGTAGATCTAATCCTGTACTTTGGAGCAGTTGGTTTTTCAGCTCCTCTGGCCAGTCTCTTACAAACCGGAAAGCAATGAGCTGTTTGAGATGCCATTCGGTGTATTCGATATAGCTCTTGGCCTCTAGGATTTGACGGTCCCATAGCGGTGAGTTGCCTTGTTCTTTCATATAATCGTACTCCATTTGGTAGAGGGCAAAGAGTTCGTCGAAGCGAGGTACCGTATCTAGGGTGATGGTCTCGATTTCCAACTGTCCCTCAGGGAGGAGGGTCGCGATTTTGTACCCAGGGATATACGCTGCGATAGAAGGGATTTGGACGTTGACCAAGGAGTTTTCCTCGATCAAACGAATGCCCGTGTCGTTGATGTGCATGTGTCCCCCAAAATGGACCGTTAACCCTGCTTTAGCAAAGAGCTGGGCGACTTCTTCGCTGGGGATACGATGGAGTTGCATGCCGTCTTGCCCAAACAATTGCCTGATTTCTCCTGTCGCCTCGTCATAGAAGTCGACCATGGGGTAGTGGCTAAAGGGAATCAGAGTTTTGTCTAGACGTTTAGCTTCTTCCACGATCTTTTTGACCCAAGTGATTAAGTGTCGTTTGTGACTCAAGACGTGATTGTAGCCCGTACTCGCACTGCCGTAACTTTGAGGCTGCTCTGGGTCGTGAGCTGCAGGTTTCGGGATGTAAACATTCGCATCGATGGAAAGGAACCACACGCCTTCGACTGGTTCACAGACGTAGCTCACATCAGGCACTACAAAACCCGGAGATGCGATTGCGTATTGGCGCTGCTCGAGGGCTGATTGCTCTTGAGCTAGGTCATAGGTATAGGATTCATAGTCATAATTCGCAAAGGGACACGACCAGTATAGATGGTCTTTGTTGGGGTAGAATCCAAATTCTCCGAGGAGGGAGAGGATATCATGATACCCCGATTTTTGGACACTAGGAGTCAGTACAACAGGAAGTTCGTCGTTACGTGTAGGAGTATATAGTCCTGATTTGCTCATGATAACCTGGTTTTGTCCATTGGTCCCCAAAAAATCTCTCTTGCCAGCGGGGAGATTGAAAGGACGTACAGGGTCATGATTGCCAGTTGCAAGCAAGAAAGTAATGTCGTGGTGGGTACGGTATTCGTTGAGTATATCGCGTAGTGCGCGGATGTTCATCGGTTGTCCATCGTCACTGAAGTCTCCAGGCATGACGACATAGTGGATCCCCCGAGAGGCGATATCGTCCAGTGCTGCAAGGAATGCGAAGTAGTTTTCGTTGAATATCCGTGTAGAATGAAGCTGTGATCCCATCGTTCGTATCGTGGCAAAACGCTTGCTTTTTGGGTTCCAGACTCCTTGGTAGTCTGTGCTGTCCAATGTAGCGTAGACATCATGCAGATGGACATCAGCCAAGAAGGCTATTTGGACAGACTCTGTTTGCGATTGGCAAGACAAGCCAAAAAGTAAACCTAAAAAAAGTGAAGCTTTGTAAAAGTATCGATTCATGTGTTGGGAACGGTGGGCGCTAGGGCTTACAATTAATCAACCGATAATTTAATGCAATCTTATAGTTTGCCAGTTACCTAAGGATTATCAAAAAGCTATGTTTTGGTAGTTGATCTTTTTCTTTCTGGTGATTCCAGGGAGTCACCAGAAAGAAAAAGATCACTGCAGCAATGGATCCAAGGAATTATAGGCTACCGAGTGGTAATTTGGACGTGCCAAGGTATATATTTCTTGGGCTCTACGCTTTCCTTCGGCTGTTTTTATCATCTCCTTGTATAGCGGCATGAGAAATTTCCTTCGTCCCGTATGGATGAGAAACTCTTGCAACTCAGGGTAGGCTGTTTTGTATTGGTTGGCGATGACGAGGACTCCCCATACTGCGAATATTTCACTGTTGCCCGATTGAGTTAGACCAAATGCCTGATCCAGTACGGCCATTTTTGCTGCTGGATAGGGGGTAGGTAGTGTGCGGATGAAATGGAGCCACTCGTGGGTACTCCACTGTTCTGCGTCATATTCTTCTCGAAGGATTTGTGGATTCTGGTTGTCTACCCAGTTGTCGATCGCTTGCTCCACTCGTATAAATTTGTTGGACACAGGCTGTGGGCAATTGCTGGGTAAGCCTGACTTATAAATCCATTCCTTGTAGAGGGATGGAGACATGTCTATATGATGAGCATCGAGCAAGTCTTTTTGAAGTATGAGGATGAATTCCTCTGTAGTCATTCCCTGAAACGCATGTTCATCGAAGTACTTGCGGACAAAATCGTCCCAAACTTCGCGACCGACTGTTTCTTCCAACATACGGAGCAAGTAGTACCCCTTGTCATATGCGATGGCAGTGACTCCATCGTCGGGGTTTCTGCCCGTGAGGTCGAGTTTGAGATGTGTGTCTGCAGGGTGGATATCATTGATCTCTTTTACTTCTTCCTGGAGATCTTGTAAGGAGAGCAGAGCCAGCATTTCGGCATACTCTCTACCGTAGAGAGCTTCCATGATACGATTTTCAAAATAGACAGTGAAGCCTTCGTTGAGCCAAAAGTCATTCCAAGTGGCATTGGTGACTAAGTTGCCAGACCATGAGTGAGCGAGCTCGTGTGCCACTAGGGATATAAGTGAGCGATCTCCTGCGATGATTGTAGGTGTAGCGAAAGTGAGCCGTGGGTTTTCCATTCCCCCGAAAGGAAAGCTAGGAGGAAGGACGATGACGTCATAGCGTTCCCACCGGTACGGGCCATAGAGGGTTTCAGCGGCTTGGATCATTTGCTCCAGATTTTCAAATTCATAGGCTGATTTGGCGAGAAGGCTCGGTTCTGCATATACACCACTTCGCTTGCCAAGACTGGCATAGGACACATCCCCTACGGTAAGTGCCATGAGGTAGGCGGGTATGGCTTGTTGCATTTCGAATAGATACAGCCCCGAATCGTTTTTTTCGGTGGGGTTGCTTGCGCTCATGAGGGCAAGTAGCTCTTGAGGGACTTGAACTTTTGCAGAATAAGTGAAGCGGATTCCTGGAGAATCTTGAATTGGAATCCACGTCCGAGCCAGTATGGCTTGGGACTGAGTGAATAAGAAGGGAGAGGTTTTGTTTGCAGTTTGTTTGGGGCTGAGCCATTGGAGCGCTTCAGCATCAGGAGAGGTTTTGTAGTGGATTTTGATCGAAGCAGTCGAGGGTGTGATTTTGATTGTCAGTGCTTGGCCTAAATGGACTTGCTCATCCCCTAGTTCGTAAGGGAGGACATGTCCCTCGTTATCCGTGACCGAAAATATCGTGAGATTTTTCGTGTCTAGGATGATTTTTTGAGCTTCAGAAGAATTTTTTAAAATATATGTGGCGCTAGCTTCGATTGTTTTGGTTTGGAAACTTACATTTGCGTCCCAATCCAAATGAGAGATGACAGATTCAGAAGGAATCGCATAAGAATGTGGGTCTGATGGCATTTGGGTTGTCGTCATCTGGTTATCGATGTTTTGATGTGTGCATTGACAAAATAGAGTCAACATAGCAAACATATAAAGTGGAAATAATCGGTTGAGAAATATCATTCTTTGATTTGTTGTTTGTTTCTTTTCTATGGGAGCTGTGGGAGCTTGGCTGGAGATTTTTTCTAGTCAAAAATCGGCCTTTAAACGGCATTAAAAGCATAAAGAAGAAAAAATATAAAAAGCTTAGAAAATAGTTTTGCAAAAATTTGAATAAGAATCAAAAGCATATAATTTTGCACTTCCTAAAAAACGAGAGAGGTGTTTATCTCAGGACTTGATAGGGAAGGTTCTTGAATTTTATTGAACAAGGGGGGATACCAAAGCGGCCAACTGGGACGGACTGTAACTCCGTTGACTTATGTCTTCGCAGGTTCGAATCCTGCTCCCCCCACCATTGGCCGTGCCATGTAAGCATGGTATGATTAGTAATAAGCGGGAGTAGCTCAGTTGGTAGAGCGACAGCCTTCCAAGCTGTAGGTCGCGGGTTCGAGCCTCGTCTCCCGCTCTTATTATTAGCCGATGTAGCTCAGGGGTAGAGTGCTTCCTTGGTAAGGAAGAGGTCACGGGTTCAAATCCCGTCATTGGCTCTTACATTTCTGAGTTATCCTTGTTTGAGAGGATATATTGGCGAGAGTAGTTGCTATGCCCTGGAGGTTTAGCATTTTTATATTTTAAATAAAGTTTTAACTAAATAGGAATTTTCAGACATGGCTAAAGAAACCTTTGACCGTTCGAAACCTCACGTGAATATTGGTACTATTGGTCACGTGGATCACGGAAAGACAACCTTGACCGCTGCAATATCAAAAGTATTGTCAGACAAAGGTCTTGCAGAAATTAAGGATTTTGGTTCTATCGATAACGCTCCAGAAGAAGCAGAAAGAGGAATCACAATCAATACTTCTCACATTGAATACCAAACTGAGAAGCGTCACTACGCTCACGTTGACTGTCCTGGTCACGCGGATTATGTGAAAAACATGATTACTGGTGCGGCTCAAATGGATGGTGCGATCATCGTAGTAGCTGCTACAGACGGACCAATGCCACAAACTAGAGAGCACATCTTGCTTTCTCGTCAGGTAGGTGTTCCTGCTTTGGTTGTATTTATGAATAAAGTCGATTTGGTCGACGATCCTGAACTGCTTGAGCTAGTTGAAATGGAAGTGAGAGAATTGCTTTCTGAGTACGACTTCCCAGGTGATGATATTCCTGTAATCGCTGGATCTGCTCTTGGTGGATTGAACGGTGAGCCAGAGTGGGTTGCTAAAATCGATGAGTTGATGGATGCAGTAGATAACTACATTCCGTTACCAGAAAGAGCAATCGATAAGGATTTCTTGATGCCTGTAGAGGATGTGTTCTCTATTACAGGTAGAGGTACTGTAGCGACAGGTAGAATCGAAAGAGGTGTAACTAACACTGGAGATCCTGTTGATATCATCGGTATGGGTGCAGAAGACATGAAGTCTACAATCACTGGTGTTGAGATGTTTAGAAAAATATTGGATAGAGGTGAAGCTGGCGATAACGTTGGTCTACTTTTGAGAGGTATTGAGAAAGACCAAATCAAAAGAGGTATGATTATCTGTAAGCCTGGTTCTGTAAACCCACACGCTAAATTCAAAGCTGAAGTTTACGTACTATCTAAAGAAGAAGGTGGACGTCACACTCCATTCTTCAACAGATACCGTCCTCAGTTCTACGTAAGAACAACAGACGTAACTGGTGAGATCATGCTTCCAGAAGGAGTTGAAATGGTAATGCCAGGTGATAACGTAACTATCGAGGTAACTTTGATCAACAAAATCGCAATGGAAAAAGGATTGAGATTTGCGATCAGAGAAGGCGGTAGAACAGTTGGTTCTGGACAAGTAACAGAAATCTTAGACTAAGTTCTAAGTTTTTTATAGAAGAGTATCAAATGCGTTTCATTTTACAATGAAGCGCATTTGTTTATATAAAATAAATGTTCTAATTTTGCAATCCTTTTTTGAGGGTTCAAATACACGGGTGTAGCTCAATTGGCAGAGTAGTGGTCTCCAAAACCATTGGCTGGGAGTTCGAGTCTCTCCACCCGTGCAATGTTTAATAGCAAAGGTTTGTACTATGACTAAACTGATTAATTTTTTTAAGGAATCTTATGATGAAATGGCCCACAAAGTTACATGGTCCAAGTATTCAGAACTACAGAGTAGTTCGGTTTTAGTCCTTGTCGCTTCCCTGATCTTTGCGTTGTTCATTGGTCTAATAGATATCAGTTTTGAGAATCTATTGGACTGGTATTATCATAACCTTTAATTAGCCTAAAGTCCTGATATTATGAGTGAACTAAAATGGTACGTAGTTCGTGCTGTCAGTGGACAAGAGAAGAAAGTAAAGTCTTATCTTGAAACTGAAATCACCAGAATGGGTCTAGAAGATTTCATTCCTCAAGTAATGATACCTGCAGAAAAGGTATATGAGATGAGAAATGGAAAAAAGAGAGTCCGAGAGAGAAATTTCTTTCCTGGATACATCTTGATATCTGCTGACATCAATCATGGTGAAGTGCAACACACCATCACCAATATCCCAGGAGTAATAGGGTTTTTAGGGGCAAATGATGGGGGACCATCCAAAACACCTGTCGCACTACGTCAAAATGAGGTGAACCGAATTTTGGGTAAAGTAGACGAGGCGGAAGAGCAAGAAGAACAGCTCGATACGCCGTTTATTGTAGGCGAGGCAGTCAAAGTGATGGACGGTCCATTTAGTGGTTTCACAGGCAATGTGGAGGAAGTCTTCGAAGAGAGGAAAAAGCTTAACGTTATGGTTAAGATTTTTGGTCGAAACACGCCTGTAGAACTTAATTATATTCAAGTAGAAAAAACAGAGTAGAAATGGCTAAGGAAATTAGTGGTTACTTAAAGTTACAGATTAAGGGTGGTGCTGCCAATCCTTCTCCTCCTGTAGGACCTGCGCTAGGTAGTAAGGGTCTTAACATTATGGATTTCTGTAAGCAATTTAATGCTAGAACCCAAGAAAAAGCGGGTCAGGTACTCCCTGTGCTCATTACTATCTACACTGACAAGTCTTTTGACTTTGTAATCAAGACCCCTCCAGCGGCAGTATTGTTACTCAATGCTGCTAATCTCAAAAAAGGTTCTTCTGAATCTAACAGAGATAAGGTAGGTTCTGTGTCTTGGGATCAAGTCAAAGAAATTGCAGAGACTAAAATGCCGGATTTGAACGCATTTACAGTGGAATCTGCAATGAAGTTGGTCGCTGGTACAGCAAGAAGTATGGGAATCAAAGTAAGTGGACAAGCCCCTTGGGCCAATTAATTTAAAATTAAAATGGCAAAATTGACGAAAAATCAGAAACTAGCTGCTGAAAAGTATGACAAGACTCAAAGCTATAGCATTGAGGAAGCATCTAAGCTAGTGAAGGAAATTACTAGAACTAAATTCGACGCATCGGTAGATCTCGATATTAGGTTAGGAGTTGATCCAAGAAAGGCAGACCAGATGGTGAGAGGAGTAGTAGCTCTTCCACACGGAACGGGAAAGGACGTACGAGTACTTGTACTATGTACGCCTGACAAAGAGCAAGAAGCAAAGGATGCAGGAGCGGATCATGTAGGATTGGATGACTATATCAAGAAAATCGAAGGTGGTTGGACGGATATTGATGTCATCATTACAATGCCTACAGTTATGGCCAAAGTGGGTCGTATCGGTCGAGTTCTCGGGCCTAGAGGCTTGATGCCAAACCCAAAATCTGGTACAGTTACTTTGGACGTAGCTAAAGCAGTAAATGAAGTAAAATCTGGTAAGATAGATTTCAAAGTAGACAAGTTCGGTATCATTCATGCGAGTGTAGGGAAAGTTTCTTTCACTCCAGAACAGATCAAGGACAATGCTTTGGAATTGATAAACACAATATCAAAATTGAAGCCTGCAAGTGCAAAAGGTACTTATGTGAAAGTCATTAGTCTTTCTAGTACAATGAGCTCAGGTATCAAGATTGATAAAGGGTCGATTGCTGGATTGTAAAATTAGCTTTAAATATTTCATGCTGGCGACAGTAGGATTTAAAAAGAACTAAGATGACAAGAGAAGAAAAAGCCAAAATTATAGAGGAGCTTTCGGGTAAATTTAAGTCAAGTGGAAACTTCTACTTTACGGATGCAGCAGGAATGACTGTTGCGGAAGTGAATGACTTGAGAAGAAAGTGCTTCGAAAGTGGCGTAGAATACAGGGTAATCAAGAATACCTTGATTAAAAAGGCATTGGAAACAGTCGATGCTGATTTCTCTTCATTGAATGAAGAAGTTTTGACAGGTTTTTCAGGTGTAATGTTTACTGGAGAAGATTCAGCAAACGTACCTGCTAAGCTTATCAAAAAGTTTAAAAAGGATGACAAATTAGATAGACCAAAGCTTAAAGGGGCTTCCATCGAATACGATCTCTTTATAGGTGAGGAACATCTCAATACATTAGCTGATCTCAAGTCTAAAAATGAGCTTATCGGAGAAGTTATTGGATTGTTGCAATCTCCAGCCAAAAATGTTATTTCTTCGCTTCAGAGTGGAGGACAAACACTTTCTGGACTATTACAGACTTTGTCTGAACGTTAATTTAGGTTTCAAATTATTAAAAATTTAATTATTTAAAAAAATGGCAGATTTAAAAGAATTCGCTGAACAGTTGGTTAACCTTACTGTAAAGGAAGTAAATGAATTAGCTGAAATATTGAAAGATGAGTACGGTATTGAGCCTGCTGCTGCTGCTGCGCCTGTAATGGTTGCTGGAGCTGCTGGTGGAGATGCTGGTGGAGCTGAAGAAAAAAGCTCTTTTGACGTAATCTTGAAGTCACCAGGAGGTGCTAAATTGGCTATCGTGAAATTGGTGAAAGAATTGACAGGTCTTGGATTGAAAGAAGCTAAGGAATTAGTAGATGGCGCTCCTAAGCCAGTTAAGGAAGGTTTAGCTAAAGATGAGGCTGAAGGTCTCAAGAAGCAACTAGAAGAAGCAGGAGCTGAAGTAGAGCTTGCATAAGAATTGACAGTTTTTATTTAAAAACGTCTAAATATTTAGACCTGGTCCCGACGCATATCGGGATCAGGTCTTTTCCTGTTTCTGCTTAGGTAGAAGCATTTCCCTTTTTATTGTAACATTAAATTATACGGCCTTGGCTAGTAAAAATAAATCTGAAAGAATTAGTTTCTCTTCTATAAAATCGGTGATAGATTATCCTGATTTTTTGAAGGTTCAATTACAATCTTTTGAGGATTTTTTCCAGTTGGAAACTCCCGCTGAAAAGAGAGTTCAAGAAGGATTGTTTAAGGTGTTTTCAGAAAACTTCCCGATATCTGATTCGAGAGAGAACTTCGTTCTAGAGTTCATCGATTACTTGGTGGATCCTCCGAAGTACAATGTTGACGAGTCGATTGACAGAGGTTTAACCTATTCTGTTCCACTGAAAGCAAAGTTGAGATTGTCTTGCAATGATGAAGACAATGACGATTTTGAAACTATCGAGCAGGAGGTTTTCTTAGGCAACATTCCTTATATGACTGCCAAAGGTTCGTTTGTTGTCAATGGTGCTGAACGTGTGATCGTGTCACAGCTACACAGATCGCCAGGTGTGTTCTTTGCCCAAAGTAAGCACACCAATGGTACAAAACTATATTCTGCAAGAATCATCCCTTTCAAAGGTTCTTGGATAGAATTCGCTACCGATGTAAACAACGTCATGTACGCTTACATTGATAGAAAAAAGAAATTTCCGGTGACGACTCTTTTGAGATCGATCGGTTATGGTTCTGATAAAGATATTTTGGACTTGTTTGGTCTTTCTGAAGAGGTGAATGCCGTCAAAAAGGATTTGGCCAAAGTAGTGGGTAGAAAGCTTGCTGCAAGAGTCTTGAGAACATGGACGGAGGATTTCGTAGATGAAGATACCGGTGAGGTAGTTTCTATCGATAGAAATGAGGTTGTGCTCGAAAGAGATTCAGTAATCGGAGAAGAGGATATCGAAACGATCCTAGACTCAGGTTCTAAATCTATCATCCTGCACAAAAAGGATGTTAACATTACGGATTATTCCATCATCTACAATACGCTGCAGAAGGATAATTCTAACTCAGAAAAAGAAGCGGTAGAACAAATCTATCGTCAGCTTAGAAATACTGAAGCTCCTGATGAACAAACCGCTCGTGACATCATCAACAACTTGTTCTTCAGTGACAAGCGTTATGATTTAGGTGAAGTGGGTCGTTATCGAATCAATAGAAAACTTCAGCTTGATTTGAGCAACGATTCAAGAGTATTGACGAAAGTCGATATCATTTTGATCGTAAAATATTTGATTGGTTTGATCAACTCCAAAGCTGTAGTTGATGATATTGACCACTTGAGTAATAGACGTGTACGAACAGTTGGAGAGCAGCTTTATTCTCAGTTTGGTGTGGGACTGTCAAGAATGGCAAGAACGATCAAGGAGAGAATGAACGTCAGAGACAATGAAGAGTTCAAGCCAATTGACCTGATCAATGCGCGAACCTTGTCTTCAGTGATCAACTCATTCTTTGGCACCAACCAGTTGTCACAGTTTATGGATCAGACGAATCCATTGGCGGAGGTGACTCACAAAAGAAGAATGTCTGCACTTGGACCAGGTGGTCTTTCGAGAGAGAGAGCAGGCTTTGAGGTTCGAGATGTGCACTATACACACTACGGTAGACTTTGTACGATTGAAACTCCAGAAGGACCAAACATTGGTTTGATCTCTTCTCTATGTGTACACGCCAAAGTGAATAGCATGGGCTTCATCGAAACTCCATATAGAGAGGTGGAAGACGGTGTGGTAAATATGACTAGTGATGTCAAATACCTCACGGCTGAAGAAGAAGATACATACAACATCGCACAGGCAAATGCTCCATTGACGGATGATGGAAACTTTGTCAACGATACGGTTAAAGCGAGATTTGAAGGGGATTTCCCAGTAGTGGGACCTAAAGATCTCAAATATATGGACGTAGCTCCAAACCAGATTGTGTCGGTAGCGGCATCTATGATTCCGTTTTTGGAACATGATGATGCCAACCGTGCACTGATGGGATCAAACATGCAGCGCCAAGCTGTCCCACTATTGAAGCCACAGGCTCCAATCGTAGGTACGGGTCTAGAAAAGCGTGTAGCATTGGATTCTCGATCGTTGATTTTGGCGAGACAAGAAGGGGTAATTGACTATGTCGATGCAACCAAGATTTCGGTGAGATATAACACTTCAGAAGACGAGAAGTTGGTTTCGTTTGAGGATGAAGTGACTACTTATGATTTGATCAAATTTAGAAGAACAAACCAAGATACCTGTATCAACTTGAAACCTATTGTTTTCAAGGGAGACAAAGTAGTGGCAGGTCAGCCGTTGTGTGAAGGTTTTGCAACTGAGAACGGCGAATTGGCTTTGGGTAGGAACTTGAAAGTGGCATACATGCCATGGCAAGGATACAACTTTGAGGATGCGATTGTTATCTCTGAGAAAGTAGTGCGCGACGATGTGTTTACGTCGATTCATATCGATGAGTATGAACTCGAAGTAAGAGACACGAAAAGAGGGGAAGAAGAGTTGACTTCTGAAATTCCAAACGTCAGTGAGGAAGCTGTCAAAAACTTGGATGAGCATGGAATCATTAGAGTAGGAGCAGAAATCAAAGAAGGTGACATTCTGATCGGTAAGATTACGCCTAAGGGAGAAACTGACCCAACGCCAGAAGAGAAGCTCTTGAGAGCGATCTTTGGAGATAAAGCTGGAGATGTGAAAGATGCCTCATTGAAGGCTTCACCATCCTTGAGAGGTGTGGTAATTGATACTAAACTATTCTCTCGTCCAAAGAAGGACAAGGATTTAAGAGCCAAAGCGAAGAAGGAAGTAGAGATACTCAAGGCGGCTTACTCTAAAGATCTGAAGGATTTGAGGGTAAAGATCGTGGAGAAACTTGTAGAGCTATTGGGAGGTAAGACCTGTCAAGGAGTAAAGCATAAATTTGGTGAAGAGATCATGTCGAAAGGTGTGAAATTCAACGCCAAAAACATTCAGGAGAATTTCTTCCCAGATAGGAATGTCTATAGAGATGAAAGCAGCTACCATGTCGCAGAAGAAGTCAATTTGATTTCTGACTTGATTTTAGATCATTGGACGACTGATGAAAAAATCAACAAAATGGTTTTTGAGTTGGTGAAGAACTATAACAAGAAAAGAAACGATATCGGTGGTATTTTCAAGAGAGAGAGATTTACACTTGAAGTTGGAGATGAGTTGCCAGCAGGTATTGTGAAACTAGCCAAAGTCTATGTCGCCAAGAAGCGTAAGCTGAAAGTAGGGGATAAGATGGCAGGTCGCCATGGTAACAAGGGGGTTGTCGCAAGAATTGTTCGTGAAGAGGATATGCCATTCTTGGAAGATGGGACACCAGTAGATATCTGCTTGAACCCACTAGGGGTACCATCTAGGATGAACATTGGACAGATCTATGAGACTGTTCTTGCTTGGGCTGGATATAAGTTAGGTAGAAAATACGCTACTCCGATATTTGATGGAGCAACCATGGAAGAAGTGGCTGCTGAGTTGAAGGAGGCGGGATTGCCAGAGTACGGAAGATCATACTTGTACGATGGGTTGACCGGTAAGCGTTTTGATCAACCAGTCACTGTAGGTATTGCTTACATGTTGAAGCTGGGGCACTTGGTCGATGATAAGATGCACGCTAGATCGATTGGACCATACTCATTGATTACTCAGCAACCATTGGGTGGTAAAGCCCAATTTGGTGGACAGAGATTTGGAGAGATGGAAGTTTGGGCACTCGAAGCATTCGGTGCAGCCAACGTACTTCAGGAGATCTTGACAATCAAATCGGATGATGTGATTGGTAGAGCAAAAGCTTACGAAGCGATTGTGAAAGGTGAAAACATGAACAAACCGAATATTCCTGAATCATTCAACGTACTGGTTCATGAATTGAGAGGTTTGGCTCTTGAAATCACTTTAGACTAATTTATTATTGATAACTAGGCCGTCTCGTATGGCCACTAACTATATATTGAATTATGGCATTCAGAAAAAGCAAAAAGCTAAGCAGTGACTTTTCGAGAGTAACAGTCAGTTTAGCTTCTCCCGAATCTATTCTGGAAAGCTCACATGGTGAGGTTACACAGCCGGAAACAATCAATTATAGAACATACAAGCCAGAGATGGGTGGTTTGTTCTGTGAGAGAATTTTTGGACCCGTGAAAGATTGGGAATGTCATTGCGGAAAATACAAGAGAATCAGATATAAGGGTATTATCTGTGATCGATGTGGCGTAGAAGTCACAGAGAAAAAAGTCAGAAGAGAGCGTATGGGACACATCGAGTTGGTCGTCCCTGTGGCCCATATCTGGTATTTCAAGTCATTGCCAAACAAGATTGGTTACTTGTTGGGGATACCTACTAAGAAATTGGATCAAATCATCTACTATGAGCGCTACTTGGTAATCCAGCCAGGACTCAAAGAAGAGGATGGTATCAACAGACATGATTTCTTGACAGAAGATGAGTATTTGGATATCTTGGACAAATTGCCACGAGAGAACCAAATGCTTGAGGATTCTGATCCGAATAAGTTCATCGCGAAAATGGGGGCTGAAGCATTGGAAATGTCTCTTTCAAGAATCGAATTGGACACCTTGTCTTACGATTTGAGACACCAAGCAGCGACTGACACTTCTCAGCAGAGAAAAGCGGAAGCTTTGAAGCGTCTAAAAGTGGTAGAAGCTTTCAGAGATGCCAAGACGAGAATCGAAAACAGACCTGAGTGGATGATCATCAAGATGGTCCCGGTGATTCCTCCTGAATTGCGCCCATTGGTGCCATTGGATGGTGGTAGATTCGCTACATCTGATTTGAATGATTTGTATAGACGAGTCATTATCAGAAACAATAGATTGAAGAGATTGATCGATATCAAAGCACCAGAAGTTATCCTCAGAAATGAGAAACGTATGCTTCAGGAAGCGGTTGATTCGCTATTTGATAATTCACGTAAAGTGAATGCCGTCCGTTCGGATGGAAACCGAGCATTGAAATCACTGAGTGATATGCTCAAAGGTAAGCAAGGACGTTTCCGTCAGAACCTGCTTGGTAAGCGTGTTGATTATTCAGGTCGTTCGGTAATTGTTGTAGGACCAGAATTGAAGATGCATGAATGTGGTCTTCCAAAAGGAATGGCAGCTGAGCTTTTCAAACCTTTTGTGATCAGAAAATTGATCGAAAGAGGTATCGTGAAGACGGTGAAGTCAGCAAAGAAAATTGTGGACAGAAAGGATCCTGTGATTTGGGATATTTTGGAAAATGTACTGAAAGGACATCCGGTCCTACTCAACCGTGCTCCTACGCTTCACAGATTGGGTATTCAGGCTTTCCAGCCGAAATTGATCGAAGGAAAGGCAATCCAACTTCATCCATTGGCATGTACTGCATTCAACGCCGATTTTGATGGAGACCAGATGGCTGTTCACGTACCGTTAGGACATGAAGCGATTTTGGAAGCTTCTTTGTTGATGTTGGCGTCACACAATATCTTGAACCCTGCCAACGGAGCGCCGATTACGGTTCCTTCTCAGGATATGGTTTTGGGATTGTACTATGTGACTAAGGGTAGAAGAACTACTAAGAAGGAAAAAGTACAAGGTGAAGGTATGACCTTCTATAGTGCGGAAGAGGTGATTATTGCGATCAATGAAGAGCGTCTATCCAAGCATGCATATATCAAAGTGAGAACGAAGGTCAGAAATGAGAAGGGTGAATTGGAAACCAAGATCATTGAAACCGTAGCGGGTAGAGTATTGTTCAACCAATTCGTGCCAGAAGAGGTGGGTTTTGTGGACGAGTTGCTTTCCAAGAAAAAGCTACAGCAGATTATTTCTCATGTATTTAAGATTACAGGAATGGCAAGGACTGCTCAGTTCTTGGATGATATCAAGCATCTCGGATTCCAATCTGCATACAAAGGAGGGTTGTCGATGGGACTAGGTGATATCAATATTCCTGAAGAGAAAGAAAGTCTTGTCGCTCAGGCCAAAGAGGAAGTGGATGCTGTATGGGCAAACTACCAAATGGGTCTGATTACAGACAACGAAAGATACAATCAAGTCATTGACATCTGGACACGAATCAACTCCATGTTGACAGGTACTTTGATGACTCAGCTTGAAGAAGAAGATCAAGGTTTTAACTCGATCTATATGATGATGCACTCTGGAGCAAGGGGATCGAGAGAGCAGATTCGTCAGCTAGGAGGAATGAGAGGATTGATGGCTAAACCACAAAAGAACCTTCAAGGTTCGGTGGGAGAGATTATCGAAAACCCTATTCTATCCAACTTTAAAGAAGGACTGGATGTAATCGAGTACTTTATCTCTACTCACGGTGCACGTAAAGGTCTTGCGGATACGGCATTGAAAACTGCAGATGCAGGTTACTTGACAAGACGTCTTGTTGATGTGGCGCAGGATGTGGTTGTCAACGAAGAGGATTGTGGCACCTTGAGAGGATTGGTGGTCTCAGCATTGAAGGATAATGAGGATATTGTAGAGCCTTTGTCTGAAAGAATTCTTGGTAGAGTTTCTGTTCATGATGTCTATGACCCGATCTCCAAAGAATTGTTGATTCCTGCTGGAATTGAGATTACTGAAGAGCTGGCAAATAAAGTAGATGAAACAGCTATCGAAGAAGTAGAGATCAGGTCGGTATTGACTTGTGAATCGAAAAAAGGCGTTTGTACCAATTGTTATGGTAGAAACTTGGCTTCAGGTCAGATGGCACAGAATGGCGATGCTGTCGGAGTGATTGCAGCACAGTCTATTGGTGAGCCAGGTACACAGTTGACTTTGAGAACATTCCACGTAGGGGGTACTGCTTCTAACATCGCTGTAGAGGCAACCATCAATGCGAAATTTGACGGTGTGATCGAGTTCGAAGAACTCAGATCAATCAAGACCACAAACGCAGAGGGTAAAGAAACCAACGTGGTAATGGCTAGAGCGGGTGAGATTAAAATCAACGACGCAGAAACAGGCAAGACTTTGATTAGTAATCACGTCCCTTATGGAGCATTCTTGAATGTCAAGAACAAGAAAAAAGTAAAAAAGGGAGATCAACTATGTAGTTGGGATCCGTACAATGCGGTAATTCTTTCTGAGTTTGATGGTAAGATCGATTTTGACTCTATTGAAGAGGGAATTACATACAAAGAAGAATCTGATGAGCAAACAGGTCACAGAGAGAAAGTAATCATTGACACGAAGGATAAGACCAAGAACCCGGCTATCGTTGTAATCAGTGGTGATGATGAAAAACTCTACAATATACCTGTAGGTGCTCACCTTTCTGTTGATATAGGAGATGAAATCAAAGGAGGTCAAATTTTGGCTAAGATTCCTCGATCGATGGGTAAGTCTAGAGATATTACGGGAGGTCTACCAAGAGTGACTGAGTTGTTTGAGGCGAGAAACCCATCCAACCCTGCAGTGGTTTCTGAGATTGACGGTGTAGTGACATACGGCGGTATCAAAAGAGGAAACAGAGAGATTTTCATTGAGTCGAAAGATGGAGTGAAAAAGAGGTACTTGGTATCACTATCGAAGCACATCTTGGTACAAGACAATGACTTTGTACGGGCAGGGTATGCGCTCTCGGATGGAGCAACTACCCCAGCGGATATTTTGTCTATCAAAGGACCTACTGCGGTACAAGAATACTTGGTGAATGAAATTCAAGAAGTATACAGATTGCAAGGGGTGAAAATCAACGATAAGCATATCGAAACCATTGTGCGACAAATGATGCAGAAAGTGATCATTTTGGACGCAGGTGACACGAGCTTCTTGCCAAACCAAATAGTAGACAAGATCAAGTTCATGGAAGAGAACGACTCGATTTTGGATATGAAAGTAGTTTCTGAGGCAGGTGATTCTCCAAATGTGAAACCAGGACAAATTTTAACTTCACGTCAGCTGAGAGATGAAAACTCTAGCTTGAGAAGAAAGGATTTGAAATTGGTAGAGGTAAGAAGTGCAGAACCTGCAGTTTCAAAGCCAACACTACAAGGTATCACGCAAGCATCTTTGGGTACTGAAAGCTTTATTTCGGCAGCATCCTTCCAGGAGACTACCAAAGTACTGAGTGAAGCATCTATTCGAGGCAAGAGAGATACCCTCCAAGGCTTGAAAGAAAACGTAATTGTAGGTCACTTGATCCCTGCTGGTACTGGGCAGAGAACTTTCCAAAAGTTGATCGTAGGGTCACAAGAGGAGTATGATTCTTTGGTCAGTTCGAAAGAGGAGTTTGCAAACAAGTCTAAAGAGTATCAGGAGAATGAATAAGGAAGATCAAAAGCAGGAAAAGAAAGTGCAAGGCAATCAGATCAATGTTGAATTGCCAGAGGAGATCGCTGAAGGAGTGTATGCCAATTTGGCAATGATCGCGCATTCGAATTCTGAATTTGTGGTAGACTTTATTCGGTTGATGCCTGGTGTGCCTAAGGCGAAAGTGAAAGCAAGAATTGTGATCACTCCTGAACATGCCAAAAGATTACATGCAGCATTGCATGACAATATTGTGAAATACGAACAGACTTTTGGTCCTATCAAACAGGTAGAAGACTCACCAAAGTTTCCCATGAATTTTGGGGGAGCAGTAGGAGAGGCCTAGTCAGTTGAAAATAAAATGATAAAAGGAGTCCTAAATGGGCTCCTTTTTTTTGGTCACAAGGCCAAAATGTAGGGAATGCATGTGAAATAATTGGTGAAAATTGCTGATAATCAATACATTTTTTTATTTCAATGTTTTAATTAGAGATGAATAGTCTCTATCTTTGCGTTCCCAAAAAATGAACGGTAGAGAATAATTTTAAAAGAAAGATAGATGCCTACTATACAACAATTAGTAAGAAAAGGTAGAAAAACATTGGTTTCTAAATCAAAGTCTCCGGCTTTGGACGCATGTCCTCAACGTCGTGGAGTTTGTACCAGAGTTTACACTACTACTCCAAAGAAGCCTAACTCGGCAATGAGAAAGGTCGCAAGGGTAAGATTGACGAATGGTAAAGAAGTGAACGCCTATATTCCAGGTGAGGGTCACAATCTACAAGAGCACTCGATTGTATTGATCAGAGGCGGTAGAGTAAAAGATTTACCGGGTGTGAGATACCATATCATTAGAGGAGCTCTCGATACGGCGGGCGTAAGCGGTCGTTTGCAGAGAAGATCTAAGTATGGTGCCAAAAGACCTAAGGATAAAAAGTAAAAACTGATAAAATAAGATGAGAAAATCGAAACCAAAGAAGAGATATATTCTTCCTGATCCGAAGTTCCAAGATACGTTAGTATCGAAGTTTGTGAACTATCTAATGGTGGACGGAAAGAAGAGTATTGCTTATTCGATCTTTTATGACGCGATAGCGATCATTGAAGAAAAAACAAGTGAGAATGGTCTTGAGACTTGGAAAAAAGCGCTTAACAACATTATGCCTTCTGTCGAGGTGAAAAGCAGAAGAGTAGGCGGTGCTACATTCCAGGTTCCAATTGAAGTAAGACCTTCCCGGAAAACTTCACTCGGAATCAAGTGGATGATTTCATACGCTCGATCAAGAGGCGAAAAAACAATGAAGGAGCGTTTGGCTGGTGAAATAATCGCAGCAGCCAAAGGCGAAGGTGCAGCTGTGAAGAAGAAAGATGATACGCACAGAATGGCCGACGCAAACAAAGCATTTTCACATTTTAGATTTTAATCAGAAGAAATAATGGCAAGAGATCTAAGATTGACTCGTAATATTGGTATCGCTGCGCACATTGATGCAGGTAAAACAACCACTACAGAGCGTATTCTATATTACACAGGCGTCAGCCACAAAATAGGTGAGGTGCACGATGGTGCAGCTACTATGGATTGGATGGAGCAGGAACAAGAAAGAGGTATTACTATTACTTCTGCTGCTACCACCGTTTTTTGGAATTATAAAGAGGAACAATATCATATCAACATCATTGATACTCCAGGTCACGTTGACTTCACAGTAGAAGTAAACAGATCTTTGAGGATTTTGGATGGGTTGGTTTTCTTGTTTAGTGCAGTGGATGGTGTAGAACCACAGTCTGAGACTAACTGGAGGCTAGCTGATAACTATAAAGTTGCTAGACTTGGGTTTGTCAATAAAATGGACAGATCTGGAGCGGACTTCTTGATGGTATGTAAGCAAGTGAAGGAAAGATTGGCTACCAAGGCCGTTCCATTCCAATTGCCTATCGGTGCTGAAGATGGTTTCCGCGGTGTGGTCGATCTCGTAGAGAGAAAGGCGATGGTCTGGAACGAAGAAGATAAAGGGATGACTTTCGATGAAATCGAAATCCCTGCTGATATGGTCGATGAGGTGGATCAGTACAGAGAGGAGCTTCTCGAGGCAGTCGCAGAATATGACGAAAGCCTTATGGAGAAGTACTTCGAGGATCCAAACTCGATCTCCAAAGAGGAAATCATTGCTGCTTCTAGAAAGGCAACTATTGACTTGGCGTTTGTGCCTATGTTCTGTGGATCTGCTTTCAAAAACAAAGGAGTACAGACTATGCTTGATTATGTGATGGAATTGCTTCCTTCACCAGTTGACAGAGAGGGTATCACAGGTACTAATCCAGATACGGAGGAGCCTACAACTAGGAAACCATCTGCTTCTGAGCCTTTTGCAGCGTTAGCTTTTAAAATCGCTACAGATCCATTCGTTGGTCGTTTGTGTTTTGCTAGAGCGTATTCAGGTACTTTGGATTCTGGATCTTATGTGTGGAACACTAGAACAGACAAGAAGGAAAGAATTTCTAGAATTTTCCAAATGCATGCAAACAAGCAAAATCAAATTGATCAGTTCCATGCTGGTGATATTGCTGCTGTAGTTGGATTTAAGGACATTAAGACTGGAGATACACTTTGTGATGAGAAGCATAAGATTGTACTTGAGTCTATGGATTTTCCAGAACCAGTAATTGGTTACGCTATTGAGCCTAAAACTCAAGCGGATGCTGATAAACTCGGTATGGCAATTGCCAAGCTTGTAGAAGAGGATCCTACCTTGGTAGTAGAGACAGATCATGATACAGGTCAGACGATTTTGAGAGGTATGGGTGAGCTTCACCTCGACATCATCATTGATCGTTTGAAGAGAGAGTTTAAGGTTGAAATCAACCAAGGAGCTCCTCAGGTGGCATACAAGGAAGCTATCCAGTCATTAGTAGATCACAAAGAAGTTTACAAGAAGCAATCAGGGGGTAAAGGTAAGTTTGCTGATATCGTATTTGAATTGTCTCCAGTAGATGAAGATTTTGACAAAGTGGGCTTGCAGTTTGACAACAAGATTGTTGGGGGAGTGATTCCAAAGGAATTTATTCCTTCAATTCAGAAAGGATTTGAATCTGCTATGCTCAATGGACCATTGGCTGGGTTCCCACTTGACTCGATGAAGGTGAAACTATATCACGGATCTTTCCATGATGTGGATTCGGATGCTCTCTCTTTTGAGATGGCAGCTAGGTTGGGATTCAAGGCAGCTGCTAAAAAAGCTAGCCCTGTATTGCTAGAGCCTATCATGGCTGTAGAAATAGTAACTCCTGATGAGTACACAGGATCTGTGACAGGTGATATGAACCGACGTAGAGGTATCATGAAGGGGATGGACGTAAAAGGAAATTCACAGGTGGTAAAAGCTGACGTTCCGTTGTCTGAGCTATTTGGGTATGTGACCGATTTGAGAACAATGACTTCAGGTAGAGCTACTGCTTCGTTGACATTCTCTCACTACGATCCAGTTCCAAAGAATATAGCAGATGAAGTGATTAAAAAAGAAAAAGGCGAATAGTCCGCTAAATAATTATTGATATGAATCAGAAAATTAGAATCAAACTAAAGTCTTACGATCATAACTTGGTTGACAAGTCATCTGAGAAAATCGTAAGAGCGGTGAAGACTACTGGCGCAGTAGTAAGCGGACCGATTCCACTTCCTACTGTTAAGGAAAAATTCACTGTATTGAAGTCACCACACGTCAACAAAAAGGCTAGAGAGCAATTTCAGCTTTGTACGTATAAGCGACTTGTAGATATCTACTCAAATAGTGCAAAAACTGTCGATGCTTTGATGAAGCTCGAGTTGCCTAGTGGTGTCGATGTAGAAATCAAGGTCTGATAATTCAGACTGGTAGATACTGAAAGAACCAGCATTCATTTGCTGGTTCTTTTTTTGTCGCTACGTGTAGCGAATATTTATGTTTAATTATTTGAGATAGAATAGTTTATTACTATCTTTGCAGTCCTTTTGCCAAAAAGAGTAAAGGGAAACAATAAGTTTATAGAAATTTAATACTGTAATGTCAGGTATAATAGGAAAAAAAATTGGGATGACTAGCATCTTTAGTGCCGATGGACGTAACGTCGCATGCACATTGATAGAAGCTGGTCCTTGCGTAGTGACGCAAGTAAAGAACGAAGACACTGACGGGTATACAGCTGTGCAATTGGGTTACGGAGAACGTAAGGAAAAGCGCACAACGAAAGCCTTGAAAGGTCACTTCGCAAAAGCGAAGACAACTCCTAAGCAACATTTGGTCGAGTTCAGAGACTTCCGTGTTGAGTTTGAAGGAGGAGTGGAACTTGGTCAAACACTAAGTGTTGCAGATATTTTCCAAGAGGAAGATTTTGTGGATGTAGTAGCTAACTCTAAAGGTAAAGGATTCCAAGGAGTAGTAAAGAGACACAACTTCGGTGGAGTAGGACAAGCGACTCACGGTCAGCACAACAGGTTGAGAGCACCTGGATCTGTCGGTGGAGCTTCTTATCCAGCAAGAGTATTCAAGGGGATGAGAATGGCTGGTCGTACAGGAAACGATCGTGTAAAGGTGACAAACTTACAGGTGATGAAAATCATACCTGAGAAGAACCTTATTTTGGTAAGTGGATCAATCCCTGGTCCTAAAAATGGTACAGTAATTCTAGAGAAATAGTCATGAAAGTATCCGTATTAACTAAATCAGGAGAAGATACCGGCAGAACGGTAGATTTGTCTAAGGATGTTTTTGGAATCGAGCCAAATGATCATGCTATCTATCTAGATGTAAAGCAGTATCTGGCGAACCAAAGACAAGGAACGCATAAATCGAAAGAGAGAGCGGAGATCGCAGGATCAACGAGAAAGATAAAGAAACAAAAAGGAACAGGTACCGCCAGAGCAGGTAGTATCAAGTCTCCGTTGTTTAGAGGAGGAGGAAGAGTATTTGGTCCTAAACCAAGAAACTACTCTATCGATCTCAACAAGAAGTTGAAGGTGTTGGCAAGAAAGTCAGCTTTGACTTATAAGGCTACAGAGAAGAGTATAGCTGTGTTGGAGGACTTCACATTTGAAGCGCCAAAAACTAAGGACTATGCAGCGTTGTTGAATAGCCTTTCTTTTACTGACAAGAAGACTTTGTTGGTATTAGCAGAAGACAATAAGAACGTCTTGTTGTCATCAAAGAACTTGAAAAAAGCACAAGTCACTACCGCAGCACAAATCAATACCTATGATTTGTTGAATGCAGACAACTTGATCTTGTTGGAAGGTTCAATTGAGAAGATTCAGAACTTATTAACGAAATAAGAAGATGAGTATATTAAAAAGACCCATAGTTACAGAAAAAGTTTCTGCTCTAAACGAAGGCGGACGATATGGCTTTGTCGTGGATAAGGATGCCAACAAAGTTGAGATCAAGAAAGCCGTAGAGAAAGCATACGGTGTGACTGTAGAAAGTGTAAACACAATGGTTTACCCTGGAAAAGCAAAAACAAAGTACACGAAATCAAAAGTCATTTCTGGAAGAACTGCTTCTTACAAAAAGGCGATTGTGCAAGTGGCTGAAGGAGATATAATTGATTTTTACGGAGGAGTATAAATAGTTAAAAAATGGCTGTAAGAAAATTAAAACCGATAACTCCGGGTACCAGATATAGGGTAGCACCTGTATTTGAGGAGATAACTAAATCTACTCCGGAAAAATCTTTGACCAAAGGAGTTCACCGCAATGGCGGTCGTAACGATAGTGGAAAAATGACCATTAGAAATGTAGGTGGTGGTCATAAGAGAAAATATAGAACTATTGATTTCAAAAGAGACAAGCATGGTATCCCAGCTGTAGTGAAATCTATAGAGTACGATCCGATGAGGACTGCTAGAATAGCTTTGCTTTTTTATGCAGATGGAGAAAAGAGATATATTATTGCTCCACACGGATTGAAAGTAGGACAGACTGTATTGTCTGGCTCGGGTGTTGCACCAGAAGTTGGAAATACACTTCCATTGTCTGATATTCCATTGGGAACGATCATTCACAATGTGGAGTTGAAACCAGGTAAAGGAGCATGTATCGCTCGTAGTGCAGGTAACTATGTGCAGTTGTTGGCAAGAGAAGGAAAGTATGCTACGGTAAAGCTTCCTTCAGGTGAAATGAGAATGATCCTTGTGGTTTGTTTGGCAACCATTGGAACTGTCTCAAATGGAGACCACATGAATGTGGTGCTCGGTAAGGCAGGACGTAACAGATGGTTGGGAAGAAGGTCTAGAGTAAGAGGTGTCGCAATGAACCCAGTTGATCACCCAATGGGCGGTGGTGAAGGTAAATCTTCGGGAGGTCACCCACGATCTAGAAATGGCATATTCGCCAAAGGTCAGAAGACTAGAACACCGAAGAAATATTCTAATAAATTCATCATTGGTAAAAACAAATAAGCAATGGGAAGATCATTAAAAAAAGGACCTTATATAGATTTTAGGTTGGAGAACAAGGTTGATACCATGAATGATTCAGGCAAGAAGGCTGTTATCAAGACATGGTCAAGAAGATCAATGATTTCTCCTGATTTTGTAGGCCACACGTTTGCTGTGCACAATGGAAACAAGTTTATTCCTGTATTTGTGACTGAAAACATGGTAGGACATAAGCTAGGTGAATTTGCACCGACTCGAAACTTCAGAGGTCACATCAATAAGAAGGATAAAAAGAGATAATTAGCGAACTATGGAAGCTGTAGCAAAATTAAAGAATGTACCAACTTCGCCTCGCAAAATGAGGGTAGTAGCTGATTTGGTAAGAGGCCAAAGAGTGAACAATGCCTTGAACATTTTGAAGTTCGAAGCAAAGCAAGGTGCTGGTAGAATAGAAAAATTATTACTTTCTGCGATTTCTAACTGGGAGATCAAAAATGAAGATGCAAAGCTTGAAGAAGCGGATCTTTATGTCAAAGAGATATTCGTAGATAGCGGCAGAATTTTGAAGCGTTTGAGACCTGCACCTCAGGGTAGAGCGCATAGAATCAGAAAGAGATCTAACCACGTGACTGTAGTGGTGGATAGCTATGCTGCATCAGAAGTAAAGGAAGGAAATAACACTGAAAATTCACAAAAGTAATGGGACAGAAAGTAAATCCTGTAGGACTTAGATTAGGAATCGTTAAAGGTTGGGACTCCAACTGGTATGGGGGAAAGACGTTTCCAGATAAATTGGTAGAAGATACCAAAATCAGAAACTATATCCAAGTACGTATTCCTAAAGGCGGAATTTCAAAAGTTGTTATTGAAAGAACGATCAAGAGAATTACTTTGACAATTCATACGGCTAGACCGGGAGTGGTGATTGGTAAAGGAGGATCTGAAGTAGATCGTATCAAGGAGGAGTTGAAAAAATTGACTGGCAAGGACCTTCAAATCAACATCTTCGAGATTAAGAGACCTGAGTTGGATGCTGTATTGGTAGGACAGTCTATTGCACAGCAATTGAAAGCTAGAATCTCTTTTAGAAGAGCAATGAAGCAAGCGATTGCAGCGACTATGAGAGTAGGAGCAGAAGGGATCAAAATCAAATGCTCGGGCCGATTGGGTGGAGCAGAGATGGCGAGATCTGAGCAGTACAAGGAGGGTAGAATTCCACTTCATACGTTGAGAGCTGATATTGATTATGCATTGTCAGAGGCGGACACTATCTATGGTAAAATCGGTATCAAGGTTTGGATATTCAAAGGCGAGGTATATGGAAAAAGAGACTTGTCTCCTAACATAGGCGCTGCGAACCAATCAGGAGGAAACCGAGGTGGTAATAGAGGTCCACGTCCAGGTGCAGGAGCTCCTAGAAGAAATAGAAAATAATTTTTTTGACTACTCCATTGAATTGGAATTAAAGAATTAAAGAAATGTTACAACCAAAAAGAACCAAGTTCAGAAAGAAACAGAAAGGCAGAATCAAGGGTATAGCCCAGAGAGGACATACGCTGGCTTTCGGTACTTTTGGTATCAAGTCTTTGGAGCCCGGATGGATTACCAGTAGACAAATAGAGGCTTCTAGGATTGCAATGACTAGAGCAATGAAAAGAGAAGGTCAGGTTTGGATTAGAATTTTTCCAGACAAGCCTATCACTAAGAAGCCTGCTGAAGTAAGGATGGGTAAAGGTAAAGGAGCTCCTGAGTATTGGGTAGCGACAATTAGACCAGGTACTATCTTGTTTGAAGCGGCTGGTGTGAGTCAAGAGACAGCCAAGGAGGCGTTGAGATTGGCTCAACAGAAGCTGCCGGTGAGAACGAAGTTTGTTGTTAGAAGAGATCATCAGGGATAAGGTTTAACCTCTCTGATTAAATAATAGAACTATGAAAAATTCTGAAATAAAAGGATTGTCATTGGAAGAGTTGAAATCTAAGGTTATTGCGGAGAAAGACGCTTTGGCTAAGTTGCAGTTTGCACATGCCATCACTCCAATAGAAAACCCTATGAGATTGAAAGACTCTAAGAAATTAGTAGCAAGGTTAAACACTGAAATCAGAGCTAAGGAATTGGCTCAACAATAAGTTCACGATGGAAACCAGAAATTTAAGAAAAGAACGTATCGGTAAAGTAGTCAGTAACAAGATGGATAAAACCATCACTGTACAAGTACTACGTAAGGTGAAGCACCCAATATACGGTAAGTTTATGAGTACAACGAAGAAATTCAGTGCTCATGATGAGAACAATGATTGCGGTGAAGGTGATACTGTAAAGATCATGGAGACGAGACCTTTGTCTAAGAACAAAAGGTGGAGATTAGTAGAAATAATAGAAAGAGCTAAATAACAATGGTACAACAAGAGTCAAGACTAAGTGTAGCGGATAACAGTGGTGCTAAAGAGGTACTTTGTATTCGCGTATTGGGAGGTACTGGTAAAAGGTATGCTTCTGTAGGAGACAAGATTGTTGTTACGGTTAAATCAGCAATTTCTTCTAGTAATCTCAAGAAAGGAACCGTATCTAAGGCAGTAGTCGTTAGAACGAAGAAGGAGATTCGTAGAAAGGACGGGTCTTATATTCGATTCGAGGACAATGCTGCAGTGCTTTTGGGTGGAAATGATGAGCCTAGAGGAACCAGGATTTTCGGGCCAGTGGCGAGAGAATTAAGAGAGAAGCAGTTTATGAAAATTGTTTCTTTAGCACCAGAAGTGCTTTAAGGATTGATATCTAATTATATTAAATATTAGACAATGAAATTTCACGTAAAAAAAGGGGACACTGTAAAAGTTCTATCTGGTAATTCTAAAGGAAAGACCGGTGCTATACTAGAGGTATTCCCAAGTAAGTATAGAGCGATCGTTGAGGGATTAAACATGGTGACTAAGCACACTAAGCCTTCAGCAGAGAATCCAGAAGGTGGCATCAAGAAAGTAGAAGCTTCTATTCATATCAGTAACTTGATGCTAGTAGACCCTGCAACAGGCGAAGCGACTAAAGTGGCTCGTAAAGCAGGAGATGATGGAAAATTGGTAAGAGTATCAAAAAAAACCGGGGAGGTAATCAATGGCTAATCCTAGATTAAGAACAAAATACAGCGAGGAAATTGTTCCTGCATTGAAAGAGAAATTTCAGTACAAGTCTGTAATGCAAGTGCCTAAGATTGAGAAAATTTCAATCAACAGAGGTATTGGTGATGCGGTGTCTGACAAGAAATTGGTAGACGCAGGTGTGGATGAGTTGTCTATGATTACTGGCCAGAAGGCTGTTCCTACTTTGTCTAAAAAGGCAATCTCTAACTTCAAATTGAGAGAGAACATGCCGATCGGTGCACGTGTGACATTGAGAGGAGACAAGATGTACGAATTCTTGGATAGATTGATGGCTGTTGCGCTTCCACGTGTAAGAGATTTTAAAGGAGTGAAGGATAAAGGCTTTGACGGAAGAGGTAACTATACCTTGGGAGTCAAAGAACAGATCATTTTCCCAGAGATCTCAATTGATAAGATCAATAGAATCGCAGGTATGGACATCACGTTTGTGACAACTGCCAATACGGATGAAGAAAGTTTTGAATTGTTGAAAGCGTTTGGAATGCCTTTCGCTGGAAAAAATAATAATAACTAAGATGGCAAGAGAATCAATAAAAGCTAGAGAGCGCAAAAGAGAAAAACTTGTTGCTAAGTATGCTGCCAAAAGAGCTGAGCTAAAAGCTGCTGGTGATTACGAAGGCTTGGACAAGTTGCCGAGAAACTCTTCAAAAGTAAGGTTGCATAACAGATGTAAGCTTACCGGTAGGCCTAAGGGTTACATGAGAAAGTTTGGAATATCTAGGGTGACATTCAGAGAAATGGCGTCTGCAGGAAAAATTCCAGGTGTAACGAAAGCTAGCTGGTAAAAGAGTTTTTAAAATATAAAATATTAACTAACTTTGCACCCCTGTTAAAAAAATAGGGGTTAAAAGTATACTGTAATGACAGATCCAATAGCAGATTATTTAACAAGATTGAGAAACGCTATCGCAGCGAATCATAGAATCGTAGAAATCCCTGCTTCTAATGTAAAGAAGGAGATTACTAAAGTATTGATGGACAAGGGGTTCATACGTAACTATAAGTTCGAAGATGATGGTGTTCAGGGGAAAATCAGAATTGCTTTGAAATACAATGCTGAATCCAAAGAATCGGCAATAGTACACCTCGAAAGAGTGTCTAAGCCTGGATTGAGAAAGTATGTGCAGTCTGACGCATTACCTAGAGTATTAAATGGACTTGGTATTGCAATTTTGTCAACTTCTAAAGGCGTTATTTCTGATAAAGAGGCCAAAGGTTACAATGTTGGCGGGGAAGTATTGTGTTACGTTTATTAATTAGATAAAGATGTCACGAGTAGGAAATAAGCCAATTGCATTGCCACAGGGAGTTGAAGTCAAAGTTGACGGCTCTACTATCAATGTCAAAGGGACAAAAGGTAATTTGGAACGTACGATTGATAGTGATTTTGATATCACACTGGAAGACGGTTCACTTACTGTAAAGAGACCAACTGACCAAAAAAGACATAAAGCGCTTCACGGGTTGTATAGATCTTTGATCAACAACATGGTGATAGGTGTGTCAGAAGGATACAAAAAGGAATTGGAATTAGTAGGGGTAGGATACAAGGCTGTGACTCAAGGACAAATACTTGAGATGAACTTGGGGTATTCTCACAATATTTTCATGGAAGTACCTACTGAAGTGAAAGTGAGTGCTGAGACTTTGAAAGGTAAGAACCCAATTGTAACATTGGAGTCTACTGATAAAGAATTGGTTGGAGAAGTAGCTGCTAAGATTAGATCACTTAGAAAAATCGAGCCTTACAAAGGTAAAGGTGTGCGTTTCGTGGGTGAGATCATTAGAAGAAAGGCTGGTAAAACTGCTGCTAAATAATAGATAGACATGGCAATTACTAAAGAGCAAAGAAGACTTAGAATAAGAAGAGGCATCCGTAACAAAGTGAGCGGGACTGCTGAACGCCCAAGATTATCAGTGTTTAAGAGCAACAAGGCGATTTACGCTCAGTTGATTGATGATGCGAATGGAAGTACTCTAGTAGCAAGTTCGTCTGCTGAATTGGGTTCTAGTACAGTGAACATTATCTCTTCTAAAGAAGTAGGTAAGAAATTGGCAGAAAAGGCAGCAGGAACTGGTATCAGTGCTGTAGTTTTTGATAGAGGAGGTTATCCTTACCATGGTAAAATCAAAGCTTTGGCTGAAGGTGCTAGAGAAGGAGGCCTTAAATTTTAATTGATTATGTCTAAGAATAACATAAGAGCAATAAAAGCAAGCGAGATCGAACTACAGGAGAAAGTAGTTGCCATCAAAAGAGTTGCGAAAGTAGTCAAAGGTGGTAGAAGATTTAGCTTCTCAGCGATCGTTGTAGTAGGTGATGGTAATGGAGTTGTAGGTTACGGTTTGGGTAAAGCCAACGAGGTGACTGATTCAATTACTAAAGGAATCGATGATGCGAAAAAGAATTTGGTTAGAGTACCTGTATTTAAAGGGACTGTTCCTCATGATGCTATCGGTAAGTTCGGGGGCGGCTTGGTTCTTTTGAAGCCAGCAGCTCAAGGTACTGGTGTAATTGCTGGTGGTGCAATGAGAGCTGTGTTGGAGAGTGCTGGAGTACATGATGTATTGGCTAAGTCCAAAGGTTCATCTAACCCGCATAACGTGGTGAAGGCTACCTTCGATGCGCTAAACAAAATGAGAGACCCTTATGCGGTTGCGCAACAAAGAGGTGTTGAATTGTCTAAGGTTTTTAACGGATAAAGAGATGTCTAAAGTAGTAATAACACAAGTTAGAAGTATCATTAAGCGACCAAATGATCAAAAGCTTACAATCAAAGCTTTGGGATTAGGGAAGATTAATAGATCCGTTGAAAAAGATTTGACTCCTCAGATCGAGGGGATGATCAAGAAGGTGGCACACTTGGTGTCAGTTGAGAATAAATAATTTTAGAACCTATTTCTGAAATCGTAAAGAGATGAAATTAAATACTTTAACACCGGCAGAAGGATCGACTAAATCCGACAAAAGAATCGGTAGAGGTCAAGGATCTGGAAGAGGGGGTACTTCTACTAGAGGTCATAAAGGAGCTAAGTCTAGATCTGGATATTCTAGAAAATTAGGTTTCGAGGGCGGTCAAATGCCGTTGTATAGAAGAGTTCCAAAGTTTGGTTTTAAATCTCCTAATAGAGTAGAAACTAAGCCTATTAATTTGGATACTCTACAAGAGTTGGCTGATAAGAAGAGTTTGTCTGCGATCACTATCGATGTTTTGATTGAAAATGGTCTTGCAGGTAAGAATGATATTGTAAAAGTTTTAGGTAGAGGGGAATTGAAAGCCAAGGTTGAAGTTTCTGCTCATTCTTTTTCTAAGTCTGCTATCGAGTTGATCGAGAAGGCAGGTGGAAAAGCAACGACGGTATAATATATGAAAAAGTTTTTTAGTACGATAAAGAATATTTTTTCTATTGAGGATCTTCGTACGAGGATATTCAACACCGTAGGTTTCTTGATCATTTTTCGATTGGGTACTTATGTGGTGTTGCCTGGTATTGATCCATCAAAATTGGCTGACAAGGCTGAAGGGATATTTGGTTTGCTAGATACATTCTTAGGAGGGGCATTCAACAATGCCTCTATTTTTGG
Organism: Reichenbachiella sp. 5M10; assembly: GCF_002742335.1. Taxonomy (NCBI): domain Bacteria; kingdom Pseudomonadati; phylum Bacteroidota; class Cytophagia; order Cytophagales; family Reichenbachiellaceae; genus Reichenbachiella; species Reichenbachiella sp. 5M10. The sequence continues at coordinate 3,514,421 of NZ_MDGR01000007.1, read as the reverse complement.
TCTAGGTATCATGCCTTATATTTCTGCATCTATTGTGATTCAGTTGTTGACAATGGCTGTTCCTTATTTCCAGAAATTGCAAAAGGAAGGAGATAGCGGTAGAAAGAAAATTAATCAAATCACAAGGGTGCTTACTATTGTGATCACTTTTGCACAAGGGAGTGCCTACTTAGCGGGGGCTATTCCTGCAGAAGCTATCGTACTTGAAAATAAGGTGATGTTTACTTTCTCGTCTTTGGTTATTTTAACCTCAGGTACCATATTTTGTATGTGGTTGGGAGAGCGTATCACTGATAAAGGTATCGGGAATGGTATTTCAATGTTGATTATGATTGGTATCATATCACGTTTTCCTGGTAGTTTATTGCAAGAGGCGATTACTCGCGGCATGAGTGAGGCGTTGTTTTTCTTGTTAGAATTGATTGCTTTGTTCTTTGTAGTGATGGCGGTTGTCCTGTTGACTCAGGCAGTAAGAAGAATTCCGGTGCAATATGCAAAGCAAGTAGTGGGCAATAAGGTGTATGGTGGTCAGCGTCAGTACATCCCGTTGAAGGTCAACTCTGCAGGTGTAATGCCAATTATATTTGCTCAGTCTTTGATGTTTTTGCCAGCTATGATTGCAAGTTATTTTGCAGACTCTAGTGATGTGGCTCAGTATATAGGAGCTACTTTCTCTAATTTCCAGTCTTGGCAATACAACTTGACGTTTGGAATAATGATTGTTTTGTTCACGTTCTTTTACACAGCAATATCGGTCAATCCGAATCAGATTGCTGATGACATGAAAAGAAATGGTGGATTTATACCAGGTGTGAAGCCTGGATCTGCAACTTCAGAATTCATTGATACAGTTTTGACTAGGGTTACTTTGCCTGGATCTTTGTTTCTGGCAATTGTAGCTGTGATGCCAGCTTTTGCTCAAATGGGCGGAGTGAGTCAGAACTTTGCTCAGTTCTTTGGGGGTACGTCGCTGTTGATTATGGTAGGAGTTATTTTGGATACACTACAACAGATCGAGAGTTACCTACTTATGAGACATTATGAGGGAATGATGAAGTCAGGTAAGTTGAAAGGTAGATCTGAAAACATAGCAGTAGCTTAATAAATTAACTGATATGGCTAAGCAGGCATCAATCGAGCAAGACGGTACAATTAAAGAAGCATTGTCAAACGCAATGTTTAGAGTGGAATTAGAAAATGGGCATGAAGTAATTGCTCACATTTCTGGAAAGATGAGGATGCATTACATCAAGATCTTGCCAGGAGATAAAGTCAAAATGGAGATGTCTCCATATGATTTGAGTAAAGGTAGAATAGTTTATCGCTATAAATAGAAAAATATGAAAGTTAGAGCATCCGTGAAGAAAAGAAGCGCTGACTGTAAAGTCATTCGTAGAAACGGAAAAGTATACGTTATTAACAAAAAGAACCCTAGGTTCAAGCAAAGACAAGGATAATTATGGCTAGGATTGCAGGAGTAGATATTCCAGACAACAAAAGAGGTGAGGTAGCACTTACTTATATTTTCGGACTGGGACGTAGTTCAGCTCAGAAGATTTTGACTGAAGCTGGTGTAGAATTGAGTAAAAAGGTTGACCAGTGGACTGAGGAAGAAGCTGGGAAGATTAGAACTATCATCAGTGAAAACTTCAAGGTAGAAGGTGTTCTAAAGTCAGAAGTTCAGCTTAACATCAAGAGATTGCTTGATATAGGATGCTATAGAGGATTGAGACACAGACGAGGTCTCCCTGTTAGAGGACAGCATACTAAGAACAATGCTAGAACTAGAAAAGGTAAAAGAAAAACTGTTGCCAATAAGAAGAAGGCTACTAAATAATAATTGACAATGGCACAAAAAAGAAAAGATAAAGGTAGAAAAAGAGTTGTTGTTGTAGAGCCGATAGGTCAAGCACACATCAAAGCTTCATTCAACAATATTATCATATCATTGACTAACCAAACAGGTCAAGTGATATCTTGGGCTTCTGCTGGAAAAATGGGCTTCAAAGGCTCTAAAAAGAATACTCCTTATGCCGCTCAAGTAGCTGCTCAGGATTGTGCACAGGCTGCCTATGAATTGGGTCTTAGAAAAGTTGAGGTATTTGTGAAAGGACCTGGAGCAGGTAGAGAATCTGCTATCCGTACAATCCAAAATGCAGGTATTGAAGTGACTATGATCAAGGATGTGACTCCATTGCCACACAACGGATGTAGACCTCCTAAAAGAAGAAGAGTTTAATATCATTTTTAGAAGAAATAGAAAATGGCAAGATATAGAGGACCAAAAACAAAGATTGCGAGGAAGTTCAACGACCCGATCTATGGCCCAGATAAAACTTTAGCTAAAAAGAACTATCCTCCAGGACAACATGGTAGAGGTAGAAGAAAGAAGCAGTCTGAGTATGCAATTCAGCTTGCTGAAAAGCAAAAGGCTAAATACACCTATGGCTTGTTAGAGAAACAATTCTCTAATTTGTTTGAAAGCGCTTCTAGAAAAAGTGGTATTACTGGTGAAATCTTATTGCAGATGTTGGAATCAAGATTGGACAATGTGGTGTTTAGATTAGGTATTGCTCCTACGAGAAATGCGGCTAGACAACTTGCTCTACATAAGCATATCACGGTAAATGGCGAAGTGGTAAATATTCCATCATATGCTGTGAAACTAGGTGATGTAGTAGCTGTGAGAGAGAAGTCTAAATCTTTGGAGGCAATCACATACAGCTTGTCAAGAGGTAGCGTTTCTAAATATCCATGGTTGGAGTGGAATGCTACAGATCTAGCAGGCAAACTAACTGTACTTCCTACAAGAGAGGAAATCCCTGAAAACATCAAGGAGCAGTTGATCGTCGAATTGTACTCTAAATAATCTATTCATTAATATTTAAGCAAGAAATAATTATGTCAATACTAGCATTTCAAATGCCTGAAAAAGTGGTGATGGAGAAAGCTGATGATTTTCATGGCTTATTTACCTTCAAACCTCTTGAGCAAGGCTATGGAGTAACTGTCGGTAATGCATTGAGAAGAATCTTATTGTCTTCCTTAGAAGGTTACGCTATTACAGGAATTAAAATCCCTGGAGTATTGCATGAATTTTCTACAATTGAAGGTGTAGTAGAGGATGTTTCTGAGATCATTTTGAATCTAAAAATGGTTCGATTCAAGAAGATTGGAGACGTAGCAGATAGTAAGATTGTAGTAAGTTTATCTGGTAAGAAGGAATTCAAGGCAGGTGATATAACTGGTTCTACAGATGCATTTGAGGTCTTGAATCCTGATCATGTGATCTTGAATATGGACGAAAGTGTAAACTTCGAGATCGAATTGTCGATAGAGAAGGGTAGAGGGTACGTTGCAGCAGAGGAGAACAAGCCAGGAGAGCAAGTCTTCGGTTTTATTCCAATTGATGCGGTATTTACACCAATCAAGAATGTGAAATTCTCTGTGGAAAACACGAGAGTGGAGCAAAAGACTGATTATGAACAATTGATCTTAGATATTGAGACTGATGGTTCTATTCATCCAGAGAATGCTTTGAAAGGAGCAGCAAATATTCTGATTCAGCACTTTATGTTGTTCTCAGATCAGACTATGATCTTGGATACACATGATGCGGGCGAGCCTGAGGCTGTGGATGAGGAAATGCTACACATGAGAAAGTTGTTGAAAACTGGACTGAATGATTTGGATCTATCTGTCAGAGCGTACAACTGTTTGAAAGCTGCTGATGTGAGATCATTGGGAGATTTGGTAAGACTGGAGATTTCTGACATGATGAAGTTCAGAAACTTTGGTAAGAAATCATTAGCTGAACTAGAGCAACTAGTTGCTGACAAGAACTTAACTTTTGGCATGGATTTGTCAAAATATAAATTAGACGAGGAGTAAAAATGAGACACGGGAAGAAATTTAATCATTTAGGTAGAACAGCATCGCACAGAGGCGCGATGTTATCTAACATGGCTTCTTCTTTGATTTTGCACAAGAGAATTACAACTACTGTTGCAAAAGCAAAAGCTTTAAGAAAATATGTTGAGCCTATCATCACTAGAGCAAAGGATGATACTACTCATTCAAGAAGAGTTGTTTTCTCTTACTTGCAAAATAAGGAGTCTGTAAAGGAATTGTTTGGTGAAGTTGCTGACAAAGTAGCAACAAGACCAGGTGGTTACACTAGAATCTTTAAAACAGGTACTAGACTAGGGGACAACGCTGATATGTGTATCATGGAGTTGGTCGACTACAACGAACTGTTGTTGCAAGAAACAGCTCCTGCTAAAGCGAAGACAAGAAGAAGTAGAAGAGGAGGTAGCAAAGCTGCTGAGGCATCTACTGCAGTAGAAGCAGAAGTAGTAGAAGAAGCTGTGGAGGCAAAAGAAGTCACTGAGACTCCAGAGGCTAAGACAGAAGATACTACTGAAAATAGTGAATCTGCTGATGATTCTAAGAAAGAAGACAAAGATTAATTGAAAAGGATATAATCATATTAAAGCCATCTCGATAAGTTTCGAGATGGCTTTTTTTATGTCAAAAAAATAGTAAGATTTGCGGTAATTTATTCACCTTGTGGATTGACACATATGAAATTAAAACAAAGAGAAAAGGCGTTTCTACTTTTGGCAGATGGAAGTTGCTTCGAAGGCACCTCTATCGGAAGTAAAGGTACTAGTGGTGGTGAGATTTGCTTCAATACTGGGATGACCGGTTATCAAGAGGTATATACAGATCCATCGTATTTTGGACAGATTATAGTGAACACGAATGCACATATAGGAAACTATGGTGCAGTGGATGTGGAGCAAGAGTCTGATAGACCCAAAATCAATGGATTGGTGGTCAGTGAGTATTCGGAGATACATAGTAGACATGATGGAGAAAGTACGCTGGATGAATATCTGAGCAATCATGGGATTGTAGGAATTGCCAATCTGGATACAAGAAAGATTGTCAAGCATATTCGTAGCAAAGGTGCAATGAACGCTATTATCTCATCTGAGTATCAGGAAATCGAGCAACTCAAGTCTGAATTGGCTAAAGTGCCGAGTATGGATCACTTAGAGTTGTCTAGTCGTGTGACTACTGCTGAGCCGTACTTGATGAATGAAGGGGCTGAGTTTAAAGTAGCAGTACTGGATATTGGAGTGAAGAAATCTATATTGTCCAATATGGTAGATCGAGGGTGTGAGCTCAAGGTTTTTCCTGCGAAAAGCACTTTCGAAGAGATGAAGAGTTACAATCCAGATGGATACTTTATTTCAAATGGACCTGGTGATCCAGCAGCTATGCCATATGCCGTCGAGACCGTGAAGCAAATTCTGCAACAGGACAAGCCTATGTTTGGCATTTGTTTGGGGCATCAAATCATTGCTTTGGCGAATGGGGTAAGTACTTTCAAAATGCACCATGGACACAGAGGTCTCAACCACCCTGTGAAGAACATTATCTCTGGTTTGAGTGAGGTGACTTCTCAGAATCATGGATTTGCAGTCAATAGAGAGGAAGTAGAAGCCTCCGATACATTAGAATTAACACACATTAATCTCAATGATCATACCGTAGCAGGAATTAGAGTGAAAGGGAAACCTGTTTTCTCGGTGCAACATCACCCAGAGGCATCTCCTGGACCACATGATTCACGGTATTTATTTGACGATTTCATTCAACTAATTAAAAAACATAGAAAATCATGAGTTTGATCGAAAGTGTATTTGCAAGACAAATACTGGATTCTAGAGGGAATCCAACCATCGAAGTAGATGTAGTAACTGAAAGTGGTGTGTTAGGTAGAGCTGCGGTTCCATCTGGCGCTTCGACTGGAGTAAACGAAGCTGTCGAGTTGAGAGATGGTGACAAGAGTACATACCTAGGAAAAGGTGTGTTGAAAGCGGTTGAAAACGTAAATGACGTACTTCAGCCTGAATTGATCGGATTGTCTGTGTTTGATCAGAGATACATTGATCAATTGATGATTGATCTTGACGGTACAGATACCAAATCGAAATTAGGGGCTAATGCGATTTTGGGAATTTCTTTGGCGGTAGCAAAAGCAGCGGCTGAAGAGCTTGGCTTGCCGTTGTTTAGATATATCGGTGGTACAAATGCGCATACATTGCCTGTACCGATGATGAATATCATCAATGGTGGATCTCACTCGGATGCTACGATCGCTTTTCAAGAATTTATGATCAGACCTGTAGGTGCTGAGACATTCTCTCAGGCAATGCAAATGGGGGCCGAGACATTTCATGCCTTGGCAAAAATATTGAAAGCCAAAGGATTGAGTACTGCAGTAGGGGACGAAGGTGGGTTCGCTCCAGCGTTCACTGGTGGTACCGAAGAAGCATTGGAAAGTGTATTGGATGCAATCAAAGCTGCAGGGTATGAGCCTGGCAAGGATATTACTATTGGTTTGGATTGTGCTTCTTCGGAGTTCTTTGTCGACGGAAAATACGATTATGCGAAATTTGAAGGGCCTAATGGTAAAGTAAGAGACATGAATGAGCAGGTGGATTACTTGGCTTCATTGGTGGAGAAATACCCGATCGATTCTATAGAAGATGGTTGTGCCGAAGAGGATTGGGCTGCTTGGGCTGCCTTGACTGCTAAAATCGGTGACAAATGTCAGCTGGTAGGTGATGATCTATTCGTGACCAATGTGAAGTTCTTGCAAAGAGGGATCGAAGAGAAATCAGCGAATTCTATCTTGATCAAAGTAAACCAAATTGGTACCTTGTCTGAGACTTTGGATGCTATCGAAATGGCTCATAAAGCAGGTTTCACCGCAGTGATCTCTCATAGATCAGGGGAAACCGAAGATGCTACGATTGCTGATATCGCTGTAGCGACTAACGCAGGTCAAATCAAGACAGGATCACTTTCTAGATCTGATAGAATGGCTAAATACAATCAATTGTTGAGAATCGAAGAGGAACTAGGAGAGATCGCTAGATTCCCTAAGGCATAATCAACGAGAACAATACGATACAAAGCCCCTGACAAATGTCGGGGGCTTTTTTTGTTTGATGCTGTACTGTCTTATGGAACACTTGTTTTGCAGTACAGCGATGTGGCTTGGCCAAAGAGCTAAAATTGAGTGTTATATTTTGTGATGATTTGGATTCCTTGTAATTTCCTTGTCTCTATTTTTTTCATTAGGAGCTACTTTACTATGAGGATAAAGAAGGATTTGTACCAAGGACGTGTCCTATCGATTGACGCGATGAGAGGGATTACTATTTTGGTGATGATATTTGTCAATGAACTTGCCGGGGTGTCAGATGTGCCGCTTTGGATGAAACATATGCCTGCGGATGCAGATGGAATGACTTTTGTCGATCTGGTTTTTCCTGGATTTTTGTTTATCGTGGGGATGTCGGTGCCTTTTGCATTCAATGCAAGGTTGATCAAAGGAGATAGTGTTTGGGGAATTTGGAAGCATACATGTCAGAGGGCTCTTGCACTGATCGTAATGGGCGTGTATATGGTCAATGCTGAGTATGGCTATGATGAATCTCGGATGGTGATTTCTGCCTCGCTATGGGCTTTCTTTGCTTATAGTCTACCCATCCCCATATGGAACAAATACAAAAGAAACTTTCCAATTGTGTGGAAGAATACTCTGCAGTATGGAGGAATGATTGGGTTGTTGATATTGTACTTTTTGTATGTACGTGATGATGGTCAAGTAGGACTTATTGCCAAATGGTGGGGGATTTTGGGCTTGATTGGTTGGGCCTATTTATTTTCTGTAATTGTATATTGGTTGGTAAATGGAGACGTAAAGTTGTTGACGATTTTTTTCTTGTTGTGTATAGGTGTTAGTTGTACTGCATCTGCCACTAGCATATCGATACAAGATCAATTTTGGTTTGAGTTTTCTGCTATCCATCTGACGCATGCTTCGATTGTCAGCGCGGGAGTGATTGTGTCTTTGCTGTTTTTTGAGAAAGGTAAGGATGTTCGTGTCCATTGGTCTGTGATTGGTTTTACTATACTCTTGTTGGTGATGGGCTATTTACTGAGGCCCTATTTTGGGGTTTCCAAAATTAGAGCCACTCCATCTTGGTGTCTGTATTCATCAGCTCTATGCACGGTGATGTATTATTTCCTGTATGAGTTGATGGAGTGCAAGAAGAGAGTGGCTTGGAGTAGTTTTTTTATGCCTGCTGCGGCCAATCCTCTATTGATTTACATCCTGCCAGGTATTATTATATATTTCAACTTGTCGATAGGTTTGCGATTGACTCCTGATTACTTCACTAGAGGAGTGCCTGGTATATTGTGGTGTGCAGTGTTTTCCGTACTGATGGTGTTTTTGATGAAGGTATTCAATAGGATCAATATTCGATTGCACCTATAGCTTTATTTGTCTAGATACCAGGCCTCTTATATTTCGACCAATCCTTGCTTGATTGCATACTTGACGAGCTCGGCGGTGGAGTGAAGGTTAAGTTTCTTTTGGAGGTTGGCTTTGTGTGATTCGATGGTTTTGGGACTTACACAGAGGGTATCAGCGATTTGTTTGTGTTGTCGACCTTTGGCGATTTCCATCAATACTTCTTCTTCTCGTTTGGTGAGGATACTGTGCTGATCTTTGCCTGTCATGATACCCGTGGCGAAACTTTCGAAGACCGTATTGGAGACTATTTGGTCAAAGTAGTATTCGCCTCGTGATACTCTGCATATAGCTTCTATGATCTCCTTTTTTTCTACTTCTTTGGTCAAGAAACCACGCGCACCTGCTTTGATAGACTGTACTATGGTCTCCATCTCTTTGAGAGCGGTGAGCATGATGATCCCCATATTAGGAAAATGACCACTGAGTTGTTCGGCTAGTGCGATGCCTGAGAGTTGCTTCAGGTTGATGTCGAGTAGTAGTACGTCGGTTTGTTTGGCTAGATCACTACTTAGGTATTCTTCGGCAGATTGGAATGCGCCGATGATATGGATGCTAGACTCTCCGCAAAGTAAGGAAGAGAGTCCTTGGAGCATAATTTTGTGATCGTCGATGAAAGCTACTTGGATTGGTTTCATTAAGCTGCAGTGGGTTTAGGTAGATATAGTGTAAACGTACTGCCTCTGCCTAGCGTACTTTTTAGATTCAGTTTTCCGTTGTTTTTTTTGACGAATTCGTCGCATAAGATCAGACCGAGTCCGCTACCCTTGTTTGGCGAATTGCCAATCTTACTCGCGTCTTGAGTGATGTCAAACAATTGCTTTTGTTCTTGGTCAGACATGCCGATACCCGTGTCTTGGATGTTGATTTTGACATAGTCCTGATCCTCTGTCGCTGATATGGATATTAGGCCTTTCTCGTTCGTGAATTTGACCGCATTGACGAGCAAGTTGCGAAAAACTAAGTCTATGGTCGCTTCATCTATCAGAGAGATGGTTTTGTCTTCGATACACATGGATACTTCTATGTTTTTTTGATGTGCGGTGCTTTGGATGAGTCTGACGTTGTTTTCGAGGAGGGTTTTTAGATCCACGAGCTGTGGGTTGATCTTCATACTTTCTGTCTGCGAGAGAGCCCATTGGAGGAGGTTTTGCAGGAGTTCGGATAGCTGATTGGAGGATAGTCGGAGTTCTTCCAACTGTTCTTTGAGTTGCTCGGTCGAATAGTGGTCTATATTGTTAGCCAATCCAGTTGTGAGCATTTTGAATGCAGAGAGTGGGTTTCTTAGATCGTGTGCGATGATGGCGAAAAACTTGTTTTTGGCAGAGTTGAGTTTTTCCAATTCTTCGTTTTTGATGGATAGCATACGTTCGGTACGTAGCTTGAGCTTGTACCTGCTCCAAAGGATCACTGCTACAAGTAGGATGAGGGCAAGCAATAGTAGGAGCCAGTTGCGTAGTGCGTTTCCTTGTGCTAATTTGAGTGTGGCTATTTCATTCTCTTTGTCTAGGAGAGAGATTTGGTTGTCTCGGTTATTGATTTCATAGTTTTTTTGAAGTCTGCTGATTTCACTGATTTTGGTTTCGTTGAGGATACTGTCCGAATAGGCTTTGAAAAGCTCATGATGACGCAGTGCTCTTTGGTAATCACCTGTGACTTTGTACAACTCGTAGTAGGTTTCGTTTAGTTGTTCTCTGATGGCAAAAGATGTGAGCTCTTCTGATTCTTCTTGTGCCTGTTCGATAGCTGTTTTTGCGGAAGTATAATCCCCGAGCAATCGGTAGTTGATAGAGGTGCTTATGAGACAATTGACGGCATTTCGTCGCATTTGGGCTTTTACAAACGTTGGATAGGCCTTCATATAGTACTTGATACTGGTTCGATATTTTTGTAGTGAAAAATTGACCGATGCGATGTTGTAGTAAGCAAATGCAAAACCCAAGGTATCCTGAATGGACTGGCTGAGTTTTAGCGCTCCTTCGTTGTAGTACAGTGAGCTGTCGTAGTTTTTCATTTGTCGATAGGTATTGCCCATGTTGAGGTAGCTTATACTCAATCCGAATATGTCGTTGTCCGTACGTTGGAGGGCCATGGCTTTCCGGTTGAAGCGGAGTGATTCGTCATAGTTTCCCATTTTTCTGAATATCTGTGAAACACTACTGTAGGTCTTGGCGAGTTTGGTGCTACCCTGTTTCTCTTTGATGATCAAGGCATTCATATAGTACTCGATGGCTTCTTGGTTTTGACTGAGATGGTTGGCTACATTGCCGAGGTTGTTGTACACAAAACCCATGGAGATAGAGTCAGGTAGCGCGATAGCTATTTTGAGTGCTTCACTGAGGGTTTGTTTGGCTTCAATGAGGTCGTCTATTTGGGTCTGTTGGTCGCCTAGGACCGCCAATGCGTGGAGCAAGACCTTGGGAGAAGGGAGTGCACGTGCTGCTGGAAGGAGCTTTTGTAGACTGTCTATACTTTGTTGACGGCCTTGGAGTAGACCGATCGCAGAGGCCTCTTCGATTTGTATCCACAACAGATCTTTATGATTATTGAGTTCCATGGCGAGTTGTTTGGCTTCCTCACTCAGACTTAGAGTCAATTTGGCTTGCTCTCTGTTTTCAGTAGGGTGTGTGCAGAGACTGACCAAGGTTCGCAGGCGTTCGTCCTGATTTTGACTATCCAAAACAAAGCGGATACTGTCCATGTTGCTCAAGGATTGTGCTTGTCCAAGGTGTATCAAGTTCAAGCTCAATAGAATAAATACAATTGATTTCATACAGGGGATAGAGGATTATGAGGGATTTCCCTAGGTAAAGTTCAGGAGAATACCCGATTGACAAAGCGCTTTCGTCCTCTCTAAATTAGCAAATCCATTTGATTAACAGGAGTATCCCAAATAGAATTAACATTATGAAAATCAATCAGAAATTAAACATGGCACTTATAAGTTGTGCCTTTTTTGCAAGTTCAATGCTCGTATCATGCGGAGATGATGATACAAGCCCTAATGAGGGTGGAGCGGTCACTGTCGATGCAGGTCCCGATCAAAGTATCGGTTTGGGCGAGACGGCCACACTCCAGGGGAGTGGTACAGATGCCAATGGAGACGATCTGGTGTTTTTATGGGTTTTCACTCAGGTACCTAGTGGCGTGAGTACTGCCTCAGTGACTGATCCATCTGACCCTCAGACGACATTCACGCCGACAGAAGCGGGAGAGTATGTGTTGGAGTTGACGGGCGTGGATGGCCAGGGTGAGAGTGATGACGATGAGGTCACCATCACCGTGACAGGTACTGCGTCAGATTTGCCGATAGAAATTGGTGGAAGTATAGATGAAGATTGGACACTGGTCAACCGATTTGATGATCCAGACAAGGCCGACTACATCGCTTCATCCAATGTCTATCTTAGCGCTATATTAACAGTCGAAGCAGGGGTTAAAATTGTCTTCGATGATGATGCTGGACTAGACGTGAATACTTCAGGTTCGGTCATTGCTATTGGTACACAAGACAAACCCATCCTAATGACAGGTAAGCAAGGAGTGGTAGGGTTTTGGAAAGGAATCAATGTACAGTCTAACAACACGACCAATGCGCTTGACTATGTGACGGTAGAGTATGCGGGTAGCAGTGGTTTTGATGGCGCGAATCTATTGGCCAATTTGATGGTGGAGGACGATGGTCGGATTGTAGTTAGTCACTCTACATTTAGTCATGGTAATGGTGCGGGAGTGTACGTTCGAAATGTGAATTCTAAATTGGTGGATTTTGCGAGCAATACGATCACTGCGAATAAGGTGCCGGTAGTGGCGCTGTTCAACCATTATCAATACTTTGATGTGGACTCTGACTACATGGGCAATACGGATGACTATATCCAGACCGAAGGGAGTTCGTCTGCTACCACGAGCGACGTGACTTGGGGAGCCCTCAATGTCCCTTATATGTTGCCAGGTAGGATTCAGTATATCGAGTCTGATATCACCGTAGCGGCGGGAGTAGAGATCATAGGTCAGTCGGGGAGTGGTCTGGAAATTATGTCTAGCGGGAGCCTTACTGCAGTGGGGACTTCTACCGACAAGATCACATTCAGAGGGGATCAGGATTTAAGAGGTGTGTGGTTAGGTTTGTCGTTTCATTCCAACAATTCAGCCAATGAATTGACATACGTAGAGTTCAGCAATGGTGGAGAGAAGGGTTTTGATGGAGCCAATCTATTGAGCAATGTCATGGTTGACGATGCGGGACGTTTGAAAATCACTCATTCTAAGTTGTCCAAGAGTGCAGGGTACGGTGTGTATACCCGTGACCTGGAGTCTACTTTGGTGGATTTTGCAGACAATGTGATCACAGACAATGATGCCCCTGTCATGACACGGTATAATCACTACCATTACTTCGATGCAGCGTCTGATTACAGTGGAAATACTGATGATTATATTGATTCGTATTGGGGAAATAAAGAATCTTCTGGCGCTAGGACATGGCAAGCTCTCAATGTGCCGTATCGTTTGGCGCCAAACATAGAGGATATCTACATTCAAGTCACCATCAATGCTGGGGCTGAGTTTTTGGGGCAACCCAATGGAGGCTTCCAAATCCAAGATGGAGGCAGCATGAAAGCGAACGGTACAAGTACGGATCACGTGGTTTTCAAGGGGGAAGAAGATGAGTTGGGGTACTGGAAAGGCATTCGGTTCTTGTCCAATAGCTCAAACAATGCCTTTACCTATACAGACATCTCCAATGGAGGCGAAGAAGGATTTGATGGAGCCAACAGAAAAGCGAACCTAGAAGTAGGAGACGGTGCTCAATTCAGTGCTGAAAATTGCTCTTTCAATAAAAGTGGTGATGCAGGTGTGCGTGTACAGTCAGGAGGCGTTTTTACCAATACCAACAACTCTTTCAGTAACAACACTGGAGTAGATGTAGATAGTTGACGTCAGTTGTATTTTGTTGTGAAAAATGAAAGCTCTCGTGTAGGTCGAGAGCTTTTTTGTTTTCTCAGTATGCCCTTTCTGATAGAGTTGATTTACATGTCACTGTCACCATCTTGTACACCAGGACGTTTGTTATCATTGTTCATTTTGGGCTTTCGTTGGTTGAGTCGGTAGGTGAAGCTCAGAGTAAATTGGCGTGACCTCCACTGGAACTCTGACTCTGATTCGAAACTGTCCGTGAACTGTTCGGAGCGGTAGACTCGTGTGTTGAATAGATCCTGTACGCTAGCGGTCAGTGTACCCTTGCCCTCGAATACTTCACGTGTAAAGCCTGCATCTACGGTGTAGAAAGCCAATCGCTTGCCTTGGGTGTTGTTTTGCGGTCCTCGGTAGTTGAGGTTCGCTTGAAAGTCAATGTCCCAAGGCAGGTCGAATTTTGAATTGACTCTGGCGCTGTAGGAGCGAGCATCCGCATCGAAGGATTCTCCCTCCGCTTCTCCTGATGTGATGCGGCGGTAGAAGTTGAAGTTACCGTTCATCGAAAACCAATCTGTGAAATCCTTGGATAGATTGATCTCAAAGCCATAGGCATCTTCTGTTGCAAGGTTGTAGAGCTTGGAGTAGATCACACCATCCTCGCCGGGTATAGTACTCGCGAAACTCAAGCGCTCGATCTCGTTGGTGGTGTGGTTGTAGTAGACCCCTCCGTAGAAAGATGCTGTCTCCCAATTTTGTAAGAAACCCACTTCGTAGGCGTCGGTCAGCTCTGGATCGAGATCGGGGTTTCCTATACGGAAATTTCTGTTGTCACTGTAACTGCTGATGGGATTGAGGTTTCTAAACCCTGGCCTGCGTAAGCGACGAGAATAGCTAAGCTGTACGTTTTGCTCTGGGCTGAACTCATAGGTCAGATGAGCCGAAGGGAAGAAGTTTGTGTAATTCTTGTTGTTGGTCTCATGCTGACTTTCTGAATCGAGCACGGTTTGGATGTCGGTAACCTCTACCCGTGCACCTACCTGGTAGGAGAAACTCCCTATTTTGTTGCCATAGATGGCATAGCCTGCATAGATGTTTTCGTGGTAGGAGAAGTCGTTGGTGAAGCGTAGCAGGGTGTTCCATGTCCCGTTGTTGAGTTCTTCGATTTTGTAGTTGTTTTTGATTTGACGGATGGTGGAGCGTAGACCGACTTCAAATTTGCTAGACTCAGTAATAGGGTGCACGTAGTCTGCTTGGAGTAGGATGTTATTTTCTCCTTCATCGTTACGTACTCGCTGGCTCAGGTCTTCGTCGTTGACAGAGCTTTGTTCGATACCGGATTGTTCCAACTCGTTGTTGTCTCTGTACTGAGCGTAGAGTGATAGTTTTCGTTCTTCTTGGGCGAAGGTCTTCTCGTAGTTGAGGGATAGCTCTGTGAGGCTTTCGTCTTCTGTTTCTTCGTCGATGCGCTGTGTGGTATTGACGACTTGGTCGCTAGCGATATCTTGGTAGGACAAACGTGTTTCGTTTTCCTCGTCTCCAGTGTTGTATATCCCGCTGACTGTAAGCTTGTTGTAGTCATTGATGTAGTAGTCAGCTCCTACTCGGTAGTTTTGAGAGAGTCCCCCTCGGTTGTGCTTACGGTCTGTGTCTGTCGAAAACGTTGAGTCTTGTTCGAAGTAGGTCGAGTAGGACTTGCCATAGCCGTTGTATTGGTTGTAGCGAAGACCTGCGCTGGCGAAGAAGTTGATCTTGCCGGAGCGGTAGTTGATACTGGCGTTGGGGTTGACGAGATCGGGATAGCCAAGGGTCAATCCAAAAGTACCGTTGAACCCTTTTTGGGCGTCTTTCTTCAAGACAATGTTGATGATCCCTGCGGTGCCTTCTGCATCGTATCGAGCAGAGGGGTTGGTGATCACCTCGATGCGTTCGATCATGTCTCCTTGGAGTTGCTTGAGTGCATCTTGGCTGCTGATCCCTGCCATGCCTGAGGGTTTGCCGTTGATGAGAATGTTGACATTGTCATTGCCGCGTAAGGAAACGTTTCCTTCGATATCGACCTGTACAGAGGGGATGTTGTCGAGGATATCCGAGGCATTCTTTCCAATATTACTGATGTTTTCCCCGACGTTGAAGGTCTTTTTGTCGAGGGAGAATTCAAACTGATCTTTTTGTCCCGTGACGACTACTTCTTCGAGTTGTTGGCTGTCTTCTTCGAGTCCTATTGCCCCTAGGTTGACGGCCCCATTTGTGACAGATACATTGATGCGCTTGGTCGTGTAGGAAACGAACTGTACTTCTACATAATATTCTCCTGGTTGGACTTGAAACGTAAAGGCGCCCCCTTCTTGAGTGATCGTACCAGAGATAAGTGCATCTGTGGTACGGTCGTGTATGGATACAGTAGCGTAGGCGAGCTCTTCGTTGGTGCTTTGGTCCACAATACGACCGTGGATGTCGTGAGTAGCTTGTACGGCACCTGCATAGGTCATGCTTGGGTATACGATACAGGCGAATAGGATGATGTATAGTATCCTCATTTTGTTAGTCTTCTTTTGTTTGAATGTTTGACGACTCAAATTTCGAATAGAAATCTGAGTATAATTTGAAGTTTTAGAAACGAATGGTGATTTGATGGGTTGCCTGGGAGGAGAAATACTCATACGTCAAGGTGTACCCTGATACTTCACAGATTTTTTTGACGATGGATAGTCCCAGTCCGATCGAGTCACTTTGTGCGCTGTTTTTTTTGAAGCGTTTCATCAAGTCGGCGGTCGAGGTGTTCAGTTGTGCTCCAGAGTTGGAAATGACAAAGGACTGACGGGTCAATTGGATGTCGATGAACCCGTCAGCAGGCAAGTTGTGCTTGATGGCATTTTGTAGCAGGTTGTGCAAGAGTACCTCTATCAATACAGGGTCATTTTGTAGGGTCACGTCACTGGAGAGTAGGGTTTTGAGGTGAATGTCTTTGAGTTCGAAGATGTCTTCTTTCTCTAGGCACAGAGTTTCGATGAGAGGCTTGAGTTGGATGTTTGTCGATTGATTGAATTCCTCGTTTTCGATGCGGCTCAGGGTGACCAAAGACTGTTGTATTTTGGAGACTTTGTTGAGTGCATTTTGTGCCTGGACAATCCAGTTCATTTGTTGTTCGTCTTGGTTTTTGTCTTGGATCAGTAGGTCTAGTTTGCCCGAAGCGATAGCAAGAGGCGTACGGATTTCGTGTGCGATGTTTTCTGAAAACTCCTTGAGGTTGTTGTAGTCTCGTACGGTGCGGTTTGTCATGTTCTCGATGAAATCATTGAGTTTCTCAAATTCATAAGTGCGAGAAGGCTCCATGACTAATGGGGTCGAAGTTTGGACGTTGAAGTCCTTGATTTTGCTGAGTGTATGGTGAAAGGGTTTGAGCAACCACTTCGAAATGAATAGGCTGTAGAGTACTGAGAGTACCGAGAGTAAGAGGAAGACGACAGCTGTGGCTTTGAATGTGCCGTAGAATGTATCCAAAGGTTCGACGACTGATTCAAATATCTGGAAGCGGTACCATTGGTCTTGGACTTGGGTTACTTTATTGATTTTACGGTGGTGAATGACCTCTTTGGATGGGCCGTGGTAGGCCATGGTGTCGTATAGCGAATGAGTGACTTGTATGCCTAGCGTGTCGGTGATTCGGTTGATTTGAATATTCTTGTCGTTGAGAGATTGGTAGGGGACTCCCTTGTCAATAAACCGTGAGAGTTGGTTTACTTGACTTTTGAGTTCATAGTCAGTCTCCTTGTCGATGAGTTCGGTGAATGTGACATAGTAGTAGACCCCTCCTAGGGATAGGACGACCAAACTGAGCAAGAGGTAAAAGAGAATGAATTTTTGGACGAGTTTCATGAATCTAGAGCGTATTTGTATCCCGAACCGTATACGGTTTGGATGAAGTCATTGCCGCCTGCGGAGATGATTTTTTTTCGAAGGTTTTTGATATGCTGGTAGACGAAATCCAGCGACCCTAAGGTGTCAGTGTAGTCTCCCCAGAGATGTTCTGCGATGGCGAGTTTGGTCAATACCCGATTTTTGTTGGCATAGATGTAGACGAGTAGGTCGTATTCTTTTTTGGTGAGTGTGACGGGAGTCTGGTCGACAATCACCTCTTGCTTGTCCGTGTCGATACTGATGTTGCCCAAATGGAGGATTTGGTTGCCGTCGAGTTTGTTGCGGCGGTAGAGGGCTTTGAGTCGAGCGATGAGTTCGGTCATGAAGTAGGGCTTGGTGATGTAGTCATCCGCTCCTAGGTTGAGGCCGTCTACCTTGTCGTTGATTTCGTTTTTGGCGGAAGCGATCAGTATGGCCGAACTGATGTTGCGGGCTTTGACGAAGGGGATGATATCCATGCCGTCTCCATCGGGGAGCATGCGGTCGAGGATCAGTACGTCATAGTCAAAGGAAATGAGTTTTTCCTTGCATGCCGCTATGCTGTCGGCACATTCGCAGAGGATGCCTTCATTTTTGAGATAGGTGACGATGTTGTTTTGTAGCTCGAGATTGTCTTCTGTCAGTAATACTTTCATGTCCGATTTTTCCTGACTACAAAATAAGCATGGGATTCTGTATTTTCTTTGAAGTAGTAATTTTATAGTGTAGGAGGTGAGTATCGCGTAATATTTTTCTAGGACGAAGAGAGTGGGAGGTAGACACGAAACTCAGTACCAATGCCTTCTTGGCTTTGGACCTCTATCTTGCCGTGGTTCATTTGAATGAATTCGTGGACGAGATTGAGGCCTAGGCCGACTCCTTTTTCTCCAGAGGTTCCCCAGCGCTTGCGTTCGCCTTGGAACCCGAAGAGGGTTTTGATTTTGTCTGCGGGGATGCCTATGCCTGTGTCTGTGATGGTGAAGAGTCCATAGCCTTCTATTTGAGAGACGGTCAGTGAGACCTTGCCGTCTGCTCCTGTGAATTTGATGGCATTGTTGAGTAAGTTTCGGATGAGCGTCGTGGCACTGTTTTGATCGACATGTAGCATGACTTCTGAAATGACCTCTTCAGTCAAGTTGATGTTTTTGGCTTTGGCCGAATTGCCCAACACTCGGAGAGCAGGGTTGCATATGTTCTCTGCGCTGATCTCTTCGGGCTGGTAGGGAAAGTGTCCCTGCTGACTCATGGCCCAATCGAGGAGGTTGTCAAGGAGGGAGGAAATTTCGTAGGATGAGTCTTCTAGGATACGACCGACACGTTTGAGTTCGTCGAGATTGTTTTCTTCAAGGTAGACTTGCATGAGGTGTGCGACTCCATTGAAATTGCTGACAGGTCCTCGTAAATCATGGGCGATGAGCGAGAAGAACTTGTCCTTGGTTTGGTTGAGTGTGTCGAGAGCATTTTTTTGTTCCTCGATAATTTTTCGTCTCTCTCGGACGACCCTGACCGTCTTGATTTTGAGTCGGTAGAGCTTGTAGAGCACAAAGGACAGTCCGATCAGTAGGAGCATTACGGCCAAGCCAGCCCAAAGCATGAGGCGGTTGACTTTGGCTTCTTCTTCCAACAGTTCTACTTCGGCTTGTTTTTGACCTACCTCGTATTCGGTACGGAGATCGGCCATTTGTCGGACCACTTCCTCATTGTTGATGCTGTCACGGTAGCTGAGGTACTGACTTTGGTAATTGTAGGCTTTTTCGTAGCTATGGATGGATTTGTAGAGGGCTGAGAGCGTCAGGCTCGCGTCTCTGATTTGTTCTTTGAGTCCTAGTTCTTCCCCTATCAATAGAGCATGGTGTGCATATAAGAGTGCTTTCTTGACATTGCCCCGTTTGGCGTAGATCTCAGCCAGTGAGGTCTCGTACACAGCGATGGGGTAGCGATCACCCATTTCTTCTAGGATCTGGATCGCTTCGTTCATGTTTTGTTCGGCCAGGTCGTATTTTCCTTGTTTGGCGTAGACCAACCCAATGTTTCCTAAGTTGTAAGCTGAGCCTATTTGGTATTTTTTTTTCTTGAAGATGATCCCAGATTCTTCAAACAGGGTTAATGCTGAGTCTAGTTGGTCATACATGTAGTATTCATCCCCTAAGTTAAGCAGTGCTGAGGCTAATCGAATGGAATCATTTTCTGCACGAAAAATCTCTATCGATTTAAAAAAGTAATAGGTGGAATTATTAAAATTGTTTTGACTAGAATAAATACTGCCAAGACTTGCATAGCTACTGGCTAAGCCAATGATTTGCCTACTCCCGTTGTAATGTTGGGTACTATTTAGATAGTATTCGATTGCTTTTGGCAATTGTCCCTTTAACCGAAAGCCATTGCCAAGAGTAGAATACAATAGACCTTTTAATGTGTCTTGCTTGGTTGTTTCGAGTAGGTCTAATGCATATTGGGCGTAATGGATTGACTCGTCTGGATTTCCGCTATACTTAGCAATATTTACATAGGTGTATAATTTTTCTTGAGGTGTAGATTTAAGCGTTAAAGATTGAATTAAGCTATCTGCTAGTTTTTTATTTTGACTGTAAGTGTCATAATTGCCTAGTAAAAAAAAGGCAATTATGACAAGTGCGTTTATTCTCATTTCCCTGGAGGTGGGTCTATTTTAATTTTAGGATCAATCGTTTTTGTTTCTCCGTTGTAGTTCACGAAAGTAACATCGTATTTGCATTCTCCACTTTGGCATTTTTTTACTTTTGCTTTCCAGTAGGTGCCTTTTCTCTTTGATTTGAGGTCGACTAGGATGTCACCAGATACTACTTTGATTTCGGTGATTGTTTTTACACCTGCTCCTGCAAACCATCTGACTTCACCATCACCGTCTCCATCTACCAAGGTAGTAAATGCTTCCGGGTCGTTTGGATCACTCCTGTTACCTTCACTATCCAAGAAGAAGGGTTCGTCAGACGAGTCCATTACCAAGATGACAGCATCTTCTAATGTTTGTGTTTTACTCATTTTGTTTTTTAGTTATTGGTTATTAAAATATTGATGTATCTAACTGTGGAGACCATGAGTCTCTATTTTCATGTGGTTGATAGGATGGAGACGCGTTGGTTACTCTCTCCGAAGCTAATATTAGACAAAGCTCTCTGGATATGAAAGCGAATCAGACGATCTTTGTTCGGTGTCCGAGCTAGTCTGATAATCTTATGGACAAAATGAAAGATGAACTTATAATATTGATATTTTTGTGGTAGATATATACTTGGTTGCATGATGGATGAGGTTAGTATATGACGGGTATATTTTTTAATTTAGAGGTGAAATTCAAAACCCATGAAACAACACATCAAGATTACAAAGAACTTCTACTTCATCGCTACGGTGGTGTTTTTGGTGTGGATGTTGTTTTTTGATTCCAACGATTTTTATTCTCAATACCAGCTTAAGGGCAAAGTAGAAGAACTAGAAGATCAGAAGAAATACTACCAAAACAAGATCAAGGACACAGAAGCAGACCGTGAAGCGTTGCTCAACGACGAAGAGCTGCTTGAGAAATTCGCCCGCGAAAAGTACTTCATGAAGAGGGAAGGGGAAGATATATTTGTCGTCGTAGAAGAATAAAGGAAGAACCGTATGAAACGTATTTGCAGTGTATTGGTCATCATGGTGATGACAGTGGGAGTGTCTCTAGCGCAATCAAAGGGGGGCTACACCATCGAAGGTGATCGTGGCGGCAGAGAAGGGAATGGCGAATGGATGGAAAAAGTATATGTCGGTGGTGGCGTAGCGGGTTTGTCTTTCAGTGAGCGAATCACTAGTATAGGTTTTACAGTGATCGGTGGATACCGTTGGACGGATAGACTCAATACGGGGATAGGGATGAGTTATCAGTATTTTGAGGACAAGTACTACGATGACAAATACAATGTTTTTGGGCCACAGGCTTTTGCTCAATACCAAATCTACGGCCCGATATTTGGGATGGTGCTCTATGAGTACAATGTGCTCAACTACAATGGGCGCAATTACAACTATGACGGATTGTTCTTAGGCGCGGGCTATAGTCAGAATCTAGGAGGGAAAGCAGTGGTGAACTTTTACTTGCTGTACAACGTGCTTTACGAGCAGGATAATCGAGAAGATGGGTATTCTTCTCCCTATTCCATTGGGGTCAACTTTATGGTGGGATTTTAGTCTACCCATCTAGATTGCCGATTTCAGAACCAAAGTCTTGAATACCTGCCTCTTGCAGTCGTAGCTGTGCCCTAAAGGGTCACGCCAAATTTATTTCCCAATTCATTCAAATCATCGATGACGGCTTGTAGTACGGGGATTCCGTTTTTGCTACGTTCGGCTTCCATGCCACGCTCATAGTCTCCAGGGATCTGTACTGGTACGTCAGGGTGAATCGGTGTGGTCTGTCTGAATCGTGCAACCCATTGATCCATGTGCTTCAAGAAGTCCTCTTTGGGTCTGAAGGCATCTACACGCATCGCACCAAAGAAGTGCCCGAGCCCTTGGCCAACAGGGTCAGAGACAGGGTCCATGAAGCTAACGAAGGGAGGTACCCATGGCCCATAGTTGGCTCCCGATAGTACCGCTGAAAAAATATCCACAATCGATCCGAGGATGTAGCCTTTGTGTGAGGCATGTTCTCTGTCTCCTCCGAGTGGGAGTAGCGCTCCGCCTTCTTTGACACCATGGGAGTTGGTCGTGGGAGTGCCGTCCTCATCTTGGATCCATCCGAGAGGGGCGTCTTGTTTCTTGCGTTGAAGTACTTCCAGTTTACCATTTGCAGCTGTAGTAGTTGCCATATCTGCAATGAAGGGAGTCTCGTGTAACGTTGGTATGGCCACCGAGATTGGGTTGGTTCCAAGCATGCGTTCCTTGCCAAAGGTCGGAGCTACGAGCGGGCTTGCATTGGTTAGAGAGATGCCAATCATATCTTCTTCGAGTGCCATCATCGAATGGTATCCCGCGATTCCGTAGTGGTTGGAGTTTTTGACGCTGACCCATCCTGTGCCCACTTGTTTGGCCTTCTCGATGGCGACACGCATACCTTCGGGACCCGAGATGAGGCCGAGAGATGCATCTGCATCAATGGTCGCAGTAGAAGGAGTCTCATGTATGATATGGATGTTGGGGGAGGCATTGATGCGGTCTGCTTCCCATAGTCTGACGTATCCTTTGAGACGGGCGATTCCGTGGGAGTCTACACCTCTTAGGTCGGCGCTGATGAGTGTGTCAGCAGCTTGCGTAGCGAGAGCTTCGGTATGTCCGATGGCTACAAATATTTTCTTTGCAAAAGTGTGTAGTTGCTCGTAACTGTACATGGTATTTATTTAGTTTGTGTGAGAGAGGCCGTGATACAAGACGCCTTCTTTGAGTGCAAAGGGTGAAATTCTGATTTGGTCAAAGTGACAATTTTCCATGACATTTTGAGTGACAATAGAAGCACCTACGATCATGTCGACACGCATACGTACCATGCCTGGTATGGCGAGGCGTTCTTGTTTGTTTTTGACAATGAGGTCATGGTGGATCTCGTCAAATTTGTCGTGTGACAAGATGGGAGTCGTGTCGTGCGCTTCCGGGTGTGACGCGGTATAGATGTCCCAAAAGGTGTCGAACGATCCTGACGAGCCGATGAGGTATTTGGCACCAAATAATTTAACTTTTTCGAATACCTCCTGGAGTGTCTCTCCGAGGAAGTGGTTGAGTAGACGTGTTTCACCGGCAGTGATGGGGTCAGACTTGTGAAACTGGTCAATGATACGTTGTCCTCCGATTTCATAGCTTCGCAACCACAGTACGTCGTCCTGATCTGCGAGAATGAACTCGATGCTACCACCTCCTATGTCCATGATGAGGGCAGGCTCTTGAATGTCGATGTATTCTTTGACACCCTGATAGATCAAAAACGCTTCTTCGTCCCCTGAGAGTACATGGATTTCTATGCCGGTAGTTTCTTTGATGGTTTGCACAAACTCGTGTTTGTTTTCGGCATTGCGCACGGCACTGGTAGCAGTGGCTGTCGTCTCTGATACACCATACTCAATGAGTAGTGCGCGAAAACGACTCAAGGTTTCGATAGCTCGATCAATCGCATCATCAGAGATGTAGCCTTTGCTGATTCCGTTTGCACCGATTCGCACAGCGACTTTTTCCTTGTGGAGGACTTGGTTGTTTTGCTCTCTATCTACGATCAAGAGATGGAATGTGTTGGTCCCAATATCAATGATGCCTACTCTCATGTTCTTCAAAATTCCGGCTAATTTATGAAATAAATCCTTCATAGCTGAAGTGATAATCAGACTTGTTTCCGGTTGTGGATATGTTTTGAGTTAGGAGAGGATGCGTGGAGTGATGGGAGCGAGAGGATGTGGCTTAGAGGACTAGAAAGGGGTTGTGGAAATGTCAAAGATTTTTGCTGAAAATCATGTGTTTGAAAGGGAGAGAGTAGAAAAGATGAATATTGGTGAGAACATTCTTTGTGTACTTCGAGATAGGATATATCTTTGGGATTCAAAATTTAAACACTACAGGATTATGGCAATGTTAGTCTTTATTTTCGTGCTATTCGTGGCAGCCATCATTTGTGCATTTGTGCTCCCGAACGAAAAAGTAAGCAATCACGAAAAAGACTGGGACGTTTGATAGACATCCAGTCTTTTTTCTTTTTCTCCCTTCCTTTACCACTTGCTGGTGTTAGTGTTTTTCAATACCTTTTTTTGGCGTATTTTCGTTTGAGATAGAAATTTTGCCTCATGAATATTCAGAACACTAAATACCAAATTCGACTCCCACTTTTATTAGCCGTGGCTACAGCAGCGGGAATATTCATTGGTGCCAATGTCATTGGCGGTAGCCAAAACGAAACGGTCAATTCAAGAAAGAGTGCTTTCAAATTTCGTGAGATACTCAATTACATCGACAAAAACTATGTCGATGAGGTAGACCAAAATGAGCTCGTAGAAGATGCTATCGTGTCGATGCTCAAGGATCTTGATCCTCATACGGTCTATATTCCTGCCGAAGAGCAGGAGTTGAGCCATTCGCAGCTGCAGGGCAATTTTGAGGGTATCGGGATAGAGTACAATATATTTAGAGATACAATATATGTCGTGTCACCACTCAGTGGTGGCCCATCCGAAGCAGTGGGGCTACTCACTGGAGACAAAATCATCAAGGTAGACGAAGAGTTGGTCGCAGGTATCGGCATCCGCAATCGTGGTGTGTTGGACCGTCTTAGGGGACCGAAGGGTTCGAAGGTAACCGTGACTATTTTGCGCAAAAATGCGGAGGAGCTATTGGACTTTGAAATCACTCGGGATAAAATACCGCAATTCTCGGTAGACGCAGATTATATGATCAACGAAGACGTGGGGTATATCAAGGTCAACCGATTTACGGCGACTACTTATGATGAATTCAAATTGGCCTTGGATCGCCTACTCGATCAAGGGATGCAAAAACTCGTACTTGATCTCACGGGGAACCCTGGAGGATACATGGACAGAGCAATCCGTATGGCGGATGAATTTTTGGCAGGAGAGCCAATGATCGTATTTACGAAAGGTAAGGAGTTTAGGTACAATCAAGAGCATCGCGCAGGTGAGCGAGGGGATTTTGAAAATCAACCACTTATTGTCTTGATAGACGAAGGGAGTGCTTCGGCCTCTGAGATTGTCTCTGGAGCGATACAAGACAATGATCGCGGACTGATCGTCGGGCGTAGGTCTTTTGGTAAAGGGCTCGTACAGATGCCTATCGAATTGAGCGACGGATCGGAGTTGAGGTTGACCATTTCACGCTATTATACGCCAAGTGGTCGATCCATACAGAAGTCCTATGGCGACAACTTGGAGGATTATTATGGGGATATTTATGGTCGATACGAATCTGGAGAGATGTACAATGCAGACAGTATAGCGGTCGTGGATTCGCTGAAGTTCATGACGTCTAAAGGTAGAGTGGTGTATGGAGGAGGAGGGATCGTGCCGGATTTTTATGTGCCATTGGATACAGTAGGCAATTCATCCTATCTCAATAAGCTGTTTACGTCCAACTCGATCAGAGAGTATGCCTTGAAGTATTCTGAAGAGCACAAGGATGAACTGACCTCTATGGGCTTTGATGCCTATTTTCATACATTCGATGTGACCTCTGCTATGTTGGAAGACTTGGTACAGATAGCCAAGACAAATAAGATTGCTTTTCATACCAAGCAGTTCAGGCATTCCAAGGAGCTTATTAAAATCTATGTGAAGGCACAGATTGCGAGAGGGATATGGAACAACAATGGGTTCTATCCGATATGGAATCAGACCAACGAAATTTACCTTCAGGCTCTGGGGTTGTTTGCAGAGGCAGAAGAAATCCAGTCTATGTAAAGATTTTATTACCGCGGCAGTATAGGGATTCGATGAGAAACGATTTGTTCTTTTTGTCCTCGAATGGCGTAGGTTTTTTCTACAAAAACAGATTCTTGCTCGTTTTGGAGGAGTGCAGTTGAACAGCGGGTGCCGTAGGAATCCAAGTCAATATGTAATGCAGATAGTGCTTTCTCCATGCCATAGGGGACGCCTGTTTTGGGCAACTCATCATCAGGTGCTAGGTCTTTGTTTTGCAAGATGGAGAGTAATTGTTTGGGGTCTTCTTGTTGATTCGTGACCCATTTTTGTAGTTCTAGTTTGCCATGCCGGACTTTGGGCCAAGGATCGTTGAGTAGTCCATTGCTGAGTCCATAGAGACCTGGAGCGAGAGCTTGTGGTTGTCCAGAAATGTTGCTGTAGTACCAGAGGGAGTCTTGATCAGCTACCAAGAGGTTGAATGGGTTATATTCAATCTCTTTTTCAATCAGTTCGTTGAGGTACGCTTTTGGAGAACTTTCTCCTATGAGGAAATCGAGGGTCAATTTGCCACGAGAGGGAGCATGAGGATTGGTTCGGTCTATGTCACGGTAGTTGGTGAGGGCAGCAAATCGTCCTTTGCGATGTATGCCCATCCAAGTACCTCCTGCTGTCAAGTCCTTACCAGCGAGTAGATCTGGGTATTCGGTCCAAAAATGTGCGGGTTCGGTTGGTCGGCTATGAAATTCGTCACGATTGGCAGCTACGATGAGGGAGTAGTTGCTGTGTTGTTTCCAAGAGAAAAGTATGGTGCACATTAGAAAGAGGGGTGAGGGTACAAAAAAAGGCTCTACGGTACCGTAGAGCCTAAGTTTTGGTTTCTTGCGGATTATCTAAAGTCGATCACTTCGACATTAGGATTTTTGGCAGTGTTGAACGTGAAATCTGAATCTTTCAAGCTGCTGTCGGTTTTGAAGGAAACGATTGTGTAGACATATCGGCTGCCAGATTTGTCAAATACTTTGAACGTCTTCAACTCTTTTGTAGATGCATCGATTTGCATTCTGATTTTGAAGTAGCTTTTGTTGAGGTCTTCGGGTACGAGATCCACTACGTCGGTTTTACCATTGTCTCTTGACTCAAGGTAGAGGTATTTGTATCCGCTTTCGTAGAGGGTAAAAATGTTGGAAAGTGAGATTTCGCTTTCGTCTTCTTCGAAAGGAGCGACGGTCACTTCTGCATCGTCGACCAAATAGGTCCAGACATTGGTGCCGTCAAACATGATCTGTTGACCTTCCATACTGAGTTTGTATTTTTCTCCTTTGACGCTGACTTTGCCTTCGAATCCTTCGTTGATGTCTTCTTCAGGATTTTCCATGGTGTATTCAAAGTCCGCTCTGAAAGCAGGAATGTTTTTGTATTTGTTGCTCATCGCATCCAATATGCTTTTTGCTTTTGGATCTTTTTGGGCAATTGCTTGACTGATTACCAGTACTGATAAGAGTAAGCTTGTGGTTAAAAATCTCATTATGGTGTATTTTGATTTGTATCTATTTATTATCCGTTCAATTCATTCAATAACTGTTCCAAACTGTATTCGTCACTGATCAATACTTCGCGGGCTTTGCTTCCCTCGAATGAACCGACGATCCCTGCAGCTTCTAATTGATCGATTAATCGACCTGCTCGGTTGTATCCTAACTTGAGTTTTCTTTGGATCAGAGAAGTACTGCCTTGCTGATGCAATACGATGATTCGAGCTGCATCGTCAAAGAGAGCATCACGATCCTTGAGGTCTACTTCACCTGGAGCGGTATTGTCTCCATCTTCCCCGACGAATTCCGGCAGCATGTAGGCTGAGGAGTAGCCCTGCTGATCCCCAATGAACTCACAGATGCGCTCTACTTCGGGGGTGTCTACGAATCCACATTGGAGACGAATAATCTCTGACCCAAGGGATAAAAGCATGTCTCCCATTCCGATCAGTTGTTCGGCTCCACCTGCATCGAGGATAGTCCGTGAGTCAATTTTTGAGGTCACTCTGAAGGACAGCCTCGCTGGGAAGTTGGCCTTGATTACACCTGTGATGACGTTGACCGAGGGACGTTGCGTCGCTACCACGAGGTGGATACCAATGGCTCTTGCAAGCTGTGCAAGACGAGCGATTGGAGTTTCTACTTCCTTGCCAGCAGTCATCATCAAATCCGCCAACTCATCGATGACAAGGACGATGTAGGGGAGGAATTTGTGCCCTTTTTCTGGATTGAGGCGTCTTTCGACAAATTTCTTGTTGTATTCTTTGAGGTTTCTACATCCCGCATTTTTCAACATGTCGTAGCGGTTGTCCATTTCGATACATAGAGAGTTGAGCGTATGGATGACTTTTTTTGTATCTGTGATGATCGCGTCCTCGGTGTCTGGTAGCTTGGCGAGGAAGTGTCTCTCGATTTTGTTGAAGAGTGTCAATTCTACTTTTTTCGGATCGACGAGGACGAATTTGAGTTGCGAGGGGTGTTTTTTGTACACCAGAGAAGTCAAGAGGATGTTGAGTCCGACGGATTTTCCTTGTCCTGTAGCACCTGCCATGAGTAGGTGAGGCATTTTGGCTAAGTCTGTGACGAATACTTCGTTGGATATGGTCTTGCCAAGTACGACGGGGAGTTCAGCCTTACTCTTCATGAATTTTTCGGTGGTCAGTACCGATTTGATATCGACCATCTCGCGGTTTTTGTTGGGTACCTCGATACCGATTGTTCCTTTGCCAGGGATCGGTGCGATGATCCGGATACCGAGTGCTGCGAGGCTTAGCGCAATGTCGTCTTCTAGGTTCTTGATTTTCGATATCTTGACTCCTGCTTCGGGGATGATCTCATAGAGCGTCACGGTTGGACCGATGGTCGCTTTGATACTTGAGATGCCGATCTTGAAGTTGATCAGAGTCTCGACAATACGGTCTTTGTTTTGTTCAAGTTCCTCCTTGGAGACTTGTATGTTTTTTTCGGGGTACTCGATGAGGAGGTCTGGAGTCGGGTAGCGGTAGTTGCCCAGATCCAAGGTTGGATCGTAGTTTTCGAGGGTATTGGCTACCTTGTCTGTGTCCTTTTTTGTTGCTGTTTCGAAAGCCACTTCTGGCTCTATGGGTGCTTCTTTTGGTTTTGGAGCAGGTGGAGGGAGCTCCACGTCAAGGACCAGATCAGGCTTTTCTTCTTTTTTGATAGGTTTTGCTGGTTTTTCTACCTCCCAGCTTTCAGCTTTCTTTTGGTTGAGTTGTGCTTCCTCTTCTTCTACTTCTTCTTTGATGGATGCTACCATCGCGGCGATGGATTCGGATTCATCGGTTGTTGTTTTTTCTTTAGGCTCCTTTTTGACAAGAGTCATCTCCTCATCGTTTTCCAAATACTCGTACTCATCGTCTTCTTGATTGGCAGCTGTTGGTTCTACACCTACTGTAGTGAGCGCTTCTCCGTTTTCGTCAATGGCGTGATCCTTGGGGAACTCAATCCCTGAGAGCCCTGACATTTTGGTTATGTTGAGGAAATAGATGGCGAAGACGACGAAAGCGAGTACCAAAAAGAGTAGGGTGCCCCAGCCCATCAGACTGTCGAGTAGTGCTGCGATCTCGAACCCAATCCCCCCACCTAGGAATCCCCATTCGTAGATGGATTCGGAATTGATCATCATGTAACCAATCAAGATACTGACCCAAAAAAGGAAGAATAATACGAAGAAAAAGGATTTTGAGATAGGGAGGATCTCACGTCTGAATACTGTCTTGTACCCGATCAAAAACAAGAAAGGAGGGATGAGAAACGATGCGATTCCGAAGTATTGGTAGATGAAATAATGAGAGGCATAGGCACCAAAGAGACCTAGCCAGTTGTCGGCTTCTTGCCCAGAGGCTTTGACTCCTGTATCGATGACGTGACCGATGATGCTTTGATCGGCCTTGCCCGTGAAGAGGTAGGAGAAAAAGGCAGTAAGCAG
This sequence comes from Reichenbachiella sp. 5M10, assembly GCF_002742335.1. Classification (NCBI taxonomy): domain Bacteria; kingdom Pseudomonadati; phylum Bacteroidota; class Cytophagia; order Cytophagales; family Reichenbachiellaceae; genus Reichenbachiella; species Reichenbachiella sp. 5M10. The sequence continues at coordinate 3,484,862 of NZ_MDGR01000007.1, read as the reverse complement.
GAATAGGCTAGAGATCAATGCCAGAAACCCGAGCGATAGGTGGAGTCGTCTGTCTGCGAGGAACCCAATGGAAAATGTAGGGAGCTTGAACTCTTTCTTTTCCTTCGTTTGGTTTTTGTATGTATTCTTAGCCATTCAGTGTTTTTTCGAATCGTAAAATAAACAATTTGTCAAGAAATCTGTGTGCCTCGTGGGGCTGACATGCTATCAATTTGTAGAGATGCTGTTGTTGATTTTTTGGATGAGGGCTGGCCCTTCGTAGATGAATCCACTGTAGAGCTGTACCATGCTGGCTCCTGCATCGAATTTATCAATGGCCCTTTTTGCAGAATTGATACCTCCTACTCCGATGATAGGAAAACTGCCCTTCGATTGCTCGTGTAGGAAACGGATCACATCGGTTGATTTTTGATGTACAGGCGATCCGCTGAGACCTCCCGCGCCGATGTTGTCGATGAGAGCTTGGTCTGACTGGAGACCTGAGCGGTCGATGGTCGTGTTGGTAGCGATGATACCAGCGATTTGGGTTTCGTCTACGATTTCGATGATGTCTTTGAGTTGATCCTCGGTCAAGTCTGGCGCGATTTTTAGCAAGATTGGTTTTTGTACTGCCTTCTTTTTATTCTCGTCCATCAGCCTGTTGAGAATATCCGACAGGGGTTTTTTCTCTTGGAGTTCGCGTAGACCAGGAGTGTTGGGTGAGCTCACGTTGACCACAAAATAGTCAACCCAATCGAAAAGCTCATGGAAGCAAATTAAGTAGTCGTTGACCGCTTGCTCGTTGGGGGTGACTTTGTTTTTGCCGATGTTGCCACCGACGATAACGTTGGACTTTCTTTTCTTGAGCCTTTCTTTGATAATCTCCACCCCGCCGTTGTTGAACCCCATACGGTTGATGAGTGCTTGATCTTGTTTCAAACGAAAGAGACGAGGGAGAGGATTGCCAGGTTGTGGTTTGGGTGTCACAGTGCCGATTTCGACGAATCCAAACCCTAGTGCTGCAAAGGCGTCTATTGCCTCGGCATTTTTGTCTAGTCCAGCTGCCAGCCCGATTGAGTTGGGAAACTGGATGCCGAATAACTCTTTGGGTTGGGCTTTGATTCGGGGGCTGAACAGCTTGATCAGAGCGATCCCTAGAGGGAGTTTAGTAGCTAGTTTGAGAAAGAAGAAAGTGATATGGTGCGCCTTTTCTGGGTTGAATAGAAACAAGAGTGGGCGTATAAATATTTTGTACATAGTCATTGGTTGTAGACAGTCGCAAAATTAAGAACTCGTTCCTGATTCAATACTATGAATAGAGTAATAATGATGCGTGTAAGAGAGATTGTCATCGCATAAAACAATCCAATGTATAACAGAGAGGCTTCTTGCCTCTCTAATGGACACCTTAACAAAAGACGTAGAATAGGTGTTTTGGAGTCTGTTCCTCTGGGAAACCGTTCATCGCCAGATATATGCAATTCAACTTTAGTAAGGGAGCGCTAAACTAATAGCTACCCTATAGGAGAGACCTTTTTATGTTCTTTGAGTTGTGAGTGAGGGAAATCAAGCCAAACTCCATAAGAATCAGGTGCTAAGAAAGCCAAACCACTAAATCTAATTGCTATGTGTAATTTGCTCGATAAGGAAAGTTCTACTAAACTCAGTTTAATTACTTGTTTGATTCTCCTTTTTATCTCTTGTAATCTTCAAGGAGTCAGAGGAGAAGGAACCAAACAGTTGCGTCAAGATCAGACTCAAGACGGAGGATTGGCCATTTTGGTCAATAGCTATTGGGCACTTTGGAGTGGCTATGGTACAACGGAAGATGATCGTTTGAATGTCCGAATTGGAGACCATACCAATGAGGAAATACATATGGCCTTCAATATCAATCCTTATGAAAACGGAGCAGATGGTTCGCTTCGATCTTTTGATGTCCTAGTTAGAGTAGTTGACCCAGATGGGGTAGCAACTGCTTGGAGTACGCTAGCGCCTGGCAATCCAGGATGGGTGCCTTTGTACAGTCAAGCTGCGGCTGGTCCTTCGGTGGTGGATATGATGAATGGCTATGTGAATGGCATTACCCTAGATCCTACTAAAAATGGAGACTACTATATTGAGTTTGCATTCGCAGGAGGGAGTGGTGCGTTTTATGTGGATCTCTTTGATGTGACTGTAGTCGATCAAAGTACTTCTACAGCAGTTGATGGGAGATTGTGGTCTAAAAAATGGGAGGTTGATGCGTATAGTCCAGTTGACGGTTTTTATGACTGGTCAGCCTCACTTTTCAACTATTCAATAGACAGTGTAGTTACCGAAATCGTATTCAATGACTTTCAGCCAGGGTATTTTACCGTGCTGTCCAACTCTACGGGTACAGCCAATACTGGAGATCCTTTCGAGGATAGAAAATCTGGAATAGGTAATCTCAGCTTTTTGGAGTATCCAATATTCCTAAATGAGCCAGATGAATCAGAGTTTCCATCAGGTGTGGAGGGAAGTATAATTGGAAACATCAGTATGACCGAATGCGCAGGTGGGCCTGGCAATTGGTGTGTCAATATAAATTCGAATAAATCAGGAATTGCCGATGTCTTGATAGATGTCAACCAAAATGGTATTTATGACGCAGGGATTGATGTGTTGACTACAACGGTGGTTGATTCTGGTGAAAACTGTGTGGCTTGGGATGGGAAAGATGGAGCGGGCAATGATATCACGCCAGGTACACCAATAGACGTGATTGCAGAAATTAGTTATGGCTACACCCACATCCCGTTGTATGATGTAGAAGGCAACCCAAATGGGTACGATGTGAATTTGGTAAGGCCTGGTACTCCGAGAGAGCTTGAGATTTATTGGGATGATTCCAATGTAGGAGGGAGCACGGAGATGGATGGGTGTACTCCTGATTTGCCTGTGGGGTCGGGTGCTACTTGTCATTCTTGGGCTTTCAATGCTGCTGGTTTTGGCGACAGCAATACCATCAATACATGGTGGAACTCTACTTCTGATTTTGATCAAATTACATATACAGTGGTGACCAATTGTGCGCCAGCTTTGACCGATGATACTTTCAAAATCAACGAGGGTGAATCAATCTCTGGTAGCGATCTTTTGGCGAATGATTCTGATCCGAATGGTGATTTATTGACGATCAATACGACTCCAGTGTCTGGCCCCTCTAGTGGGAGTTTGACTATATATTCTAATGGTACTTTCGATTTTACCCCGGCCAGTGGGGTGTTTACAGGTGAGGCTACTTTCGAATATGAAGTGTGCGATGATGGTTCTCCAGTGTTTTGTGAGACAGCAGAGGTAACCATCACTGTCAATGATTTTCCTGAATCAGCGAACAATTCAGTAGCTACTGATGAAGATATCAATTATGGTTTTAGTAGTACTGACTTTGCTTTTACAGATGGGGATGCTTCGGATGTTTTGGCTTCTATAAGAATCACTAATCTGCCTGGAGAGGGAATTCTTTTTGTAGATGCAAATGCCGATGGGCTTTATACCTCTGGTGAAGAGGTGGCAGTCAATGACGATGTACTAGCTGCCGACATAGATGATTTGATGTTTGCTCCAGATGCAAATGAAAATGGAAGTCCATATACCCAGTTTGGGTTTTTGGTGAGTGATGGTTTTAGTTATTCTGTGTCTAGCTATACCATGACTATTACTGTGAATCCAATCAACGATGGGGCTCCTGTCGCTGGTGATGACAGCAACAGTACAAATGAAGACATTACATTGAATGTAAATGCCGCAAGCGGTGTATTGAACAATGATACCGATGTGGATGGTGATGTACTCACTGTGACGCAGTTTCAAATTGGGTTTTCAATTTATACAGCGGGACAAACGGCTAATTTGGTAGAGGGAGATTTGACCATTAATGCTGATGGTAGTTACACTTTCGTGCCTGTGGGTAACTATTTCGGTTCAGTGCCAACTGCGACCTACACGGTAACGGATGGAACGACTACTGATACCGGTGATTTGGATATTACTGTGGTTGCGGTAAACGACGCCCCAGTAGCTTCCAACGATGCCCAAGGCACCGACGAAGAAACTACGCTGAGCACAAATGTACCTGCAGCAACCGATGTAGACGGTACGGTAGTGAGCTATGCTCTAATTGCAGATGTAGCAAAAGGCGACTTGACCTTCAACGGAGACGGTACGTATAGCTTCGATCCGAATGGAGAGTTTGAAGCTTTGGCAACAGGCGCGACAGAAGATGTGACTTTCACTTACACCGCCACTGACAATGATGGCACAGTAAGCGGAACGCAAACCGTAACGATCACTGTCACTGGCACGAACGATGCGCCAGTAGCTTCCAACGATGCACAAGGCACCGACGAAGAAACTACGCTGAGCACAAGTGTACCAGCCGCAACTGATGTAGATGGTACGGTAGTGAGCTACGCTTTGGTAGACGACACCACAAAAGGAAACCTCACCTTCAACGGAGACGGTACGTATAGCTTCGATCCGAATGGAGAGTTTGAAGCCTTGGCAGCCGGCGCGACAGAAGACGTGACATTCACTTACACCGCCACTGACAATGATGGCACAGTAAGCGGAACGCAAACCGTAACGATCACTGTAACAGGTACGAACGATGCGCCAGTAGCCTCAAACGATGCCCAAGGCACCGACGAAGAAACTACGCTGAGCACAAGTGTACCCGCAGCAACTGATGTGGACGGCACGGTAGTGAGCTATGCTCTAATTGCAGATGTAGCAAAAGGCGACTTGACCTTCAACGGAGACGGTACGTATAGCTTCGATCCGAATGGAGAGTTTGAAGCCTTGGCAGCTGGCGCGACAGAAGACGTGACATTCACTTACACCGCCACTGACAATGATGGCACAGTAAGCGGCACGCAAACCGTAACGATCACTGTAACAGGAACGAACGATGCCCCAGTAGCAAGCAACGATGCACAAGGCACCGACGAAGAAACTACGCTGAGCACAAGTGTACCCGCAGCAACTGATGTAGATGGTACGGTAGTGAGCTACGCTTTGGTAGACGACACCACAAAAGGAAACCTCACTTTCAACGGAGACGGTACGTATAGCTTCGATCCGAATGGAGAGTTTGAAGCTTTGGCAGCTGGCGCGACAGAAGACGTGACATTCACTTACACTGCGACGGATAACGACGGAGTTACCAGTTCCACTCAAACCGTAACGATCACTGTCACTGGCACGAACGATGCCCCAGTAGTAGCAGGTGAAATGACTACTATACAAGAGGGCGAAGTACTGACGGTGGATGTACTAGCCAATGATACAGATGCAGAAGGCGATGTGTTGATAGTTAGCTCGGTGACTACAGATCAGGGTACGACGGCAGTAGATGCTGATGGTGATGTGGTGGTTACTCCCCCAGTAGATTATGTTGGTGATATCACTGTGACTTATGTCGTAAGTGACGGAAAGGGCGGGACAGCTACAGGGGTGTTGGTAGTGACAGCTATGGAGAATAGGTCCATTGAGATCACCATGGAAGAGGTTTGTATCAACGATGTGCCTTATGTGAATTATCAAGTGACAGCTGTAGGTTTTGATTCTGAAGGTTTGACAGCTCAGATCGAATGGATCAAAGCAGATGGAAGTGTAGCACAATTACTGACGGGACAGAGTCTTTCAGGTCAGCTGCTATGGCCTGGTGCTGAAGTAGATGCAGAAGGCAACGGTACGGCATGGCCAGGGTGGGATTTTGTAGGAGGTCAGTGGATTAGAGTAGAAGATGGATTGAGAGATGGAATGTCAGTGAAAGTTTCTGTGAATCCAGAGAGTGAGATGTCAGTCTCTTATCCTCCAGCGACACCACAGTGTGAGGCCAACCCAAACAACCGGCCAGTAGCGATTGCAGATTCATATACTTACAATGAGGGTTCTACTAACAATGAAACTGCAGCTACTGGTGTTTTGTCCAATGATACAGATGCGGATAGCAATACCCTCATAGCCACATTGGAGAGTGACGTGACTAACGGCACATTGACTTTCAATACAGACGGTAGCTTCCTCTATGTGCATGATGGGTCAGAGACGAGTACTGATAGCTTTACCTATGTCGTCAATGACGGGAGAGAGGCTAGTGAGGTGGTGACAGTAGATTTGACAATCATACCACAAAATGACAGACCTGTGGTTGAGGATTTTAGTGCCAGTGTAGAGTCTTTGGAGGGAGTTACAATTGATCTATCCACATTGGTTTCAGATATCGATGATACCAGCTTTACTTATCAAATAATATCGGATACTTCTAGTGGCTACAGTTCATTGACAGGTTCCAGTCTAAGTTATTCCTCTCCAGTAGGTTTCAGTGGAGAAGTAAGTTTGATTTATGAAGTATGTGACGCCTCAGGAGCATGTGCGACGGGAGAGATAGTATTCACAATCATGAAGCAGGACACCGATAACGATGGAATCTCTGACGAAGAGGAGGGAACAGAAGATGTCGATGGGGATACTATTCCAAACTATTTGGATGAAGATTCCGATGCTGATGGTATTTTGGATAGAAACGAAGGAGTTGAAGATGCAGACAACGACGGAATACCGAATTACCTTGATCTAGACTCGGATGGTGACGGCATCTCTGATGAGATCGAAGGTGAGTCAGATGTGGATGGAGATGGTGTACCTAACTACCTCGATCTAGATTCGGATGGTGACAATAGACCAGATAGTGAAGAAGGACCTGACGGAGACAGTGCAGAGGTACTCAACAACGTTATCTCTAAAACGAGTCCTTATCCATATAATAGACTGCAAATCAGAAATATAGATAGCTACCCAAACAACCATGTTCAGGTATTCAACCGATGGGGTAATAAAGTTTGGGAAACCAAAGGATATAATAATGAAGACAGAGCCTTCCTAGGCGACGGCAACCGACTTGGTAGTAGTAACCTCCCTGAGGGTACCTACTTCTACGTGATCGATCTAGGAGAGGGTAAATCATTACTCAAAGGCTTTGTTCAAGTACTATAACGGAATAAACATACCATAACCATGAAAACAATTTTTAAAGCAATACTCGTGAGTACACTCCTGTGGAGTGCGTACACTGGGCAAGCACAACAGCAGGCGATGTTCACCCAGTACATGTTCAATCAGTTGGCACTCAATCCAGCGTATACAGGGATTCATGAGGGCATTAGCACTAGTTTTTTGGCTAGGCACCAGTGGGCAGGGTTCGAAGGAGCACCAAAGACGCAGACTTTTTCGATTCATAGTCCAATCAAGTATCGAAACATCGCTTTGGGAGGTATCCTTATCAATGATGAGATAGGTGTGACCCATCAGTTTGGAGCCAGCTTGAGTTATGCATACCGGATCAGCGTGACACAGCGGAGTAAGCTGTCATTTGGTTTGCAAGCCAGTATACATCAGTACAAGGCGGATTTTACAGAGAATATGAACAATGACCCTAATTTGGCAAGCCAAAACATCAACGATCTTTCTCCCAACGCAGGAGCAGGAATCATGTGGTACTCAGATCGATTTTATGTGGGGTTTTCTGTGCCACAGTTGATCAATCATTCGGTATCTGGAGGTCTAGATGTTCCGATCGATCCCAATACAGGCAATGAATTGGATGCGGATGCACAATTGATTCGTCACTATTTTGCTTCGGCAGGGTATGTGTTCGAACTCAATAGACATTTGAAATTGAAGCCAAATGTGCTGTTCAAGTGGGTAGAAGGAGCCCCGCTTCAAGTAGATCTCAATGCCAATTTTTTGATCAATGAGTTGCTTTGGTTGGGTGTGTCGTATCGTTCGTTTGATAGCTTCGATGCGTTGATTCAGCTCCAATTGACTCCTAGTTTGCAAATTGGGTATGCTTATGATTTTTACACGACGACCGATTTGAGCAGAGTCAATAGTGGTTCGCACGAGTTGATGATCAACTACGTGTTCAATTTGAAATCAGATAGAATAGTAACTCCTAGATACTTTTAAACATTTGTATTTATGAAAAATTCAACAAAAATATTGTGGATAAAAAGAGTCATCGTATTGATTGCGTTTGTATGGCTGAGTCAAATTGTTATGACACAAGTGTACGGAGCTACAGTGACTGTAGGCTCAGTCAAATATCAAAATTATGAGCGAATCAAAGCGAGAGCAGCCCAGTTTTATCAGGATTTGGCCTACGCCAAAGGAGTGAAATTATACCATAGGGCTTTGGGTATTGTGCCGACGGACGATACTGTCAGACTGGAGCTTGCCTACGGGTATTACCAACTTCATGACTATGACAGTGCTCGGGTTTATTATGAATTGATAATGAGCAACAGTAGTTTGATTAGCGAAAATGAGGATCACTACTTGCACTATGCCGAAACCTTAATTACTGCCGAGAGATATCAAGAAGCTAGCGTGTGGTTTAGAAAGTATCAGGACAGTCACCCTGATGATTTACGGGTAGAAGAGCGCTTGTATGGACTGAGTAGAATGTTGGATTTTTACAATGACTCTATTCGGTTCGAGGTTGAGTTGGCAGAGTTCAATACTGATGGGTATGATTTTGCACCGACATATTATGAAGATGAATTGTTAATTGTATCGTCTCGACCTACGATGGGAGCAATGCAGTTTTTGAAGCCAAAGTACAATTGGGACAATACTTATTTTCTTAACATTTTTCGAGTTGAAGGAGAAAGCGGGGAGGTGGAGTTGTACGACAAACGAATCAAATCAGGGTATCATGAAGGACCGTTGTGTTTTTATGATGGTGAGACTCGTGTGATTTTTACCCGAAACAACTACACCAAAGGGGAACTCCGAGTTCGAAACCGAAAATTGACTGTAAAAACAGCCGAGGCAAAAGAGAGTAATGAAGGGGTCAACAAACTCAAGTTATTCCTCGCTGAGAGAGATGATGAGGGCAACTGGAAGCCCGCAGAGGAAATATGGTTCAATAGTGATGAATATTCTTGCGGCCATCCTACGGTTTCGGCAGATGGTCAACGTTTGTATTTTTCATCGGATAAAGCGAGAGGTTACGGCAAGACAGATATATATATGTCAACTAGAGAAGACGACAAATGGGGTAGGCCTGTCAATTTGGGGGCACATGTCAACACCGAGGGGTCTGAGATGTTTCCTTTTGTCGATGAGAATGAAATACTCTACTTCGCATCCAATGGTCGCAAGGGACTCGGAGGATTAGATATTTTCAAAATTGATTTGAAGGATCCTAATTCCGTGGCTGAGAATTTGGGTTACCCGATGAATTCGGCCAAAGACGATTTTGGGATTACCATCAAAAAGAAGAATGGATTGGAGGAAGGTTATTTTTCCTCCAACAGAGAGGGAGGTATAGGCTTGGATGATGTCTATGCATTTAGATATATCAAATCAGGTAGTGTGCCGGGTCTAGTGATTGACATGCAATCAGGGCAGCCTTTGGCCAATGCACAAGTAGGAGTCAAGAGTCAGTCTTCTGCTGGCAAGACTGTAGAAGGAGTCACCGACGAGAGTGGAGTGTTTGCTTATGATTATTCATTCGATGAGATATATAGTATGACTGCTACCAAGGAGGGGTACAGTGTGGATCACCTTGAGATGGACCCAACCGTGTCTTATGGTGATACCATTCGTATGTACGTGACGCGTGAGTTGAGAGTTGAAGGAGTGATCACTGATCAAATGAGTGGTGAGAGACTGGAATCGGCTCAAGTTCTTGTCACCAACCAGGAGACACAAGAGCAAGTTAGAATCGTGACGGAGGCTGATGGGTACTATTCCTTTGCGGCAGAATCGGGGACGACCTATAGTGTTGAACTTGTGAAATACGAGTATCTCACGAAGCAAACCTTCATGAATACTGGAAACAACCTCGCAGGAGTAGTGGTACATGACGGAGAGATGGAGCGTTTGCTCGTAGGAAAAGAATTGGCCGTAGAGCCAATATTGTATGATTTGGATAAACATGATATCCGAAATGATGCGAAGATTATTTTGGACCAATTGGTAGTGGTGCTCCGAGAGAACCCATCGATCATCATCGAGGTAGGAACACATACTGATAGTCGAGCAAGTGCCCTGTACAATAGAGAACTGTCTGATCGACGAGCCCAATCTGTGATAAGCTATTTAGAGGAAAGAGGGGTTTCATCAGAACGAGTGGTAAGCCGAGCGTATGGAGAGAGCCAGCTACTCAACCATTGTGCCAATAGTGCTTCATGCGAAGAGGAGATGCATCAACTAAATCGACGAGCCGAAGTGAAAATTATAGGGTTCTTGTCTAAAGATGAGCAAGCAATATCGTCAACGGAGCAAATAGAAAATAGCGTCAGTAGCGTGTCTTTTTAGAGGACGTTGCATCCGTAAAATTATTTGGTTAGGTTATGGGAAGCAGAGTCGGGATGTTATCGGTTTAACGTCTTTGACTCTGTTTTTTTGTTTGACTCGAATAGATTTTCTGGCGGGTATTTCGTTAAGGGAATTTTGATTGGTCAGAATGACTTTTACTTTTTTATAAATCTTTCCTGCGATGCACCCGAAGCGAAAAATACTTTAAGCATGTAAATACCAGGGGCTATTTTTGAAATATCAATTTCATCGTGTTGAGTATCAACTTTGATACGATGACCTGTGGTATTGTAAACTTCCATTTTCTCAATTTTTTCACTAGCAATTACGCTGATTTTGTCTGAGGAAGGATTAGGGAACAAAGAGATGAAATCACGTTGGTTTGAAACGGTTATTACGTTTGAATATTCATGGGTTCCGTCAAAATCCATCATCATCAGTCGGTAGTAGATTGTACCATTGAGTGTGCTAGCAAAATCTTTCCATTCATAGTCGTTGATCGCTGTGGAGTTGTGAGCCGAACTGACTTGGCCGAGAGCTTCATAGTTCTCGCCATCCGAACTACGTTGCACTTCAAAATAGTCATGGTTGGTTTCTGAGGCAGTTTGCCATTGGAGCAGTATGTGGTTTGACTTCTTCTTAGCTGAAAATGTCGTGAGAACAACAGGTAAACTCGTGCCATCAACTGACACAGTAAATAAGCCAAACGCATCTAAATTGACATTACTGATCGTCCTTGGGTTACTCATGCTTGCATCTGATAGAGTTCCTAACTGACTCCAACCAGAGCCTGCATCTCGAAACAAACTTGCATTTTCTAGGTTAAAAACATTTAGACCGTTATCAAAGTCAGATAGCCAACTAAACTGGATGTCAGTATTGAATGGTGTGCCGGTAGCCGTTATTTCCCAGACCGCCGCAATGGAACTAGTCGGAATACCTAACACGGCAGCACTTGGACCCGTTGTTCGGGAGATAGTCACATTGCCAATATTCGACGAATTAGCAATATTGGCACCTAGGAAGTCAATGGAGCCAGTTCCTACTGGGCGTGTGAGCATGGTGACTTTACCTGTCACATAGTTAGAGCTTGTTTCGACTATATCTGATGCACCAGTACCCAAATAAAGAGTAGACTGTGTATTTATAATGCCATTAGTTAAAGTGACATTGCCTGAGATCGTCATATTCGCGTCGGTAGTCAGTGTAGCGCCGTTATCCACTTCAATGTTTGCAATAGTAATAGGAGCACTGATTGAAGTAAAGGATAGGTCCTTGTTAAAAGTCACCGATTCATTGTAGACCCCAGTTCGGACTTCTATATATCCTGCTCCTGAGGGGGGGCATAGGTCTACAGCGTCTTGTATTGAGCCGCCGGGATTGACTTGTACCAATGCGGCTTCCATTAGCCCAATGGTAAAGTTTATATCGGCATTTAGTGTAACTATACCAAATGTAGATTTACCACTAATGTCGATTAGCTTTATTGGGTGATCAATTATAGGAGAGCCCATATATACCCCTCCTTCTACGTAGATATTGTCGTTGTCTGCTACAAGAGTCATGATATGATCCAATGTAGCACAAGGGTCTCCTGAGAGAAGACAATCATTGCTGTCATCGCCAGTAGGAGCAGGTGCCAGATAATAATCTTCCGGTTGACCTTTTACAATAAATGGAAGAAAACATGCGAAAAGCAAAACTATGTTTTTAATGGTCGGGTTCATGGTTGGATATATCTAGAGATAATAGAATATAACGGTATCTTTATTAAAAGTAATAAAATAATGCATTTTGCACGAAATATAGGTGACCTAATTCATTGTCGCTAAACGATTATGGGTTGAAAGCACCGTGGTTTGATGTAGAATGCATTATTTAGATTAGTAAGTCCTTAGATCAATGAGTCTAGCTCCTTGGGTGGAAGTCCCGGATGATCTGGGAGAGATAGTCTCGGTCTAGGTGGGTGTAGATCTCTGTGGTGGTGATGGATTCATGGCCCAACATCTCTTGTACGGCTCGCAAGTCGGCTCCTCCCTCTATGAGGTGGGTGGCAAACGAATGTCGAAAAGTATGGGGACTGATTCGTTTGGTCATGCCGATGGAGGTCGCGAGGTTTTTGATGATTGTGAAAATCATCACGCGGGTGAGCTGTGCACCTCGTCGGTTGAGAAATACGAATCCTTCGTGTCCAGGTTTGATCTCTAGGTGACACCTCGAATGATCGAGGTAGAGTTGGATGTGTTTGAGTGCTTCACGCCCGATAGGGACGAGTCGTTCTTTGTTGCCCTTGCCTATGACACGCAAAAAACCGATGTCTTCGAGGATAGCATTGAGCTTGAGGTTGATGAGCTCGGAGACCCGCAGCCCCGAACTATAGAGCGTTTCTAGCATGGCACGGTTGCGCTGACCCTCCGGTTTGGAATGATCGATAGCAGCTAACAGTTCTTCGATCTCCGGGAAGCTGAGTGTATCGGGTAGTTTTCGTCCCAACTTGGGTGCCTCGATGAGCTCGGCAGGATCCTTGGAGAGAGAGTCCTCATAGTGCAAGTATTTGTAGAACGCTTTGATGCCTGAGACGATGCGAGCCTGGGAGTACGCTGACATACCGAGTTCGGTGATATGCTCCAGCAAGTCTCGGATGTCACTATCTGCTACATCGTGTGGTCCCTTGTCGCTTTGGCGCCATTGGAGAAACTGATGTAGTTTGTTGATATCCTGCACGTAGGCCTCTACCGAATTGGGAGAGAGAGAACGCTCTAGTTGCAGATAGGATTTGAATTGCCGGATGTAAAAGTCCCAAGACATAGCTGTAAAATTAATCTGTATATATTAATAGCGGATATTCTAAGGGGTAAACTAGTTTTGCACCTTAATTTTTATTTTGCGCTATGAAGATACTAGTATTGAATGGGCCCAACCTCAACCTGTTGGGTAAAAGAGAACCAGAAATTTATGGTACTCAGAGTTTCGAAGAGTATTTCAAAACGATGGTAGAGGCCTATCCTAACGTATCGTTGGAGTACTACCAGAGCAATCACGAAGGAGCATTGATCGACAAGATTCACGCTGTAGGGTTTGACTATGACGGGATCGTGTTCAATGCTGGAGGGTACACGCATACTTCCGTGGCACTAGCCGATGCGGTATCGGGAGTCACTACCCCAGTGATTGAGGTTCATATCTCCAACATCATGGAGCGAGAGACTTTTCGTCACCACAGTTATTTGACACCTGTTTGCAAAGCACATTTTATTGGTCACGGGTTACCAGGATACAACATGGCCGTAGATTATTTGACACAACACTAATTACCCATACAACATTACTCCCCATGCTTAATTTTAAAGAAATACTATCGGTCTCCCTGATTTTGTTTTCGATCATAGACATCCTCGGCAGTGTGCCGATTATCATTGATTTACGCAAAAAATCAGGACATATCCAAAGTGGAAAAGCAACGATCGTAGCAGGTGTGATCATGGTTGTTTTTCTGTTTCTTGGCTCCAAGATTTTGGGACTTTTTGGGATCGATATTGGCTCCTTTGCCATTACTGGGGCTTTGATTATGTTTTTTATTGGTATGGAAATGACTTTGGGTATACAATTGTTTAAGCCCGATACGGATGAAAGCAATAGCAGTTCGATTGTGCCGCTGGCTTTTCCATTGATCGCTGGTCCAGGCACCATGACTGCCTTGATTTCTCTGCGTGCAGAGTTTGAGTTGGCCAATGTCTTGGTTGGTATTATTCTCAACCTAGTTTTCATCTTCATCGTTCTCAAATCATCACCCTGGTTGGAAAGAAAGATAGGCCAAGCTGGGTTCAATATTTTGAGAAAAGTATTTGGAATTATCCTACTCACCATTGCGATCAAGCTTTTCAAAAATGCTTTGGAGATCTGGTAAGATCGACCGATAAGTGAAAAGTATAGAGTTGAAAGAGGGTGGAATGGTCAAAAACATTTTACTTTGAACTTTTCAACTCTATACCAAAATCCATGATCATCATCTATACAGACGGTTCATCACGAGGAAACCCAGGGCCTGGAGGGTACGGGACTGTACTATTGGCCAAAGGGCACCGGAAGGAGCTCTCGGAGGGCTTTCGCAAGACAACCAATAACCGTATGGAGCTACTGGCAGTAATCAAGGGGCTCGAAGCACTCAAGGTCATCAATGCCGATGTGCTCGTCTACTCGGATTCCAAATATGTCGTAGATGCAGTCGAGAAGGGCTGGCTATGGGGGTGGGTCAAAAAGAACTTCAAAGATAAAAAAAACAGAGACCTTTGGGAGCGTTTTATTCCTGCCTACAAACGCAACAAGGTCAAGTTCAAATGGGTAAAAGGGCATGCTGGCAATCCAGAAAATGAACGTTGTGACGATTTGGCTGTGGAAGCCGCCATGGGAGCCAATCTCCCAGCTGACGCTGCTTTTGAGGCAGGTATCAATGATTTTTGATTCGTCGAAAAAAGTTAAAAAAAGAAGCTTCTTTTTTCTGCTCGTGTTATTTCCTGTGTATTATTGTGTATGCTTTACGGTTTGATTCAAGTCTTGATCAATCATTGTGTAAGCATTTTTTCCATTCACCCAGTTATCTCATACCAGCCTGTTACCATCCTCCTGTTAGTTCGTTTTGTATAAAGCAAATAACTCGATGTTATGATGGAAAAATTATGGATTGTATGTACCCTCTTGGTCATGTGGTCGTCTCAAGGCAGAGCACAAGTAATAATCAATTCTTTCGCAAAAATAGATGCAATAGTAGGCAGTACGCTGACTGTATCTGCTGTCGAAGAGTCTGGAGTTTCTTTTGATGTAGGAGAAAGAGTTATCGTGATACAGATGCAGGATGATGTGATAGGACCCAATACAAACAACGATTCAGACTTTGGGAATATAGAATCTATAGAGAATGCTGGAAGATATGAGGAGGGAGTGATTCTCAGTGTTGATCGTTCGGCAGGGCTGATATCTATGACTTTGGAAGAGCCATTGGTCAATAGTTATTCTATTGGTGCAAATGCCAGCTTACAGGTATTGACATATCCTTCCTATTCAGATTATACGACGACAGATGACTTGACTACCCTCGCTTGGAATGGAAACGTAGGTGGAGTCTTTGCTATACACGTAGAAGGTACTTTGACTTTGGGGCACGATATAGATGTAAGTAACCTGGGTTTTAGAGGAGCGGCAGTTCATGCTGTAGGGAGTGGTGCTACGTGTGACCCTAACACGTACTTTGTAGATTCCGATCAATTTGGATTGAAAGGAGAAGGGGTTTACAAAGTCACATTGGCAGATTATGTAGCTGGACGAGGGAAAATTGCCAATGGTGGGGGGGGAGGAAATCCTCACAATGCCGGAGGCGGTGGAGGAGCCAATTTTACCGCAGGAGGTGAAGGAGGACCCGGTTACAATGGAAGCGCAGGAGGATGCTCTCCAACTGTAGGAGGACTCGGAGGGTACGACTTGAGTGACTATATCAGTGGTTCTAGAGTGTTTATGGGAGGAGGTGGAGGTAGTGGACACCAAAACAATAATGTAGCCACTGCTGGTGGCAATGGGGGAGGGATTGCTTTTCTTACCGCCAATACGATTGAGCTTGAGTCCGGATGTGGGGGAGTTGTGGTGAGTGCCAATGGCAGTGATACGGCGGCAGCAGGCAATGACGGTGCAGGAGGTAGCGGTGCAGGTGGTATGGTAGTGTTTACTGTCAATACTTGGGCTTTGAATTGTGACCTTACTGTACAAGCCAATGGAGGCAATGGAGGAGCGACAAACAATGGAACTACACATGGAGGTGGTGCTGGAGGTGGACGTGGAGCGATAGTTTTTTCAGGGATGATTCCGGCATCCAACTTGATTACTGAAAATACACAGGGAAATGGAGGGGCAAACAACAACTCAGGTACGGGAGGTAATGCGGACAGTGGAGAAATTACTCCATCCAATCCTGCAGCAGACCCTGATGGGATAGTTGCTGAGGAGTCAGGACCCTTACCAGTGAGTTTGTTGTATTGGAAGGCGAGTGAGTCGGGAAGATCGGTTGTATTGGAGTGGGCTACAGCTCTCGAACAAGACAATGATTACTTTACTCTTGATAAATCACGAGATGCTGAAAATTGGCAATTTGTTGCACGAATAAATGGGGCAGGGGATTCGAGTGAAAAGAAAAGGTATTCCCATGTGGATTCGTCTCCCTACCAGACAACCTATTATCGATTGACGCAGACAGATTCTGACGGAACGACGGAAGTGTTTGACTTGGTGATGCTAAAGTCACAGTTTGCGGAAGCCAATATTCTTTTGTATCCTAATCCAAATCAAGGGAGTTTTCGAATTGGAATGACAGAGATGGACTATTCGTTGACGATGCATCGTATGTCAGGTCAGATGGTGGCTCCCGTGGTACATCGTGAGGGCAATGAACTAGTTGTGTATACCGAGGGGCTACAACCAGGGTTCTATTTTGTTAACCTGACTATTCGGGACAATGTTCATGTCTTCAAAGTTTTGGTAGAATAGTTGCTACTGAGTCAATCCATCCAAATATAGTTATTGAAGCATGGCCGCCAACACCTATTTCCAGTTCAAACAGTTTACAGTTCATCAGGAGCGATGTGCTATGAAGGTTAGTACGGAGGCTTGCCTGTTTGGGGCATGGGTTCCTGTCGCCGCTGTATCCAGACGGGTCTTAGATATCGGTACAGGTACAGGCTTGCTCTCGTTGATGCTTGCACAGCGATCAGATGTGTCCATAGATGCAGTAGAGATGGATGGAGAGGCGGCCCAACAGGCGCGGCAAAATTTTGAAGCATCGCTCTGGGCTGATCGGTTGCATTTGGTCCATTGCAATGTCTTGGAATGGGAGAATACAGATTGCTATGACCTCATCATATCGAATCCTCCATTTTTCACCTCAAGTCTCAAGTCTCAGAAGAGTAAGAACAACTTGGCCAAACATGATACCGGAGATTTTAGCAAACCACGTTTTGCCAAGAAGCTATTGGCTTTACTCAGCAACGAAGGGTTAGCCTATGTGCTCTATCCAGAAGCCGAAGCAGAAGAGTTTGTGCAATGCCTTGCAAAAGTTGGACTGTATGCTTGTACTGCGCTCGTGATACGAAACCAACCCGACAAGGCCATTTTTAGAATGGTTCTGCAAGTGTCACGTGAAAAAACATCAATTGACACAGAGGAGTTGTGCATTAGAAATGGTCAAGAACATACGCCTGAATTCGTCAAGCTACTTCGTGAGTACTATTTGAAGTACTAAGCTGCATTAGCTCATGAAAACAAAACCCCACCCAAAATGGATATGGATGGGGTCTTTTGTTTTGAAGCGAAGCAGACTATTTGTCTAATGCATCGATTTGTGTTTGTATTTCAGCTTTTGTACCCCTCAGGGTATCTACCTCAACTGTTGTTTGGCCTGCTACCGTTGATGTTTGTTCGACGATAGCTGTGCTTTGCTCCCCTTCTGTACTCATCATGATTTTGACCTGTTTGTTTGATTTTTTGGCACAACATGCTTTTTTACACCCAGCTTTACAAGTTTTGGTAGTCTCATTTGGGCGGGTGTGGCACTGAGCCGTACAAGGTCCTACGTGTTTGCACATCATTTCGGTCGGGTGCGACCCACCATGGGTATGGCTGTTTGTTCCGAATGTTTCTCCCAAGATAGGAGCGATTACTAGTCCGACGAGACAGGTTAGTTTGATCAGGATGTTCATTGATGGCCCAGAAGTGTCCTTGAATGGATCTCCGACAGTATCGCCGGTCACCGCAGCCTTGTGTGCGTCAGAGCCTTTGTAAGTCATCTCTCCATTGATCATGACTCCCGCTTCGAACGATTTCTTGGCATTGTCCCAAGCACCACCTGCGTTGTTTTGGAAGATGGCCCACATCACCCCTGATACGGCTACTCCTGCCATGTAAGCACCCAATGCCTCAGGTCCCATGACGAAACCGATGATGATTGGAGTGATGATTGTCAATGCACCAGGGAGCATCATTTCTTTCAAAGCGGCTTGCGTAGAGATCTCCACACACCGCGCATAGTCAGGTTTGCCGGTACCTTCGAGGATGCCGGGGATTTCTTTGAATTGCCTACGGACTTCCATCACCATCTCCATGGCTGCTTTACCGACGGATTTCATAGCGAGGGCAGAAAATACCACCGGGATCATGCCGCCAATAAACAGTGCTGCCAGCACATCGGCTTTGAAGATGTTGATACCATCGATCCCCGTGAATGTCACATAGGCTGCAAACAGAGCCAAAGCAGTCAGTGCAGCTGAAGCGATGGCAAAGCCTTTGCCTACAGCTGCTGTGGTGTTGCCTACTGAATCGAGGATATCCGTTCTTTCTCGGACTTCTTTGGGGAGTTCGCTCATCTCAGCTACCCCACCCGCATTGTCAGCGATAGGACCGAATGCATCGATTGCAAGTTGCATGGCTGTAGTGGCCATCATCGCTGATGCAGCGATTGCCACACCATAGAACCCTGCCAGTTCGTACGAGCCCCATATCGCCACGGCAAACAGGATCACTGACGAAAACGTGGAGATCATACCAGTCGCTAAACCAGCTATGATGTTGGTTGCTGCTCCTGTCGAGGAGTTGGTCACGATATCCATGACTGGTTTTTTCCCAAGCGCAGTATAGTATTCGGTAAACGACGAGATGAGATACCCCACACTGAGTCCCACCAATGTGGCGTAAAATACCCGAGTACTTGAAATGTCTTTGACTCCTTCTCCAAAGAATTTCATGCCAAAGATGGTTTCTGGCAGCATCCAGTCGATGAGAAACCAACCGGCTACTGCTGTGAGTAGTAGAGAGGTGATATTGCCGACATTGAGTGCTTTTTGTACTTCACTCTCTTTGGCAGAGTTGTCTTTGATTTTGATCAAAAAAGTACCAATAATAGACGAGACGATCCCTACTCCTGCGATCATAATGGGTAGCAGTATAGCTCCCATACCGTCGAAGGTGTCGAGTACTACACCAGATTCGGCCATGTCTCGAATGATATAGTTGCCCAGTACCATAGATGCGAGTACAGTCGCGACGTAGGACCCAAATAGATCAGCTCCCATGCCCGCGACATCTCCTACATTGTCTCCTACATTGTCAGCGATAGTGGCGGGGTTGCGCGGGTCGTCCTCAGGGATGCCAGCTTCTACCTTGCCAACCAGGTCTGCACCCACGTCGGCGGCTTTGGTGTAGATGCCTCCCCCGACACGCGCAAATAGTGCTATAGATTCTGCGCCAAGAGAGAAGCCTGCGAGAGCTTCTAAGACCATGGTCATGTCCGTATAGAAGTCTGTACTGTCTCCCATAAACAGACTGACGAACAGTAAGAAAAATAAACTCAAACCTAGCACGGCTAGACCAGCGACTCCCAGTCCCATGACGGTGCCCCCACCGAAGGAGACTTGGAGAGCGTGGGGTAGACTCGTACGGGCTGCTTCGGTCGTCCGAGCATTGGCTTCCGTAGCGATACGCATGCCTATGTTTCCCGCTATGGCGGAAAAAATAGCTCCCACCACAAACGCAGGTACGATCATCCAACTGGTCGTGTCCACCATCGTGGATATACCAAATAGGGCGATCGCTGCGACCACTACAAATACAGCGAGTAGTCGGTACTCTGCCGCCAAAAACGCCAAGGCTCCTTCCTTGATGTTTTTGGATATCTCTTTCATCTTTTCATTGCCGGCACTTTGCTTTTTGACCCATGATCTTTTAATCATCATGAATACAAGTCCCAGAATGGCCAATCCTATTGGCACATAAATCATGTTACTCATCTCTTCTCCTAGATTGTTTTAAAAAAAAAATTGATTGCACACCTCGAAAAATGAATGGATTCACTTTTGCGAGGCTAACAAATATATACGATCAGCCTATAAATAAAAATTGGGCAAAAAAACGGCGATAGGAGCAAATCATGTATTGATAGGGAGAGGTTTATGTCTTGCTTGTCTATATCGAATATAATCCCAAGGTGGATGTGAGCTCTGGATTTTTGTGTATTTTAGGGTTCGATTTATAGATCGGCTATTTTATTACCATTCAATCGTTCGAACATGTCCAATAGACCTTTTTTTGCTGCACTCATCTTTCTGTTGTTGTCATTTGCTGTGTTGTATCTCTACGACAAAAATCATAAGACGGATCTGACCATAGAACAGGCGATGGAGCCGGTGCGTCACTTGACGAATGCTCGTCAGGCCATTCTCAGCAAGATGTTTGACAAAAGTCTCAACGAACTCGATGAAGCTATTCTAGATATGCGTCGTATTGAGCAAAACGCGGACAGTACAGCGACGAGTTATATAGAGCAGGCGATAGAGGATTTGGCTTTGGTTGAGTCTGAAATTCGTAATGACACGATTTTATTGGATGATCTGAACCATGCTTTTTTCAAAGCGCTCAATTCGATTGCATATGCCAATTTGATTATTTCTGAAAAGAACCTTGACAAAGGAGAAAAGTACAAAGCGATTCGGTTCATGAATGCTACCTTCAATGAAATGGTAAGCTCGCTTAAGTTTGCTACCGATGAGCGAGATAAGGCGCGAGAAAAAGAGGTGATCGAGGAGATCAAGGTAATACTTGCCAAGATACAGCTGTCTGATACCCAGTATCAATTTGATTATGACAGTCTCAATCGAGATGTGGAGGAATTGATAGAAAATAGTCACTAAACTTTTTCGCTGATAGGCTATTCCTATATTTGCAGCCTAAATCGGTTATCTGTGAAGCAGCTCATTAGTTTTGTCCTAAAGAAAGTCCCAAGAAAGTATCTCCAACTTTTTAGTCATTTTGCACTCAAGGTCGTAGCTCTATTCTACAAAGGCAACACCGTGGAATGCCCTGTATGTGAGGCACATTTTGCTAAATTCGTGCCGTATGGCCGGGTTGCACGTGCCAATGCCTTGTGTCCCAATTGCTTGGCGCTTGAAAGACATCGTTTGATGTGGTTGTATTTGAGAGAGAAGACGGATTTTTTCGTCAGGGACAAAGAAATATTACACATCGCACCAGAAATTTGCTTCATCAAACGGTTTGAATCCATACATGGGAACCGGTACATTACAGCTGATCTAGAGTCCCCCTTGGCTAAAGTGAAGATGGATATACATCAGATGCCCTTCGAGGATGATCGATTCGATGTGGCGTTTTGCAATCATGTGATGGAGCATGTAGATGATGATATCCAATCAATGCGGCAGATTCACCGGGTGCTCAAGCCAGGGGCTTGGGCGATCATTCAAATCCCTATTTTTGAGCCACAGGCAGACGAGACATATGAAGACGATTCCATTACGGACCCAAAAGAAAGGGAGCGAATTTTTGGACAGGACGATCATGTAAGGCTGTACGGCAAAGACTATCCCGAACGTCTGCGTGCTGCAGGGTTTGACGTAGTGGAAGATGACTATGTGATGACGCTGAGTAGCGAAGTACAGCAGCGCTATGCACTACCTGTCGACGAGATCATTTATCTATGCAAAAAGAAATAAGCTGCCAATATCGGGATTGAAGAATCACATCGGAGAGTCATAGATGTGTTTGTCAACATCCACGCACTACCCGTTTGGAACCTTGAGATAGCCACTAGTTAGTCATCTATTCCCAGTTTGTCACTGATCAGATAGTCGTCTTTTTTGGGGGAGACCTGTATCATCATTTCTCCGATGAACCCCGTCAAGAACAGTTGTACCCCAATGATGATGGCTACAAGTGCCAAGAAAAACAGAGGTTGAGCGACGATGTCTCTTGCGGGCAACTCAAAGTGTATCTCGTAAAGTTTTCGTGCGATCACCCATACAGTGATAATTGACCCAAAAAAGAACGACAATGTCCCCAGTGAACCAAAGAAGTGCATGGGACTTTTTCTGAATTTGGAGACGAAGGATATGGATAGTAGATCCAAAAAGCCAAAAATGAATCGCTCCAGGCCAAACTTTGTTGTTCCGTATTTTCTAGCTTGATGTTGTACTATTTTTTCACCTATGCGATGAAACCCTTGCCCTTTGGCAATGAAGGGAATGTAGCGGTGCATTTCACCGTACACTTCGATTGACTTGACGACTACTTTTTTGTAGGCTTTGAGGCCACAGTTGAAGTCGTGTAGCTGTACTCCAGAAAATATTCGTGCTACTCCGTTGAATAATTTTGAAGGGATGGTCTTCATTAGAGGATCGAACCGCTTCTTTTTCCAACCTGAGACCAGGTCGTAGTTTTCTTCGGTGACCATGCGGAAGAGTTCGGGAATCTCGTCTGGGCTATCCTGTAGGTCGGCATCCATGGTGATGACTACATCGCCCACAGCTTGTTTGAAACCTACGTTGAGTGCGGCAGACTTACCATAGTTTCTGTTGAACCGGAGGCCTTTGATGTGATTGTTTTTGGCTTTGAGGTCTTGAATCACTCGCCATGAGGAATCTGTGCTGCCATCGTCAATGAAGAGGATCTCGTAGCTTAAATTGTGTTCGTCCATGACACGCTCGATCCATGCACTGAGTTCGGGTAGTGACTCGTCTTCGTTGAGTAGAGGGACGATGACTGTGATGTTTGGGTTTAGACTCATGCTTCTTCTTCGAATAGCGGTTTTGACTTTTTGAGAAAAAGTGCGGCGATTAGTGCCACGGACATGGCTTGCATCAAGATTTGCCAACTATTTGCAATCAACGAAAACGGCTTGAAGCTGTTGCGTAGCTGGATTTCAATTTCTTTGAGTGAGTCGTCAATGACACTTTGGTCTTTCTCGAAGAGCAAATACATCTGCTCTGTAGACTCGATACTCTGCTGTAAAAACACCTCTTGAAGTCCTGGGTTGAGGACATTGAAAACGAAGATATAAAAGATCTCGTTGAGATACATCATGATGAATAAGGCTATAGCTGCATACCAATAGGCTTCCATATAGGTGAGGAATCCGTCGTGGCTTTCTCGGCGCTCTTTTCTCCCAAGGTAGATGAGTAATCCAAAGGAAATAGATATCAGGGCGATGCTGCGCCAAGTGAAATAGGCATTGTTGCTGATGAGATAGGCGAATAGCGAGATGGCGATTCCTACGCCACCAATCATCGCGCCGTGTAGTAGGCCTTTTTTATTTAAGTCGTAATTCAATTTCTGATATTGTTTAATGCACGATATTTCTTAGGTCAGGCCTTGGGAGCTTTTCTTTTCAATACTACCGACACCACGCTTGTAATCAAAAATCCAATGATGATTTTTTTGAGGAAGCCGTCCAATAGAATGTCGGTTTGGGTAGTGTCTTTTACTTTTTGGTAGGATTGGATGTAGGAGTCGGCGCCCATCTCTTCGACGATTTTGGTACGCGTTTCTTCGAGGATTTCCAATCTACTGGAGACATAGTCCGGGACGAGGCTAGGATCGATCAGCTCTACAAATGTATAAACAAACCCTGCGGTGATTAGTGCCATAGAGGTATAGAGGATGAGTCCGCCGGTCATTCCTTCCCAATACTTGAGGAAGGTGCCGTTGTAGCGATCCCTGAATTCTTTGAGCCCAAAGAAGATAAAGATAGGAATGACAAATAGGTCAAACATCTGCAGCTCTTGCAAGGGGTTTTCATCCGAAAAATAAAAGACCAAAAACATGATGATCAATAGAGCGGACCCGATCAGTCCATAACGCAGGGATATTTTGAAGAGATCTTTCATGCGGAGTAGAGGTATTGTTTGGTGCCGTGGATGGTAGCGCAGACTCGGCCGGTGAGCTCCGTGCCGAACAGCGGACTGTTGACGGATTTGGAACGATTCGTTTTGCTATCATAGGTCCATTTGGCCTTGGGATCAAAGAGTACCAAGTTGGCTTTCTGCTTTTCGGCTACTGTAGCGCCCTCAATTTTTAGTATGGTTCTAGGGTTGTTCGTCAGTTTATCGATCCATTCGTCAGGTTCGAGATCCTTGAGGGATAGCAAGGCGGGAATCATGGTTTGTAGTCCCAATATACCATCGTCTGCTCTGTCAAATTCAAGTTTTTTGCTTTCCTCATCTTGCGGTGTATGTGCACTGACGATCACATCGATGATTCCTTCTTTGAGGCCTTTGATAAGGGCCTTTTTGTCCTTGCTTTCGCGCAAAGGAGGGTTGATTTTGAAATTGGCATCATAGCCCGCAATGTCTGCATCGGTGTGTAGGAGGTGGTGGATACTGACATCACAGGTTACATTGAGGCCCTTTTTCTTCGCTTTTTTGACCAGTTTGACGCTTTCGGCGGATGAGAGGTTGGAGAAATGAAGGCGACCACCACTGTACTCTAGAATGTCCAGGTCACGTTTGATCATGAGGTGCTCGGCCAAGGACGGCATGCCCTTGAGTCCCAGACCTGTACTGACGATACCTTCGTTCATGGTGCCAAAGCGAGTGAGGAGCTTGTCTTCGGGCAGGTTGATGAGTAGTCCGTCGAACTTCTGCAAATAAATCAGTGATTTGAGCAGGATGTCAGTGTGCCAGATGGGCTCTTTGCCATCGGTAAACGCAATGGCACCTGCTTCGTGCAGGTCGATCATTTCCGTAAGGTCCTCTCCTAATGTATCTATCGTCACTGCGGCGAGTGGATAGATATCTGTGAGCATGTCTCGACTCTTAGATTTGAGGTATTCGACGTGACTTTTGGCTTGGATGACGGGGGCAGTGTTGGGCAAAGTAGCTATGCCAGTAAAGCCCGACTCGGCCGCCAAACGGCAGCCACTGCTGATGTCTTCCTTGTGCTCAAACCCAGGGTCACAAAAGTTGGCTTTCATGTCAAATAAGCCTGGGGATAAATACTGTCCCTTGGCTTCTATGACAGTATCGGCTCGGTGTTCTTTGCTATCGATGGAAGCGATGATACCGTCTTTGATCAATACATTGACAACTTTGTTGTGGTGGGGTGATTGGGGGTCTAGGACTTTGGCTTCCTTGATAAATAGGCTCATTTACAAAAATCTTAGTAGCATGGATTCGGCTATTAAAAATGCCAAGGACAAAAGTAAGGCATATTTCCATAACTCAATGCTGTGGTATTTTTCTTTCAGTATTTTACTGAAATTCTTGCTTTCGATTTGGTCGAATGAAGTGCGGTGTTTCAATCCCGAGAGCCGAACTTCAAGTTCTTCGGGTTCCATGATGGCGAGATTGGACTCGCTTGGAGTGGGATTGAAAGCAATATAACCCATCTCATCGGTATCTGTCCCGAGAGCGTAGTTGCCTGGGGAGAGGAGATATTGTGGAAAATCCATTACGAGTTGGTTTTGTATCGTGCGTTGTGAGGGGATCAGCTCCTGATGATCAATGTCCATTGGACGCAGCTTGTATAGGGCACGTGGGTCTAGAGTATCCAGAGATACTTGTACCGTCGGGTTGTCAGAAGTGTAGTAGAGCTTGTTGCCCCCGGTCGCACTCAATTCGGCGATTCGCTGCATCACAGGGACGAAAAAGGCGTGTTTGTGAAAGGACGTGAAGGTGTCAGCCATTGGAGCAGTGTAGATGTATAGTTTGCCCAGCTGGGTGAGTTGGACAAGGAAGGGGGTACCTGTCTTGAGCTGCAGGAGGGGTTGGTGATAGGTCTGCAATTGCAGGACTGGGCTCGCTTGAGGTAGTCTTGTGTTCTGGTCTAGGGATTCAAAGATGCCTTCAAAAAAGGGATGGTTCACATCGGGCTTGGCCAGTTCGATTTTTGAAACTTCCGACTGAAGTAGGTAGTGGATATTCAGGGCCTCTTCTAATCCACCAAGCCCCGTATTCTGGTGAGGAATGAGGAGGACAGATTTGCCCGCGTCGAGGCGTTGTGAGATCTGTGAGACCAAACTATGGTTGATCTCATGGAGTTGAGAGACGATGAGTAGGTCGGCATTTTCTAGGCTTTGGTAGGAGATGTTTCCGGTAGTATAAGTATTGAACTCAAATAAGCTATTGCCTTCAAACACACGTTGTGTGTAAGTAGGAGTCTGTTGTTCTTTGATTTCAGTGATATGGATTTTGGGAGCGAGGTTAAAGGAGAGGAAGAACTCATTGTCAAAAGTGACGGGGAAATCTTGAAATTCGATTTTCCCCTGGTTGTGAGGGGGCAGGTTCTTACTCAGTTCGAAATCAATTGTTTTGGTAGAGTGAGGAGCTATATCGATAGCGAGACTCGCAGCTTGTTTCTCATTGAGTTGTAGCTTGACGATGAGGTCTTCTATGTTGTTGTTTCCATTGTTTCGGATTTTTGCACTGAGTATGTTGTCCTTGTGAGCCAGGATGAAGGGTTCGTGTAGATAAGCTGTGTCGACGTGGACGTTGTGGGTTTGGTCTATGGATAGTGGTACGAGATAGTACTGGTTCAGTGAGTCTTGGATTAGTTTTATTTGTCCAAAGGTACTATGCTGCATGTCACTGAGGATGAAGATCTCATTTTTTTGGCTAGAATTGGTGAGGGAGGCAATTTTGTCCATGATCTCCTGACCCGAACGACTGACGGAGGAGTAGCTGAGTTCTGAGAGCAGGTCGAGGGTTTTGTCTGCTGATTTGTAGTGTGTACTGTAGGGAGCAAAGTTGTTGTCTAGGAGTTTGAATGTCGTGGTTTGAGGGTAGAGAGCGATGATGTCCTGGGCCATAGCTATAGCGACGTTGAGTGCAGCGGTATTTTCGCTTGTCAAGTTGCTCATGCTCCCCGAATTGTCAACATAGAGTATCACGGTGTTTTCTTTGAGACCTTCTTCTTGGCCTGGAATGTATGGTTGAGCAAATGCCAAGACCAAGAAAGCAAGGAAAGCCATGCGGCAAAAAAGGATCAATAGATGTTTCAGTTGGCGCGTCGTGGAGGATTTTTTCTTGACTTGATCAAGAAATCTGACATTGGAAAACTGGATCAGTTTGGCCTTTCTGAAATTGAACAGATGAACAATAATAGGTATACTCAGAGCCAATAGCCCCCAAAGGAATGTCGCGTTTGCAAAGTTCATCGAGACAAATCTAAGTGAAAAATGAAGCTGGCAAAGTTCTCAAGAATGAATTATTTGAAGAGAGGTCAATTATACTAGGTGAAAATAGAAGAACTAATAAGAGTCGTTTTTATTTCGTTTTTAAAATCCGTATATTCGAACTGTTGTTGTGGATTAAGATTTGATTAGTCCTTTTTATTTTGAGTTTTTGACCTTGGGGTTCAAGTTAAGTCTTGAACCCTATTTTTTTGTCTGCGATCTGGCCATCTAGCGCTTGGATGTGGTGATTGGAGCGGTTGGCTATTGGTAGGTATTAGTCCTCTGGTTTTAGTTCATTGGATAGATCAATAGATTGATCGAGTGAAGTCGAGTTGGGATTATGGTGCTTGTGTCTACTGACCGATTTCGTACATGTTTGGTTCGCTCCCGTACAATTTTTGTAGCTTTATCTTTTCTTGTTTTTTGTTAATATACAGATTGTCAATGATTTATATGTGTGGCATCCTTCTTGGGATAGTATTGCCAACAACAGATATTGCCTCTATGGATCGTGCATTGCCCAGAAAGAAACAATTCAAAAAAGAAATAATTTTCCTCATGTTGGGGTTGATTGTGGGCGGTGTTGGGCTGTATCATTTTGTCTTTACCGAAAGGGAAGTCAAACTCAGGGTTCAGAAAGACAAAGTACGAATCGTAAGGGTCATGAGGGCAGAACAACGTCTTGCTCCGGTGTCTCGGCCGGATAGGTTGATGGTGCCTCGTGGCAATTTTGGAAATAGTCATGGAGGACAGTGGGTATTTGTGGTGACGGGAGACGAAGCGGTGCGTAGAGAAATCAAACTGGGGTGTAGAGGAGCAAGGTATATCGAAGTATTGGAGGGATTAGAAGCTGGAGAAGAGATCGTAGTGTCCTCCTACGCCAAATATTCGGATAAAGATCGCTTGGTGTTTAGGTAAAGATTCAAAGCACCAACTAAAAAGCAATAGGATGAATGAATTAATCAATACAAAGGGGCTGAAGAAGGTGTACAGTACCGATGAGATCGAAACAACCGCTCTTGCAGGAGTCAACCTTCAAGTAAATACGGGGGAGTTTGTGGCGATCATGGGGCCGTCAGGCTGTGGCAAAACTACGATGCTCAACCTCTTGGGATTGCTAGACAACCCTTCCCACGGTGAGTTTTTTTTTCTAGGGCAGGAGGTGTCTGTGTTTGGCGAACGCAAAAGGGCAGAGATCCGAAAGGAAAATATCGGTTTCGTGTTTCAGAGTTTCAACCTTATCGACGAATTGACGGTTTATGAAAATATCGAGTTGCCGTTGATTTATCTCAAATACAGTGCTGCTGAACGTCGCAAGAGAGTGGAGGAAGTCATGGTGCAGATGAAGATCATGCATCGCCGCAATCACTTTCCTCAGCAACTATCTGGTGGACAACAGCAGCGTGTAGCGATATCACGAGCAGTGGTTGCCAAGCCGAAACTGATCCTAGCGGATGAACCGACAGGTAATTTAGACTCGGCCAACGGGGAAGAAGTTATGTCGTTGCTCAGTGAACTCAACGAAAAGGGAACCACAGTGATCATGGTGACACATTCGCCAGTAGATGCGGCCTATGCTCAGCGCGTGATTCATTTGTTTGATGGACAAATCGTCTCCGAAAATATCCATCGTCGTGAGACGATCCTCTAGATGATCTTCAAATAGTAGTTTAAAAGTAGAATCCTATGCGCGCCCATTCTCAAGGGTGGGTGCGTTTTAGACACAACGAACCCAAAGAAAATGAAAAGTATACTCGTTCTAATCATGGTTGTGCTAGGCTATTGGCTTTGCACTCAGGAGCCTGCTCCAGTAGAGGAGCAGGTGTTGACCATGGAAGCCTGTTACTAGGCTTACCCCAGTGCGATCACGTTAATTTCTGGGATTTCCAGCCATTCCGCTTCTTTCATCTTTTGACGAGAGATGTAGCCAATCCAGTAATTGCCATTTTGACTCGAGTATTTCTCTAGTATCTCGGTGAAGTCAGATGTTTTGGGTTGTTGGTCTGCAAACCTTACATAGATCTTCATTTGGAAATCTTCATGCAATTCGATTTTTTCCTTGGTTTTGGCTGATTTCTTGTACTCGTAGCGGTAGCCATAGCCCAAAGCGGAGATGTCTGATAGTACGGCTGATCCAGTGGGTTTATCTCCAGCTCCTTTTCCATACAAGAATTGACTTTCTGAAAATGCACTTTCTAAGATTACAGCATTGTATTCGTTTTTGGTCTGAGCCAAAATGGAAGCTTTATCTACAAAAGTAGGAAGCACCGTTGCGTCTATTAGGGTGCCGATTTTTTTCGCTTTCGCAATGAGTTTGATTTCGTAGTTGTTTTTCTGGGCAAACTCAATGTCGAAGGTGTTGATCTTCGTGATTCCCAAAGTAAATAAAGTGTGCGGGTCTGTAATCAAGCCAAAGGCATGGTAGAGTAGGATGCAGAGCTTGTATTTTGCATCGATTCCTTCTACATCTAGGGTAGGGTCAGATTCAGCAAATCCTAGGTCTTGCGCCTCTTTGAGGGCATTGTCATAGGGTGTGCTTTCGTTGATCATCTTGGTGAGAATGAAGTTGGTCGACCCGTTGAATATTCCCTCGATGGAGGTCAGTAGATCGTTATCATAGTATTCTTCTAGGTTGCGAATGATCGGGATACTTGCGCAGCAAGACCCTTCGTAGAGGAAGGATACCTTGTTTTGTTTCTGTAGCGCGAGGAGTTCTTCGAGGTGTTCTGCGATCATCTTCTTGTTGGCTGAGACGACGTGCTTGCCGTTGTTCATGGCTTTTGTGACGATTTCGAAGGCGGCTTCTGCATCATCTATCAACTCCACGATCACGTCTATCTCTGGGTTGTCGAGTAGCTCTGCTTTGTCATCAGTAAATAAGCTAGCGTCTAGACTCCTCGGCTTTGTGATATTTTTGATGCAAAACTTGACAATCTCTGCTTGTATAGAGTTGGATTGCTGCAATACGTGATACAACCCCTGTCCAACGACTCCAAATCCGAATATTCCTAGTTTCATACGTCTAATAGTTTTCGTTTAATACATCATCTTTCTAGAAGACTATCAAGGGTTTTTGTCTGAAGAAGGGCATAAAAAAATCCCTTCCAGACAAGCTAGAAGGGATGATATATTTTTGAAATTGTATCTCGTGCCTCTCGCTTATCTCTTCCGATTGCTCGGAATTGGAATTAGCACCCTTCCGTCACGCGGGGGTTGCTAAGGTTTCGTAGGGCCAAATCCCTCCACCTTTCTTGATAAGTCATCCATTAAAAATAGAACTGCTGCAAATGTAAAGAAGAGAACTTCTACGAAACAAGTATTTAATTTATTCTTTTTAAATACTCACTACTTCATTTCAAATAGACAACCTTATTGCCATTGTTGTCCATGACGAAAGCTTTGGTTTTGGCTGTGCCTATTTTGAAGGTGACTTGCTCGATTTGGGCGAGGTCTCGCTCAAGAGGCATGAATTCGGTCGTTTCTACTGATTCGTAGGGGAGGTGGATGAGTTCGAGAATGATGCCGTCTTTGGTGAGATAGTTTTGAAAGTGGAGGTTGGTGTCGTCTACGATCTCAATCTCCTCAAATCCCATCTGTGTTGTGTACCATTTGAGTGTATTGATGTAGTCGGAGGATTGGATCGTGAAGTAGCAGGGGTCGATTTCATAGAGCTGAGAATTGTTTGGAGCATCGAAAAAACGAATTTTGTTCCCGTCTGGGTCTTCTGCTACAAAAGATAGTATGTCGAGATTTTGATCGGCAAAGATGTCTTGCGCAAAGGGCTGCTCGTATCGCTCCAAGTAGAGGTGGAGGCTGTCAAATCTGTTGGTCTTAAAACCAATTTTTTCAATGCCATTGATGTGTTTTTTACCCTCTTTGAATCGGATTTGTGATTGGAGCAATGTGCCGTTCCCTTGGCGTAGGGTGAGCTGAAACTCGTCGTTACGCATTTTTACGTGCTGGTTGGGGCGATACTCTTCGATGCTAAATTGGAGAAACTTGCGGTACCAACCTGCCGATACTTTGAGATCCTTGACGATGAGTACGGCGCTTGTCATGC
The DNA here is from genome assembly GCF_002742335.1 of Reichenbachiella sp. 5M10. Classification (NCBI taxonomy): domain Bacteria; kingdom Pseudomonadati; phylum Bacteroidota; class Cytophagia; order Cytophagales; family Reichenbachiellaceae; genus Reichenbachiella; species Reichenbachiella sp. 5M10. Next base: position 3,453,477 of record NZ_MDGR01000007.1, on the reverse strand, counting down.
GTAGTTCGTTGATGCTTTTTTGAGAAAAGACTGGTGCTGAGTGAAACATCAGCGAGACACAGACGATAAAGAAGAGTAGGGTGGAGCGATACAGGTTTTTATCCATGGGTAAATCTCAAATTGGAGAACCAAATGTACGTAGTTCAGGCACTATATCAATTCCCTTTATGAGATTGTAGAAAAAAATTATAGGCTCAGAACCAACATCCTGTCAGAAAGGTAGTAATTTTGCACTTATTTAAGGTGAGTCTAAATAATTCATAGCGAATGAGCAATGACGATCAAATATTAGAGGAATTTACCTCCAAAGAATACGAACATGGTTGGTCCGTGGATCTGGAAGCTGATGAGGCACCAGAGGGATTGAGTGAGGAGATAGTTCGTTTTATTTCAGCAAAAAAGGAAGAGCCAGAGTGGATGCTAGAGTGGCGATTGAGTGCGTATGAGCGATGGAAAAACATGGAGGAGCCAGATTGGTCCAACGTGAAGTATCCTAAAATCGACTACCAAGCGATCAAATACTATTCAGCACCTAAGCAGAAGAAAGCTGTCGGTAGCCTCGATGAGGTCGACCCTGAGTTGATCGAGACTTTCGAGAAGCTAGGCATCTCTTTGAACGAGCAAAAGCGATTGACGGGAGTGGCTGTAGATGCGGTAATTGACTCGGTGTCTGTTGCGACGACTTTCAAAGAGACCCTTGGTGAGCGCGGAATCATATTCTGCTCGTTTAGCGAAGCGGTCAAAGAACATCCCGAGTTGGTGAGAAAGCATCTCGGGTCTGTAGTGCCGGTTTCGGACAACTACTTCTCTGCCCTCAATTCGGCTGTGTTTTCAGACGGTTCGTTCTGTTACATTCCAAAAGGCGTCAGATGTCCGATGGAGTTGTCTACTTATTTCAGAATCAATGCGGCCAATACGGGGCAGTTCGAGAGAACGCTCATCGTAGCGGACGAAGGATCATATGTGAGCTACCTCGAAGGATGTACAGCTCCACAGCGTGACGAAAACCAACTGCACGCTGCAGTGGTAGAAATCATCGCTGAGAAAGATGCGGAGGTTAAATATTCGACTGTTCAGAACTGGTATCCAGGCGACAAGAACGGCAAGGGAGGTATATACAACTTCGTGACCAAGCGCGGTATCTGTGCGGGTGATCATGCGAAGATTTCATGGACACAAGTCGAGACGGGATCTGCTGTGACTTGGAAGTACCCTTCATGTATTTTGAAAGGCGATTATTCTATTGGTGAGTTCTATTCGGTAGCAGTGACTAATAATCATCAGCAAGCGGATACGGGGACCAAGATGATTCATATTGGTAAAAACACCAAGTCAAGAATCGTGTCCAAAGGGATCTCTGCGGGACATTCGCAAAACTCATACAGAGGGCAAGTGCAAGTGATGAAGCGTGCTGAGAAATCACGTAACTTCTCACAGTGTGACTCACTATTGATCGGTGATCAGTGTGGAGCGCATACGTTTCCCTACATCGATATAGAGAACTCAACTGCACAAGTGGAGCACGAGGCGACTACTTCGAAGATCGGAGAGGACCAGATATTCTACTGTACGCAGCGAGGGATTGACGAAGAAAATGCAGTAGCACTCATCGTCAATGGGTACGCCAAAGAAGTCTTGAACAAGCTCCCGATGGAGTTCGCAGTAGAAGCGCAGAAATTACTTGCGTTGACGCTCGAAGGATCGGTTGGTTGATTTCGTAGTTCTTATTCAAGCTTGAAGAAGGGTGGGAATTCAGCCTTTTGAGGGCTTGCTAAGCGCAGGTAGTTATTCAGTGTCGTTTTCAGGAAGTGGGTTCATTCTCAATTCCTATGAAGTGCTGCTTTCAACTGAGGACGACAGGTTAGGGAGTTTCTTCCATTATTAAGTATTTAAAGAATTCAGAATTCAAAGGAACTAAGTATCACTCAAGTTGATCTTGAACTTTGAATAATAAATTTTGAACATAGATCATGTTAAAAATAACAAATTTACAAGCTAGAGTAGAGGAGAAGGAAATCCTCAAAGGGATCAACTTAGAAGTGAAGCCTGGTGAAGTACATGCGATCATGGGGCCGAATGGTTCGGGCAAGAGTACTTTGGCCAATGTCTTGGCGGGTAGAGAGGATTACGAAGTGACCGGCGGGTCTGTAGAGTATCTCGGTCAAGATTTGTTAGACTTGGCAGCCGAAGAGCGTGCGAGAGAAGGTATCTTCTTGGCGTTTCAGTATCCTGTAGAAATACCAGGTGTGACCACTACCAACTTCATGAAAACAGCACTGAATCAAATTAGAGAGCACAAAGGACAAGAGCCTTTGGATGCTGTGGGATTCTTGAAGCGTATGAAGGAGAAAATGGCGCTTGTAGAGATCGATCAGTCGCTATTGAGCCGTTCGCTCAACGAAGGTTTCTCTGGAGGGGAAAAGAAAAGAAACGAAATCTTCCAGATGGCGATGCTAGAGCCTAAGTTGGCACTCCTAGACGAGACGGATTCTGGACTAGATATCGATGCATTGAGAATCGTCGCAAATGGCGTCAATGCACTCAAAAACAAAGACAATGCGACCATCGTGGTGACGCATTACCAAAGATTGCTTGATTACATCGTGCCTGATTTTGTACACGTACTGTACAAAGGTCGTATCGTGAAGTCTGGTACCAAGGATTTGGCATTGGAACTCGAGGAGAGAGGATACGATTGGATTATCAAGGATTTAGAAGGAGCAGAAGCATAAGAAGCGCATGAGTACAAAGAAAATATTTGGTCAAGAACTGATCGATCAGGCGGAGCAGTATGTTTCTAATTTGAACGGAAATGCGATCGCTCACCTGAAAGACAACAGGACGCAAGGCCTAGCATATCTGAAAGAAAATGGGTTTCCTGGCCCTAAGGCGGAGGAGTACAAGTTTACTCGTCTGACCAAGGCGATTTCTGGGAAGTTTGATTTCGCAACACCTATTGCACAGGGGGATTTGCCGATGGACAAGATCGCTGATATCAAGAAGCGACATGCAGGTGCGAATATCCTGTTTTTCATCAATGGCGTGTACAATGCCGAGCAGTCGGAGATTGTCTCTACTGCAGAGGAGCTGAGAATTGATTCTCTAGCAGATCGTGCAGATGCACATGAATTGATCGCAGAGAATAGTGATCCGTTTCAGGCACAAAACAACGTTTATGTCAATAGCGGTGTGGTGATCGAGGTGCCAAAGAATAAGAAAGTGGCTCAGCCTGTGTTGTGCTACTACATCTCGGTAGACAATGGGGTCAACTATGGCTTTGTGAAAAATATTTATTTGGCCAACGAAAGTAGCCAAGCAGACTTTGTTCACTTCCATTTCTCGGAAGGAAATGCCAAGACTTTCGTCAATGAGACCAAAAACTATTTGGTCAAGGCGAACGCAAATGTGAAGCTGTATAAAGTACAGGAAGAGTCCGAGAATGCGGTGTACGTAGGGAATACCAACGTGTACCAAGAGAAGGACAGTGTCTTTTCTTCGTTTGTGTTCACGTTCGATGGAGAGGTGGTTCGAAACAACCTGAACATCCGTGTCGATGGTCAGGGATGCGAAAGCAATATGTACGGACTGTATCTAGCCAAAGGCAAGACACACATCGACAATCACACGCTCGTGGATCATATCCAACCCAACTGCAACAGCAACGAGCTGTACAAAGGGATCATTGCGGATCAGGCGAAAGGAGTCTTCAACGGAAAGATATTTGTGCGACAAGCGGCACAGAAAACGAATGCATTCCAGTCCAATGGCAATATTTTGTTGTCAGATAACGCAACCATCCATACCAAACCTCAGTTGGAGATTTGGGCAGACGATGTGAAGTGTTCGCACGGATGTACGACAGGGCAGCTAGATGAGGAAGCGATTTTTTATCTACGAGCCAGAGGCATAGACAAAGACAAGGCAAAATCGATGATTTTGCTGGCCAATGCCGGGGAAGTGATCGAACATATCGGCCTAGGATGGTTGAAGATGGAGATCGCGGACAAAGTGATGGAAAGATTACAAGTGGACTAAACAATACAATGGTCGAGACACAATTGAATATTGAAAAAATAAGAAAGGATTTCCCGATCCTCCATCAGGAGGTTAACGGGAAACCATTGGTGTATTTTGACAATGCGGCTACCTCGCAGAAGCCTCAGTGTGTGATCGATGCGTTGACCCACTACTACAATACCGATAATGCCAACATCCACCGAGGGATTCATACTTTGGCGGAGCGGTCTACGACGGCTTTTGAAAACACGCGAAAGACGGTGGCGAAGTTTCTGAATGCTGCGGAGGCAGAGGAGATTATCTTCACCAAAGGCACGACGGAGGGAATCAACTTGGTCGCGGCGACTTTTGGACGAAAGTTCATTGGTGAGGGAGATGAAATCATCATCTCGGCGCTGGAGCATCACTCCAACATCGTGCCGTGGCAGATTCTCTGTGAAGAGAAGAAATGTGTACTCAAGGTCATTCCCGTCAATGAGAAAGGCGAATTGATCTTGGCAGAGTATAACAAGCTTTTGTCCGAAAGGACGAAACTCGTCTCAGTCAACTATATCTCCAATGCACTCGGTACGATCAACCCCGTGCAGGAGATCATCGACAAGGCGCATGCAGTGGGAGCCAAAGTGCTGATCGATGCGGCGCAAGCGACTCCTCATGCTAGAGTAGATGTGCAAGCGATGGGTTGTGACTTTTTGGCCTTCTCAGCACACAAAGTGTACGGCCCTACAGGTGTAGGTGCCTTGTACGGTAAGCGCGCCCTGCTAGAGGCTATGCCGCCTTACCAAGGGGGAGGGGAAATGATCAAAGATGTGAGTTTCTCAGGGACAACCTATAACGACATCCCGTACAAATTTGAGGCAGGGACGCCCAACATAGGTGAGGTGATTGCATTCAAAGCGGCACTGGACTATGTCAATGAGATCGGGTTGGAGAACATCTCGGCGTACGAGCACGAGTTGCTGGAGTATGCCAACGAGCTGCTGGCGGATGTAGAAGGCTTTCGGCCTATCGGTACGGCGGATCAAAAGGCAAGCGTGGTGTCGTTTTTGATCGATGGAGTGCATCCATTTGATCTCGGTCAGATACTGGACGCTAAAGGAATCGCTGTTCGGACGGGGCACCACTGTGCACAGCCGCTCATGGAGATATTCAACATCGAGGGAACTGTCAGGGCGTCTTTTTCTGTTTATAATACCAAAGAAGAAATCAAATATTTTGTGGAGGCGCTGAAGTCTTCCATTAAAATGTTCAAAAAATAATATGGCAACAATCAATTCCGTACAAGAGTCAATCATTGAGAATTTTGGGATGCTGGATGGCGACATGGAAATGACCATTGGTTATATCATGGAGTTGGGAGCGAAGTTGCCGGAGTTTCCAGAGGAGCACAGGACGGACGAAAATATCGTCAAGGGCTGTCAGTCAAAGGTGTGGCTCTATGCTCATCTAGAGGGGGACAAAGTAATCTATCAAGCGGACAGCAATACGGCCATCACCAAAGGACTGGTGAGTATGCTGACGGAGATATTGTCTGGGCAGACGCCTGACGATATATTGAGTGCAGATCTGTTTTTTCAAGAGCGAATCGGGATGAACAGGTTTATCGGTACACAAAGGTCAAATGGCTTTGGTGCCATGATTAAGCAGATGCAGATTTATGCATTGGCATTGAAATCTAAAATAGGAGCTTAAGATGGAAGATTTGAAAGAAAAGGTCGTAGAGGCCATCAAAAAAGTATACGATCCAGAGATTCCTGTGGATGTCTACGAGTTGGGATTGATCTATGAGATCAGTATCCATCCGGTCAATAGTGTCTATGTGTTGATGACGCTGACTTCTCCGGCTTGCCCGTCTGCGGAAGCGATTCCGGACGAAATGAAGCAGAGAATTCAAGAAATCGAAGGAGTAGGGGAGGTCAATGTGGAAGTGACTTTTGATCCTCCATACGAGACTGATATGATGTCCGAGGCAGCCAAGTTGGAACTCGGGTTTATGTAATAAGGAATTAGTCAGGCGATTGCAGATAGGATTTAGTCAGTGATCGTTTGATAGGGAAATTAAATAATAAAGAAATGTATCCAGAAGAATTAGTAGCCCCAATGAGAGCAGATTTGACCTCTGCGGGATTTGAAGAATTGAAAACAGCAGATGCTGTGACTGAGCACTTGACAGACCATAGTGGTACGACCCTTTTGGTAGTCAACTCGGTATGTGGCTGTGCAGCAGGTGCTGCTAGACCCGGTGTGAAAATGGCTGTCGCCAATGGTGCTAAAAAACCCTCACATTTGACAACTGTATTTGCAGGAGTAGATGCTGACGCGGTGCAGAAGGCGAGAGAGTTTACGTTGCCTTATCCTCCATCGTCTCCATCGATCGCGCTGTTCAAGGACGGTGAGTTGGTGCACTTTGTAGAGAGACATCACATCGAAGGACGTAGCGCTGAGATGATCGCTGACCACTTGGTGAGTGTATTTGACGAGTACTGCTAAGCCAGTCTTAACATATTAGAAAATAGACATTAGAGAATCGAGTATCTGATGTCTATTTTTGTTTTACTCCATTTTGAGTTCTAATTATTAACCCCAAAACCATGGCCAGAACCGAATCCAATATGATGCCGCTAGGCACTGTCGCTCCCAAGTTTAACCTACCCGATACCGTATCTGGAAAGGAGCTTTCTTTTGATGCTATCAAGTCTGACAAAGGAACGGTGGTGATGTTCATCTGCAATCACTGCCCCTATGTGATACATGTGCAGGAAGAAATCGTTCGGATGGCCAAGGAATATGGCGAGCAAGGGCTGTCCTTCGTGGCAATCAGCGCCAATGATGTGGTCAATTATCCAGAAGATGCGCCAGGCAAGATGACGGAGCATGCCCGGAAATATAATTTTGATTTCCCCTACCTTTATGATGAGTCTCAGGAGGTCGCGAAGGCATATCAAGCCGCTTGTACACCTGACTTTTTCGTCTTTGATGGACAAGACAAGTGTGTCTACCGTGGTAGAATGGACTCTTCGACACCAGGCAATGGACAAGTCGTAACAGGTGAGGAGCTTCGGATGGCGTTGGATGGTTTGGTCAAAAATCTCCCTGTCGATAGAGAACAGCATCCGAGCATAGGCTGTGGGATCAAATGGAAGGCTTGATACACGTAATTTGAACGTGTGAGGATGGCAAAGAGACCGGATTGTGTAATCTGGTTTTAACCTTTTATTTGTTCGGTATCAAATAAACTTTCAACTTTACGACTTTTAAACATTGAACAACGGCCATGTCTGTATACAACCCTGATATCAAGCGCGTCACGACGCATCAATTGCAAGAAATGAAAAATCGTGGAGAGAAAATCTCCATGCTTACGGCCTATGATTTTTCGATGGCGCGGATCCTAGATCAAGCAGGGATCGATGTACTGCTCGTCGGGGACTCAGCGTCTAATGTCATGGCGGGTAACGAAACTACCCTGCCGATCACGCTGGATCAGATGATCTATCATGCGCAGGGAGTCGTTAGGGCCATCAATAGGGCCTTTGTGGTGGTGGATTTGCCATTCGGTAGTTACCAGGGCAACTCCCGTCAGGCACTCGAATCAGCGATTCGTATCATGAAAGAATCTGGTGCACATAGTGTCAAGCTCGAAGGAGGAGCGGAGGTACGAGAGAGTATTGAGCGTGTATTGACAGCAGGTGTGCCTGTGATGGGACACTTGGGACTGACACCACAGTCGATTTACAAGTTCGGGACCTATAGTGTGAGAGCCAAGGAGGAAGAGGAGGCTGAGAAGCTGATCTCAGATGCCAAGGTACTTGAAGAATGTGGATGCTATGCGATCGTTTTAGAGAAAATACCGAGCAAACTGGCCAAGCGAGTAGCAGAGACAGTGTCCATTCCGATCATAGGGATAGGTGCTGGGCCTGATGTAGACGGGCAGGTACTGGTCGTGCACGACATGCTAGGGATCACACAGGAGTTTCAGCCAAGGTTTCTGCGCCAGTATGCTGACATCAGCAAAGCCATGCGTGAAGCCACCGAAAACTATATCAAAGACGTCAAAGCCAAGAGTTTCCCCAATGAAAAGGAGAGTTATTGAGGGTGATTGTTAGATGCCTCTCAAACATTGAGGGGCATTGATAAGTATTGACTATATTCAAGAGACAATAGACAACATCAATGGCTGGTTTCGGGTTTACAAAGGATATGATTACAACGTCGAAAAATAATCGATCGTTGTTGAGGGATAAGGGGTCTTATCAAAATTTTGATAAGTCGTACATATCAGATTATATCATTTCTCGGAAACCAAGGATATTCAAAGAAGCAACGCCTGAGTATTTGGCTGAGCTCCATGTCAAACTCGCCGCTCGTCGCAAAAGAGAAGTCAAGCGAAAAATCAAAGCCATGCTTTTGACGCTATTGATTACTGGTTTGTTCGTGTTGTGGTTTTTTCTTTCGTGACCACTGTGGATAGGTTAGGTACTGCTAGTAATTCTAATTCGGTGATTTCTGATATTACTAATTGCTTACCATTTAGAATTTGTGTTATATCAAGGTCGCCGTTTAGCAGATAGCTTAGAATGTTGGTATCGACAAAAAGCCTATTTCCAATCATCTCTTAAGTTAGACTGAAAGCGAATAGGGACTATTTTCTTTAGAGATTCCGCTGTGTTTCGAAGTAGAAATGCCTTTGTTTTCTTTGGATACAACTTCGTTCAACTTGTGTGGATGTTCTTGTATCGAGGTTCCTTTTTTTATTACTGTAACCATAAAGCAAATACACGAAACCTCATGCCAAGAGTTAAATAAGGTGTAAATGACGAACTCAAATGAGTCTGTGCAATGCCTGCTGAAGAGGAACTGGATATAGAGGTTGTAGGGGTGAGCTAATACATTGAGCCATGATGATACAAGCCTGAAGACTTGTCTTACGTAGAGACTTTCAAGTCTCACTTCACTCTAAGACTTGAAAGAGCGGGGCTTATGGCTCACGGCCGTCTACTCGATTACCAATATTTTAATCCTTCTATCTGTTTAGGTTTTCAACTCGGTCTTGTCGGCCAATAATTGTCATGATTTCAACAACATTGTCCATGATTCGGTAGAATATAGTGTCGATACCACATACACATTTTCTATAGCCAACCTTGATGAATTCTGCTGATTCAAATGAATATGGTTGATTTGCGATTAGTTCAAATTTCTCAAAGAAAGTGTTGAAATACTTGTCAGCTTGTACTTCTCCAAATTGCTTAGTTCCGTATTGATGTATTCGGATAAGGTCTTCTTTGGCGACTTCACTAATTCGGTATTCTGCCATTATTTCGACTTTGCTTGTCGTAGTATATCACTTTTAGAATCATTAGTGAAACCTGAATTTTCTGCTTTTTCAAGCTTTAACCGTATATAGTTAATCTCTCGTTGTTGATTTCTTGCTTGTCTCACTAAGTCATTGACAAGTTCACTTTTACTTGAATACTCCTGATTTTCAACTTGTGCCTTTATCCATTCGTCGTTTGGCTCAGTAAATGAAATACTTTGTCGTCCCATGATTTCTACATTTGGTGCGTTTTTACACCAAATGTACTAAAAATTAAGGGCCTATATTTAGTATTCAGTAATTATTGGTAACGTACGCTGGGTGGTGTAAGAGGCGCATCGTGGGCTTATGGCTCACGGCCGTCTACTCGATTAGGCATATTTAATTCTTGACAGAACTATTACAATAGGGTGAGCTAATTAAGCATTACCAAAGTTACCCAGTCCACCGTCTTCTTTGCGTTCGATATGATCTATGGTTATTGAGTAAAGGTGAATTTGAGCATTACATATTTTGCAGCGGATATTCAGACGGTGAAGGACGCCCGCACTACCATTCAAACCACTTTGTCACCCTATGTACTGGCACTCACTTCGGAGCAGCGCAAGACCATCGCGAAGCTCGGCGATGGCACTGTGCCATTTGTGGACAGGCTGATGGACTATTCGGTCCTTGAGTCTGCACCAATTGAGCCGTGTTCTGCTTCTAGTAGTTTAGCGGACGTTGTGAATTTTGAGTAATCTTTCAAGATTGATTTTTTTGATCGAAGGTATGCGTTTTTTGAGGGTGGAGGGTGTTTTTTGTCGTCCCCAGTCCAATAAAGTAGTAGGTCTGAGAGCTGATCTTTTTTGCGCTAGCGGTTATTTTTTCTCTCCTTTGAGCCAATAGCCCAAGTAGAAACTGCGTATCATGAGACCCAAAACCAAGGGAACGAATGCTTCGTGGAGTTGTTGGGGTAGAATGGCGTTGAAGGCGATGAGGGCGATCAAGGCAATCCCGTAGAAGTTGAAGTAGTACCTGAGCCATGACTGTTTTTTTCTGCGTAGCAGGAGAATGAAGGCAAGTAGATTAAGCGGATTGCACCAAATGAGGTTGTAGTTGTACTGTGACAAGTGGTCTGTGCCAAACCAAAGTAGGAGTAGCGTGAAGCCCAAGAAGCCAGTCACTCCAAAGAGTATCCCGTCAATAAAACGGTAGCTGACCTGGTATTTGATGCTGCGGTGTGTGATGATACCAACTAAAAAGAACAGCAAGATGAAAATATGAAACGGTCTGATGGGACTGGCCATATTGGGTTGATCCGTCGCTTTATGTATGATTTTTTTGTTTTTGATTAGTGGTACTGTGCTACTGTCAGTGTATAGCTTGGCTCCATCTAGGGCGATTTCGAGGTATTCGGGCATGTACATATAGGCTGGGCCGTCTGCGAGTTGGTCGATTTCGGACCCTAGACAAAAGTCAATTCCTAGGTCTCCCCAAGGTTGCTGATGGAGGTATTTGTCCATTAGTCCTCTGTAGCTCAGCGAGTCGTTGGAGTAGTTGTAGTTGAAGGTGATGCGGCCGTCTAGGGATTGCTCGATGACATCTCTGATTTTGGTCGCGCAGTTGTTGTAGCAGTAGTTGTAGTAGTAGTCTGCATTTTCGGGTTTGGCATTTTCCGTTAGGAAGTTGAAGATCTCCTGTTTTTCTGTAGGGTTGAGATTGAGTGTTTGCTCGGTGATGGTACGGTTGATACTCATGTAGTAGCGCAGAAAACGCGAGTAATGTGCAGTGCCGAGCTTGTAGAGTAGTTTTCCTTTGGTGAAGTTGAGGTAGAAATTGGGCTGGTCAAAGTCGAATATGCCGTAGTTGAATACGATGTCTAGGCCATTGAGGTCATCTCGCACACGGAGGGCACTGTGCCCAAAGGCCGAATACAATTCTTCCTGTCCAGGGCTCATGGTCATGACGATGATCTCCGCTTCGTCAGAGAGTGTCACAGGTTGTGCGAGAGTAGATGCGAGCGAAAGGAGGATGAAAGTAAGTGTCAGAAATGTTTTGATTGGCAGCATGTGTCTGTGTGTCTTGAAAGGGTAAATTAACTTGTCGCTTTTTTTGAATCAAATTTTAGATGGACTAAAATGCAGGCTTTCTCCCAAAGGTGACACAACTATACGATCATATCAACCTGCTCTCGAAGCTGGACGGCCACAAACTGCGCAATGCCTATCAGGTATGGAAGAGCTATCGCCATAGCAAGGGAGGTAGAGGTTATGTGGCTCCAGGTTTGCCACTGAGTATTGCGATCGAGCCGACGACTTCTTGCAATTTGCGATGTCCGGAGTGCCCGAGTGGTTTGCGGTCATTTACACGGCCGACAGGGATGCTGGAGCAGCAGTTGTTTGAGCGTTCGATTGAGGAGATGAAGGCACATTTGATTTATCTGACCTTTTATTTCCAAGGAGAACCCTACCTGCATCGGCAGTTTTTGGATATGGTGCGCTACGCGAGTGATCGTCGTATCTATACTGCGACGAGTACCAATGCGCATTATTTGGATGACAAACAGGCCGAAGCAACGGTGCGGTCGGGGCTCGATCGACTGATTATATCGGTAGATGGGACGACACAGGATACGTACCACAGCTACCGTGTGGGTGGTTCGCTGGACAAGGTGCTGGCAGGTGCGCGAAACATGGTCAAATGGAAGCGGGAGCTCAAAAGCAAGACGCCTCATTTGATCTTTCAGTTTTTGGTCGTAGGACCCAATGAGCATCAAATCGACGAAGCAAAACAACTCGCCAAGGATATTGGCGTCAATGAAATACAGTTCAAGACGGCTCAGATCTATGACTATGAAAATGGGTCAGATTTGATTCCCGAAAACTCCAAGTACTCACGATATCGCAAAAATGCCTTGGGGAAATTCGAGTTGAAGAATCCACTGCTCAATGAGTGCTGGAAGATGTGGCAAGGCTGTGTGGTGACTTGGGACGGCAAGGTCGTGCCCTGCTGTTTTGACAAAGACGCCAAACATCAACTGGGAGATTTGTCACAACAGGCGATGAAGGAAATTTGGACGAACGAAAAGTATACAAATTTTCGAAAGAGCATTTTACAGTCTCGTTCTAATATTGATATTTGTCAAAATTGTAGTGAGGGTTTAAAAGTATCGCTGACCGATGGCTAAAAAGAATCTGTATTTTGTGGCGATAGTGCCGGATGAGCCCGTGCGCGAGCAGGTGCATGAGTTCAAGTTAGAAGCGGCCGAGCGCTATGGATCCAAGGCGGCTTTGAAGTCTCCGCCCCACATCACGTTGCACATGCCGTTTCAATGGCGAGACGACCGAGAGGATCAGCTGCTGGAGGTGATGCGTTCTTTTTCGTTTGATCACTATCCGATAGAGTTGAGTTTGGATGGGTTTGATTTTTTTCCACCTAGGGTAGTCTACGTCAAAGTCGACGAAAACGAAGCGCTGAGGGAATTACAAAAGAGCCTGTGCGATCATATCCGTCGCGAGCTCAATGTCTTCAATGCAACCTACAAGGATATGGGCTTTCATCCGCATATGACGATTGCTTTTAGGGATCTCAAAAAGACACTTTTTCCTCAGGTGATGGAGGATTATTCGCAGCGCAACTTCCAAACCAAAATGACAGTAGCAGGCTTTACGCTGTTGAAAAACGAGTCTAAGCAATGGCAGGAGGTGCTGTATACGGGTTATTCTGATAGATGAGAAAGGAAATGAGTTAATTGTCATTTTCCCATGCAGCCGAGAAATGGCAAAAAAGGTGTGTGCCACAGGCCAAGGATCAGAATAGTTGCAATCCCTCCAAGGGCAGGGTTTTAATAAAGCAGAGCATGATCGATAGCCTTGATATTATGGGGGGCTAAACCCTTGGAGGGTTTCGACTCTGACTTAATAAATCAGTTGATCTTTGGGGGATTTTGTGTCCAATTTTAGACTTTTATTACCGTCAGGGGTTTTGACATGCACGAGGTTGATTTGGTCTGAGAATAGTTCAAATAGTACCGTGTTTTTTACGGATAGCGATTTGAGCTTTTTGACTTTGGGAACCTCGATGAAGCAGACCAGGACATCTCCATCAACTTTAGATCCGAGATAGTCTAGAGCGACTTCTTTTTCGTTGACCCAGATTTGAAAATGATCCATCATGTATCGCTCTATGAGAGGGTTGACTGTAGTGAAATCCTCTACCGTGGCAAAATTGTAAGATTGCGCTGTATCAAAGCGTGTGAGCGCCTGTTCTAGGTCGTCTATGAAGATACGTTGGCTGATTTCGAGGGACTGAGAATTGGTGTCATGTTCTAGTTTGGTGACCGATACATGGAAATCATGCAGCATCATACCGCTCATATAATTTATTAGCAACACAAAGGAATAGATTGTCATGATTTCTGATTTTAAAACTATGTTTACAATTGACGTGGTAGCAAAAGTAAGGAAACTTCTGTGGGACGTGAGTGAATTTATACAAACGGTGAAAGGATAGAGATGACGGATTTTCAGTTGTATTTTGAATTAGGAAGAGAGCATATCATGGATATCACGGCCTATGATCATATTTTGTTTGTGATAGCGCTGTGTACGATCTATCAGATTGCGGAGTGGAAAAAAGTACTCGTGCTTGTGACGGCTTTCACGATTGGCCATTCGTTGACTTTGGCACTGGTGACGCTGGATTGGATTTCTGTGAACTCTGCGGTAGTCGAGTTTTTGATTCCGGTGACGATTTTTATCACTGCCGTAGGTAATATTCGAAAGCGAAATACGGATTTTCATCACAAAGCCTCTCGCACCAATTATTTCTTTGCGTTGTTTTTTGGGCTTATTCACGGGTTGGGTTTTTCCAACTATCTGAAAGCACTATTGGGCAATGAGACGGAGATTCTGGGGCAACTTTTTGCATTCAATGTTGGCTTGGAAGCAGGTCAGATTTTGATCGTTTCGATATTTATGGGGATTGCGGCTGTGCTTCATTTTTTCTTTCATATCGCGAGAAGAGATTGGATATTGGCGATTTCGTCTGCGGTGGCAGGGATTGCTGTGATTTTGATGATTGAGACGAGATTTTGGTAACTAAACAACAATTTTTAGGTGCGTAGCACCGAGGATTCTACTTAAATAAATTCTAATACTTATGAAGAGAATAATGATGTTTGCTCTTGCATTGATGCCTTTGTTGACACAGGCACAAGGTGTTTGGGAGCAGAAATTCGAACAGTTAGGCACTACTCTGCCTACACCCAATCAATACAGGACAGCTTCTGGAGCACCTGGGGTTGATTATTGGCAACAGAAAGTGGACTATGTCATCGATGTGCAATTGACAGACGAGGACCATAAAATCGTAGGAAGTGAGACGATCACCTATACCAACAACTCTCCAGATCAACTCGGTTATCTCTGGGTGCAGTTGGATCAAAACATGAGAGCCAAGGATTCGGATACTCCATTGGTGGAAGCCACGAAAATGAAGGAGGAAATGAATGGAAAGTCTCTTCAGAAGTTGACGAATGATTATAACTACGATGGAGGTTTCAAGATCAGTGCGGTGAAGGATGCTCAGGATGCAGCGCTCAGCTATACTATCAACAAGACGATGATGAGAGTAGACTTGCCAGAGGCCTTGGCGTCAGGCGAGAGTGTGACTTTCAAGATCGATTGGTCGTACATCGTGCAGGACAGACTCAATATGGGTGGTCGCTCGGGTTTCGAGTACTTCCCAGCAGATGACAACTACCTCTATACGATCGCACAGTGGTTTCCAAGATTGGCCGTGTACGATGATGTAGAAGGATGGCAAAACAAGCAGTTTTTGGGTAGAGGAGAGTTTGCTTTGGAGTTTGGCGACTATGAAGTGAACTTGACTGTCCCTTCGGACTTTATCGTAGGAGCAACTGGTTCTTTGCAAAATGCCAAGGATGTCTTGACAGCTACAGAGCTCAAGAGGTTTCAGCAAGCCAAGAAGTCATTTGATGCTCCAGTCATCATCGTGACCCAAGAGGAAGCGATCGAGAAGGAAAAGAACAAAACGAGCGAAACAAGAACGTGGAGTTTCAAAGCTGAAAATGTGAGAGATTTTGCTTTCGCAGCGTCCAAGAAGTTTATCTGGGATGCTCAGGCAGTGAAGATTGGCGACAAGACGCCACTGGCGATGTCTTACTACCCGAAAGAAGGTAACCCACTTTGGGAAAAGGAGTCTACGAAAGCGGTAGTCAATACGTTGATTACGTATTCGAAGCACACGGTGGAATACCCGTACCCTGTTGCAATTTCTGTGCATACTGCAGCGATCGGTATGGAATACCCGATGATCTGTTTCAACTATGGTAGACCAGACGAAAACGGAGAGTACTCGGACAATAAGAAGTGGGGAATGATCGGGGTAATCATCCACGAGGTGGGACACAACTTCTTCCCGATGATCATCAATTCAGACGAGAGACAGTGGACATGGATGGACGAAGGGTTGAATACTTTTGTGCAATCTTTGACAGAAAAGGCATACTATCCAGAGAAGCCATTGCGTAGAGGTGAGGCAAAATTGATTGTCGATTACATGAAAGGCGACAAGATGTTCATTCGTCCGATCATGACCAACTCTGAGCAGATCATCCAGTTTGGCAACAATGCTTACGGAAAGCCAGCAGCAGCACTTAGCGTGTTGAGGGAGACAGTTATGGGCCCAGAGTTGTTTGATTATGCATTCAAGACCTATGCGGAAAGATGGGCTTTCAAGCACCCGAGCCCAGCGGATTTCTTCCGTTCGATGGAGGATGCTTCTGCGGTTGATTTGGACTGGTTCTGGAAGGGGTGGTTCTACTCTACGGATCATGTGGATGTGTCTTTGGACAAGGTCACTTGGTACAAGATGGGTGTGCCAGAAGCTACTGTAGAGAACAAGCCAAAGAAAGGAAAGAAGGACAAGAAAGTGTCTGAGGGTGCTTCGGATGAGAAAGTGTTTGAGTTTGCAGAGGAAGCGGAGATCTTTGAGTTTAAAAACACCGAAGACAAGAGCTACTTTGAGTTTCTCAATAGAGTCGATGATGCAGCGGTCAAATTGGCCAATGAAAATAAGAATTTCTACGAGTTGACATTTACCAACAAAGGCGGCTTGGTGACGCCATTGATTGTGGAGTGGACGTATGCAGACGGCACGACAGAAACGGAGTATATCCCAGCAGAAATTTGGAGAATGAACGAGAATGAGGTAAAAAAGGTCTTCATCAAAGACAAGGAAGTCACCAATATCGTGATCGATCCGAACGAAGAAACAGCCGATACCAATGTGGAAGACAACGTCTTCCCTAGAGTTGAAACTGCTTCAGAATTTGACGAGTTCAAGTCAGGCAAGTAAATCTTGTTTTGAAATAGAATGGAAACCTCTGGGAATTATCTCAGAGGTTTCTTTGTTTTAGTCCTTGTACAAAATAAGAAGTTTATGGAACCTTTCGAATATGTAGTAGTAATGATCACTCTGATTTTGGGACTAGGGATGACACAACTGCTCAATGGAGTGGCGGATATGGTGGCTCACTATGACAAGATTAAGTTCAGTTATGCACATTCCTTGTTGATCTCAGTGGTGTTTTTGGTAACGCTACAGGATTGGTGGTATAGCTATCAATATTCGAAACAAATCGAGGAGTGGACCCTGCCTATCGTGCTGTCTTTGTTGAGCTTTCCGATTTTGCTATTTGTGGAGACTAGGCTACTGTTTCCTACTGGATCGAGGAGTCAAGAGACTGATATGGAGGTGTATTTTCAAGAAAACTGGAAATGGATCTATTCGATTTTTGTAATGACGATTCTCATCAGTATTGCTCAAAATATTTACTTCTCAGGGTATACTATACAGGAGCAAATCCCACTGATGATATATGCAGGAGTCTATTTGATGTTCATTTTTGGTGATTTCAGAAACAAGCTACTGCATGAGGTGTTTATGGTGGCACAGTTATTCTTGTGGATCGGGTTTGCGGTGCTGGATTCTACCACACTGTAGGTTTGTGAACATTTCGTGATCTTTTTCTCTTTTATTTGAGCGTATGAACCTGTCGCATTATGCCAATGAATAAACGTGTACTGATTGTAGAAGATGACGAAAGCATCGTAGAGCTTCTCACCATTCATCTTAGAGATCTTCATGCTGAGGTGGATCAGGTCTATGATGGAGAGCTGGGGTTGGAAACGGCACTGAAAGGAGCGTATGATTTGATTGTGTTGGATATCAACTTGCCTAGCCGAGACGGGCTGGATATTTGCAGGGAGCTGCGAGCAGCCAAGATTTTTTCACCGATTTTGATGTTGACCGCCCGGTCCGAGGAGATAGACAAGATACTTGGATTGGAGACAGGGGCGGATGATTACTTGACCAAGCCTTTTAGTATCCGAGAGTTTACGGCGAGGGTCAAGGCGATCTTTCGTCGAGTAGAAATGCTCAATTCTGCAAGTCAAGAGGCTGATTATGAGATGATCGAGAGAGAGGGGATCACCATAGATCCAGAGAAGCGTAAGGTGCTCAAAAACGAGTCTCGCCTAGAGTTGACACCCAAAGAATTTGATTTGCTATTGCTACTGGCTCAGCACCCAGGTAGGAGCTACAGCCGAGAGCGATTGCTCTCTTTGGTCTGGGGGTATGAATTCAACGGGTACGAGCACACGGTCAACTCTCATATCAACCGTCTTCGTGCCAAAATAGAGGATGATATGACCGAACCAAAATATATCCTGACGACTTGGGGAGTGGGTTATCGATTCAATGATGAACTCAGTTAACACTACATTACTTACTATGAAAAAAGCGAGAATATCAAAAGGGCTGTTTCTGAAGCTGTCGGGTATCTTTTTATTGTTGTTGCTCAGTGTGTCTGGGCTTTATTTTTACTTTGCGATAGAAGTTGCCGACAAGCATTTTCAAGAAAAGAATCAGAAGCTCAACGCGGAAATAGCGCAACATATCGGTTCGGAGTTGAAGCCCTTCCTCGGTGGGAAATTGAACGAAAAGGCAACCGATGACATCATGCACCATATGATGGCTATCAACCCAGCTATCGAAGTGTATCTGCTGGATACGACTGGTGTCATACTAAACTATGTGGCACCTTACAAAAAAGTAGTACTGGATCGTGTGGGACTGGATCCAATTTATGAATTTCTAAACCCTAGCTGTGAGGCGATGATTCTGGGAGATGATCCAAGAATGGAGGGGAGAACCAAGGTGTTTTCAGCAGCGAAAATTGAAGAAAATGACAAGGCCCTAGGGTATGTCTATGTGATTTTGGCGAGCGAGGAGTATGACAGTATAGGAGCTCAATTATTTGATAGTTATGTACTCAGATTAGGGTCGGTCTATGGTCTGATTACAATCGTGGCGGCACTTATTATCGGAGTAGTAGCGATCTACTTCATAACTCGAAACTTGAGTATTGTCATAGATACGGTGAGGCGTTTTCAAGGAGGTGAAATGAGTGCACGTATCGAGGTGACCAAAGGAGGTGAGATCAATGAACTCGCGGAGTCTTTCAATGAGATGGCGGACACCATCGTGGGAAATATTGAGAACATGAAATCCATGGAAAATCTACGACGTGAGTTGGTGGGGAATGTATCTCATGATTTGAGGACTCCATTGGCTGTGATACATGGATTCATAGAGACGCTCATCATCAAAGACGAGCAGTTGACGGGCGAGGAAAAACGAAAGTATCTCGATAGAGCACTCGACGGTACAGAGCGACTCAAAAAGTTGGTAGAGGAACTGTTTGAGTTGTCTAAGTTGGAAGCCAAGCAAGTAGTACCTGTCAAAGAGGCTTTTTTCATCAATGAACTCATCGATGATATTTCTCAGAAGTATACATTGATCTTGGAGGAGAAGGGACTTCAGATTATCCCTGTACACAAGGGCAAGTCCTTCATGGTCTATGCTGATATAGGATTGATCGAGCGAGTACTACAAAATCTCATAGACAATGCGGTGAAGTTTACACCAGCAAATGGAGAAATTCGATTGGAAATCAACGAGAAAAAGGAGCAAATAGAGATCAAAGTCACAGATACAGGCAAGGGTATACCTGAAGATCAGATTCCGTTTGTGTTTGACCGCTATCATATTGGGGACAAGCGCGTGTCTTTGGACAACAATAGTACGGGGTTGGGGTTGGCTATTGTCAAGCGAATCTTGGAAATTCATGATTCTTCCATTCGTCTGACTAGCCGTATGGGGCAAGGGACTAGCTTTTCATTTGAGCTGCCGCAGTATATCGCTTGAGGGGGAGCAGAATTGAATCTTTCATGAGGACTTTGTGATACTTCCGTGATACGCGATTTTGATCTTTGGTTAGAACTAAAAATTGAAATCATGAAGAAGTTAATATTATCCTTGGCTGCATGCACCTTGTTGATGACGGCTTGTAAAGACGATGAAGGAACTACCTCTGGAATGCTCACCCTTGATATCTCAGGACTGGGAGATTTGGGCGATGATTATGTCTATGAGGGATGGATTATTGTAGAGGGAAGTCCAGTATCTACGGGGACATTTGACGTGATGTCCGACGGGACTTTGGACCAAACTACATTCGAGGTAGAGGCAGAGATGTTGGATGTTGCTACGACGTTTGTTTTGTCTATCGAGCCTGCCAACGATAGTGATCCGGCCCCTTCGGCTACCAAACTTTTGGGCGGTGATTTCTCGGGCAATTCTGCTTCGGTGATGATCAGTCATGCAGCGGCTCTGGGGACGAGTTTTACAGGTGTAGGAGGGAGTTACATTCTAAAAACACCTACAACCACAACCGATGACGATGATTTGAGTGGAGTGTGGTTTTTGGATCCCAGTAGTGGCACACCTGCCTTGACAAATCTGCCTGATTTGACTTCCATGGCTGGATGGGTGTACGAAGGATGGGCCGTGATTGATGGCGTGCCAGTATCGACGGGTAGGTTCAATATGGCGTCTGGTGCTGATGAGAGCAGTATGTTTAGTGGTCCAGAGGGTGGCCCTGCGTTTCCTGGTGAAGATTTCATTACCAATGCGCCGAGTGGGTTGACATTTCCCACAGATTTGACCGATGGAGGAGTGATTGTGATTAGTGTCGAGCCAGAGCCAGACAATAGTCCTGGCCCGTTCGAACTCAAGCCATTGTTGGGTAATGTGCCCACAGGATTAGCTCCCGGTACTTTGCAAGCTATGGATAATATAGCGGCTAGCACGTATGCGAGCGGTACGGTCAGTAGGTGATCCGTCAGAAGATCGAAAGAAAGAGATAGCCCGCAGAAATGTGGGCTATTTTGGGTTTAGGCGTAAAGGCTCAATCCATACTTTTCATTGAAACCAGCAATCCCTTGTATCCCTCCAGTGTGGATAGCAACGATAGTTTTTCCGCTTTCAATTTTCCCTTTTTCGATTTGATCGAAAACGCCATACATCATTTTGCCTGTGTAGATGGGGTCAAGAGGGATGCCATGTCTGTCATAGAAGTCTTGAATGAAGGCGATCAGTTGAGGGGTGTGTTTGGCATAGCCTCCAAAATCATAGTCGTGGATGATAGCTTGTCTAGAATGGAATTCTGGGGGGAGCAATTGTCCGACGAGTTTTTCTAAATAATCTTCTCCTGTCAAAGCAGCAAATCCTAAGGCTTTTTGGTGAGAGTGCAATCCCGATGCTAGCCCAGCTAGAGTCCCTCCTGTGCCTACTGGACAAGTGACATAATCAAAATCGATTTCGATTTCATGGAGGATCTCTTTGACCCCTTGGATAGCGAGATGATTGCTGCCACCCTCAGGGATGATGAAGGCCGAGTATTCTTGCTTGTGCATGTTGAGCCAGTGAGGGCTCGTCCGAAACATGTAGTCTGCGCGACTCACAAAGAGGAGTTGCATGCCGTCAGCATGAGCTTTTTGCAGCGTAGGGTTGGAACTTTCGTTGAGCTCTTCGCCGCGGATCACACCGATGGCTTGAAAACCAAAGCGTTTGGCTGCAGCGGCAGTTGCTGCGATGTGGTTTGAATATGCTCCTCCAAATGTCAATACAATCTCCTGTCCTTGTTCTTTGGCTTGGATCAGGTTGTATTTGAGTTTTCGCCATTTGTTGCCAGAGATTTCTGTGTCGATGAGGTCTTCTCGTTTGATGTAGAGTTGGATGTTCTTTTGCTCTAGCAGGTCATCTTCGATTTTTACAAGTGGCGTAGGATTTGATTTTTCAAACATATCCAAATCTATGAAGGAGTAGGCAGATTGTCCAGTCCTCCGTGAGGATATAATTTGGAAAAATTGTCTCCCAGCACGGAGAAAGCACCAGTACTAGTTCATATCCTTGAGGACATCTTGAGTGATATCCATGACATCTGATACATCAAATATGGGCATTTCTTTGTTTTTGAAGTAGTTGCTGTAGAGTTCTTGGACGTAGCTGTCGGTAAATTCATCTTCCCACATGAAGTCTTTGGCAAGCTGAGGAAACTGAGTCAGAATCACTGAGTCCGAGACATTGAGCATGGTGCGCAGTACTCGCAAAAATTTCACCTCGTCTTCTTTGACTTCTAGATCAGCGTAGATGACGTCTGCTGCTATTTGGATGATCTGTAGCTGCTCTTCATCCGTCAAGCCAGCTTTGTGTACTTTTCGGAAATAGTCCTTGAGGTATTCTGTGCCTTTGAGATTGATTTTTTTGAGCATTTTTTCCAGTTCTTGATCGATCTCAATGTCTCCGAAAGTGTGTTTGTTTTGGGCCATTTGCATGATGGATACGACTTCCTTTTTGTCGATGTGTCCATCACATGTCATGAACGAAAATGCGGTACGAAGAAGTAGGTTGTGGAATGTAGGGGTTGACATATGTTAATGTTGTTTTGAACGCATAAAAATAACGCTTTTCTATCAAAAACAGTAATACCGCATGGTGTCCTAGAGCGTGTGCTGTACTTAGTCTCTAGATTTAAGAGTAGACATTCCGTTTAGGAACAGCGGATTATGCTTGGATATTCTCTAATATTGAATTTCGATTTAAAAAGGAGGAATTTGGATAAGCGTATATATCAGTTTTTGCAGTTGGGGTTGGCTATATTGATCATGAGTTCTTCGGGAACTTTGGGAAGATATATCGCGCTGTCTCCAGAGGTAATTATATGGGCTCGCTGTTTGATCGGAGCTGGGGCTTTGTTTCTTATTCTCAAAATTACCGGGATACCTATTTTTATCGGATGGGGACGATTGTTTCGGATGGTGGCTATCAGTGGGCTTCTGTTGGGGGGACATTGGGTGATGTACTTTTATGCTCTGCAGTATACATCGGTGGCGATTGGGATGCTTTCTTTGTTTACCTATCCGGTTTTGACGGCTTTGCTAGAACCGTGGATGCTGGGATATCGACACAAGTGGAGCGAGGTGCTTATTGCCTTGTTGGCATTCAGTGGAGTGTTCTTCTTGGTGCCAGAGTACAGCCTTGGCAACAACATCACCGTAGGTATATCTTTTGGTGTTGGGTCGGCTTTGCTCTATTCGTTGCGCAATATCATGCTCAAAAAGAACATTACAGAGCATTCTGGTATGACGCTGATGTACTACCAACTCCTCATTTTGAGTTTGGTGATGGCCCCTGTTGTACTGATTGGAGATTGGGGTAGCAATGTGGTTGCAATCGCAGGGCAGTGGCAGCCTCTATTGGTGCTAGGATTAGCTACGACCGCTATTGGGCACACTTTGTTCGTGATGAGTTTTCGCTACTTTTCGATTACTACGATTAGTGTGATCAGTAGTCTGACACCCTTGTGTGGGATCATCATTGGTTTTTTTGTGTTGTCGGAGGTGCCCGAGAGCAAAGTACTCATAGGGGGGGCAATTATATTGGCTTCTGTGGTGATCGAGAGCGCCCGCTCCATTCGCCAAAACCAATCTCGATAGGGATGATGAAATAACTTCCCTCCTCAAAAATTCAACTAGTATCATATAGTTGTTTTTGGTGATTATGCAATACCTAATAATGCGTATTTTGCTTATCCAAAGGAGTGTTTTGTAATGTTAATAAAACGTGTTAATTCGCTGTTAATTTCTTGTTTAGCTGTTTTAGTTTGTATTATTTTAATATAAACTTGGGCTATATGAATAGAATTTCAAATCACCTGTACGGACAGATATATAGTGCATATTAATTCATAATTTTGAACGTTGCATGAAGTGTTGAGAGATCAATATTGGATTGCATCTCTCCACCTCGATATTGAATACGAACGATTACTTAACTAATTAGAACTGCATATGGTCCTTTGTTACCTTCGCACATTTACTGTATTGCTCATTTCAACGCTATTTTTGATCATCACGGATGCTCAAGGTCAGAGTTTGGAAAACGTACAGGTGCAAGTCGATGGAGACGACATCAATGTCTCTTTTGATCTCGTCTACAAAACTAGTCTACAGGAGAAGTACGATATTGAAATTTATTCTTCAAGAGACAATTACACAGAGCCTCTCAAAATCAAAGAGGGGGAACTCAAAGATGTTCCTGCTTTGAATCGTCGACATACTTTTATTTTGGATGGGATGGAGAATTTTGCAGAGTTCAAAGGGGAAATTGATTTTCAAATTATTGCTACAATGGTCTACTCACCGGTCATCATTGATCGGCCATTTGAATCACAAAGTTACAAGCGAGGCAGAATGGTAGAGGTCAAATGGCACGGAGGAATCGAGAACGAGACCTTTGCTGTGGAATTATTCAAGAATGGTGTGAAGATGGAGACGCTGGAAGAAAATAATCAATACGGCAGTTACAATTGGGCTATGTCTTCCAAGCAGAAGAAAGGAAAGTATCAGTTCGCCATCCAGTCTGAGAAGAACATGCAGAACAAAGTGCTGACGCCTGAATTCAAAGTAAAAAGTAAAGTCCCTTTCATAGTGAAAGCCTTGCCCGTCCTAGCAGCGGGTGCGGCGGCCTATTTTATTCTCAATTCTGGAGGAGAATCGGGTGGGTCTGGTGGTGGAACGGAATCACTGCCTAATCCGCCAGCACTACCGTAAATTTGAGAAATCAATGAAACTACAAGAATTTTACTTAGCTATGAGAGAGTTGAAAAAATATATTTGTCTGATTCTATTCATATTGGTAGGGGGACAGGTGTCTGCCCAAGATTGGACGCAGATTGGATCTGATCTTTATGGAGAGGCTGCCAGTGATGATTTTGGTTTTTCTGTATCGTTGTCTGCTGATGGCGCATCATTGGCTGTAGGGGCCTTAGAGAATGATGGTGCGGGTGTGGCAGCAGGTCATGTGAGAGTTTATGGATATGACGGCTCTGCTTGGGTGCAAAAAGGATTAGATATTGATGGTGTAGCAGCAGGAGATCGGTCCGGTTATGCTGTCTCATTGTCCAGCGATGGGACTAGAGTGGCTATTGGAGATACTGGTGGGACAGGTCATGTTCGTGTTTTTGATTTTGATGGGGTGTCATGGGTACAAACAGGGGCTGATATAGACGGTGCGGCAGAAGGTGACAGGTTTGGAGAGTCTGTTGAACTATCCAGAGATGGTACACGTGTAGCAGTAGGGGCATCAGGAAACGATACTGCAGGAGGAAATGCAGGTCATGTTCGCGTTTTTGAGTTTAACGGCACCAATTGGGTGCAATTGGGGCTGGCGATCAATGGGGCTGCGGTGAGTGATCAGTTTGGTCGTTCGGTTTCTTTCTCCTCAGATGCGTCTCGTTTGGCAATTGGAGCGGATTGCAATGGAGGCGGCAATACTCGTGGAGGCTATGTGAGTGTTTTTGATTTCGTAGAGAATAGCTGGCAGCAGGTAGGAACCGATATTGAAGGAAATGTTTCCATTGGGTTATTATTTGGATCTAGGTTGTCTATGTCTGCGAATGGAGATCAAGTGGCGATCGGAGCATATGGTGCATCCGTTGATGAGCCTGGCTTTGTTCAAGTTTACCACTTGGCTGAGGAGGAATGGTCTCAACAAGGAACCACGATTTTTGGCAAAGGAGCCAATGATTATGCGGGGAGCTCAGTTGCACTGTCCTCGGAAGGGACTCGTTTGGCAGTCGGAGCTATGTCGAATGATGACAATGGTTTAGATGCCGGTCATGTTCGTGTTTTTGAGTTTACAGGAGGTGATTGGGGGCAATTAGGGAGTGATTTGCAAGGAGCTGCCCCATCGGATAGGTTTGGTGTGTCAGTGTCTTTTTCTTCGGATGGAAAGCGCTTAGCTATTGGAGCAGACAGTAATGACGGATTTGCCACGGATGCAGGTAGTGTACAGGTGTATGAGAATATGTATGAACCTGTCCCCGTAGAGGCAGAATACAAGGTCCACTGGAGTAGATTGGACTATTCATCTTTTTCTACTACGATTGGGGGTAGGGTATTTATGAGCTTGGATCCCTACAATGATGGGAGTGCTCACTATGTGATTAGTGAAATGGGCGATGAAGGTATTGCTCTGTCAACGAGTGAAGGAATCATAGTTCCTGATGGGTCAGGGATGTATTTTGAAAATTTGGTGCAAGGATTGGATGGAAGTTATTATGCTTTGATCAATTTTAGTGGGACCATCACAATAGATGGTGTCAACTATACTGCCAATGGCAATGACCCTATGTTGATTAAGTATTCGTCAAGTTGGGAAATAAGTGCGGTGAGGCATTGGACGAGTGAAGGTGAAGTGCACATGATAGGGTTGGATGCGATGGACACTGGAGAAGTATTGCTTTCATTTTGGTTTGACACGAATTTTTCTTTTGATGGAGTCAATCTCGAGACAGGGAATGGAGCTGTACTGGCCAAGCTGAACTCTTCCTTGAATTTGTCAGAGTATATTTATACACCAGACGCAGGGAAATTAGAATTGACAAGTGATCAGTCTAGCGTATATCTGGGAGCGGCAGGAGCCTATAGTTTGAGGAAATATGATACGGGCGTTTTGGCTTTCGCCGAAGAATTGGAGTTTCCTGTGGGCAACAATTTGGCTTGGTACAGATGGGAAATGGACTCCAATGGAGATGTTGTGTTTTTTGGTCAAGAGAATAGCGGTGCCAATACCCAGTTCTTTTTGGGGAAACAGAATATAGCAACCGGAGACTGGTACTGGCATGATACCTATGGTGGATTGGCTGATGAAGGAGAGAACATGCGTCTGGCTATTGACAATCAAGATAGGATTTACATTGCTTCAGAGTTTTACAACACTTGGTCTTGGGGTGATGAAGAACTCAATAGTTTAGGTGGTCGTGATTTAATGGTTGGTAAATTGACTACACAGGGGGAACTGATTTGGATGCAAACGTATGGGTCTACATTGGATGATAATTTGTATTCAATGGCTTTGAAAGGAGAAAATGTCTTGTTGACGGGATATTTTTCGACAGCAAATGGTGTCATGGCTGACAAGACATTCAATCATGAGACTAACTTCATTGTAGAGCTGAGCAAAGAACCAAAATATGTAGTTTCAGATATTCATCCACAAGGAATGTATGGAGAGACTAGTGTTGGAGGTGGGTTTAGGAGGGAGGTCTTTTTTGACTCCACAACCAATGAAATTACCATTGAATTTTTATTGAAGCCTCAGGCCATAGCTACGGGTGAGGATGTGTATATGGGGTATGTCCGTTCGGACAATTGGTGGCTGGAGTCACATGACCCGAGTGACGAGAGCGGTAAAATCATGCAAGCAAACCTGGGAGGTTTGAGTGGTGGATATTGGATCAGTACCAGAGTTTCATACATAGAAGGATTTGCTCTGAATAAATGGGGACATTATGCAATCACATACAAGGACAACAGTCTATTGCTCTATTATAACGGGCGGGTAGTTGCGCGAGGATATTTTCCCGAATGGGAAAACTCAGGAGTCGCCACAGCACTGGATATCTTGACATCAGCAGTAGGTAGTATAGACGAACTTCGTGTATGGAGTGAAGCACGTACTTTAGAGCAGGTTAGGGATTTGTGTCAGACCGAATTGACAGGAGAAGAAACAAATCTAAAGGCTTATTGGGACTTCAATTCTTCTGTTGATATGGGAGAGGGAGCTTTCACTGTGCCAGATGTGACATTCAGACAACAAGATCTCACCTATGACGGAGCAGTATCTCGAATCACGAGAGACTATGCCCCCCCAGTTTTTGAGAATTTTACGGATGTGACTACTTCGAGTTTTGTAGTCAATTGGGAAGCTGTGCCTGATGCGACGGGCTACCGTATTCGTATTGCAGAGACTGATGATTTTAGTGATCCATTGCTTGCTGAGGAGTTGAGTAGTACGACGTTGAACTATAGCGTTACAGGGTTGAATCAAGAGACGCTCTATTATGTGGAACTCACAACTATTGGTACTTTGAATACTTCGGATCCAGCTGTACAGATAGTGGAAACATCAGGGAATTTGCTTGCATATTATTCTTTCTCAGGGAATACAAATGATGATTCAGGGTATGAGAATCATGGTGTGTTGGGAGATGGAACTACTGATAAGATTCCCGTTTTGACAACCGATCGTTTTGGCGTGGAGAATGAGGCTTACTTATTTGATGGCAATCAAGATTACATTTATACAGATTTTACCCCGTCCAGTTCTTTGGAGGTTACGATATCTGTTTGGGCATACTGGGAAGAGAACTTGAACCTCTATCAAGAGATACTTGGGTTTGTATCCGATGATGAGTCGATTACCAATTATTTTGGGGTTACAGATGCAGGCTATATTCGATTCAAGGAGGAATTGGGAATTGCTATGCCTATTGGGCAGTGGACGCATTTGGTCGCTACGCACGACAATGATGTCTTTGTTTTGTACATGAACGGTCAAGAGGTTTATAGAAATGCAGTAAGTGGATTCATACTTGGTCCATTGACAATCGGAGCATATGATCGGAGTGGTTCGGAGTCCTGGTATGGGGCTATCGATGACGTAAGGATATATGGAGAGGTCTTAGATGCCAATGAGGTTGATTTGCTTTACCGTGAGGGTTGGGAAACACTGGATGCGGGGATGGATTTCTTGTCGTTTCAGGTCTCTGAACAAATCGGGGTAGCCCGTATTGATGAAGAGAACAAGACGATTAAACATTACATATCAGGAACTGGAGATTTGACCAACCAAGTATTGACTTATACTGTTTCGGAGGGGGCCACCGTGAAGCTGGCAGGAGCCGAGTTGACGAGTGGAGTGTCTATAGTGGATTTTACGGCACCTGTAGTGCTAGATGTCTTGTCGGCCAATGGATTCAGTTATCAAAGTTGGACCGTGACAGTTGTCAAAGAGGTAGGCTTGGCCGCCTATTATCCATTGACAGGTGGTAGCTTGACTGACAAATCTGGAAATGGCTATGACTTGATTCTGTCAACGGAAAGTGATGCACAACCTGTAGTAGGTCAGGACCGCTACGGAGAGAACAATGCTGTCGAAATGGACGGAGATAAGGATTACTTAGGCATCAACGGTGTCAGTGGAGTTGGCCTAAGTGATGACATTACTTTCAATGTATGGATGAAGCCTACGGGGTACGATTCCTATGTGGTATTCTCCGAGGGGAATTATGTGGATTTGTATTTGTCTGTAGATGGCAACCCACAATACCTGTCGTTTGCAGATAGTTTTACTGCTACCGAGATTGTTCCTTTGGATCGCTGGAGTATGCTGTCCTTGACGAGGTCAGGGAGCACTATAACCATCTATCTGAACGGGATGGTCCTTGGCACTGGAACGACTGCCACGACAGGGGCCTTTATTGCAGCGGGATTAGGAGGCGATTCTACATCACCGGTTGGATTCGAAGGAGCATTGGATGATGTACGACTGTATGATCGAGCGCTTACGGCGGAAGAGATTTTATCCATTTATGAATCAGAGGCATTGGAAGTTGATTTTGAATTGAGTGAGACCCAAGTGGACGAAAATGTGGAGGTGGGAACCTTGGTAGGAGTGTTTTCGCCAGAGGTAGGCACATACTCGATCCTATCAGGTAGCACAGCTTTCAAAATTGAGGGTTATGCCTTGGTGACCAATGACGAATTGGACTATGAAACAGGTTCGACCTATTCGCTCACTATTAGATATGACGATGGGAATGGTACCGTATTGGATAGCGACATAGAGATCACAGTCAATAACCTCAATGAAACACCAATATTTGGAGACGCAGTCTTCGAAGAGGTTTTTGACTCATCGACTGCTTCTGAGATGCCTGTCTCTATCAGCTGTTACGATCCGGATGGGGGTGATTTGGCTGTTTATATTGTTTACCTCAGTGGAAAAGGTGTAGAGAGTGAAGAGTTTGTGCAGTTGGTAAGTGATGAAGAGGGGGATTTTAATTATGTGTTTGGTTCCAGTGATTTTGGACCATTCGGTTTGACATACTATTACTATGCGACGGATGGTGTGCTGGATTTGTACTCTGATTTGTATCATGTCTCTACGGTAGTACCCGCTGATAGGTATTCCATCACTGTGTCACCTGGAGCGACAGTTATAGACTACAAGATGATAAGTGTGCCTTTTAAATCAGTGAAGATCAGTGAGATGCTGGGTGTGATGAGTGATTCGGGAGATGACGTTTGGCGTATGGTCAATTATAACGGGGCAAGTTATACAGAGCTGTCCAAAACCAGTACTATGGTTGCAGGCAAGGGCTATTGGTTCTTGAATACAGAGCAAGTTACTTTCAGTATTCCATCAGGTACCACTCCAGTAGCGAATGCATACGAGCCGTTTGCAATCAAACTGACCGAAGGCTTCAATCAAATTGGTAATCCCTACCCCTTCTCAATTGACTGGGGAGAAGTATTGGCTCACAATGGGATCACTGAGGATTTGTATGTCTACGATCAGGGGTTCAGAACGGCCACTGTGCTTGATGCATTTGAGGGAGGGTTCTATGACAATACTCTACATGGTTTGGATACTCTTTTTATTCCCACTTCTGCGATTACTGCTGTTCTACGAGAGAGCGAAGAATCAAAGTCCGTGGGCAATCGTGGTGCCATAGGTTCGGATGAGTGGAGTTTTGGTTTGAATATCAAAAGCGGTTCTTTGAATTACAATGTGTCGGCAGTAGGTATGAACGAGAAGGCTACAATAGGTAGGGATGTTTTTGATGCCGATCGTCTGCCTATATTGTCAGACTATATGGATCTGGTATTTGAAAATGGTTTGACGAAGAATATAGTAGCGAATAGCGTTCAACACAAGTGGACGTTTGATGTCAATTCTACTTTGACCTCAGCTATTACCTTGTCCTGGGACAATGAGGTGTTGAAAGGGAGTGATTATGGTTTGATCCTATTGGATGTAGAGAATCAAAAAGTCATTGACTTGGAGACCGCTGAGAGCTATACTTTTCAAGCCAAAGGAGAGAGTAGCAAATTTGAATTGTACTATGGTTTGCGTAGTACACTGCAAGAACAGGTAAATGCCAACGTGGATAGATTGATCAATCCATACCCAAATCCATTCAATGGTGCGTTGATCTTGCCAGTAGCGACAAAAGGAGTGTCTTCGACGGTGCAAATTTCAATGTATGATTTGTCAGGAATGGAGATATATGCAACGAAATATGTACAGGTAGAGAATGGGTATCATGAGTTTGTTCTGAATGCCAACGAGACTGTTGGGTCAGAGCTACGGGCAGGTACATATTTGGTCCGAGTGACCATCGATAATGAACAAAACAGTACAACCTTCAACAAGAGGGTTGTCTATTTAAGATAAATGACAAAAGGATGAAAAAGTTATTTTTTGCATTGGCTCTTACTTTGCTAGCCGTATCGGCGGGATACAGTCAGACTGTATCTACCAAAAGTTCGAAAATCTCGGTGAATTATGTTACCAATTCACCGACGTATATGGATCTAATCAGCCCAGAGTATCTGTCAGATTATGATAAGACTCGTGGGTTTGTTCAGAAAGTCATGGTTGAGTATGTTGCGGTAGAGGGGGTCATTTCAGATGATGATGGAGTGAAGTCCCTTTGGTTGAATAACAACCCGATAACTCCGTCCAAGGGGACAGGGAGGTTCGAGTATAACTTGCCTTTGGCAGTGGGAGAAAACACCTTGACGTTCGAAGCAGTGGACATGAAAGGAAATGTATTTTCGAGAACTTATCAGTTGGAAAGAGAGTTGCCACCAGTGCCTACCCAAGAAGGAGGATTGTATTATGCATTGATCATCGGTATACAGGATTACGATGATCCTGATATTACAGATTTGGACAATCCTGTGCAAGATGCGACGGCCTTGTACAAGATGCTGACAGAGCAATATACCTTTGAAAAGGAAAATGTAACCCTACTAGAGAACCCTACTCGTGATCAAATCTATGACAATATGGATGCGCTCAGCGCTAAGGTGACTACTGAGGATAATTTGCTAATCTTCTATGCTGGGCATGGACACTGGGATGAAGAAGCGCAGAATGGCTATTGGTTGCCACGAGATGCAGAAGATGGAAAAAAGAGAGACTGGATGAGGAACAGTGCGGTGACTGAGTACATTCGTGAGATCAATTCAAAGCATACACTATTGATTACCGATGCTTGTTTTGGAGGTTCGATATTCAAGACTAGAAAGGCTTTCAAAGATGCAAGTATGGGGATCAATAAGCTCTATGAGATACCAAGCAGAAAAGCGATGACGAGCGGGACCTTGACAGAAGTCCCAGACAAAAGCGTGTTTATGAAATACTTGCTTAAGAACTTGGAAACCAACGATGAGAAGTACGTGGCTTCTGAACAGTTGTTTTACCGAATTAAGCCTGCAGTCTTGAATAACAGTCCTAATACGCCGCAGTTTGGTGAAATAAGAAATACAGGGGATGAGGGTGGAGATTTCATCTTTCAGAGACGTGTGATTGAGACGTATTGATTCACGGTCTTTGCGGCAAACAAAAAGGGCTTTTCATTGTGAAAAGCCCTTTTTGTTTGCCGTTTGTTTTGGGGTTGTATCATACACAGTTCCGAAGAGGAGACTTTTTAGTTGATTTCATTGGTGATATCTGTGACATCACTCACGTCAAACATGGGCATTTCTTTGACCTTGATATAGTTGGCGTAGAGTTCCTCGAAATAGATGTCGGTGAAACGGTCTTTGTCTACGAAATCAGGCCCTACTTGCGGGAAGCGAGCGATGATTTTCTCGTTGGACACGTTGAGGAGCACACGAAGTATCTTGAGGAAGTTGACTTCTTCTTGGGTGATTTTGTCATCCGCTTGTATGGTCCGAATGGCAGATTGAAGTAGATTGAGCTCATCTTCATCGGACATTTGTACGCGTTTGACTTTCTTGAAGTAGTCGTCGAAAAATTCGATCCCTCTTCGGTTGACATGTTCTATGAGTTTGGCTAATTCGATCTCTATGTCTAGGTCCCCAAACAATTTCTTCTTATTGGCTTTCTCTTTGATTAGAGCTACTTCGTCTTCAGCGATATGTGTATCACATATCATGAATGCAAATACGGTATGAAGTAATAACCGCTGGTATTCGGTAGGTTGTTTTTGATCGGTCATAATATGATGATTTGGAATGAACTGAATTTAGTGAATAATTGAGATTATTTCACTTTAGCCAAGGACAATTTGCTGATTGAACTTGGTTTTTGGGTCGTAGGGTGCTGCCGACCTCCGGTGAGTTCTTGCACGCGTTCGGAGAGGTAGTAGTCCAATTCTCGTAAATGGATAGTGCCGTCTGGTTTGATGTCTGCTTTGCCATCTTGTAGCCCTTCTAGGATAGACAGAGTGAATGCCCCATGCCCCCAATCGTCGTGTTCGAGAGAGTATTCATAGCCTGTAGCAGCCGCCATGATAACGACACCATATTCTTTGCCGGAGAGTTCACGAACAGCTTCTGTGTTGCTTAAGCGTTTCTGTCCGATGTTGTTGCCCAGTTGACCACTATGGCAAGTGTCGATGAATAATACTACTTTGGCTGACATGTTGCCAACCAAGTCCGAAAAATCCCTCCAATCGATACAAGATATACGTGGATTGTTCGCATCGCCATCATGAGGAAGTATGTAGAAGTTGTTGTCTTCGTTGATGCCATGTGAAGCGATGAATATAATCACAAAATCATCGACGGTGGTGTATTGTTCGAGACGCTGAAAAGTCTTCAGAATTTTTGCCCGGGTAGCGTCTTGATTGGTGAGTTTGAGGCTCGTGACACTGTTAAACATTTTACCTTTCTGATTTTTGAACAATTCGTCAATGGCATTGGCATCATCGTCAGCAAATTTCAAATTGTAGGTCGGGTCGGAGAATTCAGAGACTCCGATAGACACCATGTAGAGGTTGCTTTTTTTGATTTCTACTTCTACTGGATCGAGTGTGACTCGGCTTCTTTCGGTGGTGTTTTCTAGTACAGTTTGTATGGGAGGGGTAGCCGAACTGTTTCCACTAGATGGTGTTGCGTTGAGTGGTGCATTTTGAACAAAGGTGATGCTACGTTCTGTAGAGAGTATCTTGGAGTGTTGATCTTGAGCGAAGACGCTGAAAACGATGGTTTCGCTGCTTCCTTCTGGGATTTCTACTTCCCAATCGATTTGCTCGACGTGCCCGTTGCCTGATATTGAAAGTTCGGAGCGTGAGATTAGGGGCCTTCCATTGGCCATGAGCTTGAGTTGGGTGACAGGTGTTTGTGAACTAATGCTAAAACGAACAGTTGTAGCTCGGCCTTCGATGAGGGTGTTGGGCTCTGTGATCCAGTCAATTGTCGGTGGAGTTATTTTCTCTTCTTTGGGATCCAAGTCAAGTACCTCAGATACTTTTTCAAAGGATTTTAGTTTTAAAATTTCATGGATGACTTCTGGTTTGTGGAAAAAGTTTCTGAATGCCGATACATCATGAAATTCCGCGAGATTGTTGCGGCCTTTGTTGATGTGCCAACCGATGTATTTTTCTCCACCTGCAGATGCTTCATAGAAACCTTGAGGGGTCCATATGACCCATTCATTGTCAGAAGAGACGAAGAGACTGGCGAGATTTTCTCCAGTGGTATTGTTCCAAATTTTGATGGTTTGGTCATTGCTCGCAGAGAGAAGGAGATTTTCGGATGCATAGTCTGCCAGTGCCCATACCTCTCCTTCATGTCCTTTGAACGAACCGAGAAGTTCTTCTCCAACTGTACTGTACTTGAGGAGCGTATAGGAAGAGCCGATGGCTAGTGATTGTCCCTCTTGCA
This sequence comes from Reichenbachiella sp. 5M10, assembly GCF_002742335.1. Classification (NCBI taxonomy): domain Bacteria; kingdom Pseudomonadati; phylum Bacteroidota; class Cytophagia; order Cytophagales; family Reichenbachiellaceae; genus Reichenbachiella; species Reichenbachiella sp. 5M10. The sequence goes on along the minus strand of NZ_MDGR01000007.1, from coordinate 3,418,965 downwards.
TGAACGTGAAGGACCGCACGGTTCCGTCTCGTCTCTCGTCTGTATGGATCATCCGAGCACCATAAGCTATTGAATTTGAAGATTCTTTGGTGATCACTTGGTCGCCACTTTGCGTAGTTGCTCTGTGATAGTTCGCTGGATTTTCTAACGTTTGTTTGAAGACGAAATCATTCAAATCAAAGGCTTTTTCCAAAACAACATCGTCCAAAACTCCAGTCAAATTGGTTTGACTGAAGGCTAGCTCTTGATTGTCTTCGTTGATTCCTATCCCGAAGACACTTTTTCCTTTTCCGACAAAGTTGCGTTCGAGTTTAGCCGATTTGATTTCCCAAAGGAGAATGTTTTTGTCATCACCACCTGCGGAAGCCATGTATTGCCCTTCGACTTGACCGAAAGTACTGAAGGGGGCGCTCGTGATGGCGCTGACGGCATTGGTATGGTAGTCAAAGTGTGATACAGGCATCTCACTGGCGAGACTGTATACGATCCCGACACGGCCCATGGCGGTGAGATAGTTTCCGTCCTGGGATACTTCCAGTACGTTGACCGCTCCAGGCAGTTCGGCTAGGTCTCCCATGTATTTACCGTTTTTGGTCCATTTGATGATTCGTCCGTCTTCTCCTGCAGAGTATAGTGTATGTGGACTGAATTTCACATCTCTGACAGCCTCACTATGTACTTTGAACTGGCTAGGGTTGCCACCATTGAGAGACCAAGTGCGGACATAGCCGTCTTGATCACCTGCTGCGATGGTGCCTGTTTCTACATCAAAATCAATGGCATTGATGTGAGAGGCTATGTCAGTGATGGAAGTGATGACAGAGGCTTGATTGCTGTACTTGAGAGGAGAGAGATCCCAGACGATGATTGATTGGTCAGCAGAAGCTGAAATCAGTTTACTGCCGTCTTCTGACACGACTAGGTCTAGGATTACATTTTGGTGCCCTTTCAAGCTGGGGAGTAGTTTTTCGTTGACTAGATCGAGTATGCGTATCTCACCGATGTTTTCTTTGGGACCACTCGAAGCATCAAAGTAGCCTCCCAGAAACAAATACCGCTCGTCTTTAGAGAGAGCGGATGCATAGATTTTGCCATAGACACCCTCTTCTGTCTCGAAGCGATAGGTTTTCGCTAGTGTCCCAGAGGATACGTCCCAGACTCGGACGGACTTGTCTTCAGAGACAGACAGTATTTTTTTGCCTTGATCGATGAATGCAACATCATGGATGAGACCAGAATGGCCCTGATTATCAATGATCAGTTTTTGGGCTTCCAAATTACTGGAAATCACGAGGAGCAAACATGCTAGTATAATTCTCATAGCGAAAGGGTGAAGGAGCCTCACCGGCTCATGGTAGTAATGTTGATTCTTTTTTCAGCGCGTAGGACTTCTTGGTCGGTAGATCTTTTGAATCCTCGCGTTTTTTGCAGGACGACTGCACTCCCATCTAGGATGAATTTGTAACCGTATTCTTCTCTCGTATTGAGAGGAGCAAAGGGAGTGGTTTGTGCATTGAGTTGGAGGGTTTCAAAGCCAAATGGTTCGGCACACTCAAACACATCAGGGAGCTGATAGGCTTTGTTGACATACTCTCTGCTGATGTAATAGTCGTCAAGTAGCAAAACTTGGCTCCCGTCAGCAAGATGGTAGATAAATCGTAAGTAACATTCTTGATTGGCTTTTACGAATAGCTTTAGTTCTTCTCCTTGGGTGAAGATAAGGTTGTCTTGCCCTTTGTTGGTGAAGATATCTACTACCAATCCACCTGCTATGATTTCATCTGTAGCAAACTGCTTCATACTGACCAGAGCATCTGTATAGTTCTCGGGTTTGTAAGGGATCCGGTCTAGTTCGAGCATGTCCTTTGAGAGAGCGCAATCAGCACTTGCAATGGCGTTGGCGTTGGATTGTTCTCGAAGGAGCGTGGTGATCTGCAGCTGATCGGTACTTTCCCAATACGTTCCATTGAGCACCAGAGCGTCTTGAGTCATTCCTCCGTCGTTGGCTACTCTGTAGCCCTGTTGGATGAGTTTTTGTTCAATGCTGTTTTTCATTCTTCTCGAAAACGAACTCGTCATCGGCGTGTCTTCATAGGTGAAGTTGTTGACTCTGATCACCATGTCCTTGCTTTCAAGTTGTGCATCGAGAGCAAAGGCAATGAAGAACGCCGCATCGTCGATCTTGAGTTGATCAGTGGTTTTGATCGCGTTGAGGTCTTTGTCGATATTGACTTTGTGTCTGTTGTAGTCCTCTCTCTTGACACCAGGATGGTCATAGTCTCCTGTGAGTGTGATCAGCATGGTGAATTTCTGATCTAGATTTTTTAGAGAGGTTTGCATCGCATAGAGAGACTTCAAAGCTGTCTCGTGATCACCGGTCATGATCTGATTTTTAGTCATGAGGTATTGGGTGTTGACTTTGTTTAGGGATTGGGCGATCTGGTTGCTGTAGTAGTTGATTACGTCTTCCTTTCGTGCGTAGGAAAATGCATACCCTATTTTCTTACGTTTGTCGTAGTAGCTTTCGGTCTTGAGTCCGGCGATTGATGCGTTGCTGACGGTGCTACTGGCCCGTTTGTACTCTTCATGAGTGTCTGCATTGACGTTGTGGATGTTGAGGGTACTGATGCTGTTGATGTCAATGAGGATACTCTCGACGACTTGGTCTTTGCTATATCCCCTGAGTCGAGCGATGAGTTCTTCTTCGGGTTCGTCGTTGAGGTTGTGCTCCGACATGAACCCCATCAAATATTCTGACTCTGGATAGTTGATGGTTCGGTCAGCATAGCTGACCCATGCTGGGGTTTGACACCATGCGGTAAGGCACGAAAGAGCAAATAGAAGGGAAAGTATCGATTTTTTATTCATTGTAGTGCTGGGGTAGTAAAGGGTTGGAAAGAAGGTAATTCTCCCCAACCCACTTAAATAATCTTAGCTACTAGAAATTCATCAATTTGTCTAATTTTTCTCTAGTCACGTTGGTTTTGTCTTCTAGCTCCTGCTTGATCACTTCTTTGGCCGCTTCTTGAGCCAGCTCCTGACTGTAAGCGATTCGGATTTGGCACTCGTAGTTTTTGCCATTTTTTCTATACAATTCTGTCAAAGGAATCACACGAGCCAATTTTTGAGAAATCACCTCTGTCGATGCAGATACGGTTTGCTGAATCGTGGCAGCATCTTCAGCAGTCAATTGCTCGGTAGAGATATTGGTCTCTATGATAGAGGCGATGCTTGAGCTGATACGGCCTGCGAGATCTTGCTTGGCGATAGTTGAGGCTTGAAGTTTTGCAGCAGATTGGGTGCCTGCAAGTGAACTACCCGTACCTACGAAGTATTTTGGGTAACCATCATCGTCTACTTCTACCTCTTTCATCCATGCTCTTTCGATTTGTTTCTCGAGGGGCATAGTACCTGGTTGGGTAAACCAATCGGCTTTTTCTATACTTTTGGCTTCTTTTCTAGCATCTTTTATAGCCTTGTCATTCAGCTCTTTTCTCAGTGCTTTGATTTCTTTTTTGTCCTGCTGCGCTTGTGCAGAAAACGCAATAAAAAGGGCGAACACAACGCTCAGTGCGTATAAGTTTCTAGTTTTCATGATTGATAATTTTAATTAGATTATTTAATTGATTCCAAGATATGAGCTGCCAATTTGATTACAAAACTAATTCGATGAATTGTATGTATCAACAGTTGACTATCCAGTTATTTTAGAGCAAGTTCCATGGATAATCCTATTCGATATAAGCTAGCGAAAGACTAAATTTGCCAAACATGGATGAAGCATATATAGAAGAAGGCGAGTTGTTCGAACATCATAGGATTGTAGCTGATCCAAAACAAGAGTTGCTCCGGGTGGATAAATTCTTGATGGACAAGCTGCCCAACGTCACAAGAAACAAAGTACAAGATGGGATCAAAGACGGATTTATCAAAGTAAACGATGAAAGTGTAAAGCCCAACTATAAGGTGCGTCCTGGAGATGTACTCACGGTAGAGCTCCCAGAGCCACCAAGCGACACGGAGATTGTCCCCGAAAATATCCCGCTCAATATCGTGTATGAAGATGAGGATATCTTAGTGGTCAATAAGGAGCCGGGTATGGTAGTACACCCTGCTTATCAAAACTGGTCCGGAACTTTGGTGAATGCGTTGACGTGGCATTTTCAAAACTTGCCCACCATGCCTAATAATGATGGTCGCCCAGGGTTGGTGCATCGTATCGATAAGGATACGTCTGGATTGCTTGTGATTGCCAAAAATGAAAAGGCCATGACAAGTCTTGCAAAGCAGTTTTTCGACCATAGTATCGAGCGTACATACTACGCTATCGTGTGGGGGGAGCCTATAGAGGACAAAGGAACCATCGATGTGAATCTGGGACGGAGTTTAAAGGACCGTAGGATTACAGCGCCTTTTCCTGAGGGAGATTTCGGACGAAAGGCCATCACGCACTATCAAGTGCTTAAGAATCTACGCTATGTCTCTTTGATCAAGTGTAATCTTGAAACTGGACGTACGCATCAAATCAGGGCCCACCTCAAATACATTGGTCACCCGCTGTTCAACGACGCGACTTATGGGGGAGATCGAATATTGAAGGGTACGACCTTTACGAAATACAAGCAATTTGTAGATAATTGCTTTAAAATTATACCTCGACAAGCATTGCACGCCAAGTCACTTGGTTTCGTGCATCCGTCAACCAATGAATTTGTACAATTTGATTCTGAGCTACCTGCCGATTTTCAATCTGCGATTGAGAAATGGGAGAATTATGTAAACACTGTCGACTAATGCAAATAATACGTTACCTGTGGTACTATTCCTTTTGGATATTTGTCCGTCTTAGCCTTCATTTTTATTACAAAAAAATCAAAGTGATCGGGTACGAAAATGTACCCAAAGGAGTGCCTGTAATTTTTGGGGCAAACCATCAAAATGCCTTGATAGATCCTTTGCTGATGACTACTCATGTCTATCAGATGACACACTATTTGGTACGTGCCGATGTGTTTAAGAACCCACTGGTAAAGCGGTTTTTGAATTCGTTGAACTTGATGCCAGTGTATAGAGCCAGAGATGGGGTCAATTCAATCAAGGCTAATCAAGAGATTTTTCGGGCGTGTTTCGATGCTTTCAAAGCAGGAGAATCGCTGATGTTGTTTCCTGAAGCGACGCATGACGAACGATATGTAGAGAAACCCATGAAAAAAGGAATCGCGAGGATTGCCTTGGGGGGAGTGAGTGAGCCAGACTCACCGGAGGCTCTGTATCTAGTACCGATTGGGTTGACATATTCGGGACAGAAGAAGTTTAGATCATCTGTCGTGTTGCATTATGGGGAGGCGATCAAAGTGGAGAAGCAAGAAGAAAGTGCGGACAATATCGATGCGCTGAAGAACCGTTTTGAGGAGGAATTGAAAAAGTACCATGCTGCTCTACCCGTAGAGGGATATGAGTATTTGGAAAAAGTATATTTTCATGATCAGAATCCCCGAAAGTTGATCTTGGACTATCAGGTGATCAACGCTCAATCTAGAATCTTGGACGTGAAGGCAAGCTCTCAAGAAAAGCAAGAAGTGTTGACATTGGCTCGGGAATTGGAACAAGGTGGTTTGAACTTTCCTTTTGAATACCGGAAATCTCCTGGACTGGTTGTTTTGCTCTTGACAGTGTTGAGCCCTTTTGCGTTGATAGGCTTTTTGGCCAATCTACCAGTGATCATTCTTCCTTGGAAGATCATGAAAGGGATCAAGGACAAGGTTTTCGCAGATACGATTTATTTTGGTATTGGACTCGTCGGGTTGCCATTCGTTTGGGGAGGGTATACTTGGCTTACTTATAGTTTGTCAGGGTCTTGGTTGATCAGCTTGGTTGTATTGATGGGATTGCCAATTAGTTTGTTGCTTTTGGGGCGATTCAATAAAGCGTGGTATGTCTATCGCCAGAATATGGTGTTTAGAAAATCGGAAAAACTCAAAGCCACCTACAAGCAGTTTGTAAGCCTCGTCGAGCGATTAAAAGCATACGCAAATTAACCCCATTGAGCAGAGACGAAGCGGTCCTTGCCGTGGATGTCTAGGTGGATTTGCGTGTGATGATAGCCTAGACTCAGCAGGAGACCTTCTGTTGGGTTGCCGTATTGTTCGTTGATTTCAAAAAATAGAACACCTCCAGGTTTTAGCGCTGTCTTGGCTTGGCGGGCGATGACCTTGTAAAAAACGAGCGGGTTGTCATCTTCGACGAATAAGGCCAAGTGAGGTTCGTGCTCCAAAACATTGGCGTGCATGGTGTTTTTTTCTGATTGGAGTACATAGGGAGGGTTGCTGACAATCAAGTCAAAACCAGATTCGGCGAGAGAATCGTGCAATATGTCAATGGAGTGAAACTGGATGGAAGAACAGCCGAGTGCTTGGGCATTTTGGGTTGCTACAGAGAGCGCTTCTTCGCTAATGTCGTAGGCATGTACTTCAGATGTGGCCATTTCGAGACTCAAGGTACATGGGATGCAACCTGATCCTGTACCGATATCTGCTATTTTAGGCTGGGACCAAGCTTGGTATGCTTTGATGTATTGGATCAGGGACTCAGTTTCTTGTCGCGGGATCAAGGTGTACTCATTGACATGAAACGTCCGGCCATAAAAGTCTGCCATACCAATAATGTACTGAATAGGCTCCTGGTTTTGTAATCTAACCAGACAGGAATCCAGTAGATTTTGTTGAGCTAGTGTCGGAGTATGTGCTGAGTTGATGATGATACTCGTACGTGTCCACCCAAATACGTGCTCTACAAGTAGGAATGAGAGCGAGGAGGCCTCAGCAATGTCGTACGAGAGGGAGAGAATGGCGAGTATGGATTGTTGAGTTTCTTTGGGAAAGATGACCTTCATACGGCAAAAATATGGAAAGAAAAGTATCTTTAGCCGATGAATAAAACCTCGGATCAATATTTTATGCAGCGGGCTTTTGAATTGGCCGAAAAGGGTAGAGGAAGTGTGAGTCCCAACCCTATGGTGGGCTGTGTGATCGTATATGAGGGACGCATCATAGGCGAAGGCTGGCATCAAAAATATGGAGAAGAACATGCAGAGGTCAATGCTGTAAATAGCGTGGATAAGAAATCTCTTTTGTCTCAATCCACGGTGTATGTGACTTTGGAACCTTGTGCTCATCAAGGTAAAACACCACCTTGTGCGGATTTGCTCATAAAGCATCAAGTTAAACGAGTGGTGATAGCGAATCAGGATCCGTTTCCATTGGTCAATGGGGGGGGGATTGATAAACTCACTCATGCGGGTATCGAAGTACAAGTCGGAATATTGGAAGAGGTAGGAGAAGAGCTCAATTGCCGTTTTTTTCACTTCGTTCGATATCAGCGACCTTATGTTATTCTCAAATGGGCGCAGACTGCTGATGGTTTTGTGGCTCGGGAAAACTACGACTCAAGGTGGATCAGTAATGGATACTCCCGTCAGCTCGTTCACCGCTGGAGGGCGGAAGAAGATGCAATCTTGGTAGGGAAAAACACTGTAATGTACGACAACCCTACACTCAATGTGAGAGATTGGGTGGGGAGAGATCCATTGCGTGTATTCATGGATCGCAACTTGGAGTTGGGGTCGGGCTACAAGATCATGGATCAGTCGATTCCTACGATTTGTTACAACACCCTTCGGTCTTCAAAGTCAGACAATCTTGAGTATGTGAAGTTGGATGCTAGCGATGGCATGAGTGCAGTACTTACGGACCTTGCAAAGCGCAAGGTTCAGTCTCTGATTGTTGAAGGGGGCAGTGCGGTTTTGCATGCATTCATAGAGCAGGGTTTGTGGAACGAAGCACGCGTTTTTATTTCCGAAAGTAATTTCAAGAAAGGAATACTGGCTCCAAGATTGATAGGAGATCAATTGTCCTCTCAAGATATCGAGGAGGATAAACTTGTGATTTTTCGAGCCCATCAAGTGCGTTGATCCTTTTTCTTACATATTTGGTAGGATCGGGTAGCGCACCATATATTATTTATATCTTACTACCTGTGTAGCGGCGATCGCCACTACTTACACCTTCTAAATAATAAGCAGTGGCTCAACAAGCAGACCTAGATTTTACTTACACTACGATAGACAAGATTTTTCGCCTAAGTATGGGGGAAACCGGGGATTACAGTGGTGCCAAATACGATGGAGATTTTTCCATGACATTGGAAGATGCTCAAAAAGCAAAACATAAATTCATCGCAGACAGTCTCAATATCAAGGAAGGAAGCAAAGTGTTGGACATGGCTTGTGGCTGGGCACCGTTTACGAGATACATAGTCAAAGAGCGAGGAGCAACTAGCATGGGTCTGACACTATCACAGGGTCAAGCGGATGCCTGTCAAAAGAATGGGTTTAATGTCATCGTGAGAGATTGCCGTACGGTGAAGCCGGAAGATTATGGTACGTTTGATGCCATTACATGCATCGGAGGCCTGGAGCATTTTTGTTCAGTGGAGGAGTGGCAGGCTGGCAAACAGGAACAGGTCTACAAGGATTTTTTCAAGGTGCTTTATGATTTGCTGCCAGTAGGAGGTAGATACTATATGCAAACGATGACGTTTAGCAAGAACATGTTGCCTTTTGAGGATATTGATATCAATGCAGAGCCAGGTTCTGCTTCACATGTTTTAGCCTTGATGATCAAGGAGTTTCCAGGGTCTTGGTTGCCCTACGGCCCTGAAATGGTGATCGACTGTGCCAAACCATATTTCAAGTTGATTTCACAGAGCAGTGGTCGATTGGATTATATCGAGACGATAGGTCAATGGAGAAAAAGGTTCAGGAAGTTTAATCTCAAGAAATATTGGCTCTACCTTAGTTTGGTGCCTAAGCTATTGACCAACAAAGAATTTAGACATCAAGTGGCTGTTTTCAAAGTCAGTCCAAACCGAGTGTGTTTTGAAGAAGAGATCATGGATCATTACCGTTTGGTATTTGAGAAAATCTAAGGGAATAAAAAAGGCCCTAGCAATCAAATTGTTAGGGCCTTTTTGTGTTCTGTAAGTAAGTAGTTTAGCTACCGCATCCTACGCATTCGAAATCTGAATTGGCTTGACCTGCTCTGTCGGTCAGTTTTGCCGCTTCAGACTCTACATTTTTATCTTTGGTGAGTGTAAACTTGATGGCGTCAGCTGCAGCTTTCGTTCTCAAGTAGTACATGCCTGTTTTCAATCCTTTCTCCCACGCATAGAAGTGCATAGAAGTCATTTTTCCGAAGTTAGGCTCCTGCAAGTGGATGTTCAAACTCTGACTTTGGCAAATGAACGCCCCTCTATCAGCCGACATGTCGATGATCGCTTTTTGCGATATCTCCCACACGGTCTTGTAGATGTCTTTGATCTCCTGTGGTATCTCAGCGATATTTTGAATAGAACCGTTTGCGTTCATGATTCTGTTTTTCATGCTGTCATCCCAGATGCCAAGCTCGATGAGGTCGTTCATCAAGTGCTTGTTTACTACCGTGAATTCACCTGATAGTACTCTTCTCAAGTACATGTTGGAAGTGTAGGGCTCGAAGCATTCATTGTTGCCTAGGATTTGTGAAGTCGATGCTGTAGGCATAGGAGCCAATAGCAATGAGTTTCTCACCCCGTGCTTTTTTACTTCTTGTTTCAAGCTAGTCCAATCCCATCGATCTGTCGGAGTTACATTCCACATGTCGTATTGGAATATTCCTTTGGATACTGGAGAGCCTTTGAATGTTTCGTAAGCACCTTCTACTTTGGCGATATCCTTAGAAGCGGTCATCGATGCGAAATAGATGGTTTCGAATATTTCGCTATTGAGCCTTCTTGCTTCAGGAGAGTCGAATGGCATTCTCAATTTCATGAATGTATCCGCCAATCCTTGTACGCCGATACCGATAGGTCTGTGTCTCATATTTGAGTTCTTAGCCTCTGGTACTGGGTAGTAATTCACGTCAATCACTTTGTTCAAGTTCTTGGTGATCACATAAGTGATGTCATATAGCTTCTGATGATCAAACTCGTTGTTCTCGTTGATGTACATCGGCAATGCGATAGAAGCTAGGTTACATACCGCTACCTCGTCAGGAGAAGTGTATTCGATGATCTCTGTACACAAGTTACTAGACTTGATCGTACCTAAGTTCTTCTGATTCGACTTCTTGTTGGCAGCATCTTTGAAGAGCATGTATGGCGTACCTGTCTCGATTTGAGATTCAAGAATCTCGAACCATAGGTCTTGTGCCTTGATGGTTTTTCTGCCTCTACCTTCTGATTCGTACTTGGTGTATAGCTTTTCAAACTCCTCACCGTGTACTTCTGCTAGTCCAGGGCATTCGTGTGGACACATGAGGGTCCACTCGCCGTTTTCTTTGACTCTCTGCATGAACAAGTCTGGTGTCCAAAGTGCGTAGAACAAATCTCTTGCTCTCAACTCTTCTTTACCGTGGTTCTTTTTCAAGTCCAAGAAATCAAAAATATCCGCATGCCATGGCTCTAGATAGATCGCAAAGCTTCCTTTTCTTTTTCCCCCGCCTTGGTCTACGTATCTAGCCGTCATGTCGAAGTTTCTCAACATCGGTACGATACCATTGGATACGCCGTTAGTTCCTTTAATATATGATCCAGTCGCTCTTACGTTGTGAATGCTCAATCCGATTCCCCCTGCAGATTGAGATATTTTAGCGGTTTGTTTCAGTGTGTCGTAGATCCCATCGATACTGTCATCTTTCATTGTTAGCAGAAAACAAGAAGACAACTGTGGTTTCGGTGTTCCCGCGTTGAACAACGTAGGAGTAGCGTGTGTAAACCACTTTTCAGAAAGCAAGTTGTAGGTCTCGATAGCCGCTGGGATATCTTCTTTGTGAATGCCTACTGCTACTCTCATGAGCATGTGCTGTGGTCTCTCTACGATCTGGCCGTCTAGTTTCATGAGATATGATCTTTCGAGTGTTTTGAACCCAAAGTAGTCATACCCAAAATCTCTATCGTAGATGATAGAAGAGTCTAGTAGCGCTGCGTTTTCTTTGATGATACCATATACATCCTTTGCGATCAGCGAAGCATTCTCGCCAGTTTTAGGATCTATGTAGGTATACATTCTCTTCATCGTGTTAGAGAATGATTTGCTTGTAGTCTTGTGTAGGTTAGATATAGCAATACGAGCAGCAAGTTTGGCAAAATCCGGGTGGACAGTTGTCAAAGCAGCAGCGGTCTCAGCAGCTAAATTGTCTAGTTCTACAGTCGTTACACCGTCATAGATACCATTGATTACTTTTTTAGCGATATCAATAGGCTCAATGAAGGAGGTGTTGAGGCCGTAGCAGAGTTTTTCGATTCGGGCAGTCACTTTATCGAACTTCACAGATTCGCGGCGACCATCTCTTTTTATTACTAACATAAGGCGATAGGGAATAAGGGGTTATCTAATATTATATTAAAAGTCTTCGTCTAAACTAAATTTTGGAGAGTCATCATTGCCATCGTTCATGACTCCCGCTTTTTGGTATTCTGCCACTCTTTTTTCAAAGAAATTGGTCTTGCCCTGCAATGAGATCATCTCCATGAAATCAAAGGGGTTGGTAGCGTTGTATACTTTGTCACAGTTGAGCTCCATGAGCAATCTGTCTGCAACAAACTCGATGTACTGACACATCAGCTCTGAGTTCATTCCGATCAATTTGACAGGGATGGCGTCAGTGACAAACTCTTTCTCTATGGTTACGGCATCACAGATGATTTCTTTGATGGTTTCCTCAGAAAGTTTGTTGACCAAATGGTCGTTGTACAACAAACAAGCAAAATCGCAGTGCAATCCTTCGTCTCTAGAGATCAACTCGTTTGAAAAAGTCAATCCTGGCATCAATCCTCTCTTTTTTAGCCAAAAGATAGAACAGAACGAACCAGAGAAGAAGATACCTTCTACTGCAGCAAAAGCAATCAGGCGCTCAGCAAAAGAACCATTGTCGATCCATCGGAGTGCCCAGTCTGCTTTTTTCTTTACGCAAGGGATAGTCTCCACTGCGTGAAATAGTTTATCCTTCTCCTTGTTGTCTTTGACATAGGTGTCAATCAACAAAGAATAGGTTTCGGAGTGTATGTTTTCAATCGCAATTTGAAACCCATAAAAGAATTTTGCTTCGGTGTACTGTACTTCGGAGACAAAGTTCTCGGCGAGGTTCTCATTGACGATCCCATCACTAGCTGCAAAGAACGCTAAAACGTGCGTGATAAAATGTCTTTCTCCATCATTTAAATTGTTCCAGTCTTTTAGGTCTTGGCTGAGGTCAATTTCTTCGGCTGTCCAAAAACTAGCTTCAGCTTTCTTGTAAAACTGCCAGATGTCATTCTTCTCGATAGGGAACAAAACGAACCGGTCTTTGTTTTCTCTCAATATTGGTTCGTTTTCGATGCTAGGATTTGCCATTTTTATTTGGTTACACTCTTTATTTATTGGTTACTGACATTAATTGAACCCCAATAGAATATGGAGACACCAAAAAATGAAATCGTTCAGCCGCTGGGTGGAGCTGAAAAGCGATTCAATGGTGTTCATACGTTATTCTATAGGATGACTTGTTCTTTTGGTGTGCTGGGTCCTTCGAACAAGTAGTACAAATATGAAAAAAAGGCATCAAAAAATCAATCCCAACAAGTGTATGAAAGGAGGGCTTTTGATGAGTATGAAAAAAGTGTTTAAGTGCTTGATATACATATCAATGATTGGATTTTACGAACTTGTACTTTACCCTCTGAATGGTGTTTTTGAGGGGTGAAAAAAAGTGATAAAAAAAATATTTTTTTAGTTCGTATAAAATGCTAAATGATCGGTTGTATATACTGTGTAATATTATTAGCTTTGCAATCCGAATTTTTAAAAGGTATATTAAATAAATTATGTACGCAATAGTAGATATAGCAGGAAAGCAGTTCAAAGTAACGCAAGACCAATTCATCTATGCTCCAGCATTGGATGGTGAAGAGGGCGCTTCCGTAGAGTTTGACAATGTGTTGTTAGTAGATAACGACGGTAAAGTCAACGTAGGTACTCCAACAGTAAAGGGTGCTAAAGTAACAGCAAAAATCCTTTCTCACTTGAAGGACGACAAAGTGATCGTTTTCAAGAAGAAAAGAAGAAAAGGTTACAAGAAGAAGAATGGGCACAGACAAGCCTTGACAAAAATATTGATTGAGACCATAAAATAATATAACACCATGGCACATAAGAAAGGAGCAGGTAGTTCTAAAAACGGAAGAGAATCACATAGTAAACGACTAGGGGTGAAAATCTTTGGCGGTGAGAAAATCATAGCTGGTAACATCATCGTGAGACAAAGAGGAACAAAGCACCATCCTGGCGTGAATGTTGGTATTGGTAAGGATCATACATTGTTTGCTTTGACAGACGGTGTAGTAGAATTCAGAAAAGGAAGACAAAACAGATCTTATGTCTCTGTAGTGTCTGTAGATGGCGTACAGGCGTAAGTTTCGTACGTTAGGATATTTGAAAAAGGCCGATTAGTCTATGACTAATCGGCCTTTTTTGTAGGTGGAAGCTATAAGAGGTAAGACCATCTTATTCAATTGATTTCTTAAAGCTGAATTCACGTAGAAATTTTTGTGCTTCGTTGAGATTTTGGAATTCGTAATTTTTGATTTCTCCTTCGTTGCTGTGTATAGCGACTTTGATGAGGATGACTTTTTTACTGTTGGAGAGGTTGACAAACTGGGATTGCTCAGTGAGTATGTAGTCACTTTCCGTTTTTCCCATCGACAGCTTGACATTCTTGCGCTTGATACGCTTGCAGTAGGAACACTTGTAGTGTTTGATCAGTTCTCCTTCCTGTTCTGTACTGGCGTCTTTGATTACTTCTTCTTTTTCTAATTTGAGGGTTTGGAACCCACATCGATCACATTTGAGGGCGCTGAGTCTACCTTCATATTTTTCTATTTTGGTATCTCCCGTTTCTGTATCAATCCATACATCATAGTCGACCGAGAATACATCCTCTTCTGCTTGCATACCTTCGTCGAGATATACATCTTCCTCTTCTTCACTGAGCAACTTCATTTCATTTCCATTGTTAGGGTTGGTTCGAGGTGTGTACCTGTATTTGTGTAGCTTTTTGGCTTGAACTCCTGGGTAGTAGTACTTCAGCATCAGCTGTGCAATGTACCCGTAGAGCACTCCTATACATAGTGAGATGAAGATGCGAATGAAGAACCAAATGAAACTAAGAAGGACAGTTTCTTGTTTATAGGTATTGCAGATGAAGAATATGCCTAGAGCGATGGATGCATGTGTCGCAAACAAGAAGTTGTACTCGAACTTGCTGACGAAATCATATTTGGACTTCAATTCTTTTTTGCTACCGAGTAGTAGTTTGAATACGACCAGTATGATGATACCTAGTGCAACAGCTGATGGAGCTAAGATGTACATGGTGTTTTGCCATGCTGTGAGAAAATTGATTAGTCCTTCACTCATATTTGTCGAGGTTTTGGTGGGGTGAGAATTAAGTTTTTAACAATTAGGAATAAATATATTGGAGAATGCGTTATCCTAGGGGTATTGTGTCAAAAAAATAACATGATCCATACTGGATGGGCATACTTTTTGTCAAAGCTCTATGGAATTGGTCTTTGGCTCTAAGGGTGATTTCACCCATAATATTTACATTTGACTATACGAGAATAAATATTTGATGAATAAATCTACTCTTTTTTTTGTGCTGTGTGCGTTGGTTTTTCAGTCCTGCCTGAAGATCGAAAATGCTGGTACTAATGATGGGGTGGTATTGGAGTCAGATACAATATCTCATCTTGTTCGGATAGAGGATGTCAATGCGCCGTATACTTCACTTGGTGGTAGGGTCTTGACAGAGCCTGATTTGGATCGGTGGACACGGCTCAAGCGAGAAAACCAGCTGGAAGAGGCTTTTGAGGATTATCAGACTTATCCTGATAGCGTGGATATGATCATCTGGTATGGACGTAGACTCAGTTATCTCTATCGTTACCATGAGGCGATCAACGTTTACAGTAGTGCTTTGCTGGCCAACCCCAATTCGTATCAATTGTACCGACATAGGGGACATCGTTATCTGACGATTCGTAAAATGGATGAGGCAATTGCTGATTTGGAACGTGCCGCGTTTTTTATTCGGAAAGTTCCATTAGAGTTAGAACCAGACGGAATCCCCAATGATAGCAACGTGCCACGTAGTACCGTACAGTTCAATATCTGGTATCACTTGGGGTTGGCATATTACATTAAAGGGAATTTTGACAAGGCTGTCTCAGCTTATAAGAAATGCCTTTTGGTGGCAGATAATCATGATATGTTGGTCTCGGCATCCAATTGGTTGTATATGACTTATCGTAAAATAGGTAACGTGGAGGCTGCCGTAGCGCTTTTGGAGCCGATTCACAAGGACATGAATATCATGGAGAATTTTCAATACCATGAATTGTTACTGATGTATAAGGGGGAAATTCAACCCCATAGTTTGTACGATGTAGAGACGGCGGATCAGACAATCGCACAACTCACGACAGGCTATGGAGTAGGCAACTGGTACTACTACAATGGTAAAACAGATGACGCGATGGAGGTCTTCAAGCACATGATGAATAGTCCCTATTGGCAGTCCTTTGGGTACCTAGGGGCAGAGATGGAATTGTTGAATACCCTTGCTGTAGAGGAATAGAGTTATCCAATCTCCACTTCTATGTCTTGGGATTGGGCATGCGCGACACAGAGCAATACGTAACCTTCCTCTTTTTCGGCATCTGTCAATCCATCGGCGTTGCCTCGGTCGATGTCTCCTTTGACTAGTTTGGCGCGACAGGCAGTACATAGTCCACTTTGGCAAGAGTAGGGCATGTCGAGACCTTGATCCAGTCCTGCATCCAATATACTTTTAGTCGGTGGCACCATCACTTCATGCTCTTCCCCATCGAGATGTATGATCACCTTTTTGTCAGACTTGTCATCAGTAGGAGACGCTTCTTGTACGGGTGCTGGGGTGAAGCTTTCCTTGTGTATGAGTTCACTAGGTATTGAGAGGCTAGAGAGTGTATCGAGCACAATGTCCATCATGGGCTCAGGTCCACATGTCATGTAGCGTATCTCTTGGTAGGACTCGTCTTGAGTGTTTTTGAGGGTTTGGATGATAAATTCTTTGGTCAGGTATCCTGTGTGGCCTATCCAGTCAGCTGGAGCATTTTCTAGTGCATGGATGACTTCTAGTTGTTTAGGATAATGAGCCATCAGTTCGTCTAGTTTGTCTTTGAAGATGATGGATTCTTGATCCCTATTGGCATAGAGTAGTGTGACTTTGCTATCAGGTTCTACTTTGAGCAAGGTTTTGGTGATCGAGAGTAGTGGAGTGATACCACTGCCTCCCCCAAACAAAAAAACGTGCTTGCTGTTGCTAGGTTTGATTTCTAACACGAAGGACCCCATAGGAGCCATCACTTCAATGATGTCTCCTGCTTTAAAATGATCACTAACGTGATTGGACATCAACCCTCCTTCCACTCTTTTGATGGTGACGGTAGGGCTGTCATCGAATGCGGAACTACTGGATAGAGAGTAGGCTCTTCTGATTTTTTTACCATTGACTGTGGATATCAATGTCAGGTATTGACCGGGTTGATAGGAGATCGCCCCCGTAATTGGCTCTTCAAAAACAATACTAACAGCATCTTTGGTCTCTTGAATGACTTCTTTGATGGTGAGGTGTAGATTTGTTGAGTCTATAGTACTCTTCTTGTCTTTGTTTTTTTTGAATAAGCCAAACATATACTTGCGGTTTTTTTACTTGCGGGGACAAAAGTAAGAACAAGCCTCGATTAATCAAGCCTTTTGTTCGTTCTCTGTGGAATGACATTTGTCACATCCTCCTGCACAGGAGCTGTTGTTTCGTGATGATCCGAAAATTTTTTTAAAGAGAAACCAACTGGCGGTTCCGAATAATAAGAATATTATGAGCTCTTGTATCATGATGTGAGGTTACCAATGTTTTTTTATAACGTCCAAAAGCTCTTGCTGGATGCCACATGTAGCAACTATTTCGCGTTTGAAAAGGAAGTCTTTTCCACCCGAAAAATTACTCACCAGTCCACCTGCTTCTTGTACGATGAGTGCTCCTGCAGCGACATCATAGGCATTGAGATTGTACTCGAAGAAACCTTCGAATCGGCCCATGGCGGTATACACCAAGTCTATAGCAGCACTTCCCATTCGTCTGATTCCGTGGGAGTTTTGCATCAGTTGATTCAGTATAGCGAGGTAGCGCTCCATGTTATCAAAGTTGCAATAAGGGAAGCCTGTAGCAAGGAGGCTTTCAGATAGTTTGGTGATGGGGGAGATGGATATCTTTTCATGGTTTTGGTAGGCACCTCCACCTTGATAGGCATGAAAGCAATCGCTTTGTCCTATATCGTAGATCACACCAATGAGCAACTCCTCACCACGAGCTAAAGCGATGCTGGTCGAGTAGCAGGGTACCCCATGGATAAAGTTAGTCGTACCGTCTAGTGGATCAATGATCCATTTGAGCGCTCGATTATCTTCTTCGATGGTGTTTTCTTCAGTGATAAACCCTGCTTCTGGTAAAATCTCTTTGAGCCTATGAACGATCATTTTTTCAGCCTCCTTGTCCACGTAAGAAACGAGAACATTTTTGCCTTTTACCTCGATGTGCTCAAGAGTGAAATGTGCTCTTTCTTGTTGGATGAATCCCCCACATTCGGTGGCGAGTTGGACGACTTCTTGGGTGATGTGTTTTAGATTCATAGACCAGATATGACGATGACGATTTCTCCTTTTACTTTTTTCTCACCGTAGTAGATGATGATCTCACGGAGAGATCCTCGTATCGTTTCTTCGTGTATTTTGGTGATTTCTCGACTGACAGAGGCTTGTCGGTCTGGACCAAATACTTCTGCAAATTGTCCTAGTGCTTTGACGAGACGATGTGGAGATTCGTAAAAGACCATCGTTCGAGATTCCTCTTTGAGGGATTCTAATTTGGTCTGTCTTCCTTTTTTTTGAGGGAGGAATCCTTCGAATACAAAGCGGTCAGAGGGGAGTCCAGAGTTGACCAACGCTGGAACGAAAGCAGTTGCTCCAGGAAGACACTCGATACGGATGTCCTGTTTGATACATTCTCTGACTAGAAGAAACCCGGGGTCACTGATGGCAGGTGTTCCTGCATCGGATATCAAAGCCATCTTTTGTCCCTGCTTTAGGTTCTCGGCGATCTGCTCGACTTGTTTGTGCTCGTTGAAGATATGATAACTCTTGAGGGGCTTTTTGATGTCAAAATGCTTGAGCAAGACCCCTGAAGTGCGAGTGTCTTCGGCTAGTATCACATCGACACTTTTTAGGGTTTCGAGGGCACGTAGTGTGATGTCTTGAAGGTTGCCGATTGGTGTCGGGACCAGATAGAGAGACGAGTCTAAAGTCATATTATAATTGATCAATGGCCTCAGCCAAGGCTTTGTCTTTGTCTGTGATTACATTGCCAGCGTCATGGGTGCAGAGCTGAATCGTGACTTTGTTGTATACATTGGACCAATTGGGATGATGATCCATTTTTTCTGCAACAATAGCGACTTTGGTCATGAAGCCAAAAGCCTCAGTGAAGTTTTTGAAAGTAAAGATCTTGACGAGTTGATTGTCTTTTTCGTACCACATGGTGTGAGGGGTTATTTGTTTAAATAGGGAAGAAATGTGACGATTTCAGGGAAAACGATCACCAATACCAATAAAACTACTTGAATTATCACAAAAGGAATAATTCCACGATACAAATGACCTGTTTTGATTTCTGGTGGCGCTACTCCTTTGAGGTAGAAGAGAGAAAAACCAAAAGGAGGGGTCAAAAAGGAGGTTTGTAGGTTGAGGGCAATGAGGATGCCTATCCATATCAAATCAATACCCATGGCGGTGAATATCGGTGCAGCAACGGGGACGATGATGAAGATGATTTCGATGAAGTCGATAAAAAAGCCAGCGACAAATACTACCAACAATACGGCAATCAGAAACAAATCAGGAGAGAGCCCAGCTTGAGTGATGGTTTCTGCAAGTATTTTGTCCCCTCCCATGGCTCTAAATACCAACGAAAATGAGGTCGCTCCGATCAATATCATGAATACCATACATGTCAAAAAGGTGGTGTCTTTCATTACCTCTTTAAGAATGCGAAAGCTGAGTTTTTTTTGAGAAGCAGTGAGTGCAATAGCTCCCAATGCTCCGACAGCAGCTGCTTCGGTAGGGGAGGCTACTCCTGCAAAGATGGAGCCTAATACGAGCAGGATCAGGGCAAAGGGCAGAACAAATGCTTGAATGATTCTTTTTCGGCTACCTGTTGACCAGAATGCAGCGCTTTCGGCTGCAGTGATGGCGGGGGCAGATTGAGGGCGTAGCTGGGCGATGACGAGGATGTAGAGTATGTATAGGCTTACGAGGAGTAGCCCAGGGATCAATGCTGCAGTGAATAGATCACCTACAGAGATGTTGAGGACACTGGCGAGTAGAACCAGCACAATGGAGGGAGGGATGATCTGACCTAGAGTCCCAGCCGAAGCGATCGTGCCTGTAGCAAGTTCGGGCGAGTAGCCTTTTTTGAGCATGGTGGGTAGACTGATGAGTCCCATCGTGATGACGGTCGCTCCTACTATCCCCGTCGATGCAGCGAGCATAGCCCCTACGATGACTACCGAGAGTGCTAGTCCACCTTTGAGTTTACCGAAGAGGTGTGACATGGTTTCTAAGAGACTTTCGGCCAAACCGGACTTTTCCAGCATGATACCCATAAATACAAAGAGCGGGACAGCTACTAAGACAAAGTTGTGCATGGTCCCGTAGATTCGCAGAGAGAGGAGATAAAAAAAGTCCATGTCATACATGATCACTCCTGCCAAGATCGACAACCCACCCAAGGTAAAGGCGACGGGGTACCCAAACAGGATGAGAATGAATACCAGCGCAAAGAGGAGTAAAGGGAGGTAGTCGGTAATCATGTGGTGGTAGGGTTGAGGATTTGGGATATCGAATGCAGGAGTATAGCGATACCTTGTAGTAGAAGCAAAAGTGCACACATCGGAATGGTAGATTTGATGATGAATCGGTGAGGCAAACCACCGGGTTCGGCGCTTGATTCGTTGATGTGCCAAGCATCCATCACGAAAGGGATTGAAGTCATGAGGAGGACTACACAAAAGGGGATCAGAAAAAGAAGTGTGCCAATCAGATTGATCCAAGATTTGGTGAGAGGGGAGAAGTTGGAATAAAAGACGTCTACCCGTACATGTTTGTCGTGCTTTAGAGTATAGGCTGCTCCCAGTAAGAAGAGTGCAGCGAAGAGATGCCATTCGAGCTCTTGATTGGCTGAACTGTTCCAGTTGAAAAGGTAGCGTAGCATTACATCTATGCCTATCAGGATTACAAGCATGAGGCTGAGATATGAGACTCCTTGTCCTGTCCGCTCTGTCAGCCTATCGATGAGGAGGATGATTTTATTCATAAAGCCAAATTAATGAGAATCACTGTCAAACGAAACTTCTACTTGATACGCAGAAATTTGGATTGGTTGGAGGCACGAAGAGAGGGCTGAATGGCTGCCAAAAAGGTAATGAGAATGATACTGATTGCACTATAGAAGAAGTCTGTAGCGATGAGTTTGACGGGATAAGCTTGCATTACAGCGGATTCTACCCCCATTGATACAACCCCGAAATTCTCTTGTATCCATACGATGATAAAACCAAGGAGCAGTCCACTGCCTGCTCCAATGAAAGCAATGATGGCTCCCTCAGTCAAGAAGATCTTACGAATCATGGCAGGAGTGGCTCCCATAGCGTATAGGAGGCTGATGTCTGATTTTTTCTCGGTGACGAGCATTGAGAGAGAAAAGAAGATGTTGATCGAGGCGATCGCGACAACTAGAGAGAGTGTGATGAATACAAATAGTTTTTCGATTTGCAGGGTTTTGTATAGGTCTTCGTGTTGTTGATCGGCGTTTCTAACAACGAACTGATCGCCGAGAGCTTGAGTGAGTTGATCTTGGATTTTATCGGCTTGGCTAGGATCTTCGATTAAGATTTCGACAGAGGTGCGTTTGCCTTTGTAGTCAAGTAGTTGTTCGGTGAAGGCAATCGGGACAAAGACATAGTTGTCGTCATAGTGTTGTTCGAGTGCGAATACCGCGCCCGGTAGAATGCGTGTATGAGTGTAGTAGCTGGAGGGGTTGATTTGCCCTGGGCGTACATTTTTTGGGTAGAAAAACTCCAAGGGGGTGTATTCGTTGCGCAGGGAGATCCCTAGTTTGAACTGTATCCCTCGTCCGACGATGGCTAAGGGCTGTGTCTCGCTTCCGAAGGAGAGTTCTCCGTGACGGATTGCTTCTTTCATGCGGCCCATCTCAATGAAATCCTTGCTGAACCCCTTGATCTTGACTACCATTTGCGAGTGGTTGTATTTGAGGAGTGCATTGTCTTCGATTACTTCGGTGATGCCCATCACACCGTCGATGGAGTTGATCTCGAATTTGATGTCATCTGTGAGTTCGAAGGATTTTCCCTGACGAGGCATGACCTGTATCGGTGCGTCAAATTCACCATATATCGATCGGAGTAAGTCTTCCATCCCATTGAATACCGACAGTACAATAATGAGCGCAGCGGTACCGATCGACACGACGAGCATCGATATGATCGCGATGATGTTGATGAAATTCTTTTTCTTTTTGGAGAAAAAGTAACGTCGAGATATGAACAGGGGCAAGCTCATTTAATCCTCTGAACCGTCCTCTTCTGGTTTTTCTTTTGGAATCTGTAGTCGAGAGAGAATGCCTTCAATGTTTTGTGCATGTTCTTGTGTGTTGTCAAGGACAAAATGCAACTCGGGTACGATACGTACTTGTTTGCCAATTTTAAGGCCGAGTGCCTTTCGTATTTCGGGCTTCTTTTGAGCCATTTGTTCGATGAACCCTTCGGGATCATCTACCATCATGAGGCTCACGAAGACCTTAGCAAAACTCAAGTCAGGACTCACCTGTACCTCTGTAATCGTGATAAATGCCTTGCCAAACCAGTGTCTGGAATCTCTTTGGAAAATCTCGCTGAGGTCTTTCTGTATTAGCCCCGCATATTTTAGTTGTCTTGTTCCGCTCATATTTCCTGCAAATATCCCTATTAATTTACATTATATTTAATAAAAAGGTATTTTCGTCTTTCGAATCACGTCAGATTAAACCGCTACTTTATTGCTTTCTTATTTCAAGGCCAATGATCCCTATAGATTGCTCGGAGCTTTCTTGCTTCTTCTCCTGATCAGAGTGTCTGTCATCGTGAGTGGAGTGCCACCTATAATGCCTGAACTCAAGTGGCTTCTCTTAGGGGAGAGGTTGAGTCAGGATGGGATGCTGATGTATAGAGATGTGTGGGATTATACTGCGCCGCTATCAGTGTTTGTGTACAAATGGCTCCATATTTTATTTGGTAAATCCCGACTCAGTTATCAATTGATGTCTATGCTTTTGGTGGCATTTCAGGCCATGATTTTCAATAATATCATGTTGAAAAATAAAGCCTATAATACCAATTCGTATGTGCCGGCGCTGATTTATGTGATCACGATGAACTTCTGTTTTGATTTCATGACACTGTCTCCAGTATTGATGGCAATGACGTTTATTTTGCTGGCTCTCAACAATCTCTTCAAGCGGATGGACAACCATACGCAGGACGAATTATTCATTTTTACAGGGATCTATTTGGGGGTGGCAACCATGTTTTATCTTCCTTCTATTTTTTATGTCTTGGTGACACTGATAGCCCTTCTACTGTATACAGGATCTATCTTTAGGAGAATGCTGCTGTTGTTTTATGGGTTTTTGATGGTCTTGGTATTGACTGCTCTGTTTTTTTATTGGAACGATGGGTTTTCGGTGTTTTATCACCATGTATACAAGTCACTGTGGTCGATTGGAGCTTATAATTACTTGTCAGTCAAAGGTTTTTTGTTGATGCTCATGGTGCCAGGAGCGATATTGGGTTTTAGCTTATTCAAAGTATATAAAATGGGTAAGTTTGTCAATTTCCAAAGCCGTATACAGAGTGTGATGCTTATGTTCTTGGTTTCAGGCTTGTTTGCATTTACCATACTCAAAGAAAGGTCTACGTTTCAGTTTATTTATTTTGTGCCAGTTTGGGCATTTTTTATCACGCATTATTTGCTGCTGATCAGGAATTGGATTTTGGCAGAAGCTAGCTTTCTATTGGTGCTTGTGTTGTTGTTGTCCAACTTTTTTTTTCCGCTCAAAGGGTGGATGTATGTAGATAGAATCATTGGGTTTGATGAGTTAATCGTGCAAGAGAGCGAGTATGCTACGTTGACTGAAGGGAAGAAAATTCTGGTAATTGGAGAGGGTTTAAGACATTATCAGCGGGCGAGCATAGCTACACCTTATTTGGAATGGAGGTTGTCTAAGGAGCTTCTGAGTAATTTGGATTATTATGACAACAGTGCGGAGGTGTTTCGACAGTTGAATGCTGAATTGCCAGAAGTGATCATCGATGAGAAGCAGGTTGTCCCAGAACTGTTTGAGATGATGCCTACAATTGCTGCACAGTATCGTGAGCACCCAGTACATGAGGGGGTATATGTGCTATTGGATTAATGTTCGGTTTTTCTGACGAGCAAGAAGATTGAATAAAAAGAAAGCACAACAAACTGTTGTGCTTTCTTTTTATTCAATCTTCTAAATGGTCACTCAAACACAACGAATCTTATCGACTCTGGTCTGGTGTCTACCACCTTCGAACTCCGTGGTGACGAATTTGTCTACCATTGCGAGGGCTTTGTCCAGCGAGACAAAACGAGCGGGGAGACAGATGATGTTGGCGTCATTGTGCTGACGAATGAGTTCAGCTACTTCTACTTCCCAGCAGAGGCCTGCGCGGATGTCTTGGTGCTTGTTGGCGGTCATGGCTACTCCATTGGCACTACCACAGATCAAGATGCCTAGCTCGTTTTTGCCACCTTCGATGGAGTCAGCTACAGGGTGCACATGATCGGGGTAGTCTACCGAATCGGCAGTATTTGGTCCGAAATCTTCTACCTCATGCCCTAACTTTTGTAAGTGAGTGATGATGTCTTTTTTGTATTCAAATCCGGCATGATCACCGCCTATTGCTATTTTCATCTTGCTGTTATTTACAATTGAATTAATTCTTTTTCTCTATTCTTAAAGGCTCTTTTGGATACTGTGATGCTAATCTGATAGAGCCCAATGAGGGGTATTGCTATCAATACTTGGCTAAACGGATCCGGAGGGGTCAGCAAAGCTCCCAAAAAGAATATGACCACTATACCGTGCTTGCGGTAGGCTTTCATGATTGCAGGAGTGATGATTCCTGCTTTGGTGAGGAAGAGTACCACCATCGGGAGTTGAAACAACAATCCACAAGCCAATACCAGTGTGGTCACTGTCGATACATACGAGATGATGTCAAACTCGTTGAGAATCGAGGGGTCGATCTGGTAGTTGGACAGGAAATTGACACTGAGAGGTGTCAAGATCAGATAGCCAAAGGCCACACCTATCATAAATAGAAAGCTGACCCAAAAGACCGCTCCGCGGGCTACTTTCTTTTCGTTGATATACAGTCCTGGGCTGATAAATCTCCAAATCTCCCAAAAAGCATAAGGGAAAGCGCAGGTGAGTCCCACCGCAAAGGAGGATGCGATGTGCATCGTAAACTGCCCTGTCATCTGTCTGCTTTGCAGGATAAAAGGCAGTGTATCGATGCAAATGGCTTGCGTCTGTAGGAGGTCGCCTAACTGACAGAGCCAGCGATAGGTCCAGAAGTCCGTTTTGGATGGCCCTAGAATGATAGTGCCAAAAACTAGCTCCTTGGACGCAAATGCTCCGACGGTGAATACAGCGATCGCAATAAATGCTCTGATGATGTGCCACCGGAGTTCTTCCAGATGATCAAGAAACGACATTTCGTTTGTTTCGTGTTCGTCTGGATCCATTTGATCCAAGGGGAGGTTACTCATAGTTTATACCAAAGAAGCAAGTTGTGTGTAAAGAGGGAAGTCTTTCATCCATGTGTTTACATCGTTTTTCACTTCGTTGATTTTAGCGTCATTGTCGAGGTTCATCAATACCGTATCGATCAATTCTACCACGCGATCCATGTCGCCATCTTTCATGTGGCGAGAAGTGATGGCGGCAGTACCTACACGGATACCTGAGGTGACGAACGGAGAACGCTCATCAAATGGTACCATGTTTTTGTTGACGGTGATTTCAGCTCTAACGAGCCCATTTTCAGCATCCTTTCCTGTAATGCCTTTTGAACCGAGATCGATCAGCATGAGGTGGTTGTCTGTGCCACCTGAGATCAGGTTGTAGCCTCTTTTGACGAAAGACTCAGCCATTACCTCTGCGTTTTTCTTGACTTGGAGTGCGTAGTGCATGTAATCATCTGTTAGCGCTTCGCCAAACGCGATGGCTTTTGCTGCGATGATGTGCTCTAGAGGCCCTCCTTGTGTACCTGGGAATACACCCGAATCCAAAACAGACGACATCATGCGAGTGATGCCTTTTGGTGTTTTCAATCCCCATGGGTTTTCAAAGTCTTCGCCCATCAAAATCATCCCGCCTCTTGGTCCTCTGAGTGTTTTGTGGGTGGTGGTGGTCACTATGTGACAGTGCGGCATAGGATCCTCTAAGAGACCCTTGGCGATCAGTCCAGACGGGTGAGAGATGTCAGCCAATAGCAAAGCACCGACCGAATCAGCGATCGCTCTGAATCGTGCGTAATCCCAATCTCTAGAATAAGCAGATGCTCCGCAGATGATTAATTTAGGTTTTACAGCTTTGGCTTTCTCCTCGACTTTGTCCATGTCGATGAGTCCTGTTTCTTTTTCTACGCCGTAGAAGTTGGCGTCAAAGTATTTTCCTGAGATATTGACGGGCGAACCGTGCGAGAGGTGACCGCCGTGCGACAAGTCAAAACCTAATACTGCATCCCCTGGTTTCAAACATGCCAAGAATACCGCTGCATTCGCTTGTGCACCTGAGTGTGGCTGCACGTTGACCCATTCTGCACCGAACAGTTCTTTGGCTCTGTTTCTAGCGATATCTTCGATTTGATCTACGACTTCACAGCCACCATAGTATCTTTTGCCTGGTAGACCTTCGGCGTATTTGTTGGTGAGTACCGTCCCAGCGGCCTCCATCACTTGTGGTGACACAAAGTTCTCAGAAGCAATAAGTTCTATTCCACTTTCTTGTCTCTCTCTTTCTTTTTCGATTAGGTTGAATACGTCAAGATCTCTCTGCATGATATAATGGTTTCTATGAGGCGCAAATTTAGAAGATGCCCTCTTATTAAGCAAAGAAATGCTGAGAACGGAGTGGAAAAAAGGCGGGAGAAATATTTGAGGGCGTAGTTGTGAATCTAGGATTTATAGTTTAGTCTTATGGTACATTTTTAAAAAGTGAAGTAGCACAATAATCATTTCGAGAAAAGTTGATCAGCTATGACTCTCACAGTGTGTCACCTAGGGTTTGCGGAGTAGGAAGATGATGGTTAGGTATATATGGATATGACCCCTACAGAGGCAAAATACGGATTGTTAAAGATCGTCAAAGACCCCATCTTGCGGGTCCGTCGTGATGGATGGGTCAAGGAATGTTATCGTCACCCTGAGTCGGACCCTGCTTTGCAGATGCTCGATTTGGATGGTGTCAACCTCAAGTCTCAGGATTATCTCGTGGATGTGGTGGAGTCGGTTGAGCTCTGCTTGGATATGCAGGAGTCACAGGTGGCTTATTTTTCGCTCAACTATTTAGGACAGAAAAAGCACTATGAAGTACTCTTGGAGCCAGATGAGCCAGATGAGGTATTAGCGATTATCAAAGAAATTACGCTGAAGAGGCAACGTGAAAATGAGTTGTTGGAGTATTACAACTTGATTCAAAGTATCTACGAAGGTACTTCTTCGTCTACCGGTCGTGACTATCTGGATCAACTTACTTTGCAATTGTCAAAGGCACTCAAAGCAGACTATACAGCGATATGCGTGATCGATCACCGCGAGGACAATCTAGAGTCGGTCTCAGTTTGTCACAAAGGAAAGATTAGAGAAAATACAGTGTGGGAGGTTGAAGGGTCTCCATTCGAAGAGGTAGTCGTCAATAGTTATTTTGAGATTGCTCAAGGGTTCAGAAATAGGTTTCCTTTGTTTGAACTCAATAAAATCCAGGTCTTTAATGGGTTTATTGGCGTGCCACTATATAATAACCAGATTTTCGGTAAGCCTATTGGATTCATGTTTGCCCTCTATGAGCAACCTATCACTTATGGCAAGCACAATGAAAAGATACTGCAAATATTTTCTGCAAGAGCAGCAGCAGAACTTGAGAGGATAGAAAATCAGCGTAAGCTCGAATACAGTGAGGAGCGATTCAAAGCACTTTACAACAATACTCCAGCATTTTTTAGCTCGACGAACCAGTCGGGGGTAATCATAGAAGTGGGAGATTATTTTTTGGAACGTACGGGTTATTCGCGCAAGGATGTGATCGGCCGTCGTGCCATTGATTTTTTGACTTTGGATAGTCGATCCTTTACGATTCGCAAGGTCTTGCCGTTGTTTCTAAAAAAAGGCTATTGCAAGGATATCGCATTGAAATTTGTCAAGAAAAATGGAGATGTCATTGAAGTGATGCTGTCTGCGACGATGATCAAAGACAAGAAAGGTCAAGTGATCAAGCATATAATGAACCTCAACGACGTGACCTTGCTTCGTCGGGTCGAGCGTGATTTGCGTGAGAGTGAAGAGCGGGTGATTCAAGCCGCTAACCGGTACCAGCTGTTGTTTGATAACTCTCCTGTGGGGATTATTATCCATACCGATGGAGTGATCAAACATGTGAATACCGAAACGGTAAATTTGGCGAAGGGCAATAGTATTTATGATTTCATTGGTAAAAAGGCAATGAGTTTCGTACATCCAGAGTCGAAGAAAGTCGCTAAGAAAAGGATTGATAAAATATTTAAGACGAAAAGGGCTCACCGTAATGAGCAGAAATTTTTGTGCGTTGACGGTTCGGTGATCGAGGTAGAAGCAATGGGGACCCTAATTGATTATGACGGGAAGCCCTCCATTCAGATTGCTTTTTACGACATCTCAGATCGAAAGCTTGCCGAACGAAAAATACTGGCAAGTGACAAGGAGTTGAAGACGCTCAACGAAAACCTCGCTAGACAAAATAATCAGCTGGAGGAGTTTGCTCATATCGCATCACACAACCTGAGGGCGCCGATTACAAATATGCTTTCGTTGATCAAAATTAGGGAAATAGATCCTTCTGAAGCGACACAGCAATTCGTCTGGGAGAATATAGGGAAGACCATTCGAAATTTGGATGAGACCATTATTGAACTCAATGATGTGGTCAAGACATCCTGGGAGCTAGACAAGCAGAGAAAAACCTTGTATTTTCAAGAGGTTCTCGAAAAAATACTCAACAGTATCGTTGATCAGATTGCACAGGCCGATGCTGAGTTTGATATCAAATTTGAGATGCCGACCATTTTTTACCCCAAGATTTACTTGGAGAGTATCATCCAGAACCTGGTAACCAATGCGATCAAGTATAAAAAATCAAGTGAAAGTGCATTCATAAAGTTGCGCAGCTGGCAAAAGAATGGAAGAGGCTTCTTGTCCATTGAGGATAATGGGTTAGGGCTTGATCTCAAGCAACATGGAGCGAAGGTTTTTGGGTTGAGAAAGACGTTTCATACCAATCCTGATGCTAGGGGAGTGGGCTTGTTTATTACCAAGGCACAGATAGAATCTCTCGGTGGGAACATACAGATAGAAAGTGAAGAAGGGAAAGGTACTAAGTTTATTGTCGATTTCGGAACATTAAAGTTGACAAGTACAGACCATTAATTTATATTAGAATCGAAATATGAGTAAGACAAGAAAGGTAGCAGTAATAGATGATGATCAGGTCTTCCAATTGATCATCAAGAAGCAGATTGAAATGAAGAATTTCGATTGTGAGATACTCAGTTTTTACAATGGTCAGGAGGCATTCGACTTCTTTAAGGCGAATGCAGATGATGCGGAGAAATTGCCAGATTTGGTGATGTTGGATGTGAATATGCCTGTCAAAAATGGATGGGATTTTTTGCAGGATTACCAAACGCTACCTGCTGAGATGAGAAAAAAAATCAGCCTGTATATGGTGACTTCCTCTGTGATTCAATCTGATATTGACAAGGCTAATGACAATGAGAATATCATTTCATTTGTCAGCAAACCCATTACCAATGAAAAGCTGGAGGAAGTATTCGCTTAAAATGCAGGGAGATTAGGATTCTTCGCTAAAATACAGTGTGTAATAGTTCATTTTCTTTTCTGGATCAAACCCTCGTGTAATTTGGTCTTTGTTGCCATGTACGTAGACATGGAAGTTTTTATCGAGCTTGATGATCGACCGGATAAATCTCTTTGTGTTCTTGATTGCCGGTTTTGAAATGTCAAATTGATTGAAATCTAGCTCTGGGTTTTCTTCCTGTTTTTTCTCTTGAAAATGCTCAAAACGGTCAATTAGTTCTGGGCTTTGTAGTATTTTTTCTTCGTAATCTTGTTTGTTGAAAAACGGATTCTGTTTGAGGTAATCAATGGATTGGTTGACAAAAGCCAGTTTTTCAGGTTTCTCGTCTTGTTCAAAAGAACCCTGAGCAAACTCTTGAATGTTGTTGATTAGGTTCTGTGTCTGATAGTACTCATCTATGGTTTTTTCCACACCCAAAAAACTTTTTTGCCAGTATTGTGCACTATTGTTTTTGTTGGTGATGTCTACCATGAGGACTTGGTAGCCCTCTTCTTGCTGAGTGTTGAATATCAATACTCCTTTGTCGAGTTTATTGATACTGATACCCTCATCGGAAACGATGTTAAATTCATTCCCTTGCCCAAGGATCTTGATGTAGGTCTCTTTGTTTTCGACCTTGAACATGCCAATTACATCTGTAACCTCATCATCCAAGACACAATCCTCAAAGTGGCAGACGATAAAGTCTCCGTCTTTGATATTTTGACTTTGGGATTGACTTGCTAGAAGTTTGGCTAGGTCTACGGAGTGTTCGTGCAGTGTGTTGGGCTCATCGAATATCTCCGTGACGTATTGAAAGGCAAGGTTTGCCTCTCCTTCTATTTCATGTTCGAAATGGTACCGTTCTTCTTCTTTGAATGATTTGAAGAAGTAATTGACTAAAAGTTGATTGAGATCATCGTCTAGAGAGTTGATAGTGCCTACGGATGTGATGAGGCCTTCTTCAGCGAGACGGTGGATGACCAAATGTTTGAGTACGACTTCTGATGAAATAACCATAGCAAAAAGTATTGATCGCGAAGGTAATTATAGAATACTATTTTCTATAGTTACCTGTCTTGATATTGTCTAACCATGTGGAGTTGGCCAAGTACCAGTCTACTGTTTTTTCTAGACCTTCTTCAAACTGTACCGAAGGTTTCCAATTGAGCTCTTGTGAGATTTTGGTCGAGTCTATCGCATAGCGCATATCATGCCCTGCTCTGTCTGTGACATAGGTAATCAATTTTTCAGAGGAGCCTTCTTCTCGATCCAGTTTTTTATCCATGATCTTACATAGAGTTTTGACCAAGTCGATGTTTTTCCATTCGTTGAACCCTCCGATATTGTATGTCTCGCCAATTTTTCCTTCGTGGAAAACTTTGTCTATCGCGGTGACGTGATCAAATACAAACAGCCAGTCACGCACATTGACACCTTGGCCGTATATGGGTAGTGCTTTGTTATCTACGATGTTTTGAATGCATACTGGGATCAATTTCTCAGGGAATTGATTGGGACCGTAGTTGTTCGAACAGTTGGATAGTACGATTGGGAGTTTGTACGTGTTGTGATACGCCCTTACAAAGTGGTCTGAACTTGCTTTGGAAGCAGAGTACGGGGATTGCGGATCGTACGAGGTTGTTTCTAAGAAAAATTCCCCTTCAGCCAAGGAACCATATACTTCGTCTGTAGAAACATGGTAAAACAACTTGTCTGTCATGTCGTGGTTCCACTGCTTTTTGGCGGCATTGAGTAAGTTGACCGTGCCGATGACGTTGGTGTGTACAAACTCCAATGGGTTTTCTATCGAACGGTCCACGTGTGACTCAGCTGCGAGATGGATGACTGCTTCGATGGTTTCCTCAGCAAACAAAGTAGAAAGAAAGTCTGCATCACAGATGTCACCTTGTATAAAACGATAGTTGGGAGCTGTGATGTCTTGGATGTTCTCCTTGTTGCCCGCGTAGGTTAGTTTGTCCAGGTTGAGGATTGAATAGTTTGGGTATTTTTCTACGAAGTAGCGTACAACGTGAGACCCGATGAATCCTGCGCCTCCTGTGATTAAGATGGTTTTGTTTCCCTTCATTTTAGTAGTGTTTTTTCCCAGTTCCAAGCATCTCGCAAAGAGTCCTTTATACTACGCTTGGCCTCCCATTGGAGTGTTTCTTTGGCTTTGCGCGCATCAGCGTAGACCGCTTCCACATCACCAGCTCGCTTTGGGCCTATGGTGTAGTTTAGTTTGACACCAGTTGTCTTCTCAAAATCTTGAATAAGTTGCAATACGCTGTACCCTTGTCCTGTGCCAATATTTATCGCTGTGCATGTGCTTTGACTTTGTGCGAATAAAAATTCGAAGGCCTTGACATGTGCTTGAGCTAGATCAGAGACGTGGATGAAATCTCTTATACAACTGCCATCTGCAGTGTTGTAGTTATTTCCAAATACTACCAAGCTGTCTCTAAGGCCTGCCGCAGTTTGCGTAATGAAGGGTACGAGATTGCTAGGGACGCCTAGAGGTAGTTCGCCAATCAATGAAGAGTGGTGGGCTCCTATAGGGTTAAAGTATCGGAGAAGAACGCTTTTGTATACGTTGGATGACCGAATGAAGTCCTCGATGATTGTTTCACAAAATATTTTGGTAGAACCATAAGGAGATTCCGCTTTTTTGATCGTAGCAGACTCGTCTACGGGTAGGGTGTCTGGTTCTCCATAGACCGTGCATGAGGATGAGAATACGAGGTTCTGACAATTGTGTTTTTCTGAGACCTCCAGTACCGTGAGTAGACTGTTGATATTATTATGGTAGTACTTGAGAGGGTTTTGTACAGATTCTCCAACCGCTTTGTTCGCAGCAAAATGGATTACACCTTCGATGTGATGCTCTTCGAATATTTGGTTTAGGACAACTGAGTCAGCGCAATCTGCCTGGTAGAATGGGATATCGACACCTGTGATTTCTAAAAGTCTATCTTTGATCCAGATTTTAGAATTTTCGAGGTTGTCTACAATGATAGGTAGGTATCCGGCTTGACTTAGTTCCACGCAGGTATGGGATCCAATGTATCCCATACCTCCGGTCACTAATATCTTTTTCATATTTAACTTTTTACAGTGGCTCGACCTATGCTGTAATAGGTAAGTCCGAGCTCAGCCATTGTTTCGGTGTTGTACAGGTTTCTCCCATCGAAGATGACTTTGTCTTTCAGTGTAGTTTTGACCTTGTCAAAATCAGGAGTTCTGAATACAGGCCATTCAGTCATGATCAATAGTGCATCTGCACCATTGGCTGCATCGTACTCATCTTTGCAGAATTCGATGGAATCTCCTAGTAATTCTTGTACGTTTTCCATCGCCTCAGGATCGTAAGTCTTAATTTTTACTCCTTCTTCCAGTAGCATTTTGATATTGACCAAGGCGGGAGCCTCTCTGATGTCATCAGTGTAAGGTTTGAATGCGAGCCCCCAAATAGCAATGGTTTTCCCACTTAGGTCATTGCCATAGTGTTCTTTCATTCTAGCGATGAGTTTTGTTTTTTGGCTCTCATTTTTGGACATTACAGCATTGAGGATCTCAAAGTTGTAGTTGACTTCCTTGGCTGATTTAGCCAATGCCTGCACGTCTTTTGGGAAACAACTTCCGCCGTACCCAATGCCTGCAAACAAGAACCTTTTTCCAATTCTTGAGTCGGTTCCTACCCCTTTTCTGACCATGTCTACGTCAGCACCAACGAGCTCGCACATGTTGGCAATTTCGTTCATGAAAGTGATTTTAGTTGCAAGGAAAGAGTTTGCGGCATATTTTGTCAATTCGGCAGATTTTTCATCCATGGTGATGATTGGGTTGCCTTGTCTGACGAGAGGTGCGTAAAGCTCTTCCATGATTTTTTGTGCTTTGGGAGAGCTGGTGCCGATTACTACTCGGTCTGGTTTCATGAAATCTTCTACAGCCACACCTTCTCTTAAGAATTCTGGGTTGGAAACCACGCTGAATTCTACTTTGGCGTTTGCAGCAATTTTAGCGGAAACCTTTTCTGCAGTACCTACAGGTACAGTGCTTTTGTCGACGATGACCGTATACTTATCTAATAGTGGGCCGAGATCTTCTGCTACTTTGAGAATGTAACTGAGATCCGCAGATCCGTCTTCACCTGGAGGGGTGGGTAGTGCCAAAAAGATGATTTTAGCATCTTTGATGCCTTCTTTGAGGTCAGTTGTAAAATCAAGTCTTCCTTGTTTTATGTTTCGATCAAACAATACATCTAAACCAGGTTCATAGATAGGGATGATCTTGTTTTTTAGTTTTTCAACTTTTTTTACATCTATATCAACACAGGTTACATGATTGCCTGTTTCGGCAAAGCAAGTACCCGTTACCAATCCGACGTATCCTGTTCCTACTACAGCTATTTTCATATTTATTTAAGATAAGTTCATTTTAAACGCTGCAAATCTAAGGTTTACGATCAAAATGAGTCTTGTTTTTTGTAAAAATATACCTGCCTATAAATGGGTATATCTAGGTGAGGAGAATTTATTGTTTTTTTGGTAATGTAAGTCTGTTACTTTTGCGAAAAAGTTGAGTATGTTTATTGTTAATAACTGATAATCAATATAATGTATGAAGAATATTAGCGAAAATACGCCTGAGATGATTCGGGATAATTGTGAGTTGATCACGAAAATGATTCATGACTTTTGTGAGAAGGAGATTAGACCTAATGTTATGGAGTGGGATGAGTCTCAGGAATTCCCAAAGCAACTGTTTCATAAGATGGGAGAGTTAGGGCTTATGGGAGTATTGGTACCGGAGGCGTATGGAGGGGCTGGGATGGGGTATCATGAGTATGTGACTGTGGTGTCGGAACTAGGCAAGGTTGATGGTAGTATTGCTTTGTCGGTTGCTGCACACAATTCTCTGTGTACAGGGCATATTTTGCAATTTGGCAATGATAGTCAAAAGCAAAAATGGCTACCTATGTTGGCTAGTGGTCAATGGATTGGGGCTTGGGGCTTGACAGAGCCGAACACAGGTTCTGATGCAGGCAATATGCAGACTACGGCTAGGCGTGAAGGAAATGACTGGGTGATCAATGGGACGAAGAATTTCATCACCCATGGACTGAGTGGGGATGTGGCCGTTGTGATGACCCGGACCGGGGAGCCCGGTGATTCACATGGGATGACAGCTTTTGTCGTGGAGCGTGGGACACAGGGGTTTCGTGGAGGGAAGAAGGAGAATAAGTTGGGTATGCGTGCTTCGGAAACAGCAGAGATGATTTTTGAGGATTGCCGAGTGCCTCATGACAATATACTAGGAGAAGTGGGGGAAGGGTTTGTGCAAGCGTTGAAGATACTAGATGGAGGACGTATTTCGATTGCTGCCTTGGGACTCGGGATTGCTCAAGGGGCTTTGGATGCCGCAGTTGCCTATGCACAAGAGAGGAGGCAGTTTAATCAAGAGATTGCAAAATTTCAAGGTGTGGCATTCAAAATTGCAGATATGGCTACTCAGGTAAAGGCTTCTCGTTTGCTTATTCAAGATGCTGCTGAGCTTAAAAATAAAGGGTTGAGTGTGAATCAAGAGTCCGCTATGGCGAAGTTGCATGCCTCTGAAACGGCTGTTTCTGTGGCGAATGATGCTGTACAGGTGTTTGGGGGCTATGGGTATGTCAAAGATTATCCAGTAGAGAAGTTTTATAGAGATGCTAAACTGTGTACGATTGGTGAAGGTACTTCCGAGATTCAGAAATTGGTGATTTCCAGATCCCTTTTTGATAAAATTTAGATGGTTCTAATTAAATTAAAGGATAGGCCTTTGGTATTTGTTAAATAGCAGTATAAATTTGCGCTCCCTTTGAAAACAAGAAGTTATGTTAATTATAAACGTTAAAGAAAACGAGTCGATAGACAAAGCATTGAAAAGATTCAAAAAGAAGTTTGAAAAAACTGGCGTTTTGAAAGAGCTTAGATCTAGAACACATTTTGAGAAACCATCTGTGACTAACAGAACTCAAAAAATAAGAGCTGCGTACAAGCAGAAAATGTACGCACAAGAAAACTACTAAGCTAGTAGTAATTCTAATGGGTTTTTGATAAGTTAGTATTACCTTAATCTAAGGTAATACTAATGATAGAACCCTTTACAAAATACCTTCTCAACGAGAGACGTTACAGTAAGCACACTGTACAATCTTATGAAATTGATCTTCTTCAATTTCAAAATTTCCTTAAGGATTTTGGTGAACAACCGGTCACTGCTTCTAGCAAGATGCTGAGAGCATGGGTTGTGTCGTTGATAGAATCTGATATAAGTCCTCGTACCGTCAATAGGAAAATTGCGTCCCTTAGATCTTATTACAAATTTTTGCTCAAGCGAGAACTAATAGCGGATAGTCCTGCAAATAGTTTGCGTCCATTGAAGGTCGCTAAAGCGTTGCCCGAGTTTGTTCAGAAAAAGGAAATGAACTCGCTACTCGATCAAGTCGATTTCTCTCCAAATTTTTCTGGTTTTCGTGATAAAGTGGCCTTGGAGTTACTTTATGGGACAGGCATGCGTTTGTCCGAATTGATCCATCTCAAAGAACTGGATGTGGATCGGTTCAAGTTGTCTGTAAAAGTCTTGGGAAAGAGAAATAAAGAGCGGGTAATACCTATCTCTCCGAGTAACATGGGACTCATCGATACGTATATACAGTACAAGGAACAGGCGGGCTTTTCAAGTCAATATTTGCTATTGACAGATACTGGGAAGCAGTGTTATCCGATGATGATGAATAGATTGGTGAAGAAGTATCTCAGTTTAATCTCTAAAGTTTATAAGAAAAGTCCACATGTGTTGCGTCATACTTTTGCAACACATATTCTTGATAATGGGGCGGATTTGAATGCTGTAAAAGACCTGCTAGGACATACTAGCTTGGCAGCAACTCAAGTCTATACTCACAATTCTATGGAGAAGCTAAAGTCAGCCTTTGACCAAGCTCATCCAAAGGCATAAATTATTGTTTAATTTAAAAATTAATCTTATGAAGTTACAAATGCATTCCATCCATTTTGACGCAGATCAAAAATTGGTCAATTTCATCCAAAAGAAAGCGGACAAATTAGAAACATTTTACGACCGCATTATTGACGGGGAGGTGATTATGAAGGTAGAAAATGTGGACTCAAGGGAGAATAAGATTATAGAGGTGAAACTTAATATTCCAGGTGCTCAGCTGTTTGCCAAAAAGCAATCTAAGTCCTTTGAGGCAGGAGCAGATGAAGTAATAGAATCGTTGAGACGCCAATTAAAAAAGAGGAAGGAGAAAATGGCGGCACACGCTTAGTGCTAATTATCCATAAATTAAAAGGTCTGTCAGCAATGCTGACAGACCTTTTTTTGTATTTGAGTATGTAGTGAAAATCACCTTTCAAATGCTTTTTGCATATTGATGGTTTTACGTACATATCCACTAGGGATTGCAAATTGACTTTCAGGGATATTTGTTTCTGTTATTTTTTCAACTGTCGTCTCGCTTTGCGAATTGCCGCTTTCATACGATGTGGTTTTGATGGGAATCCCTTCTTTGAGCACAGGGCTGTTTTCGTCGAAGCTAATGGTAGACATGGCTTGATTGGTAGGCAGCATGGCAGCTACT
The DNA here is from genome assembly GCF_002742335.1 of Reichenbachiella sp. 5M10. Taxonomy (NCBI): domain Bacteria; kingdom Pseudomonadati; phylum Bacteroidota; class Cytophagia; order Cytophagales; family Reichenbachiellaceae; genus Reichenbachiella; species Reichenbachiella sp. 5M10. The sequence goes on along the minus strand of NZ_MDGR01000007.1, from coordinate 3,381,900 downwards.
TCTTGGAGGTTTTCTTTGAAGAACTCTACCAGACTTTTCATGACGGTGAACTTAGATTCAGCTATACCGAGGTTTTGAAATGAAGCTATGTTGAGTTCTAGAACTTTTTGATTGTCGGATGTGCCTTGGTAGTTGGTGGTATTCCATGAGCCCGTGCGAGATGTGCCAATTTCTTTGTAGGCGATGATGGTACCACTGTTGGGGTTGAGCATTTTGTCAATTTTCTCTTGTTGGTCCTCGGGCATTTGGCTAGCAAATTGTTTCATCATCTGTATCATCATCATCAGTTGCTCCTTTAGTTGTTTTAGAGTGGGCTTGTCAAACTGATAATACTCCCTTTTTCGGTTGTCTATGAAGGTAAAAACCTCTGTTTGCGCATCGAAAATCATGCTGCTATTGTCTGCACCTGAATTTGTGATTTGAAGTTTGGAGTCAGTCAAGTAGATGTTGGAGGTTGTGATTTGGTTCGTGGATAAGTCCTTCGACTTGGATGTGATCAAGACGCCATCGGAAGCAAGTCCTTTGAGAGACAGGGTGATTGTGGCGATGAATAATATGGTTTTGAAAAGTGATTTCATGAAGATGTCAAATTTATAATGTAGTGAATGTACCAGAAGGTACGTTCGTTAATGTTCTAATGTCTGATATGGGGTGAGATGCCCCGTCTGTAGATAGTAGGATTTTTCCGTAACGGTGGTAATCGTTCCAAATCAAAGTGTCGGTGGGTTCGGGGTAGGATGTTGTAGGGTAGTATGCTGTTTGGCTAATCAAGTTGGTTTCGGCATCTACCCATATATCGTAGAGAGGCAGGGCATTTGTAAACTCAATTTGAATTTTTTGAGCATCTCGTCCGTCGCCTGTAGTTTCTTCCCCGAGATAGTATAGTGTCACTCCGTTATCTTTTAGTTTGTAAGGCATAAATAGTGCATAGGAATCAGTGTTCCATGTTTCGTTTGCTTGTGTCAAATACTTTGCCAAGGAATCTGGGTTGTTGACTTCTTGCTGGTCAATTTTAGCTTTTCCAGTCTTTTTTTTCAAATCCATCAAAATAACATCATTATTGGGTAGAATATCGATGCGCAAACTGTCAATGTATTTGGCCCATGTGTAGCGATTGTTTCCAACGTGCCACTGTATATAGCGCGTTTCATCCCAAGCTTTGCGTCCACCCATGGCAGTCATGACCTTGTCAGCAATGAAGACTGCTGTGGGGTCTGATTCTTCAATATTAAAGCCATTGACAGGGTCATTGATGTCTTCGATCATGGCTTCATCTGTACTTGTCGTTTGATCTGTTTTGCGACAAGCACCTAGGAGCAGGGCAAGTATGAACAGGATGTAGTGGCTTTTCATGAGTGACAATCGTTTGTGTATGGAAAGATATCACAAATTGTATAAATCTGGTTTCTTGATGAGCATCCAGAGACTGACTTTTACGATTTCTCCCATATTTTTACAGGTTAGAAAGCGATTGTCGTCGTAGAATTCTGCTAAGTCTTGTTTGAGAGTCTTGACGTTCTCAGGAAAGGAAATAGTGTCTTTGGTCATGACTCTTAAAAGGTCGGCGATACGGTATCTTTCTACTTTGAGTCTATTAGTGATTAGGGCACGTTCTTCTTTTTGGTACTGTCGTACTGTCTCGGGAGTCATGTGCTTGAGTCCGATTTCAATCAAGGGATTGTTTTGTTTGAAGTACTGTGGGAGGTATATACTACGACGCCCTTCATAGGATTGCTGGTCAAAGTCAATGGCTTTGATGCGGTAGGATATTTCTTCGAAATCAGGTGTAATGTTGATAACGAAGTTGCTAGAGTGCATGTCTCCCAGGAGCTGTACAAAGCAGCGTTCGTTGAACTTGACAAATTCTTTGGCCAATCTTGTTTCGTTTAGTCCTTTGTCTTTTAGGTTGTTTTTGATGAATTGATCTCCTGGGATTCCAGCAATATGTTCTTCGATGAGAGTGTGTTTGTAAGCACCATAACTGATGCGGTTGGGGGAGAGAAGATGCTCCAATTCGAGACCGTAAATTCTCGAAGCATCTGCATTTTTGATGTAGAAGTAGTCAAAATTGTCGTTGATTTGATTGACTATCCGGACCCGAAATGGCTTGGTGTTGCCATACTGACAGATATCAACACGGTCGATTACCAGGTGGTCTATGACGCTCAGGTCTCCGTCCGATTTGATGACAGCATAGATTTTTTTAAGATTGTGGTAGATCATCTGCATGTCTGACTGTGGGTAAAAAACGGTCTCCCACAGTGTGTCTTTCCCCTCTTTGTCATAGAGAGGGATGGAATTGTCGTATCGTAGGAGGTCGGAGTACTCGATGGGTACATTGATGGACCGCTGGTATTTTTGAAGATACTTGAGGAGTAGAGGACTGACCTTGAAGGGGATCTTTTTTTTACTGATTAGTGCCATGATAGAAACTTAGTCAGCTAATATACTACGATAGTTTAGTATTGGTATGCGCTATTGATTGAATGCCAAGGAAAACTCTGTGCCTATACCCATTTGGGTTGTTACACTGATGTTGCCGCCGTGTTTTCGCATGATTTGTTTGGATAGACTCAGGCCAATACCAGATCCGGATTTTTTGGTGGTGAAGAAGGGGATAAATACTTTGTGTACCGCGTCTTCGTCTATCCCTGTGCCATTGTCTCCGATAGTAAGAGAGATGCGGTTGGGGGTGTTTCGTTTGGCAGAGATATGTAGTTTTTTAGCTTTTCCTTTTTCTGGATTCTCTTCGAGAGCTTGCATGGCGTTTTTGATGAGGTTGATTAGTACTTGCTCAATTTGCTCCTTGTCCGCGTATATCGTGAGGTCGTCTGGCTCTATGTCTACTTGTAAGTGAATCTGCTGGTTGTCTAGATCATACTTGAGTAGAGCGAGTAGGGTGTGAAATAACTCACGCACCTCAATGGTGGACTTCTTTGGTATGGGGATTCGGGTGAGGTTTCTGAAGTCACTGACAAATTTGATTAGACTTTCGCTGCGTCTATGGATAGTCTGGACGGCCAAATGAAAATCTTCAATCTCTTCTTTTGAAATGTCTTTGACATTGAATTCTGTATCGATTACTTCTTCTAGATTGGACTCGACGGTTGCTGCGAGTGAAGAGATAGGAGTGACGGAATTCATGATTTCATGAGTCAGTACGCTGATGAGGTTTTGCCAAGCGTCCATTTCCTTTTCATCTAGTTCACTTTTGATGTTTTGAATGGAAATGAGTTTGAATTCTTCTTCTCTTCGTATCAATTGGATGGCATAGATTGATAGCTGAATTTCTTCACCTTTCTTTTCTATTTTCAATAAGTCCCTTCCTCCAGTTTGGAGATCTTTGAGGCTGTTGACTAGCTCAGGATTGAGTGCTGATAAGTCATCTACATTTTTGATGTGATCTATGTCAAGGAGGGATTTGGCTGCTGCATTGATGATTTGAATGTGTCCTTGTTTGTTGAATGTGATGATACCAATACCTACATGTTGTACAATGGTACGGAGGTACTGGTATTGGGCTTCTTTTTCCGCCCTGATTTCACGAAACATCCGGATGACAGTGTTGAAACGATCGTAGAGCAAATCTTGACTGGTGCCTGTTTGTTTGCTACTGTAGGTTTGTGTGAAGTCGTCATACTTGATCGAATCCAGGAAATGGACGAACTCCATGTTTGACTTGTCTAGATACTTGACAAGTGCGTAGCCTTGTAGACTTAGTGCAATACCTAGGACTAGTTTGGTCAAGGCATACGAATTGGAATAGAAAGCATTGACGAGTAGAATACTTGTCAATAAGATGAACCCTACACGCAGGGCGATGGATAGCTTGAGGTTGTTGTTAAAGCCCATGTTTTTCGAGACGTCTATACAATGATGCTCTTGTGAGTCCCAGTTCTTTGGCTGCTTGAGAGATGTTTCCTTGGTTTCGGTCTATGGCTTTTTGGATGATGTTTTTTTCCACTTCATCCAAGTTGAATGTTTCTTCAAGGGAATTTCCATTGTCTTTGTTTTTTTGGCTGAGGAAAAAGAAATCTTCAGGAACCAAGGTGTTGTCGTCACTCATGATTACGGCTCGTTCGATGGCATGTTGGAGTTCCCGAATGTTGCCTGGCCAGTGATACTTTTGTAGTTTTTTGAGCGTCGCAGCGGCTATTTTTTTGTTCGTTTTTCTGTACTTCTTGCTGTAAGTTTTGATGAAATGATCGGCGAGCATGGGGATGTCCTCAATTCTTTCCCGTAACGCGGGTAATTTAATCTCGACGGTATTGATACGATAGAGTAGATCTTGTCTGAATGTGGTGTCTTCTACCATTTCATAGAGGGGCATGTTGGTTGCGCAGATCAAGCGAATGTCGACATCTTGGACTTTGTTGGCTCCTATAGGGGTGATTTGACGATTTTGTATGGCTGTCAAAAGTTTGGATTGGAGAGGCATGCCTAGATTGCCTATTTCATCTAAAAATAGCGTGCCTTTGTTGGCGATTTCAAATCGCCCCTTGCGGTCATCTTTGGCATCTGTAAAGGACCCTTTTTTATGCCCAAAGAGTTCGCTTTCGAAGAGGGTCTCTGTGATAGCTCCCATGTCTACTCCTACAAACACATTGTCACGTCTCATGGATTTGAGATGAATGGCTCGTGAAATGAGTTCTTTGCCAGTACCGTTTTCACCCAATATCAAGACATTGGCGTCTGTTTGAGCTACTTTGTCTATTATTTTGAATACGCTTTTGATCGCATCGCTTTCGCCAATGATGTCTTTGAAGGGTTGGTTGATTTCTTCTTCCAGTTGTTTTTTTGCGGTTTTGAGTTGGTCGACTTCTTTGTAGGATTGTTTGAGTTTGACGGCAGTAGAAAGTGTAGCGAGTAATTTTTCGTTCTGCCACGGTTTGAGTACGAAGTCTGTAGCGCCTTCTTTGAGGGCTTTGACGGCCATTTCTACATCACCAAATGCGGTAATGAGTATAACAACAGCTTTGGGGTCTCGCTCAAGAATTTGATCCAGCCAGTAGAACCCCTCTTTACCACTAGTGGTATCTTGGCTGAAATTCATGTCCAAGAGGATCACATCGTAGCTGTCGTTGTTGAGCAGAAAGGGGATTTTTTTAGGGTTCTTTTCGATGATGACCTCTTGCGCGTGTTTTTTGAGCAGCATTTTGGCTGCAAAGAGCACGTCTTCATCGTCATCTATGATCAATATCTTTCCTAGTTCTTTTTCCATGGTTGTATTTTAGGTTTTATACTTCAGTTTTTGTGCCAAAACACAAAGGAGCGAATACAGCGAAATGGAGACGTTTTTCTAGAGAAGGTAGGTGAACTATTGACCTATTTCGGACAGAAATGTGTCTCAAAATCGGACATAATTTACGCAATGTTTAGGGATATATGTGGAGAATGGAGGATTAAAAGCTAGATTAGAAATTAACCTTTTTGGTCAGGTTTTCGTCACCAGAGGTGACTTTGACTACATAGATCTTGTTGTTGGTTTCGTTGAAATTGTACTCGAGTTCAGAATTGATCATGTAGTTTTTTTCCTCTGTCAATATAAGGTTCCCTATGATATCGTAGATTTTGATATTGACCTGGTCAGAAGGTTGATTGACAAAAATCAACTTGAACTTGCCTTCTCCAATCGGTTCTATGTTGTAATCTAGATGAGATGGGGAGAGACTTTTGTTGTAGTTGAGGTGTTTTTCGACATTTCGAGAGTAATCGAGAGCATTCTCTTTGTTGTCAACCAAGTCCTGCGCAAAAGGAGCAAAGGTGAGGAGGAAAAGAAAAAGGAGTAGTAAGTAATTTTTTTTCATATCAAAGGTTGATGTTTGTCCAAGACAAGCAAATACTATTCCAAGTATCAATGAGAGAATGTTCTTTTGCTTGTCTTGGTTGCTTATGCTCCTCAGGCTTCTTCGGTTGTTTCGTAAGCATCCGTAGGAATACAGCTACAGTATAGATTTCTGTCACCATAAGCATTGTCTACTCGGCCTACTGAGGGCCAAAATTTGTTGGCTCGTACATAAGGGAGTGGGTAGACTGCAGATGAGCGACTGTACGGGTGTTCCCATGTGTCGGCTAGACTGTGATTGGCCGTGTGTGGAGCATTTTTGAGTACATTGTCCTGCTTGTCGATTTGTCCAGTTTCGATCGCTCTGATCTCTTCACGGATACTCAGGAGAGCGTCACAGAACCTGTCTAGCTCTTCTTTGGACTCACTTTCAGTAGGTTCGATCATCAACGTACCTGCTACAGGAAACGAGACCGTAGGGGCATGAAAACCATAATCCATGAGGCGTTTGGCGATGTCCTCTACTTCTACGCCAGATTCTTTGAAGGCTCTACAGTCGACTATCATTTCGTGCGCGCATCGATCGTTTTTTCCACTATAGAGGATGTTGAACTCGCTCTCAAGCCTTGCTTTGATGTAGTTGGCGTTGAGTATGGCAAGTTTTGTGGCGTTTTCGAGACCATCTGCTCCCATCATAGCGATATATGCATAGGAGATGGCGAGTACGCCAGCACTGCCAAATGGCGCACTAGAGATAGCAGTGATCGCTTGTGGTTCAGCCATGTCTATGAGAGGGTTGCCTGGTAAGAAGGGTGCCAAATGCTCCGCTACTCCAATCGGACCAATACCTGGACCTCCTCCTCCGTGAGGAATCGCAAAGGTTTTGTGTAGATTGAGATGACAAACGTCTGCTCCTATGATGCCTGGGCTGGTCAAGCCAACTTGAGCATTCATGTTGGCTCCATCCATGTATACCTGTCCGCCGCATTGGTGTATGATATCGCAGATTTCTACTACACTTTCTTCGAATACCCCGTGGGTCGAGGGGTATGTGATCATGAGTGAAGACAAGTTTTCCTTGTATTTCTCTGCTTTTTCTTTGAGGTCAGTGACGTCTATATTGCCTTGTTCGTCACATCGTACGATGACGACTTGATTGCCTGCCATGACAGCACTTGCAGGGTTAGTGCCGTGTGCTGACGATGGGATGATTGTCACGTCGCGATGGTCCTGTCCAATGGATGCTTGGTATGCTTTGATGACCAACAAGCCCGCGTACTCTCCTTGTGCACCGGAATTGGGTTGCAAAGAAACCGTATGAAAGTCAGTGATTTCCGAAAGCCATTTTGTCAAGTTATCGATGATGTCCGCATAGCCTCTTGTTTGAAAGGCTGGAGCGAAAGGGTGAATCATGGCAAATTCGGGCCATGTGATTGGGGTCATCTCAGATGTGGCGTTGAGTTTCATGGTGCAAGACCCTAAGGAGATCATGGAGTGAGCCAGTGAGAGGTCTTTGTTTTCCAAGTGCTTTAAATAGCGGAGCATCTCGTGCTCTGAGTGATATTTTTGAAAAACTTCATGCGTCATGTAGTCGGATTGACGAGCATAGCCATTTTGATAGGATACTACTACTTGATCTGCTTCTCTCACGACCTCTTCAGGGTTGATTTCAGCATCGCTGTATTTTTGGAATACAGCAAGTATGTCTAGGAGATCTTGTACCGTGTGTGTCTCGTCAAAGGCGATGAGGATATGGTTTTCAACAAAGAAGTTGAAATTGATTTTCTTCGACTCGGCTTCTATTTTGATTTTTTCGATTAGCCCATGTTCCACTTCGAAATTCAGCGTATCAAAGAAGATGGTGTTGCTTTGTTTGAATCCAAGTTTTTGAATGTATTTGTCCGCTAACAAAGCGAGACCATGTATTCGCTTGGATATGCGTTGGAGACCAGTAGGCCCATGGTACACGGCGTATGCTCCAGCCATTACGGCGAGAAGCACTTGAGCAGTACAGATATTAGAGGTGGCTTTTTCTCGTCGAATGTGTTGCTCTCTCGTTTGTAGAGCCATACGGTAGGCCTTGTTGCCATGGCGGTCCATAGATACACCGATGATACGGCCTGGTAGTTGCCTTTTAAACTCTTCGCGTGTCGCGAAAAACCCAGCGTGAGGACCGCCAAAGCCCATAGGTACGCCAAATCGCTGTGTGGTACCTACTACGACATCAGCTCCCCATTCTCCTGGAGGGGTCAATAGTGTCAAGCTTAGCAAGTCTGCCGCTGCTACGATTTTGATATCTTGTGTCTGAGCTGTAGCAAAGAGCGCTGAGTAATCCGTGACTTGACCATGAGCGTTGGGGTATTGGACCATCATGCCAAAGTACTCAGGGTCTGTTAGGTCAAGTGTCGATATATCGCCAATGACGAGTTGGATACTAAGTGGTGTCGCTCGGGTTTTGAGTACATCAAGTGTTTGTGGCAAGATGTGTTGATCCACAAAGTATTTTTGGGCTTTCTTTTTGTCCTTTTTTCGTAGCGCAAAAAGCATCGTCATGGCTTCTGCCGCTGCTGTACCTTCATCTAATAGGGAGGCATTGGCGATTTCCATGCCCGTGAGGTCACTGACCATGGTTTGGAAATTGATGAGAGCTTCGAGTCTTCCCTGTGCGATTTCAGCTTGGTAGGGGGTGTATGCCGTGTACCATCCTGGGTTTTCGAGAATGTTTCGTTGGATCACAGCGGGAGTGACGCATCCGTGGTATCCCATGCCGATGAATGATTTGAATACCTTGTTTTGTGCAGCGGTTTCTTTCATTGAATGAAAGTAGCTGAACTCATCCAGGGCCGGAGGAAGGTCTAGTTTCTCCTTTCTTCGGATATTTTGGGGGATTGTCTCGTCTATCAACTGCTCTAGTGAGCTTACGCCGATAGTTTGAATCATTTCTTCTACATCCGTAAGTGAGGGGCCGTTGTGGCGGTTCTGGAAGTGGGTTCTTTCATTCAGATTTGCTGTCATTTCTAGAATTGGGTGTTTATTGTTTTCTAAAATGTAATGGCGGCAAATTTAGGTTGAAAAACAATAATTAATTGACCAAGAAATATTTAAATCTTAAGAAATTGTAAGGAAGAAAATAGAGAGGGAGGGAAGGGTTGAACAAGAAGGGAAGTCGATACTTGTGGGATTAGGTACCGTTGTACCTAGCCCCCACAAGATCTTTTCAACCAGCTATGGAAAGAAAGACTTTTTAATCCATCTTTCTGACACAATAATAAGCTCTTTGATGGTCTTGAGGTATTAATTTGGATGAAGAGGGTTTTATTTTCGATGAACGTAGGGTATTCGTAGACGAACACTATTTTCTACCGAGAGCGCTTCTTCTTGTGGGGTGGTTTTTTATGTTTTTTCTCATGAAATGCACCTTTGTACTCTGGGTCGTCCTTCTTGCGTAGGTAGTCTAGTTCGCGCAGCATGGTTTGTTGTTCTTCGAAAGGGGTCTTTTCTATCTTGACATCTGCGGGAGTTTTTTGAGCTTCTATTTTTCTGCCGATTAATTTTTCAATTTTCTCTATGTGGTATAACTCGGCTTTGTTGCTAAAAGTGATCGCTATGCCTTTGTTGTTTGCCCGTCCTGTTCGGCCGATTCGATGAACATAATCTTCGTAGATGAGAGGTACATCGAAGTTGATGACGTGCGAGACTAAGGAGACATCAAGTCCTCGAGCTGCCACGTCTGTAGCTACGAGGATTCGGGTGTCTCCATTTTTGAAAGAGTCAATCGAATTAAGTCGCGTGTTTTGTGCCTTGTTGCCGTGGATGACTTTGACAGACTTGGTAATCTTGCGGTCAATGAATTTGAAAATATTGTCAGCGTTGGTTTTGGTCTTGACAAAAATAATCACTCTACTAAAGTCCTCATTGGAAAGTAGGTGGTCAAGCATGTTGATTTTGGTTTTAAAGTTGGGTACTTCGTATAAAGTTTGGTCGATAGTGTCCACGGTAGACGCTTGTGGTGTGACTTCCACCTTTTCTGGGAACTCTAGGAATTCTTCTGAAAGCTTGATGACAAAATCAGACATGGTTGCCGAAAATAGAAGATTTTGTCTTTTGACCGGGATGATCTCTAGGATTTGGCGGATTTGAGGCATGAACCCCATATCCATCATTTTGTCAGCTTCATCGATGATGAGGGTTTTGATGAGTTTGGTACCAAATACTCTCCTTCGGTAGAGCTCCATGAAGCGTCCCGGAGTGGCAATCAATAGGTCAATGCCGTTAGCAAAAGATTCTATTTGTACTTTGGTTCCCGACCCACCATAAATGGACGTATGTCTGATGTCTAAATAGGTTGCGTACTTTTTGACATTTTCATGGATTTGAATGGCTAATTCTCGAGTAGGAGCGAGGATCAAGGCTCGAGGGTCAGTGCCCTGTGCATATTTGAGCTTCATGAGTAGCGGGAGTACAAAGGCAGCAGTTTTGCCTGTTCCTGTTTGTGCAATCCCCATGATGTCATGACCTGCTGTGATGAGCGGAATGGCACTTTGTTGAATAGGGGTTGGTTTTTCATATCCCGCTTCGCTGATCGCATTCTGAATCTGCTTGTTCAATTTCAATTCTGAAAAACTTTCTACGATATCCGCCATGAATGATTTATTAGATGCTTGATCCAGTTACTTTTGTGTTGCAATTTAGGAAATAAAAACGGTTGAAAATGGCAAAATATACCTTGATAAAAAATGCAAAGTTGGTCAATGAAGGCACTATGTTGGCACATGATGTATTGATCAAAGATCAAATGATTGATAAAATTGGTTATGATTTGAGTCACGATACAGCGACGGTTATCGATGCGAAAGGGCAGTTTCTCTTGCCGGGGGTGATCGATGATCAGGTGCATTTTAGGGAGCCAGGACTGACACACAAAGCGGAGATATATACAGAGAGTAGGGCTGCCGTAGCGGGAGGAATCACGTCGTTTATGGAGATGCCCAATACTGTACCTAATACGTTGACGCAGGAATTGCTACAGGATAAGTATGATATCGCTGCGCAAAAGTCATTAGCGAATTATTCTTTTTTTATGGGAGCATCCAATGATAATTTGGAAGAAGTTCTCAAGACGAGTCGGAGGAATGTCTGTGGTATAAAGGTCTTTATGGGGTCATCGACGGGCAATATGCTAGTGGATGATGAGCAGACTCTCAATGACCTGTTTTCGAGAGCAGAGATGCTCGTCGCGGCGCATTGTGAAGATGAAAGCACAATTCGTAAAAATATGGAAATCTATCAAGAGCGTTACGGGGAGGGTATTCCATTTACGGCGCATCCGTTGATTCGTAGTGAGGAGGCATGCTACATCTCGTCCTCGAAGGCAGTGGCGTTAGCGAGAAAAAATGGGACCAAGTTTCATGTTTTGCATATTTCGACGGGCAAGGAGACGGAGTTATTTGACAATGATGTGCCTCTCAAGGATAAGCTAGTGACTGCTGAGGCGTGTATCCATCACATGTGGTTTAGCGATGAGGATTACCTTACCAAAGGCGGGAATATCAAATGGAACCCTGCAGTGAAAACGGCATATGATCGGGATGTAGTGTTTCAGGCCATGCTGGACGATAAGATCGATGTGATAGCGACAGATCATGCTCCCCATACAATGGAAGAAAAGAATAATGGATATCTCAATTGCCCATCTGGTGGTCCACTAGTGCAACATGCCTTGCCGGCGATGTTAGAGCACCACCTCAACGGGAAGATTTCTATCGAACGCATCGTGGAAAAAATGTCGCATAATCCAGCGATTCTTTTTGAAGTTGAAAAAAGAGGTTATATAAGAGAAGGCTATTTTGCTGACCTAGTTTTAGTGGATACAGAGGATCAATGGGTTGTCAATAAAGATAATGTGCTTTCCAAATGTGGATGGAGCCCATTTGAGGGGCAGCGTTTCCGTTCCAAGGTTACACATACTTTTGTGTCAGGCCACTTGGCTTATCAGTACGGGAGCTTCGATGAATCGCAGCAAGGAGAGCGACTTTTATTTGACAGAAAATAATTCGGTATTTTGTTTTGAAAAGTGATCATCTCTTTTCTATTTTTGCACTCCCGAAAACAAACGGGAATACACGGTGGTTGTAGCTCAGCTGGTTAGAGTATTGGTTTGTGGTACCAAGGGTCGCCGGTTCGAACCCGGTCATCCACCCTTCAAAAAGCAGTAACGTTGAAAAATGTTACTGCTTTTTTTGTGCCTTGGATGTATTGGACCAAATGAATGAATCCGCATCTCGGACCATCCCATGTTTCTGAGGGAGAGATCAAAGACCACTTCGTGATGTAAGATTCATTGATTGTAATTGTTTTTTTTGAGACGCTCCCTAATTGCAAGCCCTTGAGGTAATGTTGGAATAATGAATATGGTTTTGGATGATTAAAATATTGAATTTCACTTCCAATTTTTGGACTGACCTCATTTCTCACGGTATTTCTCTTGCCCCAACGCCACTGAAGCAAGAGGAATGTAGGTCTAAATCTGTTGTAGGTAGGCTTTGACTACTTGAAGGCCTTTTTCGAAGGTCGTGCCGTTGTTGGGTATGACGATGTCTGCAGTGTCCCGGTGGGGGAGGATGAATTTTTCGTACGCAGGCATGACGTGGTATTCAAATCGATACAGGACATCGTTCATGTCGTAGTTGCGTTCTATGGCATCTCGTTTGATGCGTCTTTTGATCATCAAGTGTGCTTTGGCTTCTACAAAAATTCTAAGGTCCAGTTGTTCTGCGATTTCTTTTTGATGAAACACAAAAAGGCCTTCGATGAGGATGATAGGAGCTGGTTTGGTGATGATTTGTTTGGGGACGACATTAGGGTTGTTGAAGGTGTATTCTTCTTTGGAGATGGTTTCTCCATTTCGGAGTTTGGCTAGGTCACTTGCGAACTCTAGCAGGTCGATAGAACTTGGGATATCGAAATTCTCTACGCCGTTTGCGTCAATAAACTGGTCCTTGTAGGGTCGATAGTAATTGTCCAAGGAGAGAACACTCATCTGATCCGAAGAAAACGAGTTTTTGAGGTCGCAAAGGAATTTGGTTTTGCCAGAGGCACTGCCGCCACAGATGCCTATTACATATGGGTTGTTGTTTGAATGCTTCAAATCGTAATCGGGTTGACTTTTGATGCCGTAAAAGTAAACTTCTATAACGAGAATGCTTTGTGTTCGTAATAATTAACTGAAGGTAACTTTATATCTTTAGTCAAACTAATAAAAACCATAAACATCATGAGTGTAGAACATCAAGGTCAAGTCGAGAAAATCCTAAAAGAGTTGGGTCATAAAATTGATCAGTTGATCGTAGACGCCAAAGGAGCCAAAGACGATATCAGGGATGATGTAGAAGTGAAAATAGCAGCTCTCAAGGAGAAAAAGGAGAAGTTGGAAACGGAATATTCGGAGTTCAAACATAAGAATGAAGGTAAATGGGAAGAGATCAAGAATCATTTGTCTTCTGCCGCAGATGAAATCAAGCAAGCTGCAGAGGCGGCTTTCAAGAAAAAGGGCTAACCAAGAAATAGTGGAGAGATTGTCTGAAGCTCTTCGCAACTTGTCATAGATTTGTCTGTCCAATCTAGAGCTGTGTATGGCTCGATGTACTTTGGATTAAAAATCTGTTTATATGCCTCCAATAGCTGTTTCTGTAGAAAAACTCACCAAAAGCTTCAATGACAAGCAATTGTTTGATGACATCACCTTTGGTATCGAGCAAGGGCAAAAGGTCGCTTTGGTAGGTGTGAATGGGTGTGGTAAATCTACCTTGCTCAATATCATTTCAGGAAAGGAACAGCAGGATACAGGCGGAGTGTCGTTTCAACGTGATATCAAAGTGTCCTACTTGGATCAAGCACCTGATTTGGATGGTTTTGAGACCGTATTGGATTCTATTTTTGATGCCAATCATCCTGAGTCCAAGTTGCTCAGTGAATATTGGAAACTGGTAGATAAGGAAGAACCTACGGACAAGGACCAGTCAAGAATCGAATACCTCATCACAGAAATAGATGCGAAGAATGCTTGGGACTATGAATATCGCTTGAAGGAGATTTTGGGTAAGCTTGGGATCAACGACCTAGAGCAGTCCATCAAGAGTATGTCTGGGGGACAGCAAAAGCGAATCGCTCTAGCCAAGGCACTGCTTGACGAACCAGATTTTCTTATTCTGGATGAACCTACCAACCACTTGGATTTAGATATCATCGAATGGCTCGAAGAGTACCTTGCTTCACAGAATCTATCCATATTGATGGTGACGCATGACCGGTATTTTTTGGATCGAGTGTGTACGGAGATTATAGAGATAGATCGAGGACAGCTCTTTCGATACAAAGGGAACTATGCCTATTATCTAGAAAAGAAGTCGGAGCAAGAAGAAATCCAGCAGGCAGAAAAGGATAAAGCGAGAAACCTGCTAAGCCGTGAGCTGGAGTGGATGCGTCGACAGCCTAAAGCCCGAGGAACCAAGGCGAAATATCGTGTGGATGCTTTTTATGAGACGAAAGACAAGGCCAATGTAGATCTGAGTCGACAGCAGATGGAGATCAAATTGTCTGGTAGGCGCCAAGGTAAAAAAATCTTAGAGCTGAACAAAATCAGCAAGTCATGGGGAGACTCTACGGTGTTTTCCAACTTCTCTCATGTGTTTGCACGTGGAGAAAAAATAGGAGTCGTCGGACACAATGGAACTGGTAAGTCGACTTTTTTGAATGTGCTGACGGGAAGCATCGAAGCAGATTCGGGGACATTGGATCAAGGGTTAAATACCGTCTTTGGCTACTACCGCCAGCAGTCGATCGAGGAAGATCCCGGCAAGCGTGTCATCGATGTAGTGTCTGATGTCGCTGATGCTATTCATCTCGATGATGGCAGTGTCATCACTGCCTCGCAGTTGCTCAATCAGTTTTTGTTTCCTCCCAAGACCCAGTACTCCCATGTTGCTAAATTGAGTGGAGGGGAGAAAAGACGGTTGCAATTGCTCAAAGTATTGATCACTAATCCGAATTTTTTGATTCTCGATGAACCGACCAATGATTTGGATATTGTGACGCTAAATGTGTTGGAGGACTATTTGGACAATTTTCCAGGGTGTCTGCTCGTAGTGTCTCACGATCGGTACTTCATGGACAAGTTGGTGGATCACTTATTTGTGTTTGATCAGACAGATGAAATCCGTGACTTTCCTGGTAACTATACGGACTATAGGTATACACTAGAAGAAGAGAAGTCGGATAGATCCAAGGCCAAAGAGGATGCCAAATCCACTGCCAAGGAGAATACGAACAAGCAGAAGACGGTGGAAAAGAAGAAGCTGTCTTATAAGGAGATGCAGGAGTTTGAATCGATCGAAAAGGACGTCGAAAAACTGAATGCCCGAAAGTCTGAGCTTGAAGAATTGATGAACTCAGGAGAGTCGGATCACGTCATACTGACTGAGTGGTCCAATGAGCTCCAGCAGATCAATGACAGTATCGATGAGAAGGAGCTGCGGTGGTTGGAATTGTCAGAATCCGCTGATTGATAGCGGACACTTTTGTTTTATGGAGTGTACGATATCGTTACACTTTTATTCTGTTTTGCTATAGGGTTTTTAATGTAACTTGCTGTTTTTCAGTGCTATTGTGTCTATTGGCATACGCTTTGTCCATGTAGGGTGTAAGGTAAAACAAACCAAACCCAGAGTCCTATGAATAGGTGGAAGATACATGACAAAAGAGTGCTGCTGATTTTACTTGGCGTAATCGCGGCGATTGTGATTGGTTTTAGTACACATGCCAGTCCCGTGCATTGGGAACCACAGCTATCAAGTAACCAAGATTTGCTAGTGTCAAGTCGTCATCCCCATCTTCAACTGCAATTCATGATGCAAGTCATCGGGGATTCTGTCAATTCATTATTAACTTTAAAACTATAAGAAAATGACAAGAATTTTGAAAAAATCAAGCGATAGAGTAATAGGAGGTGTATTGGGAGGCATAGCTGACTACTTTGGATGGGATTATACATTGGTTCGATTGGCCTATGTCTTATTGTCTTTCATGTCGATAGGGTTTCCTGGGGTGATTGTATACTTGGTGCTTTGGTTTATCATGCCTGAATGATGAGTCCGGTCTGTGAAGGATAATGTAGGTGATGATTTCTGTTTCTAACCTAAGAAATTTTATGTCATATTGAGCTGGGTTGTTGAGAGGAGCGCTCAAACTAACATGTGGCTGGATATGACATTTTTCATTGCTATAGGTGACTTCACAATCTTGAAAATCCATGAAGTGTTGGCTGATTGGAAATTGCATTTTGTAAAAAGATTCCTTCATCGAAAAAAGTAGTGTACTCAAAAAGTCAATCTCTGCTGGTTTAGAATGCATGAGCATGTTGATTTCATTCGGAGTGAAAAGGATGGACCACATGTCTGGAGATATTCGACCCATGGTTTCAATATCTAGACCAATGGATTGTATCCTGTCAGTCGATGCGACGATAGATCCGGCTGTCTGGGTAGAGTGACTGATGGATCCGGTGATGCCCTTGGGCCAGAGAGGGGCTCCTTCCTCTGTCTTGAGTATGGGAGCGTCCACTCCCAGCTTCTTGAGAGACAGGTGTGCACAGTATCTCCCACTACAAAACTCCATGAGTCTTTTGGGTTCATAGGCTGTTGCTATGTTTTTTTCTGTTTCAAACAGGACCTCTGACGAGTGAGATAAGTCAGAAAAGCAGGAATATAGTCCTTCGGGTAAGTGAAGGTGGATCATCGAAATAGCTGGTAAGTATGGGCTCTCATCTATTGAGACAATAGAGAGAGCCCAAGGGTAAATAGGGTTGGTTTTAAAAGGGTCGCTAGCTGATGCCTAGCTATTCTTGCAAAGAAAGGCTCAGGTCTTGGCTGATCTGATGGCGAATGAAGTCTTTGTTTCGACTCACGAACCAGTGGTCACCATGCACGAGTTCTTGTCTAAACTCAGATGCAGTGTGCTCTTGCCAAGGAGCCATTTCCTCTGGTAGGGTGACTTCATCTTCGATTGCTGAAAATACTGTGATTGGACAGTTTAGCTTTTGCTCTACTTGGTAATCATAGGTTGTCAACAAGACCATGTCAAGTCTCAGTATAGGGAGAATCTTCTTTACGTAATTGATGTCATCGATATAATTCATCAAACCTAGAAGCTTCTGTTCTGAATTGCTGGAAATAGCCGACTGTTTCAGTACGTCTCGGTTCTTCCAGGTCACAGACATCTGAGGAGCCATGGTTGCAGAGCTAAAGAAATGAAGGGGCTCTTTGCCGTATTTGTTTCTGAGTCGACGAGAGAGCTCAAAAGCTACCATTCCTCCAAAACTGTGGCCATACATGACGAATGGTGTGTCAAGAAGTGGAACAATGGCGCTTTCTAGGTCATCTATTAGCTGTCCAAAATCTGTATAGCGATCCTCATTCTTTCTGTTTTCACGGCCGGGTAGTTGGACGGCATATACATCCGTGCCTTCTGGGGCATTGTATATGAAATGATCATACATCGATGCACCTGCGCCCATAGAATGAAACATGAAGAGTTTAGCCTTTTGTTCGAAATTAGTCGCTTCATGTTTTTTGTGAACGAACCATTCGTTGATTACCTCAATATCCTCTTCCGAAGTGATCCCAGATTCATCTTCCAACAGTTCGTGAGCAGATTCCACCGGCTTGAGGTTGTGAAGAATATGTTCTGAGATTTCGACCATGCTAGGTCCTTTGGATAGTTTCATCAATGGGTAGTTGAACTCCAACTTCTGAAGAATCCAGTTCCTTAATTGATTCATCATCAAGGAGTCTAAACCTATTGCAGAGACCGCTTTGTTTTCATTTAACTTGTCGGGAGTAGTTCCCAGTATTCTTGCCAATGCATTTTTGAGATTGACCAAAAGGATCTGACTGGCTTGCCCATTGGCTGTTAGTAATGTCTCTTTTAGTCCTTCGCCTTTGTTGCTCGCTGAACCAACTTTAAGTGCTGCATCGGTGAGAAGATGTTCGAATTTTCCGTCGCTCTTTAAGTGGTTGAAGAATTCTCTAAATTTCAGCCAATCGACGTTGGTCGCCATTCTTACTCGATTTCCTTCCAAGAGTACTTTTTCAAGTTTGCTCATGACTTGTTTGAAGGTCAAGGGGATCCAGCCTTGACTTTCTAGCACATTCATTACGCTACTGCTACTGCCTTCTTTGGTCATTCCCGCATATTGCCCCAGTACTCCGAGGTTGATGCTTTGAGCTTTCAGGCCTTTTGCTACTCTGTAGTCTACTAATTTGTCTAGGAAGTTGTTGGCTGAGGAGTAGTTGGATTGTCCCGGTACACCTACGACGGAAGATACAGATGAGAAATTTAGGAAGAAATCGAGGTCTGTTTGTTCTGTCGCAAGATGTAGATTCCATGCCCCCATGGCTTTAGGTATGAATACCTTACTAAATAGTGCTTTGTCCATTCTCGGAATCGTGGCATCCTGTAGTACAGCTGCACCATGAATGATACCACCAAGTGGCGCACAATTACCGACTCTATGGACCATGGCTTGTACCTCATCCAACTTGGATAAATCTAGGTTTTCAACCATCACATGGATGCCATTAGCTTTGAGTTGATCAATCCAACTGTGATCGTACTCTGACTTTGGACCACTCCTGCTGACTAAAGCGAGATATTTGGCTCCTTTGTTTGCCATCCACTTGGCTACTTCTATACCAAACCCACTGGCTCCTCCTGTCAAAATGTACGATTTGTCTGGAGAGAAATGAATGGTCTCTTGAGGAAGAGCATGCACGACTTGATCAGCCATAGACAAGACGATTTTACTGGTTTGTTCCCCTTTTGAGAGCAGTTGAAAAGCTTCTTGTATTGCTGTAATTTTGAGTGCCTGAGTACTTGTAGCTTGTACGGACTTGGTTTCAAACAATTGAATGACATCTTGAAAGAGTTTCTGGGCTTTCTGTGGTTTCTGAGCCATGAGCCTGTCGATATCTACTGCGAAATAGCTCAAATTCTCACCGAATCGCTTCAGGTGGATACTGATGTCGTTGTAGATGTCTGTTTTACCCAATTCCACAAACCTGCCAAATGGTCTAAGGCATTTTATACTCTGAACGATAGATTTTCCATTGAGTGAATTGAGAACTAAATCTACCCCTTCGCTTTGGGAGTCAGCCATCACCTCGCTGTAGAAAGTCGTAGAACTGCTGTCATAGACGTGGTTAATGCCCATTTTTTTGAGACGTTCTCTTTTCTGTACGGTATCAGCAGTCGCAAATATTTCTATGCCTTTTAGCTGGGCTAAGGCGAGGGCTGCTAATCCTACTTCGTCTGTTGCGGAGTGGATCAAGATACGTTCGTCTGCTTCAATCTGTCCTAAGTTGAATAGACTGTGGTATGCAGTCAGGTATGCTACAGAGATGCTTGCTGCTTCTTCGTGTGAGAGGTGTTCAGGTTTTGGTACTACCGTGTGCTGTGGTGCCACCGTCTTGCCTGCAAAGCAATTTGGAGCAAAAGCGAGTACAGCATCTCCTACCTTTAGGTTGCTTACATTTTTACCAATATTAGCAATTATCCCACTGCACTCTGTACCTATATGAGATCCACATAATCCTCCTGAGAGGCTTTCCTTACTTAAGGAGCCATTGATGATCTGTAGGTCTTTAGGAGTGACACCAGCGGCGATGATGTCTATCTCTACTTCTTGATCACCGAGAGGCAAAGGTTCTATTTGTCTAAAGGCTATTGAATCTAGCATACCTTGTTCTTGCAGGACTGCTTGATAATATGAGCCTGTTGCTGGTAATTGAACAGATGAGTCTTTTTGAACCTGCTCTTTTTTGACGGCCTGTAGTCGCTTTACAAAGATGCTTTTTCCTCTAAAAGCAAAGTCAGACTCATGGCCTCCGTTGGATGGAGAAGAGATGATGTTTGCCAAGTTGTCAAGTTCGTCGGTATTGTCGATGGAGGAAATGTCAGCGATTTTGCAAGTCACCATAGGGTACTCGTTGAACATGACTCTCGATAGCCCATAAGTGACTGATTGGTGCAGGTTTATCGTTTGATCGGTATCTAAAACGATTTCAGCGTTTTGATTGAGAATCCAAATTGGAAATTGCAATTCTTCTTGAATGATGGCATTGAAAATGTTTAGGATTTTCCAACTCAATTCAATGGAATTGTTGGCTATGTCTCCCTGATTTTCCGTGATCGGTAGTGTGATGATGGCTCTGTTTAGCGTTGGGCTTGTCTTCATGACTTTTTTTAGCTCTTGCCGAACAGCCTCTCGATCCGAATAGTCACTGATAGTAGTATGAATCAGGGTGGAGTTATTCTGAGACAATTTTTTGTTGAGAGGTTCGATGACTAAGTCATTTTCTCTAATCACCAGTATGGTGTTGTGAGAAGGAGTGAATTCTAGCGGTTTCATTTCTGTCCATTCGAATTCATAGCACCCGGTGTAAGAAACATCCCCTTCTTGTGAGCGAGAGCCTTCGATATATTTGAAATCTATGCCTTGGATCTCTGCAACCAAACTGCCTGATTCATCCATGATCCAAAAATCACCACGGAGATATTCAGAGCTCGCTTCTTTGACTTTGATATAGCTATAGACCGTTGGGGAAGTTGGTTTTGCGTGAAACTTGTAACGGTCGATATGTGTAGGTAAATAGATTCCTCGCTCTTCATCATCGTCACTTAGTTTCGCTGCAAACATGCTTTGGAGACAGGCGTCCAATACAGAGGGATGCAGATTGTATTGCCCCATTTCATACACTAATGAGTCGTGTAGCTGTACCTTGGCCAATATTTCATCTTCTACCACCCATAGGTTCTTGATGAGTTTGAATGTTGGGCCATATTGCAGGCCACATTTTTTCAATTCCAAGTACATGGGTTGCACAGGCAGTCTGTCATTGACACGTAGCTTGATTTCATTCAGATCCATAGGAGTAGAAACGAACTCATCCCCAAGTGCATTCATTTTCCCATTGGAGTTTTTGATCCATTCTGCATCAGGATTGTTCGAGTCTTTGCTCAAAATCCAGTATTTCTCTTCGTCCGAGTAGACTTCTATCTTTACATCTGCCAGTTCTCCTTCTTCTGGCAAAAAGAGTGCACTTTCGAAATTTATGTCTTCCAAAAATCCAAAGTTGTCTTGGAAAGCCTGTTGTGCAGCAGATGTGGCTATTTCTAGATGTCCCGTCCCTGGGAAAATGATTGCGTCATCTACTCTATGGTCATCGATATAGGGGTCTGTATGTCTGTCCAGCAATACATCAAAGGTGAAGTGGGTGTCGTTGAGACCAGAGGTGTTGAATCCACTTATGAGAGGATGAACCTTTTTGGCTAGTCGTTTCGCTTTGTGTTTTGCTGTTTCGTGCCAATATGATTTGAGATCCCAAGTGTATTTGGGGAGAGTGTAGATTCGGTTGCTGTGAGGGTAGATACAGTCCCAGTCGAGTGCAATGCCATGCGTGTATAGACTTCCCAGAGTATGTAGAAAACGGAGTTTTTCATTTTCTTTTCGCTTGATAGATGGGAAGATGACCGCATGAGAATCTTTGCTAGCAAAGATGTCCTCTGCTCCTGAAGATAGGGCGGGGTGTGGTCCTATTTCGATGAAAAGGTCATATCCGTCTTCTACCATTTTGCTCAGTGCATTGGCGAAGTACACAGGCTTACGGACATTGTCATACCAGTATTCACTGACTAGATGAAGACCATCGCCTTTTTGACCTGTGACGGTAGAGTACAAGTCGAGAGAAGCCTTGGCCGGTTTCAACTGACGCAAGGAATGAATCAATTCATCTTTAAGCGGCTCCATGTGATGAGAATGGAAGGGTACGGTTACTCTCAAAAACTTGTTGAAAATGTCCTGCTCGGTTAGTTTTTCGGAAATCTGCAATAGGGGAGCCTCATCGCCGGACAAAACGCACATTTCAGGTCCATTCACTGCACCGATAGAGACCGTGTCTTTGACATCTTTGATGATTTCCTCAGCAGCGGATAAGGTGAGGCTGACGGCTAGCATTTTTCCTTTGCCGGTAGCGGCATGTTGACCTCTGCTTCGGTGAAAGATTACCTGTACGGCTTGTTCGAGTGTCAAGGAGCCAGCAGTGTAGGCAGCAGCTACTTCTCCGATCGAGTGTCCTACTACGCCTTCTGGTTGGATGCCATGTTTTTTCCAAAGTTCGACTAGGGCAATTTGTATGGCCATGATGGCTGGTTGAGCAATTCGGGTGTCATTTACACGAGAATTTTCTTCATCCTTGTTCATCTCTTCGAGTAGTGACCAACCTGATATTTGGCTGAAATAGCCTTCAATATTTTGGATTGTACTCTTGAACAGTGGCTCTGTAGCGATCAGTTCTTGTCCCATGGCAAACCATTGTGGTCCTTGGCCTGTAAATACAAATCCAATCTTGTGAGCAGGTGTTTCGAGTTCATGACTTGACACACCAGAGATCACGTTCCCTTCCAAGAAAGCGTCTATCTTGTCGATCATGTCTGTCTTGTCCTTGCCAGCAATTGAGATTCGATGCTTTAGGCTCGACCTGTGTTTTCCGACATTGTAGCAGATGTCTCGTAGTGAATACTGCTCGCTGAGCAAGAAGCTTTTGTATGCTTTGAGCAGGTTGTGTAGGGAAGTGGTGGTAGCCGCACTGGTTTGAAATAAGTACAGGTTTTCTTCTATTGCTTTGGAGCTTTTTTCTTGCGCGGGAATGTATTCTTCTAGTACTAGGTGCGCATTTGTTCCCCCTGCACCAAAGGAATTGACACCACCGATGCGTGGGCTGCCATCTTTTTGCTCGGGCCAGTCGGTGTTCTCACTTACTACTTTTAGTTTCCAATTTTTCAAATCAATTTTTGGGTTGACTTTGTTGAAATGGAGGTTGCCTGGTATTTTTTTGTTTTTGATGGATAGTGCGAGCTTGATCAGTCCAGCTACACCAGCGGCACCTTCGAGGTGTCCGATGTTTGTTTTGACAGAGCCTATCATCAGAGGTGAGTCAGTACTGCGGCCACCAAATACGTTGGAAAATGACTTGGTTTCGAGAGGGTCGCCTACAGGAGTGCCTGTACCGTGCGCCTCTATGTATTGTAGCTTATCTACATCAATGTTTGCCAACCGGTAGGCGTTTTTCAACATGGCTGTTTGTGAGCTTTCACTGGGGACGGTCAATCCTTCGACAGTATGTCCATCTGAATTGCATGCCGTGGCTTTGATCAGGCCGTAGATTTTGTTGCCATCTTTTAGTGCTTGAGACAGTGGTTTGAGATATACGACACCAACTCCTTCTCCTCTGACATAGCCATTGGCTCTTTCGTCAAAGGATTTGCAATATCCATCGGGACTCAAAAAGTTGCCTTTGGACATCATCATTGTGGATTCTGGATTGATGATTAGGTTGACTCCACCCGCCATCGCGCAAGATGCAGATTGGTCCCATATGCTCTGACAGGCCAGATGTACCGCGACTAAGGCGCCTGAGCAAGCTGTGTCGACGGATACACTAGGGCCTTTGAGGTCATAGAAGTAGGAGATGCGGTTGGCGATAGCGGTGCGAGAGGATCCCATGGCGACATGTGGACTGATGGCATACTTGCTATCTTGCTCTATCTGCATGTCCCAGTAGTCATTGGTAAATACACTCATGAATACGGCGGCATTGCTACCTCTAAGGTTCTCTAGCTTGTCTCCAGAGTCCTCTATCGATTCAAAGGTAGTTTGGAGTAGGAGCCTTTGCTGTGGATCGATGCGTTCTGCTTCTTTCGGAAAAATCTTGAAAAACTCATTGTCAAAAAGGTCAATACCTTCAATAAAACCTCCTTTCTTGGTTTTTATTTTACCTGCCTTGTTTGGGTTTGGATCATAATATTCTTCATGATTCCATCGGTCTTTGGGTACGTCGGAGATTCCATCTACTCCGTTCATGAGTTTAGACCAAAACTGCTCTGGGCCATGGATTTTACCTGGTGTGTGGCATCCTATGCCAATGATTGCAATATCTTCTTTTTGCATGTGGGTTGGGTGTTATAAAGTGAAAATTAGGTGACATTCCGTGTTTTAATAATGAAAATGTTTTTATGCTAAGTAAAAAATCTTACATTATTGCGTATAACTGTATTGTAGTTGTACTCCTTGAGAGAAATTGCTACATCTTAGTTAATTGCTTATCATGCCGTGAATAGAACTTGATATCAATGTATAGCATATAACGGTTTAATGAAAATTAATTGAAAGAAAAAGACGAGATATTTCAAATAATACCCAGAAGTAGGGATATAGATTGTTACATTTATTCGTTAATTTGTCCTACATCCATCTGTACTAAAATTTAGTTGTTGCTTGGCAATAGCATTTTATAATTTCAATCAATTCTGGAAAGATGACAGTTTTTTTAATTTTCACCGCTGTGGTGACATTTCTTTGTGTGCCCTTCGCATTAGTGTGTAATTATTTTATTTTTCGTAAATCTTTTGTCTATAAACCCGTAATTGGGATTATCTTCTCTATCTATACGGTGTCTATCATGTCAAGCATCGTTGGTTTTTTTGGTCTGATGCACTTGTGGTACGGTGTTCCTATTGCCTTGCTTTCCATTTTTCTGGCTTTCTATGTATTGAGTCGTAGTGTCGAGGCACCAATGAAAAAGATTAGTGGTACGTTCATGAAACTCAAGGAGGGAGAACTGGACATTGATATACAACGCTCTGATTTGATCAGGAAAGATGATGTAGGAGATTTTTTCAGGTCACTGAATACCTACTTGGAGAAAATCAGAGAGTCATCACTCTTTGCGTCTGAAATGGGGAGAGGGAACTTGTCCCTGTCCTTCGAGGCTTTGAGTGACAAAGATGTTTTGGGTTTGTCTCTCATAGACTTGCGCGAAAAACTCAAGAATGTTATTTCTGAAACGAATCAGGCCGTACAGGAAGCCGGAGGTGAAGGGAATCTAGAGGCTAAGATTGATTTGGCAGAAAAGCAGGGCGTGTGGAGAGACTTGAGCAACTCAGTGAACGTGCTCCTATCATCTATCGCTACTCCTGTATTGGAAGTCAACAGAATTGTGAATGCAATGGCTGACGGTGACTTGACTCAGCGCTACAAGAACGATGCGAAGGGGCAAATCCTACAAATGACAAGTAACCTCAACAAGGCTTTGGACAACTTGAATGTGTTTTTGGTGAAAATTGCTAAAAATGCCCAAGATATTGGGGATTCGTCCTATGAAATGCTGATCTCTGGAGAAGAAATGAATACGAATACGCGGGAGATTGCTAGTGCGATAGAGCAAATGAGTCACGGGGCGCAAACGCAGGTGTCTCGTGTCGATGAGTCTTCTACATTAGTGGAGGTGATGATGCAAAACTCGAGTGAAATGGGGTTGAAGTCTCAGTCTATCAATGAGGTAGCCAAAAAGGGGGTGAAAAACAGTGAAGAAGGAGCCAAGATTGCCAAGTATGTTGTGGATCGCGTGACCGAAATATCGGTGTATTCGAGTAAAACGACTGATTCCATGCGTGTACTTACCGATAGATCCAAGGAAATCTCTAGAGTCTTGGGGGTGATCACTGATATCGCGGCTCAAACCAATCTCCTTGCCCTCAATGCAGCGATAGAAGCGGCACAAGCTGGAGAGGCTGGCCGTGGTTTTGCTGTCGTGGCGGACGAGATTAGAAAACTAGCAGAGGGCTCACGGGAGTCGGCTAGTGAGATCGAGAAGCTTGTGACGGATGTGCAGAGAGATACAATGGAAGCTGCAGATGTCATCGAGGCGATGAATGGCGTAGTGAAGTCCAGTGTGGAGGCTTCTGGGAAAGCTGCTTCTGTTTTTCAGGATATCGAATTGTCTTCTACGGAGACCTTAGGCTTTTCTGAGATGATACTCGATGTAGCCAACTCTCAAACAGAGAGTATCAGCAAGGTTGTCAATATTACTGAAGAGGTAGTTGTCATTGCAGAGCAAACCGCGGCAGGTACGGAGGAGGTCTCCAGTTCGGCAACCGAACTATCTGCAGGCATGAACAACTATATACTCAAGTCTAATTGGCTCAACGACGTGTCTCAAGAGCTGAAGAGCGGATTGAAACGGTTTACGCTAATGGACGAATCTTCGGAAATTAGAAGCGATATGATGGAGTTGGAGATAGAGGCGGAAGCTAAGCCCTAACAACTAGACCTAGACCATCTTGGAGAAGGTCTGAATCCATCGTTCGGGTACTTCTCCTTTCGTTGCTTGTTGGTAATCGTTGTAGTCACAGGGGACGATGTAATTGCGATCATATATGCCTGTGTGATTTATGTTGGGTACTTCCATCCACCATTTGTCTGACAGGCGACTTTTGTAGAATACGATGGATTCAGGATTGACGTCCAGTGTGACTACATATTTGATATAGTCGTTGGTCTGAAACCCTTTTTCTCCTTTTCTGTTTTTGAACCCTTCAATGAAATACCAAATCATCGTCGCTATGACCATGGCTGATTGATGGTCGTTAGAGTCTTTGTTTGCATTGTATTCATAGATCCCGACGGAGCTCAATTTATCGTTCATGCCAGCATACCACATGATTTGACAGGCTTCTTCGCCTGTCAGTCCAAATACCTCACTGCGATCACCTGCTGGGCAATACATTTTTTGGATGGCGGAGAGATCGAAGGTGATCATGTCTGCTTCACGAATCAAGGGCTCTACGCGACGGAAATCCTCACGGATGGCCCCTAGTCGAAGACTGTTGAAGCCTAGTTGGGTCAGTACTTTGTCAGCAGATGGGTTGACTAGGTAGGACTGGTGTCCTAATTGGGTGTAGTTGAATAGGTAGTT
Source organism: Reichenbachiella sp. 5M10 (assembly GCF_002742335.1). Taxonomy (NCBI): domain Bacteria; kingdom Pseudomonadati; phylum Bacteroidota; class Cytophagia; order Cytophagales; family Reichenbachiellaceae; genus Reichenbachiella; species Reichenbachiella sp. 5M10. The sequence goes on along the minus strand of NZ_MDGR01000007.1, from coordinate 3,355,251 downwards.
GGGTTCGTGGGTAAATATTTTATGGAAATGGTTCTGGTTGGTAATTTGTGTTCCTTTTTCATTGATGTCGAATCGCGAATCAATATTGACGATGCTGACCATTTTTTCTTCCTCTTGATAGGATAGGTATTGTCCTATGTCCAGGTCGTGTGACCCTCCGATGAGTATGGGTAGGATGCCTTTGGAAATGAGCTTGTGGCAGACGGCTTGGATACGTTTATAGGTTTCCTCAAGTTCAGGGCCATTGCGGAGGTTGCCGAGATCGATGATGTTGCAGCTGCCCTCACCTTTTTTGAGGCTATATAATTTTTTTCGAATGAATCGGAGTCCGGTGTCTGTGATTTCTGGGTTGCCAGAGGTCTCGTTGAGTCCGATGATGGCTATATCGATCGCATCGATGCTTGGCATCTTGTTTTCGTTGATATAGATGGATTGGATGAGGGAGTCATTGTCGAAGCTCTCTGGGGTTAGGCTTTCGTCAATAGGGTTGAAAAAGAGTTTTAGATCCATTCGGTGAGTATATAAAAGTTGCGCGAACCAAAGCTACAAAAAAAGCCCAGACAACGAATTGTCTGGGCTTTGAAAATCTTGTGAGAATCGGTTTAGCCACCGAAATCATCAAAAGATACGTTCTCATCTGGCACCCCCCAGTCGTCACACATTTTGAGGACTGCTTGGTTCATCATTGGAGGTCCACAGAAGTAGAATTCGATGTCTTCTGGAGATTCGTGTTTCTTCAATTGCTGATCGATCACGGCATTGTGAACAAACCCTAAGAAACCATCACCTTCTGTATCATCCATGTCTTTTTTCTCTACCCAGTTGTCTTCTGGTAGAGGGTCTGAGAGTACGATTTCGAATTGGAAGTTCGGAAATTCTCTTTCGATCTTTCTGAAGTCTTCTTCGTAGAATAATTCTCTTTTGGATCGTCCACCGTACCAGTAGGTTACTTTTCTCCCTGTTTTCAAGGTATGGAACAGGTGGAAAAGGTGAGATCTCATTGGAGCCATACCTGCACCACCGCCTACGTAGATCATTTCGGCCTCTGTCTCTTTGATGAAGAATTCACCATATGGTCCAGAGATTGTTACTTTGTCACCTGGTTTTCTAGAGAATACATAAGAAGAACAGATTCCTGGGTTGACATCCATCCATGCGTTTTTGGCTCTATCCCATGGTGGGGTAGCGATACGGATCGTTAGCATCACGATGTTGCCTTCGGCAGGGTGGTTGGCCATCGAGTAGGCTCTGAATATCTCCTCGTCGTTTTTCATTTTCAAATCCCAAATTCCAAATTTGTCCCAGTCTTCTTTGAATTTGTCTGGTCCTGCAGGATCATTTGGTTCGGGAGAGATGTCAATGTCCTTGCTGAAGTCTACTTCACACTTCGGTACGTCTACTTGGATGTACCCTCCAGCTTCGAAGTTCAAGGTTTCACCTTCTGGCAATCTCACGATGAATGCCTTGATGAATGTTGCTACGTTGTAGTTAGAGACTACCTCACATTCCCATTTTTTGATGCCGAAGATTTCTTCTGGAATCTCAATGTTCATGTCCTCTTTCACTTTGACTTGACAAGCCAATCTCACGTGCTCTTTTTGCTCCGTACGATTGAGGTGACCGACTTCTGTAGGGAGTACGTCTCCTCCACCATCGATGACCTTACACTTACACATTGCGCAAGTACCACCTCCACCACATGCTGAGGGTAGGAATATTTTTTGTCCAGAAAGTGTACTCAGTAGAGTAGACCCTGCTGCTGTGACCACTGGGTTAGCTGTGTCACCGTTGATAGTGATGTTGACATCACCCGACTGCACCAATTTAGATTGGGCAAAAAGTAGTATAAAAACCAATAGCAAGATCACCAAAGTGAAGGCAACTATTGAGGTAAATATGATAAAGGACATTGTTTGTAAATTAAATTTTCCGTCACAATTTTTATGGGCACAAATATAAATGAATTAATACCGAATAGTTAAGAGATAAATCCTAAAAGTAAGTAGTGAATGGTGAATCCTAAGACAATGTAATTGTCTTATTTGAGCATAGAGCGATTTGTCTCGAATGCTTCATGTATTTTTATTTTATTCAATCAATTAAATAATCTGAATATGAAGAGAGTTAGCGGAATTGGTGGGGTCTTTTTTAAGAGCAAGGACCCTCAAAAATTGAGAGAATGGTATAGGGACCGTTTGGGGTTGGTGACCAACGAGTACGGGGCTTTGTTTGAGACACGCAATGCAATAGATCCGAGCAAAGAGAATTATTTGCAGTGGAGTCCGATGGACGAAAAAACTGATTATTATGCTCCTTCAGATCAGGATTTCATGATCAATTATAGAGTTGAAAACTTGACGGGTTTGTTGGAGGTACTGATCAAGGAGGGGGTAGAGCAAGTGGGGGAGATGGAAGAGTACGAGTATGGGAAATTTGCTTGGGTGATGGATCCAGAAGGGCGTAAAATTGAGCTTTGGGAGCCTGTTGACGAGGTGTTTACGAAGGAGTATGCGGATAAATCCGAGACTACCAAATAGGACGTACTGTCAAGAGACTCGGATTTATCGTTTAGCAAATGGGAAGGTTAATTGATTTCGACTTCAACTCTTCTTTCATGTTTGTGTTCTTCGTCTGTGCATTGTGTGCCACAATTGGTTAGGAGCTGTGTCTCTCCTTTAGATATGACTTGAATACGAGAACTGGCGATTCCTTGCTGTGTCAAGAGATCCTTGACACTTTGTGCACGACGCTTGGCAAGAGCTAGATTAAAAGCTGCTGCGCCTTTGCTGTCAGTATAGCCGTAGAGTGTGATGTTGATTCCTTCGTTTTGTTTCAATAGGCTGATGAGCATGTCCAGCTTGGTTTCGTCATTGATGAGTTCATCTGATGCGAATTGGAAGAAGAAGGGAGTGATCTCATGGTAGTTGGAGATGCTAATTGTTTTGGATAGTTGTTCTTTGATTTTACTTGCGTTGTTGAGTGGTAGACTCGCGTCTTTGTCTCCTGTTAGGGTCAATAGGTTATCGTCAAGTACGAATTGAAAGGTTCTTTGGCTATCCAGTCCTATCCCTTGGATTGGTAGGGAGAGGTTTTGGAAGCACCAGATATCAAACGAGGGTAGGGCAGCAGCTGCCGCAGAGGGTGATTTGGTGTCGATGTTTGCCGGGTTCTTGTCTACGGTTTGACGGATAAGAATCATGTCATCATCTCCTTGTTCTTTGCCTCTGTCAGTTGATATGACTTGTCTTTGTGCATCCAGATAGAACCAACTGAGGTCATCTTCGGTGGAGTTGAAAGGACTGCCTAGGTTGATAGCTTTGGGTTGGGCCAAATTGCTCCGGTAGATGTCTAGCCCTCCCATACCGACATGCCCGTCCGAACTGAAATATAGTACGCTATCTCCGAGTAGGGTGGGGAATAGCTCGTTTTGTGGCGTGTTTATTTCAGAACCAAGGTTTTCGGGCTCAGACCATTGTTGGTTGGTATAACTTACTTTGTATAGATCCGATCCTCCATATCCTCCTGGTCGATTGGAGGCAAAAATCATCCAAGTTCCATCTGATGATAGGACTGGGTGAAAGGTGCTGAAATCATCACTGTCAAAGGGGAGACGCAGGAGTTCTTTCCATTCACCTTTGGCGTTTTTTTCGATTTCGTAGAGCTCGATTTCATTCGTGCCTCTGTGGGTGATCCCTCTGATCCCACGGTGATAGTTGTTGCGAGATACGATTGCTTTTTGTTCGGACGGAAAAAATGCGATGGGACCATCATTTCCTTTGATACCCAACTTTGGTTCAAATTCACTCGGCTGGGTGAAGGACTTAAAATCATCCGATTGGGTAAAGTACAGTTTGAAGTAATTGTATTCCAGTTCCTTCTTTGTTTTGTCATCAAAGCTACGGTTGGAGGTGAATAGAAAACCGCTATCGTAGGCAATCAGTGCGAAATCACTCATGGTAGAATTGAGCGACAAACGCTGTACTTCGTAGAGGTCTTCGTCGATGTAAAATAGGTCATAGTTTTTGACGCCATCCAGTAGGTTGTTCTTGGAGCGGAGGTCTGCTCCGTCGTAGTTATTCAGTACTTCTGTCAGTGCATCAAATCTTTTTTCGACGTATAGCTGCTGTGCATAGAGGATGGTGTTTTCGTCTGTGAGCTTGATCCCTGCGTCCTGTGATTTTTCGAACCACTCGATGGCTTGCTTCTGGTGACCCTGCATGGCGTGTGTGTAGCCAAGGGTTTGCAAGACAGTGGAGTCTTTGGATCGTACGAGATACTGCTCCAGCAGTTCGGTCGCATGGTAGTAGTGTTTGCGTTCGATTTCCTGTTGGGCCTTGTCGAGACTCTCTGTAATCTGCGCGAATGAGATGTATGGGAGAAGAACAAATAGTAGTATGGAGAAAAATCTCATAGTTAGAAATACCGTGGGTTTACGACTTGATCTTTTTGTAGCGGGATCAGGTAGTTGATCATGAATTCTTGGGCAGTGCCACCGAGGTGGTTGGCATCATTGGTGTAGAAATCGGCGGCATATCCGAGTCTTAGATTTTTTTGGATTTGCCATTCGAAAAGCACCGAAAACGAATCTGTTGGTCTCCATCCTGCACCTAGGTAGACCATGTCTCTGTAGATGAGGCTGGTGTTCACGTCGATCTGCATGGGGGCATTGATGGGGATTTTGAGATTGGTATAGGGTTTGATTTTGAAATCAGCATTGATGTCAAATACGTATCCTCCCATCAGGTAGAACAGCCTTTCTTTTTGGTAGGAGAAATCGGAGTTGCCATTCTCAAAGGTGTTGGTGTTGATGTAAGGAGCGGAGAGGCCGACGTAATATTTATCGGAGTAGTAATATACTCCTGCGCCAAAGTTGATTTTGAAATCATTGAGATCGGACCCCTCAAAATTAGGGTCTTGGACACCTCCTAAATCAATGTCGGAATAAGTGGCTTTGTAAAAGTCAAAATTCCCTCTGACCCCAAAAGATAGAGTGGCTTTTTCGAATTGAATGTTGTAGGCATAGACTAGGCCTATTTCATTTTCACTAGAGATGCCTATTCTGTCATTCATAAAAGTGAGGCCTACCCCCATGTTTTTGTCTCCTATAGGGGCATGTGCTGTGAACATGTTGGTCTTGGGGGCTCCTTCTATGGAAGACCACTGAATCCTAGAAATCCCTGTCATACTGATGCCGTCATGCGTCCCTGCGATGGCAGGGTTGAGTGCAATGGGGTTGAATGCATATTGAGTAAACAAGGGGGCTTGCTGTGCCAGAGATTGAAACGATACGCCAATCAATGCTGTGATGATTATAAAATAATTCTTCATGTTCTTATTTGACTATCGTGATATATCCTTTCATTGCTGTAGAGCTATCTCCGAGCTCGATCAAGTAGAAGTAGGTGCCGTCGGGCAAATTGTCTCCGATTCCATTGCCGTTGTTGGATTGTCCTGTGAAGACACGGGTGTTGTTGTCATACCCTTTCATCTCAAAGACGAGGTGTCCCCATCGGTTGTAAAGCCGAACCCGGTTATTGGGATACTGATCGATGTATTGGATTTGCCAAGTGTCATTGATGCCATCTCCATTTGGTGAGAAACCTTCTAGCGGTTCGACCTTCGATTCGTCTGCTTGGAGGTTGATACTGACGTTGAGAATACTGGCAGCTGGTGTACATACTGGATCCGCACTTATGCTGTAGATATAGGAGTAGGCTCCGTCCGGAAGATCAGCGAAGTTGACACTATCTGGTTGAGAGAGGTCGACTCCTGAGTTTGAGTCATCTGTCCATACTCCATTGTTATCAGGATTGCCTTGCAAGCTGTCCAGTAAGTTGAAATAAGTGAGCCCTCCGAGCCCAACGGTGACTGAGTTGCCTTGTCCAGCCGACGGTTGGTTGGATAGGTTGACTGTGACTGTGTTGAGGTCATCGCCGCTACAGTTGCCGTTGCTGGATACTTCATATTGGAACTGATAAGTCCCCGCGTCTATGTCTTGGAAAGAAACAGCCGTAGGGTCACTGATGTCTGCTCCAGAAGAGGTCAATTCAGTCCAGGTTCCTCCCGTATTGTAGCTCCCAGCGATGATGTCAAACAAACTGATTGGACCACTATCGTTGCATAGTGCAGAGGATCCGGGGTCTCCGGCACTTACTCCTTCGAGTATATTGATGTTGTATCTGGCGCTAGCTGTCGAGCACGTACCATTGGCAGGGAAATCATAATTCACCTCATAATAGCCTACCGCAAAACCTGAGGCATCGAACTGCGTGGGGTCACTTATTGTTTGCCCATTGACAGTCCATACACCTCCCATGTCAAAGCCAGTAGATAGGTTAGCTGTCAGGTCGACGATGGCATTGGCACCATTGCAAGCTTCTATGCTAGGTATGTCAGGTATACCTGTGTTGCTTTGTGTACTGATCTCCAAGGTTAGTGTCGCCACTGCTGGTGTACAGGTATTGGCGTTATTGACTGTGTAATTGTACTGATAGTTACCAGCTGTCAAAGCAGATATGTCGACCTGTGTAGGGTCGGTTAGGGATACTCCGCTGGTATTCATGTCTGACCAAACACCTCCCGCTGTAGGTGATCCGCCTAGCTGGGCAAAGAAGTTTACGGTAGTCGTCTCAGTGCCGCAGAGTGCTAGGACATTGTTGGTTCCTGCATTGGCGGGTTCGGCTATCTTGACTGTCAATACTGCCTGAGAAGTTGCGCAACCGTTTTCGCCTGCATGGGTATGGGTGATTCGATAACTGCCTCCCGATACGCCAGTGAATGTGACGGATTCAGGGTTGCTTAGATCTATGCCTGAGTTGTCCGTATCCACCCAACTTCCTCCTGGGTCAGGATTATCCAAAAGTGTGACCAAATTGTAGGTAGAGTTATCTCCACAGATGTCGAGTTGTGCATCTGTACCAGCATTGATGGTTTGCCCTATGTTTACAACGAGTTGAGTAGCTACAGCTGTACAGTTTGGAGCATCTTGTATGTAGAAAAATTCGTATCGTCCACTTGATACTCCCGAAAAGTCGACATGGGTAGGGTCGGTAAAGTCTACATTAGAATTAGTGGACTCCACCCAAGAGCCTCCAGTATCAGGGGTGCCATCTAAGGAAGTGAAAAGATTGACATTGGAAGCATCACAAACCGAAATACTATTGGGTTGTCCCGAATCAGAAATTCTATCGACAACTACCGTGACTGTAGTCGAAGCACCGTTGCTACAGCCGCTGGTGGCGCTCAAGGTGTAGGTGAAGTCATAGCTACCACTTGAGAGATTGGTGAGTACTACGTTTTGAGGATCAAACAGATCTACACCTGTGTTGTCGTCATCAGACCATGTGCCTCCTTGGTCATGTACACCTATAGCACTCGGCAAGTCGATGGTCGATCCGCTACATGAATTGATACTAGCGCTCATGCCAGGATTACCGTTTTCATTGATATGAACGGTCAGAGTAGCAGAGGAGTTGGTACAATTGCCTTGACCTGTTACCGTATGAACAAAGGCATAGGTGCCGTTGGCTACTCCAGTGAAATCCACGGATGTAGGATCGCTCAAATCTACTCCTGTATTGTTGGTGTCTGTCCATTCGGCAGTTAAGGAGGTTGTTGTTTGTATGGCGGTGGTGAAGTCTACCGTGAGGTTCCCTGCATTGCAGAGCAGTACTGTGTTGTCCACTCCTGCATAGGGAAGGCTGTTGACCGTCACAGTCACTGTAGCTACATCTGGAGCACAAGGACTGTCTTGGACTTGGTAACTGAAGGTGTATTGTCCAGCCGTCAAGTTGCTGAAGTCTACACTTGTCCCGTCTCCCAAAGTAATACCACTGCTGCTGTTGTCAGACCAATATCCGCCAGTTTCTGGTGTTCCGCCTAATGCTGCTAATAGATTGACTGCTGTGTCGTCATTACAAACAGCGAGTGTACCGTTCGTTCCTGCATCGCTGGCGGCTACTACTGTTATCGTATTGGTTGCTACATCCGTACCACAGGTGTTGGTCACCGTATAGCTAAAGTCATAGTCTCCGGCGGTTAATCCGGCAAAGTCTACCGCCGTTGGGTCAGTTAAGTCTATACCTGAAGCGTCAACATCTGACCAGGTGCCACCCGTATCTACCGAACTACCCAGCAACGCAGTGAGGTCTACTATTGTACTACCTGAGGTGCAGACGCTATTGACCTGACTACGGTCGCCGGCATACGGGTCCCCTTCGATCTCCAATGTCAAAGTGGAAGAAGCATCTGAACAAGTGCCCGTGCCGCTGATCGTGTAGGTCAGCTCGTAGGTGCCGCTCGCTCCTGAGATATTGGCTTGCGTAGGATCGCTGATATCGAAGGTTTCGGTGCTAGTAAAGGCCCAAGTACCCCCAGTGGCCGGTGAGCCTTCCATTTGGTCTAATAAATTTATCGACTGGGCATTACCCATCCCATTGCAGATCGTTTTGCTGGTATTCGTGCCTGTATTTGGGTCTTGGTCGACTGTAACACTCACTACCGAAGTGTCATTAGCACAAGACCCTGCGGCTGTCAATACATATCTGAAATTGTAGTTGCCAGCTGCTATGGCATTGAATTCTACGGCTGTAGGGTCCGATATATCCGCTCCTGACCCATCCAAATCTGTCCAAGTACCTCCATTATCCGGGCTGCCACCCAAGGAGCCAAACAAATCTTTGACTGTACCCGTGCCACCATCGCATACGGCTATGTGGCTGTCAGTGCCAGCATTGGGAGCATCTTCTACGGTTACGTACACCGAACTGCCATATGGTCCACAGACCTGATCACTGCCATTGACGATGTAGATAAATCTGTAAGTGCCTGCTGCGGTATTAGAGAAGCTAGCCAAATCGCCGCTCACAAAATCGGCCGCACGAGATATGTCATGCCATTCCCCACCCGCATCGGGTGTCCCTCCCAGTTGATCATACAGGTTGATGGGTGTAGTGTTTCCATTACATACTGTGATGTTTCCATCTGTACCTGCATCAGGCTGGGTCATGATGTTCAGATATACTATTGCAGACTGATCCTGGCAAGATCCATCACCCGCTAAGGTATAAGTGAATTCATAGTCACCCGGTGCGACTCCCGCAAAAGATACACTGGTGATATCCGAGATGTCAGCCCCAGAGCTTACCGGTGAAGTTTCTGTCCAGGTACCACCGGCATCAGGATTACCCAACAAAAATTTGGTTATGTCAGCAGTACCTCCTTCACAAATACTTCTCCTTGAGTTGCTACCGGGGTGGGCTACTATGTCGATATTGACTGTAACGATGGCACTCTCAGTATGGCAAAAGTTGCTCACCTCATATTGAAAATCATATTGTCCTGAAGCAATCCCATCAAACTCTACCGCTGTACCATCACCTAGCGTGACTCCCGCATTGTCAACATCTGTCCAGGTACCTCCTCCATCGGGCGAACCTCCCAGTGAAGTAAAGAGATTAAGAATGGTCGAGCTACCCCCTTCACATATACTTACTGCTTTGTCTGCGCCCGCATCTGGTGTCTCATAGACTGTCACAGTTACGGTTTGAGATTGATCCGAACAGTCTGCATCTCCAGATAAGGTATAAGTAAAAACATAGTCACCAGCAGCGACCCCTTCGAAGGAAACCTCATTGGGCTTAGCCAGCGAAACACCCGTACCATCCGTGTCCGCCCATGTGCCTCCCTGATCAGTTGAGCCTCCTAGATTTCCAATCAAATTGATGGTATATCCATGAAAATTGCATACATAGTCTGTTGCCGCCGTTCCTGGATTTAAGTCTGTATCGACTTTGACTTTCACGTTGGTAGCATTGGTGGGGCATCCGTTTGTCCCGTTGACAAAATAACCGAATTCGTAGCTGCCTGCCGCAATAGATGTAAAATCTACATTGGTTGGATCGCTGATGTCTACCCCGGTGGCGTCTGCGTCTGTCCAGTAGCCACCAGCGTCAGGTGTACCCCCTAGAGAAGCAACTAAGTCAATGATTTTATCTGTACAGGCGGTTACAGTTCCGAAATCTCCCGGGTCCGGATCTTTGCCGACGTTCACTGTAACACGACCGTGAGCAGACGCTATTTTTCCATCACAGGTGGGCTGTTTGGCCAGGACATAGTCAAAGGTGTAGCTGCCAGCCGCTACCCCAGAGAAGTCCACATCCGCAGGGTCAGAGATATCAATAGTAGTGCCTGTCTCCTGCACCCAATTTCCTCCTGTGAGAGGCGAACCTCCCAAATGAGAAAACAAGTCAACAGAAGTTTCAGTATTACAAATATCGATGCTATTGTCTTCGCCTGCAGGGAAGGCTCGCTCGATCGTCACTGCGACGCTGGCCTGGTGTGCAGCACAAATCCCTGATTGGGGGAAGGAGTAAGTGAAACCATAAGTCCCCTCTGCCAAACTAGAAAAATCCACATTAGATGCATCTGTTAAATTTACCATAGAAGTGCTATCATCTGACCAAGTGCCTCCCGTATCTACGGTACCCTGTAATCCAGCAAATAAATCAATATCGGTAGCACCGGTAGCACAGAAAGAAAGTGTACCGTCTGTGCCAGGATCTTTGCACGCATCGTCATCTTCGATGATCACTACCAGAGTCTGCTGATAGATCCCATCTGAATTGGCGTCTCTTTGATCTACATCACCAGAGGTATTGGAAATATTTAAGACGATGGTGCGGTTGTTTTGAGGTATCGAATTGTCGATGATATCGAAATCGAGTGAAATTGAATCAGCCAACCCATAATTTCCTACAGGAATAGATTTGGTCTTATTGGCAAATTGATAATCGGTACCTTCCACAGCATCCCCAGAACTAACAGTTACCTGAAAAGAGGATGTACTTTGCACCTGACCATTGACCAAGAAATATGGGGCGATAGCCCCACCTTCAGAAAGGCGGATGGTATCTCTACTGAATTCTACAAAAGCTTTGAGTCCTATGGTGACATTGTCAAGAAAATTGCCAGTCCCGCCTGACGTTGTAGATTCAAACCCAATTTGATAGATGCCTGTCGGCAGATTCCAAACAAACGATCCTGTGACATCATCCCAAGCTGACGTACTAGTCGCTTGGTGTCTGTTTATTTCTTTGACTTTTGTGTTTCCATCTGTTGAATAGACCGCATAAACAACCGTCTCATTTGTATTTACTCTGGCGCGATGTGCATAGCTCCAGTTTATGGTTTCGCCATTGACCAAATAAACAATTTGATATAGTCTGGAAGATTCGCTGACGTTTAGCTCCACAAAATAATCACCATCACTGGCTGGCACCCCTTGATTACCAGATCTCCAATGTTCGATAGGACTTTTCTTTAAACTCGTACCTCTAAATAAAAAATCAGGATGTGTGGTGTACCAACCGTCCAATTGGGGGCTGTCCCCTGCCTGCGATTGTGGATATTCGACTGCTGCATGAGGCACTATACTTCCAGTCTCAAAGCTTGGATTCACAATGATGCGATTCGGCGTTTCATCCGTGGAGGCAACAAAAGCAGGCACTGATTTGTCTGAAAAGGTGAACACCGCGCCATCAGGCAGATTCACCCCGGTAAACTGAAGTACGCTGTCTCTCAAGCTTGCAGGCACTACTTTGGTAGTTGTGCCTGTATTGAAATTCCCGTCACCATCAGCATCAATCAGCATTTTGAAATCGCTGGAAACACTCCCGGTATAGGTCAAGCCGTGAAGATCGAAGCTCAGATCTACTGTGCCTACATCAGCGGTTCGTTTCGCTTTCCATTTTCGCGCTAGCTGACTGGAGCTACCAAAGGTCAGATTACTACCATCATGACCAGTCATCAGGAAGTCGCCATTTTCCAGCGAAGAGGCATTACTGATCACAATGTTTCCCTTACCAGATTGCCCAGTACCATCGCCACTGCCTGTATTGATCGAGTTGGACGAAGCTTGTTCGAGTCCACTATCTGAGTCACTCCCAATGCCAAACACATCATGCCAATAGCTAGTATAATTCCAGACGGCTGTACCGTCAGAAGCCAGGTATTGGCTGACCGATGGGTCTAGGGTGATCCCATATTTTATGGCCAGATAGGATTCTACTTTTTTTCTATCTTCACCAGACAGGCTCGTGGGATAAGTAATCAACTCTGCCAATTGGCCGTTCATGTGCGATAAGTTGCTACTGCTTCCTTTATTGGAGCCTCCTATCATTGGGGTAAATTGTATATCAGAGAAATCACCACCTGAAATAGGTTGTACCACTACATTGTTGCCATTGATCCGGCTAGTAGCCCGAGGGTCTGTTGTCGAGAAGTCCAGATTGGTGATGGAAAATGTGGATGTCTGGTCGTGACTGCCGTACATCAAAGCATTGGTACCATCTGATGTCAACCCTCTAACCCTGGCAAAACCGGCAAATACAGCCACTCCACCACCAGACCCCACCGGGAATTGCCCGCCAAGGATCACGCCTTCATTGCCTTGGTCTTGAAACTTATATACAGCATAAGCCTCGGAGATAGTAATCTCAGTATTGCCATCCAATCGGTTAGCCGGTAGGCCGCTCTTATTGCTTCCATTGGTTATGGAGTTGGTGGGGTTAAAATTGACTGCCTGCGGTACATTTTCAATATTTCCCGTAGAGGTGAAGGTATTGGTACCTGTCTGATCATCCCAGGCTGTAAGTGCTCCACCGTTGTTGGTAACTCCTTTGTCTGCGGCCAGCCAAAGATTACTGCCTGATACGCCACCGGGAGAGATGGAAGGACCAGTAGGAGGGGCTGCGTCAAGCGTGATGGTTGTTTCACTTCCAAAGGTGATGGAGTATGGTATTGGGTCTGGAATACCCGGAAAAAATGAAGCCAATGTTGGTAAGCTATTGTTTGCAGTTATTACAATTCTAAACCTGACTACTCCCCTACTGGGATCCCAGGTGTAGGTATGTGTGCCAGGGAGTAAATGGTCACTTCCTGTAATTCCACCACTCTGAACGACGATCCAAGCCCCAAAAGTTATACCATCAGCAGTTCCGCCAGTGACGGATGATACATCTGCCAAATCTGTGATGGTAAGTTCAATCTTCCCTTGTGCATCTTGCACAATGATGTCCCACACGTCGGTATCTGAGCCGTCAACAGCTACGGTTCCTTGATAGGTCGCAAAACCTTGATCTATGAGAGTCGCATTGGTAGTAGTGTTATTCGGCTCCACTTCCATGACGGTTTGGGCAGAAACGATCGCTGTATTTATTAAAAAAAATAGTAAAAGTAGGAATACTCTTAAATTCATAGTGGTATAAATTGATAAGTAAATTCTGGGCATATGTGTAGGGTCAAGTAGTAGGAGGAATTTAGATATACAAGTCTATAATGAACATTCAGTAATAATTAGATTGATAAACCCAATTTAAGGCTACAAATCTATTGTTTTTATGGTTGAAATGCCTGCCAAATAGAAATTGATCATGTTTCTAGTTTTAGCATAGGGTTCGAAAATGATATCTGGTAATCATGGAACCTTTTGATAATTGGAGTAAGAAATAATTTGATTGGCCTCACCGCTCTTTTCGCCGACCCTAGTTTTTACACTTCCTCCCATGAATTGGGTCTCCTTTATCACCAAGTAATCCCCGTCCTGATAAGTAAACATCACTTCCTCATGTAGCTTATTGACTTTAACTATGGCATTTCGCGTAGGCTTATAATTGTCCCAAACTGTTTTTTCCAACCGACCCGATTCTGTGTTGATGTATGCCTTGCCATCACAGTCTTTCAAGTACATGTATCTCTTAGGTACAGTATTCGGGTCTAGCCTGAATGATATGATTGCATAGCCTCCCTCTGATTTCACAGATAAGGAAGACTCATTCACTTTGACTGGATCCTTTGCAGATTTTTTTACCACATCCTTCAAAATGGCTGTGGCATATTTTTCTGGCTTTTTTCCATTCCAACTAGTCATTTGCCAAGCTGGTTTTTGGTTAGGATTATAGTTAGCTTCATAAACGGTAGGGTATTGCGGGTCAGGCGTGTTACACTTCAATTCAAAAGAATATGCTTTTGAAGTTGGTTGTACATTTCGGGTGATGTCTTCTAATGTGATATTGTATTCAGACAGTATTTCTGACGTGCTGTCCTGCGCTGTGGCACCAAAGCCAAGTAGACAAAAGAATGACATGAAAAAGAAGGAGTAGTTTCTTTTTTTACTCTTGGGGTTTCGGATGGGATGTCTCATAGTTTAGTGCTATTTGATGTTTGTATATATGCTAAAATATTTAGAGGGTTATCCTTGTTTTAATTCCATAATTGCTCGTTCGATTATCGCATCGTGGACTGTGTCTTCAGGGTCTATCACAACAGGTATATCAGGTTCGATTCCATTGTCAGTTGGTCTTCCCATTTCGTCTACAAAATTGGCAGTGGAGATAGTATAAATCCATCCGTTTTGCAACATGCCATCCATGATTTCTCCTGTTCCCCCTCCAAACGGAATACCTAGGGTGGTCACATGATCCATGTGGTACATCATGATAGAAAACAGCGATCCGGTACTGAAGGTGATACGATCATGAAGCACAGCAACTGGTTTGGTAAAATGATGCGGCCCATCAGAGGGGGTAAGGGTTGTTTTTGTAGGAGCAAAGTCGTCAGCTTCTGGCCCATTTTTGACATATATGGTGCCAAATGGAACCACTTCGTCGGTAAATCTGGATGCCATCCTTGCACCTAGTTCTATGTATCCACCAAGATTGCTCCTGACATCTATGATAATTCCTTCTGCACTACTTAAATATTCCATCATTTCATCCAATTCGCTATTACTGACTTCCATGTCAAATGTTAGAATTTGGATAAAACCAATAGTGGGGTGGTCAGGAAGGAATCCATAGACAATTTCCCATAATGATTCAGGAGGCGCAATCTTACGTACGGTAGGATTGTTTTCCTCTCCATAGTATTTTTGGATTACCGAAAAATTGCCTCCTACAGGATAACCGGCAAAATACAAATAGGATGTATACATGTCATCTGATCCTGTCAGGTTGGTGTGTCCCTCTTGCATCCGAAGTGTAATAATAGACATCAAATTGAAGAGTTCTTGTTCACTCAGACTTTCGTTGATTAATGGCCGAATGGAATCAACCAAAGGTCTCAAGTCAATCCCTTTTACTTCCTCCAGACCGAATTTTTCTATGCTTATTTTGGCATATTCTTCAAATACAGCCTTATTTGTTCCATCAGTATTTGGATGCATGAACACTTTTTCGCATGACATAAAAAGTATCACAGCGACAACAAACACTTTAATTCTTAGCAGATTTTTCATAGTTAGTAATGTTCAGGTCGGTGAATGAAATTCCATCGGATCATAATAGTATGAAGCCCCGTGGTGATGGGATATCCCTTTTGATAAGCATAGTGTCTCATGTCCCAGGAATATTCCAAGCCAAAGCGCTTGCTTAAAGCAGCTCCAAACCTCATCCTAATATATAGGTGGTCCCAAAACCCATGCATTTGAAAGTCTTTTAAGTACCATGGATTGCGGCTATTGGCATCTTGAAAACTGACTCCACCCTCATCGACTACTTTTTGAGGGAAGTTGGCAGTGAAGCTAGGTGCAGAATTTATCAAGGCAAATAGGCTATACTGAAGTGAACAGTAAACGGGCCATCGCTTTTTCAGTTTGGTTTGATATCTCCCAGCTAAAAACCAGTCAGATGCTGTTCTGTAAAAGTTAGAACCGTTTTCCAGATATTCATTATCTCTGCTGTAGTAGTCAATATCCCATGAACCACCCAGGTACCAGTTTTCATGAAGACCTCTAAGGTAGGAGATGCCCCCATTGAAGCCCACTACCGCTACCGGCTTTTCACCTGTTGGCTTGAATTCATCTTGGTAGAAAAAGGCACTAATTCTTGTCGTGATAATACTTTTTTTTGTTTCTCTATTAAAGCCAATTTCTGGTTTGATAGACCAAGTGCCGTATTGCAAATCCGAAAATCGCGTATCTTGAAAGGATTGATGAAATCCACCCAGAGCGAAATAAACATTGAGTTCCTGTGCATGAAGCACGGACATCTGAAAGAACAACACAACAAACACTCCTGACCGAAGTGCCGCTGCTTTGATGAATCGAGTGCAAATTGAAGTTTTCATCTACATTAATTATTATTTAAGGTGTGAAATAATGAGCTCGCGAGGCTGGCTGTCCTTCTTTGGAGGTATTTCCTCGTTGTTTTTAATGCCATACATTGCTTGTCTTTATCGCTTTTTTGAGTACTGGATTTTTTACAGTTGCCATTTTAGAAACGGCTTGTGGGCTTTCTGCTGGCCCAAGTTTCTGCTTGACTGAAATACGGACCCCTCATGTAGTTTATGGTTATAACCTAAAGTGGGTGGGTTACTTATAAGTAAATGTGAGGTATAATTGATCAGCTTGACTGTAGCACTCTTTTTATTGGCAGGTAATGTGATTTGGTTGATTGATGACTCTTTTGCATTGCATGGCACTGTTGGGTCTAGTTTGACTTGGCCCACAGTAGTGCCAGAAAAACAAGTGTATAATCCTCCTTTTTCAGACTGAATTTGGGTCAGTCCTAAATGTAAAAATAAAAGGAGGGCTCCCAGAGCCAGTTGATTGTTGTGTTTTGAGAACATACTCAAATAGGTTTTTTCTAAAAATCCGACGAAGAACGTTTCATGTAATTCATTGGGTTGAAAAATTGCAGACACAATTGAAATCTAAATCAGTGTAGAGTATTCTAATTTAATGATACCCATTTTAAAGTCAATATAAGCACTCTTTAGCTTTGTTGATTAAAGCCTTATCAAAGTCAAAATACAAAGCAAGACGACTAGCAATGGTTACTAAGTGATCTCCTTCCTTGTTGCTGAGATTAAAAACCAAGAAGGCAAAGAATCGATGGTAGCTGAATGTATTGAGCAGCATATACAGATAATTGTTAATCTAAGCTCAAAGGCAAGACGTGAGTGTTATTTTTCACAAATTTAGGAATAGTCGAAGGCTTACGGATTGCCAAAATAAATAGTCAATAATGCATCAGGGGTGTTCCATACAGGTGCCGCAGCAGGGTCCTTGTAGCTATTGCCTACTAGGAACTGCACATAGTACGGGATATTATTGGGCTTGAGTGTGACCTCTGCATCGGGTCCATCATGGGCATAGCCCCAGGTGTGTGTTATTTCGTGCAGGATCAGTGCCTCTGTATTGTGTGGAGCTCCGTCGGTAGGTGGGCCAAACATGATGTTTTCTACCTTGAGGTGCAGACCAGCTTGTCCCCAGGCAGTCCAACTTTCTCTATTGGAGATAAAGAATTTGTACTGGTACTGATCTTTGATCAAGGCCGCATTGGCATCTGCTCTGAACTGACTGTAGTTGGTAGGGAAAGGCACTGCGGGTGCTTGTCCTTGATAGGCAGGGTTGAGCAGGCCTATGTTCGTATTGAAGGCGGTCATGAATTTGGGAGAGTTGATGACAAATACAAAACGTCCAAACATTTTTTGGAACTTGACCTTGTTCTCGTTAGACCAAGTGGTCATCTGAGGGTCAGCAAACGCCGCAGCTGCTGGGTCAGACGGTAGAGCAAACATATTGTCAAGTGCAGGCATGTCTTTGAATATCCGATCCTGATCATTGAGTACAGTTTGGACATCATCGGAGTGATTGGCAATTAGGTAATCGGCGTCTGAAGCGTCTATTCCCATATTGATGAGTTGCTCCTTAGCGGAAAAAGTAGTGGCTTGGATCGTGACAAAATCGGGCGCACTGTTCTCTGTACCATCATTGACTACCAACGAAAGGACATACGCTCCTTCGATATCCGGGGTGATCATCGGGTTGACTAATGTCGTGTCGTTGAGTGAAGCCGAGCTCCCTGCAGGCACGGATGACAGATGCCAGCTGTAGCTGAGGGTGTTGCTATCGGCATCCGAACTGCCCGAAGCATCTAAGGAGACTTGGGTGCCAGTATGTACGCTGCGGTCTGCTCCCGCATCTGCGATGGGTAGGGCGTTTTGATCGGTATGTGTGGCGGTGATTTGTACTGTGTCTGCAACCGAAGTGATGGTGCCATCATGAACCTGTAGAGTGACAAGGTAGGTGCCATCTACATCTGCAGTGAACGTGGGATGAGAGGTTGAGGCTTCTGACAAGGCTGCCGTGCTACCCGTAGGACTGGTGACGATGGTCCATGCGAAAGTAAGGTTGTCTCCATCTGCATCTGAACTAGAAGATCCGTCCAGGTTGACTTCCGTGCCTGCCGTGATATTTTGATCTGCGCCTGCATGAGCTACAGGGGTGACATTACCAGAAGTGGCAGTTACTGTTGCG
Organism: Reichenbachiella sp. 5M10; assembly: GCF_002742335.1. NCBI lineage: Bacteria > Pseudomonadati > Bacteroidota > Cytophagia > Cytophagales > Reichenbachiellaceae > Reichenbachiella > Reichenbachiella sp. 5M10. The sequence continues at coordinate 3,336,935 of NZ_MDGR01000007.1, read as the reverse complement.
ATAGCAGGGCTACTGTCTGCCGTTCCATCGTTGACGATGAGTTGTATGGTGTATTCTCCGTCCACATCCGCAGTGAATGTCGGGTGAGAGGTGTTGGAGGCAGATAAGCTGGCGCTGCTGCTCTCTGGTTTGGAGGCCATCGACCAGCTGAAGCTGAGTGGGTCTCTGTCTTCGTCGGTACTCCCTGAGCCATCCAGCGTGACTTGTGTGCCAGTGGCTACATTTTGAAGTCTACCTGCATGAGCCGTCGGAGGGGTGTTTTTGCTGTTGGGGTTAGGGTCTTTGTCAGAGCATGCGAGGATGCTTAGCATCATCGAAACGATCAGCGTATATTGGAGGGATTTTAGCATGGATAAGTCTAGTTATGTGTCGGTTGAAGTTCGTTGGGCTTGGTACCCTAAAGTAACTTAGCGTACAAATATACCTCATTTGTGCATTGGATGGAAAAGAGAAATGCTGCCTTTTTTAGGATTACTATGAGTGGTTAGGGAATGAGTGACTTCCACGTGCCCTTGATCCAATTGTATTTTATCGTACTGGGTAGTGCAGACCAAAAGTATCTGTTGACATTGGTCGCGAAACTGGGCTGCATGTAGCAATTGATGGCACAGCCTTGGCATTCGGGCAGACGTCCTTCTAGAGCTACGAGCTTTTGGGCTTCTGTAGACCGATAGACCTCTTCGAGGTTGCTCCCAATCGGAAATCCCTTGGTGCCGAGGTGGTAGCAGGGGAGTAGTAGTTCATTTTCTGGACTGATGACGAGTGTCGTACTGGCGGCTTTGCAGACAGGGCTGTCTGTTTGGTTGCCACCGTCACGGCGGAGCTGGATAAATGCTTGATTGAGATAGATGTTTTTTTTCTGGCCCCAGCGTGTCAAGGTTTGGAGGGATTTTTCCGAAAGACTTGTACCTGTTTCTACTTCGTTGTAGTCAAAGGACGGATTGAGAATCAGTACCAGGTCATGAGGCAAGCAGATGTCGGTATATAGCTTTTCGATCTCTCCGATATTGTCTTCGAAGACCGTCATGAGGATGTCTGGTCGTTCGCCTAGGGATTTGGCAATTTGGATGGACTCCATGACATGATCGTAGCACGGCACTCCACGCATGGTGTCGTGCTGAGTTTTGTCTGCGGTATCGAGGCTGAAATGTAGCATGTCGACGTTGTGGTGTAGCTTTTCAGCGTACTTGGGGTAGAGGAGCCCGTTGGTGGTGAGTGTGGTGATGAAGCCCATTTTTTTGGCGTATGCAAAAAAATGGTCAATGTCTCGGTGTAGAAGCGGCTCGCCTCCAGTAAAGTCGATGACTTTGACGCCAAGTTTTTTGAGGGATTTCAGGTTGGTTTCTACTTGTTCTCTAGTGACGTATGGAGAGGGGCGTTCCCAGATGTCGCAAAAGCCGCACTGGGCGTTGCAGCGGTAGGTGACATAGTAGTTGCACAGTATGGGATGAGAGACGAGGCGCACAGACTACTGGTTCTCGCTTTCGAATAGTCCGGTAATGTTGATCGATCCTGAGCGGATTTTATAAAAGAGTCGATATTCTCCACAGGTGGTCTCTCGCGTGCTAGGGTACTCTGATTCGATGCCTGCAAAATTGTATTTGGCGATGTATTTGAGGTGGAGTTTGAGGAGTAGCGTGAACTTGCGACACTCTTCTTTGTCTCCGGTTTGTTGATATATTTTTTCTAAGATGTCTTGACGGGCTTGTCGCGCAGTGAGGGTCCAGATTACTGATTTAACCATTCTTCTTCTTCGGTTTGGATTTTCATATCTGTGACGATCAACTTGTTTTTGATGTCCTCGTCACTTTGGTTCAATAGCTCCTTTTGTAGGTCGGATAGTGGGCTGGCTGCCCGTTCTTCTCGAATGATCCCCGTCGTGCTGATGGCGGCTTTCATCATCATGGCCATTTCAAATTCTTCAGTAGCTTCCTCGCTGACTGTTTTGTGGGCCGCACCGATATTTTGGAGCAACTCTACGATGTAGTCCAGTTCTTTTTGATTTTTCGGCCGTATCAATATTGAATCCATAGCTTGCAAAATTACTTATTTTAATTAGAACTGTGAATCCCTAATTTTTGATTTAGCTATCCTTATTTTTGCGCCATGACCAAAGAATTTCTTTTCGAGCAGATTCAGCAGAAGCAATCTTTTTTGTGCGTAGGGCTGGATACTGATATCAACAAAATCCCCTCGCATTTACTGGAGAGTGAGGACCCCGTTTTTGAGTTCAACAAGCAGATCATAGATGCCACCAAAGACTTGGCGGTAGCCTACAAGCCCAATATTGCGTTTTACGAGGCTATGGGGGCCAAAGGCTGGGAATCCCTCGAAAAGACGATAGATTATATTCCCAACGAGATTTTTACCATTGCAGATGCCAAGAGGGGAGACATAGGCAATACCTCAGCGCTCTATGCCAGAGCTTTTTTTGAGAACATGGATTTTGATTCGGTGACCGTGGCTCCCTATATGGGGTCAGATTCGGTCAAGCCATTTCTCCAGTTCAAGGACAAATGGGTGATATTGCTCGGGGTGACTTCCAACGAGGGAGGCAAGGATTTTCAGTTTCTCGAAGCGGACGGTAAACCCCTCTACCAGCATGTCCTAGCGACTTCCAAAACGTGGGGGAGTGACCAAAATATGATGTACGTAGTAGGAGCCACTCGCCCAGAGTACCTCACAGATATTCGCAAGACGATACCCGACCATTTCTTGCTCGTGCCAGGCGTAGGAGCCCAAGGGGGGGATTTGCAGGAAGTCTGTAAGTATGGCATGAATAGCCAATGTGGCCTCTTGATCAACTCGACACGGGGCATTATCTATGCGTCTAGTGGTGAGGACTTTGCCGACAAGGCGAGAGAAGAGGCTTTGAAGCTGCAGCAGGAAATGAAGCCGCTAGTGGAAAGTATAAAGTCATAAAGTGAAAAGGGGCTGATATGAAAATCGAACGGTTTGAGGATATTCTTTCTTGGCAAACGGCCAAAGCACTGACTGTAGAGATTTACAGCCTATTCGGAACTCAGGGTGCTTTTGGTGTTAAGAATCAGATCGAAAGAGCTTTAGTTTCTATCATGAATAATATCGCAGAGGGCTTTGAGCGAAGAACGAACAATGAGTTTAGGCAATTTCTTTTTTATGCCAAAGGTTCGCCTGGCGAAGTAGGAGCGATGCTTTTGTTGGGGTTTGAGTTGAAAAAATCAATAAGACAAATTTTGACAGGCTTTGCCTTCTTTCATCGGAAATCTCTAAACCACTCTGTGGCCTAATCAAAACTTTCTAACCATCAACTTTCTAACTTTTAACTTTAAGAATTTTTAACCCAGAAATATGAAATCAATACAATATTTAGAAGAGAATAAACAAAGGTTTTTGGACGAGCTGCTGGATCTGCTCAGAATCCCGTCTGTGAGTGCGGATTCTAAGTTCAAAGGTGATGTGCGAAAAGCTGCGGAATTTTTGAAGGCGAACTTTGAAAAAATCGGTGCGGATAATGTCGAGATCTGTGAGACACCGGGGCATCCAATCGTGTACGCAGAGAAAATCATCGATCTAGCCAAGCCTACCGTATTGGTGTATGGTCACTATGATGTGCAGCCTGCTGATCCGTATGAGCTGTGGGATTCGCCTCCTTTCGAACCTGTGATCAAAGACGAGCGGATCTATGCCCGAGGAGCCTGCGATGACAAAGGCCAGATGTATATGCATGTCAAGGCCTTCGAGGCGATGGTCGCCTGTGACGAACTACCGTGCAATGTCAAGTTCATGATCGAGGGAGAGGAAGAGGTCGGTTCTGACAACCTCGGAGACTTCGTCAAGGCCAACAAAGAAAAACTCAAGTCGGATGTGATCCTCATCTCTGACACGAGTATCATCAGCAACGAGCATCCGTCGATCACTGTAGGCCTCAAAGGCCTCAGCTACCTAGAGGTAGAAGTGACAGGTCCAAATCGTGACCTTCACTCCGGAGTATACGGCGGTGGAGTGGCCAATCCAATCAATACACTCTGCACGATGATTTCGTCTCTGATGGACGAAACCGGTAAAGTGACGATCCCAGGCTTTTATGACAAAGTCGTAGAACTCACGCAGGCCGAAAGAGAGGATTTGAACAAAGCACCTTTTAGTCTCGATGAATACAAGAAGGATTTGGGTATCGAAGCGGTCAAAGGTGAAGAAGGGTACACTACACTGGAGCGAGTGGGGATTCGTCCGACACTGGATGTCAACGGTATCTGGGGAGGCTATACGGGTGAGGGTGCCAAGACGGTATTGCCCTCTAAGGCTTACGCCAAAATATCTACGCGCCTCGTGCCCAATCAGGAGCATACTGAAATCACTGAAATGATAAAAAGGCACATCGAAAGCATCGCGCCTGACTATGTCAAAGTGAAGGTGTCCCCACATCATGGTGGCAACCCTGCGGTGACACCTACAGAGGCCAAAGGCTACAAAGCGGCAAGCGAAGCGATAGAGAAGGCTTGGGGGAAAACACCAATACCAACTAGAGATGGGGGGAGTATTCCGATCGTAGCGTTATTTTCTGAAGTGCTCAAGGTCGACACTGTCCTGTTGGGTATGGGGCTGGATGAGGATGCCATTCATTCTCCAAACGAGAGCTATGGATTGTTCAATTATTACAAAGGAATCCAGACCATCGCTTGGTTTCATCAGTATTTTTCTAAATAACTAAGGAGTAGAAAGTTGAAAGAGGCAAAGTATGCCAAGAGGCTAGTCTTGTGCTTGCGATTTTCAGCTTTTTACTTTTGATCTTTTCACTTTTAACTCAAGCATTCATGCGTCAATCCAAATTAGTCATCAACTGTCAGCCCAGCATTGCGCCACTCCTCAAAAAGGAAGTAGAAGGTCGTGGCTACCGTATTCTCAAAACGGATAAAAGTGGTGTGACTGTCGAAGGGGGGTGGAAAGAAGTCATCGATCTCAATTTGCATCTACGTACTGCATCCCGTGTGTTGTGGTTGATCAAATCTTTTGAAGCGACGACACCAGACAATTTGTACGAGGAGGCGAAGAAGATTCCGTGGCACAAAATCATTCCTGCAAAGGGTTATGTATCTATTCAATCCTTCGTCAAGAACGACTTTATCCTTGATGTGCGGTTTGCGAACCTCAAGCTCAAGGATGCTATCGTCGATAGGATGCAGGAAGAAAATGGCGAACGGCCTGATTCGGGTAAAGAACGTGACCGAACAGTCGTCTATCTCTATTGGTACCTCAATAAAGTACATGTGTACATCGATACATCGGGAGAAACGATTGCCAAGCATGGGTACCGCAAGATCCCCTTCAAGGCACCGATGATCGAAGCGCTTGCAAGTGCGTGCCTTTTATCGGCGGAGTGGAGTGATGACAAGGGGAGCTTTGTCAACCCGATGTGTGGGAGTGGGACACTGGCGATAGAGGCGGCTTTGATGGCGGCTGAGGTGCCTCCGGGGTACAAGCGTCGCAACTTTGGGTTCATGCACATTTTGGGCTATGACAACCAATTGTGGAAGGACGCTCTAGCCAAAGTGCACATCAAAGATAAGATTAAATCAAAGATTGTCGCGACGGATTGGAATGGGGATGCGATCGATGCAGCGCGTCAAAATGCCAAAACTGCAGGGGTGGAGCATATGATTACATTTGAAAAGGTACCCTTCGAACAATCTCCTATCCCTCAGGGCCCAGGGGTGATCATGCTCAATCCTGAGTATGGAGAGCGACTCGGCGAGGAAGAAATGCTCAAATCTGTGTACAAGGATATTGGGGACTTTTTCAAACAATCCTGCAAGGGGAAGATGGGGTATATTTTCACAGGAAATACGAGTCTGGCCAAGGTCATCGGGTTGAGAACCAAGAGCCGTACGGAATTTCAAAATGCCAAGATCGACTGTCGATTGTTGGAATATGAGCTTTATGATGGGAGCAAGCGCTCCGAAGAAGATCGGCCTGCACGGAGAGAGGTAGCGCCGAGGAAGAAGGTAGAATTCAAAGTGGATGCTACTCCGGTAGCAGAGGATAGGTCTAAGCAAGATAGAGAGCCCAAGAAGAAGGAGGAGTCTAAGGAAAGAGAAGAGAAATCCAGTAGCATAATGTCTAGATTGAAACGAAAGTAACCCGTTTTTGACTGACGAGTAGTGTCTTCTTGGGGCATTGCAAATAACTATGAAGCCATAGTTGCATAAGTATGTTGCACTGAATAATTTGCAGAAAAAGACGCGTGTGAAAAGAACCCTTATCCTACTTCCCGTATTTCTAGTTCTGATCGGATCTGGCATCTATTTTTATTTTCATTTGCACTATGCCAGTATTACCAAATGGTCTTTTGTTCCTCAGAATTCCATCCTGGTGTTTCAGCCAACCAACTGGGCGAGACTGCTGTCGTCTGATGAGAAGAAGAAGGTGCTCGTAAATCTCAAACGCTTGCCCGAGTTGACACAAGTAGGTGCCTCGCTCGACAGTTTGGATTCACTGATCGGTGGAGGTTTCAATATCCAACGTATCGTTGGCGAAAATGACTTGTTGATATCAGTACACCAAGGTGCTCAGGGGAGACTTGCAAACCTCTACATCATGGAGGTCTCGGCTCTCAAGCAACATGATTTCTTGGCGAAGGCAGTGGATTACCTCACCGAAGTGGAGGGATTTAGAAAAAGTGAGCGAATCTACCAGGGCTATACCATCACGGAATTTAAAAAGGGAGAGATTCAGCTGGCCTATATTTTCTATCGCAACTACTTGATTATGAGTTTTTCGCCGTTTTTGGTGGATGACGCGATCCGAAGTTTGGAGGGCAAATTGCCCAACCCCTATACACGTAATATCGCGCTAGAGTCAACCAGTAATCAAACCGTTCTGGGCGAAGGAAGGCTTTATATCAATATGCAGGAACTCAATAGCTTCGTGCATCACTTTGTCGACCCTATAGATGTCAACGGGAGCAATCTCAAGTGGCTGACGGATTTGATCTATCTCGATGTGACGGTTGAAAACTCAGACTTGGAGTTTTCCGGATTCTCGTATATCGATACTGCGCATGTCAACTACCTCTCTTCTTTTTTGGGAGTACAGGGGACTGGGTTTGAGATGAAAAATGTGGTGCCCGATCGCTCGTCATTGGTGATACATATGTCCTTTGATGAGGTGAGGGACTGGCACAAGGGACTCAAAAACTATTGGCGAAAGCATAACCCTGGACAGCTGACACGCATAGGAGAGATCGAAAACAAATATGGATTTGATGTAGATAAATTCTATGAGTTTGTGGACAGTGAAATCGGCCTGTTTGTACTGGAGTCCAAAAAGAATTTAGACAGGGAAAAGATATTTTGCATCAAGCACAAAGACATGATCCGTGCGGAAAATTACCTCGAGCTGTTGGCCAAGGATGCGAACCCTGATACGTCGTTTTATCACGAGACATATGCCAACCGCATCATCGGTGAGATCATGCTCGACGAGTTGCCTGCGAGGATGTTTGGTGATTTGTTTGAGGGGTTTGCGACGAGCTACTACTATGTGGGACGGGATTTTGTATTCATTGGCAATACACAGCACGCATTGGAGGTGTTGATTGACGACATTGATGCGGAAAATACATGGCGAAAATCCATCAAGACGAATGCGTTTTTGGAATCGACCAATGATGATGCAAATCTCAGTGTGTATGTCAAGTCTTCGGGACTCTGGGGTGTGATGGGGACTACTTTCAATGACGAGTGGAGCCGATACATCGAAGAAAACAAACCGGTACTCAAGCAGCTCGAATACGGTGCGATTCAGTTTACAGGAGTGGACAATAAGTTTTACACCAACGTGAGTGTGCGCCATCCAGGTCAGTTGACCGAGCATCAGCGTCCACAGGAGTTTGAGTTGGCTGGAGAACTGGCGTTTGAAGCCCCATTGATCACCAAGCCCTATGCGGTGCGCAACCACAACGACCGTACGCTGGAATTGATGGTGCAGGATTCATTGTATCGCTTGAGTTTGGTGGCGGCAAACAACCGTCGTGTGTTGGAAATCCCCTTGGCTGAGGTGTTGACGAGTCCCGTACTACAGATTGATTACTATAAAAATGGGAAGCTGCAGTACCTCTTTTCGACTTCTCAAGAAGTGCATGTAGTGGATCGTACAGGAGCGTATATCCCTGGCTATCCTAAGAAAATCAAGGCGAGCGAACCGATCAAATTCCTCTCGTTGATTGATTATGACAATTCGAAAAACTACCGCATACTGGTTGCTACTGAAAAAGGGTTTTACTATCTGATGGACAAAACAGGCAAAGAACTCAAAGGGTGGAATCCGATCAAGCTGGCAGGTGAACCGGTCATGGGAGGTGTGCACTTGCGTGTCAAGACCAACGACTACATGATGTTCTTGCAGGACAATGGAGTCGCATATGGAATGGAGCGTAGAGGGTCTGCTAGAGATGGGTTTCCGTTGGATCTGCACGGTCCGATTTCCAGCCCGCTGCACATTGAGAAAGGCGCTAGTCCCAAAACAACTGAAATCAGTGCAATGACCAGCAACGGAGGCCTCATCGTGTTCAACTTGCTAGGGGAGGTCATCCGAAAAGGACAATTACGTAAGGACGATGCACAAGAGAATTTCCAGTTGATCGGCTCAAATGACGGAGAAAATTTCATCGTCGTACGAAACAAGAAGGGGAGTGTAGAGTTTTTTGGAGAGGACCTAGAGAGTTTGTTCGTGATCGAGTCACCTGCGGACAATTTGGAATACCAGTACTATACCTTCAGTGAAGACAATCGTGTGATCATTGTGATAGACTCGGTCAACGAAACCGCATGGATGTATCGTATGGATGGAGGATTGCTGCACCGTCAGCCTTTGAAGACCAAGCACAAACTAGCTGTGTTGTACCACGAGAGTAGTGAAGAGTACGAGTTGTTCGTCAGTGCAGGGGAAGTATTCAAGCGCATGCGACTAAAGAAATAGAAATGAAAGAACTGGTAAAGAAGAAAGCTAATTTTGGGACATTGCCCGTGTTTTTTACGGCGATATCTACCATACTCGGTGCGGTGATGTTTTTGAGGTTTGGCTATGCGGTAGGTAGTGTCGGCTTCTTGGGTACATTGGCGATCGTATTGATTGGGCACCTTGTGACTGTACCGACAGCTATGTCTATCGCTGAGATTGCGACCAATCAAAAAGTAGAGGGGGGAGGAGAGTATTACATCATTTCCCGGTCTTTTGGGATCAATATCGGTGCATCGATCGGAGTAGCCCTGTATCTATCTCAGGCCATCAGTGTAGCCTTTTATATCATTGCATTTGCGGAAGCTTTTGACCCAGTGATCGCGTGGTTGGCAGATACTCAAGGTATCGTCATCTATGACAAGCGAATGATCAGCATCCCAGCGATTGTGCTACTCAGTATCCTCATGCTTACCAAAGGCGCGGACTTGGGTATGAAGGCACTCTATGGAGTCGTGTTTACACTATTTGTATCATTGGTCATGTTCTTCTTGGGGAGTACGGATTATCAAGTCAACCTTGAGAAGTTTGATATGTTGGCGCATGTCCCGTCCAACGACGATTTCTTTGTGGTATTCGCGATCATATTTCCGGCATTTACAGGCATGACTGCTGGAGTGGGCTTGTCTGGCGATTTGAAGGAACCTAAAAAATCGATCCCATTGGGGACACTCGCGGCGACTCTCATTGGGATGGTGATCTATGTCTTCATTGCTTACAAACTGGCGGTCAACGCTACGCCATCGGACCTGGTATCAGATCCATTGATCATGTCTAAAATCGCACTATGGGGGGCAATCATACCGATTGGTTTGGCTGCTGCGACGATTTCGTCGGCACTAGGATCCATCATGGTGGCTCCACGGACATTGCAGGCGTTGGCTGGGGACAAGATTTTTCCGAGTCATGGTTTGAATGCTTTTTTGAATAAAGGGAAGAAAGACAGCAACGAACCCATCAACGCCACACTGGTGACTGTAGGTATCGCTTTGTTTTTTGTCGCTTTGGGCGATATCAATTCGGTGGCAAAGGTGATCTCGATGTTTTTTATGGTGACGTATGGCTCGATCTGTACGATCTCGTTTTTTCAGCATTTTGCAGCGGATCCTTCGTATCGCCCTGCCTTTCGGTCCAAGTGGTACATCTCGCTTCTGGGTGCAGTGATGTGTTTGTTTATGGTGTTCAAGATGGATGCTGCATATGCTTTCTTTTCGATGATGATCATGGTATTGATTTACTTGGCGCTTTCGCGGTTCAACAAAGAAAAGGCTGGCATGGCCAATATCTTTCAAGGGGTGATTTTCCAACTGATCCGTCAGATACAGGTTTTCATTCAGAAGGCAGACAAAGACGATCAAAACTGGCGTCCATCCGTGATTTGTATCTCTGGTGATGCATTTGAGAGACCAGCGGCTTTTGAGATGATGCGGTGGATTTCGCATCGCTACGGTTTTGGGACTTATTTACACTTCATCAAAGGTTATTTCTCGAAAGAGACCAACAAGCAATCCAAAGAGGAGCTTGGACGACTCATTCGAGTGGCAGATATCTCCGAGAGCAATGTCTACGTCGATACAATGGTGTCCCCATCCTACACTTCGGCTATTGCTCAGACGCTGCAGCTCCCGAGTGTGTCTGGCAAGGAAAACAATATGATCCTATTTGAATTCTCAAAATCTAACCCTGAGAACTTGACCGATATCATGGAAAACTACGCCATGGTGCGTTCGTCAGGATTTGATACTTGTATTTTGGCGAGTAGCGATCGAGGGTTGGAGGTGAAGACCGAAATTCATATATGGGTGACACCATCGGATTATATGAACTCCAATTTGATGATCTTGTTGGGGTATGTGATTTTGGGCCACCCCCAGTGGAAAAAGGCCGAAATAAAAATCTCTGTGATCGTCCAAAAGTCTGAGATGGAAGAGGAGAAAAAGGAGCTACTGGAGCTTATCAAATCTGGTAGGCTACCGATCTCTGCCAACAACGTCACGATCATCGAGCGAGAGGTTGAGCGTAGCAACAAGGAGCTGATCAACGAGTATTCAAAGGATGCAGACCTGACGATTGTCGGGTTCCGATCAGAAGCCATCAAACAGAAAGGAGTTGAGCTCTTCGATGGGTTTGAGGACGTAGGTGACGTGCTATTCGTCAACTCGACCGAATCCAAAGAGATCAAATAAATATGCGGATTGGATTGATATCAGATACGCATGGTTTTTTGGATCCACAGGTTTTTGAATACTTCAAGCACGTGGACCAGATTTGGCATGCAGGAGATGTAGGTCATGCGGGGCTGATCGAGGAGTTGGGGGCGTTCAAGCCTGTCCTGGGGGTCTATGGCAACATCGATGGGCAGGATGTGCGCCAGCTGTTTCCTGAGGATCAGAAGTTCGAGTGCGAGGGAGTCAAAGTCTGGATGACACATATTGGAGGCAAGGCTCCTCGCTACAACCCTCGTGTCAAGCCCTTGATACAGCGGTGGAGGCCCGATTTATTCATTTGCGGGCATTCACATATTCTGACGGTGATGCATGACCCGAAACACAAAGGCGTACTATTCATGAACCCTGGTGCGGCAGGTAGGCACGGTTTTCATAAAGAGCGGACATTGCTGCGCTTCACTTTGAGCCTAGGCAAGATCAGTGACTTAGAAGTCATCAAACTAGGCAGTCGCGCCAAAATGGATTGACTCGATCATCCTGTAGTAGAAAGGAATGCATGGGTGCGGAGATTCTCAAACTCATGCTCCAGCCGTATCTTTAGTTGACTTTGCTTCTGTCTCCTTCAAATTTCTCTTGGTATTTTTTGGGTGATAGCTTAAACTCTGCTTTGAAGCATTTGGAGAAGTAGGAGAGACTAGAGAATCCGACTTGATACATGATCTCAGTGATATTTCCTTCTTTGTTTTGTAGGAGAAGAGAGGCTTTTTTGAGGCGGTATTTTTGGATGATCTCCTTGGCCGAGTGGTCCGTCGTAGCTTTGAGCTTTCGGTAGAGGTGTGTGGTACTCATGGCCATCTCGGAGCTGATCATGTCGACGGTCAGTTCGGAATTGGAGATGTTGGCCTCTATGATGTCCATCACGCGCTTGACGAAAATGTTGTCCTCGTTGTTGGCGGCATCAGTGGTATTGGGTAGTTGGATCAAGTCCTTTCTAAAAAACTCGGTGAGTTCTACTTTGCGTTTGATGAGCTGGTCGATGTGTGCTTCGAGCAGATCCATCTCAAAGGGCTTGGTGATGTAGGCATCCGCCCCAGTTTTGATTCCTTCGACCTTGTTGGAGATGAGGGCTTTGGCGGTGAGGAGGATGACCGATACATGACTGGTTTTGGGGTCGTTTTTGATCTCTCGGCAGAGTGTGATGCCGTCCATGACGGGCATCATGATGTCGCTTATGATCACCTGAGGGAGAAAATTATTGGCCTTGATGAGGCCTTCTTGGCCGTTTTCTGCCGCGACAAAGTTGTATTTGTGACTCAGGCTTGTTTGGATGAACTCCACCATGTCGTTGTTGTCCTCGATGATGAGGACGGTTGGTTTGTCAGAGGCCAGATCGAGTTGGTAGTATTTGGCGCCGTTTTGGCGCCCGTGGACCGAAGGAACTGCGCGTAGCTCGATAGGAGCATCAGTCTCTAGGGTATCGATCGGTAGGTGAGCTTTGCCGAGGGGCAGATGGATGGTGAAGGTCGTGCCTAGTCCGATGTGGCTATCCACAATGATTTCTCCGTGGTGTAGTTCGATATATTCTGCTGCGAGGGTGAGGCCGATACCGCTACCAGATTCTTTGCGCTTGCCGTCTTCGGCTTGGTAGAATCGCTCGAATATTTTGCTCTGGTCTTCTTTGGATATGCCAACTCCTGAATCGCTGATTTCGATTTTGAAGGTTCCCTCTTTGTAGTCTGGCTGCTTGGTGTCCACAGAGACAGAGAGCTGGATTTTACCACGATCGGGGGTGAACTTGAAGGCATTGGATAGTAGATTGAAGAGGATCGTTTCGACTTTTTCTACATCGACCCATACGTCATATTCAGCTATTTGCTTGTCAAACTGGTATTCGATGTGGTGTCGCTGGGCTTTGTCGCTAAACATGGAGAAGACTTCTTCACAATAGGAGACCAGTTCGATACGACGCACTTTGAGTTGGAGGCTGTCATTTTGAATTTTGTTGAAGTCTAAGATCTGATTGACCAGACGTAGGAGGCGGACGGAATTTTTTTCCGCCAAGGCGATCAGTTTGCTGCTTTCCGTATCGAGGATGCCTTTGTTTTGGATTTGATGAATGGGGGGTAGGATGAGACTGATCGGTGTACGGAGCTCATGCGAGATGTTGGTGAAAAAGATTTCTTTGGTACGTTCGATTTCTTCGGCATGCTGTACTTCTAGCCGAGTGATTTTGAGTTGGTTTTTGAGGTGAACTCTCGTGGAGTAAAATGTGAGGGCATAATAGACGAGAATCAGCAAGAGGACTACATAGAGTGTGATGAAGTAGCCGCTGAGAAACAGCGGCGGATTGATCGTGATGTCGAGTTGTGAGACGGCTTCACTTTCTAGACCATAATTGTTGAGTGCCTTGACAACAAAGGTGTAGTCGCCTGCTTTGACGTTGGAGTAGATGGCGAGGTTTTTGGCTCCAGAGACTTGATGCCAAGTGTCTTCTAGTCCTTGGAGTTGGTAGGTGTAGAGGTTTTTGTCGGGCTGCCAAAAGTCCAATGAAGAAAACTGGAGGGCAAAGGATCGTTCGTCATAGTCGAGAACCAAGTGGTCGACGAAGGAAATGTCCTGGGTGAGCAGGGTACGACCATCGAGCTGTTGGCCGATGGCGATGGGTTGGTTGTTGATCTCCAAGTCGGTCACATATACAGAGGGAATGTAGTCGTTGGGAGTGGCTTGATTGGGGGAGAACTGAATGAAACCATTGTCACCACCAAAAATGAGCTGTCCATCGTGTGTTTTGGCGGCACAGCCAAAATAGAAGCTTTTGATGGGGAGATTGGGGTCCAAAGGAAAAATTTCGATGCGTTGGTTGTCGGGGGATACTTTTTGTAGTGATGAATTGGTGATACTCCAGATGTCTCCTGCATCGTCTTCGATGATGCTATTGACTATCTCGTCATTGCCCGTCAAGAAGGGGTGCATTGTGACTACATCACGCTGGGTGTCGTACTGGATGAGACCGTCGTGTGTACTGGCCCAGATCTGGTCGTTGGTTGCATAGTAGAGGGTGTAGATCACGTGATTGGCCGCCGCTTGGTTGAAGCGATCGACAGCTTGTGCTTCTAGCGTATGTGGGTCTATGCGGTAGAGTTTGTCATATTCGATGGTCCAGAGTGCAGCTCCTCCATACACGTGTTTTTCTGAGCCTGACTCGAGTGCGGTGACCTCAGCGAATCGGATGTCTTGGAGGGATTGTCTATCGCCGATGATTTGGTAGAGCCCCCCTTGCCAAGCACTCATCCAGAGCGTGCCATCTGGTTGCTGGGTGAAGTTGCCAATGTAGTTGGATTGCAGCCCGTTGGCTGAATCCGATTTGATGACCGTCATGTGTTGGTGCTGGCGATCCCAGATATTGATCCCACTGGCGGTTCCTATCCAGATGCGTCCATAGGAGTCTTCTTCGAGGGTGGATACATTGTCGAGCAAGATGCGTCGAGGAGGGGGCGACTGGGTGTTGTAGATGGTCTTGTCTCCCGTGTGGGGATCGATCTGGATCACACCATGTTGTGTGGCGAGCCAGTAGTCGCCTTTAGACCCGATGAGGAAAGATTTGATTTGATTGCCGATGACTTGTCCGTTGGCTTCATAAGAGATGTCATGAAATGAGTAGAAATTGCCGTACTTGTTCATTCGGCTGAGCCCGTTGGAGGTGACAAACCAGACCACGCCGCTCTTGTCTTCGAAGATCTGGATCACGACATTGTTGGCGATGGAGTAGGGGAGCTGGGGATTGTGAAAGTGCGTAGTGATGGACTTGGTGATCGGTTCGAATCGGTTGAGTCCAAAATCCGTACCCAGCCATAGCTCTCCTTGTTGGTCGGTGTAGATGCATTTGATCACCGGATTGCTCAGTTGGTCATTTTCTTCCGTAAAGGCGTAAGACTCTGTGCTGTTGATGTTGACGCGATAGAGCCCTAGCTCGGTCCCGATCCATAGGTTGGGGTCGTTGTTGATCGAGGGTTTGATGTCCAATATGAGGTGGTTTTGATGTTCCGATTCAGGGCGTTTGGCAAGAGAGACGGGTTCAAAGTGCTTCTTTCCTTTTTTGAGAACATTGAGTCCGTCGTAGGTCCCCACCCATACTGCGCCATTTTGGTCTTGGTGGATGCTGCGGACCATGTTGTGGGAGAGCTTGTTTTGCTCCGCATTGTAGGAGGTGTATTGGTTGGTCTTGAGATCGTATTGGATGAGTCCTTTGGCCGTTCCGATCCAAAGCGTATTGTTGTGCCCTTTGTGCAGTACTCGGATGGTATTGGAGCCTCCGAGATCGATCCGAGTGATTGCAAAGGTCTTGACATTGATTTTGCAGAGGCCATCCCAGCTCCCAACCCATACATAGTCACCCGTGGAGATCACGGAGGTTAGTTCATTGGAGGGGAGAGAGTTTTGTCCTTCTTCTTTTTTAAATAGTGTAAATTTGTTGCCATCATACCTGGCCAGTCCGCTTCCTGTGCTGACCCAGATGAAATCATATTTGTCTTGGGTGATTCCTGCAATGATGTTGGTCGGGAGACCGTCGCGCATCGATAGTGTAGAGAAGTACAACTCTTGGGCGGATGCCCAAAAACTGTATAGGCACATCACTAATCCTAGTAGGAGAGAAATGGGTAGTTGTTTGTTCGTGTTCATGTACTACAAAATCTGCCTGCAATATAACCAATGGATTGTAGGTGTGAGGGATCAACCGTCCTCATACGTCGTGTCAGACCTAAGCTCAACCGATCCGCTAATTTGTACATAAACAGGCTGAAACATGCTTTATAGCATGGAAATGAATTAAAGTTCATAGTTTGTGTATGATTTGTACAAGTAGTTGAAAGAGTGAAAATCTAGTTTTGAATTCGATTATTTGAAACTACTATTAAACTAATAAGCATGAGCGTATGAAAAAGCAATTACTAACAATTTGTTTCATCCTACTGGGGGCAGTGACTGCCTTAGCTCAACAGAGCGTGACAGGTACGGTGACCGCCATTGACGAGGCAGGGGGCATGCCGGGAGTCAGTGTCCTAGAGAAGGGTACGACCAATGGTACGGTGACCAATCTCGATGGGCAGTTTTCCATGACTCTCAAATCCGAAGAAGCCGTTTTGGTATTTTCTTTCGTGGGGTACGAGACCTCAGAAGTAGCCGTGGCAGGGAGATCTACCATAGATGTCGTGTTGGATATGGACATTGAGACTCTATCCGAGATCGTCGTGATTGGCTATGGAGAGGTCGAGAAAGATGACGTGACGGGAGCAGTAGCCACCTTGGGTGACGCTGATTTCAACCAAGGAGTGACCACTTCTCCACAGGACCTATTGACAGGTCGTATGGCGGGTGTGTCGGTGACGAGCGCAGGCGGTGCGCCAGGTAGCGCGTCGACCATCCGGATCAGAGGAGGTTCGTCACTGGGTGGTGCGACCAATGACCCTTTGATTGTGATCGATGGCTTCCCAATAGACGATGGTGCTGTGAGTGGATTGTCCAACCCTCTCAATACCTTGAACCCTAACGATATCGAATCATTCACAGTCTTGAAAGATGCTTCAGCGGCAGCCATCTATGGCTCAAGAGCATCCAATGGTGTCATCTTGATTACGACCAAAAAGGGAAACTCAGGCAAACTCAAAGTGAACTTGAATAGTCAAGTGTCTGTCAGCACTCCTACCAAGTATGTGGATGTATTGACGGGCGATGAGTACCGTACATTGGTCAACGATCTACATGATGCGGGATTCACGGGGATCGATGACGCGGCGGTGGCCAAATTGGGCGCAGAGAATACCGATTGGCAAAAGGAGATTTTTGAAAATGCGGTTTCGCAAAACTACAATTTGAGTGTGTCTGGTGCAGCGGCAGGGATTCCTTTCCGTGCGTCATACGGGTTTACCGATCAAAACGGTATCCTCAAGACGACTTCTACGACCAGACATTCTGTGTCGCTCAATTTGAGTCCTAGTTTGTTGGACAATCACCTACAGGTCAATGTCAATGCCAAAGGGACGTTTGCCAATTCAAACTTCGGGGATGAGGGAGCAGTTGGTGCTGCGGTCAATTTTGATCCGACACAACCGGTCTACAACGGCAACAGCAGATACGAAGGCTACTTTGCCTACACCACCACGACACTGCCTGATGGTAGCATCGACCCAGAGGGACCTGCCAATACCTTCATCAGCAACCCAGTAGCGATGCTAGAGCTGAGAGAGAACACGGCGGATGTCAACCGCTTTATAGGTAATGTGCAGTTGGATTACAAGTTTCACTTTTTGCCAGACTTGAAGGCCAACCTCAATTTGGGTATGGACCGTACGAGTACTACAGGTGTAGACAATGCACTACCTGGCACGACTTGGACGTACAGAGACTACACCGGAGACAACGGTCGTTTGCTCGACTATACCAGCAATTCCAATTCAGAGTTGTTGGAGTTTTATCTCAATTACAACAAGAAAATAGGAGCCCACAGCATCGATGTGATCGGTGGATACTCTTGGCAGCACTGGGAGAGAGACGGGACGACCTTTGATCGCAACACGGACGGTACGCAAGTGGTACAGGATACGAAGGATTCGGACGAAAACTTCTTGGTGTCGTTTTATGGCCGTTTGATCTATGACTATGACAACCGCTACGTCCTTACAGCTACCTTGAGACAGGACGGTTCGTCTCGATTCATTGGGGACAACCAGTGGGGGATGTTTCCTTCATTAGCACTTGCCTGGAACCTCCACAATGAGTCATTCCTTGAGAGTGTATCGTCACTCTCTATGTTGAAATTGAGATTGGGATACGGGGTGACTGGACAGCAAGGCTTGTCACCTGATTTGGTAGACCCATACTACCCAGCGATCGCCAAGTACCTCCGAAGTACTACAGGTGCATCGGTGCAGTTTGGCAACCAATACTATCAGACCTTGCGTCCAGCGGCATATGATGCCAACCTCAAGTGGGAAGAAACGACGACTTACAACATAGGCTTGGATTTCGGCTTTTGGGATGACAAACTTTCGGGTAGCATCGAATACTATCAAAAGACGACGGATGATCTACTCAACAATATTCCGATTGCAGATGGGAGCAATTTGAGCAACTACCTCGTGACCAATGTCGGGTCGATGGATATCAATGGGTTGGAGTTGTCTCTGACAGGTCGCCTTGTCTCCAAAGCAGATTTTACTTGGTCTGTGGGCACGAACTTTACCTACAACACGAGAGAAATCACGCAGTTGAGCAAAACGAACGATCCCAACGACCCAGGAGTGCTCGTAGGAGCGATTGCTGGGGGTACAGACAATAGGATCCAGATCTTGACTGTAGATCATGCGCCGTATGCTTTTTATACTTTTCAGCAAGTGTATGACACCAACGGCAACCCCATCGAGGGGATCTATGTAGATCGCTCGGGTGAAGGTGGTGATGTCATCAGCAATCAGAACAACAAGTACCACAACCAAAATCCAAATGCGGATTTTCTGGTAGGTGTCAACTCTAGGTTGAACTACAAAAACATCGATTTCTCTTTTTCGGGAAGGTGGAGTATCGGCAACTATGTGTACAACAATGGCCTGGCAGACAACAGCCTCTCTAGCTTGTACCAGTCCTCTGCCAACGGATACTTTGGAAACATCAGACAGAGTGCTGCGGAGATTGGGTTTACCATCCCACAGTATTGGTCAGATATGTATGTGCAGGATGCATCTTTCTTCAAAATGGACAACATCAGTGTGGGATACACCATGGATGGTCTGTTTGCAGACAAGCTGAAAGCAAGGTTGAGCTTCACGGTTCAAAATGCCTTCGTGATTACAGA
This sequence comes from Reichenbachiella sp. 5M10, assembly GCF_002742335.1. Taxonomy (NCBI): domain Bacteria; kingdom Pseudomonadati; phylum Bacteroidota; class Cytophagia; order Cytophagales; family Reichenbachiellaceae; genus Reichenbachiella; species Reichenbachiella sp. 5M10. The sequence goes on along the minus strand of NZ_MDGR01000007.1, from coordinate 3,317,921 downwards.
CTATGAGGGCATGGATCCAGAGGTAGATGGTGGCATAGACAACAACATCTACCCAAGACCTAGAACCTATCTCGTTGGTCTAAATCTTAATTTTTAATCCCAAAAGCGCATTAAAATGAAAGCAAATAATATTTATACATCGATCCTATTGTTGTGCATACTGACACTCGTGTCTTGTGTCAATGATTTGGATGTCAGCCCTACCGATCCAGACGTAGTGAGTGCTGACAAGGCTTATACGACTACTGCAGACTATAAAGAGGGGCTGGCAAAGCTCTATGCAACACTGGCACTCAGTGGACAGCAAGGACCCGATGGATATCCTGATATCGAAGGGATCGACGAAGGGTTTGGCAACTACTTGCGTCAGTATTGGAATCATCAAGAGTTGACGACCGACGAAGCAGTCCTCTCATGGAACGATGCGACGATCAAGGATTTTCACTGGCATACATGGACGGCCAACGATGGATTCATCGCTGCGATGCATTCACGGATCATGTACACTGTAGCACTGTGCAACGAGTACTTGCGTGCTGCTGCAGGACATTCGGAAGCGGAAGTTCAGCGGTTTCATGCCGAGGCGAGATTTTTGCGTGCTTTGGCCTATGCTCATGGAGTGGACTTGTTTGGCGCGATGCCTTTTGTGACGGAGGAGGATTTGCCAGGAGCATTCTTTCCTGAGCGTATCACGAGAGAAGATTTGTTTGCCTATGTAGTGGATGAGTTGACGGAAATCCTGCCGTTGTTGGGCGATGCACGCTTCGAGTATGGCCGTGCCGACCAAGGAGCAGCAGGGATGCTCTTGGCCAAAATGTACCTCAACGCCGAAGTATACATTGGTGAATCGAGATACGATGAGTGTTTGACAGCCTTGCAGCCCGTGCTTGCTGCGGGGTATACAATCCCGACGGCCTACATGCACAGTTTTGTGGCGGACAACCATACCAGTCCGGAGATGATTTTTCCGATTACTTACGATGGGTTGCAGACGCAGACTTGGGGAGGCATGGTGTACCTACTGCACTCACAAATCGGTGGATCGATGGATGCCCTAGGGATGTTTGGGACAGGCGATGCGTGGTCCGGTTTGAGAACCACCTCTGCTTTGGTCAACAAGTTTGATTTGACCAACGATACGAGAGCTTTGTTTTGGACAGACGGACAGAGTTTGGAAATCAACGATATCGGACTGTTTTCGGATGGGTATGCGATCACCAAGTATAGAAATAGAAAATTGAATGGTGACCTATCGGACTCCAATCAGAGTGTGCAGGTAGATACTGACTTTCCACTGTTTAGATTGGCGGATGCCTACTTGATGTATGCCGAAGCAGTGCTACGTGGTGGACAAGGTGGGTCGCGTGCACAGGCTTTGACCTACGTCAATGCGCTGCGCACACGCGCCTATGGAGACAACTCTGGGAATATAGTCGATGCAGATTTGGACTTGAATTTCATCTTGGATGAAAGAGCGAGAGAACTCTACTGGGAAGGACACAGACGTACGGATTTGGTGCGTTTTGAGCAGTTCACAGACGGGACCTATCAGTGGCCTTGGAAAGGGAAAGTGAAAGATGGAATGGCTACAGGTAGTTTTAGAGACGTGTTCCCAGTGCCTTCAGCACAGCTGGTAGCCAACCCAAATCTTACTCCAACTGACGGTTATTAAAATAGAAAGACATGAAGAATATTCTTAAAATATATACAGCGCTATTGCTGGCTTTGGTCATGTCGAGTTGTGAAGAAGAACTCGTCGAAAAGGCCATCTTAGATACGGACGCGGCAGTCAACGAACTGTCAGCATTGCCCTCAAGTAGTTACGTTTTTTTGTATGAGGAGGCAGGTGATGCATTCGATACATTCGAATGGACTGCAGCGGATTATGGATTCTCTGCATCGGTTGTATATCAGTTGCAAGTGGCTCCATCAGGCAGTGATTTCTCAGATGCCATGGCACTGGGCTCGACGCAGGAAGATACCTTGTCTCTGACTCAAGGTGCGTTGAATACTGCGTTGTTGAGTTTGGGTGCTATGCCAGAGGAGGCGTATGCTGTGGATTTTAGAGTGGTGTCATCGATTGGTGAGGGAGTTGATCCTGTTGCTTCCAATACCATCTCTGCATCAATCACGACTTACGCAACGACATTTCCTCCGATCTATTTGATAGGGGATGCCCAAAATTGGGACTTGGCTGCTCCGATGGTTTTGGAGAGTACAGGTCCAGGTGAGTACATAGGTATCGGCCCATTTGTGGCTGACGGATTTTTCCGATTCTTCGAGACGCCGGCTTGGGATGCTACCCAGTGGAATGCAGACTATTTCGAAGGTGGAACGATACCCGATGTGTTGATCAATTCGGGGGATGGTGATGCCAACTTCCAGTATACGAGCACTGATCAAGATTATCAGATCACTGTGAATCTCAACACCAAGACCATCACGATGGAAGATGCGCCGACGCTGTATATCATTGGTGATGACCAGGGATGGGATACCAATACGGCTTTCCAGTTGGGAGCGATTGCTCCGGGTGTGTTCGAAGGGACGACCACTTTCACACAGGGGAGTATTTGGAGATTCTTTGAGCACGCCGATTGGGCTGCTACACAGTACAATTATACCTACTTCGAAGGAGGTACGATTCCTGCTGATTTGACGGACGGCGGACCTGCAGACAACAACTTCACCAACGGTGCAGCCACGGGAGCTTATACGATCACAGTGAACCTCAATGAGAAGACGATCGAGATGGTCGCTGGAGAGTTAGAAGAAGAAGAGGAGGAGGAAGAGGAAGAAACACCAACGGAAGTCACGACGCTGTTTTTGGTGGGAGATGACCAAGGGTGGTCTTTTGGGACAGCCTACGAACTGACTTATCTCGGGGATGGCAAGTTCGAAGGGACTACCGATTTTACCAACGGGTCTTCGTTTAGATTCTTTGGCGAAATGGACAACTGGAGTGACCCTGTGTTCGGGTACAGCTACTTCGCCGAAGGTTCGGTGACGGAAGTGCTCGGAGACAACGAAGATGCAGACAGCAATTTTGTAGTAGTGGGAGAGACCGGTAGCTATGCGATAGCCATTGACTTGACAGCCAAAACCATCGAGTTGACTCAATAAGCAATGACTAAACTATCTCGTGGCGTGTAGTTGCTCCGAGATAGCCTTAGAACCAAACAGATAGCCGTGGGCTGTCGAAAACTGTCAGCTGAAGAGCGGCTTTTAAATATTGTACTTTTAACTTTTTATGCCTCAAATATTGATCAGAGGCTGCCTTTGGTCAATGTTTCAGGTTTAAATTAGATGTTTTGTAACATGAATCAGATACCCAAGATGAACCTCTTATTCGCCTTTTTGATGTTGTTGACCCTGTGGAACTGCAGTGAGGACGAAGGATCAACTCCTGATCCCGATCCAGAACCAGAACCGGAAGTAGTTGATTTTCAGTTTGGCGCTGATTTGTCTTATGTCAATCAGATTTTGGACCAAGGAGGGATTTTTCAAGTAGAAGGACAGGAGACGAATCCTTACAAGATTTTTGCCGACAAGGGAAACCAAATCGTGAGGCTCAGACTGTGGCACACGCCGACATGGACACAAGAGGTCTACGGCGAGGACGGAACCCAGATGTACAATGATCTAGCCGATGTGGAGCGTGCGATCGTCGCGAGCAAGGCCGCAGGGATGCAGGTACTTTTGGATTTTCACTACAGTGATACCTGGGCAGATCCAGAGAAGCAGTATGTGCCTGAGGCATGGGCAGATATCACAGATATCGCGGTGCTAGAGGACTCGGTCTACAACTACACGCACAAGACACTGACCTATCTCAACGACAAAGGCCTGATGCCAGAGTACGTACAGTTAGGCAATGAGACCAACTGCGGCATGATGTACTCGGATGCCAAAGCGGCTTTCCCAAATTGCAACGTGTGCAACGACAGTTGGACGAATTTTAGAGCGGTGATCAACAAGGGCATCTTGGCCGTCAACGATGTAGAAGCCAATTCTACGGTGGATACTCAGGTCATCCTACACGTCGCTGATCCCAAGAACGTCGACTGGTGGTTTGACAACCTCGGACTATCGGGGTACGACATCATCGGGTTTTCATATTACCCACTGTGGCACACGACGATTGGTTTGTCGCAGTTGGAGGAGACGGTTGCGGGCTTCAAGGCCAAATACCGTAAGGACGTGATGATCCTAGAGACAGCCTACCCATGGACGACCGAGGGAGACGATAGTTACAACAACCTCTTCGGTGGAGAAGAGGCACTGTCAGGCTATCCATACACGCCGACTGGACAATCGGATTTGTTGCAATCCATCACGCAGAGCATGATCAATGCCGGCGGAATGGGTGTCATTTATTGGGAGCCTGCTTGGATTTCTTCGGATATGAAGGACCTCTGGGGTACAGGCTCTGCTTGGGAGAACAACGCATTTTTTGATTATGACGGCAATGCCAACGCCGGATTTGACTACATGACCGCTACCTATGAGGGGCAGGAGTAAGGACTCCCTACGCGCCAAGTAAGCACAAACAAGGACATAGAAAAATACACCGGACAGCTATCGCGAGATAGGCTGAAGGGGAGTGTATTGCGAAAGATTTTTACGATGAAACATATATATCTGATGATAATCGCGGTGATGCTGGTGCATACATCGCAGGGACAAAACAGCACGGGTAGCCGTACTGATGTGACCGTGGATGCCAACGGAATCATGCACTGGCCAGACCAGACCGAGGTGCAGGGTTTTGGGGTCAACTATACCGTGCCGTTTGCGCATGCCTACCGCACGGCCATGCGCCAAGGGGTAGACATCAAAGCGGAGATCGACAAAGATGTGTATCATTTTGCACGATTGGGGTTTGATGCCTACCGTGTACACGTCTGGGACACTGAGATCTGTGACTCGTTGGGCAATTTGATCGAAAACGAGCATTTGGAGCTGTTCGATTACATGCTCATGAAAATGAAGGAGCGCAACATGAAGTTCCTCATCACACCGATTGCGTTTTGGGACAACGGCTGGCCCGAACCAGCGGAGAAAACACCAGGCTTTGCCAACAAGTACGGCAAAGAGGATTGTTTGACCCACCCGGATGCCATAGAGGCGCAGGCCAACTATCTCTATCAGTTTCTCAATCACGTCAATCCCTACACAGGAGTTGCCTACAAGGACGATCCAGATATCGTGGCATTCGAGGTGAGCAATGAGCCGCACCACGACGAGTCGATAGAGAAAGTGACGGCATTCGTCAGCAAGATGGTGCAGGCGATGAAGAAGACAGGCTGCCAAAAGCCGATCTTCTACAACGTCAGCCACAGCATACACCTAGAGGATGCCTACTACGCAGCAGGGATCGATGGTGGGACCTTTCAGTGGTATCCTACTGGACTAGGGTCTGGCGAAGAAATCGGAGGCAACCTTTTGCCTAACGTGGACAACTACGATATCCCGTTCAAGGCACACGAGGGCTTCAAGAAAGGAGCGAAAGTGGTCTACGAATTTGATGCAGCAGACGTGGGCCGCTCGTACATTTACCCTGCCATGGCGCGGAGTTTTCGTACAGCGGGGATTCAGTGGGCGACACATTTTGCCTATGACCCGACCTACATGGCTGCCAACAATACCGAGTACGATACCCACTACATGAATCTAGTATATGCTCCGCAAAAGGCGCTGAGTTTGAAGATATGTTCGGAGGTGTTTCATCAAGTGCCCGTATATGCGGACTATGGGGCCTATCCAGCCAATGCGTCTTTTGAAGCCTTTCGCGTCAGCTACGAGGAGGATCTAGCAGAGATGGTCACGGAGGACAAATTCTACTATACGAATCACACGAGTACCCTACCGTCCAATACGAAGAAATTGAAAGAGATCGCTGGCTTTGGCAACTCTGCCGTGGTACAGTACGAGGGGAGAGGGGCTTACTTCCTCGACCAACTGGAGAAAGGCGTCTGGAGACTAGAGGTGATGCCGGATGCCGTGTGGATTGACAACTTGTTTGGCACCAATAGCCCTGACAAGAAGCTCGCCGATATCGTATGGAATACCTGGCCGATGACGGTGCAGTTGCCCGATTTGGGAAAGGATTTTTCCATCCAAGGCATCAATACAGGAAATGCCGTGAGCGGAAAAGCAGAAGGGCAGACTGTCGCTGTATCTCCCGGCACGTACCTCATTTCCCGCAAGGGGAAAGCCGTAAAGTGGAGCGCAGCAGATACCTATAAAAACATCAGACTAGGGGAGTACACTGCCCCTGCGACTACCCTCGAAGGGACTGTCGTACTGCACAGCGCGACACAGGAAGTGACCGCTGGCACAGCACTAGAGATAGAGGCGGAGGTCGTCAGTGCATCCGCACCTGCATCGGTCAAAATCCTCCCCAATACATGGGGCGCAAAGACCTACGACATGCAACGAACGGCGGGTTATAGTTATGCAGTGACGGTCCCTGCGGAGGCGGTCAAAGCGGGGTATTTCAGTTATTATCTGCTCGTGGAGACTGAGGAGGAGACGAAGACCTATCCTGCTGGAGTGATGGGCGCACCGAAGGATTGGGATTTTTACCAAGAGGCGACCTATACCACGAGAGTCGTGGGCGAGGATTCGGATCTATATCTCTTCGATGCAGCGCGGGATTTTGAAGAGCTGAACTGGGTGTGGTCCTCAGACGTGGCATTGCTGCCGAGTGCTGAGCCTGCCAAGTCTACCTTGACCCTCGATATGGAGCAGTTGCCCACCAACGAAGACAAGAGCCTCATGACGGACTATTCGGTGCGGTCATATTTTGGAGATGTGATCGGAGCGAGAGCCGCAGCGTTGGCAGGCTATACCCAGCTGGTGCTCCGAGGAAGCTCGCAGCGCGACACGCCTGTGACGGTCACACTCATCGGTGAGGACGGGAGTAGTTTTGGGGCGACAGTGACGCTCGGTGCAGAAGCGAAGGATTACAGTTTGGCGCTGGCAGATCTGAAACCGACGCAGCTGGTGACGCTACCGAGACCCTACCCAGGCTTTTTGCCCTACTACTTCGAGCGCAGTGCCGTAGTGGAGCAGCTAGACATCTCTCGGATCGAATCGATACAGATTTCTATCGGGGGACAGGAGACTTACCAATACAGCATCGAAAGCATACGCTTGACAAAGTAGCATAAGGTCGAATCAGGTCTATGGCGCAACCGTCCGTTGCGCCCATGATTATTTCTTTTCCACAACAACAGCATGAAAAGCAATGATTATGATCGCCTCTCAAGTGAGGGGCTACTAATTTAAATAGACTAGATTATGTTTACATTTTTAACCAAGAGGATGGGAATCATCCTCTGTGCACTCGTGCTATGCCTGATTTCTCCTTTGGCACACGCACAATTCGTCAAAGGAGCCGACATCAGTTGGCAGAGTGAGATGATCGCCTCGGGCTATCAGTGGTACGATGATAGCGGATACAGTAGACCACTACATGACATCCTCAAGGATCACCACATGAGTGCCATCCGCCTCCGTGTGTGGGTCAATCCTGCCAGTGGATGGAACAACCAAAGTGATGTCGTCACCAAAGCGGTATGGGCCAAGAATGCCGGGATGGATGTGATGATTGATTTTCACTACAGTGACACTTGGGCAGATCCGGGCCATCAAACTCCACCAGCGGCATGGTCAGGCTACAACATGAGCCAGATGATGAATGCCGTATGGAACCATACGGTCAGTGTTTTGACAGCTGTCAAAAATGCAGGCGTAACCCCCAAATGGGTTCAGATCGGTAACGAGACCAATGATGGGATGATGTGGCCTCTGGGCAAAGCATCCACCAATGGTTTTCAGAACTACGCTTGGTTGGTCAATACGGGGAACAATGCCTCCAAATCGGTATTCCCGAATGCAAAGACTATCGTGCATCTCGCGAATGGCGAGAACCTGTCTGTGTTGCAATGGAACCTGGATGGCTTGGCGAGTTATGGAGCGACCTATGACATTATTGGGCTTTCGCTGTATCCGGGATCTTCTTGGCAATCTACGGTGAGCAACTACGCATACAACATCGGCTACCTATCCAACCGCTACGGCAAGAGTACCATGCTCTGCGAAGTAGGCATGGCTGCCTCACCGATCGCTACGTCCTACGATGCGCTCTACGAAATCATCAACCAATCAGCAGCCAACGGTAGTTTGGGGGTGTTCTATTGGGAGCCACAGGGCTACAACAACTGGGCAGGCTATGGCAAGCACTGCTGGCAGAGCAACGGCCAGCCGACTTGGGCACTGGATGCCTTCGTCTGGTCCAATGGAGGGTCGAGAGTGGCGGATATCAGCGAGGCACAGTCAGCGCCGCAGATAGATGTCCAAGTCTACCCCAACCCTGTGCAAAACCAACTGAAAATCGATATCGGGAGTCATGAGAGTGGTGAAGCGACCGTCTACAGCCTAGAAGGTCAAGCGCTGGCTCGCTTGCAGTTGTCATCGGGTGACAATGCCATCGATATGTCTGCTTGGCAAACAGGCATGTACTTGCTCACGGTTCGCTCGGGAGAGGAGGAAATCCAAACCAAAGTGATGAAGGAGTAGGCTGCTATAGAGTGGTGTCCTTCTCGTAGGCTTTAGGGAGTTTCACGCCCTAAAGCCTACGTTGTCTCTCCAGCTAACCAAAAAAACTTTAGATTTGGATAATACATAGTACATATAAAGTGCATGGTGTACTTTATATGTACGTTGTAGGGCATCAAATGAAGCACATAAAAAAGAAATTTCTACTTGAATCAAAAAAGGGCAATATTGACTTTAGCCAACCTGGCTTCTATGAAGTTGATCTAACCAAAGGAGTAGATAATTCTGAACTTACTAAAAACAAGAAAAGTGCTGCGTTTTTAGAAACTGATAACGGGCATATTTATGGTGGTTTTGTACATAAGGTAAATGGAAAGCATTTTGTCTTCCCTGTTCCAGACCCAACCTTAATCTATTTTAATAATGCTCAATTAAGTGTAGCAAGAATAACTGCTACCAAAGCTAAACTCTTAGAAAGAATTGATTTCGATAAATCCCTTGGAGAACCTGCTCTTAATGAAATCTACAATTTTTACGGTACAACAAGTGGCTTTGTCATATTCTTGTTCACAGCAATAGAATCTTTTATAAATCAACAAATCCCTGATGGGTTTGTATTTGAAAATCAACTGTCCAAGAAGACAGAATTATATAACAAGCAGCAAATTCAAGAATACCTAGATTTTAAAACGAAGGTAACAAGTGTCTTAAAGGAAGTTTCAGGAAAGGATTTTTTTCATAAGCAGACACCCTCGAACCAACTTATTTGGAACCTCAAGAAGTTTAGAGATGCTATAATACATACGAAACCCAATCCAACAATCCTTCAATATGATGACTTAATCAAAACCTCTCTTAACTTTAACTACAACAAGGCACTAGAGGCTGTAGCATTATTTATGAACTTTTATAAGCCCAAGTACATAATAGAATGTGACTGTGGAAAAGACTTTTAAATGAAACAATACGATACATTTATATTGGTAGAAGATATTAATACAGTGGCCAGAAGGGGCATGGAAGGAGTTATTCTAGAAGTATATGATTCAAGCTGCATTGAAGTAGAATTTGTAGAACCTAATGGTAAGAATATTGAATTTGACGGACAATCAACATTTCAAATCAGTCCTGCATCAATTAAAATTAAAAAGGCATACAACATACTGTGATCAAATCATGGCGATTAAGCTGAAAACGAAAACTCTCTGCATTCTGCAAGCCTCGCCATATCTCAGATTAGCACTATGGAATCTAAAAGGGATAGCGCAAATCAGAGATTTGGCTATCTTGTAGCCGAATCTTAAACTAAATCACACGCCACGCTTGATACAGAGGCGTTGTCTTCCATGCACCATGAAGCCGATATTAGTTGTTCTCATACTTTTAGGCCCACTAACTGGGCAATGTCAGTTTTCATTTGAACCGAACAACGACTCAACTCTATTTGATAAACCTTACGATTCTGCGAACATCTTCGAATTTAAGTTCACGATATCAAGCCCTTGGCTCTATTCCTCTTACCTCGAACTAACATATAATCAGGATAGCATCTGGAACTATAAGCGATATCTGATTAAGAACGTTGATGGTGAGAGGGTTGAACTTTCTCCAATGGATTCAACGCCTAACATCGGCAACATCTGGAATCAGCTAGTCGAACTTGGCTTTCTAACAATGAAAACAGAAGACGAAGTGACTTTCAAAGTTATTGCGAACGGGAAGTTGTTCGTGCTACCATACGAAACCTACCAAAAAATGTATCCGACTGATTTGGCTAATTTTGTGTCTGAACTTTCCAACCAACACGGAACGCGAACAGTAATGTATTACGCACCATCTGAGATGCTTGAAAAACTACAGAACTCCAATCAAAAATGGTATGTACCAGAACTTTACAAAGCTTCATTTTGCTACAAAATGATTATGGATACTTTCAAATTTGAAGATTATCGCAATAAATTCATTGAACTACGCAACCAAGAACAAACTGTCAAAACGAAAAAAGGAAGATAACATGGCGTCATAGTGCATGTGCGAATTGAGCATTTGGCCAGCTTCGGTGGAACGCAGCTCTCACCGATACGCTAGTAGGTTCGGATATCTTGGAGGATAAAGCAAATGCAGAAAGCCGCAGAGAGTGGATTGCCAGACAGTATGCAGGAGAGGAAGGGAGCTTGGTGTTAAGCTACTTATCATCGAGCGGACGCTACGACAACACTAATGATAGATTATTAAATGAATCTTTAGTATCAATTGGTGGAAATGACAATTTATTTTTAGAATATAAAAGCAGCCGCTAATCGAGTAGACAGCTGACGGTCAAATGACTGCCAGTGCGCCTCTCACACCGCCAGATCCTTTCTTCGTCAGGACAGGCTAAGTGGTTCTCAATCCCTACCCTACAGACCGGGTTCTCGCTAAAAATATCTAACAGATATTTTCTTTACGCACCGCTCCAGTTCATCCCATCAGACTTTCACAGCCTCTTTTCTTAAGCCTAGGGATGGGAATGTTCGTCCTCAATGATAGGACTCTGGGCTACTGCCCATCTCGCTCGGCAGCATTTGTAATGCCTCAGCTGACCAATCAGCAATTTATTCTTTCCTTGAGGGCCCCAGCAGAGGCTTTGGGTTTGGTTGAGTACTGTACTAGGCGGTTTGTTGTTGCTTTTGGGATGGTATGCTTACACAAAGCAAACACGATACAAATTGTAAGTTGATGGTATGGGCTTGTTCTATCTATGTTAGATAGCTAGTTGTCTCAGTCTGGATGATAGGGTGGGTTTCAGTAGGGAGATTGGAGGTCTTGTATTGGGAGAGCTAGTCTTTGTACTTTTATCTTGGAAGTAGAACTTTGTCAAAGTTAAATAAACGTACGAGTTAGGCTTTGGGCTTCAGCACCATCACGCATCGGCAGCTTAACTTTGACAAAGTTTCAAATCTTACTTAATTCATCTCATAGCCCAGTAGAGCCATGCTTTGTGGTGTACTACTCACGGTATATGACGCAGTATGTGAGAGACTGCTCGTGCTAAACTGCAGAATCTCTCCAGTGGCAGGTTGGGTGATATAGATATAGCCCTCAGTCAAAGCGAGATTGGGCAGGGTAGCACCATGTCCAGTAGGTTTGTCGTTGGCAGGGATCAAACCGGATTTTTCTTCCACGAGTGTTTGGGTAGTCAAGTCATAGATCTGCAAGCTGCCTTCGTAGGTCAGTACAGCCAGTTGGGTTTCGTCTAGACTTAGCGCATATTTCATGATTTCGCTGTTTTCGACCAGTTCGGTAATCGATTCATTGGCTATGTTGATCAGGTAGAGTCCCAAGCCACTGGCAGAGCCTATGAATAGGTTGTCAGAGAATGTCTCGCTCAAACTGCCAATCCATACCTCACCAAAATCTGTAGGGTAGTCAATCAGATGTTGTTCGCCCGAAGAGGCCACTACCAGTATGCCGTCGACCGAGCCGTAGAGCGCTACGTCACCGTTGGTAGCACTGCCGTGGATACCTTGGGTCTGTACCTCAGATGCATAGAGGGTGTGGCCGTCAATGTCGATTACCTTGACTCGTTCTGGGAGTGTCCCCTCTACAGTATTGTCCTTCACTGTGACGCTGTAGCTGCCATTGCTGAAGATGGTCATTGCTCCATGGTGTGCTATCCCGTCAAAGGAGAGTGTTTTCATGTCTGTCTCTTCGTTGATATCTCCTTCTGATGCGCTGGATAGCGTGCCGTCTCCGTCGTTGAAGAGGAGGAGCTGGTTGTAGCGACTTTTGAAGTGTGTAGGAGATAGACCCGTAGCAGTCAGACTGCCAAAGGCTGCCTCTGCATGATGAATGTCCACATGGTTGCCATGTAGCTCTAGCCCCGTATCTATGAACTCTACTAAATTTTGGGCGCGATGTACCAGCGCAGCGTAACGTCCCGAACCACTAGGATAGACGCTGGAGGTAGCGTGAGTGGCATCCAAATTTTGAACTTCCGCAGTAGCAGGGCTAATGATCGATACGGTGTTGGTCGTTGCATCAGAGACGACCAAGCGGATGTTGGCGTATTCTTTTGCAGATCCTTCTAGGTCTAGATCACCATCATCTTCCGAACAGGAGAAAATCAATAAACTGAGAGCGGCCATCACCGCATACTTTCTAATAAGTGTCATCATTGTTATGTTTTAAATGCAATATTGTTGCAAACATAAAGTCTTGGAATTCTAAAATGCAATATTGTTGCAATTAAAATTTCGAACTTTGAGCATTTGATTGAGAAACCACGGTAGAGACGTTTTTCTAGTTATGACATGGCACCGTTTATCTTTTTGGGCAGTTGCTTTGTGTACCGAAACCTGCAGGAGAAGGGGGCTCGGTGCTTTTACCTTGCTTGCGAGGTTGGGCTACTTGTGAATGCGATGAGGAATACTTGACCGATGAGGTAGATCCATTGCTCCAGTGTCTTGGGTTTTCCTACTTCATTGGAAGTGATAGCGGAAAATTGAAACCATGAACTCGAATATTCTTGTTAATTTTCGATCTAGAAAGATATTTAAAAGACTAAATGATGATGAATAAGATGACAATGGTTGTCCTAGCACTAGTGATGACTACTTTTTATGCGCAAGCACAACAATTCAAAGCGTTGTTGTTTACCAAGACTGATGGCTGGCACCATGGTTCGATTCACGAAGGGGTCACCGCGATACGTACGATCGCTGAGCGAAACGACTTTCAGCTTGATTGGTCCGAAAATGCAGGACTGTTTTTCACGGATAAGCGATTGGCACAGTACAGTGTGGTGATATTCCTCAACACGACAGGTGATGTGCTCAACGAAGAGCAGCAGGCTGTCTTCGAGCGGTTCATCCAGTCAGGCAAGGGCTATGTGGGGATTCACTCGGCCTCTGATACGGAGTATGATTGGCCTTGGTACACGCAGTTGGTGGGGCGTATGTTTCATATCCATCCGCGCAATCAGACAGCACTACTCCGAGTGGAGGATCGCAACTTTCCGGGTATGCAGCTCATGCCTGATACACGATGGTGGACAGATGAGTATTATGAGTTCTTGGAAGAAAAGGCGGACAACCTCCAGTATCTGTTGACGGTGGATGAGTCAACCTACGACTACAAAGCCCAATGGGGTGAAAACCGAGTAGCGCAGGGCATGGATGGCAATCATCCGATGGCGTGGTATCATACCCACGACGGTGGGCGTGCATTTTATACAGCGCTCGGGCACTTGCCAGGCACCTATAGTGACGCGATCTTTCAAGAGCATATTTACGGCGGTATATTTTGGGCCGCTACGGGCAAGGGGATTTTGGCTCAGCCCGAACCTGTCAAGAAGAAAAAGAGATAGGAGGTATAGAGGACCTACATCTGGAAGGATGAGGTGTTCATTCTAAACAAAGAAGAGGCTACTCTACAGTAGCCTTTTCTTTGTTTAGGTATTCTGTAGCTAGTGATTAATTTATGTCATCAGCTTCTACTTCTACAGCAGTGTCACCGCTCATGATTTTGAATGGAGCATCATAAGTAAATCTTATATGCCTTTCTGTATGAGGTACTATATCATTTTCATACAGCCAGTTTAGTTCGGGATTGAAATCTATTTGTGAAATAGTAATGTCAAACACTAATTTGAAGGCATTGCTTTCGGGAGAGCTTACCTCTACAGTACCAGAAGTGGCTAGGAATATGACGTCTTTCGCTACGTCATCTTCGTTGGCCAAAACCGTCCCATTGTCATTTCCATCCATAACAAAGGCGAGTTCTCTAAAGAAGTATTTACCATCTAGTTCTTCTGCAGTGGCATCTCCTGAGGCATACTCGAATGTACCTAGGCTGAAAGATGTGGTTCCTGGAGAGTAGAGTTCGGTTGCGACAAGCAGGGTGATGTTTGTAAACTCAAAATCCTCTTCGTCCTCTTCATCCTGTGTTAGATCCCCTTCTGCGAAACTGAAGTTGTAAACAACGTGCGTGTTGTTGTCATCGTGGAAAGGGTCAGACGGACCTTCGTCCAAAACGAGCCCTTCATCGCCAAATTCGTAGGTGATTCCATTGAGGAGTAAGATGCCTGTTTCGTCTACGTCCGAGACATTGATTGTGACGATTGTCTCATCGGAGGACACACCATCCGAAATCGTCACCGTCAGTTCATAACTATCGGTTTCTTCATAGTCTAGAGATATGCCATCAGCCAAGGTAATCTTGCCATCATCGGATAGCTCAAAGATCCCTGCATCATTTCCAGATGAGATACTAAAGCTTAAGGAGGTAGTTTGCGCATTTTCGACTTGGATTTCTCCAATTAGATCACCCGACTCAATATCTTCTTGTACGGTGAGCGTTTGCTCTGGAGCAGTTAGTGAAGCGCTTCCATCATCTTCGCTACCGCATCCTGATACAATGGATAGACTAATTAATAAAAGTAGAGAAGCTAGTGGGTTCAAAATTTTCATAGTTTGATTGTGTTTTGTGTGATTAGTTCAAATGTTGTATTTGGTACTGTAGTCAGAGACACGCCAATTTTGAACATGGTTGGAATTGATTCCGAATTTTGAATGATTTGGTAGCAAGCGTTTCAACTTGTGGTGCCAATGCTCCAATCAGAGGATAGGTAGTGGGCCATTGGGCTGGTTTATGCATATTTAATCCGGTCAACGGATAGGGAGTGCTTTTTAGCTCCTGCGGGCAAGGGAGGCATATGGAGCGATCAAGAGGTAGGAGTAAAGTGTCCGTTTGGATGTAATAGAAAAGAAAAAGCAAGGCTCAATCAGCCTTGCTTTTGTTGTGAGGTCATGTACATGTTTTTATCAAATGCCTGGTGTAGAGATGTTGTTATGCCCTCCCCAAGTGATGCAGCATTTTGAAGTGGCTCTTGACGGCACACCAAAACGTACGGTATTCGTGGTATTGGATGTTATACTCTTGGGCCGTACTACGGACAATGTGGGAAATCGAGTCGTAGTGTACATGGCATATCGTGGGAAATAGATGGTGCTCTACTTGGTAGTTGAGGCCACCGATCAGCCATGAAAATAATTTGCCTTTTCGTGAAAAATTCGCCGTAGTGTTGAGCTGATGAATCGCCCAGCAATTGTCTACGCTACCTTGCTCGTCTGCTACGAAAAATTCTGTTTTTTCCAATACATGTGCAGACTGAAAGACCAGTGCCAAGATCAATCCGCAGATGAAATGCATCAATAAGAATCCCAACAGGACTTGCCACCAAGCAAAGCTCAGTACGATCATCGGCAATACGAGTGTCGTGGCAAAATAAATGATCTTGTTGGTGGTGATTTGAAAGATGGCTTTGCGCAAAGTCAGTCCTTCACCTGCCAAGAGTTTCTTGCGATGAAACCGGGCGATTTGTTCAAAGTCCTTGCTCAGCATTTTGTACAGTGAGAGCAACCCATAGAAAAACGGAGCATAAAAAGCTTGGTATTTGTTGATGCGTTTGTGTGCCTGGTTGGGAGAGAATCGCATGATCTGATTGTCTAGGTCCTCGTCAAACTCGTGCACATTGGTAGAGGAATGGTGGAGGACATTGTGCTGGATCTTCCAGGTGACATGGTAGGACCCGATCACATTGAGGAGATAGCCGAGGAGCTTGTTGACTCGTTTGTTTTTGGAGTAGGCCCCGTGGTTGGCATCATGCATGATTGACAAACCGATACCACACATCCCAAAACTCATGATAATCCATAGCAGCATCATCATGCCTACTGATGAAACGATCCCTGATAGCAAAATCACAAATGGAATGAAATAGAGACCAAGAATGAATGCGGTCTTCCATTGCATGTTTGCATTGCCAAATTTTGATAGATTATGTTCTGTAAAATGATTGTTAACCCTTCGCCTCAACTCAGTTACAAAATCGGTTCCTTTTTCGCGATTGAACCGCACCACTGATACCTCCATATATTTTCAAACAGTAAATTTTTGGAAGATACGTCAAATTAGTTGCGCCATCTCCATAATTTGTAAAGCATCGCCTATATAAGTGAGAATAATTTCTGAATAGTGATTTATTCAAGAAACAATTAGATTATGCGCGGAGGAACGAGGGGTGTCGTGCTGGTCTCAGAGAGACGAGGGGCATGTCTCCTCCCTCGCCCTGAGAATGTAAAAAAAACTAGACAATACTGGCGCTTAGCGTGAATTTCTTGGAGCACATAGGTTTGATGAGCGACGTACTTTTGAGGCTAGTTCACGGACATGTCATGATTTCATCAGTTCACTAGAAGTCAAGGACTGCAAGGTCAATGTCAGCGCTTGCCGGATGTTTTGGAGTGCCGTGGTATGAGCGTATTTTTGATTGATCTCGATCTCGATTCCAAGATACTCCTCCGGAGTAAAACGTGTGCGCAAGTAAGTCGTCAGCCCATCATCCGCTCCGTGGTAGGGGCAGTTGTAGAGGACGACCTGCTCGGGCAGAGCCGCAGCGAGTAGTGGCTTCCAATCATGACAGAATTGCTGTTCGGGCTGTCGCTGATCATCAAAGAGCAACCCAATGTCTACGAGGCGTTCGCTCCCGTTGAGGACGGGAGTGAAGGAATGGACAGAGACGTGTATGCACAGTGATCCATTGGCTTTCGCCCGATTGATTTCTTGCTCGATGGCTGTCCGGTAGGGGTTGTAGTACTTGGCCTGCAAGATTGCCTTGGCTTCTGCACTCAGTCCACGCGAATATTCAGAATAGAGTTCGGGGTGGGTTGTCGAGCGGTTGGACTCGATGAGCAACCTGCTGATCTTTTGATAGTGCAAATGGATGCCCAATTGCTTGGCCATATATTTGGCCACATCGAGGGCACCTATGTCGTACCCTCGATGTGTCTCCAATACTTCAGATTCCTGAGCAAACAAATGCTGGTACCCTAGTGGCACGTAGTTGCCTGCGTGCTCACAACTGATAATTATACGGTTTCGCATACACTGAGCATTTTGTTTTCCTCGAGATTTTCTGACAGTTCACGGCAGAGCAAGCGGAGGTTGTCCTGCGAGTATTCTCCATCCACCATGGAGAGAATGCGCTTTGAGAGCGTACCTTGTGACATGATTTTGTCCAATGTCGGCAGCCAAGGAGCGATCTCCGTAGGATAGACGGCCTGTACTTGGTCGATGAGTAGCTGCCACAGTGCGGTGATGGGGAGGCTACTTTGGGTACATCCAAACATGCGCAAGTATGCTTCGTCCTTGATGAGGGTGTCTTGTCCTTTTTTGATGACCTCATTGAGGAGGTCATAGAGAGGCTCTTTTTCCCAAGCCATCAAGTCATGGAGAGGTGCCAGCTTGCCATCTGTCATCAGTTTGAGCACGTGGATGATCAAGGCAATGATGGCCAAGTCTGCACCTGGGTTTTCTTGGATGTCCAAGATCCGTATCTCGATTGATCCTCTGTCAAACCGCGCAATGATACCGCGGGAGTTGACCCATACTGGATCCAAGAGCCTCTCTGTGTCATAGGCCACCAAATCTTCGGCGATTTTCTCATAGATGAGTTTGCCATACTCTCGTTTGGAGAAGGCGCGCTCAGGAATGACTTTGCCCGTGATCGAAGGGATGCGATGCTGGTTCATCTTGTAGTAGGACATTCGCTTGTCTTGGTAGCCGGTGAAATGCCCATCAAGAATCGGCGAACTCGCACTCAACGCGGGCAATAGAGGCAGAAGCACACGTGCCGCAGCATGCAAGGGAGCAAACTCCTCGTCATCGTAAAACGGCAAGTTCAAATGTGTGCTCTGTAGGTTGCTCCATCCATGACCTTTGCAGCCAAAGATGCGGTCGTAGGTTTGGTAGATGTCGGCATTGCCATGAGGCCAGAGGTAGGTGTCTGTCTCTGGGTTCATCCACGGGTGAGCAGCCGAACCGAGTAGGCGTGCATTGTACTTCTCGAGGAGGTGATTGATGAGCAGGATGTTTTCGTGAAAGGCACGGTTGAGAGCTACCAAATCCGACACGGGCTCGGTGCATTTGAGCTCGATGACGTGTAGCACGAGTTCATTGGACCAAGTGACCATACCATGGGTGTAGGTATCGGTCTGCTTGCCAGCTGCATCGGCTAGCAATTGGTCAGCGATAGGTTTGACGGCCAGTGTGTCCCGGTCGACGATCATGTATTCTAGTTCTATGCCGTAGGCCTGGTAGAGGTGTAGGCGTTTCGAATGTGCTTTCATATTATTTGTTGGATACAATGTTCATTAAATGCTGCATGATTTGTTCATAGATGAGGTTTTTGCCTTGTTTGTCCTCGACTCCAGCATCGATGCTTGGATTGTCGTTGACCTCTATGACGTAGTATTTGTTGCCTTTCTGTTTGATGTCCACACCGTATAGCCCTTGACCGATCAGTTTGGTGGCTTTTTGGGCTACTTTGATCAGTGCGGGAGGTGCTTCGGAGAGCGCGATGGTTTCACTTTTCCCTTCTCGCCCAGCCCCTTTGGATTTCCAATCGACGATTTGCCAGTGGTTGCGTGCCATGTAGTATTTGCAGACATAGATGGCTTGTCCACCGAGCATGCCTACACGCCAATCAAAGTCCGTGGGCATGAACTCTTGGATAATGGCCAAGTCGCTAGTTTGCAAAAAGTCCTTGAGGTAGAGTTGGTACTCTTCTGGGGTGGAGACTTTCTTGACACCTTTGCTAAACGACCCATCGGGTTGCTTGATGATGAAGGGGTATTCCAATTCAGGTTTTACCTTTTGGTTTTTGCTCACGATGCATGCTTTTGGCATGGGGATACCGTTTTCGGTCATCAGTTCTTGGAGGTAGACTTTGTTGGTACACTTGAGTATAGAGCTAGGGTCATCGATCACAGCGAGCCCTTCGTACTCCGCTTTGCGTGCAAAACGGAAGGTGTGGTGGTTGACATTGGTCGTCTCCCGGATAAACAGCGCGTCGAAGGACGAGATTTTGCCAAAGTCTGTCTTGGTGATCATCTCTGTGGTGAAACCGATCTTGTCTGCCGCCTTGATGAACTTTTGCAAAGCCTTGGCGTCAGAGGGAGGGGTTTCTTCATCAGGATTGACCAGTATGGCTAGGTCATACTTCTTCCTGCTGAAGTTTTTTTTGACGACTTTTTTACCACTCAAAAACAGTGTGAGGCAGTTGATCATCTGATTGGTTTCCTCTTGGTCCAAGTCCTTGAGGTTGACCGGGCGCAACCATTTGAGGTGCCATTTGTCTTTTTTCTGAAACTTGACCTTGAGCAGCGGCATGTTGAATAGGTTGAACAGCAGTGCACCGATTTTTCCCAATGTGGGGTTTTCGGTGAAGCCGTAGTAGATCCCGAATTCAATTTCCTGTTCATCGACTTTGTCGAGTATGGGGAGTATGACTTCCTCAAAATCGACGGTGTCTTGTCTGATGATGTGGTGGAATTTGCAGTCCTGCATCGTCGCTGTAGAGGGGATGACTTTTTGTCCACGCGCATCCGCGAGCATGGACACGTAGTAGCCCGTACTTTGGTATTGGTAGCTGCCGCAGAGATTGATTACCTTGGCGTGTTTTTGATGCTTCCACTCTTCCGAATTGAGGTAGTCTTCTGCTGATACGACGCGTGCATCGAGCAGTTCTAGGTTCCATTTGCTGGGGTTTTCGGTTACGATTATTTTTTGCACTTTATTGGGGTTCGATGATTAGAAGATTGGCGTCATAGGTCACTATGCCGAGCATGATGGCATTGATCAGACGCTGTGTATTGACTGTATAGTATTGTACCCGATCACTGATCGGGTTGGGGTCGAGCGGGTCCGCAATAGTGATCTCTCGCTTGGTCTTGTCGTAGGCGTAGAGTACCACAAAATGTCCACTAGGTTCTCCCCTGAGGTCATCGTATGCGTTGGTTTCGGGTATCTCTCGTGCACTGTGGTAGAGGTAGGTAGCGCTCAGTCCGGTCAGTACAGGGATGTTTTTGTTGAGAAAGCGACGTATCAGCGCACTCGATAGTTCTTCGAATTTGATCTTGCCACCTTGCTCCAAAAACTGCAAATACGACTGAGTATAGGACTGTATGCGTTCGTCGGACTTGAGCTCACGCTGTTCGATGAGTTTTTGACGAAGGTCTACCTTGGAGGAAAACCAGGTCGGGTCAAACATGTGGACATTGTAGGTGTAGATCGTGGCACGGTAGCCTCGGCTCAGGGCGTGGTTGCCCAGCATGACGGCTAGTGTGCCACCTGTAGCAAACTGCTTGACCTCTTCGATCACTTGTCCCAGACCTATGTCGTCGTTGAAATAACTGTAGACAGAGTGCAAGCACGTCGGTCCACAGGTCACATCGTTGGGCTGTGCCAAGATTTGCAGTTTCAATTGTTTTGCATCGACTTCAGAATCGCTCATTATTGTATTTCTTTGTTCCTTAGACGCATGCTTTAGATAAAGTCACCGAAACTGTATGACAATTTTTTCAACCAAGAATTTGACGGACGAGGAGGTCATTCATTTGATCAAAGAAGGCGATGCACGCTACTTTGGTGCTTTAGCGGAGCGCTATCGAGCGACGATCCTATCCAAGTGTAAAAGCATGGTCAAATCAGAGGATGTGGCGAAGGATTTGTCACAGGAGATTCTGATCAAGGTGTTTTTGCAGCTCAAGGCCTATCGCAAGGATGCACGGTTTTCGACGTGGTTGTATTCTATCATTTACCACACCTGTATAGACCACATGCGCAAGGACAAGAAGCGTCAGCACTTGGTGCTCAGCGAAAAGCTGATTGACGAAATCGCAGATCTCGTCGAGGATCAAGATATGGAAGAAGAGCTGACCATACCGATGATGGAGTCCCTACTAGATCGCCTCTCTCAGGACGAGAAGATCATCCTTCTGCTCAAGTACAAAGACAAACACAGCATACAAGATATACAGCAGTCGCTAGGCTTGTCTCAGAGTGCCGTCAAGATGCGTATCAAGCGAGCCCGTCAGCACATCAATGACCTACTGAAGGGGTAGTTGATCAAAATTTTATATACACTCTAGTGCTGGTATTCATGTCTTCTAGTCCGTGAAGTTTAGCCGGAAACCATGTTGGACCATTGAGTAGGAGTCGCTTGGCGTACTCATCATATCGAGGGTGAAATCTTTTCAAAAACCTGATGTTATGAATTTTGCCTGAATGGTGTACGTCAAATTTGATGATGACTGTTTGATCAACTGTGTCTGATTCTAATTCATTGTATTGATGAATGTAGTTGTAGAAAGCGTCAAAACCTCCCTCAGGGTAAGGCATATATATGCTTGCGTCGTATGTGTTTTCGGTGTTATGAGCAAACGATACGCCATTAATTAGTTCTCCATTTTGATAATACTCTTTGAATTTTAAATCTCCGTTTTTGTAGTAGGCTTCTATAAAGCCATGATATAGACCATTTTTTATCGACCTTTTGAATCGTACCCTTCCATTGGGGTAGGTAAGGACCTCTTCACCTTGTCTGTCAACAACCATCGGGTGTCCCAAAGAATCCCATGTGTTTTCGATATAAGAAAACTGGTCTTCATGTCTGATTTCAGAGGCGAGGATGCCGTTTCTATAATAGGATTCCCATTTTCCAATGGAATAGTCAGAGACGTATCTGCCCAGAGAGGAGTATGTACTGTCACGAGTGTAGTATATAAAGATACCGTCTCGAAGACCTCTATGGTAGTGCCCCTTCATTTGAATTCCTCCGTTTGAATAGTAGTCTTCTACGAACCCATGCCAATCACCTAAACTGTCTTTTTTTCCTATCCTATAGTATTCATATGCAAGAGAGGTGGTTTCAAACCAATTGGAGTCATAGTGCTGCTTGACATACGTGAGGGATTCTGTGGATTCAGGTTTTATGGGGGGATTTGTGGGTGAGCCATCTCCAAAATAGAGGTTGTATTGGACCGGAGGATGCTTGGCGATGAGAGAGTTTAGCCACGAAATACTATCAAGGTAAATATATGATTCTTGTAAAATCCCCTTCTTTAGGTATTCTAGTGTTTGATTCTTTATATCAAGATATTTTATAATGTAGAAGGTGTCCTGACTGAGTTTTGGGGGGACGAACTCTAACGCTCGGAATTCAGAAATGAGTTGATTAGGAATAGTGTCATGTACTGAGATAGTACCCAAGAGAGTAGAGTCATTGACATCCAAGTGGAAAACAGTGGTTATTTTTTGGTCTGCCTCAATCAGTTTTTGATACAACTTGAAATACTCGACTTGGTGCCTTGGGTTCAGCAAATAAGCTACAACTATGATTCCGAATGGGATCAAATACGATGCTTTTGATTTTAGAGTATTTTGTAGTAGCCCGAGAAGAATTCCAGCAGCAGCTCCCCCTAGATGAGCTGCATTGTCAAAGTTTAGCTTTGACCCGATAAGGGTGACTACTACGAGATATATGACGAAGTTAATCAGAACCGAGGAGCGATTATGATGATCCTTTTTGAAGAGGTCTACAATCAAGTATCCATAGATTCCAAAAATGGCTCCACTAGCTCCCACACTGATTACGAATAGGTTGTAGTTCAGACTGGTCAACCCTGCGACGAGGCCTGTGAGTAGATATATTTCTAAAAACCTAAGAGGGCTTGTCATTTCTTCAACCTGACGACCGATGTATAATAGGCTATACATATTGGCAAGCAAGTGGACCAAGTTGCCATGGAGGAACATGGATGTGATGAGCCGGCTTGGTTCATTCTCTAAAGTGAAGGGGGCAAAGTTGCCCCCTAGATGAAGAAGTTTGAGGGAGTCTATAGTTTCGAAACCATATGTCGCGTACACGCAGATGTTGATGGTGCCGATTAGGTATGTCGCCCAATATTTGGGAATGGGGATTTTTGCTATTGGGTTCAAACAGAGTTGGTTTTTTTGAATGATTGAGTTTGCTTTCGAGGGAAATAAACTGCCCGTTTTTGAATTAAATGTAGCGGACTAATCATCATGAACTAACTTAGTTTTTTTTCTCCACATATCAAATCGATTTGGACTCTGTGGATTTGTAGATCCACTCAGTGAGGAAGCAAAACGCGATGATCCCAATTGCTACGAGTACACCTGTGAGGTTCGTTTCGTATTGTTGGTTGATGAGTGCAGCGGTGGCAATGAGGCAGAGCGCAAAGCCAGAGAGCGGTATGATCTTGTTGCTACCGGTCTGACTGGAGAGTCGATACCCGGCGAGGTTGACCACCCCGAAGATGAGTAGAAATCCAATGCTGCCTGCAGTCGAGATACTTTCCAGTTCGAGAATGTTGACGAGCAGTAGAGTAGCACCTGACGTGATCAGCAGTCCGATGGGTTGGTTGTGTATTTGTGCTAGATAGTACTGTGGCAGTTCGTCATCCTCAGCAATCTCAAAATTGACATGGCTGCCTCCATACAAGGAGGCGTTGATGGCGGAGAAGGTGGAGATCAGCGCGGCTACTGTGATGATGGTGAACCCGAGTTGGCCGAGCATGGGTTTGGCAGCTTCTGCCATCACATAGTCTTCTGCAGTGGCGATTTTTCCGAAAGGGAGCGAACCGACTGTCACGATGGCTATGACGATGTAGAGTATGATCACGAATAGTACTGAGTAATAGTAGGCCCGGGGAATGTTTTTGTTCGGATCGATGATGTCTGGTGCTGCATTGGCGATGAGCTCAAACCCCTCATAGGCGACAAAGATGACCATGCCACCAGCAAAAATCTTGAGAGGTGTCTCCCATTGTGTCACGGAGAGTTGGGCAAGGTTGGGATTGCCAATGAGCCCGTATGCCCCGATGAATATGAAAGAAATGAGAATGACGAGCTTGATGATCACTGCGTAGGATTCGATTTTGCCTACTACTGCGATGCTGTAGTAGTTGATGCCAGTGGCCAGCACAATGATGGCACTGGCATAGAGGTGAAAGTCGAGAGACTTGTCGTGGGTGAGGGAGAGTAGGTTGGGGGCATAAGAACCAAAGGCCGAGGCATAGAGAGAGAGCATGATGATGTAGCTGACCCACAGTAGATTGTTTGTCCCACCGCTGAAAATAGACTTGCCGAAGCCTTGGTTGATGAACTTGACTGTCCCTCCATGGTCAGGGAAGGTAGTGGACAACTTGACGTAGCTGTATGAGGTGATCAGTGCCAAGATACCAGCAAACAGAAAGGCTAGTGGCGTGCCGCCTTGTGCCAAGGATACGGCTAGGCCAAGTACGGCGAAGATACCACCGCCTACCATGCCTCCTATTCCGATCGAGATGGCTTCTTTCAGTCCTATTTTATCGTTCATGTGAGATTCTGTTCAAGAGTTGTTTGTGCAATATGTCCTTTTGGATACGAAGGGTGTATACCCAAAACACACCCTTCGTATCCAAAGGTAACTCAAGTCTTTAGGATGGCAAATCTATGCTTGAGACCCATGATCTTGGAAAATTTCGATGACGGGTTGTAATAAACCATCCAAAATAAGCTACTAAGCCCAGTGAGAGGCCTATGATTGAGCCAATAGTTACATGGGCGGTTTTCGAATGTTCGATGATTTATGCATCTTACAAAAGGAATCGACCTATGATTTCGACCTTTAGTTTATAACCAAATCATAAATCCAGAATGAAAAAAATACTATTTGTACTGTCCCTACTCGTCTCCTCGACTGCCTTTGCGCAGACGAAGCTGATCGAGACTGTCAACAAGACGGGTGATGAAGTCATCATCCCTTATGCTAAATACGAACTGGCCAACGGCCTCACGCTCATTGTACATGAGGATCATTCGGATCCCTTGGTGCATGTGGATGTGACCTATCATGTGGGGTCTGCCCGCGAAGAACTCAATAAATCTGGTTTTGCTCACTTCTTTGAGCACATGATGTTTCAAGGGTCTGATCACGTCGCTGACGAAGAGCATATAGGGATCGTGACAGAAGCAGGGGGTACCATGAACGGTACGACGAACACCGATAGGACGAACTATTTTGAGACCGTACCGAGCAATCAACTAGAGACGATGCTGTGGTTGGAATCGGATCGCATGGGCTTCTTCCTCGATGCGGTGACGCAAAAGAAATTTGAAGTGCAACGTGCCACGGTCAAGAATGAGAAAGGGCAGAACTATGACAACCGCCCATATGGGAGATGGAGTGAGGTCAATGCAGCGGCCTTGTATCCATATGGACATCCATATTCTTGGTTGACCATCGGTAGATTGGAGGATTTGGATCGTGTGGATGTAAATGACCTCAAGAAGTTTTTTATGCGTTGGTATGGCCCAAACAACGCGACCTTGACTGTCGGTGGAGACGTCAATACCGCAGAAGTAGTCAAGCTTGTCGAGAAGTATTTTGGAGTGATCCCAAGAGGACCCGAAGTGGACAAAATGAAACTCGATGCACCTGTAGTGGATCAGGATCGCTATGTGTCGTATGTAGATAGCAATATTCGTTTCCCTGCTTTGTTTTTTACCGTGCCTACGGTACCTAGATTTCATCCTGACGAAGCTCCATTGGACTGTTTGTCGGATATTTTGGGCTCGGGACGTAGCTCTTATTTTTACAAGAAATTTGTCTTGACACAAAAGGCAATTCAAGCCAATGTGTCTCATCCATGCAGTGAATTGGGTGGGCAGTTTACCATGATGGTGTTTGCCTTCCCAGGTCAGTCATTGACCGATACAGAAGCTGAGATGCGTAAAGCCATGAAGGAGTTTGCTGAGAATGGGGTGACTGATGAGGATGTCGAAAAGTTCAAAGCGGCGATGGAAAAAAACATCATCACGGGACTGGAAAGTGTCAGTGGGAAAGCGAGCCAACTGGCAAGCTACGAGACATTTTTGGGTGATCCTAACAGCATCAAGTATGACTTGGACCGCTACCTCAACTTCACCAAAGAGGATGTCATGCGTGTATTCAACCAGTATGTCAATGGCAAACCGGGAGTGATCCAGAGTGTGGTGCCAAACGAAGAGACTGCCCTGGCGCATCCAGACAATTTTGTGCCACAGACCGAAGGACCCAACCCGTTTCCTACCACAGATTATGACAAAGTAACATACAAGAAGCCAGGGAAGGATAATTTTGACCGTAGCAAGAGACCTCCTTTGGGACCAAACCCATCGATCAAGGTGCCGGACTTTTGGACGGACGAGTTGGCCAATGGTATCAAAGTGATCGGTACAGAATCCAAAGAGGTACCCACAGTCACTCTGCAGTTGACAATCAACGGGGGACACAAGATGGATGCATACGCCCCGACCAAGTCAGGGTTGGCGAGCTTGACTGCTGCGTTGATGAACGAGTCTACGGAGAATTATAGTTCGGAGCAAATCCAAGAGGAGCTAAGAAAAATAGGTAGTGAGATCCATGTCTCGAGCAATGCCGGTGCGACCACCATGCGTATCAGTACACTCAAGAAAAACCTGGATAGAACATTGGAACTGGCCGACGAGATTTTGAAGAATCCAGCATTCACACAAGAGGATTTTGACCGATTGAAAAATCAGCAGATCGAAGGAATCAAGTCTTCGCACAAGGATCCAGGCAGTATTGCTGATTTGGTGTATGACCGATTGCTGTATGGTGATGAGCACATTCTCTCGGTACCGACCGAAGGGATCATAGAGACTGTAGAGACCATCACTGTAGAGGATGTACGTAGTTTCTACAGCCAGTACTACTCACCGACTGTGTCAGAGCTGGTCATCGTGGGAGATGTATCGGAGCAGGAGATCAAAGGTCAATTGGGCTTTTTGACATCATGGGAAGCCAAAGAAGTGAAGATACCTGAATTGCCAGAGGCACAGACAGGGTCAAACACCAAGATATACCTCGTCGATAAGGCTGGAGCTCCTCAATCAGAGATCCGTATCGGGTACATGACGGGCATGACCTACGATGCGACGGGTGATTACTACAAGTCTTACTTGATGAATTTTCCCTTGGGAGGGGCATTCAATAGCCGAATCAACCTCAATCTCCGAGAGGACAAAGGTTGGACATACGGGGCTCGTTCGTATTTCTACAGCACTGAGGAGCCAGGGAGTTTTACTGCGCTGGCAGGGGTCAAAGCAGATGCTACGGACAGTGCAGTTTTTGAGTTTATGAAGGAAATCACGACGTATCGACAAGGTGGAATCAGTGACGAAGAATTGAGCTTTATGCGCAATGCCATCGGTCAGCGTGATGCACGAAACTACGAGACGCCATCACAAAAGGCGAGATTCTTGGCGAGAATGAATCACTACGGTTTGTCAGAGGATTTTGTAGATCAGCAAAACAAGATCATCGCCAATGTGTCTAAGAAGGAACTCAACAAGCTGGCCAAGAAATATCTGGCAGATGATAAATTCTATATTGTTGTCGTAGGTGATGCCGCCAGCAATCGTTCGAAACTCGAAGCACTCGGCTATGAAGTGATAGATCTGGACGAGACAGGTCAAGAGATCAAGGAGAACAAAGTAGACTCCAAAAAATAAACAGCGTAGGTTGGTTTCAACTCACTATGAAGTCCTCATCGAAAGCTTTCGATGAGGACTTCTGTTTTTTTATGGGGGGTAAATCGATCATTTATGCATCCAAACGCTGGGTTTGCTAGGGCTCTGTTCGGTCAAAATCTGTTTCCTTTTCTATATTGTGGGGTGAACTCGGCATGAGGGGTTCAATACAATGGATACATGATTATGAAAGAAAACGAAGGACATAAACGGTACTGGAAGACCAATCTCCGGTATCTAACCATATTGCTCAGTATATGGTTTTTGGTTTCATTTGGTTTTGGCATCCTCTGGGTAGAGGAACTCAATGCGTTTCGCTTGGGAGGCTTCAAGCTTGGATTTTGGTTTGCGCAGCAGGGATCAATCTACGTGTTTGTTCTCTTGATCTTCACCTACGTGTGGTTGATGAATCGCCTAGACAAAACCTCTAACCTCGACGAAAACTAGCAGTTATGGATATTCAATCTTGGACATTTATTATCGTAGGGGCAACTTTTGCACTCTACATTGGTATTGCGATCTGGTCACGAGCGGGATCGACCAAAGAATTTTATGTAGCGGGGGGAGGTGTACACCCTTTGACCAATGGTCTGGCTACTGCGGCGGACTGGATGTCTGCGGCGTCTTTCATTTCGATGGCGGGCTTGATCTCCTTCATGGGCTATGATGGGGCGGTCTATCTGATGGGCTGGACGGGCGGTTATGTGCTGCTGGCACTGCTGTTGGCACCCTATCTGCGCAAGTTTGGGAAGTTTACCGTGCCGGATTTTATCGGTGATCGATACTACTCCAATGTCGCCAGAACGGTAGCTGTGATCTGTGCGATCATCGTGTCGTTTACTTATGTGGCTGGGCAGATGCGTGGAGTCGGAGTGGTGTTTGCGAGGTTTCTCGAAGTACCCATCAATACAGGGGTGTTCATTGGGATGGGCTTGGTGTTTTTTTATGCCGTCCTTGGCGGAATGAAAGGGATCACCTACACGCAAGTAGCACAGTATTGTGTGTTGATCTTTGCTTTCATGGTACCGGCGATTTTTATTTCTATTCAGTTGACAGGCAATATCATCCCGCAAGTAGGTTTTGGAGGCACGATTGACGATGGATCGGGCACATTCTTGCTCGACAAGCTGGACCAACTACACGTAGAGTTGGGCTTCAACGAGTACACTTCAGGAGCAAAGAGTCGGTGGGATGTTTTTGCCATCACCCTGGCTCTGATGATGGGGACGGCAGGATTGCCTCACGTGATCGTGCGATTCTTCACTGTGCCACGTGTCAAAGATGCACGTATCTCAGCAGGCTGGGCGTTGCTTTTCATAGCGATACTGTACACGACAGCTCCGGCTATTTCTGCTTTTGCACGGACCAACCTGATCACGACGGTTTCGGAGAAGAGCTATGCGGACGTGCCCGCGTGGTTTAGCAACTGGGAGTCGACGGGTTTGATTACCTACGAAGACAAAAACAAAGACGGGTTGATTCAATATGTCGCAGACCCTGCGGTCAATGAATTGACTATCGACAGAGATATCATGGTTTTGGCCAATCCCGAAATCGCACAGTTGCCCAACTGGGTGATAGCCTTGGTCGCGGCTGGAGGGTTGGCAGCAGCGCTTTCTACGGCAGCAGGATTGTTGTTGGTGATTTCGACGAGTGTATCTCATGATTTGATCAAGAAGCAGCTCAAACCCAACATATCGGACAAGGAAGAGTTGATGTGGGCACGAGCGGGTGCAGCTGCAGCGGTGCTTGTCGCGGGCTACTTTGGGATCAATCCTCCGGGCTTTGTCGCGGCTACAGTAGCTCTGGCGTTTGGTTTGGCTGCTGCGTCGTTTTTTCCAGCCATCGTGATGGGGATCTTTGACAAGCGGATGAACAAAGAGGGAGCTGTCGCAGGAATGGTCGTCGGCACGCTGTTGATGCTGTTTTATATGGTCAAGTACAAGCTTCAAGGTTTTGGAGGAGGGACGCCTGAGGATTGGTGGTTTGGGATATCACCCGAGGGCTTTGGTTCGGTAGCTATGGCGGTCAACTTGGTGGTGTCGTTTGCCATTTCTCGCTTTTACCCTGCACCACCTGAGGAAGTGCAAGAGATGGTCGAGAGCATTCGTTACCCACGAGGAGCAGGAGATGCGCAGGAGCATTAGCATAGCAGTATGCTGATCGGATCAGGAAAATCAAGCGTCTAGGTTCGTGATGCAAGAATCTCGGCTATGTATAAACCTGCTCGGTTTTCTTTTATCAACTGGACCTACTGATCATTGCTGAAGCTTGCGCAACCAAAGGGTTGAACTTGCGCAAGCGTGCCCCTTTGCTTGCGCAAGCTGGATCATGTGTTACCTTTACTTCTGCCCCTTGCTTGCGCAAGCTCAAAGACTTTGTTATCCAACCGTTTCTTTTTTTGTGCTGTACATATTCTAAATCTTGAGTTAGTGTCACGATTTAGAATGTATACGGAACAGCAAAATGCATTACAATGCTGGGAAAATGTAGTTCTCTAACATGTCGTCCATTTGGTTGATGTATATAGGCCACTTGAGGTAGTTGCCTTGGGTCATCACGACGACCATGTTTTGTTCTGGAAATACATTGATGAAGTTGCCTCCATCACCCTCTGCCGACAGGTAGTTGACCCCATCCAGTGACCTCAACCAAAACCCGTGACTATACTCACCAGAGTCGGTGTTTTCTTGTACTTCTAGACATTGAGCGACCCATGCTTGGGGTATGACTTGTTGGCCATCCCATTGCCCATTATTGAGCAGTGTGATGCCGATTTTGAGCATGTCTCTGGGGCGGAGGTACATGCGTGCAGAGCCCTCGGGAGTGCCGTCAGGCTGGGATTGCCAGGTGTAATCTGTGATGCCTAGGGCTTGGTAGAAGTGTTCGTCGGCCCAGTCTCTGATGTCTTGATTGACTATGTTGGTCAGGGCTTTGAGCATGAGGTTGGGCAGGGCGCTGTTGTACCTCCACTCAGAGTCGGGAGATAGGTTGTCCCTTGAGAGGACAAAGTCTGCAAAATCTTGGGACTTCCAGAGGTCTTTGAGGTCATTGTCAGACCACTCATCCCATTGGAAACCTGCCGTCATGTTGAGGCAGTGATGTAGGGTGACTTTCGCTTTGTTGGGGTCTGTGAAATAAGAGGCATAGTCGGGTAGATACTGTGAGATAGCCTCGTCGGTACTGATCCCTTTTTCTGCCAAAACCATTCCTGCGACCGTGCCTGTCAGTGCTTTGTTGGTGGAGGCTACATAGTGCTTGTCCTCGCGAGACCACTGGATGGGGGCAGGTTGGTGATCGACGACCACTCCTCCTTCAAAATCAATCGTATCGTTGTTGCCATAGTAGTACTCCTCGACTACCAAGAGATCGTCCTTGTAGATGAGAAGGCTGTGGATTTCTTCGTATTGGTCCCTGACGAGTCTGTCCATCAGGTTTTGAATGAGTTGCTGATCCATGTCCAGGCCCTGAACCGTACCTGTAGTGATACCATCACTCAGCTGTACGGGCTGATGGTAGAAGTAGACAGGGATGTCAGCGGGGGATAGCTGGATGTCGTTGTTTGTATCTATCGTGGCGTTGATTTCGAGCGGACGATAGCCTGCTAAGGTCAACTTCAAGCCTACGAGAGGGGTAGAGAGGGAGGTTACATCCATGGGGTCAAACGCAAAAGTCCCGTTTGCACTGGTAGTAGTGGACGCCCCATTTTCTAGGAGTACAATCTGGACACCTGACAGTGTCTCTCCTGTGTAGGCATCGGTGACGTGCCCTTTGAGTTGCGTAGTGTTCTCCTCTTTGCATTGCGAGAGCAGCAGTAGCGCCAGCAATAGGGGGGTAATAATCTGTATCGTATTTTTCATGCTTGTATCGTTTGGGGTCTAAAGAAGCAATTTCATCATTGTATAACCTGATATAATGTGGCACACAGACTATGTATTAGCCAGTGTGCCACATGCCAAGGAATAACGGTCTAAACTAAGCGCGATTTTTGTTTACTGAACAGCTTCTGCTGTCAATAGGAACGTCTCTGTGAGTAAGTCCGTAGAATTGGTACCGACCATCACGTCAAACATGCCGTCCTCCACTTGGTAGTTGCCTTCATTGTCATAGAAACCCAATTCTTTTTCTGTTAGAGTGAAAGTCAAGTCTTTGGATTCACCTGATTCTAAAGTCACTTTTTGAAAACCTTTGAGTTCTTTGATAGGTCTCACAAGACTAGCAAATTGATCTCGAATGTAGAGTTGGGCGACTTCTGTGCCAGTTACCAAACCAGTATTGGTCAGTGTGACGGAGACTTGAATCGCGCGCGGGTCGCTGCTGTCTACAGTCAGGTTGTCGTACGCAAAATCTGTGTAGCTCAGTCCGTATCCAAAGGGGTACAACGGATCATTGCTTTGGTCGGTGTAGTGTGACCAGAATACCTCGTTCTTAGGGCCGGGTCTACCCGTGTTCATGTAGTTGTAGTAGATAGGGATCTGTCCGTTGCTCCTAGGGAAAGTCATCGGGAGTTTGCCCGAAGGGTTGTGCGCTCCGAATACTACATCGGCGATGGCATGCCCCGCCTCTGAGCCCAAGAACCAAGTCTCTAGAATTGCGGGAGCTTTGGCGTCTAACTCAGGGATAGCGACTGGTCGTCCGTTCATCAGCACTATGACAATGTTGGGATTCACAGCATAGATCGCGTCGAACAGTTCCATTTGCAGGCCTTTGAGTCCGATGTCCGCTTGGCTTCTGCCTTCTCCCGATTGGAAACAATCTTCACCAATGGCTAGCAGCACGATTTCGGATTTTTTGGCCGCAGCTACTGCCGCTGCAAATCCCGATCGATCGGTGGTATTGAATTGAATTTCCCCTGCAAAGGTTCTCTCGCTGATGACAAGGTCACAGCCTTTGGCGTAGTTGATGGTGACGTCTTTGCCAGCTCGGGCTTTGATGCCTTCGAGTACAGATACCGCCGAGTTGGCGATCGCATCAGCTCTCCAGTTGCCTAGAGGAGCATCTTTGTCATCGGCCAGTGGTCCGATCACTGCGATGGATTTGATTGATTCGCCGATCGGGAGTTGTTTTCCCTCATTTTTGAGTAAGACGATGGATTCTCTGGCGACTTTGCGTGCGGCAGATTTGTTGCCCAGGCTGTAGAGGGTGTTTTTCTCCCATTCTGTGTTGGAGTACTTGTAGGGGTCTTCGAAGAGTCCCAGACGGTATTTGACGGTCAATACCCGTCTGACTGCATCGTCGATGATTTTGGTGTCTACTTTGCCTTCTTCTACCAGTTCGGCGAGGAAGTTGGTGTAGGCATTGCCTTCCATGTCCATGTCTGATCCCGCGTGTATGGCCATGTTGGCGGCCTCTTTGAGGTCAGGCGCTGCTCCGTGTGCGACCATTTCGCCGATGCTGTTCCAGTCCGAGACGACAAACCCGTCAAACCCCCAGTCTCCTTTGAGCAATTGTCGTTGGATGTACGCGTTGGCCGAGGCGGGGAGGCCTTGGATGGTATTGAAGGAGTTCATGTAGGTCGCTGCGCCTGCTGCGGTACTTGCCTTGAATGGAGGCAGAATGACGTTGTGTAGTGTAGCATTGCTGATGTCCACGTTGTTGTAGTCTTTGCCTGATTCGGCAAAAGCATAGCCCGCAAAGTGTTTGGCGCAGGCCGCAATCGTTTTCTCATCGGCGAGATTTTCGCCTTGAAACCCGCGTACTCTGGCTGCTGAGAGGATACTGGCAAGGTAGGGGTCCTCGCCGGCTCCCTCCATCACACGTCCCCACCGGGCGTCTCTGCCTACATCCATCATCGGGGCAAAGGTCCAGTGAAGACCCGCTGCTGCAGATTCCAAAGCGGCAATCGATGCGGACAGTTTCACGACCTCAGGATCCCATGAGGCTGCTTCACCAAGTGGGACGGGAAACATCGTGCGGTAGCCATGGATGACGTCATAGCCGAATATCAATGGAATACCCAATCGGCTGTTTTCAACGACAAGTTTTTGTGCATTGAGTGTTGCTTCTGCACCGATTACATTGAGCATGGAGCCCACGAATCCAGATTTGAGTCTTTCTTCGTGCCCTTGTGCATATTCGGGAGCGGGACCAGTCATGTTCCATTGACTGGTGATTTGGTGCAGTTGTCCTATTTTTTCTTCCAAAGTCATTTGATCCAAGAGGTCTGAGACGAAAATTTCTTCTTCGTTGCTCTCTACGGGTCTGGATCCACAGGCGCACAAGAAGAGGCCTAGTGTGAGGCTCAGAAAGGCTTGGATGAGCCGTTTTGTAAGGTAGTGAGTCGGTGTTTTTGTAGATGGGGCTTCTCTCAGCGCCATGCAAGGATGAGTCTGTTTGCTAGGGTTCATAATCAAGTCTTTCGTAATAATGACTGGCGTACTCAAATCTTGTTCTGTGCACCAGTGTCTTGTACAATTATCAGTTGCTACAGACTGAAATCGAAATTAATCTACCCTACATTAATACATCATGGGCCCGCTCTGTGCTACTTCAAAAACACTACAGGTGCGCTAAAAGGTTTGAATAATCGGTTTGAAGGGTGTTTTTGATTGTCAGGAAGAAGAAATTCTAAATACATCATTAATTCGTAGGAGAGCGTCAGGGCCTACATCAAGAGGCGTGGATGATCGTCGTGGCACGAGCTCCCGTCAGCTATAAACCGTCCATTCTTTCTAGGAGGATGCAGGCTCTACTGCCCAAAGGTTCTGCAGTCCGTAGTGTTCGTTATGCGGTCTATTGAGAGGTCTTTGCAGTCTGTCGAGTGGTTAGTTGTAGGGGCTGCAGCGCTTTGGTGGGTCTAGGGGTAGTTCTACTACACGAAGTTGGGTACTGCCGCAACTCTCTAAAACCTCCCTATGAACTCCGATAGGTTGACTTCTCTGTCTAGGTTCAATTTTTTTCTCAGCCTGTACCGGGCGATTTCTACTCCTCTGGTCGTGATATTCATCAATTGTGCAATCTCCTTGGTAGAGAGACTCATTCGGAGATAGTTGGATAGCTTGACCTCTTGCGGAGATAGGTTGGCGTACTCCTGCCTGAGCCGCGTGGTGAAATCTCCGTGTACTTGATCAAAGTACTGTTGGAAATGCTCCCATTCATCATCATGTGATATGCTGCGGTCGATCTTTTTTAGCATTTCTTTGAGGGCTCGGGTGTTGCTATTTTTCTTGTCTTGGTCTAGGATTTGTTTGATGTCGTTTTTGAGTCCTGATAGCAGTTGGTTTTTGTCAATCAAGTTCATGGTAGAACTGGCCAGCTCTTTGTTTTTGGTATTGATCTCTAGTTCTAAGTTTTCATTTTTGAGCTTCATGATCTCCGTTTTTGATTTTTCGGATAGTTCGACCATTTCGTTGTCTTTGCGTATGAGTTCTCTTTTCTGAGTCATTTTCATGACCTTTTTTTCTTTTTTGTGGACCAGGTTTTGGGAAATGATGATGGCACTGATGCTTCCCGCGAAGAGGATGAAGAATAGCACATAGGCCAACTTGGTGCGGTACCATGGAGGGTTGATGCTGAATCGAAAACGAGCCACTTCGCTTTCTACGTCATAGATGTTTTTGGCTTTGACGATGAATTCGTAAGCCCCTTCTCGTAGATTGGTGTATTCTTTTTCGGTATTGGTTGTCCATAGTGACCAGTCTTTCTCGAATCCCTCGAGGCGGTAGCTGTATTCTGTTTTCATGTCCTCGTCTATGAAAGTAGAGCTGAACTGGAAGAGGACGGAGTTTGTGTCGTAGCTAAACTCGGGATCCGAATGGGTCGGCTGATTGGTTACTATTTTGCCATCTTTTTGGAAACTCCCATCGAAGAGGATTCGGTCATCATTGGTCGAAAAAACACGGCGAATCAATACTTTGATGGGGTTTAATAGGATCGATTTTTTTTGTGGGTCAAAATGAATGAAGCCTTCGTGAGCACCGAATAGTACATTGCCAAAATCCAATACTGAGATGTCTTCCAAGTCGTCGTTCAATTTGCTGTGGATTTTGTTGAATACTTTGGTGTCCATGCTGTAGTTGTTGAATTTGTCTTTGATCAGGACACCCGAAAAATTCGACGCGATGAAGTAGATGTTGCCGTTGGCATCTTCTTGCATTTCACGAATGTGGATTTTGGGTCCAAACAGCGCGGTGAATTTGTCGTGTAAGACAAAGGAGTCGTGCTCTTTGTCGTAGCGGTAGATCCCTTGGCCCGAGCAGAAGATGTTTTCGTTGTTGATGCTAAAGATATTGATGAGTCGATTGGTGGCAAAACCATTTCTGTCATCATAGAACCGGACTGAGTCGATTTTGCTGTAGTCTGCTGCGGGGTAGATTTTGAATACCCCCTTGTAGCCATGCGTCATCCATATCGATCCATCCACGTCTTCGATAAATACGCGGGAGGACTCCCTGAGTCCATCGAGTAAGCCTTCGCTTTTCCATTGTTCGTTTTGCTTGTGGTAGACTTTCATGCCCAAGTAATTGCCCTCTAGGAGTAGCGAGGGGTTGTTTTGAGGGACGATGAACTTCCAAGCACCTTCGGTCGTCGAAAACCGGTCGGCCACTCCTTGGTCCAAGAAAGTAGCGCCATCTTCATGACCAAGTAGAATTTTGTTTTCAAATCCTCGGATCGAATAGATTTGTCCATTCATGGGCTTGCTTGTGTGGTAGTCGTTGAGGGTATAGGGAGGGGTCTTTTTGTTGTTGATCAAGTAGAGCCCGTTGTTGGTCCCTAGATAGAGCCCATCTTGGTTGGAGTAGCTGCAGTATCCTGCGCCTTCGAGATCGAATTGTTGGTTGATGTATGTGAAAGGAGAGGAGAGTTCGATTTTGGCCAGTCCGTTGTTTTGTCCGACCCATAGGTTGCCAAACTCGTCCTCCATCAGACCAAAGATGGTTTTGTTGTTGAATCCCCTTTCTTTGTCCAGCTTCGAAAGAATTTCACCTTCATTGCTGATAAGGAAAATGCCGTTGCTACGCGTGCCTATAGCCAGCATATGGTTGGACAGGGGGAGTACTGTTTGGATAAAGACGGAGCGCAATACGTGGTTGGCGTCTACTTTCCATGTTTCGAATTTGCTGCCGTTGTAATAGTAGAGTCCATGCTCTTCGGTACATACCAATAGCCTGTCGTTGGCCAAGGGGATCAAGCCTGCGATGCGCTGGTCTGAGAATACTTCACTGCCATAGACCATGATTTGATGGCCTTTCTCGATGAAGGTCAATCCTTTGTTTTCTTGATAAATATAAAGCTGATTGTTGGCGACAAAAGACGACCCGATTTCAATGTCTTGTGCTTCAATAGTGACTGTCTCTCCGTCGTATTTGTAGATGTGGGTGTCGGTGCAGAAGTAGATGTTTTCTTCGATGACGTAGCATTTCCAAACCTCTCCGACTTGCTGCTGAGGACTGGGGAGTAAGTCGGAGAGAGAGTGGTAGGTCATCCTGCCTTCTGGATTGGGAAAAAAATAGCCAAACTGATTTTGAGCGCCTACATATATGCTGCCGTTGGCATGCAAGGAGACGGATCTTACCTTGGTACCGTTGCTGACGGAGTAGATACGCCAGCGACTGCCGTCGTATTCGAGCAGCCCGTAGTTGTTGGCGATATAGATGAGACCTCTTTGGTCTTGGAGGAGGTCGTTGTTTTGCATGCCCGCTTCGTATTCTTTGGGAGAATAGGTAGTGATGAAAGGAACCCCCTTGTAATCATGGGCAATAGCCGAATGGCTGAAAATGGATAGGAATAACAGGAAGGAGCACAGCTGTGATGTAGTCACTTTGTTCATTGTCGGGAAAATGTAAATTAATCTTTCATGATAAATATGTGTATTATTTGCTTTAAAAGCTATTATTAGCACCTGTTGATGAGTTTTTGATGTATTCTATTTTTGGCATTGATGTATTATTGTGCAGGCTGTATTTTGACGCGATGCGATTTAGTTTCTCATAATTGTAACCATGGATGAAGCGAAAACCGAAAGACTTTCGACTTCTCTGACAAGAGCAATTACTAAAACTAAATTTTCTAAGCATGAAAAAAACAAGACTAATTTACGGACTCATGTCAATGATGATCATGGGCATTGTTATGATGGGATGTTCTACCGATGATGGGGGCGAACCCGAAGCAAAAGACCCGATAGCCAGCTTTCAAGTAGAGATAGACGAAGCGGATTTCTTTGAAGCGACTTTTAGCAATTTCTCTCAAAATGCCACGAGCTATACTTGGGATTTCGGTGATGAGGTGGGCACCTCTACCGAGGAGAATCCAGTCTACACGTATCTCGCAGGTGGTACATATACGGTGACTTTGACAGCTGCCAACGATGCGGGTGTTGAAGCCGAGTTTTCTTCAGACGTGACCGTGACGGATCCAGACGAGCAATTGACACTGTTGTCAGGAGTTACATCAAAGACGTGGAAGCTGTTAAGAGAAGGAGCCGCACTGGGGATAGGCCCGGCAGAAGCTACTTGGTACTCATGGTGGACTTTGAGCAATGACGGATCAAGAAATTGTTTGTTTGATGACGAGTTTACCTACCACAGAGATGGAACCTTCGAATACCAAGCCGCTGGCACTTTCTGGGGTGAAGCTGATTATTATGCAGAGTCTGACAAGGCAGACTTGAACGAGAACTGTGTCGAGGAGTCCGCAGCTAATCTGACTGTCGATGGGGTAGACTACAGTGCATGGTTATCTTCTGATACCCATAGTTATGAGTATAGCTCATCGGAAGGCACGATTACACTTACAGGTGCAGGTGCATGGATGGGCTTGTACAAGTTGGGGTCTACTACTTACAATCCCAAAGGAACTACACCTCCTTCTAGTACTTCATTTTCGGCTGTTTTGGCTGATGGAGGAGATTCAGGGGTGGATACCTTGACGATAGGGTTTCAATATGAGGCCGAATATTGGAGAGCGATTTACGTGAGTTATGCCAACGCAGCAGATGAGCCTGCAATGGGAGTGAAAGAAGAAGTCGAAGAGGTAGAGACTGTGATTGATGCAGTGAACATTGACCTAGAGTCTGATGCATTTAGCTTTGGTGGATTTGGAAGTGCCTCACCGAGTATCGTTGACAACCCAGTATCAGGCGGTATCAATACTTCGGCCAAAGTAGGTCAAGTAGACGAAACTGATGGTGCAGAAGGTTGGTCAGGGATTTCGACCAACCTAGGAGGAAAGGTAGATTTCAGTACCAAGCAAACCTTCAAAATGAAAGTCTACTCTCCAGCGGCGGGTACCATCGTGAAGTTCAAATTGGAAAGTAGCGCAAACGCTGCGGACAACAAGGAGATCGATGTGACAACTACAGTCGCCAATGAGTGGGAAGAGCTGAGCTTTACTTTCGCAGCAGAAGACACAGAAAAGTGGGATGTCATGGCATTGTTTTTTGATTTCCAAACGGTGAACAAAGAGGGTGCACGTGTACACTACTTTGATGATATCATTCTAGAATAATATTCACTCTGCACATACAGCAGTGTACACAAGCGTGTACACTGCTTCATTTTTAAATTCAATCCGATGATGAGATTCTACATACCTCTATTGATGGCCTTCCTATTTCTGTTTTCTTGTGAAGAAGAGGAGGGGCAAACAGATTTGACCAATCCTTCCAATCTAGACGTTGAAGTGACCATCGCCGATGACCTATCTGGGCGAGTCGATGTCCTCGCTACGGGCGACAATGTGACCCAGTATCAGTATTATATGGGCGAAGATCCAGACTCCTACGAATTTAGCTTGGATGGCAAATTGACGTATACCTATACGGCGTTTGGCATCTACGAGATTGAGGTGAGAGCCTATGGGGAGTCAGGGCGCTATATCAGCAAAACACAAGAAGTCAACATTCAAATTGGAGAAGAAGGAGGTCCTATCGACCTGGAAGATGGGTATTCGACTCCTACATCGTACGAAGGGATGGATCTGGTGTGGCACGATGAGTTCAACGGGACTAGTCTCAATAGTTCGGATTGGAGCTATGAGACAGGGACTGGCAGCAACGGCTGGGGCAACAACGAGCTTCAGTATTATCGTCAAGAAAACACGACGGTTGGCGAAGGGGTATTGACCATCACAGCCAAGAAGGAATCTTTTCAGGGACGAGAGTATACTTCGTCGAGATTGGTGACTGCCAAGAAGCAAGAGTTCACTTACGGGAGAGTAGACATTAGAGCTTTGTTGCCCAAAGGACAGGGTCTGTGGCCGGCACTATGGATGCTAGGCGCCAATTATCAGACTGTCACTTGGCCGGCTTGTGGGGAGATCGACATCATGGAGTTGGTCGGTGGCACGGACAGAGATGATGAAGTCCACGGGACTGTCCACTGGGAGCATGGAGGCAACTATGCCAGCTATGGCAAAGGAACCAAACTGTCATCTGGGGTTTTTGCGGACGAATACCATGTGTTTTCGATCGTATGGGATGAGAGTAAAATCACTTGGTATGTCGACGACAAGCAGTTCAATGTAATTGATACCACGTCAGATGAGCTGAGTGAGTTTCACCATGATTATTTCTTCATCATGAATATCGCCGTAGGAGGCAACTGGCCTGGAAGTCCAAATGCATCGACGGTGTTTCCACAGACGATGAAGGTGGACTACATCAGGATGTTTCAAAAGAGTGAGTAAAATGAGGAGTAGACTGAATTGCTTTTTGATCGTAGGACTCGTCAGTTTGGGTGCTTGTGTATCATCTAGTGAGAGCAAGGGTAAGAAGTACAGCATGTTGGTGTGGTCGGATGAGTTTGATTACACGGGGGTGCCTGATACGACCAAATGGACCTATGATTTGGGAAATGGTTGTCCAAGCTCGTGTGGCTGGGGCAACAATGAATTGCAGCAATACACCGATGACCCATCCAACGCCTACGTGGAAGAGGGCAAATTGAAGATTGTATTGCGTCAGGATAGTGTGAGCGATAGCCTATTTACTTCAGCGAGACTGTTGTCTACAGGCAACAGAGGGTGGAGATACGGTCGCTTTGTGTTGAGAGCAAAACTACCTTCAGCTCTAGGGACCTGGTCTGCACTATGGATGCTCCCGACCGAATGGACGTACGGGGGATGGCCACATAGTGGTGAGATCGACATCATGGAGAATGTCGGATATGACCCAGACAGTATTGTGTCAGCTACGCATACCGCTATGTACAATGGTGCGCAAGGTACACAAAAGCATAGGGCGATAGCTGTACCAGATTGTGATACTACTTTTCACAACTACATCTTGGAATGGGACGAAGAGGAATACAGAGTCTATGTAGATGAGCGGTTATTTTTTACTTATCAAAACGAAGGCTCTTCATCGGCTCAATGGCCCTATGACCAGTATTTTCGACTGATCATGAACATCGCCTATGGGGGCAACTGG
This sequence comes from Reichenbachiella sp. 5M10, assembly GCF_002742335.1. Classification (NCBI taxonomy): domain Bacteria; kingdom Pseudomonadati; phylum Bacteroidota; class Cytophagia; order Cytophagales; family Reichenbachiellaceae; genus Reichenbachiella; species Reichenbachiella sp. 5M10. The sequence goes on along the minus strand of NZ_MDGR01000007.1, from coordinate 3,276,568 downwards.
GGAGGCTTGATGGGCATAGAGCCCGCAGCACTTCCGGTCACAATGGAAGTGGATTATGTAAGAGTATATCAATGAGAATTGATTGCCAAAACCAAATATGAAAGACATGAATAAACGTATACAGAATTTTTTAGCAGTCATGCTGATGACCTTGATGGCGTCTCAAGTATTCGCGCAAGGAAGGAGCATTTCGGGTGTCGTCCGTGACGCATCCAACGGGGAGACCATCCCTGGCGCGACGGTTATCGTCGAAGGGACGGCCAACGGTACAGTCACAGATATAGATGGACGCTACACTTTGAGTATTTCGGGGGAAGCTGAGAAGGTGGTCGTTTCCTTTGTGGGCTATGAGCCGCTGGAGCTACCTATCGGCGGGCGCTCGATCATCGATGCAGAGCTTCAGATTTCTTTGACCGAACTCACAGAGGTAGTCGTGATAGGCTATGGGACACAAAGTAAAAAAGTGGTGACTGGAGCCATAGCCAGTGTGTCGGCCAAGCAAATCACATCGACACCAATTTTGCGCGTGGAGCAAGCGCTGCAAGGACGAACGGCAGGGGTCCAGGTGACCAACCTGTCAGGACAGCCGGGTGAAGCTCCCACAGTACGAATCAGGGGAGCAGGTACCACGGGAGATGCCAGTCCGATCTATGTCGTAGACGGCATGGTGGTCGGGGGGATCGACTACCTCAACCCGGGTGATATCGAAAGCATGGATGTATTGAAAGATGCGGCTTCTGCAGCGATCTATGGAGCAAGAGCAGCCAATGGAGTCGTACTGATCACGACCAAATCAGGAGAAGAGGGAAGAATGAACGTCACCTACTCGGGCTACTATGGCATGCAAAATGCCGCCAAGACCATCGACATGCTCAATGCAGAGCAGTACCGCATGATGCAAAACGAAGGGGCTCGAAACGGCGGGTTGGATGAGCCCTTTGATCTCGCTCAACTCCCAGCACATGATACCGATTGGCAAGAGGAGTTATTCACGAAAAATGCCCCTATGAGTAATCATGAGATACAAGTGACAGGTGGGTCTGAAAAGTCGTCTTTTGCATCTTCCTTGTCCGCCTTCTCGCAGCAGGGAATCATCGGAGGAGAAAAATCACAGTTCGACCGATACACGGCTAGGTTCAATTCTAGACAGCATGTGACGTCTTGGTTTAATTTTGGCAACAACCTCGCCTATACGCACAAGACCACTAGAGGGATCTCGAGCAATACCTCGTTTGGTGGAGCATACAGTTCCGCACTCAACTTGGATCCTTTGACTCCTTTGACAGAGCAAGACCCAGATATTTTGTCTCAGAGTCCCTATGCTAGCGAACCCGTACTCTATGCAGACAATGGTTTCCCTTATGGGATCTCTACCAACGTAGGATCAGAGATTGTCAATCCGATTGCCTTGATAGACAATCAGCACGGCGAATGGAATGAAGACAAACTGGTTGGAGGTATTTATGCCGAGTTTATCCCTGTCAAGGGCTTGACCATCAAAACGGCTTACTCGATTGATTTGGCGATAGGGATCAACAGTAATTTTACACCTCTGTTTTACCTCAACGGATCACAGGGCAATCTCGAAAGAACCAGTGTCAGCAAAGAGGCTCAAAGATGGTTCAACTGGCAGTGGGACAACACCATTACCTATTCCAAGAAGATCAATGAGCACAACTTCTCGGTGCTGTTTGGGACCTCTGCACAAGAGCGGACTTGGGAAAATGTAGGAGGCTCCAAAGACAAAGTGCCGTTGACAGACTACGATCACGTGTACATCGATCAGGCACAGGACACAGTGGCCAATGCTTGGGGAGGTGCTACCGAAGACGCCCTGTATTCGTATTTTGGTAGAATCACCTATGATTTCAAAGACCGC